>NZ_VISE01000001.1:0-1415035 GCF_007827275.1 Gillisia sp. Hel_I_86 | reverse complement strand
ATCCATATTACTTTTTTTGTTTAGGGTTTTACTAACAACAGCAAATACTCCTAAAATTCCCAAGAGAAATATAAGATAGAATAAAAGCGAGATTTTAGTTGATTTATTCATTAAAATCACTTTTTCTTACAAATTTGTGGGGAAATTATGAAAGGGATATTAATTTAAAATTAAGAAAACTTTAATAAAATAAAAATTAATTTTAAGACTTTATGATTATTAAGTAGCTGATTATCAAAACAAGTTAAAAAGAAACTCTTTACTGGCTTGTAGTTAGAGGCTTAACAAAACTTTATTGATAGATTATTTTAAAGTCACATTTTAGCTGTAATTTTATAGCTTATTAAGATTTATGAATAGAAAGAATAAAGGGTCAAAACCTAGGAACGAAGGAAATCTTTCCAAAAGTATCCTAGATATATTAAGAAAATCCCCAAGCACAAGCTTTAACTACAAACAAATTGCTGCTAAACTAGATCTAACAGATGCTAGTTCCAGGAATAAAATAATTAAAAATTTAGCACAATTAGCAGCTAAAAAACAAATTGAAGAGGAAGGAAAAGGAAAATTCAAAATGGGCGGAAACCCAGAATATTATCAAGGCAAACTTGATATGACAACCAAAGGCTTCGGTTATGTTGTAGTGGAGGATATGGAAGAGGATATTTTTATTCCTGCCAATGCTTTGAACAAGGCCTTGAACGGGGATGAAGTGGAAGTTTATATTTACAATAAACGAAGAAAAAGAAAATCTGAGGGAGAGATAGTAAAGATCATTAAAAGGAAAAAAACAGAATTTGTAGGGGTTTTACAAATGCAACCAAACTTTGGGTTTGTTGCCATACAGGATCCTAAAATGTATACAGATATTTTTGTCCAAAAGAATAAAATGCTGGATGCACAAGATGGGGATAAGGTTGTGGTAACCATGGAAGAATGGCCGGAAAAAGCAGATTCCCCCTTTGGTAGCATCAAACAGGTATTAGGTAAACCGGGAGAACATCAAACAGAAATGCATGCAATTCTTGCCCAGTATGGATTGCCACATGAATTCCCTAAGGAAATAGAGGATTTTGCAAATAATATAGATACCTCTATTCAGGAGGATGAGATTAAGAAACGTCGAGATCTTCGTGAAATCTTAACTTTTACTATAGATCCAAAAGATGCAAAGGATTTTGATGATGCCTTGAGTTTTAAAAAGTTGGAAAATGGCAATTTTGAAATAGGAATTCATATTGCAGATGTTTCCCATTATCTAAAGCCCGGGACAATTCTGGACGATGAAGCTTATGAAAGGGCCACATCGGTATATTTGGTAGATAGGGTAGTACCTATGTTGCCAGAAGTATTATCCAATAATGCATGTTCTTTGAGACCCAATGAAGAAAAATACACTTTTTCTGCATTGTTCGAAATAGATGGAAAAGGCCACGTCATTAACGAGTGGTTTGGGAGAACAGTAACTTTGTCTGATGAGCGTTTTGCATATGAAGAAGCGCAACATATTATTGAGACTGAAAAAGGAACTATTCCAACGGAGATCTCTATTCGTGAAAACGGATATAATGTGGGAGAAAATGTTGTGGACGCGGTTATAACCCTAAACGATCTTGCAAAGCAAATGCGGATAAGACGTATGAATGAGGGTGCTATTTCTTTTGATAAAGTTGAAGTAAAATTCAATTTAAATGAAGAAAATGAGCCGGTGGGAGTATTTTTTAAAACTTCCGAGGAAGCCAATAAGTTGATTGAAGAATTTATGTTGCTGGCAAATAAAAGGGTAGCACAATTCATTGGAAAGCAAACTCCAAAGAAGACCTTTGTATATAGATGTCATGATGAGCCAGATGATTCTAAATTAAATACGCTGCAAACGGTGATTGCTAAATTTGGATACAAGATCAACTTAAAGGATAAATCTTCTATTTCCATCTCTTTAAATGCACTTTTAAGTGATGTTCAAGGAACAAAAGAGCAAAATTTAGTAGATACCCTTACCATTAGAACAATGAGCAAGGCTTATTACAGCACTAAGAATATAGGACATTATGGTTTATCCTTCGATTATTACTCCCATTTTACGTCTCCAATTAGAAGATATCCAGATGTAATGACGCATAGATTGTTGCAAAGTTATTTGGATTCCAAACCTTCGGCTAAGGAAGATGAATATGAAGAAAAGTGTCATCATAGTAGTGAAATGGAAAGCTTGGCAACCAATGCAGAACGTGATTCCATAAAATTCATGCAAGTAAAGTTTATGCTGGATCACCAGGATGAAGAATTTTTAGGAGTAATTTCGGGGGTTACAGAGTGGGGAATCTATGTTGAAATTATTTCTAACAAATGCGAAGGAATGGTTCGCTTACGGGATATTAGGGACGATCATTACGATTTCGATGAAGAACAATATGCAATAATTGGTAGAAAAAGTAAGAATATGTACCAATTAGGCGACGAAGTATATATTTCTGTTAAGAATGCCGATTTGGTTAAAAGACATTTGGATTTTAATTTAATTGGAAAGAAAGAACGAATTGATTAATATTATTGGTGATGAAAAAAATTGTTTTATTAATGTTTTTATCCTGTGCACCCCTAACTTTTGCTCAGGAAATCACAGTGGAACTTGATAATTTTATCGAGGCCGAGATAACAAAAGGCCTTAAGGTAAATTTTACCCAAGCTGAAGAAAATAGGGCTGTTATAACTGGAAGTAGTCGTGATAAGGTAGATCTTCAGGTTAAAAATGGAGTTTTAAAGATAAGTATAAACATAGATTATTTGTGGAAGGAAGATAACACCATTGTAAACATCTTTTTTAAGCAATTTGTAAAAGTTGAAGCAAAGCAAAATGCAAGCATAGATCTCTGCGGAAAAATTTCGCAACCTATCCTTAATATTAGGGTTCAAGAAGGAGCAGATGTAAAAGCGAACGTAGAGGTGGAAAATTTATATGCCAGTGTTGTAACTGGTGGGAACCTCATTATAATTGGCAGTGCAACAAAACAAGATATAGATGTAAAAGCTGCCGGCGATTTTAAAGGGGAGAACCTTATAGGATCAGATGTTAAGGTAAGTATTGCTGGTGGAGGAACTGCTAGTATTTTTTCTAAATCTTATGTAAATGCTAAGGTGAGGGCAGGTGGAACAATCTATGTTTATGGAAATCCTAAAAAGATAGATGAAAGAACCACTTTTGGCGGAACCATTAAAAAGATAAACTAGAAGGTTATATTTGTGGAAATCAAATAATTGTATGGTGCAAGATATTTTGGCAGCAATACCAATGGGAATATTTTTAGCATTCCTTTTAGGTCCGGTTTTCTTTGTATTACTGGAAACTGCGGCACTTAAAGGGTTTAGAGCAGCAATTGCTTTTGATTTAGGTGTTATTCTTGCAGATGTGGTTTTTCTTTTAATTGCCTATTTAAGCACGTCCAAACTCTTAACCAGTCTAAAAGATGATCCCGGTTTATTTATTTTTGGTGGGATGATCCTTAGTACCTATGGGATAATGTCTTTTATACAAACCAAAAAATCTATTTTGCTAGAGGCTGATACCCCAGAGGTTCGAAAATTAAGCAGAAGGGATTACTTTGGTCTTGCCGCTAAAGGTTTTCTATTGAATTTTATAAATATTGGAGTGCTGGGCTTTTGGCTTGGACTTATAATTGTATTTGGTCCTACCTTGGACATGGAGCCAAACCGTATCACTGTTTTCTTTTCTACAGTACTAGGAACCTATCTTTTCCTTGATATCTTCAAAATCCTGCTAGCCAAAAAACTAAATAGAAAACTTACTCCTGGGCGTATCTTTAAGATGAAAAGAGGAATAAGTTTGCTAATGATGATATTTGGTGGAATTTTAATTACTAGAGGGATATTTCCTAAAAAAATTGAACGCCTTCAAGATCAAATAGAAATCTTGGAGCCCGAAAACGTGGTTTTTTACCTAGATACAAAGAAAGCAACTAAGAGCTAAGTTTAGGTTTTCATTTGAACTGTTATTTTTACTAAATTCCATAAAAAAAGCTTCCTGTTAGGGAAGCTTTTTGAGGCATCGAGCGGATTCGAACCGCTGTACGAGCTTTTGCAGAGCTCTGCCTAGCCACTCGGCCACGATGCCATTAAATTAGGATGGCAAATGTAATAAAAAATATCTGTTCATCCACAAGTTTCTATCTCGATTTAGAACTGGAAACGGTGACCATACCAACATCACCACCAATAGGAGGATTTATCTTTGACACATCTACACGGGCTTTTTCCACTAATTCCAGTTCCTTAAAAATCCTATTAAGAATTCGATCTGCAACGGTTTCCAACAGCTTTGTCCGTATTGCCATTTCTTCCTTAACAATCTTATTTAGATGTACATAGTCTATCGTATCACTCAAAGAATCTGTTTGTGCAGAGTGGGTTAAATTCCCTTTTACCATAAGATCTACGCGGTAATTGCTTCCTATTTTGCCCTCTTCATCAAGGCAACCATGATAGGAGAAAACCTTGATATTCTTTAATGTTATTTTTCCCAAAATATTTTTTTACAAAGGTAAACTTGCAACTTCTATTATTCAGTATTTCCGAATAAAATTCTGCTTTGCTTGAAATTAGGGTAACTGATGGGTTAATTTTGGCAAAAGAGTTCTGTTTATGCAGATATTCATATATTGTTGCACCGTAATCGATGGAGTTGGTAAAAATTTTAAATGAAACTAATTTTAATTTCTTTTTTTCTGTTACTCTTTACTTCCTGCATTCCTGTAAGGATTGCTCCAGAAATAAAGGAGGACAAGGTTATGGTTGCAAAAAAATTTAAAAGAAAACTTCCAAAAAAATATTCCTATATATTCGTGGATCCAAAAGATGCCGATGAATTTTATAACTACATAAACACCAAATACCAGTTAGATCACGATAATGTAGGCTATAATGTGCCGGTTTTAATCAATAAGAAGGAGTATTTTCTATCGTTTCATGAAGTAGAAATCCCTACAAAAACAATCAATTTAGTTCCCCTGTTTATTGATGCTGGGCTAAAATCAAAAGATTATGACCCACTATTTGAAGGTTCCCATATTACCCGTATTGGAAATTGGTATTTGGTTTTGACCATAGCAGATTCAGAATTGAACGATTGTTTAGATCCAAGTGCTACAAATAGAAAGCAAGTTTTAAAATTTCTTAAAGAGACGAGATTGGAATATTTGGCTACTACAAATTATTTCGATGCACTATTTCGAAAATAAACACCAAAACTGTTATCAAAAATGAATGCTGACAGATTTTGGATATACCGTGGTAATTTTTGATAACTTTGCGGGATATTTTGAAATTGAATTATGTCTGAAGTAAAAAAATCACTCAATTTTATTGAGCAAATTATAGAAGAAGATCTAAAAGGGTCTTATACTGAACAAGAACTTAAATTTCGTTTTCCACCCGAACCTAATGGATACCTTCATATTGGTCATGCTTCTTCCATTTGTTTGAATTTTGGTTTGGGAGAACGATACGATGCCCCGGTAAACCTGAGGTTCGACGATACAAATCCTATAAAAGAAGAGCAGGAATATGTGGATGCCATAAAAGAAGATGTGGTGTGGTTAGGTTTTAAATGGGATAAGGAGTGTTATGCTTCAGATTATTTTCAACAATTATACGATTGGGCAGTAGAACTAATTAAGTCTGGGAATGCGTATGTAGATACTCAGTCTTCCGCAGAGATTGCCGAACAAAAAGGAACTACCACAGTTCCCGGTACAGAGAGTCCTTATAGAAACAGGCCTATTTCAGAAAACCTGGAACTTTTCGAGAAGATGAAAAATGGGGAAACCCCGGAAGGAGCCCATGTTCTAAGAGCCAAAATAGATATGGCTTCCTCCAACATGATCATGAGAGATCCTGTGATGTATAGAAGCTTGCATAAGAAGCACCATAGGACCGGGGATGCGTGGAAGATTTACCCAATGTACGATTGGGCGCATGGACAAAGTGATTTTATAGAAAGCGTATCCCACTCTTTTTGTACCCTGGAATTCTTGCCACATCGTGAATTATATAACTGGTTTATAAGTATGATCAGTAGCAATGGAGATTTTATTCCGAGACAGACAGAGTTTGCCAGAAGAAATTTGAGCCATACCATTGTAAGCAAGCGTAAACTGCTACAATTAGTAGAAAACAAGGTGGTGAATTCTTGGGACGACCCTAGAATGCCCACTATTTCTGGTTTTAGAAGAAGAGGCTATACTCCAACTTCAATCAGGAAATTTGCAGATACTATCGGGATTGCCAAAAGAGAGAATATTATAGATGTTTCGCTCTTGGAATTCTGTATTAGAGAAGACCTTAATAAAATTGCTCCTCGTGTAATGGGAGTATTGGATCCTGTAAAACTTATTATTACTAATTATGAAGACGGAGAAGAATGGTTGGAAACCGAGAACAACCCGGAAGATGATGATGCAGGAACTCGAAAAATACCTTTTTCAAAAGAGCTTTATATAGAACGTGAAGATTTTAAAGAAGAGGCAAATAGAAAATTCTTTAGATTAACACTGGGAAAAGAAGTTCGCCTAAAAAGCGCATATATCATAAAAGGGGAAAGTGTAGTAAAGGATGATGACGGAAATATCCTAGAAATTCATTGTACCTACGATCCTAAAAGTAAGAGCGGGAGTGGCACAGAGGAATCTTTACGCAAGGTGAAAGGAACCTTGCATTGGGTTTCTATACCTCACGCAGTTAAAGCCGAAATAAGGCTGTACGATCGCTTATTCACGGTAGCTGCACCAGATGCCGATAAAGAAAAGGATTTTATGGAGTTTATAAATCCAGGTTCCCTTAAAGTTATAACTGGATATGTGGAACCTAGTTTAAAGGAAGCAAGCGTAGCAGATAAATTTCAATTTCAAAGGATAGGATATTTTTGTATAGATAAAGAAAGCACCAAGGAAAATCTTATCTTTAATAGAACGGTTGCCTTAAGGGATTCTTGGGAAAAACTGAGTTAATGAATTATTGCTGTTCGATAAAAAATTCAGTAAGGGTTTTTTTCGAATCATTAAAGTAAAGACACAGAAGGAGACCATTCAAGGAGAACTAACAATTGAAAATCTAGCACTAATTAGCAATGAGGTTTTCGTTATTGGGGATCAAAATAAAACGGAAGCTAGTATCGGAGGAATTTAGGGGGAATTTACTTTAACTCGAACCCTTATTTGAGGAGGAATATGTTTTGCGTTGGTAGAATGCCCTAATGCATTAACTTGGGCCATTACAACTGGGAGTTATCCAGATCCAGAAGTTATAGTCATTCATATCACAATTAATCGTCAACAACAAAAAGAATCATTTATTGAAGAAATTGAAGAGTTTTTAGATGACCAAAGTATTTGCTTGCAACGACACTTCAAATAAAAAAAATTACTAAAGAAGAATTAACGAAAGGCTAACAACGTATTCAAATTTATGGCTTAACTTGTCAATAAGTGAATAATTTAAACAAATAACAGTAAATTGGACTTAGGAAAAACACGAACTCACTTGCCTTGCTGATTCGCACGCAGCTCAATTAATTTGGAGGAAAGAGAATGCTGGTCGGTTTCGCCGCTTCAAGTTGTGCCACAAGCCACAAGTCTTATACAACTCGCTTGTTATGTTCAAGTCTTTGTGCTGGTCTCTTTTCGCGAAACGGTCTTTAAGATTTAACCAAAAACTATTGTTAATAAATTAATTTTATAGAGATTCATTAAGAATACTTTAATAAAGCAACTTTACATATTAACCGGTTATTAACAAGAATATCTTGTGGTTTAACTTAAATTTGTGGGATTAATTATAAAAACCAAAAAATCATGGCAAATACAGGGAATACACTTTTAGCATTGGTAACAGGAGCTGCAATAGGAGCGGCAGTAGGATTGTTATATGCTCCAGATAGTGGAGAACAAACAAGAAAGAAATTGAATAAGGATGCTAAAAAGGCTCAAGATAAATTCAATAAGAAATATAAAGAGACAAGTTCTAATCTTTCCTCTAAAGCTAGACAAGCAAAATTGGATTTCGAATCTCGTTTGGAATCTACGTTATCTTCAGCTAGTTTTAAAGCGGACGATATTTTATCTGCATTGGAATCTAAGTTAGAAGACTTAAGAAAGCAAAACGCCAAATTACAAAAAGACGTTAAAGTAGAGCAAGCTAAGACGACAGCTAACAAAGCAGTAGTATAAGCATATGGCATTTGAAAAACTAACCAACAGCATACACGATCTTAACGAAAATATTCGTGACCTTGCCAAAAGCACTGCCGAATATTATAAATTAGATCTTTATAAAAAGATAATTATGGGAGTGATCTCATTAGTTAATATGATGTTGCTTGGTTTTATATGTTTAATAGCCTTATTTTTTATCTCTATAGCTGTAGCATTAGCTATTGGAACTGCTTTGGAAAAGCCTAGTGCAGGTTTTTACATCGTTGGTGCATTCTATGCGTTGATATTTGTAGTAATCTGGATTTTCGGAAAAAAACCAATCGAAAAGATCATTTTGATCAAATCTTCGAGAACCTTCTTTAACGACTAAATAATTTTTATGAAAGAATATAGTTCATTTGAAGAAATAGACCGGGATTTGAAGATTTTAAAACTTCAAAATCAAATTGATAAAGAGGAAATTCGCCTAAGTATAGAACATACCAAGGAAAGTCTTTCCCCTATATCATTGGTTGGGGGTTTGGTGGGTTCCATACTTCAAAAAGCATTTGTTTTAAAAGCAGTTTCAAAAATATTTGGAGTTAAGAAGGTGGTTACCTCAAGATAATTCCATAAGAAAATAAAAAGGCGGATGTTCCAATGAGCATCCGCCTTTTTTATTTGTAAAAGTTTTTACTCAGTTTCTTCTTCACTATTGGGAGTATTCCGTCTTCTTTTTGGCTTGGGTTTAGCGGCCAGGATTTTGGCGTTCTTTTCCTTCATAGCTTCCCCAATCTGGTTGGAAGCGGTAAATGATGCGATCATATTATTCAACATATCACTACCTGCTTGCGGGGAATTGGGAAGTAATATCAAATTGCTGTTGGTGTGTTCTCCAATGGACTGAAGCGTATCGTAATGCTGTGTTACCACAATTAACGCTGAAGCCTCTTGGGAATTAATCCCTACATTGTTCAATACATCTACACTTTCTTCCAAACCTCTGGCAATCTCCCTACGCTGATCTGCGATCCCTTGCCCTTGTAAACGCTTGCTCTCTGCTTCTGCACGCGCCTTGGCAACGATTTTTATACGTTCGGCCTCCGCAACGTACTCCGCAGCGACTTTCTCTCTTTCAGCGGCGTTAATTCGGTTCATCGCAGATTTTACTTGAGAATCTGGATCTATATCTGTCACCAAAGTTTTAATGATATCGTATCCATAATCGGACATCGCTTGATTTAGCTCTCTTTTAACCGCAATAGCTACATCATCCTTTCTTTCAAATACATCATCTAGTTTCATTTTTGGAACTTCGGCACGAACAACATCAAATACATAAGAAGTGATTTGATCGTGCGGACTTTCTAGTTTATAGAAAGCGTCATACACATTGGTTTTTATAACTTGAAATTGTACAGAGATCTTCAGTTTCACAAAAACATCATCTTTGGTCTTTGTCTCTACCAAGACATCCAATTGTTGCACTTTCAAATTTATTCTGCCTGCAATTTGGTCTATAATTGGAATTTTAAACTGTAAACCGGAATTCCGAATGGTTCTAAATTTTCCGAAACGCTCTAAAACGGCAGATGTTTGTTGTTTTACCGTAAATATCCCTGTAAAGAGAATTATTAAGCCAAAAACGACTAAAATTGGGATTAAAATTGTTGTTATCATAATAGGTTATCTAAATTTTTGAATGCTTAAGATAGTAATATTTAGGCTACATTTACTTTTAAAGTAATTTATCATGCGCTATTTTCACCTGTTTTTCTTCCTTTTAATTTGTTCCCTTTATAATCCACTTTTAGCTCAAAGACGTAATTATGGTGGGGATAGTTATAATAGGTTAGGAGCACAGGCTGGAGTTACCTATGGTGGAATTGATAGTGACAATTTTAATACTACCAAAACAACAGGATTTACAGGTGGTTTAACCACACGAGCGAATGTTTGGAATAATTTTTTGGTGGTGTACGGAGTAAATTTTTATTCCATGAAAACGGGAATCATGGGACATGCACTAAACAGCAATAAATTCGAAAATATTGAATTTAAAACCACCGGAGTGCAATTAAACTTATTTGCTGGGCATAAAATTATAAAAGAATATTTAAGTATAGAAGCTGGTCCGGTTCTTCAAATAAACAGTAAATGGGAAATCGATAGCCAGTTTATCTGCGGGGATTGCAGATGTAAAATTTTGGGTGCAATACCAATATGGCGTAACTAATTTTCTAAATAATTTAAATGATGGAGACCTTAAAAACATAGACCCCCGCGCAGCAGATCTAGAAGGTCACCTAGGAATGGCAGCAGCAGGGGTTGTATATTATTTTTAAAGAAAGCTTATTGATTATTTAAGAGAGACTCTAACCTCTTAATTGTTTCTTCTTTTCCTATAAAAGCTGAAATTTCAAAAACATCTGGTCCTTGTAGAGACCCAACCAAAGCAAGTCTAAAAGGCTGCATTACTTTTCCAAAACCTATTTCATTCGCAGTGATCCAACCTTTAATGTTGTCCTGAACATTATCTTTTGTGAAATCTGAAGTTTCAGACACTAATTGAATCAATTTCTCTATAATTCCGGGAGTATCTTCTTTCCATGACTTTTTTAAAGCTTTTTCATCATAAGAAGTAGGAGCAACAAAGAAATAACTTCCCAACTCCCAGAAATCGGTTACAAATACAGCTCGTTCTTTTAAAAGACTAACTACTGAAGTTGTATATTCTAAATTCGCTGAAACATCCTTGCTTTCCAAGATTTTTATAAATTCTTTAGCCAATATTCCGTCTTCGGTTTTCTGAAGGTAATGAGCTTGAAACCATTTGGTTTTTTCAGGATCGAACTTAGCTCCGGATTTATGAACCCTGGAAATCTCAAAAGCTGTAATTAATTCATCTAATTCGAAGAATTCCTGCTCTGTTCCTGGGTTCCAACCTAAAAAGCTCAACATATTAACCACCGCTCTGGGATCATAATTTTCTTCTCTATATCCAGAAGAAATTTCACCCGATTTCGGATCTTTCCATTCCAAAGGAAATACAGGAAAGCCCATTTTATCTCCATCTCGCTTGCTTAACTTTCCTTTTCCCTGTGGTTTTAAGATTAATGGCAAATGTGCGAATTTTGGAGCCTCCCAATTAAAGGCACGATAAATCAAATAGTGCAATGCCAAAGAAGGTAACCATTCTTCTCCCCGAATTACGTGGGTGATCTCCATTAAATGATCATCTACAATATTTGCTAAGTGGTATGTCGGCAAACCATCGCTCTTAAAAAGCACTTTATCGTCCAGAATGCTGGAATCTACCTGCATATTTCCTCGAATTTCATCAGACAAATGCAATGTTTCAGATTCTGGAGTTTTAAATCGAATTACGTAATTCTCATTGGCATCCAATCGCTTCTGAACCTCTTCAGAAGAAAGTGCCAGGGAATTCTGTAGTTTCAATCTATTATGCCAGTTATAGATAAAGGTTTTTCCTTTTTCTTCGTGATCTTTCCTGTGTGCGTCTAAAGCTTCTGAAGTGTCAAAAGCATAGTAAGCATCACCACTGGAAATCAACTTTTCGGCATATTCTTTATATAAATGTGCTCGCTCACTCTGTCTGTAAGGCCCATATCCACCATCTTTTCCCGGTCCTTCATCAAAAGGAATCCCACACCAGTTTAAAGCTTCAATTATGTATTGCCCTGCACCCTCTACAAATCTATTCTGATCTGTATCTTCAATACGCAACAGGAAATCCCCCCCATGTTTCTTGGCAAACAAATAATTATATAAGGCTGTTCTTACTCCTCCAATATGTAAAGGCCCTGTTGGACTTGGCGCAAAACGAACTCGTACTTTAGCAGACATAAAATTGTAATTTTAGCCGCAAAGATAGTAGATTCTCAACGGAAAACCCACCAATTTAAGCCTGTCCTGGTATTTGATTTTGGAAATAAGAAATGCACAAAACACCACTAGATAAAGTAAAATGAAATTTGTAGTTTTAATAACAGGAAAAGAAGGGGGTTATCATGGGGGAATTTGATGTTATAAAACAAAAACTGAAGGCATTTATTAGGCGATTTTACCTAAATAAATTGTTGAAAGGAAGTATTTTGTTTTTCTCTGTTTGGTTGTTATATGGCATTCTTATTTTGCTAATCGAATATTTTTTCTGGCTCTCTCCTCCTTATAGAAGTTTATTGTTTTGGGTCTTTATCCTCTTTTCTGGGATTCTTCTTTTTAGATTCATCCTATGGCCACTGGCTAAACTCTTTAAGTTATCCAAGGGTTTAGACCTAACAGATGCTTCCATTCTTATTGGAAAACATTTCCCGGAGGTGAATGATAAGCTCCTGAATGTACTCCAGCTTAAAAGCTCATCGGAGCAATCGGATTTGTTGCTTGCAAGCATCTCTCAAAAGTCTAAAGAATTGAGTCCGGTTCCTTTTAAAACCGCCGTAAATTTTAATTCTAGCTTAAAATATTTAAAATATGCTGCCTTCCCGGTTTTAATAATCTTGGCGATCATTTTTACTGGAAATTCTTCCATTTTTTCTGAAAGCTATACTCGGGTTGTGCATTATAATACGGCCTATGAGCCACCTGCACCATTTTCTTTTATAATTAATGCAAATGAACTGGTTGTTGAAGAAGGCAAAGATTTTAATCTGGACGTGCAAACCCTCGGAAATTTAATTCCTGAAACTGTAGCAATTCACTTTAATGAGGAGGAATATTATTTAAGGAATTCCTCACCAAATTTTTTTCAATACTCTTTCGAAGGATTAAAAAAGGATGTTGAATTTTATCTTACGGCAAATAATGTCATTTCCAGGCCTTATAAAATAAGTGTTATTCAGGTCCCTAAATTATTGGATTTTGAGATGAATCTTGATTTCCCTAATTACCTCAAAAAAGCTAATGAGACGATAAAAGGAACTGGAAATACTACGGTACCGGAAGGAACCAAGGTTTCTTGGGTTTTAAAAACGAGGACTACAGATGAGGTATTATTTAAAACAGATGACACCATTGTGAATTTTGATAAAAATGCTTCACAATTTGAATATTCAAATAAGATTTTATCAGCCTTGCAATATTCTATAAATACCTCTAATAGCAATGTAAAGGATTATGAATCTTTAAAATATGGGATAGATGTTATAAAAGATCAGTATCCGCAAATAAATGTTCAGCATAAACAAGATACGGTGGCAACAGATGTCAATTATTTCTTCGGAAAGGTGTCCGATGACCATGCTGTTACTAAGGTGAATATAGTTTATTACCCTGAAGAAGATATCGATGGCCGCAAAAAAGTTGCTATTCCTATTGAAAACCAGAATATTGGTGATTTTTTATATACGTTTCCCGGAAACCTGGAATTAGAGCAGGGAACAAATTATTCTATTTATTTTGAAGTGTTTGATAATGATGGGGTTAGAGGTTCTAAATCAACTAAAACTGAAGTGTTTAACTTCAGAATTAAATCTGAAAAGGAGTTGAGTTCAGAAAAGTTAAAACAACAAGGGGAGTCTATTCAGGGAATTTCTGAAAGCCTTGAAGAGATGCAAGAATCAAATAAGGAATTGGAAGAATTGTCTAGGTTGAAAAAGGAGAAAAATCAGCTTAATTATAACGACAAGAAAAAACTGGAAGAGTTTCTGAAAAGACAAAAGCAACAATCGGAAATGATGAAAAATTATTCTGAAAAGTTGAAAAAGACTTTGGAAGAGAAATCAGGTTCCGAAGAGAATAAGGAATTGGAAGAGGAGCTGAAGGATAGGTTGGAAAGAAATGAAGAGCGTTTACAAGAAAACGAGGAATTATTAAAAGAGCTTCAGGAATATGCCGATAAAATTAGTGAGGAGGACTTAATGGATAAGTTGGAAAAACTTTCAAAGCAAAACACATCTGAGCAAAAGAATCTAGAACAGCTTCTGGAACTCACAAAGCGCTATTACGTTCAGGAAAAAACTCAAAAACTAGCAAGAGATCTTGAAAAATTAGGCGAGGAGCAGGAGAGTTTGTCAAAAGAAGACTCTTTGAATTCTTTGAAAGGACAAGAAAAGGTATCTGAAAAATTCAAGGAATTTAAAGAGGAAATGGATTCTTTGGAGAAAGAGAATGATGTTTTAAAAAAACCTTTTGACATGGACAGGGAACAAAATGAGGAGCAAGAAATTCAAGAGGAGCAAAAGAAGGCAGAAGAGCAATTAGAGCAGGATAATAAAAAAGGCGCGAAATCACCTCAGAAAAAAGCAGGGGAGAAGATGAAGGAAATGAGCATGAAAATGAAATCTGCCCAAGCAGGCGCACAGGGAGATCAGCTTAATGCCAATATCCAAACTATGCGCCAGATTTTGGATAACCTTATGGTATTTTCATTTGAACAGGAAAACTTGATGCTGGATTTTAAGGGAATCAGGATCAATAATCCTGCATATCCTAAAAATTTGAGAAAACAACAGGTTTTAAAAGAACATTTTCAGCATATAGATGATAGTTTATTTGTGCTTGCCATGAACAATCCAATGATTTCAGAAGGGATTACGGGCAAACTAACCGATATTGAATTCGATATAAATAAAGCCCTGGAAAGGTTGGCTCAAAATGAGTTGCCACAGGGAACTGCTAGTCAGCAATACGTCATGACCAATACTAATGAATTGGCAAATATGTTAAGCGAGGTGTTGGGCAATATGCAAGAAATGGCAAATCTCAGTCTCTCCCCAAGCGGGAACGGTGAGGGAATGCAATTGCCAGATATTATTAAAGCTCAGGAGGGCTTAAACAAGGAAATGGAAGATGGAATTAAGGAAGGTGAAGGTAATTCCCAAGAAGAGGGCAAAGAGGAGCCTGGTGAAGGAGATAAAAATGCACAAGGGGAAAGAGAAGGCAAGCTAGGGGAGGAAGGAAGCGCAAAGCTATATGAAGTCTTTAAAGAGCAACAGCAATTAAGGCAGCAATTGGAAGATAAATTAAGGGAAGCAGGTCTCGACAAAAACAATACCAATGTGTTGAATGAAATGGAGCGTATAGAACGGGAACTTTTGGAAAAGGGTTTTAATAAGGAAACGCTAAGAAAAATGAATCAAATTCAGCATAGATTGCTTCAGTTGGAAGAAGCTGTTAGAGAACAAGAAAAAGAGGATCGGAGAACTTCAAAAACAAATCAGCAAAACTTTAAAAACACTGCTCAGGATCAAAATCTTAGAGCCAAAGAATATTTTAATTCTACTGAAATTTTAAATAGACAAAGCTTACCTTTGCGGCAAATTTATAAGACTAAAGTAAAGCGGTATTTTGAATCTGTCGAAAATTAATTTTTATTCTGAAAACGAATTCATCCTCCAAGATGAAGCACAATATGTTTCATGGATAGAGAATGTAATAGCTTCTGAAGGAAAGTCTCTGGAAGAGATCAGTTACATTTTTTGCGATGACGAATATCTCTTGAAGATCAACATGGAGTATTTAGATCACGAAACGTATACAGATATTATCACTTTTGATTGTTCTATAGGCAAGATTTTACAAGGCGATATTTATATAAGTACCGAGCGCGTTCGTGAAAATTCCGAAAGCTTTAATGTAAAGTTTGAGGACGAATTACGACGAGTATTAGTTCACGGGGTGTTGCACCTTTGTGGCTACAAGGATAAAACTGAAGAGGAAGCGGCTCGTATGAGAAGCAAAGAAGAGGAAAAAATGAAATTGTTCCACGTGGAACAATCTTAAAAAGTAGAAGTTTATGTTTAGTGAAATATATGATGTAATTGTTGTTGGTGCAGGTCACGCTGGAAGTGAGGCCGCTGCTGCCGCTGCTAATATGGGTTCTAAAACCCTATTGGTAACCATGAACTTACAGAATATTGCTCAAATGAGTTGCAACCCAGCTATGGGTGGTATTGCAAAAGGACAGATAGTTCGCGAGATTGATGCCTTGGGCGGTTATAGCGGATTGGTTAGTGATACGAGTGCAATCCAATTTAAGATGCTGAACAAATCCAAGGGGCCAGCAATGTGGAGCCCCAGGGTGCAAAGTGATAGAATGATGTTCGCAGAGCATTGGAGATTGCGTTTGGAACGAACCCAAAATCTGGATTTTTATCAAGAAATGGTTGCCGGTTTAATTACAGAAAGTGGTGCAGTTGTGGGGATTAAAACTTCGCTTGGATTAAAAATAAAAGGAAAATCTGTTGTGCTTACCAATGGTACTTTTTTAAATGGATTGATCCATATTGGAGACAAGAACTTTGGCGGAGGTAGATCTGGAGAAAGAGCTTCTACGGGAATTACGGAAGAACTTATTCAATTAGGTTTTGAGTCTGGTAGGATGAAAACGGGAACCCCTCCAAGAGTAGATGGAAGATCGCTGGATTATTCTAAAATGGTGGAACAACCAGGTGATGAAAAGCCCTCTAAATTTTCTTATTTGGATGAAACAAGTCCGCTTAAAAAACAACGCTCTTGTTATATGACTTATACTTCTCCGGAAGTTCATGAATTGCTAAAAGAAGGTTTTGATAGATCCCCGATGTTCAACGGGAGAATACAAAGTATCGGCCCAAGATATTGCCCATCTATAGAAGATAAGATCAATAGGTTTGCAGACAAAGACAGGCATCAGTTATTCGTGGAGCCTGAAGGTTGGAATACGGTGGAAATGTATGTAAATGGTTTTTCCACTTCCTTGCCGGAGGATGTCCAATTTAAAGCTTTAAGTTCTGTAGCTGGTTTCGAAAAAGTGAAATTTTTCAGACCGGGTTATGCAATAGAATACGATTATTTTCCACCTACACAATTAAAGCACACTTTGGAAACGAAGTTGGTGGACGGCTTGTATTTTGCAGGCCAGATTAACGGAACCACCGGATACGAAGAGGCAGCTTCCCAAGGATTAATGGCGGGAATAAATGCGGCATTGAAAGTTCAGGAAAAAGAATCGTTTATTTTAAGAAGGGACGAGGCTTATATTGGAGTGTTGGTTGATGATCTTATAACGAAAGGGACAGAAGAGCCTTATAGAATGTTTACTTCCCGAGCAGAATATCGCACTTTATTAAGACAAGATAATGCTGATTTTAGGCTTACCCAAAAATCTTTTGATCTAGGTTTAGCTTCAGAAAAGCGTCTTCGTAAGATGGAGGAGAAGAAGGAAAAGTCTCTAAGTTTTGTAGATTATTTACATGAAACCAGTGTTACGCCAGAATTTTCTAATCCTGTTTTAGAGGCTAAGGATTCAGCTCCCATGAAACAAAGCGATAAGATATTTAAGATCTTTTCTAGGCCAAATATTACCATGGAAGATGTGATGGAATTTCCTGGAGTAAATGAATTTATCACAGAAAATGAATTGAATGAGGAAATGCTGGAGCAAACCGAAATTCAGGTGAAATATGCTGGTTATATAAATAAGGAAAAGAACAATGCAGATAAATTGCATCGGTTAGAAGATATTAAAATCCCACAAAACTTCGATTATACCAACATAAAATCCATGTCTTTTGAAGCGAGGGAGAAATTAAATAAAGTACAACCAGTTACTGTTTCTCAGGCTTCAAGAATAAGCGGAGTGAGTCCAAGTGATATTTCCGTGCTTCTTGTATATATGGGGAGATAAATTGTTTCACGTGGAACAATGTGATTTTTCAGCTATATTTAGTATTTAAAATATTTTAAACAATCTCCTTATTTGTGAATAGTTCCACTCAAAAAAGCTCCAACACTATTTATATTACCTGCAAAGATCATACTGTTTCTGGAGAGGAATTTATACTGATGTTAGACCCAGAAATGGATCTTTTGATTACTACTCCAAAACCAGATCTGGATAAATTGCCCTCTTATTATAAGAGCGAAGATTATATCTCCCATACCGATTCTAAAAATTCTATTACCGATAAAATTTACCAAAGCGTCAAAAAAAGGATGCTTGTTAAAAAGTTAAATTGGATAGAATCGCATTTTCCGAAAAAAGGAAAACTACTGGATATTGGAGCGGGGACCGGAGAGTTTTTATTGACTGCAAAAAACAACGGTTGGAAAGTCAAAGGGATAGAACCAGATGAAAATGCCAGGGAACTTGCTAAGCAAAAAGGAGTAAAATTGGTTCCAGATTCTTCAAAGTTTAAAGCGGAGAAATTTAATGTCATTACGATGTGGCATGTTTTTGAACATGTTTATGATTTAAAAAATCAAATTATAGAATTGGAGCAGTTGCTTAAAAAGGATGGGTTGTTGATTATTGCCGTTCCAAATTTCAAAAGCTATGATGCTTTATATTATAAAGAGCATTGGGCAGCTTTTGATGTGCCAAGACATTTATGGCATTTTTCCCGTAAGAGTTTTGAAAAGCTTTTTAATGGCACCTCTTTTTCTCAGTTCGATGAAAAACCCCTTTTGTTCGATTCATTTTATGTGAGCCTTCTTTCAGAAAAATACAAGGTCAAAAAGAACAATTTTTTAAAAGCCTTTTTTATAGGATTAAAATCCAATCTAAAAGCAAAAAAGTCTTCAGAGTATTCTTCTATTGCTTATTTCTTTAGAAAATCGGGCTAAAACCTAATTTCAGGCTGAATTGGATGATATTTTAGGTCCAGCGGGGATTTGTGTGCTAAAAATCAAGAACAAGTCTTAAATCCTCTTAAAGCACCCCTTTTTATATTGATTTAATTGATTTTAAACGATATTTCCATAAGATTTTCTTATTATATTTTAATAGAGAATATTTTTTTGTTTTTTTCCATATTAACTTTATTACTTTTGCGCCAAACAAAATTTATATTATGAAGAAGTTATTATTGGTTGTTTTAATTGCAGCCGGGCTTACAAGTTGTACTGAACAAAAAACAGCTTATGTAGATACAACCAAAATTATTAAGGAGTATCGCGAAATGAAAGAAGTGGAAGAGGAATTCACTTCAAAATCTAATAAGGTTAAAGGTGAGTTGGATTCTTTAGCTGCAAGTTTTCAGAAAGAAGTGCAGGAATACCAAGCAAACATGAATGGGATGTCTACTGCGCAAAGACAAGAAAAGGAACAAGAATTGATGGCGAAACAACAAAAAATACAACAACAACAACAAATGATGGGGAACCAACTTCGTCAAGAAAGTGATGTTGTGATTGATTCTATCGTAACTAAAGTGAAGGCATACGTAAAAGAATACGGTAAGGATAACGATTATACTTACATTTTTGGATCTAACGAGTCTGCAAACATCATGTATGCAAAAGAAGGATTGGATATCACCGATGAAATTCTTGAAAAACTTAATGAGGGTTACAAGAAATAGGAAATGGAATTTCTTAAAATGAAAAAGCATCGATCTTTATGAAATCGATGCTTTTTTATGTAAATGATTTATTAAGAAAATTTGTTCGTAAGTCAAGTATCCCAAACTGAAAAATGACGTCATTCTGAACTTGTTTCAGAATCCCATTTCAATGTAAAAGCCATGCAAGATTGAGACCCTGAAATAAATTCAGGGTGACCAAAGAACTTTTAGGACAAAAAACGGATATACAAATTAAGACAATAATGTCACCCCTAAAATTACCACGATAAAATATCCTACTATGGTAAAAGCTCCTGCATAATCCTTGGCTACGCGCTGTCCAAATAACAACATTAACAAAGTAATTGCTGCCAACACGTTGGCATAAAGGGCAATTTCGGTTTGTCCGCTGCTTATAATAAAGAAGATGCCAACCAAGGCCATAAACCCGACTATGACTTCTAAAACCAATATGATGGCAACCATTAAAGGTACTTGCCCCGCCAAAAAAGTTTTCGAAAAATGACCTTTTAACCATCCAATATTACCCTTCCAATCGGTGATTTTATCCAAGCCCGATTGCAAAAAAGTAATTACTATAAATATAAGGATGAGGAGTTCTGTAATATAATTGGTAATGTTTTCCATAGGTGTTTTTTAAGCTGCTTTTTTATGAATTAATCTTGTGAGTTTTATGGATAGGTCTGTAAAAATGATCTTGGAATTCCCATTGCGTTCTATGTGGTAAATGGCATCTTCTAGTTCTGATGTGATCCCCAATATATTTGCTCCTGTTATAAATGGCGCAAATTTATCTAATTTAAAATTGGCGGTTTTGGGCTGAATATACACTAATTTTTGGGCCTTGTAATTATGTAATAGAGCTTGACGAAAAAAGTCCAAACAATAGTGCAAAAAGCTTTTTTGTGTCTCCCTTCCTGAAGCTGCAATGGCATCGCTCCATGAAATCAGCTCTAAAATGGAGGCTTTATTTCCCTTTGCTTTAAAAGCGGTTCGAACCCAAGTAATAAACCAATTTTCAAATTGTTCATCGCCAGAATCGTTTTTTAGTATATGTTGAGCCTGGGAATAACTTCCATTTGCCTGAACCGCGATTTTCTTTGCAGATAAAGCATCGACTTTTTCGGTTGCCATCAATTTTTCTTCGATAATATTTTCAGAAAGGGGCGGGAACCGAAGGATTTGGCAACGGGACTTAATAGTTTGTATTATTTGCTCCTCGTCTTCAGCTATAAGGATGAAAAGTGTCTTATTTGGAGGCTCTTCTATTAGCTTCAATAATTTATTGGAACAGGCAGTATTCATTTTATCTGCCATCCAGATCAGCATTATTTTATAACCACCTTCATAAGATTTTAAAGAAAGGGATTTTAAAATTTCCTGCGCTTCATCTACTCCAATTTGTCCTTGCTTATTTTCTATTCCAATTTCTTGGTACCAGTCGAATAAACTGCCATACGGGTTATTATTGATGAATGTTCTCCAAGCTTCCATAAAATGATTGGAAACCGGATGCGATTTTACCTTATCGTTTGTGGCTACCGGAAATGCAAAATGAAGATCTGGATGAGAGAGGTGATTAAATTTTAAATTACACGCCGTATTACCCGTATTGTTCTCAGAATTTGTATTTCCACATAAAACATACTGCGCATAAGCAACCGCCATTGGCAATAATCCGCTCCCGTGATTTCCCACAAATAACTGCGCATGCGGAATACGCCCCCTGTCGGCGGTCGTGGTTAAGTGGTTTTTAATATGAGGTAAACCTAAAACTTCAGAAAAGAGCATAGGCAAAGATAAAATTAATCTTCACTTTATATCTTTAGAAAAATTTATATTTGTAGCATACACATTGCTTATGAAAACAGTAGACGACTACAATTTTAAAGACAAAAAGGCACTTATTCGGGTAGATTTTAATGTTCCGTTGGATGATGAAGGGAATGTAACCGACAGCACTAGAATAGAAGCTGCCAAGCCTACCATAATTAAAGTTTTAGAAGATGGCGGAAGCGTCGTCTTAATGACGCATTTAGGAAGGCCCAAGAACAAAGAAGCTAAATTTTCTTTGCAACAAATTGTTCCCAAGGTCTCCGAAATTATGGGAGTGGAAATAAAATTTGTGAACGATTGCGTGGGTGATGTTGCTACTAATGAAGCAAAAAACTTAAAACCTGGCGAGATCCTTTTGCTTGAAAATTTGAGATACCACAAAGAGGAAACGGAAGGAGATTCCGGTTTTGCCAAGCAATTATCGCAGCTAGGGGATATTTATGTAAATGACGCATTTGGAACTGCCCATAGGGCACATGCTTCAACAACGGTTGTGGCAAAATATTTTGAAGAGAAATGCTTCGGATACTTGCTAAAACAAGAAATAGACAGTTTAAACAAGGTATTGAAATCTGCTGAAAAACCCGTTACTGCAATTATCGGTGGTGCGAAAGTGTCTTCCAAGATCACGGTTCTGGAAAATATTCTGGATAAAGTGGATCATTTAATAATAGGCGGCGGAATGGCTTTTACATTTATTAAAGCTCAAGGAGGGAAAATAGGAAGTTCCCTTGTAGAGGACGACAAGCAGGAATTGGCTTTGGAAATCCTTAAGAAAGCGGCTAAAAAGGGAGTGGAGGTACATCTGCCGGTAGATACTATTATTGCAGATAGTTTCTCAGAAATGGCAAATAAAGATGTTTGCCCTATAGACGATATTCCCGATGGATGGATGGGTCTGGATGCGGGCCCTAAATCTATAGCGCTTTTTTCTGAAGTTATTTTGAAATCAAAAACGATACTTTGGAATGGACCTATTGGAGTTTTTGAAATGGAAGCTTTTGCTGAAGGAACCATGAAAATTGGAGAAGCTATTGGAAAGGCAACTTCAAATGGTGCATTTTCACTAGTTGGTGGAGGGGACTCTGTAGCCGCTGTCAAAAAATTTAATTTGGAAGATGAAGTAAGTTACGTTTCTACCGGTGGTGGGGCGATGTTGGAAATGCTGGAAGGGAAATCCCTTCCCGGAATCAAGGCAATCTCTGAAGCTTAAACAAGAAACCAGAATATTAAACGTTTCTAAACAATATAGTTGTAGAAATATGAAAAAAATAATCACACTTTTAACGCTGCTGGTTTTTTTTGGCTCTATGGGTCAGGAAAATCCAGCAAAAAGCAACTCCAAACCTGAAGTTGAACCTAAAAAAGCAAATTTTAGGGTTCAAGTTTTCAAAAAATCCGATAGTGCTAAAATAGAATTGAAAAATCCCGATCCGGAATTCAAGGATAGGTTGCCAATTTCGGCAAAAATAAATAACGCCTCTATTAAAGACCTTAAAGATCTACCGCATGCTGCGGTGATAGATTCGGTTTGGAAAAAGGAGTTGTTGAATTCTGATCTTTTTGATGAAATGCAGGAAGAGATCCTAAAGCAGGATTATTCTGAAGTTGTATATAAAGAATTACCTACAGATACCCTAAAAGCCAGGCTTGCCAAATTAAATGCCCGTACCCCTTTTAATATTGAATACAACCCAATTCTAGAAAGTGTAATTAAATCATATTTAAAGCGCAACAAGAAATCCATGGAACGCTTAATGGCGTTAAGCGAATATTATTTTCCAATGTTCGAGCAGCAATTGGACAGGTATGATGTTCCTCTAGAGATAAAATACCTAGCCATAGTAGAATCTGCACTTAATCCTCGGGCAAGGTCCAGGGTAGGAGCCACGGGATTATGGCAATTTATGTTTGCTACGGGTAAAATGCAGGGCTTGGACGTGAGTTCTTATGTAGATGAGCGCATGGATCCTATAATGTCTACGGAAGCAGCCGCAAGATACCTAGCGAGTTTATATAAGACTTTTGGGGATTGGGACATGGTTCTGGCTTCTTATAATTCTGGTCCTGGAAATGTGGCCAAAGCGATTAGAAGAAGCGGCGGTTCTACCAATTATTGGACATTACGTAATTATTTACCACGGGAAACTGCAGGGTATGTTCCCGCTTTTCTTGCCACGCTTTATTTGTTCGAATATGCAAAAGAACATGATTTTCAGCCAAATAGGCCAGAAGTTGCATTTTTTGATACAGATACACTTCATGTAAAGCAAATGCTCACTTTCGACCAGATCAACAAAGTATCTGGGGTGGATAAGGAAATGTTGCAATTTTTAAATCCTAGTTATAAGCTGGATATTATTCCATTTGTGGAAGATGAAGCCTATGCACTAAGGTTGCCCAGCAAAGGGATTGGCTTATTTGTGAACAATGAAGAGGCAATATACAATTTTGCAAAAACGGAGCTAGCAGAAAAAGAAAAGGAATTACCTCGATTTGTAGAGGCAGAAGATAAAGTAAGATATAGGGTTAAAAGTGGAGATTATCTTGGAAGGATAGCTAGTAGATATGGGGTAGGAGTAAGCAGTATTAAAAAATGGAACAATTTAAGAAGCAACAATCTCAGGATAGGACAATATCTTACCATATACCCAAGAAAATCGGTTACAATAGCAAAGAGCACTGTAAGCAGTTCTAAAGCCCCAACAGATGCTAAAACCTATACCGTAAAAAATGGAGATTCACTTTGGAGTATTTCCAAAAAATTTCCGGGGATAACGGTACAGAATTTGAGAGCATGGAATAGGATGTCCAATACATCGCTTAAGCCCGGAATGAAGTTAAAGCTTTCTGGAAGCTAGAACAATTTAAATTATAATCATGAAGAATTTTCTATTCCTAAGTTTATTTATCGCTTTATTGTTTACCGGATGTAAGGATGCCGAGTCTAAAGATCCTATATTATTGGCTACTTCTTCAGGGAATATCAACAATATCTCTGTGGTTATAGACAATGAAATGTGGGAAGGTTCCATTGGAGAAGCACTTAGAAAATCTTTGGCAGCACCCGTAGACGGATTGCCTCAAGAAGAACCAATGTTTTCCCTAAACCAAATGCCTCCAGAGGCTTTTTCTGGGTTTGTACGCAAAAACAGGTTGTTTGTAAAGATTGAAAATGGTCAGGCCGGAAATTTTAAAATTTTCAACGATCCTTTTGCACACCCACAAACAGGCGTGGTGATTACAGGGAAAAATTCTAATGAGATTATCAGTCAGATCAATAAAAATTCAGAAGAAATTGTAGAAGCCCTTCGGAATACTGAAATTAAGGAGAAGCAAAGAAGGATCAATAAGTCTTTGAAAGATGACAAAAAGCTAAAAAGGACCATAGGAGTTTCTCTTAAATTTCCAACAGCTTATCGTTATGCTATGGAAAATGATGATTTTTTTTGGATTCGTAAAGATATTCCAAAAGGGAATATGGAAATTTTGGTCTATACAGTGCCCTTAAACCAGATTGATGGGGATACCAGTGTGATTGCAAATATTATTAAAATGAGGGATTCTATTGGGAAAGCCCATATTCCGGGACCTTTGGAAGACAGTTATATGATCACAGAGGAAGCGTACGCACCCTATCTCTTTAACTCTAAAATAGACGGAAAATTTGCTTATGAAACAAAGGGGACCTGGGAAGTGAAGAATGCTTTTATGGCGGGACCTTTTATTAATTATGCCGTTAGGGATAGCGTTAACAACAGGTATATTATTCTTGAAGGATTTACCTTTGCTCCCGCAACAGCGAAACGAGACAATATGTTTGAATTGGAAGCTATATTAAAATCTGCAAAAATAGACTAAAAAAAAGGCTCAATTTTATTGAGCCTTTTTAGGAATTTTATAGGAAATATTATTTTTTGTCTTCAGGAATTGTTTTGTCCTTGTCATCATCTTCCTTAGAGGCATCTTTAAATTCTTTAATACCACTACCTAAGCCTCTCATCAGTTCAGGTATTTTTCGTCCTCCAAATAGCAATAATATTACAACGACAATTAATATTATTTGCGGAGCACCTATCACTAATGGTAAAAACAATGCATTCATAATAAAAAAGTTTTGTTGTTACAAACTTAACAAGAAATCATTAATATAAACGTTTATGAGCATTAAAATAGTATAAATTTAACTTTATGCTATCTTTGTGATAGCAGCATAAATTATGTCTCAAACAAAAAAAAATAAAAAGAAATTCACCAAGAAACTACTGCATAAGTATAGGTTGGTGATTTTAAATGAAGACACTTTCGAAGAGCGGCTTTCTTTTAAATTAACAAGGTTGAATCTATTTGTGGCTATTACCTCTAGTGCTATCTTGCTCATTGCGCTAACAACCTTCATCATAGCTTTTACAGGTTTGAGGGAGTATATCCCTGGATATTCTTCAACAAAACTGAAAAGACAGGCTACGGAATTAACTTATAAAACAGACTCCCTGCAAACCGCTTTAATGTTGAATAACCAATATTATGAATCTATAAGAAAAGTGCTTACAGGAGATTTGGAAGTAGGCGACCTTAATAGGGATTCATTATTGAATACCCAACGAATAGATTCGGAATATATAGATCTATCCCCTTCTAGGGCAGATTCGTTGTTAAGGGAAGAAGTGGCTTTAGAAGATAAGTATAATGTACTGCAAACAGCAGGATCTGATATTGAATTTGCGCTATTTCCTCCTGTTAAAGGACCAATTACCGAAGGCTACAATATCAAGACAAGGCATTACGCGATAGATATTGTGGTTGCCAAAAATACCCCTGTTAAAAGCGTAGCAGATGGGCGGGTGATCTTTGCTGAATGGAGTGCCGAAACAGGATATGTGATGATCATAGAGCATAATTACGGCTTGCTTTCTGTTTACAAGCATAATTCGTCACTAACAAAAGAACAAGGAGATTTCGTGAAGTCTGGAGAAGTGATCGCTGCTGCCGGGTCTGCTGGGGAACTCACAACAGGTCCACACCTTCATTTTGAATTATGGAATGAAGGAAATCCCGTAAATCCACAAGATTATATTGATTTTGATTAAACTTTTATGTCTATAAAATCCATTGCCGCAAAGATTTTTGCACAATACATTCGCAATAAAATCGATAAGTGGGCATCTAATCCAGAAGCTACGCAGAAAAAAGTTTTTAAAGAACTTTTGGAAAAAGCGAAAAACACACAGTTTGGATTAGACCATTCTTTCAAGGACATCACCAATCATAAAGAATTTGCATCTAAAGTTCCTGTTAGGGATTATGAAGAACTAAAGATGTACGTGGATAAAATGGTGGCAGGTGAAGAAAACATACTGTGGCCTGGAAAACCACTTTATTACGCCAAAACCTCAGGAACCACAAGTGGTGCAAAATACATTCCGCTTACCAAGGAATCTATGCCTACCCACATCAATGCGGCTAGAAATGCTATTTTATGCTATATAGCCGAAACTGGGAAGTCTAAATTTGTAGATGGAAAAATGATCTTTTTGCAGGGTAGTCCAGAGCTTACAGAGAAGAACGGAGTGAAATTGGGCAGGTTATCTGGAATTGTTGCACATTTTGTTCCTTCCTATCTACAGAAGAATAGATTGCCGAGTTTAAAAACCAATTGCATTGAAGATTGGGAAACCAAGGTAGATGCCATTGTGGGTGAAACAAAAGATGAAGATATGACCGTGATTAGCGGGATTCCATCTTGGGTACAAATGTATTTTGAAAAGTTGCAGCAAAACACTGGAAAAGAGGTAGGAGACTTGTTCAAGAATTTCGACCTGTTTATTTATGGTGGGGTAAACTACGAACCCTATCGTGCTAAATTTGAAAATCTAATAGGAAGAAAAGTAGATAGTATAGAACTATATCCTGCTTCTGAAGGGTTTTTTGCCTTTCAGGACAAACAAGGGGACAAAGGAATGTTGCTTCAGCTGGATTCTGGAATCTTTTATGAGTTTATAAAGTCTGAAGAGTTTTTTGATGAAAATCCAACCCGGTTAACAATTGGAGAGGTAGAAGTGGGAGTGAACTACGTGATTATTGTCTCTACAAACGCTGGATTATGGGCATATAATTTAGGTGATACCGTGCAGTTCACCTCAGTAAAACCATATAAAGTGATCGTTTCTGGAAGGATCAAACATTTTATTTCGGCATTTGGGGAACATGTTATTGCGAAGGAAGTAGAGCAGGCAATGCAGGAAGCTACCAAACAAACGGGGGCTAGGATCACAGAATTTACAGTAGCTCCACAAATTACCCCGGAAGGAGAACAATTGCCCTATCATGAATGGTTTGTAGAATTTGAAAAAGAACCTCATGACCTTCAGAAATTTTTAGAGATCTTGGACCGATCTATGCAAGAGCAAAATTCTTATTATCTGGATTTGATAGAGGGAAAAATCCTTCAGCAATTAAAAATTAAACAAATTCCCGAGAATGGATTTCAGCAGTATATGAAATCTATTGGAAAATTGGGAGGACAAAATAAATTACCAAGACTCTCCAACGATAGAAAGATCGCAGAGGTTTTGGAAAAAATATAAAGCAATAATATATGGTGAATTTGAAATTGATGGGAAGAACCCGGGCACAAGAAAGCACAAATGCGATAGAACGTATGTATATAACAATGCGCCATCTATTTAACCGCGGATTTTACAAGCCTATGGGAATTTCTGGAGAAACCCTTAGGGAATCTTTGCTCACCCTAAGACCGGAGATTTACGGAACTATTGCAGAGGAAAAAGTAGAACTGGACGGCCTTTTGTATGTAATTGAACGCTTGCCTGTTGGAATAGAACAATGTAGGTTTATAAATCTAACAAGCGATGAAGGCTATGCGAATTCTCATTTTAAGCCAATTGTTCCTCCAAAAAGAAGAAGAAATTGCTACAGGATAGATGAAGAGCAAATGAATATTGAAGTAACCCGTGGCAGGTCTGAAATCTATGACATCCTTACCCACCTTACTTTCTTGTTCATAGAATCGCATAAAATTATGCGACGCGTAATTATAGATGAAGAAGGAAGTGTTACAAGAGATTGGATGAAGCTGGAAGCGGCGGTTTTAAAACCTAGTTTAACTCAAAATGAGCGCGAAATAGCACTTACACATACAGCTAATATCCTGGGAAGAACCTTTAAAGAGGTTACCACTATGTACCCTAAATTTATGATCCCTGAGAATGAAGAGCGTTTTCTAGAGATCATATATTGGTTAGGGAAATTGGCAATAGACGAGACCATCAACAACAATAAACGCATTGTGACCTTTAGCCCTGTGCTTAGAGAGCGTTTAGGGCATCACATACACGGTGAGATCTGGGCAGATGCTATCAAGCAATATTTGGTGGAAAATAATTTGGTGCACCGTCCTATCCATATAATTAGTGCCAATATGCACAGTGTTATGAACACCTTATTTTCTCCTATAGCTTTAAAAGAGGAATTAATGGAAAAGAAACCTATGGAGGTTTATGAAGAATTGAGCAATAGCGGGAATGGGCAGCTTAGAAACAAGGTGATGAAAGTAGCTTTGGATAATGGAATGAAGTTTATTGAGGATGCCAGTGGCACCAATATAGATGTGCAGGTATTTGATACCGCTAAGATTAAAAATGGTTTTAGAAGTCCAAAATTCAGTGCAAAGAAAAATGAGGAAAAACCAGTAATCGTAGTGATGGATTACGCCTTTGGGGAACAGGCTTATGAAACGATGGATGAGCTGCTGAAGCCTTATAGATATGAAGAGAAGGAAATTCATTTAAATGTAGATTCGGTTTCTATAATGGGGAAAGCCGGAATTTTGGATGGAGGAAAAGGGGATATTATGATCCCTACCGCCCATTTGTTTGAAGGTACGGCAGATAATTACCCGTTTTATAACGAGCTTAAAAAAGAAGATCTTGAAGGAAATGGCATCAAGGTCGTAGATGGCTCGATGATCACAGTACTTGGTACATCCCTTCAAAATAGGGATATATTAAAGTTTTTTCAAGAATCTACTTGGGATGTAGTTGGATTGGAAATGGAGGGAGTGCATTACCAAAAAGCAATTCAGGCTGCCTCTAGGTTACGGGGAAACATCAAAGAAGATGTCAAGGTGAGATATGCTTATTATGCTTCGGACAATCCACTAGTAACGGGCAGTACCCTAGCATCTGGAGGATTGGGAACTACCGGTGTAAAACCCACCTATTTGATCACCGAAAAAATCTTGGAACAAATTTTTAATTCTTAATTAATGAAGTTTGAAAAGACACCTTTAAAGGATTGTTTTATTTTAACTCCAGAGGTATACCCAGATCATCGAGGTATATTTTTAGAAAGCTACCATAAAAAGAAATTTAATGAGATTACAGGCTTGGATTTGGAGTTTGTACAAGATAATCAGTCGGTTTCCAAAAAAGGGGTATTACGGGGTTTGCATTTTCAATCTGGGAAGTTTGCCCAAGCGAAGTTGGTAAGGGTAATTTACGGAGAAGTGTTGGATGTGGTGGTAGATCTAAGACCAGAATCTCCAACTTTTAAACAGTCTTATGAAATAATATTATCCGATAAGAATCAGCATCAATTATTTATCCCACAAGGCTTTGCACATGGGTTTGTCACCTTGTCTGAAACTTCTGTTTTTTCTTATAAATGCGATCGGTTTTATTATCCTGGCTCAGAATCTGGAGTGATTTACAATGATCCAGATCTTGCTATCGATTGGAAAATTCCGGAAGAAGCGTTCATTCTATCAGAAAAAGACACTAAATTACCAACGCTCAAAGAATTATTTCCATGAAAACGGTATTGGTAACTGGAGCATCTGGGCAGTTGGGGAAGTGCATTCAAAAGATTGCCGCAAATGAAGAAACGATTGATTGGCTCTTCATGGATTCTTCAGAAATTGATGTTACCTCAAAATGCGATTTGGAGATGTGCTTTGCCAGTAAGCAAATAGATTACTGTATAAATTGTGCTGCTTATACCAATGTTGAAAAAGCAGAATCCGAGAAGGAAAAAGCCTATAAAATTAATGCTGATGCAGTCAAGGATTTGGCCGAGATTTGTAAAAAGCATTCCACGGTTCTTATGCATATTTCCACAGATTATGTATTTGATGGGAGCAGCAATATTCCATATAAAGAAAATGATAGGACAAATCCAATGAACGTGTATGGCGCCTCAAAATTAAAAGGCGAGCAACACATCCAAAATACGATTGGATACTATTTTATATTTCGCACATCTTGGTTATATTCAGAATTTGGACATAATTTTTATAAAACCATTTTAAGAAAGGCAGGAGAAAATGCTACCTTGAATATAACAACATCCCAAAAAGGGACACCCACCAACGCAAATCATCTTGCCAATTTGTTAATACAAATCATAAAAGAAGAAAATGAGCACTACGGTTTGTATCATTTCAGCAATAGTGGGGAAACCACCTGGCACGGATTTGCAGAAGAGATTTTAAGAGTGTCCAATAAATATGAGGAGGTTACTTTAATTGAAGATAATTCTTATAAAACAATTGCGAAAAGACCGGAATATAGTGTTTTGGATAAAACTAAATTGGAGATGAATTTGGAGGTGGAGGTTGCTTCATGGCAGGATGCAGTATTGGAACTATACAATTACAATTATTAATTAAATAAAATTTTTAGATGCCTAAAAGGATATTGATTACCGGAGCAGCTGGGTTTTTAGGCTCTCATTTATGCGATAGGTTCATTAAAGAAGGATATTTGGTTATTGGAATGGATAATCTGATAACTGGTGATATGAAGAACATCGAGCATCTTTTAAAGCTCGAAAATTTTGAGTTCTATCATCATGATATTACCAAATATGTGCATGTAGCTGGAGAATTGGATTATATATTACATTTTGCATCACCGGCCAGTCCAATAGATTATTTAAAAATCCCAATTCAGACCTTGAAAGTGGGCTCTGTGGGAGTTTTGCATTTATTAGGTTTGGCGAAGGAAAAAAAAGCTCGGATTTTAATTGCTTCCACTTCAGAAATTTATGGTGATCCCTTGGTGCACCCTCAAACCGAAGATTATTATGGGAATGTAAATTCTATAGGACCTCGTGGTGTCTATGATGAAGCAAAGCGTTTTCAGGAATCCATGACCATGGCTTATCATCGTTTTCACGGACTTGAGACTAGAATTGCCAGAATATTTAATACCTATGGCCCAAGAATGCGTTTAAATGATGGCCGTGTGATTCCTGCATTTATCGGTCAGGCATTAAGGGGAGAAGACCTCACGGTATTTGGGGACGGTTCTCAAACACGTTCTTTTTGTTATGTAGACGATCAAGTAGAAGGAATTTATAGATTGCTTTTAAGTGATTATTCAGATCCTGTGAATATTGGGAATCCAGATGAAATTACAATCCGGGAATTTGCAGATGAAATAATAAAGCTCACCAATACCAATCAGAAAGTAATTTGTGTGCCTTTGCCAGAGGACGATCCAATGCAACGGCAACCAGATATTACCAGGGCCAAAGAAATATTGGGATGGGAACCCAAGGTTTCCAGGGAAAAGGGTATGAAGATCACCTATGATTATTTTAAAGGGCTTACCCAAGAAGAATTGTTTAAAAGTGAGCACAAGGATTTCGCAAAGCACATAAGACGCTAAATACAGCTAAATGGAAGAATTGCCATTGGTATCGGTAATAATGCCCGCTTATAATTCGGCCGCCTATATTGCTGATGCCATTCAATCTGTTTTACAACAAACGCACCTCAACTGGGAATTATTAATAATTGATGACGCTTCAGAAGATTTAACAATTTCAGTAGTCAATAAATTCCAATTAGCAGATCCCAGAATTCAACTTTTTCAGAACAAATCAAATCTGGGCGCAGGTGTAAGTAGAAACGTAGGCATAAAAGCCGCTCAGGGCGCCTATATTGCGTTTTTAGATGCCGACGACCTTTGGCTTCCCAAGAAGCTAGAAACTCAGCTGCAATTCATGAAGAGCCATAATCTGGCGATGACCTTCTCCAGTTATTATTTGGTAGATGAATCCGGCCAAGAGCTTCCTAAAAAAGTTCAAGCTTTGCCTGTGCTCTACTATAAAAAGCTTCTGAAATCCAATTATGTGGGGAATCTTACTGGAATTTATAGCGTAGGGAAACTGGGTAAAATTTACAGTCCCACACTCAGAAAAAGGCAAGATTGGGCATTATGGTTAACTATTTTGAAAAAGATCGAATCTACAAAAGGAATAAGCGAACCACTTGCCAAATACCGAATTAGAGAAAATTCGATTTCCAATAACAAGACGGCGCTATTGAAATACAACTTTTTGATCTACAGTGAATTTTTGAAGTATAACAAACTGAAGAGCTTGTTGAGAATGGGAGTGTTTTTAAAAGAACATTTCTTTGTTAAGAAAAAGCAGGTGGTTTCTAAATGAGGGATGTGAACTGCTTCAATTTTCCGCTTTTATTCCTTTTTAAAATCGGCATTTTTGCAAATTCTACTTGAAGATTTTTCCCAACGAAAGTCTCGATCGCGGTTAATATTTGTTGAACCTGCCCATCGGAAAGCACTTTTTCACTAACATACTCTATTTTAAATCTATCCAAAGCGGTTTGCACGATTAGAAATTCTTTAATGCTTCCAGCATCTTCAATAATAGATTTGGTCACATAATAAAAAGTAAGCCCCGGCACTACCTTTCCATCTGCCAAACGTGCCACATCGTTGGTTCGGCCGGTAAGATTTAAAAGTACAGGATGCTTAAAAGTGCTTTTCTTTGCCAAGGTGCCGGTATCCCCAATATCGTATCGAATCATGGGATGTGCCTTGTTATATAAAGAAGTAATCACAATCCTTCCTTCTTCGCCGTATGGCAAGCTTCTATTGTTATCATCCAAAATTTCTATAAATAAGCTCTCTGCATTCACAATCCATTCCCCATCGGGATTTTCAAAGGCGATGAGCCCAACTTCGCTTGCGCCGTATTCGTTTACTACCGGGATCCCAAATGCTGCCTCAATAAGCTTCTTATCATTCTCAAAAAGTTTTTCTGAAGTAACAATGCAAACCTTTAGCGAAGGACAGGTTTCTTTTAAAACCACTTTTTGTTTTTTTAAATATTTTGCAAAAAGTAAAATGGCACTGGTATATCCATTGATATAATCGAATTCAGATTTTTTAAAGCGTGTTAAAAACTCTTCCATTTTTTCTTCGCTTAAATCGAAGACATTGAATCTTCTACGTAAGCTTACCTGATCTTTGAAGCGTTCCGTTAAATTTCCGTAGAAATCCAGGGGAATTCCATAAAACCTGGCCTGAAGGGATTTGTTGAGGTCTATATGAATCCATTTATATCTATCTATAAACTCGGCCCAAGTTACCGCATGGCAAAATCTATCTTTTGCAAAAATAAAAGGATGCCCGCTAGAGCCGGAAGTCTTCCCTATATAGCTGTTTTTTTTGTTGTAATTTTTACTGAGCCTTTCTTTTAAAGGTCTTTGTAGATCTGATTTTTGCATTACCGGAACTTCTTCCCAGTCCTCAAACTCCTTGTTTCCAAAGAACTTTTTATAATAGGAATTGTGGGATAAATGGTAGTTTACAATCGCCTTTCTTCTATTGAAAACATAACCTTCAAATTCGACTTCTGGAATGTCCTGAATTTCGCGCAATAATCTTTGCGCCCTGTTTATAGGGAATTTATTAAGCTGAAGAGAAATTTTAAACCAATTCAAAGGTTAGAGTAACTTTATTTTATTCGAAATTATTAGCGCTTCAATTTACAAACAATTATTTTTGGCGCAAGAACTTAAAATAACTTCTACATGAATATTTTGATATTGGGTGCCGGTGGCCGGGAACATGCTTTTGCTCATAAAATCCTGGAAAGCAAGCAGTGCGACCAACTTTTTGTTGCTCCTGGGAATGCCGGGACAGCTCAAATTGCTAAAAATATCGATTTGAAGGTAACTAATTTTGAAGCAATCAAAGACTTTGTTCTTAAAGAAAATGTGGAAATGCTAATTGTAGGTCCAGAAGACCCTTTGGTTCTGGGAATCACAGATTTTTTTAATAACGATTCAGCTTTAAAAAACATTTCGGTTGTGGGCCCATCAAAACGAGGTGCATTATTGGAAGGAAGCAAGGAAAGAGCGAAGGAATTTATGGCAATTCATAATATTCCAACAGCAGCTTATCAAAGTTTTACTGCGGAAAGTCTGGAGGCAGGAAAATCTTTTTTAGAAACATTAAAAGCACCTTACGTACTTAAAGCAGATGGGTTGGCAGCTGGAAAAGGGGTCTTAATCTTAGAAGATCTGGAAGAAGCTAAAATGGAGTTACAGCACATGCTGGTAGACAGCAAATTTGGAGATGCAGGGGAAAAAGTGGTGATAGAAGAGTTTTTAGATGGTATAGAATTGAGTGTTTTTGTGCTAACCGATGGGAAAAACTATAAGATCCTGCCTACAGCTAAAGATTATAAGAGGATTGGAGAAGGAAATACAGGCTTAAACACAGGTGGAATGGGAGCGATCTCCCCTGTCCCTTTTGTGGATGAGGTATTAATGGATAAGATTGAAGAACGAATTGTAAAACCTACAATCAATGGACTTCAAAAAGAGAATATAGATTATAAAGGTTTTGTGTTTATTGGATTGATTAAAGTAGGTGAGGAGCCTTACGTGATTGAATATAACGTGAGAATGGGAGATCCGGAAACAGAGGTAGTACTGCCAAGAATTGAAAGTGATCTGGTCGAACTCTTCAAATCTTTAAAATCGCAAAAGCTAAATGAAACCAGCTTAAAGATATCTCCCAAAACTGCAACCACAGTGATGTTGGTGTCTGGTGGGTACCCTGAAGCTTATGAAAAGGGAAAAGAAATCAGCGGATTGGAAAACGTTGAGGGATCCTTGGTGTTTCATGCTGGAACTTCAGAAAAAGAAGGAAAAGTGGTTACCAATGGCGGAAGAGTGCTTGCGGTGACCTCATTTGGGGAAGATTACAAACAGGCACTAAAAAAATCTTATCAAAATGTAGATAAACTTCATTTTGATAAGATGTATTATAGAAAGGATCTAGGTTTTGATTTAGCCTAAGAATGAATGTGCTTTGGGATCACGATCTTCCTCATCGTTATCGTTGAATTTTTTCAATTGCATCATCCAATAAACGAAAGCTGCAAAAGCTACGATCATAAAGATCCAATTCATAATATTGGCGAGAAACCAATACTCATCTTGTAATTCTCTAAGAGCATCAAAGGGAATAAATAATATTTCTGTAAAAAGCCAAGCGATTCCTTCAAAAAAATCTTTCATTGTATAACTTTGTTATATTATGGCACAAAAATATAAAAAACCAACATGCTAACAAGCTTTTTTAGCAAATCTAAACCAGTAATTTTTCTAACGGTTGTGATATTCATGGCTGTTTTTTATGTTTCGGCAAATGTGCAAGCACTGTTTCAGGAATTTAGCACTTATCTTTTATTTACTAAAATTGGAGTTTTAGCTAGTTTTTTAGTGAGTGTTTTAATTTTAGATTTTATTGCAAAAAAGAATGAACTCACCAAGCGAAGTGGTTTTAAGATCTTGATATTTGCCTTATGTGCAGTTTCTTTTTCAGGAATTTTAAAGGACAATCAGGTAATTGTAGCCAATCTATGTGTTCTCCTTGCACTTAGAAGAATTATTAGCCTTAAATCCAGGAAAGATGTGGCTTTAAAAATCTTTGATGCTACTTTCTGGATCTGCATCGCTTCGCTCTTTTATTTCTGGGCAATACTCTTTCTTATAATTGTCTATGCTGGGATTATTTTTCATGCCGTAAATTATTTTAAAAATTGGCTTATCCCTATTATAGGTTTATTAATTGTATTTGTACTGGTTACCACTTTTCATTTGGTGTTTCATGACGATTTTTATAGTTGGAGCGCATGGTTTCAGGAAAGCTCTTTTAATTTTGAAAATTATCAAAACCTATCACTTTTAATCCCACTCAGTGTTCTCTTGGCAATTACTTTTTGGACCTTGTCCCATTATTTTAAATTGTTTCAAAAATCTGGAATAAGATCCAGGCCCACCTATATGTTGGTGTTTATTACACTTCTTATATCCTTATCAATAGCCATATTTTCACCGGTAAAAGATGGGAGTGAATTGTTGTTTTTCCTTGTTCCATTGTCTATCATAACTTCAAATTATTTTGAAAACAAAAAAGACCGTGGTTTCAAAGAAACGCTTCTTATCCTTTTGATTTTAATGCCAATTTTGATGCCCATATTTTTTTAAGCCTATCCAAGATTTAATAAATCTCATGGTTTTCCACTATTTCAAAATATAATACCTTTGTTTTTAATTAGGAGTTTCGGGGATAGAGGCAGTAGTTATATTAAGATCATGATTCTACTATGAAGAAGGGACGTTAGGTTGGGGCACCCCGATGTCTTGTGGGAATCCTATTTTTTATGCTAAAAAGATCTCGACTCCGCTAGAACAGACAAAACGAAATGTTTTAATTATTTGAAAATCAATAAAAATTATATGTGATATCTAATGGTCTCTATTAAATTAAATTGATAATTCCTGAAAGAAGTTGCATTTTTCAAAAATAAAATAACAAATAAATATGTTTTCAGCAAAAGCAAATAAGATTTTTAAAGAAGTAATAGATAAATATCACTTAAATAATTCTGTAGATCAGTCATTTGAAAATCCATACAACAAGGAAACTCAACTTATAGAGCACCTTTTATTCAGAAAATGTTGGATAGATACTGTACAGTGGCATTACGAAGATATTATTCGCGATCCTAAAATAGATCCAGTGGCAGCCTTAACTTTAAAGAGACAAATAGACGCTTCTAACCAAGACCGCACAGATATGGTAGAGTTTATAGATAGCTATTTTTTAGAGAAATATAAAAATGTGTATGTAAAACCTACTGCTACAATTAATTCTGAAAGCCCTGCTTGGGCAATAGATAGGCTTTCTATTTTAGCACTGAAAATCTTTCATATGGATGAAGAGGTGAGAAGAAAAGATGCTTCTATGGATCATCGAAATAAATGCGAAGTTAAGCTGAACGTATTATTGGAGCAACGAGTAGATCTTTCCTCAGCAATAGATAGATTGCTTGAAGATATTGAAAATGGGGAGAAATACATGAAAGTGTACAAACAAATGAAGATGTACAACGATGACGAATTAAATCCTGTTTTAAGAAAGAAAAACTAGTTGTGAGCAGTAATTCCAATATATCCAAGTCTTCTAAAAGTAACTTTAAAAAGGGGGAACACTCTGAAGCAACTATATTGGTTATTAGATTATCTGCTTTGGGAGATGTGGCAATGTTAGCGCCGGTACTAAGAGTTGTTTCTGAAACTTATCCCAAACTTAAGATTACCTTGCTTACCAGAGCTTTCTTTGCTCCTATTTTCAAGGATATCCCAAATGTGACTATCTGCGAAGCCGATGTGAATGGAGAACATAGCGGTGTTTTTGGATTAAGTAGGTTGGCTAAGGATTTAAGGGATCTTGGGATAGATGCAGTGGCAGATTTGCATGATGTTTTAAGAAGCAATGTGTTACGATCTGTTTTTTATTTCTACGGAATTCCAGTGAAGCAAATAGATAAAGGTAGGGCTGAAAAAAAGTCACTAACCGCAGCCAACAATAAAATATTTAAACAGCTAAAGTCAACTCATCAGCGCTATGCAGATGTTTTTGCGAAATTGGGTTATCCAATAGACCTAAACCGACATAAATTCCCAGAAAAGCAAAAAATTTCTCCCAATACCAGAGAAATTACTGGAACCAACCCTTTAAAATGGATTGGAATAGCTCCATTTGCTCAACACACCTCTAAGGTTTATCCTTTAGATCTAATGGCTGAGGTATTGTCTCTGCTAAACCAATCTGGAAAAATTCAGATTTTTCTTTTTGGCGGTGGGAAAAAGGAGTCAAAACTGTTAGAAGAATTAGCAGCGAATCATGAACATGTTATCTCTCTTGCCAAAAAATTAAAATTCAATGAAGAATTGGCGCTGATTTCCAACTTAGATGCCATGGTTTCTATGGATAGTGGGAATGCACATCTTGCGGCGATGTATGGCATACCAGTGATTAGCCTTTGGGGTGTAACACATCCCTATACCGGATTTGCGCCGTTTAATCAGCCAATAGAAAATAGTATTCTGCCGGACCTGCATAAATATTCACAAATACCGACTTCAATTTATGGGAATAAAGTTCCAGCAGGCTATGAAGATGTTATGCGTAGCATTTCCCCCGAAACAGTGGTTTTAAAGATCAAATCTATCTTAAATCTAAAGTAGGTTCTTGTATATTAAACCCCTCCATGAGGGTTAAACATCGTCGTAGTCTACCTTTAGGGTGGGAGTTGTTGGGTGTGCCTGGCAAGTAAGAATTAAACCTTCGGCGATTTCACTATCGGTAAGGATCTGGTTTTTTGCCATTTCTGCTTTTCCTTCTTTAATTCTGGCGATACAGCTACTGCAAATGCCGCCTTGACAAGAGTAAGGAACATCCAGATCATGCTCTAAGGCAGCATCTAGAACGGTATCTTTTTTGTCCATGGAAAAAGTGGTTTCCTCATCGTCTACCAAAACGGTAAGTTTGGTTTCCCCATCTAAATCGGCTTCAATTTCTCCAGAATCGCTAGAGGTAAAGAGCTCGAATAAGATCTTTTCTTTTTTTATTCCATTTTTCAGCATGATTTCAGAAACACTATCTATCATTATTTCTGGCCCACATAAATAGAATTTTTCAAAATCCAAAGCGTCGAATTTATTTTTCAGGACATAGTTTACCGTACTGTTTTCTATTCTTCCAAAGTGGGCATTATCTTCTTGGGTCCTACTGTAAACAAATTCAACAAATAAACGTTCAGGATACTCAAGCTGAAGTTTTAAAAGCTCCTTGAAGAAAATAGTGTCATCTGGGGTTTTATTGCCATAAACCAACACGAATTTACTGTCGGTCTCCTTTGTAAGCGCTGTTTTAATTATGGATAGAACAGGCGTGATCCCGCTTCCTGCAACAAATGCAGCATAATTTTGTTTAGAATTGCTAGGCTCAAAAATGAATTTTCCTTCTGGGGGGTGTACTTCCAATATATCCCCGGATTTCAGTTTATTGTTGGCTAAAACCGAAAAAGTTCCACCTTCCACTTCTTTAACTGTTACTTTATATTCGTTGGTATTAGGGGCAGAACATAAAGAATACGCTCTTCGTACTTCTTTCCCTTCTAGGGTGGTTTTAAGCGTAATATATTGGCCTGCTTTAAAAGAAAAAAGCGCTTTAAGATCATCTGGCACCTCAAAAGAGATGCTTACCGCTTGCTCGGTTTCCCGGATAATTTCTTTTATTTTCAGGCTATAAAATTTATTCATCACTTGCAGTTTGGCTGCAAAAATACAAAGTCTATCCTTTTTTATTTGTAACAATTTGGTAAATTTCGGCACTTCTAAGTATAAACATCAAGTATTATGTTCAAGCGCTTATTTTCGCTAGAGTGGAAATCATTTTTTAGATCGGCAAGTTTAGGGAAAAGTATAGGCTTAAAAATCTTAATGGGGTTTTTGGGACTGTATTTTACCGTGGCATTTTTAATGTTCGGGATTGGTTTGTACCCTATTATTACCGAACATTTTCCTGGAGAACAACCTTTATATTTAGTGAATAGATTTGTTCTGGTGTGGTTGGTCATGGAGCTCGTATATCGATTTTTACTTCAGAATTTACCCATCATGGATATAAAACCACTGATGCTGCTTCCCATTAAGAAGGAAAAAGTGGTAAATTTTGTGCTATTAAAATCTTTATATTCCTTCTTCAATTTTCTCCCGCTGCTTATTATTGTTCCCTTCGGAATTTATAATATTTACAAACAAACTTTTAGTACAGTGGCAATTCTAGCATGGACGATCTCCATGATAGGTCTAACCCTTTCTGTGAATTATGCGAATTTTATAATAAAAAAAAATTTTACCGATAATATAAAAGCATTAATCCCGGTAGTTGGAAGTATTGCCATCATTGGACTTCTAGATTATTTCAAGGTTTTTGAAAGCAGTGTTTGGTTTGGAAAGGGACTTAATGCCATCCTGGAGTTTCCATTACTTGCCAGTATTCCTGTCCTTATATTCCTCTTTTTCTATAAATGGAACCAAAAAGACCTAAAAAACAAGTTTTATTTGGATGCAACCTTAAAAGAACAAGTAAAGGATGCAAACACAAAAGAATTTCTTTGGACAGATCGTTTTGGGGAGTTAGCTCCTTATTTGCAATTGGACCTAAAAATGATCTGGAGGAACAAAAGGCCTAAAACTACCATTTATATTTCCATTTTATTTTTGGCTTATGGCTTGATTTTTTACCCGAATGAAACGTATCAAGACATGCCGGCATTTTATGTATTTATAGGAATTTTTATAACTGGGATTTTCATGATCAATTTTGGGCAGTTTATTCCAGCTTGGGATGCGGGATATTATCCGCTTATGATGGCGCAGAACATCCCATTAAAGAAATACCTGACTGCAAAAGCGGGATTGATAAGCTTTAGTGTGGTCGTGCTTGCAATTCTCTCAACCCCCTATTTATATTTTGGTTGGAAAATTTTAGTGATCAATATGGTGTGTGCGGTATATAACATAGGTATCAACATACCCATTTTGCTTTATGCCGGCTCTTTCAACAGAAAAAAGATAGATCTGGATAAAAGCCCATTTTTGAATTATCAGGGAACCGGTGCCACGCAATGGGTAGTTAGTCTCCCGCTTATGGTTGTTCCAATTCTTATCTTTTGGATATTCAATAAATTCTTATCTTTTGAAAGCGCCCTTACTGTTTTATTTGTCTTGGGAATATTGGGGTTGATCCTTAGGAATCGCGCCATCGGTTTCATTGCGCAACGTTATAAAAAACAAAAATATGCCATGATTGAAGGTTTTAAGCAATCTGGACAATAAAATTACAAACATGATAACAGCTACAAACCTTACAAAGGTATATAATGGAACTTCGGTCCTAAATATAGAACATCTCGATATTCCAACAGGGCAAAGCATGGGGTTGGTGGGAAATAACGGTGCCGGGAAAACGACATTTTTCAGTATGTTATTGGACCTTATTCAACCAACAACAGGAAATATCTTTAACCACGATATCACGGTGAGCCAAGATGAAGAGTGGAAGGAATTCACAAGTTCTTTTATAGACGAAAGTTTTTTGATAGGCTATCTTACCCCAGAAGAATACTTTTATTTTATTGGAGACCTCCGGGAGCAAAACAAAGCTGATGTGGATGCATTGCTTTTAACCTTTGAAGACTTTTTTCATGATGAGATCCTAGGAAAGCGCAAGTACCTGAGAGACCTTTCCAAAGGGAACCAGAAGAAAGTTGGAATTGTGGCGGCACTTATAGGAAGCCCAAAAGTGATCATTTTGGATGAGCCTTTCGCCAATCTGGATCCAACCACTCAAATTCGGCTTAAAAAGATAATAAAAGACCTTACCGCTCAAAAGGAAACCACTATTTTAATCTCCAGTCACGACCTTATTCATATCACAGAGGTTTGTGAGCGAATTGTGGTCTTGGATAAAGGAGATTTGGTAAAGGACATCATAACTTCTCCCGCAACCCTCGCCGAATTGGAAACTTACTTTTCCATGGATTTGGCGAAGCAGCAAGAATCCTGATTTTTTGATTGCTTCCTGAAGAGCCCGGTTTCTAAAAAGAAACGTATTTTAGCATACTAAATGTTAAGCATTTCAGTTATTTATTATATCAAGAACTTATTTGATTTTGAATAAATTTACGCACGTAGTTGGATGCCTGTTTTTGGTGATCGCACTATCTGGTTGTTCCAGAAAAAAAGATAAGTTCATCAACAGGAATTGGCATGCCGTGGGCACGGAGTACAATATTTTGTACAATGGAGGCCTTGCACTGCAACAGGGCAAAAAAGAAGTTGCAGATTCTTATAACGAGAATTTTTGGGATATCCTGCCAGTGGAAAGAATGCAGATTTCTGAGGAGATCTCTTTACCCGGTACTGTAAAAAATGAATCTTTTAAGCTTGCTGAAGAAAAAGCCACCAAGGCCATTCAAAAGCACTCCATGCTCATAGGGGGAAAAGAAAAAAACCCTCAGATTGACGAAGCCTATTTACTGCTTGGAAAAGCCCGATATTTCGATCAGCGGTTTTTTCCTGCTTTGGAAGCCTTCAATTATATCCTTCATAAATATCCCGCCAGCAGCACGATCAACCATGCACAAATCTGGAGGGAAAAGACCAATATCAGGCTTCAGAACAACAAATTGGCCATAAAAAACCTTAAGCGGATCCTTAAATTTGAAACATTAAAAGATCAAGATCGGGCAGATGCAAATGCAATGCTGGCACAGGCATATATCAATTTAAACCATCCAGATAGTGCCATTGTTCCTATTAGAACTGCAGCAAAATACACTAATGATAACGACGAAAAAGGACGATTTTACTATATTCAAGGACAGTTGTACAATTTACTGGAACAACGTGATAGCGCAAATTATGCTTTTGATGAAATTATAGCGCTCAACAGGAAAACGCCAAGGGAATATTTGGTAAATGCGCAAATTGAGAAGTACAGGAATTTCAATTTTGACACCAAAGATCCAGCGCTATTATTGGCAAACTTAAAGGAAATGGAAGAGAACCGTGAAAACAGGCCTTTTTTGGATAAGATCTATTTTCAGCTAGCCGAATATTACAGTCATATCGATTCTACAAACCAAGCAACAGCCTATTATAATAAATCCTTGAAAGAACCTTCCAAAGACAATTATTTAAACTCCCTTAATTATGAAACTTTGGGGAATATAAATTTTGATAAAGCTTTATATAGGGAGGCCAGTGCTTATTATGACAGCACCTTAACCAAGATCCCGAATACTTCCCGTGATTATTTCTTTGTTGAACGCAAACGGGACAACCTTAAAGAGGTCATATTTTATGAAAGCATAGCCGAAGAAAATGACAGTATTTTGCGTTTTGTGGCAATGCCAGAAGACGAACGCGTAGATTATTTTACCAGATATGCCGAACAATTAAAAGAAGCAGCTATAGCCGAAGCTAAAGAAGGAACAGTTCCAGAGGCTACTCCGCCCACACTACCTTCGTCACGCAATACGCCGGGTGCACCACCGGCCTTAGGAGGAAACGATCCTGCAAATACTTTTTATTTTTATAACCCTAGAAGGGTGTCCTCAGGTTTGGAAAGCTTTGTTAGAACTTGGGGTGCAAGAGAATTAAGGGATAACTGGAGATTGAATTCCAGTAATTTTGCCACTATGGCAAAAGATAGTTTAGATGAGGTTTCCGGACTTATAATTTCCAACAACCCAAAATTTGTGGCTCAAACTTATCTGGATCAGATACCAAGTGACCCAATTCGAATTTCAGAATTGGAAAAGGGGCGCAATGATGCCTATTACAGCTTAGGATTAATTTACAAGGAGAAGTATAACAAGCCCGAGTTGGCTTCAGAAAAACTCACAGCTTTATTGGATTTCACAAAAGAGGAGCGGTTAGTGATCCCTGCAAATTATTATTTGTACAGAATAAACCTCGAAAGAGGAAATAATGCTGAGGCCGAAAGATTTAAACAAGTCGTTTTAACCAAGTATCCAGATTCCAGATATGCCTCTAGGATCAATAATCCGGATCTTGCCATCGCCCAGGAAGATGAAGCTGAAAACAAGTACAAAGAATTATATACACTTTTTGAAAATGCTGAATTTTTAAAGGTGATCGAAGAGGGAAGAGCTTTTATAAATGAATATCCAGAAGAAGAGCTGCTGCCTAAAATAGAACTTTTAAAGGCCAGGGCAATGGGAAGAATTTATGGGGTGAGTGCCTATAAAGAAGAGTTGTCTTCGCTAGTTTCTAATTATCCGCAAACCCAGGAAGGGGTTACGGCTTTGGACTTATTGAACACTACCATTCCCGCACTGGAAAAAAGTACTTTTACGACAGATATCAACTCTACCACCAACCTAAAATTGCTTTATAAAGTTGGAATTGCAGAGGATCAAAAAACCACTGCTTTAAAAGAAGTGCTGGAAAAAGCTGTTTTGGAACTGGATTATGCCGAACTTACGGTTTCCCAGGACATCTATAATGACAAAGAAATATTTGTTGTAGTGCATGGGTTAGAGAACTATAGCAAAGCTGAAGGTTTTGCAGAATTGCTTAACATCAATAAAAAACATAAAGTTCAAATAATTCCGGTTATAGTTTCTTCAGAAAATTACAGGGTAATTCAGCTAAAGAAAAACCTGGACGATTATATAGCATTTATTAATAAACAAGAACCCTAGATCTATGTTTAACAACCCAACCAAATCAAAAGAGAAAACAGAAACCAGCAAAGAGCAAAATCGAATTTCATCAGGAACCGTTATTACCGGGGATATCGAAGCCAAAGGTGGTTTTAGAATAGAAGGAACCCTTATTGGAAATTTAACTACCTCGGGAAAAGTGGTGATTAGTAAGGGAGGCTTAATTAAGGGAAACTTAACTTGCCAACATGCCGATTTTGAAGGAAATTTCGATGGAAAATTGAATATTGAAGAAACCTTGTCTTTAAGATCTTCTGCAGTTGTTGATGGAGAAGTAAATGCGGGAAAACTATCTATAGAGCCTGGCGCTTTGTTTAATGCTTCCTGCGAAATGAAAGGTTCCTTAAAAGCTATTAAAAAAGATGACCAAAAACAAAAAGAACGCTCCGCTTGATAAGTACCTGGAGTTTGTAAACATCGCTTTTCAGATGGCAATTATTATTGGCGCAGCTTTGCTTCTGGGAATGTGGCTGGATAAAAAATTTCCGAATAAATTTTCAGGTTTTACTATTGGAATAACGCTTTTAGGAGTGTTTGTAGCCCTATTTCAGGTAATTAGAAAAGTGAGCAGAATGAGTAAAGAACAGTAAACCCTATCATGAAACAAAAACTACTTGATTTTTTAAAGATATTTGTCCTTTTCTCAATAATTCTGTTTGTCCTCCATTTTATCATCAATCGGCTGTTCTTAGAAGAAATTATTTTTTATTACAGTATCTGGAGTATTTACGCCTTCCACATCATTTCCACATTTTTTATTTATTTCTTACTGGTTTATATCCACTTGAATTTTAGTGACAAGACAGGATTTGCTTTTATGGGTGCCAGTCTTTTTAAAATGCTGGCAGCAGTTTTGTTTTTACTGCCTATGCTGATAAATAATGAAAACAGTCCTTTTATTAATTTACTTTCTTTTTTTATACCGTATTTTCTATATCTTATTTTAGAAACTATATTTTCTGTAAAGCTTATTAATTCAAGATAACTAGTTGAATCTCAAATAAGTTTATAAATGTGCGAAAAGGGACAAAAAAAAGAATTATTGGCTTTTAGATGTAATTAAAAAGCATACCTTTGCACCGAAATTTTGAGCCCACCCTTATTAGTTTAACAGGATTATGACAGCACAAAAATCTTTTAAGATTGTAATGAGATTTGCCCTGGCTTTTCTTCCTTTGTTTGCTTTTTCTCAGAAAGAATCATCTGTAGAGGAATTTGCAGAAGAGTTTAACGCCACAGATTTTATCTTGAGCCACATAGGTGATTCCCATGGGTGGCATTTTTTTGGAGAAGGAGAGAATTCCTTTACACTGCCTTTACCGGTTATACTTTATACAGATAATGGGCTGGTAACTTTCATGTCCAGTGAATTTCACCACGATACTGAAGGTAAGTATATTGTTGAAAAAAACGGGATGCGGTTTGTAAATTATCACGAGAAAATTTACCAGCTGGAACCTGGGGCAGAGACGGTGGAATTTGATGAAGAGCAGCAACCTGTAAATGCGACTACTCCATGGGATTTTTCAATTACCAAGAATGTGGCAGCTATGTTCCTTACGGTTATATTGATGCTGTTATTCTTCATGTCCCTCGCCAATTATCATAAAAAGAGCACTAAGGCTCCTTCCGGATTTAATAATGCTTTGGAGGCGCTTGTTTTATTTGTAAGGGATGAAATAGCGATTCCTCAAATAGGGGAAAAACAATATATGAAGTTTATGCCATTTTTACTCACGGTATTCTTCTTCATCTTGATCACGAATTTATTAGGTTTACTGCCGGGAGCAGCAAACGTAACCGGAAATATTGCGGTTACAGTTTCCCTTGGGTTGTTTACCTTGGCCCTTATTATTATCAACGGGAATAAAGCATACTGGAAACACACCTTCTGGATGCCGGGAATTCCTACTTGGGTAAAGCCTATTCTTGCTATTGTTGAAGGTGCGGGGGTAGTAATTAAGCCTATAGCACTAATGATTCGTTTATTTGCGAACATTACCGCAGGGCACATAATTATCTTGAGTTTAATTGGATTGATATTTATTTTAGAAAATGCTGGAGTTGCAGGTATCTCTGTTCCTTTTGCATTATTTATAACGGTTTTGGAATTGCTGGTAGCATTCCTTCAAGCGTTTATTTTTACGATACTGTCTGCCCTGTTTATCGGGATGGCGGTTGAGGAACATGAACATCATTAATTATTTTTAATTATTTAATTTATTTACTATGGAATTATTGTATGTAGGCCTTTCGGCATTAGGAGCCGGTCTTGCGGTTTTAGGAGCTGGAGTTGGTGTTGGTAAAATTGGTGGTTCTGCTATGGACGCTATTGCCCGTCAACCAGAAGCTTCTGGAAAAATCCAGACAGCTATGATTATTGCCGCTGCACTTGTAGAAGGGGTTGCTCTTTTTGGAGTTGTTGCCTCTTTACTAGGTGTTTTAAGGTAGTTAATTTTAAAACCCATTCGTAACGGTTGGTTGCGAATGGGTTTTTAAAAATGATGTTTTAAACTTTTATTTAATATACTATGGATTTAATTACTCCTGAAATAGGTCTGTTTTTTTGGCAAACCATCGTCTTTTTAGTGCTGTTATTCGTTATGGCAAAATTTGCCTGGAAACCAATATTGGGTGCTATAAAACAAAGAGAGACCTCTATTAATGATTCTATGGAATCTGCAGAAAATGCAAGAAAGGAAATGCAAAACCTTCAGGCCGATAATGAAAAATTATTGAACGAGGCAAGAGCTCAAAGAGATGTGATGCTTAAAGAAGCTCGGGAGATAAAAGAGAAAATCGTTAGTGAAGCTTCTTCTGAAGCGCAAGCAAAAGCAGATAAAATTATGGCCAGTGCTCAAGTAACCATAGAGCATGAAAAGAACGCAGCAATGGTCGATCTTAAAAATCAGGTTGCTACTTTATCTATAGAGATCGCAGAAAAAGTAATTCGTGAACAATTATCTACTACAGAGAAACAACATAGATTGGTTGAAGACATGTTGGCAGATGTTACGTTAAAATAAGTTTATGAAAAGTACCAGAGCTGCACAGAGATACGCAAAAGCAATTTTAGATTTGGCAAAAGATCAAAATGCTGCTGAAGTTGTGAATACGGATATGATAGGTATTTTCAATACTATCGAACATAGTGAAGACCTTCAAGAGCTCTTAGCTAGTCCTGTAGTAAAAGCAGCGGTAAAGAAAAGCGCTTTAAAGGAGATCTTTAAAGATGCACACACTATAACTTTGGGAGCTTTCGATGTTCTTGTAGACAATAACAGAATCATTCAGCTACAGGCTGTAGCTCAAAAATATACTGCTTTATTCAATGAAATGAACCACGTGCAAGTTGCAAAAGTAACTACGGCGGTTCCTTTGGATGCTCGTTTAGAGGCTAAGATACTTGAGAAAGTAAAAGAGCTTACAGGAAATACAGCAACTTTGGAGAGTATAGTAGACCCAAGCATTTTAGGAGGCTTTATCCTTAGGATAGGGGATCTTCAATACAATACCAGTGTTGCGAAAAGTCTTAGTAATTTAAGTAGGGAGCTAACCAACAACACATATATTTCAAAAATTTAATGAAAACAGATACGCTTTAGGCGTATCAATTTTATTCTAAATAATTATGGCCGAAGTAAATCCAGCTGAAGTTTCAGCAATATTAAAAAAACAACTTTCAGGTTTTGAAGCAAAAGCTTCTTTAGATGAAGTAGGAACAGTACTAACCGTAGGGGATGGTATTGCACGTATCTACGGATTAGCGAATGCTCAATATGGGGAATTGGTTGAGTTTGAAAGTGGATTGGAAGGAATTGTACTTAACCTAGAGGAAGACAATGTTGGGGTAGTACTTTTAGGACCCTCTAAACAAATTAAAGAAGGATCTGTTGCAAAAAGAACGCAACGTATTGCTTCCATCAAAGTAGGTGAAGGAATTACAGGTAGGGTTATAGATACATTGGGAGCTCCAATAGATGGAAAAGGTCCTATTCAAGGTGAAACTTATGAGATGCCATTGGAGCGTAAAGCCCCAGGGGTTATTTACCGTGAGCCGGTTACAGAGCCTATGCAAACAGGGATCAAGGCTATTGATGCTATGGTACCAGTTGGTAGAGGACAAAGAGAACTGGTTATTGGTGACCGCCAGACTGGTAAAACTGCCGTGTGTATCGATACTATCTTAAATCAGAAAGAATTTTACGATGCCGGGGTACCGGTACATTGTATATATGTTGCTATAGGGCAGAAAGCTTCTACTGTTGCGGGAATTGCACAGAAATTGGAAGAAAGAGGTGCTTTGGCTTATACTACCATTGTAGCTGCAAATGCATCAGATCCTGCTCCAATGCAGGTGTATGCTCCTTTCGCAGGTGCTGCAATTGGTGAGTACTTTAGGGATACTGGTCGTCCTGCACTTATTGTGTTCGATGATTTATCCAAACAAGCAGTAGCTTACCGTGAGGTTTCTTTATTGTTGCGTCGCCCCCCGGGACGTGAAGCATATCCTGGAGATGTATTTTTCTTGCACTCTAGATTGTTGGAGCGTGCTGCAAAAGTGATAAACAACGATAAGATCGCTTCAGAAATGAATGATCTTCCAGATTCTATCAAGCATTTGGTAAAAGGTGGTGGATCTTTAACAGCATTGCCAATTATTGAAACTCAGGCAGGAGATGTTTCTGCATATATTCCAACCAATGTAATTTCGATTACAGATGGTCAGATCTTTTTAACATCAGATCTTTTTAACTCTGGGGTACGTCCAGCGATCAACGTAGGTATTTCGGTATCTCGAGTTGGTGGTAACGCACAGGTCAAAGCGATGAAAAAGGTTGCAGGTACTTTAAAATTGGACCAAGCTCAATTCCGTGAATTGGAAGCATTTGCCAAGTTTGGATCTGATCTTGATGCTGCTACCCTTAATGTTATTGAAAGAGGAAAGCGCAACGTAGAGATCTTGAAACAAGCAGAGAACGATCCTTATCCGGTAGAAGAGCAAATTGCAATTATCTTTGCAGGTGCCAAGAACCTTTTAAGGGATGTGCCTGTTAACAAGGTAAAAGAATTTGAAACGGATTATTTAGAATACTTGAATGTGAAGCATCGTGCAACCTTGGATGGTTTAAAAGCTGGAAAACTTACAGATGAAATTACAGATACCTTGGTGATGGCTGCAAAAGAGCTTTCTTCAAAATATAAAAACTAATTTAGAATTCAGAATTTTAAATTCAGAATTTATAATTAAATAATATGGCAAACTTAAAAGAATTACGCAACAGGATTACCTCGGTTTCATCAACCATGCAAATTACCAGTGCCATGAAATTGGTATCGGCTGCAAAGTTGAGCAAAGCGCAGGATGCCATTACTGCCATGCGACCTTATTCTGAAAAGTTAACAGAATTGCTACAAAGCCTTAGTGCTTCTTTGGATGACGATAGCGGAAGCGCTTTCGCCGAACAAAGAGAAGTTAAAAAGGTCTTGATAGTCGCTATTTCTTCCAACAGGGGATTGGCTGGCGCTTTTAACACGAATATTGTTAAAGGTGCTCGCGCGGTTGCTGCGTCAAAATACAGCGACAAGAACGTGGAAATCTTGACTTTAGGGAAAAAAGCGAATGATGTGTTAAGTAAGACGTATACAGTTACCGAGAACAACAATGCTATTTTTGATGATCTTAAGTATGATAACGTTGCCGCAATAGCAGAAAATATCATGCAATGGTTCTTGGATGGCAGGTATGATGAGATCTCCCTCGTATACAATCAGTTTGTAAATGCGGCCACTCAAGATGTAATTACAGAGCAGTTTTTACCTATTGAAAAGTTTGAAACTGAAACGAATGTAAACCTAGATTACATTTTTGAACCAGAAAAAGAACAGATCGTAAAAGATCTTATTCCTAAGTCCCTTAAAATGCAGTTGTTCAAAGCGATGAGCGATTCGTTGGCATCAGAGCATGGAGCTCGTATGACGGCGATGCACAAAGCAACAGATAATGCAACAGAGCTAAGGGATGCACTTAAATTGTCTTACAACAAAGCAAGACAAGCCGCTATTACCAACGAGATCTTGGAGATTGTAGGTGGAGCGGAAGCATTGAATAATTAAAAAGTAGCTGTCACACTTAGTCTCTGATGGTGTCATTCCGACACAGGAGGAATCTCTTTATCAACTTGAGATTCTTCACTGCATTTCATTCCGTTCAGAATGACAATGGAAAGAAAATATCACACTACTGGGGTTGTTGAAGAGTGATTATATAATCTAAAATTTTCTTCAAGCTGAGACTGACTTAAAAGATATTCAAAAACATATAAAAAACCCTTCAAATTCTGGAGGGGTTTTCTTTTGGCACTCATTTTGTTTTAAAACTAGGCATAAAACAATCATCATGAAACATCTCTACCTATTTTTCAGCATTTCACTTGTAACTATTTTATTTGCTAGCTGCGCTGGCAATAACGGACTACAGGAAAAAGAGCCTGCCACTATGGATTCTGCATATTATACCACAAAAGGAGAAGAAATTACATTCTATATTCCCGTTACCGCTATTCAGTCGAACAGGGTGAGTCTAGACGAAGTCTATTTCAGAAATAAAAAAGCGAACCTAACAACTAGTCCAGATAAGCCAGGAGTGTATATGGCCACTTTTCAAATGGCCAAGCCGGATATGATCATGAGTTCCGATCCTAAAGAGGAATACGGTAACAAATTGCCGCAGAAAACAGAGAAAATGGACTTCGAACTGAAGGATGATGAAGCCATTTTGATATTCACCCAGAATTCCAAAGTGAAATATTACAAACTTACAGGCGTTAAAGAAAGAGTATAATCTTACATTTATTAACCATTAGAAACGGGGCGATGTTTTTTCATTCCGTTTTTTTTATATTACTAGCCAATTTGTTGTTGAAAACAATAGGGAAATATTAATTTTTGATTCCAGTTGTTAGCTGATAAATTAAGATATTTATACCCTAATTCAAGCCGCTTTTGAGCACCTTAAAACGTTTCTTTCAGGATACCATTATTTATGGTTTTGCAACAGTTTTGCCAAGGCTCATGAATTTTATCTTGGTACCCTTGCACGTAACGGCGCTTTCTACAGTTGGGTATTCTGTAAATACCACCTTTTACGTTTGGGCAGCATTCTTTAATGTGATCCTTACCTATGGTATGGAAACCGCATTTTTTAGGTATTTCAGCCATTCAGATAGGAAAAAGCAGGTGTTTTCTACAGCATTTATTAGTCTTACCGCGACCACAATAGTTTTCTTTACACTGGTTTTTCTTTTTAAAGATCAGCTTATAGAACTTGTTGATCTTAACCCAAAATATTTTAATATGCTTTTAGCAATCTTAGCTTTGGATGCTTTGGTTGTAGTTCCCTTTGCTTATTTAAGAGCTTCGAATAGGCCTATAAAATTTGCAGGAATAAAGATCTTTAATATTGCCATAGTGGTTTTGGTGAATTTCTTCTTTTTATGGTTAGTTCCCGATCATCCAAGTTTTGTCCCAGATTTTATTTTGGAAAGGTATTCTTCAGAAGATCAAGTGCAATATATATTTCTAGCAAATCTCTTGGCAAGTGGAGCGACCTTTTTAATCTTGCTACCCTATTTTTTCCGCTCTAAGATCGAATTCAAATTTGGCATTTTTAAACAGATGTGGAACTATGGATGGCCAATTATGATTGCTGGAATTGCATTTGTAATTAATGAAATGCTCGATAAGATCTTGTTAAAGGAAATGATTTCTGAAGATATTATGGGTGCCTATGCAGCTTGCTATAAACTGGCAATTTTCATGACCATATTTGTCCAAGCCTTTAGAATGGGGGCGGAGCCTTTCTTTTTTAACCATTCAAAAAATGAAAATGCGAAACAAACCTATGCCAATATCCTTAATTATTTCGTGATTTTCGGAAGCCTGATCCTTCTAATTATGATTTTATTTTTGGATTTTTTCAAAATGCTTATTATTCCAAACCCTGAATATTGGGTAACTATTTCGGTAGTGCCAATAATATTGCTTGCAAATCTGTTTTTAGGGATTTATCATAACTTGGCAATTTGGTATAAACTTACAGATAGGACCAAGGCGGGAATGTACATCTCGATAATTGGGGCATTGATCACTATCGTCATGAATATTTTGCTTATTCCGGTTATTGGCTTTATGGCTTCAGCCTATACCACCTTAGCGGCATACGGCGCAATGATGCTTATATCCTTTTACTTCGGAAGAAAATATTACCCGGTGCCGTATAATGTAAAACGCATTATGCTCTATCTTTTGTTGGCAGTTGGATTGTCTGCAATATCATTTATCTATTTCCGCGAAAATTATTTTATAGGTACGCTCTTCCTGGGAATATTTTTAACTACTGTATTTTTAAATGAGCGTAAAGATTTTAAACAAATTCTGGATCAATGAAAGTAAAAATCATCAATAAGTCGGCGCACGATTTACCAAATTATGAAACTGCATTCTCTGCAGGGATGGACCTAAGAGCCAATATTTTAGAACCTATCACGTTAAAACCTTTGGAGCGGGCCATCGTTAAAACGGGACTTTTCATGGCACTGCCCTTGGGTTTTGAAGCTCAGGTAAGACCAAGAAGCGGACTCGCTGCAAAAAAAGGGATCACCGTTTTAAATTCCCCGGGAACCATAGATGCAGATTATCGTGGAGAAATAGGCGTAATTCTTGTAAACCTTTCCAATGAAGATTTCGTTATCGAAAATGGCGAGCGAGTGGCACAAATGGTAATTGCAAAGCACGAACAGATCACTTGGGAGCAAGTAGAAGTTCTGGAAGACACCAGTAGAGGAGCCGGTGGCTTTGGAAGTACCGGGAATAAATAATTAGTATAATTTTAAGTTAGGACAAGAGCCGTCAAGCTGAACTTGATTCAGCTTCTAGTATAATTTTGCACTTATTAAGATCCTGAAATGAATTCAGGATGACGAAATTATAATTCTAACTGAATCAAAATAAAACATAAAATGAAAATAATAGTACCAATGGCCGGTCGCGGCTCAAGATTAAGACCACATACCTTAACCGTTCCAAAACCTTTAATTCCAATTGCAGGAAAACCAATAGTTCATAGATTGGTAGAAGACATCGCGAAGGTGTTGGATGAAAAGGTAGATGAAGTTGCATTTATCATTGGGCAGGATTTTGGTGAAAAGGTGGAAACCGATTTAAAAGCGATTGCAGAGAGTTTGGGGGCTAAGGGAACTATCTATTACCAAGATAAGCCTTTAGGAACTGGGCACGCCATAATGTGCGCTAAGGAATCCCTTTCCGGTCCGGCAGTTGTCGCATATGCCGATACACTTTTTAAGGCTGATTTCACACTGAATAAGGATGCCGATGCCGTGATCTGGGTAAAGCAGGTGGAAAACCCGAATGCCTATGGAGTAGTTAAACTGAATGAAAAGAACGAGATCACCGAATTGGTTGAAAAGCCGGAAGAATTCGTTTCAGATCTAGCCGTGATTGGGATCTACTATTTTAAAGATGTAGCGGTTCTAAAAACCGAGCTTCAAAAAGTATTGGACCAAAATATAATTCGCGGTGGAGAGTACCAAATAAATGATGGTATTAAGGCGATGCAGGCCAGTGGCAATGTTTTTGTCCCGGGGAAAGTAGATGAATGGATGGACTGCGGGAATAAGCAGATCACTGTGGAGACCAATGGAAGGATGTTGAGTTTCTTGCACCAAGATGGCGAAAAATTGATCTCGGATTCTGTAAAGATCACCAATTCTGAAATCACCGAACCATGTTTTATCGGAGAAAATGTCGTGCTTATAAATGCCAAAATAGGACCGAATGTTTCTATTGGGAAGGGCACAAAAATTGAAAATTCAACTATCAAAAATAGTTTAATTCAAACTGAGTCTGAGGTGAAAAATGCAAATTTAGACAATGCCATGATTGGTAATTATGCAAAATTCGATGGAAACTTCACACAGATCAGTATCGGGGATTATACGGTTTTAGAATAATATAACTAATAGCAATGATACGCAAGCTTGTTTATTTCCTGCTTTTTGGCATGATTTTCACTTCGGGGCTAAATGCTCAAGAAGGGCAAAATCCGTTGCAAGAAGTTGCGGTAGACGATCTTGGGGAGGTAAACGATGCGTTTCGGGAATATTTTTTTGAAGCCTTGAAACAAAAGGCAATCGAAAATTACGAAAAGGCGATAGTTGCTCTTCAAAAAGCCGAAAAAATTCAGCCTAACAATGCGGTGATTTATTTTGAATTAGGAAAGAATTATAAATCCCTCAATGATCTGGATAATGCCATAAATAATTTTCAAAAGGCAAACAGGTTACAACCAAATAGGGAGTGGATCCTTCAGGCACTTATGGAATCTTATTATTTGAACAAGCAGTATGAGCAGGCTATTTTGGTCAATAAAAAGCTGGTTGCTTATAATGAGAAGTATTACGACGATTTGGCGAAAATGTATTTTGAACTTCAGCAGTTCGATAAATTGATCGCTTTATTGGATCAGTTGGATATTGAGCTTGGTATAACCGAATATAGAAATAGCTTAAGGCAACAAATATATGCGCTTACCAATAATACTTCGGCTCAAATAAAAACCCTTGAGGAGTCTATTACATTGAACCCAGAGAATGAGATGAACTACCTAAATCTTATTTATGTGTACAGCGATGAAGGTCTGGAAAAAGAGGCTTTCGAGACCGCACAGAAAATGCAACAACTCTTTCCTACTTCAAAAGTGGTACATCTGGCACTTTATAAGTTTTACTTAAATAATGATAGAACCGATGAAGCACTCAGCTCTATGAGATTGGTGTTGGAGTCTGAAGAAATAGATGCTACTTCAAAATTCAAGGTGTTAAATGATTTTCTGTTATTTGTAAATGAGCACGCAGGATATGATGAAGAACTTAAACAAGTAGCGGCACTGTTTTCAAAAAGCGAGAACAATCCAGGGATCTTTCAGAAATTCGGAGATTATTTCCTTCAGAAAAACGAAAAAGAACAGGCGCTTTCTTTTTTTGAGATGGGAATCGGATCTAATATTGATAATTATGAGTTGCTTAGAAATACGTTATTGCTTCAGTTGGATCTCTTAAAATTTAAAGAAGCTTCAGAATTAAGCGGTTCCGGATTGGAGATCTTTCCCGCACAAGCCTTATTATACCTTATAAAAGGAGCAGCTTTAAATAATTTAAAGAAGTACAACGAAGCACTGGAAATACTTACATTTGGGCTGGATTATTTGATAGACGATATAGATATGGAGCGCGATTTTTATGCGCAACTGTCGGTTGCGCATTCGGGATTGGGAAACACACCTAAAGCCACCGAATTTAAAGAGAAGGCCAATTCAATTAAAAAAACAGAAAACTAAATGATCAAGAATATATGTACCCTAACGCTCGTTTCCTTTCTAATTATTGGATGCGGAAGCAGAAAAAAAGCCTTGGTTATAGAGGATGCGGCAGTAAACAAAGTCGTGGCGATGCATTACAGCAACGAACCTGACTTTAAAACTTTGAACAGCAGACTGAGATTGCAGTATCAAGACGAGGAGCGCTCACAATCGCTTACCGTGAGTTTTAGGATGCAAAAGGACAGTGCTATTTGGATGAGCGCCCAATTATTGGGAATTCCTTTAGCAAAGGTGTTGATCACCAAAGACAGGGTAAGTTATTACGAAAAAATAGGGAAGACCTATTTTGATGGAGACTATAGTTTGGTGAGCAAATGGCTGGGAACTCCGCTGGATTATAAAAAACTTCAGAATTTATTAATCGGTCAAGCCATTTATGATCTTAGGGAAGATAAATATGTGTTATCTGAATCTACTCAAGGCTATCAATTAGTCCCTTCAAATGAATTGGAATTAGTAAAAAAGCTGTTTTTATTGGATGCCAAAAGCTACAAAGCACTTGCGCAGCAGTTAGCCCAAGAAAAAGAAAACAGGAACGTAACGGTTACCTATCCAAAATATCAAAAAGTAAACAATCAGAACTTTCCTGAAGAAATCAAGATTGTAGCTAATAGTGAAGGTAAGGGCACGCAGGTAGATATCGCCTATAGATCGGTTACGTTTAATGAATCGGTTAGTTTTCCTTTTGAGATCCCTTCAGGATACGATGAAATTCAGATAGAATAATGAAGTTACAGACCTACTCCAAACATATTTTCATAATTGCATTCCTGTTTTTTGGATGCACCCAAGCTTATTCCCAGAATACTCGCGAGAGCCTCGAAGAGCGCAGGATAGAACTGCGTGAAGAGATTCAAAAAATAAATAGTTTGCGATCTTCCAATAAGAAAAAGGAAAAATCGGTGCTTACAGAAGTGGAAGATTTGGATAGACAGATAAGGACTACAGAGAATTTGATAAAAGTCACCAACCAACAAGCCAATATACTTACGCGTGATATAAACTCCAACACCAATAAAATTCAGACCCTACGGAAGGAATTGGAGAGTTTGAAAGAGGATTACGGGCAAATGATCCAGAAATCCTATAAGAGCAAGTCGCAGCAGAGCAGGATTATGTTCCTGCTTTCTTCCCAAAACTTTTTGCAAGCCTACAAGAGGCTTCAGTATATGAAGCAATATGCCAATTATAGAAAGAAGCAAGGGGATGAGATCAAGATAAAATCTGAAGAATTACAGGTGTTGAACACGAATTTACTGGAGCAAAAGAAAGTAAAGGAAAAGTTGGTAATAGAGAACAGGGCAACCAGGGCACAACTGGAACAAAACAGAAAATCGCAACAAGTTCTAATACAAACTATCCGTAAGAAAGAAGGGGATTTTGCCTCTCAAATAAAGAAAAAACAACAAGAAATAAATGCGATAGATAAGCAGATAGACGAAATTATACGAGCTTCTATTGCAAAAGCAAATAAGGAAAGCGGTTCCAAATCCCGGGATACTTACGAGCTTACCCCAGAAGCTAAAGCCTTAGCTGCCAATTTTGCAAGCAATAAAGGGAAATTGCCATGGCCTGTCCGTTCAGGTGTGGTTACCATGCGATTTGGGACACAACAACACCCCATAGTAAAATCCACTACGATAGAAAGCAATGGAGTTCGTATAGAAACAGATAAAAGCGCAAAGGCAAGAGCTGTATTTGGTGGAACAGTTAGTGAAGTGCAAGCAGTAAAAGGAGCCAACAAAGCCATTATGGTGAGACACGGGGATTATATTACGATTTATAACAACCTATCCAACGTTTATGTTTCCAAAGGAGATGTGGTTTCTTTAGGACAAGATATCGGGGAAGTTGCCACGAGCAGCAGCTCCGGAAAAACCACGTTACACTTCCTGATCTATAAGAATACTGAAAAAATGGATCCTGCAGCTTGGATCTTGAAAATGTAACTCCAAAGGGGTGCTTTAACACCTCATTTAGAGTTTAATTTCTCCGTCTTGATAATTATCAGGACATATCTCGCGGCCTTTCCCTCAGGTTTTTTGATTCAATTTTATAGATCCGTAGATGTGGTATAGTAGGGATGTGAGGTTGAGCGCCCCGATGCTTCGGGGGAAACCTCCTTTTTAAGCTAAAAAGTTCTCGACTGCGCTACCATTGACGTGTTTTTATTTATTTGTGAATCCAAGACCCTGAAACCAGTTCAGGGTGACGATGCGGAATTGTCGTCATGCTGAACTTGTTTCAGCATCCCATCAGCTTATATAAAAAACACGTCAATTTCCTACGCTGGATAATTTTTTTATCACGGATCTCGAACAGACTTTACTGTATAAAAATTGTATATAGTTATCTAATGAGCTCTATTCTGTTTTAAGAAATATTGAAATTAGGAAAAGACTTATTCAAACAAGGCCTTGAGTTCGGTAGCTTCAGAAGGTTTCATTTTACCTGCTAGTACCAAGCTCAATTGTTTTCTTCGCAAAGCAGCTTCAAATCGCTCTGTTTCCAACTTTGTTTCAGGAATTAACTCGGGTACAATTACAGGAGTTCCTGTTTCGTCTACCGCTACAAAAGTGTAGATAGCTTCATTGGCCCTAGAACGTTTTCCGCTTTCGCGATCCTCCACCCAAACATCTATAAAGATCTCCATAGAAGTCTTAAAAGCTCGGGACACAGCAGCTTCTACAGTTACAACACTTCCTAGTGGGATTGCTTTATTAAAGGCAACGTGGTTTACAGAGGCGGTTACCACAATTCTGCGGCTGTGTCTACGGGCAGCAATACTTGCAGCTCTATCCATACGAGCTAAAAGTTCCCCTCCAAAAAGATTGTTTAATGGATTGGTTTCACTTGGAAGTACCAAGTCGGTAAGAATAGTTCTGGAATCTTTAGGGTTTTTTGCTTGCATTTCGCCAATTTGGGGCAAAGGTACAGCGCTAAACTAGCCTAAACAAGTTAATAGATCCTTAAAGTTCTTGGATAAGCAACCAGGAGCCAGCGTTGGTTTTTTGAACAGCATATAGCGCATTGATAGCTTCCCTTCTTGTTTGATAACTGCTGTATACTACTTGATGCAAGCCATATTTGTTCTCCCCGATGTATCTTGCTTTATGACCATCGGCACGCAAATCTTTTACTTTTTGATGCGCATTTTCTTCCACACGGAAGGCTCCGGCAACAATATGATAATCCCCGCTCTGGTTGGTTACTGTAAAAGTGATTTCCGGCAGCGGATTGTCTATAATAAAAGTGGCTTGTTGTATTTTTTGCTGAAGTTGGGATTCCGCAGCTTGTTGCTCTGCAATATTATGGTTGGTTACCTGATTGCTATATAATTTTAATCCGGTAAAGCCTGTTAATCCTAATGCAAGGATTCCAATTGCAGCATATTTTAAGTAAGATGAAGCGCTTCTTTTTTCGGGGGTGAACAAAATAGGTGCTTTTTCTTCTATGTCTTCAACTTGCTTTTTAAGAACTTCCCTGGAAACTGAAATTGCAGGGATTGAAGATAAACCAAAAGCATCTGCTAAAAAGTTACTTGCGATTAACGGCTCGAATTGTAGTTTTCCTTCTTCAGTTATCTGGAAAGTCCCTATGTTTTTGACCGTAAAATTTTTGTCTTTTTCTATCTGTAATTGAAGTTGTTGAACATATTCTTCAATTTTGTAGACAGCCTGTTTGTATCCAAGATTCTCTACTTCCGCAATATAGTTGGCCAATAGGCCATCATTTTTCTTTAACTGCGAATTAAAGGAAAGTTGCTTTTTTGGAGGATAGAAATTTTGCTCTTTTTCATTGAATTCAGCAGAAACCTTTTGAGATAGAAAGGCGCCGAATCCAGGCAAAATCACACACTCGTATCTATAAAGTAAATCGGAAATATAGGTTGCTATAGTCATCAAAACAAAAATAAGGATTTATGCGACACCCTAAAAATAGCCAAAGATATCTTATTAACAAATCTTTTTTTTATGTAATTTTTGACTAATATTAAATTGAAATTCAACTATTTACCTCCTTATGGTTTTTAAAAATATGAAATTCAGTCTCAATTTATCTTTTATCGAAATTCCTTTTATATGAATGATCCTGAATTACTTTCGGTTTTAGCACTTCATAATGCCCCCAACCTCGGGGACAGCACCGCCAAGAAGTTAATTCGTCATTTTGGGTCTGCGGAAGCAATTTTTAAGGAGAAGCCAGCCAGTATATTAAAGATTGATGGCATTGGTAAAATTAGGTTGGAAGGGTTGTTCGATTCTGAGCGATTTAAAGCCGCCGAAGGGGAACTAAAATTCATAAAAAACAATAAAATCGATTGCCATTATTATCAGGATCCAGATTATCCCGAAAAACTGAAGCATTGCATCGATGGTCCTATTTTGCTTTTTTCGCGGGGAACTATCGATCTAAAAAACAGGAAAATACTGAGTATTGTTGGAACTCGAAAGATCACCTCCTCTGGTATTGAATTTTGCGAAAAACTTATTGAAGAGCTTTCACCTTTGGATCCTGTTATAGTTTCAGGCTTTGCCTATGGTGTGGATATCACCGCACAAAAGGCTGCGATTAAAAACCAACTGCAAACTATTGGCTGTCTTGCACATGGCTTAAACCAGATTTACCCTAAGTCACATGCCAGATATATTTCTCAAATCGAAGAGAATGGGGGTTTCTTTACCGATTTTTGGAGCAGCGACACTTTCGATAGAAATAATTTCTTGAAACGAAACAGAATCATTGCCGGTCTAAGCGAAGCAATAGTGGTTATAGAAAGTGCCGAAAAAGGAGGCTCCCTTGTAACAGCTGATATTGCCAATTCGTATGACAGGGAAGTGTTTGCGGTTCCTGGGAGGCCTTCAGATCTTCAAAGTGCCGGGTGCCTTAATTTAATAAAATCCCAGAATGCTCATGTATTAACCTCCGCCGCCGATTTACTATATATTCTAAATTGGGAGCTCAAGCCTACGGTAAAGGAAATTCAGAAACAGTTGTTCATAGAGTTGGAACCTCATGAACAATTGATTTATGATTTTCTTCAAGATAAGGGCAAACAACAATTAGATCATATTTCCCTAAATTGTAAGATGCCCACATTTAAAGCCGCGGGAATTTTACTGGAAATGGAACTAAAAGGAGCCATTAGGCCTTTGCCCGGAAAACTCTTTGAAGTTATTTAATATCCTAACCGGGTTCTTACCTTATCCAAAACTGTAGTGGCCACTGCAGTGGCTTTGATCGCACCTTTTTTTAAAGCGGCATCAATTTGGGCAGGGTTGTTCATGTAATATTCATATTTCTCACGTTCTTTCGAGAACTTCTCAACAATTAATTCGAAAAGTGCCTGTTTTGCATGCCCATACCCATAATTTCCACCAAGATAGTTTTGCTTAAGCGCTTCCACTTGATCTTTGGCTCCCAGTAATTTATAAATAGCAAACACATTACAAGTATCGGGATCCTTAGGCTCTTCCATAGGAGTGCTATCGGTTTGGATACCCATGATCTGTTTCCTTAATTTTTTATCTGTCTGAAATAAGTTGATCACATTATCCTTGGACTTGCTCATCTTGGTACCATCGGTACCTGGAATATACATAATATGTTCCTCTGCTCTTGCTTTTGGGATCACAAAAGTTTCCCCCATTTGAGCATGAAATCTCGTTGCCACATCCCTCGTCATCTCTATATGTTGTAATTGATCTTTTCCAACCGGAACAATTTCAGCATCGTATAAAAGAATATCTGCAGCCATTAGCATTGGGTAAGTGAATAAACCGGAGTTAACATCTTCTAACCTATCTGCCTTATCTTTAAAAGAATGTGCAAGTGTAAGTCTTTGGTAAGGAAAAAAACAGCTTAAATACCATGAAAGCTCCGTTACTTGCGGGATATCACTTTGCCTATAGAAAACGGTCTTTTCAATATCCAGTCCAAATGCCAGCCAAGCTGCCGCAATAGAATATGTGTTTTCTTTTAGTAGTGCTGCGTCTTTGATTTGCGTAAGCGAATGCAGGTTGGCAATAAACAAAAACGAGTCATTTTCGGGCTTATTAGCCATTTCTATCGCTGGAATTATTGCTCCAAGTAAATTTCCTAAGTGTGGGGTTCCCGTACTTTGTACGCCCGTAAGTATTCTTGCCATGGAATTTTTTAAATTTTCACAAAGGTACTTCTTTTGTTGAACTCGCTTAATTCATTTTAGTATTTTTGGAGACTATGAACATATTAAAAGTTGGTTTAATCGCATTGTGGAGAATCTGGTTCTATATTCTAATGGGACTTCCTATTTTAATTATGCTGCCTTTTTTACTGATATTTTCATCTTCTGAAAAATTTTATCCTCAGTATTTTTTCTGCACGCGAATATGGGCGAAATCAATTTTATACGGAATGGGTTTTATTCCAAAAAAATTGAACGCAGCGAATCTTGGAAATGGAAGCAGTTATATGTTTGTTGCGAATCATACCTCAATTATAGATATTATGATGATGCTTGCGGTGATAGACCATCCCTTTATTTTCGTCGGGAAAAAGGAGCTTACCAAAATTCCACTTTTTGGGTTTTTCTATAAACGCACCTGTATAGTAGTGGACAGGGGCGACCAGAAAAGCAAATTGCGAGTATTCAAGGAGGCCCAAAGAAGGTTAAATCAGGGAAACAGCATTTGTATTTTCCCCGAAGGCGGGGTGCCAGACGATAAAACAATAGAGTTGGTTGCCTTTAAAGATGGTGCATTTAGATTGGCAATAGATCATCAAATTCCAATTGTGCCCATTACATTTCATGATAATAAAAAACGTTTTTCCTATACGTTCTTTTCTGGAAGTCCTGGGATTATGAGGGCGAAAGTACATGAAATAATCCCAACCGTGAATAAAGTGCAAGAGGATAAAAGGGAATTAAAGAAGGAGGTTTACGAGGTGATCCTTCAAGAATTGAGAAATCCTTCGTTATAATCTTTAAAATTTAAAGCTAAACCCAGAATACACCCCAAAATAATAAGGGTTTACATTTCCGGTGGTATTACTAAACGTGTTTAATTGATACTTGAATATTGGTTCAAAATTCAATTGAAACTGGGGAGAGATATTATAATCAAAGCCAACTCCCAGATTGGTGGTAAAACTTACATTATTTAAATTGTTGGCTTCCCCAAGGTTTGTAGAAAAATCTGTAGCCTTAAGAGAGATCATATTGTCATTAAGGAATAAAGTACTTCCTCCACCAATAATATTCAGCCCAATCTTTTTGTCTATAATTACATATTCTATTTCCAAGGGAACTTCAATAAACCCTAATTTCTGGTTTAAATACCCAGCGGTAGGAGACGCTAAACTTGCTCTATCAAATTCTGCGGAAGCACTTAAATTGCTGAATTGCCGTACCGTTCTATTTTCTATCCTAAAATTAGGGATATTCCCTTCGGCATAATTTATTCCGCTTAGTGTGGTTGGATTCACCGCTACTGTAAATGCAATGTTTTTGGTGTTATAGCTTAGATCTACCTTGCTAATACCAGATCTAAGCTTGATTTTTTCTGAAATTTGATATGCTAAGTTTATTCCATAGGAAATCGATACCTCACCACTACTTTCATTATTTGCGAATTGAGAATCAATAGAAGAACCAGTTCCAAAATTGTCGTAATAAATAGGAGCTGCCATAGTGGAAACTCGAAGTTTCTTAGATGAAATAGTGTTTTCCGCAATTGCCTTTTCTTCACTTACCAAAGAAGGAATAGGAAGGTCCTTCTTGTTTTTCAATGAAGTTTTACGTTCTTTATTTTCCTTCGGGATTTCATTTACAACTGCGTTGTTATAATCGCTGAAGGTATATTTATCGCTCGTGACCATAGAGATCACTTTTGTATTTCTCTGATTGCCACCGGTATTTGAGGTTGGTATTATTGAATTCTTCAGCGTCTCGTCTCCTTCCATATTTTTGGTGTCCTGCATGATTGCTTTCAATATAATTGAAGATCTAATCATGTTTTGAGTGTATTGCTGGGAAGCTAAACTAAAGTTTAAAGAATCATCATCTACTAGAGATAATACAGATTGTGCATTGGTAGAAGTGTTCTTGAATAGGTCACTGGCATAATTTATAAATAAAGCGAGCAGAGCCGCAACTCCCGCCATTTTATACCATAAAGGCAAAATGCGTCGTTTTCTCTTATTCTCCTTTAAGCGAGAGGATATATTATCCCACACCACATCGCGTGGGGCAGCTTCGAAATCCTTGAATTTCTCTTGAAAAACCCTATCTATGTGCTTTCTTTCTTCCATTCTTAATAAGATTGTGCCACTCCCATAACTTGGCTGGCCTCAATCTTTTCTTTTAGTATAATTCTTGCTCTTGCCAAATTAGATTTGGACGTACCTACCGATATTTGCATCATCTCGGCTATCTCCTTGTGGGAATATCCATCCAATGCATAAAAATTAAAAACTTGCCGATACCTATCTGGCAACTCCTGTATAATCTTCAATAAATAATCTACAGATACTAGTTCATCATCAATTTCAACTTCCGGTTCTTTTAATTGTTCTTCGTTTACAAGTTCAAAAACAGTCTGTTTTCTGTATTTCTGGAGGGTGTTATTGATCATTACACGTTTCATCCAACCTTCAAACGAACCTTTGTCTTGGTACTGTTTGATTTTACTGAATATTATAATAAAGCCATCCTGCAGGTTGTCTTCAGCCTGCTGGTAGCTATTGGAATATTTTAAGCAAACAGCGAACAATTTATTGGCATACAGCCTATACAATTGTTCCTGCGCTTTTATATCCTTTTTTTTACAGTTATGTATGAGTTGTTCTAAACTCAATCGCCGGGGTAATTTTGGTTAATATTAATTTCCTGACGGAATAACGGGAACCTCTTTTGTTAAAAACTCATCTTCACCTACTGAAGATTTTCCCTGCCAGAATCTAAAGGTATAAAAATCCTCCCGTTCTACAACAAAATTTAATTTTGCTGTTTGCTGTAAATTCCCGGTAGAGTTACAATTAGTATTGCCTGAACGATAACTGTTTACCACTCCAACCACAATTGTATTTTCATTTTTCGAAACATCAAATCCCGAAAAATAATGACAACTCGTGGTTTTTTTATAAAGAACATCAAACTCGTACGCTTGCCCAGATTTTAAACTATCTGGGAGGTTTACAGACACTGTGGGAGCTAATTCTTGATTTAGGGAATCATTATCGTTTTTGGAACAACCTAAACTTAGGCAAGTAACAAGTAACCACAACAATCTTTTCATTTCAATAAATATCAAACCTTACAGGTTCTGTAATTTACAGATGCATTTTTAACCAAAGGGTTGCGTATAAACATTAAAAAAACCCGCAATTGCGGGTTTTTTTAATGTTCGGGAAAAACCTTCAAGGGATGAAACCCTCAACGAGGGGTAAAAACCTTTAAAAAGGGCTTATTGCTCTTTTGCTACTTTAATGGCATTGGTGATCTTTTCTTCCAATTCATCCATTAGATCTGGATTATCTTTAAGAATGGCTTTTACGGCATCGCGGCCTTGTCCCAGCTTGGTGTCTTCGTAACTAAACCATGAGCCACTTTTTTTAATGATCTCATAATCCACTCCAATATCTATAATTTCCCCGATTTTGGAGATTCCTTCGCCGTACATGATATCAAATTCCGCCATTCTAAAAGGTGGGGCAACTTTATTTTTCACAACCTTAACACGGGTTTTATTGCCCATTACGTTGCTGTTGCTATCTTTTATTTGAGTGGACCTTCTAATGTCCAATCTCACTGAAGCGTAAAATTTAAGGGCATTTCCACCAGTGGTGGTTTCTGGATTTCCAAACATTACTCCAATTTTTTCTCGAAGTTGATTAATAAAAATTACCGTACAATTGGTTTTGCTAATACTCGCTGTAAGTTTTCTTAAAGCCTGGGACATTAGCCGTGCGTGCAATCCCATTTTAGAATCCCCCATTTCCCCTTCGATTTCACTTTTAGGGGTAAGTGCAGCTACAGAATCTATTACAATAATATCTATTGCACCAGAACGAATCAAATTATCGGTAATTTCCAGCGCTTGTTCTCCGTTATCTGGTTGTGAAATAATTAGGTTTTCAATATCTACCCCAAGATTCCCAGCATAATACCTGTCAAACGCGTGTTCTGCATCAATAAAAGCCGCAATTCCCCCAGCTTTTTGGGCTTCTGCAATTGCATGAAGGGTAAGCGTGGTTTTTCCAGAAGATTCTGGCCCGTAGATCTCGATCACTCTACCTCTTGGATATCCGCCAACACCTAAAGCAACATTAAGACCTAAAGATCCTGTGGAAATAGCTTCTACATCTGAAACCGCTTGGTCGCTCATTTTCATTACCGTTCCCTTTCCATAAGTTTTGTCCATCTTATCCAAGGTTAGTTTCAAGGCTTTTAACTTTGCTTCTTTTTCTTTTTCGTTGCTCATTTCTTCTTTTTTATTTGCGTGCTGCTAAAATAGTACAAGTTTTCCTTCACTACAATTTTAACACGCAACCTTTTTGGATTTTTTGCATCTAATTTATAGTAAAACCAATAAGTATGCGTTTTATAAAAATAAGTTTAATCTTGAATGGGGTTGATTCTGGTATAACCATCCTTGGGATGGGAAATATTAGAATTGATGGCGGCTAACGTTATTTGATTGTTTTAACGAAAAATTTAAAATAATAAATAACGAATTAGCCATTCGAAAAAAATGCTTTGAAATTCATTTTTCAAGGCATTTTTTTGTGCTTGAAATTAAAGGCTTATCTTTGCCCTCCTGAATTTTATGATGTTATGACCAGTACGGGAAAAATCGAATTAATGGCTCCGGCGGGGAACTTTGAGTCTCTCCAGGCAGCCTTGGATAATGGGGCAGATTCCATTTATTTTGGGGTGGAACAATTAAATATGCGGGCCCGGGCGAGCATTAACTTTACACTTAAGGACCTTTCCGAAATCACACGAAGATGTAAGGGAAAAAATGTAAGGACTTACCTTACCCTCAATACTATTATTTACGATCACGATTTATCTCTAGTTAAAACCTTGCTGGACGCTGCCAAGAATGCAGGCGTAACAGCAGTAATCGCGATGGATCAGGCGGTGATAGCTTATGCACGCCAAATAAACATGGAGGTGCATATTTCTACCCAGATCAATATAACAAACATAGAGACCGTTAAATTCTATTCCCTTTTTGCCGACACTATGGTGATGAGCAGGGAGCTTAGTTTGCGACAGGTCAAGAAGATTTGTGACCAAATAAAGAAGGAGGAGATTAAAGGACCTTCCGGTAATTTGGTTGAAGTAGAGGTTTTTGGCCACGGGGCTTTGTGCATGGCGGTTTCGGGGAAATGTTACCTGAGTTTGCATTCCTATAATTCTTCGGCCAACCGGGGTGCCTGCAAGCAAAATTGCAGAAAGAAATATACGGTTACCGATCAGGAAACAGGTTTTGAAATAGAATTGGACAATGAGTACATGATGTCCCCAAAGGATCTATGTACGTTGGATTTTTTGGATCAGGTGATAGATACGGGAGTAAAAGTTCTAAAGGTTGAAGGTAGGGGAAGATCACCGGAATACGTGGCTACGGTAATTAAAACTTACCGGGAGGCTATAGATGCCTATTACGATGACACATATACCAAAGAAAAAGTAGTCACCTGGATGGGGGAGCTGGAGAAAGTATATAACCGTGGTTTCTGGAGCGGATATTATCTTGGGCAAAAGTTGGGGGAATGGAGTGATGGATCTGGTTCTCAGGCTACCCAAAAGAAAGTTTATGTAGGGAAAGGGGTACATTATTTTCCAAAAGCGGGTATTGCCGAATTTAAAATTGAGGCCTACGATATTATGTTAGGCGATAAATTATTGGTGACCGGGCCAACTACCGGGGCCAAAGAATTTCATTTAACCGGGATAATGGTAAATGATAAGAATTCTGAAAATGCTAAAAAAGGGGATTCCTGTACTATTCCTTTGGATTTTAGAATACGTCTTTCAGATAAATTATATAAAATAGTACCCTCATAATGGTTATTGTTACTTTACAGAGAAACAAATGCATAGGTTGTAATTATTGCGTGGAAATGGCATCGTTACAATTTCAGATGTCTAAAAAAGACGGAAAAAGTGTTTTGTTGAATTCAATTGAAAAAAAGGGGTTTTTCACACTTAAATCCCATGATAACAGTATTTTTGAAGATTGTTTACAAGCACAAAAAGCTTGTCCGGTTAAGATTATCACCGTGAAACAAGTATGATTTTATAGTATTCTTTAACCTTAAAATATTGGTATAGCATGCAACTGTACAATAAACTAAGCGCAAAGGAAAGAGCAACTCTTATCGAGGAAGCCGGGGAAGACCGGTTAACACTTTCCTTTTACGCCTACGCCAAAATTGGAAACCCAAAATTATTTAGGAATTATTTGTTCCTTGCCTGGGATGCGATGGAGGTTTTAGGGAGGATTTATGTCGCCCATGAGGGTATAAATGCTCAACTTTCAGTCCCGGCGAAGAAATTCAACGAATTCAAAAACTTCTTGGACAGCATTTATTTCCTTGAAAAAATACGATTGAATATCGCAATAGAACATGATCTAAAATCTTTTTTGAAGCTAAAAGTGAAAGTTAGGGATAAGATCTTGGCAGATGGTCTGGAAGACGAAAGTTTTGATGTCACCAATAAAGGGGTACATGTTGATGCCGACAAATTTAATGAGCTTCTGGATGATCCCAATACCATTTTAGTGGATATGCGTAATCACTATGAGAGCGAAATAGGGCATTTTAAAGGTGCTATCACTCCAGATGTGGATACTTTTCGGGATTCTTTATCAATTATTGAAGAAGATCTTAAAGAGCATAAGGAAGACAAGAACCTGGTGATGTATTGCACAGGGGGGATTCGATGTGAAAAGGCCAGTGCCTATTACAAGCACAAAGGATTTAAAAAGGTTTTTCAGCTAGAAGGCGGAATTATAGAATATGCCAGACAAGTTGAAAACCGCTCTTTAGAGAACAAATTTGTGGGCAAAAACTTCGTGTTCGATCATAGACGGGGAGAACGGATTACAGGTGAAGTTATTTCCAATTGTCACCAATGCGGAAAAGCCTGTGACACCCATGTAAATTGTGCAAACGAAGCCTGTCATTTGTTGTTTATTCAGTGTGAAGAATGTTCCAAAGCAATGGACACGTGTTGTTCTGCTAAATGTAAAGAAATAAATGCACTTCCTTATGAAGAACAAAAAGCACTTAGAAAAGGGATACCAAATAGCAACAAGATCTTTAAAAAAGGAAGGTCTGAAGTATTAAAATACAAGCATTAAGTAATCTAGGGGAAATCCCACGGTACCAATAAATATTGGTATATTTACTTTTTTAGAATTAATAATAACTCCAAATCCAACAAGCTTTGTTTTGTTAGGATTTTCAATATATATAATATGGGATGCAGTACTTGCGCGACCGGGAAAGATGGTCAGCCTAAAGGATGTAAAAATAATGGTACCTGTGGTACCGATGGGTGCAATAAATTAACTGTTTTTGATTGGCTTGCCAACATGTCTTTACCCAATGGGGTAGAGCCATTTAACTGCGTTGAGGTTCGATTTAAAAACGGTAGAAAACAATTTTTTCATAATCCCGAAAATTTAACCTTGAGCATTGGAGATGTGGTAGCTACAGAAGCTGCACCGGGCCACGATGTTGGTGTGGTAACGCTTACCGGGGAATTGGTTAGGGTTCAGATGAAAAAGAAGAAGGTTAAAGAGGATAGTGAAGAAGTACTTAAAATATATAGAAAAGCTTCCCAGCGGGATATAGATGTATGGCAGGAAGCTAGGGACAAAGAAGATAAAATGAAGGTTCGTGCCAGGGAAATAGCTATTAGGCTAGATCTACGCATGAAGATTAGCGATATCGAATTTCAAGGAGATGGTTCTAAAGCCACTTTTTATTATACCGCAGAAGAACGAGTGGATTTCCGTCAGTTAATTAAGGAATTTGCCAGGGAATTCAATACCCGTATTGAAATGCGCCAAATCGGTTTCCGGCAGGAAGCAGCCAGACTAGGCGGAATTGGATCCTGCGGAAGGGAATTGTGTTGTTCTACTTGGTTAACAGACTTTAGATCTGTAAATACTTCGGCAGCAAGATATCAGCAACTTTCATTGAATCCTCAAAAATTAGCGGGCCAATGCGGAAAGTTGAAGTGCTGTTTAAATTATGAGTTGGACACGTATTTAGATGCATTGAAAGATTTTCCGAAGACAGATACCAAACTATACACTAAAAAAGGTACAGCGGTATGTCAAAAAATAGACATTTTTCAAGGAGTATTATGGTACGCTTATGAAGGGGAATGGATGAACTGGCATAAACTAACGGCAGAGCAGGCTTCTAAAATTGTTAAAGCAAACATTGCGAAAGAACCTATTGCCAGTTTAGAGGAATATGAAGTATTTGTAGAGGTTGCAAAAGCATCCAAAACAGATTATACCAACGTGGTGGGGCAGGATAGTTTAACGAGGTTTGACACCCCAAAGGCTAAAACCAATAAACGTAGAAAGAATAAACGTAGGAAAGGTAAACCTTCTAAAAATGCCTAGATCGTTTTTTTTTATTCTATCCCTAGTTTGTCTTTTTATTGCCTGTGATGAGGATCGGGTATTCGACGAATATAAAAGTCTGCCCAATCAATGGAATAAAGACTCGATTATTACGTTTAATCTTCAAAATATAGATTCTGTACAGCGTTACAATTTATTTTTCAATATTAGAAACAACAACGATTTTCAATACAGTAATTTGTTTTTAATTTCGGAGATCCAGTTTCCAGAAGGCAAGGTGATTACAGATACTTTGGAATATGAAATGGCGGCTCCGGATGGTAAATGGCTGGGCACGGGATTTGGCGATGTAAAAGAAAATAAACTTTGGTACAAAGAACAAGTTCAGTTCCCAGAGTCGGGAAAATACAAGGTTTCCATCCAACATGCAATGCGCAAGAATGGAAACGAAAAAGGAATAGAAAACCTTAAAGGGATCACAGAAGTAGGTTTTCGAATAGAAAAGATCCCTAATTAATGTAATGGCACCCATGGCAAACCCTTCGAAAAAGACAACCGCTAAAAAATCAACTGGTTTTAGAAAATATATTGTAGGATTCTGGACCCTTTTTGGTGCCGGAATTTTATTGATCATTGTTTTGTTCTTGCTTGCCGGATGGGGGGCATTTGGAAAAATGCCAAAATTCGAAGAACTGGAAAACCCAGAAACCAACTTGGCGACAGAAATATTTTCTTCAAATGGAGAAACTCTTGGGAAATATTATAGCGAGAACAGAACTCCTATTAAATATGATGACCTTCCAGATCATTTAATAGAAGCCCTTGTTGCCACTGAAGATGAACGTTATTATCAGCATTCTGGAATAGATGCTCAAGGGACTTTAAGGGCTGCAGTGTTTTTAGGGACTCGTGGCGGGGCAAGTACCATTACACAGCAATTGGCAAAACTATTGTTTACAGAAGATGTTTCTAAAAACTTTCTTGAAAGGGTGATTCAGAAGTTCAAGGAATACATCATCGCCATCCGCTTGGAACGTCAGTATACCAAAGAAGAGATTATAACCATGTACTTTAACAAGTACGATTTTATTTATCAGGCAGTAGGAATTCGTTCTGCCGCAAAGATTTATTTTGACAAAGAGGCAAAGGACTTAAAACTGGAAGAAGCCGCCGTGTTGGTCGCCATGCTAAAAAATTCAGCATTATATAATCCCGTAAGAAGACCAGAACTTGTAGAGCAAAGAAGAAACCAGGTTTTCAAACAAATGGAAAGAAACGGGTTTCTAACAAGGGAGGAAAAGGACTCTTTACAGCAAATCCCAATGAAAATCACCTTTACTCCACAGGGACATGATGAAGGAATTGCTACTTATTTTAGGGTATATCTACAAGGCTTTATGAAAAATTGGATCGAGAAAAATCCAAAAGTAGATGGTACCAATTATAACATTTATCGCGATGGATTAAGGATCTACACCAGTATAGATTCTAGAATGCAAGAGTTTGCCGAAGATGCTGTAGCGAAGCACATGGCTAACCTTCAGAAAGAATTCGACCGACAAAATAAGTCCAATAAAACGGCCCCGTTTAGGGATATAGATGAAGATGAGGTTGCAAATATTATGAAAAATGCCATGAGGGTTTCTGAAAGATGGCATAAAATGGAAGCCCAAGGAAAATCTAGGGAGGAGATTGTAAAATCTTTCGATGTGAAAAGCGAAATGAGGGTCTTTAGTTGGAAAGGTGCCAAGGATACCATCATGACACCAAGAGATTCTATTTTATATTACAAATCTTTCTTACAGGCCGGAATGATGTCCATGACCCCACAAACTGGGGAAGTTAAAGCTTGGGTAGGAGGAATAGATTTCAAGAGCTTTAAGTATGAGCATGTTAAGCAAGCAAAAAGGCAAGTAGGCTCCACTTTTAAGCCTTTTGTATATGCTACAGCGATAGATCAGTTAAAATTATCCCCTTGCGACACCTTGCCAAGAAACCATTTTACTATAGAAGCCGGTAAAATGGGAACACAAAGTGATTGGTCCCCAAGAAATAGTGATGGTAAATATGAAGGCATGCTGACCCTTAAAAGCGCTCTTGCAAATTCTGTGAATACCATTTCGGCAAGATTGATCGCTCAAACCGGACCTCGCCCGGTTATAGAATTATTGAATAAGCTAGGAGTAGATACCAAAGATATTCCTGCCGTGCCTTCCATTGCCTTAGGAACTGCAGATATGAGCTTGTTCGAAATGGTTTCAGCCTATAGCACTTTTGCAAATGAGGGAGTGTATGTAAAACCTGTGATTGTAAATAGAATAGAAGACAAGAACGGTACGGTACTTTATCAGCATGTGCCGGAAGCCAAGGATGTAATGAGCAAGGAAACCGCTTATGTTACGGTAAACCTTATGGAAGGAGTTACTCAAGGTGGGTCTGGTACCAGATTAAGAGGGAATTGGGCAGTAAACAATGATTTTTATAAAAGAGCGATGACGGGTTATCCATATGATTTCAAGAATCCGATTGCAGGTAAAACGGGTACTACACAAAATCAAAGTGACGGATGGTTTATGGGAATGGTACCTAATTTGGTTACCGGAGTTTGGGTTGGTGGAGAAGATCGTGCGGTACACTTTCCTGGAATTACTTATGGGCAAGGAGCTACCATGGCATTGCCTATTTGGGGAATGTACATGAAAGATGTTTATACTGAAAAAGATCTTGGTGTTTCCAGTGGAGCTTTTCCAAGGCCAGAAAATTTATCCATTGAAATAAATTGTGATGAATACAAGCAGAATCAAAATGGTTCTCAAAGGATCCCAGACGAGCTGGAATTTTAATTTTTTTCACTTTTTAAGAATATCAAATGCCACATCAAGTATAGCTTAGATGTGGCATTTGATATTTGTTTTATAGAAGCATACCTTCAGAAATAATACAAGTTCATACCCTTTCAATTTAAATTCAAGCATTTAAAACGTTGTAGTAAGATCAAACTTTTTGTAAATTTCGGCAAATGAAATTTCAATGATCAAAAAAACCGTAAAGAACGTTCAGGAAGCACTAGATGGTGTAAAGGATGGGATGACAATGATGCTAGGGGGCTTCGGACTTAGTGGTATCCCAGAAAACTCTATTTCAGAATTAGTAAAACTCAATCTCAAAGATCTTACTTGTATTTCCAATAATGCAGGGGTAGATGATTTTGGTTTAGGATTGTTGCTTCATAAAAAGCAAATCAAGAAAATGATCTCTTCTTACGTTGGAGAAAATGCTGAATTCGAAAGACAAATGCTAAGTGGCGAACTGGATGTAGAGTTAACTCCTCAAGGAACCTTAGCAGCAAAGTGCCAGGCAGCCCAGCAAGGATTTCCTGCGGTCTATACACCGGCCGGTTTTGGAACCGAGGTTGCCGAAGGAAAGGAAACCCGCGAATTCGATGGTAAAATGTATGTTTTGGAGCATGCATACAAAGCCGACTTTGCTTTTGTAAAGGCATGGAAAGGGGATGAAGCTGGGAATCTTATTTTCAAAGGAACAGCGCGAAACTTCAATCCTTTAATGTGCGGTGCAGCAACAATCACCGTTGCCGAGGTGGAAGAATTGGTGAAGCCGGGTGAGCTGGATCCAAATCAAATTCATATCCCTGGAATATTTGTTCAGCGAATCTTTCAAGGAAAGAATTATGAAAAAAGAATTGAACAGAGAACGGTACGTAAGTCAATGGATTAAATTAACAATGTACCAATGATAGAAAAAAGAAATCCAGTCTTGGAAAAGTCAATTGATTTTGCGTTAATCGTTATGGAGTTTTGCGAACTTCTAGAGCAGAATCGCAAATTTGTAATCGCAAATCAATTACTAAAGGCTGGGACGAGTATTGGTGCCAATATACATGAATCTCAAAATGCAGAGAGTAGGATAGATTTCATTCATAAAATGAAGATTGCATTAAAGGAATTGGAAGAAACAAAATATTGGTTAATACTTTGTGATCGAGCAAAATCTTATCCTTTCAATCCAGCCCTAAAAACCAGCGTTGATGAATTAGGCTTAATCATGTATAAAATTGTAAGTACTAGTAAAAGAAACTTAGCTAAATAATTGATTCATTTTTACATTAATTAATTACCACATTAAAATATGTTAGACAAAAACGGAATTGCAAAAAGGATTGCGCAAGAAGTTCAAGATGGTTACTATGTTAACCTTGGGATTGGGATCCCCACTTTGGTTGCCAATTTTGTTAGGGATGATATAAACGTAGAATTTCAGAGCGAGAACGGGATTTTAGGAATGGGACCATTCCCTTTTGAAGGAGAAGAGGATGCCGATCTTATTAATGCCGGAAAACAAACCATCACAGCCTTGCCTGGAGCTAGCTTTTTTGATTCTGCCATGAGCTTCGGGATGATTCGTGGGCAACATGTGGACCTTACGATCCTTGGAGCTATGGAAGTAGCGGAGAATGGAGATATTGCCAATTGGAAGATCCCCGGAAAGATGGTGAAAGGAATGGGTGGCGCAATGGATCTCGTAGCATCTGCTGAAAACATCATAGTTGCTATGATGCATACCAATAGGGCTGGAGAATCCAAATTATTGAAAAGGTGTTCTTTACCCTTAACAGGAGTTGGTTGTGTCACCAAAATAGTAACAGAATTGGCGGTGATCGAGGTTGCTGACAAAGGCTTCAAATTGTTGGAACGAGCTCCCGGGGTAAGTGTGGAAGATATTAAAAAAGCAACTGAAGGAACATTGATTGTTGAAGGTGATATTCCTGAGATGAAATTGAATTAATATAAAATTTTTAGGCTCTAGTTTAGAGAAGCCTTGATAATGAGACACTATTCGCTCCCTTCCCTTTCTAATCCTCCCCCTGTGGGGAGGGCTTCAAAATAACCTTGGAGTAAACTACAGCTAATTTTTATGTAAAAAGAAGGTCCTTTTCCTATAAAGCGTGAATCTCCCTTAATTTAACAGGTCCCATTTCGTAGCCTGCTTCCAGTAATTCTTCCTTAATATCTATAACCATATCGGGCATCATGTTAGCTTTGTAAATCTTTGCCATGGTAAGTAAGGCAGTAGGCTCAAAAGTTTTATCAACAACATGATCGTTTATTATTGCCAAAGCTTTTTCTTTATTGCCATTTGCCAAATTGGCCAAAGCCAATAACTGATACGTCTCGGGAGTTGCCCTGTTCTCGATTTCTTGTTCCGCCAAAGCCAATGCTTCTTTTTTAGTTGCAGCATGTTCAGTTAATGCTTCAATTTTGTAGGTATTATACATATTTCCATAAGCTGGATCATTTGCCAATTTCCAAAAAGAGTCCATTGCAGATTTCTTTGCTTTTTTGTCGTTTTCAAATTCTACTATTTCAGCTTTTAGTAAATAATAATCTGGGGATACATGTCCTGTTAAAACGGAATCAAGAATTCTTTGTGCTTCTACACTATTATTATCTTTTGAATATGCTATCCATGCAATTCCTTTTTTAGCGTAGGCATTGGAACTGTCTATTTCCAAGGTTTTTAAATAGTGCTCATAACTATCCTGAATTCTTCCATCATGGCCATAATAATCGGCTATGTTGGAATACACCCATAAAAGTTGTCCTCTATTTTTACTGGCTTCAGCTTTTTCTTTAGCTCTTTCCATGAACATAATGGTCATGTCCAGCTTCCCTTTATAATCATTCCATTTTGCAGCTCTAATAATATAATCGAAATCCTCTGGGTCTGCAAAAAGCTTCTTGATGCTATCTGCTTTGCCATAATTTCCTAATTCCATGTGAACATCAAAAAGCAAATGCTGGGTAGCAGGTATATTTTTAGATAATTGAGCCGCAGAATCGGCATAAACCATTGCTTCTTTAAATCTATGCTGGGAAATGTAATTTCTGGCCAAAGCCCTGTAATATTTTTCTTTGTCAATATTGGCTACTTGAACGGCTTTTTCTAAAGCTTGCTCCGCCTTTTTAAGATAAGCAATGTCTCCAGTAGATTCGAAAAACATATTATACTGGCCGGCTACGGCAGTAAAACTTGAAAGTTCCATACTATCTGCAGTGATCTTGGAATTCCATAATTCAAAATAAGGAGATGTAGATCTTGCTTTTTGAATAGCTAGAAAATTATTGTAATCTTCAGCTTTGGTTATCTTATTATCTTTTTCCTTTTCTGATGTTGAATCCTTACAGCTTATTATTAGCAAAAATGCTAACAATAAAATTAAATTGATTTTCATGGTGGTTAATTTTGTGTACAAAAAAGCCCTTTTTACAGGGCTTTTGAATATTGTTAAATAAAATTATTCTGGCGCTCCAATATAAGGAAAGCTAGTTGTAATATTATCGGCGGTAATAGCAACCCCATCTGTAACTAATTGTGGAAATCCATCTTGCCCATTAAAACGAGCTCCGGTTTCTCCACCAAAAAGCAAGATAAGTGAAACATCTATTACATCATCTTGCAATGTTCTACCGGTAAACCCAATAGCTCCATCAAACCCTGGATATCCAGATCCCGGGTTGAAATAAGTAGTGGGTGCATTTGGTGCAACTTCCAAAACATCATTTGAAAGGACGGTGGTTAATACAGCAGCAGAAACCGGGTTGGGATTGTCTTCCGAAGTTTCCATCCCTCCATTAAGTATAACCCCCAAAATATTTGGCTCGTAATTTACCTGCTCAGCAGTAAAACCTAAAAGTACGGCATAAGCATCATGCAAACCTTCTAATTGTGCTTCAAAATCGGCTTGAAAAGTTGCTTGCATCATTGAAGGGATTGTAACATTGTGCATGTTCTTGATATCTGCACTACCGCTTAAAACAGTGTTTATTCCAGGTCTTCCCATATGATCTACCTGACTATAAGTTCCGGTAAAATCCACTTCAGCAGGTGGAGGTGTTCCGCCTCCATTATCGTCATCATCATTACTACATCCTACCACCAAGAAGCTGGCACACAATGCTGCGAATAAAAATTTTATATTGTATATTTTCATAATTCTATGTTTTTAAGATTGATATATTATTGTTTCCTGTTCGTAGTCACCCAAGTTTTATACACAGGTACATTTATTACATTCATGGCAGTAGGGGTTCCCAATAAAGAATTTGGCACTTCCAATGCAATAGATAAAGTATTGGCACCATCAAAAGTATCTATGCCAGGAACATTAAATCCTGAATGATCTTCTTCTGTAGGGGCAATTACTTGATTGAAACGATTAAAGTCAAAATAGAAAGCATCTTGTCTTGGTCCAGCAAATAAGGAAACGCCATTACTAGTGGTAGTTGTAATTGCAGTATTAGAAGAAATTTCTACAGATCCTAAAGCATTTCCAGTTGCTACTTGACTATCTAATCCAGTAGACGATGGAGCGAATGGCCCAAAGAAATACATAATTCCATCTCTAGGAATAGCTTGAATAACTTGATCTTCTACCAAGTCACCATCTAAATCTATATTGATCTCGATAAGCACATCTTCATCGAAAGCGCCATATGTTAAATCTGGTAAAACATTGGATTGGACATTTACTATAAAGACAGTATTGTCTGAGCCTATTGTGGGCTCGAAAGCATAGAAGTCTGCAATATCAGCAGAAGTTCCCGCTACTCCTGGAGCATCAACGTGATCGGCGGCAATAAATACTGGCACGGCCAATATTATTCCTAAAACCGCAAAAATTTTAATCTTTTTCATAAGGATTGGTTTATTGTTTTTTAAATAATTTAAGAAAGACCATTGTTGGTCTACATTTTTATATACGGGAAGAAGAGGGGGGCGGTTTTTGGTTTCTAGTTAAGGTTTTGTTAAACGAAAACCCTCTAGACTATTGAATTGGAACGAGATCAATTATTTAAAACGAAAAAACCCCGATCTGTCGGATCGGGGTTTAATTAAAATATGTAAAGGCAATATTATAACATTCCGTTGGGTGCTACCCATTTAAATTGGTGTTGATCTTGAGGAATAGCAATCCTGCTTGCAATACGTGTCATTCTATCTGGTAAAGCCATTAAATAATCCCTAGCTTTTTCAGCGTCATCTGTAAGAGAGGTGAATTTATCTATTTGCCAGTATTCATTAAGCTTTTTTAAGATGTCTATATAATCGTAAGTTGTGTAAACACCTAAACGCTGTGCCGCATTGGAGAAATTTTCAAAGGCTGTTGCAATTCCTTCCCCAGATTCCCTTATAAATTGTGCAGGCATTACAATTTTCTTTTTCATCATATCCTGAAAAGCCAACATCATCTCGCTTGGGTCATGCTCAAAAATGATGTTTACAAATTCTCGATAGGCTAAATGATGCCTCATTTCATCCCCGGCAATAACATTGCACATTTTGGCAAGCATTTTATTTCCTTTGTTCTTGGCAAGTTGACCCACCCGCTTATGGGAAATGTTGGTGGCCAGCTCTTGGAAGCTGGTATATATAAAGTTTTTATAAGGATCACGCCCGGTTCCAATATCAAAACCATCATTAATTAAATATTGAGTAGTCTTTTCTATTTCTTTCATATCTACCCTTCCAGATAGGTAAAGGTATTTGTTCAAGGTATCACCATGCCGGTTTTCTTCTCCTGTCCAATGTCTAATCCATTTGGACCAACCATCATGTCTCCCATGTTGTTGCACCCCTTCCATATCCATTAACCAAGATTCGTAAGTGGGTAAAGCCTCTTCTGTAACCATATCGGCTACCAGAACAACCCAGAAGTCATAGCCTAATTCTTTAGACTCTTCACGGATCTGTTTAATTTCGTCTATATAATTTTCACTTTGTAGGTTTGGCAAAAGGTCTGTAGGTTGCCAAATTTCTTCTACCGGAATTAAATACTTATCTACAAAGCTGTCTACCTGCTTCTCGACAGTTTTCATTACTTCTAACCGGATATTGCTTAATGCCATAGCTTACTTTTTTTAGGGTTTCCATACATTACAAAAATGAATTCTGCAAAGCGCTGGCTTAATTCTTTTTAACATCAAAAATGATGCTTAACCTATTAATAATTTCAAATATATGAAGTTATTAAGGTTTGCATGCCTAAATTTTTATTAATTTCTCCCGTCCTCATTCGGATAGAGTTCATGAACAGGGTCACTTTGCCAAATCTTTTTGGTTGTGACCTCTATCGCAGAGATTTTTCCTTTGAATGCTGCCCCAGTATCCACATTCCAAACGTTTGCAATATTCACTGGTTTTTCTTTCCCAATGCGTGTTACGGGCGTATGTCCTATAAAGATCTCTTCAAAGAGAAGTAAGCGTTTTGGATAATAATCATTACTTCGATCTAGCTTTTTATCTAGCGAAAGCAGCATTTCCCATAGGGTTCTATCCCAAAATACGGTTTTTGGATGATATTCCTTTTCCGGACCATGAATATTTGTAAATCCGGCATGCACAAATAGGTTGTTATCTTGATCTATATAATAATTTACCATTTGAGAATAGAAATTTAAATGTTCCTCTATTTCTTCGGAAGAAAAATTTCTATACGCATCTATACTCGATTGCCCCCCATGTTGCAGCCATTGTTCATTTAAATCTCCTGTTTTCAACCATTCTTCCGTAAGATCATCATGATTTCCTCTTAAAAAAATACAGGAATTCTGTTTTGCAAGGTCAATTAAATAGGAAACCACATTGGCAGAGTCGCTCCATCCATCTACATAATCTCCCAAGAAAATGAGTTTATCACTTGGTAAAAGATCAATCCTCTCAAGAAGCTGGATAAGCGCTTTAAGCCCCCCATGAATATCGCCAATGGCAATTGTTCTGTTCATATTAGTTATATTTTACCTTTCTAAGGATTCTCATGCTTTCTTTATAAGATTGATATGCCTTCTTGCTATGGATCTTCAAATATTCCTTTGCTTCTTCCAATTTATCCATGGATGCATCAAATTCATTAAAATAACATATTAAATAGGAAGCGGGCATTTTAAGTAAATCCTTTTCCTCATTTTTAGTGAGCTTGGATCCTTTTTTCAGTTTTTCAAGCAACGCATTATTGGAATTATAGATATGATAAAGAATTTTTTTATCGAATTGGGGCGGTTTAAATAGCAGTTTGCTTTCCATATCGTAGCCTGCATTATCTTTAAAACTTATACTCACCTCTTCCAGCGGATAATACTGATACTTATCCTGAAGCCCTAAATGCATATATTCGATAATTTTGAAATAATCTTTGTCTATACGTATACTTACTACATCCAGTTCTGAATAAAACAATTTAACCTGTTCATTTATCAACTCGATATCCAATCGGGAATAGTAGGTTTCTCCCTTTATTTGCTTCGTTTTTCCTGCCCAGCAAACCACGAAATATTCTTTAAAGACTTTGTAGGACGGATGAAAATCCTTTCGTTTGTTCATAAAATCGAAAACGCCATCTAGGGTTAGCTCGATATTATTCTGCGCATGGTTCTCTATCGAAGCGACAATTTTAGAGTTGATATCTTTTAATTCTATCCCGAAATTCTTGGGCATGCTAATACTGCCTTCCCGAATATAAACTGCTCCCCCATAGTATTTCCAAATATTTTTTCGGAGGGCACAAACCTTTCCATTATTGGGTCTAATGGTAACCAATCCCACCACTAAATGATCTGGTAAATGTGGAAACGGAATATTCTCATAGGAAACCAAGGGAGGGTTTTCCAAATAGGCATTTATTAAGTTTTGGATCTTGCTATCATCAAAAAAATCTACCCCGGTAATAAAGTTGTCTTCATCTTCTACCCCAATCACTATGTAAGAATTATTCTTGGGATTGGAATTTGCAAGCGCACATACATGTTTTAAGAATTTAGCTTTGCCTTCCTTTTGGCCAATATTCAACGTCCGTTTTTTATCATAAAAGCTGTTCTCGTCGTTATGGGCGAGCAGGTTTTTTATTAATAGGCGTTTGTTGATCATTTCAGTATTCCTTATTCTCGATTATTTATTATCAAATTTATGGATGTTCGTTTTTACTCATAAAATCAAAATTATGAATAAATCATCATGCTGTCCCGAAATCTTTCGGGATGGTTTTAGCACCTAACATGAATAGTACTATACACTCAACTTAGACCCAGAAACAAGTTAATGGAGACGTCCAAATTTTAAAGTTTGACTTTTTTACTCTTTTCTTGTTTAACTTGAGTTTACGGAATAAACTCATATCTAAATCTTCAAATTTATCATAATGAGCCATAAATAATTATTAATTAAGAATCTTTGTTTTTATTAAGAATAGTACTGCTGGCTTGGGCTGATGGCATCACCGTAAGGTCTGCAATATTTACATGATAGGGCCTGGAGACCACAAAAGAGATAATATCTGCAATATCTTCTGGCTGAAGCGCCTCGAAACCTTGATAGACTTTTTCTGCTTTCTCGTTATCTCCCTTAAAACGCACTTTGCTAAAATCGGTTTGGGTTAAACCTGGATTTACGGCACCTACTTTAATCCCTGTTTTATTAAGGTCTATTCGCATTGCTTGGTTTAGGGCATCTACCGCAAATTTACTGGCGCAATACACATTTCCATTGGGATACACTTCTTTGCCCGCGGTAGAACCAATATTGATGATATGCCCGGATTTTCTTTCGATCATTCCCGGAATTACCGCTTTACTTACATAGAGCAATCCCTTTACATTAATATCCAGCATGGCATCCCAATCATCTAAGTTTCCATCCTGAATAGGATCCAAGCCGTGAGCGTTTCCGGCATTGTTGATTAGAATATCGATATTTTTAAAGGATTCGGGCAAACTTTCTATTTTTTTAAATACTTCATTTTTATCTCGGACATCGAAATTCAAGGTGGTTACAACTACTTGTTTGGACAGTTCTACTTCCAATTCTTTCAGAATCGCTGTTTTTCTTCCACATAAGATCAAATTCATGTTCTTTTTAGCAAATGCAAATGCGGTTGCTTTTCCAATTCCGCTGGTGGCTCCTGTGATTAAGGCAATTTTTGTCATATTATTGGTTTGGAATTTTAAAAATCGGTTGAAGTTATAAAATGTATCAAGAATAAGATTGGTATCAATTGTAAAACGAACGTTAAGACTTGTTAAAAATAGTTAATTGTGATCGCACCATAAAATCTATTATATAATGTACCGTTATCCACATCAAAACCAAATCAATTTTAATATGAAAAAGCGATCAACAAATATGAGAATGAAGAAATTTACAGGATTTTTAGTGGCTATACTTGCTGTAACCTTATTGTTTAGCTGTAGTGATGATGATTCCAATGGAGAGAATTCTGCTAGAGTAAAAGTGAGAATGACCGATGCCCCGGGTGATTACAAAGCAGTCTTTGTAAATGTGGTAGATGTTATGGTAAAATCTGACGCTTCAGTTTCTGAAGAAGGTTGGGTGAGTCTATCTGGTGTGCAAACAGGCGTGTATGATCTTTTAGAGCTTACAGGTGGAACAACACAATTACTGGCAGATGCTGAGGTGGAAGCTGGATATCTTAGTCAGATTAGACTAGTACTTGGTGGAGACAATTATTTAATTTTAAATGATGGTTCAAGACAAGAACTAAGTACTCCAAGTGCACAACAATCTGGATTAAAAATTAAAGTAGATCAAGAATTAGAGGCAGGACTAGAGTATGAGTTTTTGTTAGATTTTGATGTAGATCAATCAATTGTATCTGCTGGTAATTCAGGTGGTTTTATTTTAAAGCCTGTGATTCGTGCTACTGCAACTGCTGAAACTGGAACTATTGTAGGAGCAGTTCACCCAACAAATTTTCAATATGAGATTACTGCACAAAATGCAGCTAACAAAATTTCTGCTTTTACAAATGCCAATGGAGAATTTGCATTAAACGGAGTTCCTGCAGGAGTTTATAAAATTACCATTACACCTTCTTCATTGTCTGGATTCCAAGTGAAAACAATGAATAACATTGAGGTTACTGCTAACGGAACCATAGATTTGGAAACGATCTTTTTGAATTAGAGGTTAGATTTCTTTTTTAGAAGGGCTCATTAAAATTAAAAAATTTTAGTGAGCCCTATTTTTTTCTTGTCATTTTAACGTTTATGGTTCAATAATTGCTCTATTTGCACCTTTCGTAATTTGTAAATATCTTCACATATTAAATATAATATCCATGATAGAAAATAATGCGCCGGTAGACATTTCAAGTCTTAATGAGAAAATAGAAAGAGAGAGTGCCTTTGTAGATATTCTTACGACCGAGATCAATAAAGTGATCGTTGGGCAAAAGGAAATGGTAGAGCGTTTATTAATTGGTTTATTGGGGCAAGGGCACATCCTTTTAGAAGGTGTTCCCGGTCTTGCAAAAACCTTAGCAATTAACACGCTTTCACAAGCGGTACACGGAAGTTTTAGTAGAATCCAGTTTACTCCGGATCTTTTGCCCGCAGATGTTGTGGGAACCATGATCTATAATATGAAGGTCAATGATTTCAGCATTAAAAAAGGGCCGATTTTCGCCAATTTTGTATTGGCAGATGAGATCAACCGTGCACCGGCAAAAGTGCAATCGGCACTTTTGGAAGCAATGCAGGAAAAGCAAGTTACTATTGGCGACGAAACCTTTATTTTAGATAGGCCGTTTTTGGTAATGGCTACACAAAACCCGGTGGAGCAAGAAGGAACATATCCGTTGCCGGAAGCTCAGGTAGATAGGTTCATGCTGAAGACGGTGATCAAGTATCCAGAAATGGCGCATGAACAACTTATTATAAGGGCCAATTTAAAGGATGGGTTCGAGAAAGTGAACCAGGTGGTGAGCTTGGAGCAAATTGCCAGAGCGCAAGCTGCAGTGCGTGAAGTGTATATGGACGAGAAGATCGAAAAATATATTTTGGATATCGTCTTTGCTACCAGAAATCCTGAGAAATATAATCTACCAGAATTAAAACCACTTATAAACTTTGGAGCTTCTCCTCGGGGAAGTATCAATTTGGCCATCGCAGCCAAATGTTATGCTTTTATAAAACGAAGGGGCTATGTGATTCCTGAAGATGTTCGAGCCATTGTTTACGATGTGTTGAGACATAGGATTGGAATTACTTATGAAGCCGAGGCAGAAAACGTAACTTCCGAAGATATTATCCAGAAGATCATCAATGAGGTAGAAGTGCCCTAGCATGATTTCCCAATAATTAAACTTCCAAAAAATAATCTTATTCCACATTCATCAGAGCTTTAAAAGCTATGGATACCAAAGAACTACTTAAGAAAGTCCGAAAAATTGAGATCAAGACCAAGCGTTTGAGCAATCACGTGTTTGGTGGAGAGTATCATTCTACATTCAAGGGTCGTGGAATGACTTTTAGTGAAGTACGGAGTTATCAATTTGGGGACGATGTTAGAAGTATAGATTGGAATGTAACCGCCAGATATAATGAGCCATTTGTAAAGGTTTTTGAAGAAGAAAGAGAGCTGACCATGATGTTGGTGGTGGATATTTCAGGATCCGAATTTTTTGGAACCAAATCTCAATCTAAAAAGGAAATTATTACAGAAATCGCAGCGACTTTGGCATTTTCAGCAACTCAAAATAATGATAAAATAGGCCTGTTGTTATTTTCAGATCAAATGGAATTATTTATTCCGCCGAAAAAGGGCAGATCTCATGTGCTTCGAATTATCAGGGAATTGCTGGAATTCGAACCTAAAGGCAAGAATACAAATCTTGTTGAAGCCCTGAAATATGTGAGCAGTGTAATGAAGAAGAAAGCGATCGTCTTTGTGCTTTCAGATTTTATGGACGATGGCTATCAGCAAACATTGAAAATCCTCAGTGGAAAGCACGATGTTACAGGAATTCGTATTTACGATGAGCGGGAAGAAGAAATTCCTAACCTTGGGTTGGTACAAATGTTGGATAGTGAAACTGGTGAAATGATGATGGTGAATACAGGAGCCAAATCTGTTAGAACCAACTATGCAAAATATTTCAGGGAACGGGAAGTTTATTTTAAAGACAGCTTTAATAAAAGCGGCGCAGGCACTATAAATACACGTGTGGATGAAGGTTATGTAAAAAAACTGTTGGGTTATTTTAAAAGAAGAGGCTAAGGATTTATAATGACACAAAAATTTTCAACATTTAGAAATTTGGGTTTGCAAACAATGCAACTTGCTTATATTTTTAATTTATCTAGTTACGTGAAAGGCATAGGAAAAATGGCACTTTTCGCACTGTTATTGTTTACATCCCTAAATAGTTTTGCTCAAACCCCAAAAATTTCTGCGGAAATAGATTCTGCTTCAATAAAAATTGGAGAACAAATAAAATATAAAATCTCTGTTGAGGCCGATTCTACAGTGTTGGTAGTCTTTCCGGAAGGTGCAACCTTTAATCCTTTGGAAGTGGTGGAATCTCTATCTACCGATACTTCCAGGATAGAAAATAGGTTTAGATTATTAAAAGAGTATTATTTAACCCAGTTTGATTCGGGGAGTTATACCATTCCGCAGCAGCGGGTTTTAATAAATGAGCGTGCATTTTTAACAGATTCTTTTCGGGTGGAAGTTGCCGATGTGGTGGTAGATACCACCAAACAAAAAATGTTTCCCATAAAACCAGCTATGGAAGTGCCTTCTGGTTTCGAAATTCCGAATTGGGTGTGGTGGGTTTTAGGTTTCCTTATAGTTGCTGGGATTGTTTTTTATTTTATCCGAAGAAAAAAGAAAAGGGATGCCGCCATCAAACAATTGCCTCCTTATGAGCGGGCTTTGTTCGAGTTGGAGCAACTCGATAAATCCCATTTATTGGAAAAAAGGCAAACCAAGGAATACTATTCAAAATTAACCGAAGCGGTTAGAAGATATATAGAAGATGAGGTGCATTTAAGGGCCATGGAAAGTACCACCTCAGAGCTTATTCATTTCTTGGAACTCAAAAAAGAAACAGGAGAGCTTAAGCTAAGTGAGCAAACTATCACAGATCTTCAAGTGATTTTACAACGTGCCGATCTCGCGAAATTCGCCAATACCAAGCCAGATATTATTACCGCAAAATCTGATAGGTCTAAAATTGAACACGTAATTATAGATACCAAAGCTGCAATTCCCGAGCCGACAGAAGAAGAATTGTTAAAAGATGAGGAATACAGGCAACTTCAATTAAAAAAGAAAAAAAAGAAAAAGATCATCACGGCTTCGCTGGTTGGATTAATTCTGATTTTCATTATAGGAACCGTACTTGTAAATACTAAAGGTTACGACTATTTGGTAGACCTATTTGGCGGGAATCCCACAAAGGAATTGTTGGATGGCGAATGGATACAAAGCGAATATGGAGATCCATCGGTTAGCATTATTACGCCGCGGGTTCTAAAACGCGGGGAGCTGGATATGCCAAATGAAGCCAAGGAAATGTTGGTGGGCAATGAAACTTTTATCGACGGTGATCTAGATGAAGAGCTGTATGTGGTTTTAAGTACGGTAAGGTTTCAGCAGGGTGTGAAATTTGAATTGGATACTGCTGTAGATGGTGTTTATGCCAATTTGGAAAAGAAGGGTGCTAAAAACATCATTACAAAAGATGAAGAATATAGCACCTTGGAAGGGGTGAAAGGCGTTAAAGTTTTCGGCACCCTAGAAATGGAAATCCCGAAAAAGGATAGGAGCATCAACAAGAAATATATGATCCTGAATTTTGCCGTAAATGGTGGTTTTCAGCAAATAACAGTGCTCTATAATGAGCAAGATGAATATGCCGATGAGATCGCAAATAGAATAATCAATTCCGTTGAATTTGAAAAACCCATTAATTAATGTTTGACAATTTCACATTTGAAAGCCCTCAATTTTTTTGGCTTTTGGTTTTACTGCCGATTGCAGCGGTTTGGTATTTTTGGAAACGGGACAAACAGCAAGCATCTTTGAAGATGTCCAGCACCCAAGGTTTTAAAAAGAATCACAGCGTACTGCCTTATTTAAAACATGGGTTATTCCTATTGCGCTTAGTTGCTTTGGCCTTGCTTATTGTGGCAATGGCAAGACCTAGAACCACAGATATTTCAACAAAAACCACTTCTACAGAAGGAATAGATATTGTGCTTGCCATAGATGTTTCCGCAAGTATGCTAGCTCGCGATCTAAAACCCAATAGGCTTGAGGCCTTAAAGGAAGTGGCAAGTGAATTTATCAAGGGTAGACCTACGGACAGAATTGGACTGGTGCAATATGCGGGAGAAAGCTTCACTAAAACCCCTATCACCAGTGATAAAGCGGTTGTGTTGAGTTCTCTTAAAGATATAGATTACAGTCCGGTTTTGGTGAATGGAACCGCTATTGGAATGGGTTTGGCAACATCTGTTAACCGAATTAAGGATAGTAAGGCTTTGAGCAAAGTTATTATTTTATTAACAGATGGGGTAAACAACGCTGGCTTTATAGACCCTAAGATCGCAAGTGAATTGGCAGTTGAATATGGTATTAAAGTATATACTATTGGAGTTGGGAGCAACGGGATGGCACTTTCCCCAATAGGGATTTTACCAAATGGGAATTTTCGATATGGAAACCAGAAAGTAGAAATAGATGAAGATTTGCTAAAGGAAATTGCCAGGACCACCGGAGGGAAATATTTTAGGGCCACCAATAATAAGAAGTTGGAAGATATCTATGAAGAAATAGATAGTCTGGAAAAAACCGAAGTAGAAGAATTTAAATATTATAATTATCAGGAGAATTTTAGAATGCTGGTATTAATCGCCGGATTTTTATTGCTGCTGGAATTATTTTTGAGGTTCACGATTTTTAGAAGTTTTATTTAGGGAAACGCACGAGCGAATTCTCACATTTATAAAAGAACACAGATGTATATTTTAGAAGAAGAAAAATTTTTCTGGTTATTGCTGATTATCCCGGCTTTAATAGTTCTTTTTGTAGGTTTATTGTTTTGGAGAAAATCCAAGCAAAAACAATTTGCTTCTCCGGAAATGCTGGAGCAACTCACACCAGATAAATCTGTTTTTAAACCCTGGTTAAAATTCAGTTTGTTGTTATTGGCTTTTGTGTTTTTAATTCTTGCCTTGGTAAATCCTAAAATAGGAACCAAGATGGAAACGGTGACCAGGGAAGGGGTAGATATTGTTTTTGCGATAGATGTTTCCAAAAGTATGGAGGCAGAAGATGTTGCCCCTAATAGATTGGAAAAGTCCAAACAATTGGTAACCCAGATCATAAATAATCTGGCAAGTGACCGAATTGGAATTATTGCCTACGCTGGAAGTGCTTTCCCGCAACTGCCAATTACCACCGATTATGCTTCGGCCAAGATGTTCTTACAGGCCATGAACACCGATATGGTTTCGTCACAAGGAACCGCCATTAAAGAGGCAATCGAACTTTCTTCTACTTATTTCAACGAAGAAGACCAGACCAGCAAGGTGCTTTTTATTATTAGCGATGGGGAAGACCACGAAGGCGATATTGGAAATGTGGCAAAAGAAGCAGCCGATAAAGGGATCCGTATCTTTACAATAGGTGTAGGTTCTTTAAAAGGCGGGCCAATCCCAATCAAAAGAAATGGGGTGGTACAGACGTATAAAAAAGACCAGAATGGTGAAACGGTGATCACTAAACTGAATGAGGCTACTTTGAAAGAAATTGCAGATGATGCCAATGGAGAATATATTCAAGGGAATGTTACCAATGAAGTTCTGGAAAAAGTGACAGAAAGCCTTCAAAAACTGGATAAAACCGAGTTTGAAGCCAAGCAATTTGCAGATTATCAGTCACAATTTCAGTGGTTTTTGGGATTGGCAATATTGTTGCTGCTCTTAGATGTCTTTTTATTGGAAAGAAAAACCAAATGGATCAAGAGATTGAACCTGTTTAATGAACATAAAAAATAAGATGAAGAACTTTTTGAGAAATCATTTAATTCCATCGCGCATCAACTTAATTTTGGTGGGCTTTTTCTTGTTTGTTTCAAGCTTACAAGCACAAACGCTTCAAGAGAACGATAAGAAATTGAATCGGGAAACCAATAAGATCTTAAAAACTGCTGAAGAAGAATTGGGGGAAAACGATTTTTCTTCCGCAGAAGCTTCCTATAGAAAGGCGGTTTCTAAAAACGAATCCAGTACTAAGGCCAGATATAACATGGCGAATATGTACTACGGAAAAGAAAAGCCTGCACAAGCCACTTCCAGATACAAAGAGGCTGCAAAAGTGGCAGAAACAAAGGATGCCAAGCATGATGTTTTTCATAATATGGGGAATTCCTATATGGACCAAAAAAAATATGCAGAAGCAATAGCCGCTTATAAAAATGCGTTGAGAAATAACCCAACAGATGAGCAAACCAGGTACAATTTGGCCTTAGCGAAGAAAATGTTGGAAAAGCAGCAGCAAGAAAACAAAGATCAGGACGACAAAAAGGACGATCAAAAAGATAAAGAGCAGGAAAAAGAAGATCAGAATAAAGAGAAAAAGGAAGACGAGCAAGGGGAAAAGGATAAAAAAGATCAAGGGGATAATAAGGAGAATGAAGGTGGCGATAAGGAAAAGGAGCCTAAAAAAGAACCTGAAAAGCCAGATGATAAAGGAGAGCCTAAAGATCAGAAAGAACAAAAAGATGAAAAAGGAGATCAAGAAAAAGAGCAGCCACAACAGCCGCAGTCAGGACAGCTTTCCCCTCAGCAAATAAAAAATTTATTGGAAGCCATGAACAACGAAGAGAAAAAGGTTCAGGATAAAATAAATGCTGAAAAGGCAAAAGGGGCAAAAACAAGGACTGCCAAAGACTGGTAAGAAATAAGGATTTCAATAAAAAAGTGCAATTACGAATGAAATTAAGAATAATCATACTGTCGTTTTTTCTGGCGATATCTACAATTTCTGTTGCTCAGGTAAAGTTTGAAGCCAAAGCGAGCAAGAATAAGTTGGGAGTTAACGAACGCCTAAGAGTAGATTTTGAGATGAACAAGGATGGAGATAATTTTATGCCACCTTCATTCAATGGATTTACTGTGGTTGGCGGGCCAAATCAGGCAGTTAGCAATAGTTGGATCAATGGGAAACGCACCTACTCTAAAACATACAGTTACTTTCTGGCACCAACATCGCGAGGAAAATTTACAATAGCGCAAGCAGAGATAACCATAGACGATGAGGTCTATAAAACAACGCCAATCCAAGTAGAAGTTACCGGCGCAGTGGCAACGCCCAAAGACGGTGATAATTCAGATTTTGTTGCTTCAGAAAACCTTCATCTTGTTGCAGAGATTTCCGATTCCAATCCGTTTTTAAATGAAGCCATCACGGTGGTCTATAAATTATATGTGAGCCCCTTGGTGAGTGTAAGCAATTGGAGGGAAATGGATAGCCCCGTTTACAGCGATTTTTGGAGCCAGAATATAGATATTAGGCAGTTAAAAATTGAATCAGGTACATATGAAGGAGAACCATATAGGTTTGTAGTTCTTAGAAAGACCATTTTATATCCACAAAAAACCGGGGAGCTTGAAATTCAACCTTTGGCTTTAACAGTATCTGTGGACGTGCCTAGTGAGCGACGGGATATTTTTGGTGGCAGACTTTATAAAACGGTAGATAAGACGGTTACTGCGGGAAAAAGGACCATCAATGTGAAGCCATTGCCACTTGCCAATAAGCCCGCCAACTTCACTGGGGCTGTTGGGAACTTTGATTTTAAGGTGAACGCAAGTAAGACCCAGTTAGCTGCAACCGAATCTTTAACGCTAAAAGTTCAAGTTTCCGGGAAAGGAAATTTAAAACTTTTTGATCTTCCGAAGTTGGAGGTTCCAAGTTCTATAGAATTATACGAGCCGGAACGTATTGAAAATGTTAGAACAGATCTCAACGGCACACAAGGAAGTATTGCAGATACGTATACCGTTGTGCCCAATCAAAAAGGGAATTTTCCAATTCCTGCTTTATCCTTTTCCTATTTCGATTTAAGCAGTAAAAGTTATAAGACCATTAATGCTGAAGAAATTTTGTTGGAAGTTTCGGGTGCCCCTGCAACTTCCTCATTTTCGGCTGGGAATAATGGGGTAAATAAACTGCCTGTTGAAGCCACCGGAAAGCAGTTTGAATATATCAAGTTAAACACTGATCTAAAGCCTATAAATTCCGGGCCATTTTTGGGTTCAGCAATATTTTGGACATTTTTGTCGCTTCCCATTGCAATTGTATTCTTGGGAATTCTTCTTGGGAAAAAGAGACGGGAAATGGCAGATGATGTACAGGGCAAAAAGATTAAAAAAGCGAATCGCCTTGCAAAGAAATACCTTTCTGAGGCTAAGAACAACTTGGGAGATCAAAAGGCATTTTATATAGCTCTGGAGCGCGCATTGCACAATTATCTCAAAGCCAAGTTGCATATCCAGACCAACGAAATGAGCAAAGATAAAATAGATGCGCTGTTGCAAGACAGGAAAGTGGATCCAACAACGACCAAAGAATTTATTTCCCTTATAGAAAGTTGTGAGTTTGCCAGGTATGCTCCTTCGTCCAGTGTTGCCATGAATCAGGATTATGAAAAAGCCGCAGCTACCATTTCAGCATTAGATAAACAGTTATAAGCATGAAAAGAATACTGTTCCTTTTACTATTAATTTGTGCTCCAATGGTGGCGCAGAACAATGCATTGTTCCAAAAAGCCAACAATGCCTATAATACAGGGAATTATCCCGAAGCAATAAGCTTATATACCGAAGTGCTGGAAAACGGGGAAGAATCGGCAGAGTTGTATTTCAATTTAGGGAATGCTCATTATAAGCTCAATCATATAGCTGAAAGTGTTTATAATTATGAAAAAGCCTTATTGCTAGATCCTGCAGACAAAACGATCCAAAACAATCTGGAATTTGCCAATAATATGGTAATAGACGATATTAAGGAAGTGCCAAAATCGGGACTATCCAATTTTATCACCAGTACGATCAGTATTTTCAGTTTTAATGGATGGGCGTGGATCGCGATACTGGGAGCTGCAATTTTTGCAGTACTATTTTTACTCTACTATTTTAGTGTGGCCAGTAAATGGAAACGCCTATTTTTTACCGTTGCAATTACCGCTGTAATAATTTCCTTTATCTCTTTGATTTTCGCGTTTCATTTAAAAAACGTTACTCTAAACAATGAGTTTGCCATCGTTTTTGCTGAAGAAGTACCGGTGCGTAGTGAGCCTAATTTAAGGGGGAACGAGCTATTTCTCCTTCATGAAGGCACAAAAGTGCAAATTCTTAACACCTTTCAGGATTGGATTCAATTAGAACTGGCCAATGGTTCCACAGGATGGACAGACAAGTCTTCACTCAAATTTCTTAGATAGATTGGTCAAATGCTAAGGATAGGTTAAATTGCACCAATATTTTCAGCTAACTAATAAATATTGCTATTTTTGCCGAAATGTTGAAGACAGCTAAAATATTAGTGTTCATTTTCGTGAGTTTCCTCACGGTACCTACTATTGCGGTCCTTATAGATAACAATACCGATATCTCCTTTGTTTTTTCCAATACAGAAGAAGAACAAGCCAAGAACAATATTTCAATAGAATTTGTATTCAACGAGACAAGAGCGAATCATTTGAATATCGAACTATTACCAAAAAAATCTTTGATTATGGATAAAGAGAGGCATGATCTACAATCCCTCTATCCGGAAGTAATATCCCCACCGCCAGAATTGGCCTAAGCCTTTTCGATCTCCGCGTTACTTTTAATTTAAGCTAAAGTTTACTACATACCATCTTCTAATATTTAAGTATTGGCAATGTGTTTCTTGGCCTATTTATATTACAAAAGTACCGTCCATTCTCAATTAATTATAAATAAAAGAATTAACAAGGAGCGGGACCAAAATAAGGTTCCCATCTTCCTTTATGTAATTGCATCTCTTTGGGAGAGTAGCAGCATCAACGCGCTATGACTTGGAGGATATACCATTACAATTCTTGTTACACATAGTATTTAGATGTTTAAAAATTTAAAAAACGACTTACCATCGAGTTTAGTAGTGTTTTTTGTTGCCCTACCCTTATGCTTGGGAATAGCCCTAGCCAGTGGGGCACCTTTGTTTTCAGGAGTCATTGCCGGTATTATTGGAGGAATTATAGTAGGGGCTGCCTCGGGTTCTTCACTTGGGGTTAGTGGCCCTGCAGCAGGTTTGGCAGTGGTGGTGCTCACAGCAATTTCAGATCTTGGAAGTTACGAGCTGTTTCTGGTTGCCGTGGTTCTTGCCGGGATTATGCAGATTATTTTAGGATTGTTAAAGGCTGGGGTAATAGGGTATTTCTTTCCATCTTCGGTGATAAAAGGAATGCTCTCTGCAATTGGGATCATTATTTTCTTGAAACAAATACCATTGGCAATGGGATTTGATGATCAATCTGAGAGTGTTTTTTCCTTCTTTGAGACTACAGGACAGGACACTTTTTTAAGCTTGGCTCACATGACAGATTATGTTTCTGTAGGGGTTGTTTTAATAACAGCTATTTCCTTAATGATCTTGTTGCTTTGGGATAAGGTATTGGCAAAGAGGAGTAAATTCTTCAAACTGGTACCGGGACCTTTGGTTGCTGTTATTGCAGGGATTATTTATCAACTAATCTTTAGGGATACTGCTTCCATTTTGGAAATTACGGGGAACAATCTTGTGATCGTACCTGTACCCGATGGCATTTCAGATTTTATTGGGCAATTTACCTTCCCGGATTTCACGCAACTTGGGAATTCTAAAATTTATATGGTAGCAATTACCATTGCGGTGGTTGCCAGTTTGGAAACATTATTGAGTGTGGAGGCTACAGATAAATTAGATCCCAAAAAGAGAGTAACACCCACAAATAGGGAGCTTATGGCGCAAGGTTTAGGAAACACATTTTCTGGTTTAGTTGGGGGTTTACCAATTACTCAAGTAATTGTAAGAAGTACCGCCAATGTTATGAGCGGCGGTAAAACAAAACTTTCTACTATACTTCACGGATTTTTACTGCTTTTTAGTGTCCTGTTAATTCCGCGTTTTCTCAATTTAATTCCACTGGGAGTATTGGCGGCGGTATTATTGATAATTGGTTACAAATTGGCCAATCCCAAACAATACGTTCAAATGTTCAAACTGGGCAAATCCCAGTTTGTTCCCTTTGTTGTTACGGTTGTGGCAATAGTGGCAACAGATCTTTTAGTGGGCATCCTGTTGGGACTATCCGTTGGGATTATCACCATTTTGATAAATAGCTATAAGAACTCACATTTTCTACATATTGAGGATGTTTCCAATGGCAAAAGCAAAATGAAAATGGTGTTTGCAGAAGAGGTTACATTTCTAAACAAAGGAGCAATTCAACGTGAGCTTAATTCCTTGCCAAAAAACACCTCTTTAGATATTGACGTGACCAAAACCAAATCTTTGGATCTGGATGTTTTGGAGATCCTGGATGATTTTGCAATTACAGCAAGCAACAGGAACATAAACATCAAACTTATTTCTGAAAGGGGGGAGTTTGAAAACCCCGTTAATTATAGAGAGATCTTTGGAGTAGAAGTTTTTGAACCAGCACATTAAAAATAAATTTAAAAAAAACAATCATGAGCAACTTATATAAAAATTTAATAGACAACAACAAGAAATGGGTAGAGAGCAAATTGGATCTTGATCCGGAATTCTTTAAAAAATTGGCGAAGGGTCAAAATCCGCCTATCCTTTGGATTGGTTGTGCAGATAGCCGAGTGCCTGCCAATGAAATAATAGGGGCAGCACCGGGAGAGGTATTTGTACATAGAAATATTGCAAATATGGTGGTACACTCGGATATGAACATGCTAAGCGTGTTGGATTATGCCGTAAATGTGCTTAAAGTGAAACATGTGATAGTTTGTGGACATTATGGTTGCGGTGGGGTAAAAGCAGCAATGGGACAACAATCCGTAGGATTAATAGACAACTGGATCCGTCACATAAAAGATGTATATAGACTGCATAAATCTGAATTAGATGCGATCCCCGATGAAAAGGAGCGTTTTGATTCTTTTGTTGAATTTAATGTGAAGGAACAGGTTTTTGACCTGGCGAAGACTTCCATAATTCAGAATGCATGGAAAAAAGACCAAGAATTACATGTTCATGGATGGGTATATGGAGTGGGATCCGGGATTATTAAGGACCTGGAAGTAAACATAAGTAACGATTCGCAGCTGGATGATGTCTACCAATTGAATTTCTAACGAAATAAACAATAACATAAGTCCGATGACTGGTTCAATTTTGTTGAATCTATAAAATTCCCCGATGGCTCTGCCTCGGGGTTTCCGTTTCAGCTCTCCTTGGGAGCTGGTTGGAACTGCCCTTTTTGGCAGTTCTGGCTGAGGGGGAATATAATCCCGAAAGCTTTCGGGACGGTTTTTGATCCTGAAGCCAAAATGATCCCCATAGTGGGGGACGAAATACCCCTACGGCCTGCCTCCTTTAGATTTTTTACTCATAATTTTTTATGTTCTTAAATGTTTTTTAAGAATGCTTGTTGGGTTTGCTAGTTAAACAATGAAACTTTATATTTAAGGTACATTTAACATTTGGGGTTAACGATTCCCTTAGTTTTACATGTCTCGAATAATAACAGGTGAAATTTTATACATATATCTTCATTTTCTTAGCCTTCTTACTGGCCCCACCTGTCATATCATTTTTGGATATGGATAAAGCTATTTCCAATACTTCTTTTTTTGAAGAAGAAAACACGAACCCCAATAAATGCAAGATCGGGTTGGATTGGGATGTTGTTTTAAAATCAAGTTGTTTCCCCACATTGGAATTAAGTGGTAAAAAACACCATTTTTCCATGCATTTAAATAACAACAAATTTTGCGTGTATTTAAACATCACGGTTCCCCCTCCTCGCATCTCTTAACAAAATTCTCCTGCTTAATATTGATTTAGCGAGGTGATTCACTGGATTTTTCAAATTGATCACCACCATAAATTTCCAATCCTTTTCCACTAGTAGTTGGGTTATAAAATAAAATAATCAATGAAAAATTTATTTGCACATTTTAAAGGTGACGTGTTTGGTGGAATTACAGCAGGAATTGTGGCCTTGCCTTTAGCGCTTGCATTTGGGGTACAATCTGGTCTTGGACCAGACGCCGGATTATATGGAGCGATATTCATTGGGTTCTTTGCTTCCATGTTTGGAGGAACCCCGGTTCAAATATCCGGGCCAACTGCGCCAATGACCGCGGTTTCCATGGTGATAATTGCAGGAATTATCGGGGTTAATGAAGGGGATGTAGCTAAGGCCTTGCCTTTTATTTTAATCGTTTTCCTTTTAGCAGGTCTTTTTCAGGTTATATTGGGGGTCTTAAAATTTGGGAAATATATAAAATATATTCCTTACCCTGTGGTCTCTGGATTTATGACCGCCATTGGGATTATCATTCTTATTACTCAATTTCTTCCGTTATTGGGATACTATGTTCAGGATGATAAAGCCTTTATTGACAGTTTTAAACCCCAAGCTCAAGAGGTGTTATTAAAAATCCTTCTTAAGGAAGAGGCCGGGGAAGGTATCTTGGTGCTTGAAAATCTAAAGGAAACCATAGTTAAGGCTGAAAACACCACCGAGGCAGATATCCAAAAGGAAGCACAAAATATTGCGAAAAGTGAAACTTCTGGGGTTCTAGGGGCTATAAAATCCTTGCCGAGAGCTTTTCAGCAAATAGATTATTTAGAATTTATTCTGGCGTTCTTGACCATCTTTATAATTTATGGTTTCAAGAGGATCACGACAGCAGTACCGAGCACATTGGTTTCGCTACTGGCAGTATCTTTTGGGGCATATTTCCTTGGATTGGATTATAGGCCAATTCAGCAAATTCCAGGGGGATGGCCAATGCCACACCTAGATATTTTTTCGAATTTTAATTTCGGGGTGATATCTCCATATATATTTACAGCGCTTACACTCGCGCTTTTGGGAGCAATAGATTCTCTGCTTACCTCTGTAGTGGCAGCTAACATGACCAAAACGAAACACAACCCCAATAAAGAATTGGTGGGCCAAGGTATTGGAAATAGTATAGCGGCTTTATTTGGTGGATTACCAGGTGCGGGAGCAACCATTAGGACTGTTGTGAATATTAATTCTGGTGGGAAGACAAGGTTGTCTGGGATGGTTGCATCCATTGTTCTTTTGATAGTTTTATTGGCATTGGGACCTATCGCCTCACAAATACCGGCAGCGGTGCTGGCCGGGATCTTAATTACCGTTGGTATTGGAGTGATGGATTATAAAGGGCTTAAGGCAATCCCATATATGCCGACAACAGAAGTAATTATTATGATCACGGTGCTTTTATTGGCCACTTTCTGGGACTTGGTTTACGCCGTTGGGATTGGACTGGTAATAGCTTCCTTGATCTTTATGAAAAAGATGGGAGAAGTTTCTGCAGGAAAATCGAATGTTGTGAGATTAGATGCCGCAGATGAATTGAAGAAGCGATGGGCAGATGAAATGAACTTTCCAACCCGATTAAAGGAAGAGATCTACATTAAAAGATTGGATGGGCCCTTGTTTTTTGGGTATACAAATGAGTTTCAGTTATTGGTAAATGAAATTCCGGCAACGGCTTCCCATGTAATTATAAGAATGGGGCGTGTTCCTTATATAGATCAATCTGGATTGTATGCATTGGAAGAAGTGTTGATGAAATTAAGAAATAATGGAATTACCCCACTTCTCACAAACCTTCAGAAACAACCAAGATATTTGATGGAACGCATAGATATAATTCCCGATCTGGTTGCAGAAGAACACATTTTTAGTAATTTTAAAGAAAGTATGAGTTTCATTTATCAAAATGTAAAAGACACTTTTTAATCAAAAAACAATAAAAATATGAACGATTTATATAAGAATTTAATAGATAACAATAAAAAGTGGGTAGAGAGCAAGTTAAAACTCGACCCAGAATTCTTTAACAAGTTAGCTCAGGGTCAAAGTCCACCAATTTTATGGATTGGGTGCGCAGATAGTAGAGTGCCAGCAAATGAGATTATTGGTGCAGAACCTGGAGAAGTATTTGTACATAGAAATATAGCAAATATGGTGGTGCATACAGACATGAACATGTTGAGTGTGCTGGATTACGCCGTAAATGTACTGAAAGTGAAGCACGTAATTGTATGTGGACACTACGGTTGTGGAGGTGTTAAAGCAGCAATGGGACAACAATCTGTTGGCTTAATAGATAACTGGATTCGTCATATTAAAGATGTTTATAGGTTGCACAAAAAAGAATTAGATAGTATTTCTAATGAAAAACAACGTTTTGACACCTTTGTAGAGCTGAATGTAAAAGAGCAGGTTTTCGACCTTGCAAAGACTTCAATAATTCAGAATGCATGGAAGAACAATCAGGAGCTACAAGTTCATGGGTGGGTGTATGGAGTAGGATCTGGAATAATAAAGGATCTTGGAGTAAATGTTGGTAATGATTCACAACTAGACGATGTGTATCAGTTAAATTTCTAGTAAAACAATCAAAGAATATAGTACGCCAACTTAATTCACTTTTATTGAATTAAGTTGGCGGATTTTTTATGCTTCAGATTCTTCTTTCTCCTTAATAAGATCCAAATCCCGGGCCTCCCTTAGAATTGCTGGAATAAAATTTGGAGCAATAGTTCTTATGGGGGCATATAAAATGGATTCTTCTAGTGTGTCTTGCTCTACAATATTGATATTCTCGTTGGTAGACACGAAGAACATAATTACCACACTGGCTACAAAAGCCACTTTTATAAAGCCGAAACCGGCACCAATTAGCTTGTTTAAAATTCCAAGCGCAGCAAACCCTGCTATTTTGGTCAAGAATTTTCCTGCAAGTGAAATTAGGAAAACCACCATTATAAAAGTGATGGCAAAAGAAGCTAGATTAACAAACCTCATGTTCCACGAAACCCTTTCAACTAAATAATCACTTAAATAATGCGAAAAATAGACCGCGATGTAAATTCCTAATATAAAACCAATCAGGGAAGCCAATTCAGCAAAAAAACCGCGAAAAAAACCTCGTACAAGTCCGTATAGTAGGATTACGCCCAATATAATATCTACAATATTCATCTTTTTTGGATAGTGTTGCAAGCCCTAAGATACGTATCTTTGCCAAATGGCAAGAGATGAACAATTAAAAGAACGTTGGGGTGTTTTACAACAAAAAATATCCAATCAGTTTGCAGATGGGGATGTATTGGACCTGGACGCAATTATATACTTGGTGGGGGTTCAGGAATTGGGGCAACCTCATAAGAAATTCAAAAAGGACCATAAACTAGATTTGATGCATATTGCAATATGCAGGCTTTTGGAACCTTATGGATATTATGAATTCGATTATTTCGATGAAGAGAGCTGGCCACATTATAAGGTTTTGGAGGCTTTGCCAAGTTTAAAAGCTGGGGAACAATCAGTATTGATGAAAGAAGCGATCGTGACCTATTTTATTGAAAAAGGATATATAGAATAAGCGTATTGGGATAGTGGGCAAAATGCTCATTTTTAGTAAATTTGCCCCCTCTTTAAAAAAATATATTGATGATTGATAAGATAAAGGAGCATATTTCGAAGGTGGAAGGATTTAATTCAGGTAATCCTTCAGAAATTGAAGCTTTTAGAATTGAATATTTGGGAAAGAAAGGTTTTTTAAATCAGTTTTTTGCTGAATTTAAAAATGTGCCCAATGGTCAGAAAAAAGATTTTGGTCAAGCCATCAATGCGCTAAAGAATGCTGCTACCGAAAAAGTGGCTGCTTTAAAGGAAGCCTTGGAAGGAAAACAAGAGGAAAAAGGGAAGTATGGTGATCTTACACGACCATCGGAACCTATCCAAATAGGAGCTAGACACCCGATTTCCATTGTTAAAAATCAGATTATAGAGATCTTCTCCAATATTGGGTTCAATGTTTCTGAAGGACCAGAAATTGAAGATGACTGGCATAATTTTACGGCATTGAACCTTCCGGAATATCACCCTGCAAGAGATATGCAGGATACGTTCTTTATTCAAACCGATCCATCAGATATCCTATTGCGTACCCACACGTCTTCTGTACAGGTGCGATATATGGAGGAAAACAAACCGCCAATTAGGACTATTTCCCCTGGAAGGGTTTTTAGAAATGAAGCGATTTCGGCAAGGTCCCATTGTATTTTTCATCAAGTAGAAGGTTTGTATATAGACAAGGATGTTTCGTTTGCAGACCTGAAGCAAACCTTGCTTTATTTCACAAAACAACTCTTCGGAAAATCGAAGATTCGCTTAAGACCTTCTTATTTTCCGTTTACAGAACCTAGTGCCGAGGTCGATATTTATTGGGGGCTGGAAACAGAAACCGATTACCGTATTACCAAAGGAACCGGTTGGTTGGAAATTATGGGCTGCGGAATGGTGGACCCCAATGTTTTAAAGAACTGCGGAATAGATCCTACAGAACACTCTGGTTTTGCCTTTGGGATGGGGATAGAGCGAATTGCGATGTTGTTGTACCAAATAGGGGATATTAGAATGTTCTATGAAAATGATGTTCGTTTTCTGGAACAGTTTAAATCGGCCTTGTAGTTGAAAAAAGATATTGAAATACCCGAAGTGAAGGATGTGTATGTTGCGGCTGTCCATGAACAGCATCCGGAATATAAAACCATGGATTGGAACGTCTATATTATTAACGACAAGAAACTTCCTTTGGAGATGGTCCTTATTGTTGCCAGTGGCTCTAACGAGAAAAAAATCACTCCTGCTATGAGGCATTCCATAAAAATGCTTCCTGCTAAATACTTCGCTAAAATCGAGTTTTTACAAGAAAAACTATTGCAATTGGACAACAAATTTGCCATTACCTTTTTTGCTGAAGGAAAAATGTATGAACGTACTTTTACCCTTGCTAAAAACACCGTAAAAGAAGCTGCTTTAGGAGAAATCCCGATCATGAATTTGAAAGGTATTTTGGCGGTTTAGATAACTATTTATCTACTTGCTTCTTGGTTTTAAAAAGTTTTGGCAGGTTCATAAGGAACACCGATCCTAGAATAATTATAATTCCAGCCCATTGATAGATATTTATTACCTCATCTAACAATAGGTAAGCCAGAATTACGGCCACGGGAAGTTCCACCGAAGAAATAATTGCCCCCAAGCCTACATTTATTTTGGGCATTCCGCTTGTAAAAAGGATAGGTGGCAAGATGGTGCCAAATAAAGCCAACAATAATCCCCATTTTTTAAAGATCTCCAAGTTGAATTGCTCTAATAGAAAAGGAGCAGAGATTATGGCAATAATTATTGTTCCGCCCAACATCATCCATAAACTGCGTCTAAAGGAATGCAAATGCAGTGCTAAGGTATTCGATGTGTAGATGGTTACAGTATAAGATACCGCAGCCAAAAGCCCCCAGCCAATACCTCGCCAATCCAACTCTAGAGAGTCCATTAGGATATTTGTCGCCAATACGGTACCAATTAGGATTACTATTACAGCCAATATTTTATTCAAACCAGGTTTTTTCCTGGTCATAAAAGCTTCAAGTAATACACCCATCCAAACGCTTTGCATCAACAAAACGATTCCTATGGAAACAGGAATATATTTAACCGAGATATAGTAAAAAATGCTTGTTAGGCCTAAAGAGGTTCCTGCGGCCATCAGTTTTAAAATGCTTTTGGTCTTGGTTTCTGTAGTATAGCTCTGTTTTTCTTTAACGAAGAGGAAATTGATGATTATTAGTCCAATAAGACCCAATAACATTTGAGAAAAGGTGATTTCATAAGAAGTGTAACCTTCAGCATACGCCATTTTTACAAAGGTGGTTAGCATTCCATAGCTGGATGCGCCTAAGGCAACCAATAAGCTGCCCTTTAGGACGGAGTTGTTCATAAGATTGAAGATAAGGAAGTTGTAAAGCCAGAAGCCTTTTTAATCCAGTTTTTCGGCTAGTTTCTTAAATACGTTCTTTGGGTTTTTCCCTTCGTACAAAATGCTGTATACTGCATCGATAATTGGGGTTTTTGCTCCTTTTTCTTTGTTTATTTTGTAAGCACTTTCCGCAGCGTAGTAGCCTTCAGCAACCATACTCATTTCCATTTGCGCACTTTTCACGGTATATCCTTTCCCAATCATGTTCCCAAACATCCTATTTCTACTAAAAACAGAATACCCGGTAACCAAAAGGTCTCCCAGATAGGCGGAATCATTGATGTTGCGTTTCATCTTGTGCACTTTTTTGATGAACTTCTTCATCTCTCGAATGGCGTTGCTCATTAATACACTCTGGAAATTATCGCCATATCCAAGTCCGTGGGCGATTCCCGCAGCAATGGCATAAATATTCTTTAACATAGCGGCATACTCGGTTCCATTTACATCGTCGCTGGTTTTACAGGTAATGTAATCGCTCTGTAAATGTTTCGCCATAATTTGTGCTTTTTCTTCATCCAAGCAAGCAATGGTTAGATAAGAAAGACGCTCAAGTGCAACTTCTTCAGCATGGCAAGGTCCCGTGATCACTCCTATATTATCTTCGGGCACAAAAAACTCCTGATTAAAATGTTCTCCTACAATCAAACCGGTTTCCGGCACAATTCCTTTAATTGCTGAAAAGATCACTTTTCCCTCCACGGATTCTGTGAGATGATCCAATTCTCTTTTTACAAATGCTGAAGGAATGGCAAATATTAAATAATCTGAATTCTTCACCACTTCATTAATATCATTGCTTAAATGAAGCTTTTTCACATCAAATTCAACTGAACTTAGATAGTTGGGGTTGTGGTCTTGTGTTCTTATATGTTCTATGGCAGATTCGTTACGCATATACCAGTTAATTTCGTCAAGATTCTCGGTGAGCATCTTAACGATTGCGGTGGCCCAACTTCCGCCGCCAAATACACCAAATTTTGGAGAGTTAGTCATAATAGATTTTATTCGTACCAAAAATACATAATTTTAACATAAAGTAAATTCTTCGGGTTTTAATTATATGTATATCCGTTTTTTGTCCTAATAGATAGTTCTTTCGTCACGCTGTCCCGAAAGCTTTCGGGATTATTTCAGGGTCTCAATATTGCATTGGTTTCCATTGAAATGAGATTCTGAAACAAGTTCAGCATGACGAGGGGCCTTAGATACAAACATGGGATGACAATTTTATTCCTATATCATCCCGACGCTAGGAGGGATCTCTATTGGATCGAAGTGCTTTTTACTGCACGAATTCACGAATATTTTAAAAAAAAGCGTTATTTCGGGCATTTCGACTTCGCTCAATACAGGCTAAAGTCGAGAACTATTTTTATAACGCATTACTGCTTCATTAAGATTCTTCCCTATGTTTAGAAACACATTTCGATTTTCATATTATCGGGGCAGAACGACTTCTCGACTCCGCTCGAAGGGACAATTATACCCCCTTTTGTCATCCTGACGAAGGAAGGATCTCTTTTATTATATATTATTGCTGCTCCTTAGAGATTCTTCACTATGTTCGGAATGGCAAAAAGAGGCTCTCAGACTGAGCTTGTCGAAGGGTCTCAAAACAGCTCGCCATTCGTCACCCTGAACTGGATTCAGGATCTAATTTGACATACATGAGATGCTGAAACAAGTTCAGCATGACGAGAGGCCTTCGATACAAACATGGGATGACAATTTATTCCTATATCATCCCGACGCTCGGAGGGATCTCAAGGCAGCTTCCCATTTGTCACCCTGAACTTGATTCAGGGTCTAATTTAACATACATGAGATTCTGAAACGAGTTCAGAATGACGAGGGGCCTTAGATACAAACATGGGATGACGATTTATTCATATGTCATCCCGACGCTAGGAGGGATCTCTATTGGATCGAAGTGCTTTTTACTGCCACGAATGCACGAATATTGTTCAGGATTTTTCAAATCAATAATTCGTGCATTCGTGGCCAAAGATTTTTTTCATTGGTAGCCATTCTAAAACCATTGTGATTTATCACAGGAAATCGATATTTCTAAAAAATATGTCAATGGTAATTTATTTCAGGGTCTCCATGTTGCATTGGTTTCCAGTGAAATGAGATTCTGAAACAATTCCGATAGCTATCGGAACTGAATGACGTCCTTTTTCAGGTTGGGAACTTTACGGACAAACAATTTATTATTAATCCTCTACAATGTTTTCGTTTTATATCCGTTATAATTCTAAAGATTGGTAATAGCAGATATTATCGTCTTTATATTTAGTTTTTTGGTTGGTTAGTTAATGAAACAGCGCATGGGTTTTAAAGCTCCGCGCTGTTTTTTTATATACTAACAAAACTTTAATGCAAAAATAATAGTTTGTGTAAAGTTGAATTTGTAATTTGTAGGAAGAAATCTAAATCAATAAAAAATAAAAATAGAATGGGATTATTTACTTTTATTAAAAATGCGGGCGCCAAAATTTTTGGATCTAAAAAAAACACTAGGGATAAAGCTGCTGTAGTAACTGTAGAAAAGGAGAGAGAAGAGGAGTTGGAAAATAAAAAAGCAGCCCAAAAACTGGAAACCACCATACATGACCTCAACCTTAAAATTGAAAACCTCAAAATTCGTATCGAAGACGATATGGCCACAATAAGTGGTAAAGCATACGATCAGTCCACTAGGGAAAAAATTATTTTGGTTGTTGGAAATGTAGAAGGAATCGCACAGGTAGACGATAATATGGTAGTGGAAAACAAAGAGCCCGAAGCTATTTTCCATACGGTAGAAAGAGGCGATACCTTAGGTAAAATAGCAAAAGAACATTACGGGTCTGCAAATAGATATCCAGAAATATTTGAAGCAAACAAGCCAATGCTTACAGATCCAGATAAAATATATCCGGGACAAGTTTTAAGAATCCCGGCTTTGAAAAAGTAAAGGATTGTTATTAAAGTTAAAAATTTCGGGTTAAACTTTTAAAGTGTGAATTCGGAAGTTAATTTTATGGCAAACCTTGGTAAATTAAACCCTCAATGAGGGATTAAAGGACTGTTTAAAAAATTTGAGATTTTATATTGAGCGCAGTCGAAGTGCTATGTTATAGTTCCACAATGAAAAAAGTAGGATCAATTAACACAACTGAAAGATCAAAATAATTTTTTAAGCAGTTTTTTATTTATAGAAATTCATCTTATCCAAATAGGCCCAGACCTTCTCGGGCAACATGGGCCTAATGTTCTTAGCGTCTTTAACGGCTTTTCTTATAAATGTAGAAGACAATTCGATTATTGGAGCTGGAACGCGTTTAATTTTTCCGTGAGTTAGAAACTCATTTTCCACCAATCCTTCAGAAATTCTGGGATATACAAAAATAGGGTACCGCTCCAAGATCACTTCGTAGTTCTTCCACTTATGGAACCCCTTTAAATTATCCTCCCCCATAATCAGCGAAAATTCCAGGTTTGGATATTTTTCTTCTAATTGGATCAAGGTATTTACGGTGTAATTTGGTTGTGGAAGCCCAAATTCAATATCGCTAGGTTTTAATTTGGGATAATCCTCACAGGCTTTATAAACCATCTCTATTCTATGATGGTTATCCAGCAAGCTGCTTTTCTTTTTAAGGGGATTGTGGGGCGTAACAACCATCCAAACTTCGTTAAGTTCAGAAAATTCCACCATATAATTGGCAATTATAAGGTGCCCGGAATGGATAGGGTTGAATGTGCCAAAATAAAGACCTACCTTTTTTTTCATTCTACTTCGCTATTGGCTTCAACAAAAGTGGAAACAAGGTTATAAGCTTCCTCCAGCGCAACTTGTAAATTATTGTTCTCTATAACAAAATCGAACTGGGGAGCGGTAGCAAGTTCAATAGAAGCCTTCGCCACCCGCATGTTGATTTTATCCTCGCTTTCGGTCTTGCGCTTTTTTAATCTGATTTTAAGCTCTTCAATACTTGGGGGCTTTACAAATACCGCCAAGGTTTGTTTTGGATAAATGTGTTTTATGTCCAAGCCTCCAACTACGTCTATATCAAAGATCACATTTTTGCCAGCTGCCCAAATACGTTCTATTTCCGATTTTAATGTTCCATAAAAATTATCCCTGTATACCTCTTCCCATTCTAAAAACTCTTCGCTTTTGATCTTTTGTTTGAATTCGTGCAGGGTCAAGAAATAATAATCTTTTCCCTCCACTTCATCACCTCTTGGTTCCCTAGATGTTGCTGAAATTGAAAATTCCAGGTTTAATTCCGGCTGAGCCAATAAATGCTGAACTATGGTGGTTTTTCCTGATCCCGAGGGTGCAGAAAACACAATTAATTTCCCGGTTTTCATTACAGTACGTTTAAAAGTTGTTCTTTTATTTTTTCCAGTTCATCTTTCATTTGCACGACCAATTGCTGCATTGGAGCGTAATTGGATTTACTACCAATAGTATTGATCTCCCTTCCCATTTCTTGAGAAATAAAACCTAATTTTCGTCCATTGGAGTCGGCAGAATTAATGGTTTCGAGAAAATAAGATAAGTGGTTTTCCAATCGTACCTTTTCTTCGGTGATATCAAACTTTTCTATATAATAAACGAGTTCCTGCTCAAACCTGTTTTCGTCCACTTTTTCCTGAAGCTCTGCAACCCCTTTTCTTAAACGTTCCCGTACCCCTTCAATTCTATCGGGATCCATCGCTATGATATCCTGAAGCAATTGTGCAATATTGGAAACCCTAAACAACAAATCTTTTTCCAAGGCATTGCCTTCATCGGTTCTAAAAGAATTGATTTCGGTTAATGCTTGTTTCAAGGTTTTTTCGATCTCGATAAATTCGGTTTCATCAATCTCTTCCCTTTCGGTTTTCATGGTATCGGGCATATGAATGGCCATTTTTAGCAACTCATTATCATCAGCATTGGCAATTTCTCTCAACTGCTCCATGTATTTTTTTACTACCACAGGGTTTACAGAAGCGGTGGTTTCCTCGCCGGTAACTTCAACATATAGTGAAAAATCCACTTTTCCCCTAACCAGGGATTTTGCAATAAGGTTTCTTAAAAGCAATTCTTTTTCCCGGTATTGACCCGGGATTCTGGCGTTAAGATCCAGGCTTTTACTGTTAAGGGATTTAATTTCTATGGTGATTTTTTTGGATGGAAGCTGTAAAAGGCTTTTTCCAAAACCGGTCATTGACTGAATCATGCTTGATTTTTAAAAGGTTGGGCAAAGATAACCAAATCTTAAGCAGGACAAAGAATCTTAGGGAAAGTATGCGCTATAAATGGGAAGTTATAAATTCCAATGCCCGTTCCTCGGTATAGGTTGCTTCTTTCTTCTGAAGAAATCCCACATGACCACCATATTCTGGAGTTTCCAAATAAAAATCTGGATTGTTTTGGGCGATTTCTTTGGGAGAGGAATTCTCTGAAAGAAATCCGTCGTTTTTGGCATTTATCAATAAGGTTGGGATATGGATGGTTGGAATAAAGCTCATGGCACTGCTTTTTTCATAATATTCCAGGGCATCGGCAAACCCATGAGCTTGGCTAGTATACAATTGGTCTATTGCATATAAATTGGTGCACTTATCAATTTGCTCTTTGGTGATTTCTTCAGGAAAATGTTTCTCCCTTAAAAACAATTGCTTTTTAAGCTGCATGACAAAACGCTTGGAATAAATCCAGTTCCTGCCCTCATCCAATTTTTTAAGAGAGGCATGCAGATCGCAGGGAGCAGAAATCGCAACGCCGGCCTTTAATTCTTTAGGTAAGTTGTTTCCTTCCCCTAAATATTTCAACAATAAATTCCCTCCCAAACTAAAACCGTTAATAGCCAAGGATTCATATTTCTTAATGGAAAGAATACTGGTAACTACATGGTTTAGATCTTCGCTAGCCCCCGCATTATAGGACCTATATAAATTATTTATTTCCCCGCTACACCCGCGAAAATTAATAGCCGCTACATCCCAGCCATGATGATTAAAATAATGCGCCAATCCTAAAACATAGGGACGCTGGGCATTGCCGTCCAATCCGTGTAGTACGACAAGAACCTTATTGGAGCTGCAGGAACTAGCGTAACTCCAGTCTATATCCATAAAATCCCCATCCTCCAGTTGCAAACGTTCCCTGGTTTGGGGCACAGCCTTTACACTCCTTAACTTTGCAGCGTAAATTGTGGATATATGATAATTCCTAAATATATAAGGCGGATTATAGGTGCTTTCCAGTATTGGCATAGACGCAAATCTCGGGAATTAAATTGGCATATACTTAGCTTATTTAATTATGCACGCATAACAAAAAATAGTAGTTTTGTAAAAATTTTGAATACATGTACACAAAGGAATTTGATATAAGATGGAGCGATATAGATGCTAACAGGCATTTGGCAAATTCGGCATACATCAATTTTATGAGCCATACCAGAATGGGTTACTTCATGGAAAATGGTTTCGACCAGCATGAATTGGCCAAAAATAATCTGGGGCCAGTGGTTTTCTATGAGCATATTTATTATTTCCGCGAGGCTTTTATGGGAAAGCCTGTAAAAGTGAGCCTAGAGTTAAAAGGCCTTTCTGAAGACGGAATGTATTTTGAATTCCTTCATAATTTCTACGATCACAAAGGAAGAAATTTCGCTTCGTGTGAAGCTATGGGAGGATGGATAGATCTAAAAGAGCGCAAGCTTACTGGATTGCCAGCCCATATGAGAAAAGATATAGATAAAATCCCTCACACACAAGACTTTAGGATCTTGACGAAAGAAGACACTCGTAAATTCGGAAAAACCCCTAAAGATTTGGAGTTGAAATCTGCTTAGGTTTGGATTTTTTAGTTACCAAATAAACTCCCGTAAACACTAAGATGGCGGCGGTTATTTTTACAATATCCAGAGAATCTGCCCCCATCGCCACAGCAAAGGTAATAGCTATGAGTGGTTGTAAATAAATGAATGCGCTTATGGTAGCAGCACTTAGTTCTTTTAGTGCATAAATATTGAATAGGTAGGTTAAAAAAGTAGTTCCCACCACTACAAATCCCATTTTCCAGATAGCATGCGCCGGTAATTCCAACCATTCCACCCGTGCGAATTCGGAAATTGTAATTGGGAAGTTTATGATCACCGCAAATAAGAATAGCCATTTCATCAGTGTGAATGAATGATATTTTGCGGTCAATGGTTTTACAAGGATTAAGTAGATCCCATAGGAAAAAGCATTTACAATAAACAACATGTTTCCCACTGGAATATTTGGGGCATTAACAGTTTCGGTATTACTGAAAAGCACCAAAGTCAAAGCACCGGTTAAACCGATTACAATTCCTAAAGTTTTTAAAAGCGTTATCCTTTCTTTGATTAGCACTGCGGCGAGCAAGAGCACAAGAATGGGCGAAACGGTAATTATAACCGAACTGTTTATTGGTGTAGAAAGACTAAGGCCTTTAAAGAACATCAGCATGTTAATTACCATTCCAAAAATGGCACAAGCAACAATTCTCATCCAATCACCTGTAGCCACTTTTTCCTTTGGACCCCAAAAACCAATAAGCCAAAATAATATTGCAGCACCGGTAACCCTTAAAAATATAAACCCAAAAGGCTCTATATAAATAGGCATTAATCCTTTGGCAATGGTATGGTTTATCCCGTAAATTGTACTGGCTCCCGTTGCCGCTAGAATGGCAAGCGTACGGCTATCCATTCATGGCATTTTTTGCTGCTTCAATAGTACTTTTGGAATTCCCTATAAAAATCGTATCGTTGTTTATAATAACAGGACGCTTTAAAAAGGTGTAATGTTCGAGGATTAGATTTTTGTAATTTTCTTCGTCCAGCTTCTCGTTTTTTAGACCCTTCTCCTTGTAAAGCTGAGCTCTTTTGCTGAAAAGTGACTCATAATTTCCAGCCAATTCGAACATTTCATCGAGCTGCTCTTCGGTAATTGGGTCTTCTTTTATATCCTGTAAAATATAAGCTGAAGACGGTTCCAATTCATTTAAGATCCTTTTACAAGTAGAACAGGAAGAGAGGTGGTAGATCTTTTTCATAATAACTTTTATTGATTTTTTGGGGAACTTGTCAAAATTAAAGAATTTTGAAATACTTTTTAGCCTCTTCCATTTTGAATACCAACTGAATATTCCCTTCAGAATAAGATGCGATCTCGTAGGCATTATATCTTAAAACAACTTTATTTGGATAAAACCCGATATTTTGTGGAAGTTGAAATTTATCACCTTCAAAAAAGAAACCGGTACTGTTGATGGATTCATTCTCTGGAATATCATTATTCTTTCTGAACCTTTTTTCAGCAAAATCTTTAAAATCCTGCGAGAACAATTCTTTATTGGAAAGTAACCTACCCGTTTCGGGATTAAAATTCAAAAAAGTAATGCTCGTATAGCCGTGGGCGCCACCAGTAAATAGCGCGAGATCGAATTGAATAGAGATCAGTTTTTCAGATTCATAAGTAACCTTTCCTTCCACAAATGCCTCCCAAGGAATATTGTATTCTGCGAACTCTTTGGCGCTAGCTTCATAGTCGTCAATAAAGGTTTGTGCCAAGTTTTCCAGCGAATTTAATTCCTTGGCATCCTGGTAATCGATCAGTTTAATTATATGATCTTCTATGTGACTGTTCAATAAGTTGCTTCTGGTGTCTTTTCCCATTGCCCAAGGAACTTTAATGCCAATAAAGGTGCAATTTTCTTCTTCTGGATTGCAGTTCATTTCAGAAACTTGCTCGATATTCAGTTCATCAAAACTTAATTTGGGAACATCTTTATTGCAGCCAAGGAACAATAAGTTAAGTGTCAGGACTAAAACCAGTTTTTTCACAATGGGATTTCTATGTTAAATTCGGGATAAAGGTACGTGCTATTTTGTAGTTCCCCAATACGAGTAGTACATTTGCGACAAATATTTATTTATGAAATTCAACACTAAAACTATCCATGGAGGGCAACATAATATAGATCCCGCATACGGTTCTGTAATGCCTCCAATCTATCAAACCAGCACGTATTCTCAAACTACTCCTGGTGGACATAAAGGCTTTGAATATTCGCGTAGTGGAAATCCAACAAGATCTGCATTGGAGAATGCGCTTGCCAGTATTGAAAATGGAGAATTCGGACTTGCTTTCGGCTCTGGATTGGCAGCGATAGACGCAGTTATGAAATTATTCAAGCCCGGTGACGGGATCATCTCTACAAATGATCTTTATGGAGGTTCTTATAGACTTTTTACAAAGATTTTTGAAGGACTTGGCCTTAAATTTCATTTTGTTGGAATGCAAGATGTATCCAAGATCGAGGAACATATCAACGAGAACACAAAGTTATTATGGGTAGAAACGCCTACAAACCCGATGATGAATATTATTGATATTGTTGCGTGTTCCAAGCTTGCTAAAAAACACCATATTTTATTGGCGGTAGACAATACGTTTGCTACACCGTATTTGCAACTTCCGTTGGATTTAGGCGCAGATATAGTAATGCATAGTGCCACTAAATATTTAGGAGGGCATAGCGATGTAGTAATGGGTTCTCTTGTTGTTAAGGATAAAGAACTTGCAGATAGATTGTATTTTGTTCAAAATGCAAGTGGTGCCGTTTGTGGGCCACAAGACAGCTTTTTAGTACTTAGGGGAATTAAAACCCTTCATATTAGAATGCAAAGGCATTGTGAGAATGGAGAAAAAGTGGCAAAGTTCTTAAAATCCCATCCTAAAGTAGATAAGGTGTACTGGCCTGGTTTCGAAGATCATCCAAATCATGATATCGCAAAAGCGCAAATGAACGGTTTTGGAGGAATGATCTCTTTTACCACTTCAGAAAAAACTTTGGAAAGTGCCATTAAGGTTATAGAAAACCTAAAAGTTTTCACTTTAGCTGAATCCCTTGGGGGTGTGGAGTCTTTAGCTGGTCATCCAGCTAGTATGACGCATGCCTCTATTCCCAAAGAGGAAAGGGAGAAAACAGGAGTGGTAGATTCTTTAATTCGATTAAGTGTAGGGATCGAAGATGATGAGGATCTTATTGAAGATTTAAAACAAGCTTTGGGATAGAGTATCCCGAAATATAATTATAAGAAAAGGTATCAACTTGGTTGAGACCTTTTTTGCTTTAATAATTTAGGTAATAGATAAATCCGAAGTTCAGCCAGAAAACCATATCGTTATATTTGTTTTGTGGCGCATCTATATTCAATCCATCTATCCAATCTACGTCGTAATATTGAAACCTGCCTTCAATCAAGATATCTGCAACCGGGCTTATTTTATATCTGGTCCCCGCAATTCCCACGATAGCCCAAGTAGAACCCCCATCTAAATCTATTCCTCCTACAAAAGTTGGGAAAATATTATTAGGATCGCTTAAAGGCCCAAAATCTGAATAGGCATCAGGGTTATAATTCACAAAGTGAACACCTAAACTAACAAAAGGCATAAAGAGATAAGAGAAAGCACTGTAATCGCGAATGCTCAGTGGGTAATACTCTAAATGTGTTCCAATTTCAAAGGTTTGGGTTTTACCGTGCATTCCTCTTAGGAGTTTACCACCAAGCGTATTTTTATCTGCGACCGGGCCAATGTGCTCCAAATTTGTCTTAAAATAGTCCAATTCGGTTCTAATTTTAAAATGATCGTTGAAATATCTGTCCACACTATAGCAATTACACTCGGCCCTGTAGGCAAAATTCAGGTAATGCACGAGGCCTATTCCTATTCCGGAGTTACTTATATTATTTTGTAGGTCGTAGCGCTCCCCGTAATCTGTCAAAAAGGAGGTAGGCCCTACCAATACTCCAATTTCGTGAGAAATCCCGAGTTGGGCAAAACCACGTTCTTTACAGAAAAGAAGGAGGAATAAGATCAAAATAATAAGCGGGGGTCTTACCATACACAACGAGTTGATGTATAAACAAATATATAAAAATGGAAATAACGAAGATATAATTATTAATACTACTTATATCTACTAGCCGTATAAAGAGTTAATATTATATGAAAATTCAAAATTTGAAGGTACTTCTTCATATAAAATTTATATTTGCAATTAATTACGAAAACGTTATAATTAACAATTTAGCACTATACTATGGAGCAAAGTGTAAAAGACTTTTTGGAGGTGGTTTCTAAAAGAAATCAGAACGAACCAGAATTTATGCAAGCCGTACATGAGGTTGCCGAAACGGTAATCCCATTTATAGAAAAAAACAAAAAATACCAGAATGCCATGCTTTTAGAGCGAATGGTGGAACCAGAGCGCATAGTCATGTTCAGGGTGCCATGGTTGGACGATAAAGGAAATACACAAATAAACAGGGGTTTCAGAATCCAAATGAACTCTGCTATTGGACCTTACAAAGGTGGTTTGCGTTTTCACCCAACTGTCAACCTTAGTGTTTTGAAATTCCTGGCTTTCGAGCAGGTTTTCAAAAACAGCTTAACCACATTGCCAATGGGTGGTGGTAAAGGAGGATCGGATTTTGACCCAAAAGGAAAATCCGATAATGAAGTAATGAAATTTTGCCAAAGTTTTATGACCGAACTACAACGCCACATTGGAGCAGATACAGATGTGCCTGCAGGAGATATAGGAGTTGGTGGTCGTGAGATTGGATTCTTGTTTGGACAATACAAGCGCATTAGAAATGAATTTACCGGGATCCTTACTGGAAAAGGGCGTTCTTATGGAGGTTCGTTAATTCGTCCAGAAGCAACAGGGTACGGAAATGTTTATTTCGCACAAAACATGTTGGCTTTAAAAGGAGATAAGTTGGAGGGAAAAAGAGTAGTAATATCAGGTTCTGGGAATGTTGCGCAGTACGCTGCAGAAAAAGCGACGCAACTTGGAGCTAAAGTGATCACCATGTCCGATTCTGGTGGATATATCCTAGATGAGACTGGGATAGATGCTGAAAAATTGGCATTTGTAATGGAACTTAAGAATGAAAAGCGTGGTAGAATTTCTGAATATGCCGATAAATTTAAAAGCGCTAAATATTTCGAAGGAGAAACTCCGTGGAGTACCAAATGTGATATCGCTTTGCCATGTGCTACCCAAAATGAACTGCACGAAGACGATGCCAAGCAATTGGTAAAAAATGGTTGCAAATTGGTTGGAGAAGGTGCTAACATGCCAACTACCCCAGAGGCTATTGAAATTTTCCAAAAAGCTAATATTTTGTTCTCTCCCGGAAAAGCTTCCAACGCAGGAGGGGTAGCAACATCTGGTCTTGAGATGTCCCAAAACTCAATGAGATACAACTGGACAGCAGAAGATGTAGATAAAAAACTTCATGAGATCATGAAAAATATTCATGATGCATGTGTGGAGTACGGAAGCGATGGAAATGGAAATGTAGATTACGTGAAAGGAGCGAACATCGCTGGTTTCGTAAAGGTAGCAGATGCTATGCTTGCGCAGGGAGTAGTATAATTTCACTTATATTATAGAATTAAGAAAGCCGCTATTAGCGGCTTTTTTATTTATCTTTCCGCAAAATTTTAGCCATGGTAGTTCATACCAATGCAATTGTAATAAGCGCTTTAAAATATGCAGAGGCCGATTTGATCGTGAAATGTTACACGCAAAAATCGGGGCTTAAAACCTATATGTTGCGAGGGATTCTAAAATCCAGAAAAGGAAAATTCAAAGCCTCTCTTTTTCAGCCTTTAACACAGTTGGAGCTAGTGGCGAAACATAAAGATAAGGGGAGTCTGGAATATTTGCAAGATGCCAAGATTTTAGTGCATTATCAAACCCTACATACCGAGGTGGTTAAATCTACCATGGTGATGTTTATTTCAGAAATGCTGAAGAATACCATTCATGAAGAGGAGAAAAATGAAGAATTGTATGATTATTTGGAAAACACCTTTAATTGGCTGGATTCACATTCGGACATTGCGAATTTTCATCTATTGTTTTTGCTGAAATTGACCAGGCACCTAGGTTTTTACCCTGAAGATTCAGAAAAAAATCTCATGTATTTTAATTTACTGGATGGTGTGTTTCAACATTCAAAAACAAATGTTTATTGTATAGGTGGCGGTTTGCTCAATAATTTGAAGCTTTTATTGGGCACAAAATTTGAGGCACTAGGCCAAGTAAAACTCAGCAAACCCAATAGGGCTGAATTGCTGGAATTGTTGCTGAACTATTATCAATTACACATAGAATCCTTTAAAAAACCCAAATCCCTGACCGTACTTCACGAAATATTTAATTAAATGCGATTTTCCCACCTTGCCCTTTTTTGTTTTTTAATTGTTGTTTCTGGCCTTCGGGCTCAGGAAATTGTTGTTTTGGATCAGGATTCAAAAGAACCATTGGTGAATGTGGCCATCTATAATATTGGTAAAACCAAGAACAGCATTACCAATTTAAATGGGAGGGCAGATATTTCGAAATTCAATTTAGATGAGGTATTGATTTTTAAGCATATTTCGCATTTGGAGAAGCGTATGTTGAAATCGGAAATAAGTACAAGTAGCAAGGTCTTTTTATTACAAGATGAAAACATGTTGCAGGAAGTAGTGCTTTCTGTGGCCAAATTTCAGCAGGAGAAAAAAGACATCCCACAAAGAATAGTAAGTTTATCTTCAGAAGAAATAGCTTTTTCCAATGCTCAAACTGCCGCAGATCTTATGGAAAGTTCGGGGAATGTATATGTTCAAAAAAGTCAGTTGGGAGGAGGAAGCCCCATGATTCGAGGTTTTTCGACCAATAGATTGTTAATTGCAGTGGATGGGGTGCGTATGAATACCGCAATTTTTAGGAGTGGAAACATCCAAAACATCATTTCCATAGATCCCCTCGCTGTGGAGCGGGCAGAGATCATTTTGGGCCCGGGATCGGTAGTGTATGGAAGCGATGCTATTGGAGGGGTAATGAATTTTTATACGCTGAAACCTTCTTATTCCCTTGAAGGGAAAAAACAATTGTCAGTAAATGCTTATTCGAGATATGCGACTGCCAATGAGGAAAAGACAACTCATGCCGATTTTAATATCGGGATCGAAAAATGGGCTTTTTTAAGCAGTGTTACGTATTCAGATTTTGGGGATCTTAAAATGGGAAGTCATGGCCCGGATGAATTTTTGCGACCGGAGTATGTAAGTAGCATAAATGGAGAAGATAGGGTGGTTTCCAATCCAGATCCTAAAGTGCAGGTTCCTACTGGTTACAATCAGATAAACTTGCTTCAAAAAGTGGCTTTTATGCCAAATGAGGATTGGGATTTTAGTCTTGGATTGATCTATTCCAAGACATCAGACTATTCCAGATACGATAGATTGGTTCAAAAAAGGGATGGAAATTTACGCTATGCTGAATGGTATTATGGACCACAATCCTGGTTTATGGGGAACTTCAACCTTAATAAAAACGGAAATGGTAAACGCTACGATAAAGTGCAATTTACTGCTGCGTACCAAAATTTTGTAGAAAGTCGTTTCGATAGAAAATTTGAAGACGAAAAGCTTTATGAAAATGAAGAAAAGGTAGCTGCCTATTCTGCCAACCTGGATTTTGAGAAAGACTTTGGTGAGGACAAACTTTTTTATGGGATGGAATATGTTTTGGATATTGTGAGCTCAACTGGAGCAAATAGGAATATTTTAACCAGTGAAATGGGGCGAAATGCTTCCAGATATCCCGATGGGGCCACCTGGCAATCCTTAGCGGCTTATTCCAGTTATAATTGGAAACTGAACGAAGCTTTAAGTTTGCAATCTGGATTGCGTTACAATCATATTATTATCAAAGCAGATTTCCCGGCTTCGGTTTATGATTTTCCTTTTAGCAATGCTAACATTAATACGGGAGCCCTTACGGGGAGTGCCGGGCTTAGTTGGCAACAAAACAAGAATACAGAGTGGAAATTGAATCTATCTACCGCATTTCGCGCACCGAATATTGATGATATCGGAAAGATATTCGATTCTGAGCCGGGCGCTGTTGTTACGCCAAATCCCAACCTGAAACCAGAATACGCCTACAATGGGGAAATGGGCGTAAAATGGCATTTGTTTGAAGGTTTCATTTTAGACCTAGCTACTTTTTACACCTATTTGGATGATGCGATGGTAAGGCGGGATTATACGATGGATGGAAGAACGACCATCGAATACCAAGGAGAACCGAATAGGGTACAGGCGATACAAAATGCGGCTAGCGCCTATGTTTATGGGTTTGAAGGAGGATTGGAAGCAAAATTGCTGAACAACTTAAAACTTGTCTCTCAAATTACAATTACCAAAGGAAAAGAGGAACAGGAGGATGGAAGTAAAGCACCGCTTAGACATGCTGCACCGCTTTATGGAAACACGCATTTGGTCTGGAACAAGAATAGGTTGAAACTGGACCTGTTTTCAGAATATAATGGAAAATTGGATTTCGCGGAGCTAGCTCCTTCAGAACAGGACAAGGCTTATTTATATGCCATGGATAGCAATGGAAATCCTTATTTCGCAGGTTGGTATACTTTAAGTTTCACGGGACAATACCTTCTTTCAGAAAATTGGACAGCAACCATTTCTCTAGAGAACATCACGGACCAGCTGTATAGGACTTATTCTTCAGGAATCTCGGCCGCTGGTAGGAATTTAATTTTGGCGGTGAGGTATAGTTTGTAAGTATATTACTTCTTCAAATTTAGAAGCTTTCAGATTACCTAAAAACACTCTTTTTTTAACGCGCGTTTTTATTGAATTATCTGATGGTTAAATCCTTAGCTTTTTACTCAATAACAGTCTTCTCTTTATTCAAAAATCATTATTTTCGCAACTCAAAAGAAATTACGAGATAATGAGCGCAAAGTTCCCTGAGTATAAAGGACTTGACTTACCAAAAGTTGCTGAAGAAATTCTTGACTATTGGAAAGAGGATGAGATTTTTGAAAAAAGCATGAGTTTGCGAGAGGGCGCCAAACCTTTTGTGTTTTTTGAAGGACCTCCTTCGGCAAATGGCCTACCGGGAATTCACCACGTGATGGCGCGCTCCATTAAAGATATTTTTTGCCGATATAAAACTCAAAAAGGATTTCAGGTTAAGAGAAAAGCAGGATGGGATACCCATGGGTTGCCCATTGAGCTTGGCGTAGAAAAAGAACTAGGGATCACTAAAGAGGATATTGGCACCAAAATAAGTGTAGAGAAATACAACGAAGCCTGTAAAAGTGCAGTCATGCGTTATACGGGAATTTGGAACGATCTTACCGAAAAAATGGGATATTGGGTAGATATGGAAGATCCATATATCACCTACAAGTCCAAATATATGGAAACGGTTTGGTGGTTGCTTTCTGAAATATATAAGAAAGGGCTTATCTATAAAGGATATACCATTCAGCCTTATTCCCCAAAAGCAGGAACTGGATTGAGTTCTCATGAGCTGAATCAGCCGGGGACCTACCAAGATGTCACAGATACCACGGTGACGGCGATGTTTAAAGCTAAGCCAGAAACCTTACCGGATTTCCTTTCGGAAGTTTCCAACGAGATCTATTTGACCGCATGGACAACGACTCCTTGGACCCTACCTTCCAACACCGCGCTTACTGTTGGACCAAAAATAGAATATGCATTGGTTTCTACTTTTAATCAGTATACTTTTCAGCCAATTCATGTTATCATGGCGAAGAATTTGGTAGCAAAGCAATTCGATAAGAAATTCAATAAAGTTGAAAATAAGGAGGCTCTGGAAGCCTATAAGCAAGGAGATAAAATCCCATATTTTATAGAAAAAACCTTTAAGGGAGCCGATCTGGTTGGGATGAGATATGAGCAATTAATGCCGTATGCACAGCCTTACGAAAATCCTGAAAATGCGTTTAGGGTGATCGCCGGGGATTTTGTTACTACCGAAGATGGTACCGGAATAGTACATACTGCTCCAACTTTTGGTGCAGATGATGCCATGGTTGCAAAACAAGCAGTTCCTGAGGTACCGCCATTATTGGTGAAAGACAAGAACGATAATTTAGTGCCTTTGGTAGATCTTCAGGGAAAGTTTAGGGAAGAACTTGGAGCGCTTGGCGGAAAATATGTGAAGAATGAATATTATGAAGATGGAGAAGCGCCAGAGAGATCTGTAGATGTAGAGATCGCAATTCAGTTAAAAGAAGACAACCGTGCTTTTAAAGTTGAAAAATATGTGCACAGTTATCCAAACTGCTGGAGAACAGATAAACCTATTTTATACTACCCTTTAGATTCTTGGTTCATTAAAGTGACCGATTTTAAGGACAGAATGTTTGAGCTGAACCAGACGATCAACTGGAAGCCAAAAGCAACCGGCGAGGGAAGGTTTGGAAATTGGTTGGCCAATGCAAACGACTGGAATTTATCCAGAAGTAGGTATTGGGGCGTGCCATTGCCTATTTGGAGGACAGAAGACGGGAAAGAAGAAATAATGATAGGTTCTATTAAAGAACTAAAAGCGGAAATAAGCAAGGCTGTTGAAGCCGGATTTATGACCGAAGACATTTTTGCTGAATTTGAAGAGGATAATTTCTCTGATGAGAATTACGAACTGGTAGACCTTCACAAGAATGTGGTAGATACTATTATTCTGGTTTCAGCTTCAGGAAAACCGATGAAACGTGAATCAGATCTTATAGATGTGTGGTTCGATTCTGGTTCTATGCCGTATGCGCAGTGGCATTATCCTTTCGAGAACAAGGAGATGGTGGAGGGCGGCGAGCGAAAAGCCGATTTCATTGCGGAAGGAGTAGACCAGACCCGGGGTTGGTTCTATACGCTGCACGCTATTGCAACGATGATCTTTGATGATGTTGCCTACAAGAATGTTGTTTCCAACGGGTTGGTACTGGACAAGAACGGACAAAAAATGTCCAAACGCCTTGGAAATGCAGTAGATCCTTTTGAAACCTTGGCTGCTTTTGGGCCAGATGCCACCAGGTGGTATATGATCTCCAATGCAAACCCATGGGATAACCTGAAATTTGACATTGAAGGTATTGCAGAGGTCAGCAGAAAATTCTTCGGAACACTTTATAATACGTATTCTTTCTTTGGTTTATATGCCAATTTGGATAATTTCAGTTATAAAGAGGAAGATGTGCCAATGAAAGACCGTCCGGAAATAGATCGTTGGGTACTTTCAGAATTGCATACGCTTATTGAAAAAGTAGATAAATTCTATGCAGACTATGAGCCAACCAAAGCTACCAGGGCGATTTCAGAATTTGTTCAGGAAAACTTAAGTAACTGGTTTGTAAGATTGAGCAGAAGAAGGTTCTGGAAAGGCGATTACGAGCAGGATAAAATTTCAGCATACCAAACTTTATATACCTGTTTATTAACGGTAGCTAAATTAGGTTCTCCGGTAGCGCCATTTTTTATGGATAAACTATATAAGGACTTAAATGAAGTTTCAGGAAAAGAGCAATTCTCTTCGGTGCATTTAGCAGATTTCCCTGTTTTTGATAAATCGATGATCGATGCATCCTTGGAGCATAAAATGCAAAAAGCACAAACCATTTCTTCCTTGGTGCTTTCTTTACGTAAAAAAGAAATGATCAAAGTGCGCCAACCTTTACAAAGAGTGATGATCCCGGTTTTGGATGAAGCGCAAAGAGCAGAGATCCTGGCCGTGGAAGATCTTATAAAATCTGAAGTGAACGTAAAGTCCATAGAGCTAATAGATGATGCTTCGGGCTTGCTTGTAAAACAGGTAAAACCTAATTTTAAAGTTCTGGGGCCTAGGTATGGCAAGGATATGAAGGCTGTAGTTGGAGTTATTAACAATTTCACCGCAAAAGACATAGAAACTGTTGAGAAGGATGGCGAAATTGCTGTTGATGTTAACGGAAAAATGATTAAATTGGCGGGCACAGATGTTATCATCACATCGCAGGATATTGAAGGATGGTTAGTTGCCAGTAGCGGAAAGATTACGGTAGCGTTAGATGTAAGCATTTCGGAAGAATTGAAAAAAGAAGGAATTGCTCGGGAATTGGTAAATAGAATTCAGAACTTAAGAAAGGATTCCGGCCTGGAAGTAACCGATACCATAGATGTGACCCTGCTTAGAGATGGCATTGTCGAGGATGCTGTACAACAAAATATAAAGTATATTAAGAACGAGACACTCACTGCAAATCTCGAGTTTGCAGATGTAATTAATATTGGTACGGAAATTGAATTCGACGATATCGTTACAAAGCTGAGTATCAAAAAACATTAAGCCAATGTCAACAGAAATTAAAGAACGTTACAGCGATGCCGATCTGGCAGAATTCAAGACCTTGATCTTAGAAAAGATAAGAAAGGCACAAGAGCAATTAGATCTTTACAAGAGTGCATATGTGAACGATGGTAACAATGGGACCGATGATACCTCGCCCACGTTCAAAGCTTTTGAAGAAGGAAGTGAAACACAAAGTAAAGAAGCCAACTCTCAACTTGCAATTAGGCAGGAGAAATTTATAAGGGACTTAAAAAACGCACTGGTGCGTATTGAAAGTAAAACTTATGGAATATGTAGGGTTACTGGAAAGCTAATTGCAAAGGAGCGTCTAAAGTTGGTTCCTCATGCAACCTTAAGTATTGAAGCAAAAAACATGCAGCGTTAATTTTTAAGGCTCTTACAATAATTTAAACGCTCCAGCTATTTATGGCTTGGAGCGTTTTTTGTATCACACTAACCATGAAAGTCAACCTAATTTTTTTGCTTTTCTTGTTTACGCTTTTTGCTTCTGCACAAAAGGACACTTCTCGGCAATTGGAGGCAGCCGGGATTAAAAGTGTATATATAAATACAGATGAAGTCTTTAAGATCCTTATTAAAACCACAAATAGCGACCAGATTTCTATTTCTACTCATTCTGAAGGAGAATATTTTAATGACATCACTTTGAATTCTGAAGCGAAGGGAAATTCACTTTACCTTTCAACACAGTTTCCTGAGATCTTGCAAAGTGGGTACGATAAATTAAGCGCACATAAAGTATTTTCGCTAGAAGTAATCTTAGAAATTCCTGAAAATTTACAGGTTTTTATAAGGTCCAATATAGCAGCGGTGGAAGCTGAAGGATCGTATAATTTCATTGAGGCGCAATTAAAATCGGGGTATTGCAGTCTCTTTAATTTTACAGGAAATGCGCTAATTAACACCTATAATGGAGCTATCTCCATACAAACTACAGATGCAACCCTAACCGCTTCGTCTAGAAATGGGGAAGTTATTGTACCATTGGCCTTTAGTGGAAAACATCTAATAAAAGCCACCTCCATCAATGGAGCTATTAGAGTGGTGAAAAACTAAATAATATTAGTATTTTTGAGCCGATTTAATACAAGCCCATTCATGTCTTTAAAAAAAGCTTCCCTAATTATAATTTTGATCCTTTTGGTAGATCAAATCTCTAAAATCTATATTAAAACAAATTTCGTTTTAGGAGAGGAAGTTAAGGTGTTTGAATGGTTTAGTATCCTTTTTGTGGAAAATGAAGGGATGGCTTGGGGCGCAAAAATCCCCGGAGAATATGGTAAATTATTGCTTACCCTTTTTAGATTGGGTGCAATAGTTGGGATAGGCTATTGGTTATGGGATTCTGTAAGAAATAATGGTTCACGTATTTTGATTACTGCTATAGCATTTATTTTTGCGGGTGCTTTTGGAAATATTATAGATTCGGTTTTCTATGGTCTTATCTTCAACGATAGTTACGGCCATGTAGCTCAATTTTTGCCTGAAAATGGTGGCTATGGCACCTTGTTTCACGGGAAGGTGGTGGATATGCTTTATTTTCCCTTATATGAGGGAGTATTGCCCACGTGGATCCCTATTTGGGGCGGGGATTATTTTTCTTTCTTCGATCCTGTGTTCAATATAGCAGATACTGCAATTAGTGTAGGGGTTGGATTGTTGTTGCTTTTCAACAAAAAAGCATTTCCTAAAGCGGAAACAGAGGAAGTAGGGCATTCTTCTTAAGCAACACTTGCAACCCTGTCGAATATTTTTTCGAATTTCTTTAATTCTATCGGCTTTATCAAATAATCTGTAACCAGATTAAAAGATTTTGCCCTTTCCAGATCTCTGGGGTCTATAGAAGAGGAAACCACGTACAGCGTGATCTTTTTGTCGAATTGGTTTTTAATCTTGATAAACTCTCCCAAAAACTCCCATCCATCCATCACAGGCATGTTTAGGTCCAGGAAAATGATATCCGGCAACTTTTCTTCGGTCATATTGGTTAGGATAATTTTGAAGTATTCCAATGCTTCCAGCCCATTTTTGAAGATCAGTAAATTTTCCGATAATTTTTTGATTTCGATGATTTTTCTTACTAAGTTCACGTATATTTTATCATCATCGATAATACACGCTAGCTCCATTTTTTGCCCCATTAAGATCTAGAATTTAATTTTAAACGTTGTTCCAATATTCACGGTACTGGTAACAGAAATAGACCCTCCCATCGTTTCCACCTGATTTTTGGTGATAAACAAGCCTATACCTTTAGCATCTGGATTACGGTGAAATGTTTTGTACATACCAAACATTTTATCGCCATATTGATCCAGATCGATACCAATTCCATTATCGCTTATCTCCATGAAATTCTGGTCGTTAACAGAGTAGGTCTGTATGAAAATAACAGGGACTCTTCCAGGTTGTTTATATCGAATAGCATTAGTGATTAAATTTAGTAAAATACTTTCCAAGTATTCAGGAATATATGAAATTTCTTTCAAAGCCTTAAATTCTGCTATTATTTTGGCGCTTTCCCTGTTGATCAACGAAGACACCGAAGAAATAACAATGTCCAAAGATTGCTTGAAAGAAACCACCGTTCGCTCCTTTTTCAAAAGATTTTGATGGGAAACCATATCGTTGAGCCTTGAAATAGCTACATCTAGATTTTCTGATATATCTTCTACATTCTCTATAAGATCAATTTTGTCTTGTGCGTTTTTTGCTTCATTTAGCAATTGTACTACCAAACTTAAATTACTGCTGTGCGATCTTAGATTATGGGACACCACATGGGCAAAATTGAACAATCTGGAATTCTGGGCCGCAATAATGTCCAATGAGTTCTGCAAATTGAGCTCATTGCTTTTATTGTCATCTATATTTTGAAGGACTCCCCGAATTCCTATAATTTGCTGTTCCTCATTATAAACAGGTTTTCCAGTTGCTTGTACCCAAAATTCACGCCCGTAAAGCGTAACCATTTTAAGTTCTGTCTTAAAGGGGATCCCATATTTCTCACATTTTTCGAATATGGAATTGGCTTGTTCCTGATGTTCCGAAGCATAGAACTGTAACCTTTTATCGTAATCTGGATTGAAATCTTTTGGACAGTCCAAGATTTTTTTGGTAACATCGTCCCAATAGATCGATTTGGTGTTAATATCCATATACCATCCCCCGGTTGTGGTCATTTCTGCTGTTTCCCGGTAGTAGAAGAAGTTTTCCTCTATGGTATATTGGTCCCTTTTGGATTGATGGATGTTTACAAACAGCAGCACCGCAGTTTCTGTATTGTTGCTGTCCTTGCTTTTTAAATCCCGGCATTCGAACCATCTAAATTTCTCGTTCTTGAGTTTCAGTCTTATTTCTTGATTCAAGTCCTCGGAGCCCGATGTAAGATTTTCAAAAGCAACGCGAAAATCGTACCTATAGTCCTTGTGAAGGACGTTGTTCATAAAATATTCAAATATGGATTCATCAGCTGGAGGAGTGCCCACCAATGCTTCAAAATGATCGGACCAGCTAATTTCTTTTGTAAGAAGATCGATCTTCCAATAGGCAATGTCAAAGTCTTCTAAAATATTATTTAACTGAAGGTCGTTGAGCATCAATTATCTATCTAGGTAGATTAAATGTAAGGTAATGTTAAAAGCTAAGCAAATATAGGCGGTTATTTTTAAAAAATATATGTTTTATAGGGCGTAACACAGTAATCTAGTGGAATATCACTAATTTCCAATTCAGGAATCATAGTTTCAGCTTCAAAAAATGAAACCCCAACTTTTATTACATCTGGTTTACAGGATGCCAGAAAGATGTCGTAAAAGCCTTTCCCATACCCCACTCTATGGCCTTTTAGATCGAAAGCAAGCAAGGGAATAAAGACAACATCGATTTTTTCGGAAGGAATTTCTATTCCGTCAACAGGCTCTGGAATATTCCATTTATTCTTCTTTATAACGGTCGTGTCCGTAAGTAAAAAATTATGTAGTTTTCTTGTATTAAAATCGCTTTTTGAAAGGATTACATTTTTATCCTTTCCTTGTAAAATGTGAAGGATGAATTCGGTTTCAACCTCTTTTTTTTCAGCAATACTTAGAAATAGATGATAATATTCCAGATCCCAAATAGGTAACTGAAGCAATCTGTTGGCGATTTCCAGGCTGAATTCTTCAATTTGATCTGGTGTCAATTCGTTCCTCTTCGACGCATATTTTTTGCGCAGCTTATTCTTCATCGGGCAATTTAGCGGGGATAGATAAATGAAATATAGCATCTCCTTGATAAACGATTGGAGACTCGTTCACATTAATTACATAACCTGCATAGGAAGCAGTTACTTTATGCCTGAATTTCCCATAAGGATCTGTAATGGTAGCTATATATTCCCCTTTTTCTACATGCTTGCCACAGGCTATCTTTACGTGGATTAGGCCGCTATATTTTGCGCGCATCCATGTGCTGTTTTCAATAATAATACTGTCCAAAGGCGGATCTTCACAGATAAAACGGGGTTTTAGCATTTCCATATGCTTAAGGACCCTCATGGTTCCATCTACTCCAAACTTTGCAATATCCTTATTGCTGTCCAAAGATTTTCCACCTTCAAATAACAGCACGGTCTTCCCTAATCGTTTACAAGTTTCCCTATATGATTTGCCAATAGTCTTGGAGTAATAGGTGAAAGGCGCATTGAATATTTTGGCATATTTCTTCCCTTCTTCGTCGTCCTTTTGAATTCTTATTTGTGCCACATTGAACCTGCTGGCCCCTCCAGTGTGAAAATCCATGCAAAAATCGGCTACGGGAAGTATTTTTTGGACAAACTGATAGGCAAACCTACTTGCCAAAGAGCCATTTTTGGTTCCTGGAAAAACCCTGTTAAGATCCCTTCCATCGGGAAATTCACGGGAAAGATTTAAAAACCCAAATACATTTACAATGGGAATACAAATAACGGTACCAATAACAGGCTTATTGATCCCTTTAGAAATTAGTTGGCGCACAATTTCCACTCCATTTATCTCGTCTCCATGGATTCCTGCTGTAATTAGGATAACAGGCCCTGGTTTTTTGGAACGTTCAATTATTACCGGTACTTCCACAGAAGTCGTTGTATATAATTTTGCCATATTTAGGTTGATGACAGCACCTTGACCAGGCAAAATTTTCTTGCCCAAGATTTCCAAAACATTGCTTTTATCTATATGACCCATATTTATGAATGTCTTTCTATATATCTAATGATGGATTTTGCGATATCCCGCCCCGTAGCAGTTTCTATCCCTTCCAATCCAGGAGACGAATTTACTTCTAATATAAGTGGTCCCCTAGAACTTTGCAACATATCTACTCCAGCAACCCCCAAGCCCATTGCTTTTGCAGCTTTTATGGCAGCAGCTTCTTCCTCATCTGTAAGTTCTATGATACTGGCTGTTCCCCCACGGTGAAGGTTGGACCTAAATTCTCCTTCTTTTCCTTGACGTTTCATAGCGCCAACAACCTGTCCATCCACCACCAGGGCTCTTATATCTGCACCACCAGCTTCTTTGATAAATTCTTGGACTATCACTCTTGCCTGTAAACCATTAAAGGCTTCGATCACAGATTCTGCTGCGTTTTGGGTTTCTGCTAAAACTACACCTAGACCTTGTGTCCCTTCCAATAACTTTATAACTAAGGGAGCGCCTCCTACATGAGCGATCACTTCTCCCACATCTTTAGAGTAGTTTGTGAAAATTGTTTTTGGCAGACCCAATCTGGCTCTGGATAAAACCTGTAAACATCTTAATTTATCCCTGCTGCGCATTAAAGATTGGGCAGAAGTTGTGGTAAAGACACCATTCATTTCAAACTGCCGCACTACTGCCGTACCATAAAAGGTGATGGATGCGCCAATCCTGGGGATTACGGCATCTGTTGCTTCTAAAACCCTCCCCTTATAAAAAATAGAAGGCTTCTTTTTTTCAATAATCAAGTCACATTTTAGGGGATCTATAACCTCTACGTGATGATCTCTTTTTTTGGCAGCTTCAACAAGTCGCCTAGTAGAATAAAGACTGCTATTTCTTGACAGTATTTTTATGTTCATTTAGTTTCAAATTATAAGAGACATCTGTTAACTCGGTATCTACAATAAACTTTTTGGTAAGGAATTTCCTGCCTATTAACACGGGGTAACGCATTTCCTGCCTGGCAGATAAAGAAAGCGAAATTTTATAAAGCTTATTAAAAATTTTAATGGTGGATTGCACCTGAAACCGCTTTTGAATAATGCCATTGCTGCTCCGTACAAACACAATGTCATAATCTTTAAAAACGATTTCTTTTCCATTGTAAAGTGGATGCTCTTCATCCAAAAAAGTACAGTGCAATGCATCTTCTTTTTCCACAATATTATTGCAATGAATGGATGAAGTATATGCTCCTGTATCGATTTTTATTGCGATGTTTTCCATTTTCAACATCGGGAAATCGGCTTTGTCAAATTTTCCTATTACTCTTTTCTCCATGGTCGCAAGGTACTAAATTGATTATTGAGAATGTTTTTGAACTGGCGAAATACCAAATTATTTAAAAACATGCTTCCCAAGGAAGAAGAACTAAAATTTAAAGTATTTCAGAAAGGCAGAAAGAAATTTAACATTTAGTATCAGCAAAAATTTAATGCTCCCAGGAATATGTAATATATTTGAAAAAATGGAAACAACGCCCCTAAAAATACAATTGCAAACGCTTCCCGACAGCCCGGGGGTTTATCAATATTACGATAAGAACGGGAAAATCCTGTATGTAGGGAAAGCTAAGAACCTTAAAAAAAGGGTTGCCTCCTATTTCTCAAAATCCCATGACAGCCATAGGATAGATGTAATGGTAAAAAAGATCCACGATATTAAACATATTGTGGTGAATTCTGAAACCGATGCGCTGTTGTTGGAAAACAATCTTATTAAGAAATATCAGCCACGGTTTAATGTGATGCTCAAGGACGATAAGAGCTATCCTTGGATATGTATTAAAAATGAACGTTTTCCCCGAGTGTTTCCTACCAGAAGGTTAATAAAAGATGGCAGTGAATATTATGGACCGTTTACAAGTTTTAAAACCGTTAATACCTTGCTGGACCTTATTAAAGGCCTATATCAGTTGCGCACCTGTAACTATGACTTAGCTGCAGAAAAGATAAAAAATGGCAAATATAAGGTGTGCCTTGAGTATCATTTGGGTAATTGCAAAGGACCTTGCGAAGGTTTGCAGGCAGAAAAGGAATACAATGAAAATATTGAAGCGATCCGGAATATCGTAAAAGGGAATTTTAAAGAGTCCTTGCAATTGTTCCATCAGCAAATGAAGGATCATGCGGATAAAATGGAGTTTGAAGATGCGCAAAGGATCAAGGAAAAGATCCATGTGCTGGAAAATTATCAGTCCAAATCTACCGTGGTAAATCCAAAGATCAATAATGTAGATGTCTTTTCTATTGTGAGTGATGAAGGATATGGATATGTGAATTTCTTACAGATCTCCCACGGTGCGATCATTCGCTCTCATACCATAGAGATGAAGAAAAAACTGGAGGAGACAGATAAGGAATTATTGGAACTTGGAATCATTGAAATACGGCAACGATTTAACTCGATGTCCAAAGAAATATACGTGCCTTTTAAAGTAGATGTTGGGGAGGACATTAAGATCACTGTTCCAAAACTGGGAGACAAAAAGAGCATTATAGACCTCTCCCATAGAAATGCAAGATATTACCGCCAAGAACAATTCAAGCAAATGAAAATTGTGGATCCAGATAGGCACGTTAATAGGATCATGGCACAGATGAAGGAAGATCTGCGATTGGGTGTAGAGCCCAGGCATATAGAATGTTTCGATAATTCCAACATACAAGGAACCAATCCGGTTGCTGCATGTGTGGTTTTTAAGAATGGAAAACCAAGCAAAAAAGACTATCGTAAGTTCAATATAAAGACAGTAGAAGGCCCCGATGATTTTGCATCTATGGAAGAAGTTGTTTTTAGAAGATATAAGCGTTTGTTGAATGAAGAAGAGCCATTGCCACAACTAATAATTGTAGATGGGGGAAAAGGGCAGCTTTCTTCTGGAGTTAAAGCGCTAGAAGCATTGGGATTACGAGGAAGAATAGCAATAATAGGAATTGCGAAAAGGCTGGAAGAACTATATTACCCGGGAGATTCTATTCCGCTGTATCTCGATAAAAAGTCTGAAACATTAAAAATCATCCAGCAATTGCGAAATGAGGCGCATAGATTTGGAATTACATTTCACAGAAATAAACGGAGCAGTGAGGCGTTAAATACAGAGCTGGAATCTATAAGTGGAATTGGGGATAAGACCGTGGTGGAATTATTGAAGCATTTTAGGTCGCTTAAAAGAGTAAAAGAGGCTACCTTAGAGGAATTAGCACCCGTAATTGGAAATTCCAAAGCGAGTATTATCTATAATAAATATCATTCCGATTAAATGAAAAATCACCTGCTACTTATTGCTTTTTTACTTGCTTTTTCTGGATTTGGCCAGGAGAAGGAGGAAATGAAAGTAGGCTTGGTTTTAAGTGGGGGAGGAGCCAAAGGACTGGCGCATATTGGAGCTTTAAAGGTAATTGAAGAAGCAGGGATTAAAATAGATTATATAGGGGGGACTAGCATGGGAGCTATTGTTGGGGGCTTGTATGCTGCAGGCTATACTGCAAACCAGTTGGACTCTATTTTCCATGAGATCAATTTCAATATTCTAATACAAGATGATATTCCCAGAAGTTCAAAAAATTTTTACGAGAAAGAAGAAGATGAAAAATACGTAATAACCCTCCCGTTCGATAATTTTAATATCTCTTTTCCTTCAGGACTTTCCAAGGGACAAAATATTTATAACCTAATGTCCAAACTTACGCTGCATCTCGGTGCGAATCAAGATTTTAGTAAGTTGCCCATTCCATTTTTTTGTATTGCAGCAGATATTGAAACCGGGGAGCAAGTAATATTGGAAAGCGGATCCTTGGCAAAAGCTGTTTCGGCTAGCGGGGCCATCCCCTCTGTATTTAGTCCTGTAACCATAGATGGAAAGATATTGACAGATGGCGGGATTGTAAATAATTATCCTGTTGCAGAACTTAGAAAGCGGGGAGCAGAGATAGTTATTGGAGTGGATGTTCAGGATAGCTTGGCAGACAGAAAAAATTTAAAAGGCGTTTTCGAGATTCTTACCCAGATAAATAATTTTAGGACCATCGCTCATATGGAGGAGAATATAGCACTGACAGATGTCTATATCAAGCCAAATATCAAAGGTTTTAACGTGCTTTCTTTTGAAAAAGGTTCAGCAATCATAGATTCTGGTGAAGTAGCCGCGAGAAATAAATTGAAAAATCTTCAATTAATCAAAGAGAAGCAAGGAGATAAAGTAAGCCTTCCAGTAAAAATAAATATGGTAGATACCATTAACATCGACGCCCTTAGCATTGAAGGCAATAGTAGCTATCCAAGAGCGTATGTTCTGGGGAAACTGAATTTAAAATACGATTCCGGTTATACTATTGAAAATTTAACCGACGGCATCAATAAACTATCTGCTACGGGAAATTTCAATAGGATCAACTATAGCTTAACACCCAAAAAGGATGCCTATACCCTCGCTTTGCAATTGGAAGAAAGCCAAAATAAGATGTTTTTAAGGCTCGGTTTGCATTATGATGACTTGTACAAAAGTGCGGCACTAGTAAACCTTACCAAGAAAAGTTCTTTATTTGCGAACGATGTAGCTTCATTGGATGTGGTCTTGGGGGATAATTTCAGGTACAATTTTCAGTATTACATAGACAAAGGATATTATTGGAGTTTAGGGGTTAAGTCCAGATACAATACGTTCAATAAAGGAATTCCTTTTGATTTTGTGGATAGCAATGCAGATGTGGATGGTATTGGAATCAATAAGATCGAGGTAGATTATCAGGATTACACCAATCAATTTTATGTAGAAACACAATTTCAACAAATATTTTCTTTTGGGGTGGGGCTCGAACATAAATACCTGAAGATTACCACAGAAACTCTAGGGAATCTCACTACCAGTGATAATCCAAATGGGACTTTCGAAAAAAGCAATTACTACAGCACCTTTGGATATTTAAAACTGGATAGTTTTGATAACAAACATTTCCCCACCAAAGGTGTCTATTTCGACGGGGAATTTCATTTGTATTTGTTCTCTTCAGATTACAACAATAACTTTAACGAATTCTCCATAGCCAAAGGAACTGTGGGTTATGTATTTACTCCTTTCAGTAAATTTACAACTCGAATTTCTTCTGAAACAGGATTCAGAATTGGGCAAGGAGGCCCCAACTCCTTGGATTTCTTTCTTGGGGGTTATGGCAACGATTTTATAAATAATTTCATTCCGTTTTATGGGTACGATTTTATAAGTATTTCCGGCGATGCTTATATAAAATGGATGCTGGAATTGGATTATGAGCTTTTCAAAAAAAATCATATTATCCTGAGCGCCAATTTTGCGAATGTAGAGAACGAGTTATATTCTTCAGGAAACTGGTTTTCTGCCCCAGATTATACTGGTTACGCATTAGGTTATGGACTAGAAACCTTCTTGGGCCCCGTGGAAGTGAAATATTCGTATTCTCCAGAAATCAAACAAAATGAATGGTTCATCAGTGTTGGATTTTGGTTTTAAAGTTGAAATAAGAGAATCAAGAATCTGGGGCAAGCCCACGAAGTATGTCCCGAATTCTCGCGGGGAAAATACTTTCATAAATTTGAGGCTTGCCTCGGGTAATTAAACCCTCAATGAGGGTTTAGAAATAAGTACTGAACCCAAGAAGCCAAGACGCACTTTTTGCAGCCGAATTACTTAAAATATCCTTTTGCCATGAGTATTTATAGTTCAACCTAAAAACCGTTTGGCTGGTTGGTCTAAAACTAATGGCAGGAGTAACAGCCAATATTTGATCTCCAATTTCCAAATTAGTTCCTTCAAATTTTCCAACATTCCAATCTACATAATCGAACCTTGTGGCGATATTTAATGTGGCATCTTCCCAGGCTAAAATTCTTCTCTTTAATATGGGCTGCACCACATCTATAAATGCTCCCTGCTGCTTATTACCAAACTGCTGAGTAAAGCTTGATGGCACAGCTATAAGAGCATAAACGGCTTCACCAACTAGATAAGTGCCAGTTTTTTTGATGGTCGTATTAAAATCGATGGCAAAAACAGCTACTCTTCTTTTTTCGTCCAAAACAAGACCGTCTTCTTCAAACTTATTGTAGGCTCCGCCCATATAAGAAAACCCGACCTCACCTATTCTTCTGTTTTTTATGGCAATTTTACCAGAGACTAATGGCTTGCCACTAAAATTCTCTTCAAATCGTTCTTCATTTTCTTTTGCTGCCGGCATAAAAGTTTTGTTTTCTTCATTATCTATAATATTGCTGTCAAGACCATTGGTTAAATAAGCTTCATATCCAAAGATCCAATCTCCTTTATATGTTTTTCCATACATCCCAAAACCGGCATTGGACCAGGTTGCAGGCAATAAATTCACTGCAACATCTGGACGCTCTACAAATTCCCATTTTGGGCCATCGTGGTTTTGATTGAAGGCTCCAATAGGGTTCATAATGATACCTCCCCTGAAATTAAAAGCCGGATGAAATGCAACATCCATGGCAGCAAATTCGATCCCAATTTCTTTGGTACCATCTTCAAATTCGATCTCGGTTAGGAATTTTATTCGCTTACTTAGTGAAGCAGACATGAATATGGTAAGTCTTCTGGCTTGAAAAGAAAGACCATCAGTAATTCCATCTTTATTTGTATATATGGAATTGGCTTCTAAATACCCTCCTACAGCTGCTGGGGATTTGTTCACTGTTAAAAATGGCCTGTCGTAAACAGCATCCATGTTCATGGTTTTTACGGTGGAATCTTGGGGTACTCTTTGGATGATTGGCTCTTCCTCTTGTGCGAAGATTGTTGCTGAGGTTAGTAAAGTGATTCCTAAAGCTGTTTTTTTAAGATACATAGATGTAAATATTGTCATTATCGGTAGTCGTTTTAAACGTTTTTAAGTCTTGATCTGCGGGTCCTTCCAATACCTTTCCTGAAGTTGAAAATTCGCTTCCGTGGCATGGGCAACTGTAAATTCCGCCACCTACATTCAATTCGCAGCCTCTATGGGTGCATTTAAGTAAGGAAGCGACATAAGAATCTTCAGAAGTTTTAAAAAGACAAATTGGAAATCCGTATTCTTTTATGGAAAGCAACACAAAAGATCGGGCGCTTTTTCCTTCCGTTATGAATTCAGATTTTAGAACCGTTAATTTTTCGGCATCGCTTTTTACGGTTGCGTAATGGGCAGCTTCACATGATTGAAACCCAACACCTAACAAAGGCAAGCCCAGCCCTACGGTGCAGCAGGATTTTATAAATTTTCTGCGTTCCATCTTTTATAAAGATTCCAAGAATTTGATTAATTTTTGTTTTTGTTCAGTTACCAGATCCATAAACTTGTTTTTAGAAACCTCGGCCTCACCTCCGTGTAATAAAATAGCTTCTTCAATACTCATTGCTCTTCCGTCGTGCAATAAAAAGTAATTCCCCCCTTGCGATTCCTTACTTAGTCCTAATCCCCAAAGTGGCGGAGTTTTCCATTCAGAAGTCAAGGCATAACCTTCGGTATAGTTGTCGTCTAAACCAGCACCCATATCGTGCAATAACATGTCCGAATATGGGTGAAAATCTTTTTCAGAAAGAGCCTTTATAGGTGAAAATCCGGTTCTTAAGGTGGGAGTGTGGCATTTGGCGCAATCTATTTGTACAAACAGTTGCTTTCCTTCAATTACATCCGGATTGTCTTGATCTCTAGGGATTGGCTCTTTTAGTGTTTTAAGATAAAAAACGAGGTCGTTCACCGTTTGAGTGCTCACCTCTGGATCAACTTCTAGCCCGCTGTAAGGATCTATGGGTTCAAACAAAGAAGTAATTCCCATGTCTTGATTATAGGCTGCCGATGTTTGATGAAGTAAATTGTAAGCCGCCCCTTTTTTGCCGAAACGAGAGATATATCTCCCATTTTTTTCGATGCTGTTTGGTCTTAACCGAATATATTCGGGAACTGTATTATAATGTGGTCTCCCGCTAATTCCATCGCCATCCATATCATTAGGATCAGATAAAGTTATTAATGCTTGATCTGGAACCGCATCTAAAAAACCAAGACCTGTAACTGCGGGTGCAATAAGATCTGAAGAAGTAGCTCCGGAAGGTAATTTTTCCGGTTCGAAACCCGGGATTGCTTTATGTTGTAATTGGGGTCCACCCATATTTAAAAACTGGTTTCCCAGAGTGTCCGATTGTCCAAACCTTGTGAATCGTACAAATAGTGATCCTTTCCCGTCTCCTGCATGGCAACTGGCACACTGATTTGAAACGAAAATTGGCCCTAATCCACGATCTGTGGTGAAAACTTCACCAAATGCGATGTCTCCTTTTAAAAATTGAGCTTGTTGTTCTATGGACAATCCTTCCACTGGATCATCTAATACCTCAAATTGTTCTGGGCCGCTTGGCGATGTCTTTTCGCAAGAAATGAATATAAAGGTCATTAGTAGGCCTAAAGTAATTTTTAAATTCATCGTGTTAAAATAAATATTTAGGCAAAACTAAAAATTGTTTATGCAATAACCTAAAATTTATTTAGATTTATTAAAATGTTCTGAAATATTGATAATAAATGAATGTTTAGCATTATTTTTACTTTCTGTATTTATTTTTTGGGCAGAATTAGGGAAAATCAATTTCAATAATATTGGTCTTAAATGCAACGGCATTGTACTTCCAAAAAAAGTACTTTTGTGCCAATGAATTTTATTACTTCCATATCACTTACTTTTCTATTCCTGCTTCAGGGATTTGGACTCACTTTGGATTTGTGTTGTGAATTGCCAAAAATTTCCAATCTTTTAGAACACAATGAGGCTTTTGGAGACTCTTTTATGGAATTTATAGAGGAAGATTATTTTACTTTTGATGGTTCCCAGAAGCATCATGACACCCCAGACCATGAGCATTTACCATTTCAAGGCAGTCATCATTGTTGTGCCCATTTTCTTTTGAATCAATCTTTAGACACAGATTAGATGATTTCTTCTGAAATCGCAGAATTAAAGCCGCAATATTCATTTTATATCTCTGAGCTCTTTTCAGAATTTTTGGATTCCCCTTTTCAGCCCCCGCAAGGATAATTTTAGTTAGGGTTTTAGTAATGCTCTTTTAATACAGCCTCTTTTGTTAGGTGCTTAATCTGTTGGTCTTAATAAAACCGGTCCCTTCAATTATTTTTTAATCAATATTCAGCTTAAATATGCTTAACAGTATTATAAAATTTTCCATTACCAATAAATTGGTAATAGGATTACTCACATTTGGATTGATACTTTGGGGTGTTTACTCCTTAAATCAGTTGCCGGTAGATGCCGTGCCGGACATTACAAACAATCAAGTACAAGTAATAACCACTTCTCCAAATTTGGCAGCAGTGGAAGTAGAAAGACTCATTACGGTCCCAATCGAAATCACGATGGCAACAATTCCCGAGATTGAGGAAATACGGTCTTTTTCGAGATTTGGATTGTCTGTGGTCACCATTGTATTTAAAGAGAAAACTGGGAACTCCGGGAGTTGCAGATGTGAGTAGTTTTGGAGGGCATCTTAAGCAATATGAAATTGCAATTTCGCCAGAGCGGTTAAACGCCATGGATATTTACATTGGTCAGATTTTCAGTGCTTTAGAAGCTAACAATGAAAATACCGGGGGAGCTTATATTGAGAAGGGCAACAATGCGTTGTTCATAAGAAGTGAAGGTTTGGTTGGCTCTTTAGAAGATATTGAAAATATAGTAGTGAAGAACAACCCAAGTGGAAGCCCGGTTTTAATTAAGGATGTAGCCAAAGCGCAAATTGGAAGCGCGGTAAGATATGGTGCCACTACCCGTAACGGTCAAGGGGAAGTGGTAAGTGCGATTGTAATGATGCTAAAAGGAGCCAATTCTGCTGAGGTTATAAAAAGCATCAAGCTAAAAATGGAGGAAATCAAGAAAACCCTTCCGGAAGGAGTAGTGATAGAGCCTTTTTTAGATAGAACAAAATTAGTAGATAAAGCGACCAGTACGGTCACAACAAACCTCGTGGAGGGAGCCCTTATCGTTATTTTTGTTTTACTGCTTTTATTGGGAAATCTAAGAGCGGGGCTTATAACAGCTTCGGTGATTCCATTAGCCTTGCTTTTTGCATTTGGAATGATGCATATATTTGGGGTTTCAGCAAATCTTATGAGTTTGGGAGCCATCGATTTTGGACTGATCGTAGATGGAGCCGTAATTATTGTAGAAGCCACACTTTTTTCATCTTGGAGCGTTAAAAATCGGTAGGAAACTAACGCAATGCGAGATGGATGAAGAAGTGTTTCAATAGGCTAGTAAGATTAGGAACTCCGCGGCATTTGGGGAAATAATTATCCTTATTGTATATCTGCCTATCCTGGCTTTGGTGGGAACCGAAGGAAAGATGTTTGGTCCCATGGCGCAAACCGTCAGTTTTGCCATTTTGGGGGCATTTATTTTATCATTGACCTACGTGCCCATGATATCTGCTTTAGCGTTAAGCAAGAACACAAAGCACAGGCCAAATATTTCAGGTAAAATCATGGCTTTTTTCAATAGGATTTATTCCCCTGTGATAAAGAGGGCGATGAATTTTAGGATAGGGGTTTTACTAATCATTTTAGGATTGTTTATCGCATCCTTGCTTGTGTTTCTGAACATGGGAGGCGAGTTTATCCCCACCCTGGAAGAAGGGGATTTTGCGGTAGAAACCCGTGTAATTACGGGGAGTTCATTAAAAAATACTATAGCAGCAACCACGAAGGCTGAAAAGATTTTATTGGACAACTTCCCCCGAAGTTGAGCAGGTGGTTTCCAAAATTGGATCGGGGGAAATCCCTACAGATCCTATGCCCATTGAAGCTGCCGATCTTATGATCATTTTAAAAGACAAAGACGATTGGACCTCGGCTTCTTCCAGAGAGGAACTGGCAGACAAAATGAGCGAAGCATTGAAAGTGATCCCGGGAGTAACTTTTGGTTTTCAGCAACCCATCCAAATGAGGTTCCATGAATTGATGACCGGAGTTCGGCAGGATGTTGCTATAAAAATTTATGGGGAAGATTTGGATGAGCTATTGAACCAAGTGGCAGAAGTAATTATAGAGGATGGTCCTTACCAGATTCAGCGGGATAATACCCAAAGAAGGATTGTAGTGGCTTTTAATGTTCGTAATAGGGATGTAGAAAGTGTAGTAGAAGAAATAAGTGCTGAAATAGAAGAGCAAATAAGTGTTGCCCCTGGTTATACCGTGGGTTATGGAGGGCAATTTGAAAACCTTCAGGAAGCGACAAAAAGACTGAGCTATGCAGTGCCTTTGGCATTATTGCTCATATTTATCTTGTTGTATTTCACTTTTGGGTCTATAAAACAAGGGATATTGATATTTACTGCGATCCCACTTTCGGCAATTGGCGGTGTGTTTGCACTCTATTTTAGGGACCTTCCCTTTAGTATTTCGGCAGGGGTTGGTTTTATTGCCCTTTTTGGAGTGGCAGTGCTAAACGGAATCGTACTTATAGCCGAATTCAACCGACTTAAAAAAGATGGAATGACAGATGTTTTTCAAAGAGTGTATCAAGGTACTGCCACTCGTTTACGCCCAGTGATCATGACGGCTTCTGTAGCCTCTTTGGGATTTCTTTCAATGGCACTCTCGGGGGTCATCAGGGGCAGAGGTGCAACGCCCGCTGGCAACTGTGGTTGTTGGAGGTTTAATTTCGGCCACCTTGCTTACTTTAATTGTGCTTCCTGTATTGTATTATTATTTTGAAAAAGGATGGAGAAAAACGCCAAAAGCAGCAGTTTTAATGGTGATTTTTGGAATGGGCTTTGGAAGTATTGGCTTTGCTAAAGAACAGGATCCAATAAAAATGTATCCATCTTTAGAGGAATTAATAACTGTCGCAATTCAAAATAACCCAGAAGTACAGGCAGCAAAGTTTAAAACACGGCAAACGGAAGCCTTGGGCGGAAATTCCTGGAACCTTCCTAAAACCGAATTTAAAGGGGAATATGGTCAAAATCACAGTATTTATAATGATGATCTTCGGTTGAGTGTAAGTTAGCGATTTGAGTTTCCTTCTGTTTATATAAATAGGTCCAAACTGAATAAAGCTGAAGTTAAGAGCAGCGAGATTAGGGAAGCTCTATCCAAAAATGAGCTTATCGCGCAGGTAAAATCGGCTTATTACATGCTTTTGGTGGAAAAAGGCAGGCGCGGGATCTTCCTTAAACAAGACAGTATCTATTCCAATTTTAATAGGGCGGCAGAGATCAGGTATAAAACGGGGGAAAGCAACATCCTCGAACGCGCAACTGCAAGTTCCAGGGTTGCAGAGATTGAGGTACAGCAGGAAGAAAACAGTGTAGCAATTAGAAGGCAGCAAAGAGAACTACAGCAATTGCTAAACTCGGATAAATTGGTGAATGTCCCATTTATGGCAATACAGTTTTTGTTGGAAAATGAAAATTTCATGCTTCAAAAAGATTCGTTAAATAATCCAAGACTTGCTTATTTTGGACAACAAATAGAAATCTCACAATTAGAAAGAAAAATAGAACAAGCGAGGCTTTTACCAGATTTAAGCATTGGATATTTTAACCAATCTTCCAATGGCCCAGGACAAAATTTAGCGGGAGATCGGGTAATATATGATTCTTCCGATAGGTTTTCTGGAGTATTATTTGGAATTTCCCTTCCTATCTGGGCACGACCGCAACTCTCTAAAATTAAAGCAGAAAAATTTAAAACCAAAGAAAGGGAAGCAACCTACCAAGCGATAAGCAATAAAATGAATACCCAATATGTGGTTTTACAGGAAAGATTGGCACAGCTTCAAACAAGCCTAGAATCTTACAGTGAATATGCGCTTCCGCAGGCCAAACTTATTTTTAAATAGGCTCAAAGAGGTTTTAAAGAAGTAGAAATTGGCTATGTGGAATATATCCAAAGCTTGGATAGGGCCGCAAAAATAGAGTTGGATTATTTAGGGATCGTCAATCAATTCTTTTCATCTCTATGGCGGGTTGTGGGGAATCTTCTTCAGAAGAAAAAACAGGTGAGAAAGCAGGGCAACATTCAGAAGAGAATGAAAATCATATAGAACTCACAAACGAGCAACTTAAGAACACCAATATTGTAATTGGTAAAGCCGAAATGCGATCGTTGGGAAGTGAGATTAGCGTGAATGGAATGATAGATGTTCCACCACAAGGAAATATCTCCATTAATATCCCTTACGGTGGCTTTCTAAAATACACAGAAATGTTGCCTGGAACCAAGGTGAAAAAGGGACAATTATTAGCAGTTATAGAAAATCCTATGTTAATAGGAGTCAATTTAAAAAATTTGAAAGCCGGTAAAATTAGCTCAACAGTGAATATTTATTCCCCGGTTACCGGCCAGGTTCGTGAAGTTTTTAGCAATATAGGGAAATATGTAGGACCCGAAAACATTATCATGGATGTTACAGATTCTAAAGATCTTCATGTAGAACTTACGGTATATGAAAGTGATATATTAAAAGTACAAACAGGTCAGAAAATAAGATTTAATTTGGCCAATAAACCTGAAAGTTGGAAAGAAGCTGAGGTATATTTGATTGGAAGTGGTGTTCGGGACGACAGAAGTATTACGGTGCATGGTCATTTATCCAAGGAATATGAAGATCTATGGCCTGGTATGTTTGTGAATGCAAGGATCGAGACGGGAACTTCAGATAGTTATACGCTTCTGGAGAATGCTGTAGTGCGGTTTAATATGAAAAACTATATTTTTATTAGTAAAGGCAGCAATAAAAAAGATGGCGTTGAAAAGCATAACTTTGAAATGGTAGAGGTGAAAACTGGTTCCTCTGAAGCAGGAATAATTCAAATAAGCACAGTGGAGCAGGAGCTTGATTTTAAGAAGGTTGCTAAAGTGGTGAAAGATGCAAATACCTTGCTAGCCACAGCTAAAAACAGTGAAAATGAGGACGGGCATGCTCACTAAGCTTTGATGGATTTGCTACGGATTCTTTAATTGAACAAACCTAAAATGACAAAAAGCATCGAAAATTTATTGGAGCAAAAGAAAATAAGGCCCACAGCCATGCGGATTCTTATTTTTAAGTTTTTATATAATCAGGAAGTAGCTACAAGTCTTACGGATATTGAAAATGCTTTTGAAAAATCTGATAGGACCACTTTATATAGAACGCTTAAAACTTTTGAAGAAAATGGGGTGGTGCATAAAATTGATGATGGTTCCGGGGTAACAAAATATGCCTTATGCGAGGAAAATTGCAACTGCGAGGTAGAAACAGATCTTCACCTACATTTCCACTGCAATCAGTGCGGGGAAACTGTTTGTTTAACGAATCATAAAATTCCGCATATCAATTTGCCCGAAGGGTTCAGCGCAGAGGATGTTAATCTTGTGGTAAAAGGGGTTTGTGATAAATGCCAAAATATACTCTAAACGTCTTCATTTGTAGGGAAGGAGTTTGGGTGTAACTATTTGCAATACAATATTTTATGGTTCATTATGTTAGGGCGATCATAAATTTAGATCCAGTTTTAAAAAAGTTAATAGAACATAAAAACTACGTTAATCAGGGTTAAAATTGCAGTGGCACCCTCTTTTAGTTATTAGATTTGGTAAGAATCAAAAAAAAACCAATTCTATGAAAACCATTAAAATTATCAGTTTAAGCTTACTATCTGTAATAGGATTTACGAGCTGTAGTTCCGACGATGACAACAATGACGATGACATCCCAGTTGTAACAACTTATTCTACCTCTTTTGGCGAACTTAATAATTCTGCTGTAAGCGGTACTGCCACTATTAGTATAGAAGACAATAAAATGACCGTTGAGATAAATGCTTCAGGTCTTGTTGCCGATCAAGCACACCCTCAACATATACATGGGAAAGACGCCAATAATGAAGATGCTACCTGTCCTCCTGCAAGTGCAGATACAGATGGGGATGGTATAATAACCATTCCAGAAGGAGCTCCATTTTACGGTGGGGTTTTATTGCCTTTGGATGAATTTCCCACTGCAGATGCCACGGGAAATATTAACTACACAAAAACTTTTACTTTAGGAGAAGGGGACATGCCTACATTGGAGGCATTACTTCCATTGGAAAATAGGGCAATTGTATTACATGGTTTAATGCAAGATGACACCTATGTAGCAACCATTCCTGTAGCTTGTGCTCAAATAGTTAAGGATTAATTCGGTTTAAAACCAGTTAACTTTTAATAAAAAACCCATCTTAAAGAGATGGGTTTTTTTTTGCTCCCTCGTAAAATGCCAAATCTCAGCAAGATCATCGTACAGATTTTAATGCACTACAATTGCAGGGCTTTGGGCTGTATTTTTGTAAAATAAATTCAGCCTACATGCCTAGTGAAAAAATTGTTTTAGAAGATGTAACTCAAGATTGTTGCGGATCTTGTGAATCCACCTCTACAAGATCAAAACTCAAAATTTATTCGCCTGTCCTTTTCAGTTTTTCAATGCTAACGATAGGTTTAATGATCGATAATTTATTGGAAACCAGCTTTTTTGATGGTTGGTTTAGAATTGTTTGGTATGTTTTGGCCTATCTCCCTGTAGGCTATCCTGTATTGATGCTCGGGATAAAAAACATCTTGAAAGGGAATTTTTTCACTGAATTTTTCCTGATGGCCATTGCCAGTATTGGTGCATTTGCTATTGGTGAATATCCAGAAGGTGTTGCTGTGATGCTCTTCTATGCCGTAGGCGAGCTGTTTCAAAATTCAGCCGTGACTCGGGCGAAAAGCAATATAAAAGCCTTGTTGGATGTAAGGCCCAATGAGGCACTGGTATATCGTAAGAACAATTACCTATCAGTACATCCAGAAAGCGTTGAAATTGGAGAAAAAGTACAGGTCCGGGTTGGCGAAAAAATTCCTTTGGATGGTGTTTTGCTTTCTGAAAAAGGTTCCTTCCACACCGCAGCCTTAACAGGTGAAAGCAAGCCTAATACCCTAACAAAGGGCGAAAAAGTATTTGCAGGAAGCATTAATTTGAATGGGGTAATTGAAATTGAAACTACTAAAGAGTTTAAGGACAGTTCTATCGCCAGAATTCTTGATATGGTGCAAAATGCCACCAAAAGAAAATCCAAAACCGAATTGTTCATTCGGAAATTTGCGAGAATTTATACGCCCGTAGTGGTGTTTCTTGCTATTGCCTTGACGTTTTTACCTTATTTTATCGTAGAAAATTATGAGTTTCAAGATTGGTTATACAGGGCATTGATTTTCTTGGTTATTTCTTGTCCGTGTGCGTTGGTTATCTCGATTCCGCTGGGTTATTTCGGCGGCTTGGGAGCTGCTTCCAAAAATGGAATTCTGTTTAAAGGCGCATCATATCTAGATGCAATGACCAAGGTAAATACGGTGGTGATGGATAAAACCGGAACTGTTACCAAAGGTGTTTTCAAGATCAAGGAAATAAAATCCATTGGTTTGGAGGAAGCTGAATTCATGAAATACCTCATGTCGATGGAAGAACAATCCACCCATCCCATTGCAAAGGCGATTATGGAATATAAGACCGATGGCCATAATTATGGGGCTTCAAATGTTTCCGAAATTGCAGGAAAAGGATTGAAAGGGACCGTGAATGGTAAAATGGTTTTAGTTGGAAACAAAGTTTTGATGACTTCAAACAACATTGAAGTGCCGGCAGAAACAGATAATATAGTGGAATCAATAGTCATGGTGTCTATGGAAAACAAATTTGCTGGATATGTAATTATAGCAGATGAATTGAAGGAGGATGCGCATGAAGCCATTAAAAAAATCCGGGAATCGGGTATTACCAAAATTATAATGCTCTCTGGCGATAAGGATTCCATAACGCAACAAGTTGCAAGAGAATTGGGGATCGATATGGCAAAAGGTGGTTTGCTTCCAGAAGATAAATTGAAAGAAGTAGAAGAAATAAAGAAACAGTTAGGACCAAAAGTGGCTTTTGTGGGAGATGGTATAAACGATGCCCCCGTGCTTGCCGTAAGTGATGTTGGAATTGCGATGGGGGGATTGGGAAGCGATGTTGCCATTGAAACCGCAGACGTTATTATACAAACCGACCAACCTAGCAAAATTGCTCGAGCCATTAAAATAGGGCGCTCCACACGTAAAATTGTATGGCAGAATATTGGTTTGGCCTTCGGAGTAAAAATAATTGTACTTATTTTAGGGGCCGGTGGCTTGGCCACTATGTGGGAAGCCGTTTTTGCCGATGTTGGGGTAGCTTTATTGGCGATTTTAAATGCAATTAGACTTCAGAAAATGGAATGGAAATAAATCTGTTTTTAAATTAGCAAATCCTAATTTTTAGAATAAATAATGCAGCATAGTCTTGTTGTGCACCTTTTACTTTTAAGGCTTCTTTAGTATATTTTTGATAAAAAATAGCGATATTTGTTACACTTGACAGTAAACTTAACAGGGAGTTAATGATAAGTATAACTCACAGAAGTTTTTAACCAAAAATTAAGATCTCATGCCATTTTATCATAAGCTCGGGAAGATTCCACATAAGCGCCACACTGTTTTCAAAAAACCAGAGGGCAGCTTGTACCATGAACAACTTTTTGGGACTATAGGTTTCGATGGGATGTATTCAAATTTATATCACGAACACAGGCCTACACAGGTAAAGGAAATTAAAGGAAATTATAGCGTTAAGCCGAAAATTTCAAATGCAAACAATATAAAATCTTATAGATTTAAAGGATTTCAAATTGTTCCACACCCGGATTATCTGGAAAGCAGAAAAGTGATGCTAACCAATAGCGATGTGGATATCGCGTTGGCGGCACCGCAACAATCCACGCAAGACTATTTTTATAAAAACGCAGATGCAGACGAGCTCCTTTTTATTCATAAAGGGAGCGGAAAACTAAGAACCCATTTAGGAAACTTGGATTTTAAATATGGGGATTATTTATTGATTCCTCGGGGTGTAATTTATAAGTTGGATTTTGATGACGAAAACAACCGTCTTTTTATAGTAGAATCCAGAAGACCTATTTATACCCCTAAAAGATATAGAAACCATTTTGGACAATTATTGGAACATTCCCCATTTTGTGAGCGCGATCTAAGGCAGCCTTATGAATTGGAAACCAATGATGAAAAAGGGGATTTTTTGATCAAGGTTAAAAAACAAGGAGAAATCTTCGATATGATCTATGCAACGCATCCCTTTGATGTTGTTGGGTATGATGGCTATAACTATCCGTATGCATTTTCCATACATGATTTTGAACCAATTACAGGAAGGATACATCAACCGCCACCGGTGCATCAAACTTTTGAGACCGATGCCTTTGTGGTTTGTAGTTTTTGCCCTAGAAAATACGATTATCACCCAGAAAGTATTCCTGCGCCATACAATCATAGCAATATAGACAGCGATGAGGTGTTGTATTATGTAGATGGGGATTTTATGAGCCGGAACGATATTGAGGCAGGTCATATTTCGTTACATCCAGCCGGAATTCCCCATGGACCACACCCGGGAGCAGTAGAACGCAGCATAGGGCAGACAGAAACAGAGGAACTGGCAGTGATGGTAGATACGTTCAAGCCTTTAATGGTTACAGAAGCGGCTATGGAAATTGCAGATGATACCTATCATAAATCTTGGTTGGATCATTAATTTTTAATTAGATAATTAGAAGATTAGAAAGAAAGAAAATTTGGATTATGACTTTTAATGAAAGATATAAGGATAATATAATTCTAATTAAGAGTTTTGAATTTTCTAAGAATATTATAAAACACCCTTGTCATTCTGAAGGAAACGTAGTGGACTGAAGAATCTCAATAATACAGCATCAATTTACCTAGAGATCCCTCCTAGCGTCGGGATGACATACAACTAAATTACGTCAATGGGAACTTTTTAGGGGTCTCCTCACCGATTCATGGGATGCTGAAACAATTCCGACAGCTATCGGAACAGCATGACGAAAAATTTGAACAAAGTCATTATTAGCATAAAGACGGAAAATTAGATAGCCTAATAAGCTGAACAAAAATAAATTTGAACACTAATAAATCAAACTGAATCTTTGGTTTTGATTAGAAAATTATAATTATCTAATCATCAAATTTTCTAATATACTTTAACAATGAGCACAGATAACACCTCTTTACACTTAGAAAAAAAAGTCCCACAAGCAGAAGATTTCCTGCCATTATTGGGAACAGATTTCGTTGAGCTTTATGTCGGGAATGCCAAGCAAGCAGCCTATTACTATCAGCATGCGTGGGGCTTTCAGCCAGTAGCATATTCAGGATTGGAAACGGGAAAAAAAGATAGCGTTTCCTATGTGTTGCAGCAAGATAAAATTAGAATAGTACTTACCTCTCCTTTGCAGCCAGAAGGGCCAATAAATGAGCATATCAATAAACATGGCGATGGGGTTAAAGTAGTGGCACTTTGGGTAGATGATGCTAAAAAAAGTTATGAAGAAACCACAAAGCGTGGCGCTAAATCTTACTTAGAACCTTATGTAGTGGAAGATGAAAATGGTTCGGTGGTTTTATCTGGGATTCATACCTATGGGGAAACCGTGCATGTTTTTGTTGAGCGAAAAAATTATTCAGGTCCTTTTTTGCCTGGTTATAAAGTATATGCGCCCAAACTTAAAACAGAACCAACCGGCTTGAAATTCATAGATCATATGGTAGGGAATGTAGGCTGGAACGAAATGAACAAATGGTGTGAATTCTATGCGAAAGTGATGGGCTTTGCACAGTTGGTTTCTTTTGACGACAAAGACATCTCCACAGACTATACGGCTCTAATGAGCAAGGTAATGAGCAACGGAAATGGACGAATAAAATTCCCTATCAACGAGCCGGCAGAAGGAAAGAAAAAATCACAAATAGAAGAATATATAGATTTCTATAATGGGGCAGGGGTGCAACATATTGCCTTGGCAACAGATAATATTATAGACACGGTAACAAAACTTAGAAACAGGGGGGTGGAATTCCTTTATGTTCCAGCATCTTACTACGATACCGTTTTGGACAGGGTAGGGGAAATAGATGAAGACCTTGAGCCACTAAAAGAGCTTGGGGTTTTAATAGATCGGGATGACGAAGGATATCTTTTACAGATCTTCACGAAGCCCGTTTTGGACCGCCCAACGATGTTTTTTGAGATCATTCAACGAAAAGGCGCACAATCTTTTGGAAAAGGAAATTTTAAAGCCTTATTTGAGGCTATAGAGAGGGAGCAGGAATTGCGGGGAACGCTATAAAAACGATAGATAAATTAACAAGTCAATTAAATAAGAAGTATATAATTGCCAACTTGCTAAATTTTGGGTTAAAGTTTATTTTAAGGTTGCAAAACAGGATAAATCTCTGGACTTTTGCACCGCATTTTTGGAGTGGTTACCAAGAATGAATTAATTTTTTTTCATAATTTAAGTTTTAGTTGGTTAATAAGATAAAAACCCCATCATTAATTTGATGGGGTTTTTTAGTTTTATACATTTGGAATAGAAATTGTAATTCTTCATTATCAATATAAATTAAAAAAAGTTCATCCGGTTTTAATTAAAGCCCCAATACATGAAAAATAGATTTACAATTTTTTGCCTACTTGTATTATTGTTGCCGTTAAGTTCATTTTCCCAGAAAGCTTTTCAAGATGGGGAATGGTTCAAGTTCAGGATTCATTATGGCCCTTTTAATGCCAGTTATGCTACCATTAGCGTAAATGAAACCAATCTAAACAATAAAAAAGTATACCATATAGTAGGCAAGGGGAAATCTACTGGCTTGTTACATTTGTTTTTTAAGGTAGATGATAATTATGAATCCTATTTCGATAAGAGAACGGGGTTACCATACAGGTTCATTCGAAAAATAGATGAAGGAGGGCATACTAAAGACATTGAAATTGAGTTTGACCAAGAAAACAACAAGGCTGAAGTATTTGACAAAAAACACGGAGAAAACAATACCTATACTACACAGGAAAATGTGCACGATATGTTATCTGCATTTTATTTTATTCGAAACAACATTAATTCAAACAGCTTAAGAGCAGGGGATGAGATCAATTTAAATATGTTTTTTGATAAGGAAAACCATGATTTTAAATTAAAGTTCCTGGGAAAGGAAGTTTTGATCACAAAATTCGGTAAAATTGCCACTTTAAAATTCCGGCCGTATGTTATGGCAGGAAGAGTTTTTAAAGAGAAAGAAAGCCTTACTTTTTGGATAAGCGATGATAAAAACAAGATTCCGATAAAAATTGAAGCAGATCTTGCGGTGGGCTCACTCGCGGCAGATTTAGATGAATTTAAGGGATTAAAGCATCAATTAAAAATTATAATGAATTAATAGAATGAACGAAATCAAGCCCGGGATTGCTGAGAGAATTTTATTGCTTGAAGAAAAATTCAAGAATTCTGGTCAGGATATGGGTTCTTATCTAGATGGGCTTTTATATGATAATTACCTTACCTACTGGGACTATATCAGCCTAGATACTTTGTTGAGCCTACAAAATCCTAAAACCCATTTCCCAGATGAGGAAATATTTGTCACTTATCACCAAATTACAGAGTTGTATTTTAAGTTGATTTTGCATGAGCAAAAGCAAATAATTGCTGAAGCGAATTTGACCGCTTCCTATTTTATTGAAAAAGTAACCCGCCTTAACAGGTATGTTCGAATCCTTATAAATTCTTTCGATGTAATGATCAAGGGGATGGAACGAGGACAATTCCTTAAATTTAGAATGGCATTATTGCCAGCCAGCGGATTCCAATCGGCACAATTTCGAATGATCGAGATCAATGCAACGCCACTACAGCATTTAATTCCTTTTAAAGAGCGGCATAATTTTTCTTCAGAAAGTAATATCGAAGAGCTTTACAAGAATATTTATTGGAAAAAAGGTGGAATAGATCTTACTACCGGAGAAAAAACCCTCACCCTTAAACAATTTGAACTTCGGTACACCCCAAGATTTTTGAGAATTGCCAAAGATGTAAGAGGAAAAACATTGTACCATCAATATCTGCAACTTCCGGAGGATGAAAAAAACAACCCTGTTTTAATAGAAGGCTTGCGAAATTTCGACACCAATATTAATATTAATTGGTTGTTAATGCACATGGGGGCAGCGCACAGGTATCTCAATAAGGACAATAAAACCATTTCTGCTACGGGGGGAACCAATTGGAAAGAATTTTTACCGCCAAGTTTTCAGAAAAACAGTTTTTTTCCTAATCTTTGGAGTCCAGAAGAATTTGATAATTGGGGCAAAGAATGGGTGGAACACAATTTTAATACACAAAAACAGCATTGAATTTGAAGAATATAAAATACTTGCTATTATTGTCAGTTGCATTATCTGCTTGCAATAATGACGAAGAGGCTAAAAATGAAATAACCGAAGTTAAAGTAGAAGAGGCTGTTCCCGTGATTGAGGAATATGGATTTGTACTTCATGATTTTGAAGTTGTGCGGGACACGATACAATCTGGAGATAGTTTTGGTGAAATATTGGATGCACATGGGGTAAGCAGATCTAAAGTTTTTGAAATTACCGAACAGGTAAGTGAAACCTTTAATCCAAAAAGATTAGTAGTGGGGAAGCCTTATATTATCCTGAAAGCAAAAGACGCTGCTCAAACTCCCGAATATTTTATTTATGAGAACGACAGAATTGACTACACCGTTGTTAATATTGGAAAAAACATAGCGGCATTCAAATCCCAGAAGCCGGTTACCATCAAAAGGAAAACCGTTTCGGGGGTGATTGTTAGCAATCTATCTGAAGCTATGTCCAACCAGGGCTTGAGCGTATTGTTGTCTCATGAGCTAAGCAGTATCTATCAATGGAGCATCGATTTCTGGAAGCTTCAAAAAGGAGATCAGTTTAAAATGGTGTATAATGAACGCTATATAAATGATAGCATATATGCCGGAATAGAAAATATTGAAGGCGCTGTTTTTGTACACCAAGGCAAACCATATTATGCCTTCGATTATATGGCAGATCCGGAAAAAGGCGAATCCGACTTTTATGATGAAGAGGCTAGGCCTTTACAGAGTTTCTTTTTAAAAGCGCCATTGAATTTCAGTAGAATTTCTTCAAGATTTTCGGGAAATAGATACCATCCTGTTCAAAAAAGATGGAAAGCCCATAAAGGAACAGATTATGCCGCCCCACACGGAACACCTATCTGGTCTACCGCCAACGGAACCGTAATTGCGGCCAGTTATACGGGCGGGAATGGAAATTATGTAAAAGTAAAACACAACGATACCTATACCACACAGTATTTACATATGTCCAAACGAAATGTTAGGGTTGGCCAACGGGTAAAACAAGGAGATATTATTGGATATGTGGGAAGTACGGGGCTTGCCACGGGACCTCATGTTTGTTACAGGTTTTGGGTACGAGGGAAACAAGTAGATCCTTTTCGCCAGAACTTACCGGCAGCAGAACCTATAGCAGATAATATAAAAGAAGATTATTTTGCCGCTATTAAACCGGTGAGAACAAAATTAGATAAAATTCCATTCAAAGAAATTTAGCAATGCAAAATATAGATCCTACTACCACCCTCGCTTGGGGGAAACTGCAACAACATTTCGAAGAGATAAAAGAGATTAAAATGCAGCAGCTTTTTTCTGAAGAACCGCAACGTTTCAACGATTTCAGCATCCATTGGGAAGATTTTTTAGTCGATTTCAGCAAAAATAGAATCACTCGAAAAACGCAAGAACTTTTGTTGGAACTTGCAGAAGAATGTGGTTTGGAAGAAGCGATCAATTCATATTTTGGAGGAGAAAGCATCAATAGAACCGAGAACAGACCTGTGCTACATACTGCTCTACGAGCGAAGGACTCAGAGTGCGTACGTGTTGATGGAGAAAACGTGATTCCTGAAGTTTTTGAGGTGAAAGCCAAGATGGAAGCATTTTCCAATGCTATTATCTCCGGAAACACAAAAGGGTATTCTGGCAAGAAATTTACAGATATAGTTAATATTGGAATTGGCGGTTCAGATCTTGGTCCTGCCATGGTTACCGAAGCACTTGGATTTTACAAAAACCATTTGAACATTCATTATATCTCCAATGTAGATGGGGACCATGTTCATGAAATATTAAAGCCACTAAATCCAGAAACCACCCTATTTGTAATTGTTTCCAAAACTTTTACTACTCAGGAAACCTTGAGCAATGCAATCACCTCTAGAAAGTGGTTTTTGGACTCGGCACCTCAAGAAGCTGTTCAAAAGCATTTTGTTGCTGTTTCCTCGAATGTCGAAAAAGTGCAAGATTTTGGAATTTCTAAAGGAAACATATTCCCAATGTGGGAATGGGTTGGAGGGAGGTTTTCGTTGTGGAGTGCTGTAGGTTTATCTGTAAGCCTGGCAGTAGGATTCACTAAATTCAATGAACTTCTGGAAGGTGCACATAAAATGGATGTGCACTTTAAGAAAGAACCTTTTATTAAAAACATCCCTGTTCAGCTGGCTTTGTTGAGTGTTTGGTACAACAATTTCTTTAAGGCAGAGAGCGAAGTGGTCATCCCTTATTCTCAATATTTACAAAAACTGCCGAGTTACCTTCAGCAAGCAATTATGGAGAGCAATGGTAAAAGTATAGATAGAAATGGGAATCCTGTTGGTTATGAAACCGGTAACATCATCTGGGGAGAGCCTGGCACCAATTCCCAACACGCATTTTTTCAACTAATTCATCAAGGCACAAAATTGATCCCAGCCGATTTCATTGGTTTTAAAAAATCCTTATTTGGTGATAAAGGGCATCATGATAAATTAATGGCCAATTATTTTGCGCAAACAGAAGCACTCTTAAAGGGGAAATCCCAAGATGAGGTAAAAAAGGAATTGAGCAAACAAGGCCTGAAATTAGAACAAATTGAAACTTTACTTCCATTTAAAGTCTTTGAAGGGAACAAGCCCACAACGTCGCTTTTGATCGAGAAGTTGACTCCGGGGAGTATAGGAAAATTGATCGCCATGTATGAGCACAAGATATTCGTTCAAGGAGTGATCTGGAATATATTTAGTTACGATCAATGGGGAGTTGAGTTGGGAAAACAATTGGCTTCAAAAATTTTGAAAGAAATTAATGCCTCTGATGTTTCAAACCATGATGATTCTACAAACAATTTGTTAAATTCCTACTTAAAAAAGTAGTGTTTTTTATTGTTAATAAATTCTTAATAGCTTTAATGACTTCAGCGATAATCCTTTGTGTAAAATATGTATGTTTGTTGGGGCGAAATGTTAAAGTCTGAAATCTTTACATTAAGTTAAAGTTTGTTTTTCAGAAAATGACGTTTTTTGCCGTGAATTATAAACAATAACTAATCACTAACAATGAAAAAGATTACAAGTTTATTTGTCGTTATTTTTTTAATGATGACAGCCGTTACTTTTGCTCAAGGAGTTACAACCTCAGCAATTAATGGAAGGGTGCTGGACACCAATGGAGAGCCGCTTCCGGGAGCTAATATCGTGGCAGTACATCAGCCCTCTGGTACTACATATGGTGCTATTTCAGATTTTGATGGTTTCTACCGTATCTCTAATATGAGGGTAGGTGGACCTTACATAATCACTATTAGTTTTGTGGGTTTTGAAAACTTTTCAGCTAACGACATTAATTTAAAATTAGGGGATTCAAGGAATATTAGTGCAGAAATAGGTGAATCTCAAAATGCATTAGATGAAGTGGTAATAACAGGAGAAAGAAATAGTGTTTTCGATTCAGGTAAAACAGGGGCTGAGACAAGCGTAAGCCAAAGACAGGTTAATACCTTGCCTTCTATATCTAGAAATATTGCAGATTTTGCAAGATTAACTCCTCAAGCACAAGTTAGTGGTGATGATGTTATTTCCATTAGTGGTCAAAACAATCGTTACAATGCATTATATATTGATGGTGCTGTGAATAATGACGTTTTCGGACTGGCAGCAAGTGGAACAAATGGAGGTCAAACCGGAGTTAGTCCAATTTCTCTTGATGCAATTGAATCATTTCAGATTAACGTTGCTCCTTTTGATGTTAGACAATCTGGATTTGCTGGGGGTAGTATTAACGCAATCACAAAATCTGGTACCAACCAATTTGAAGGTTCTCTTTACAGTTTCTTGAGAAATGAAGATTTTGCAGGAAAAACTCCAGTAGATTTAATAGGAGATGATGGAAAAAGAGAAAAACTTGAAGAGTTTACCGCAGTTACTTCTGGTATAAGAGTTGGAGGACCAATAGTAAAGGACAAATTATTCTTTTTTGTAAACTATGAGCGTCAAGATAATGAAACTCCTCAACCCTTTGATATTACAACATTTAGAGGTGATGCGACTTTAGCTGATATCAATGGTCTTTCTGATTTTTTGAACAACGAATACGGTTATAATCCAGGTGGATTTGCAAACAATCAATCTTCTCTTGTAAGCGATAAGTTAATTGGAAAAATAGATTGGAACATTAATGAAAATCATAAATTATCGTTGAAACATAGTTATGTTAAAGCGATACAGTTAAATGCTCCAAGATCAAATCAAGGTGCCATAAATTTTTCTAATTCCGCTATTAATTTTGAATCTATAACCAACTCAACAGCCCTGGAATTAAGCTCAAGAATTGGAAATAGCATGGCAAATAATTTAATTATAGGATGGACCACCGTAAATGATGATAGAGATCCTGAAGGTGGAGAATTTCCAAATGTGCAGATTTTTGATGCTGCTGGGAGCTCTATAAATTTTGGATCTGAAGCATTCTCTACAGCAAACCTATTAGAACAAAGTACACTTACCATAACCGATAATTTTGATATTTACGCTGGTAGACACAATATTACTATTGGTACTAACAATGAATTTTCTTCTTCAAAAAACGTGTTTTTCAGACAAAATTTTGGAGATTACAGATATAATAATCTCGACGATTTTATTAACGGTAATTTAGCAAACAGGTATCGTTATGGATATTCACTAATTGGTGGGTTTGGAGATGATTCTCAGGGTGCAGCAGAATTTGATATCTTTCAATTTGGATTGTATGCTCAAGATGTGTTTAGTGTTACAGATAATTTAAAACTTACTTTAGGTGCAAGAATAGATGTTCCATTTTGGGAGGATTATCTAATTAATGATGATTTCAATAATAGAACAATTCCTTTATTGGAAGCTGCAGGAAAAGATCTAAGAGGAGCAAGAACAGGTAAAGGTATTGATGCACAGGTTCATTTTTCTCCTAGATTTGGATTTAATTGGGATGTTAAGGGAGATCGTACTACCCAAATTCGAGGTGGTACAGGGATCTTTACTTCAAGGTTACCATTGGTTTGGCCTGGAGGAGTTTATAACAACAATGGTTTAACTGCAGGTTTTATTCAATTAACTGGAGACGATGTTCCTCAATTTGAGCCAGATCCAAGAAATCAATTTCAAGATCCTCCTCAAGGTTCTGGATCTGTAGGAGGTGAAGTAAATTTATTTGAGAAAAATTTCAAATTGCCACAAGTTTGGAAAACCAATATTGCAGTAGATCAAAAATTACCTGGTAACTGGGTTATTTCTGCAGACTTTATCTACAACGATGATGTAAATGCTGTAGCCTATGAGAATATTAATCTTGAAGGACCTCAATTTATAACTACAGCTGCTGGTTCAAGACCAAATTATGGATTTGAAAATATAGATAATACCTACAGTGCTATTTATATGGGGTATAATACATCTGAAGGAAATTCCTATAATGTTTCTGGAACCTTAGCAAAGAATTTCTATAGCTCTTTTATAGATGTTAATTCTCAAGTATCCTATTCTTACGGAGAGTCCAATGTGCTTTTTGATGCAACTTCTTCTCAAAACAGTTCTCAATGGAGATATCTTGAAACTGTAAGAGGCTCTAACATGCCATCTGTTTCAAGATCTGATTTTGCTCCGGGACATAGGATAATAGCCAATTCAACTATTGAATTAAAATGGACTGAAAATTTAAGGACTAGAATAGGTTTATTCTATGAAGGAGCTCAAGGTCAGCCTTTTAGTTATGTTTATAATGGAAGTGGACTATTAAGTGATACAGGATCATTCTCTGCATTGGCATATATACCTTCAAATGAGGCTGAAGCTAATTTAGTTGATATTGTAGATACTAGAAATCCTCAAAATAATAGAACAGCTGGTGAGCAATGGGATCTTTTAAATGCTGCAATTAATGGAGATGAATATTTAAGTAGCCGAAGAGGTCAATTTGCTGAAAGAAACGGCGATAGAATAGATTGGTCACATATTATTGATCTAAAATTTGCTCAAGAATTTAGGGTTAAGATCAATGAAACAGATCATAAAATTGAATTAACTGCAGATATTTTCAACTTCACAAACTTCTTAAACAAAGAGTGGGGTAAGAGAACATTTGCAAATTTTGGTCAAGTTCAACTTGCTTCCTTCAGAGGATTTGCTGAAAATGGTACAACACCTACATTTACATTTGATCCAAGGTCGCTTGAAACAAAAAATATCGTTGATGATGCAGGTTTACAATCTTCAAGATGGCAAATGCAGGTTGGTTTGAGATATTCTTTCAATTAAACCTAAATTTAAAATTCTTTATAAGCCGCTTCAATTCCTGAAGCGGTTTTTTATTGAAAAAACCTATATTTGCCTAAAACTTAGAAAAAATGTACGAAACTATTCAATTTATACATTCTTATTGGGCATATTTGGTGCTTATTGTTTTAATTGTAGCCGCTGCAAATGCTATCGTAGGTTTTGCCAGCAATAAAGAATATGGCGCCACCAATTTTAGGATTGCATTGTTTACCCTTATAGTTTCGCATTTACAATTGCTAATTGGGATTATCTTGTACTTTACTACTCCTTATTTTAAAATGTTCAGTGAAGTTGGAATGGGTGGGGTTATGAAAGATCCTATTCTAAGGTTATATAACGTGGAGCATCCAATAATCATGATACTTGCCATTGTTTTTATAACAATAGGTTATTCTAAACACAAGAAAAAACTTACTTCCAAGCCAAAATTTAAGACATTGGCAATATTTTATACGCTTGCTTTAATTCTAGTTCTTTCAAGAATTCCGTGGAATGCTTGGTTGTAGATAATTCATGCTTTAAATGAATTGTCAGGTTGAGCCTGAAACCTGGAATTCGAAAGTGAAAAACGTCATTCCAACGGAGGAAGAACCCCTTTACTATCTTGAGATTCTTCACTTCATTTCATTGCGTTCAGAATGACATTAATAATTTATTGTTATAAGAAATAAATTAAAAGACCTTACTGGAAAGCAAGGTTTTTCTATGTTATGCTTTCCCGTGCCATTCTGCATAGAACTGCTCTAAAAACCCTTGCATATACGTATGTCGCTGTTCTGCAATTGCTTTTCCGGTTTCTGTGTTCATTCTGTCTTTCAGCAATAGTAGTTTCTCGTAGAAGTGGTTGATTGTTGGTGCAGTTGATGCTTTGTATTCTTCTTTGCTCATTTTAAGGTTCGGTTGGAGCTCTGGATCAAACAAAGTTCTTCCTTTAAACCCACCATAATTAAAAGCTCTTGCAATACCTATTGCTCCAAGTGCATCCAGCCTGTCGGCATCTTGAACAACCGCTAGTTCTTTAGAGTTAAAAGATTGGTTGGTATTTCCGCCTTTAAAGGAGATGTTTTCAATGATCTTTATCACATGGCCAATTACCTTTTCGCCTACATTTAAATCGCTTAAAAAGGCCTTGGCAACCTTTGGGCCAACAGTTTCATCGCCATTATGGAATTTGGAGTCGGCTATATCATGTAGCAATGCTCCCAATGCCACAATTAAAGGATCTACATCTTCAGAAGAAGCTATCAATCTAGAGTTGTTGTACACTCTTTCTATATGAAACCAATCATGCCCGCCTTCTGCATCTTTCAAGGTTTCTTTAACAAATGAAATGGTGTTTTCTATGATCTTTTCTGAAGTCATATGGTTCAAATATGGATAAATACAATGGGCTTATTTTAAATAATGTCGGCAATAATCGTGCGTTCCACTTTGGCAATCATGCTATTTGCATCGTCTGAATTTGCGAGAATTGGTTGGTGTACCTTCATCTTAATATTATGGCCAATCCCTAAAGGAAAACTCCCATATTCGAACAACTTCCATGAATTATTAATGGTAATTGGAACCACGAGGGCATTGGGCATTTTCTTCAGCATTATTTGCAGACCTGTTTCAGCAAACTTTTTTGGCTTACCGTCCCTGCTTCTAGTGCCTTCAGGAAATATTACTGCCGAGTAATTGTTTTTATTAAGGTAATTTGCAAATTTCGAAATGGTAACAACAGCTTGCTTGGGATCCTTGCGATCTATCAGAGCAGATCCCCCATGTCTAAGGTTGTAGGAGATCCCTGGAATCCCTCTGCCCAATTCTTTTTTACTGATAAACTTAGGATAATGCTTTCTAAGGTACCAAATGATAGGCGGAATGTCATAGAGACCTTGATGATTGGAAACAAAAATACATGGCACATCGGTTGGGATTTTATGAGGATTGTCTACCGTAAAGGTGGTACCCAAAATATTGAGGCATCGCATTAAGGTGAGATTAAAAACATCTACCGAAGTTTTATGAGCTTCTTTTCCAATAAAATTGAAGCAGATCCATTGAATCCCGTGAAAAACCACTAAGGTTAAAAAGAAAAAAAAATATGAAATTATGGAAAGGGGATAGGCAAGTAGTTTCTTCATCTTAAAATGTGCTTGCTGCAAAAATACATTTTTATGGGAAAAATGAGTTTATGAAGTGGTTAATCTACAGCGATACATTTCCCATCGCTACATTTAATACTTTGGGGTGGTGCAGGAATGCTGCAATCGCTTATGATGCCATTTTGCTTGTTGTAAGTAGCTTCGGCTTTAGAATATTTTGCAACCATTACCTTGAGTTGGTCCATATCTACATTGGTTGAAAACACAAGATATCCTTTGGGACCCCCGCAGGCTTTTGTTCCGTAGGCGATATAACTACATTGGGAATTTTGGGTGCAGTTGCTTTGGTCCACGAATGCTTGGAGTGCTTCAAGTTGCTGTTCCAGATCCTGAAGGGATACATTTTGTGCTTCATCTGTATTTTGGCAGCTTGCTGCACTAACAATAAAAAATAGGAAAACGAAGGAAAACGACAAATACTTTCATCAAGTATAATTTGATATTGGAAGAAGAAAGGTACTAATTATTTATTAGGTATATCCGCTTTTTATAGTTCTTTCGTCACCCTGAGACCAGTGATAAAAAAATTATCCAGCATAGGAAATTGACATGTTTTTTATATAAGCTGATGGGATGCTGAAACAAGTTCAGCATGACGACAATTCCCCATCGTCACCCTGAACTGGTTTCAGGGTCTTGGATTCACAAATAAATAAAAATACGTCAATGGTAGACCAGTGATAAAAAAATCTATCTAACGTAGGGAATTGACGTGTTTTACTTAAATATATCAATAACAAATTTTTTTTTTCAGGAATTCAATCCAAAGCGTCACCCTGAATTAATTTCAGGGTCTATTAGAGTTGTAAAGCTCATTCACATGTTAGAACCTGAAACAAGTTCAGCTTGACGTGAAGTCGATACCTGAACTCGTTTCAATTTCTGTTTGTGATAGAAAAAATACCTCAATGTTAATATACCAGCCCGTAGCGGTCGGTCGGGTTTCAGGGTCTCAATATTGCATTGATCTACATTGAAATGAGATTCTGAAACTCCCGAACGGTCGGGAAAGAATGACGTCCTTTTTCAATTTATGATACTTTACGAACAAACAAATTATTTCAACATAAAGCAAAAAAAGCCGATCTTAAATAGATCGGCTTGATATATTTTTAAATCAAGGACCTTGAAGCAAGCCCACAAGGTGTGTCCCGATGCTTCGGGAGGAAAATACTTTAAAAAATTTAATGCATCCCAAGAGCTCTCGGGACGAAAAATTAAGCCCTCAATGAGGGATTAACAAAACTCGTTGTAAGCACTTGTTAAATTATCTGCGATCATCTCTGCGGGACGCCCTTCGATATGATGGCGTTCCAACATATGAACTAATTCCCCATCTTTAAACAATGCCATGCACGGTGAAGAAGGAGGAAAAGGGACCATATAACCACGAGCCTTAGCCGTGGCCTCCGTATCTACTCCTGCAAAAACAGTTACCAGATTATCCGGCGTTTTGTTGTTTTGTAAAGAGATACGAGCTCCCGGGCGTGCATTAGCAGCGGCACATCCACAAACGGAATTCACAACTACCAACGTAGTTCCCTTCTTTTCCATGGCAGCATCTACCTCTGCAACGGTATGTAATTCTTGAAAACCTATATTTGTAAGGTCTTCTCTCATTGGTTTAACTAAATCTGCTGGATACATATATAGAATTTTTATTATAATTTATAAAGGGCAAAGATACAAATTAACTTTTGCTCTTCATATCTCAATTTCCTATATGCTCATAGTTTCAACTTATAGACAGGAAGCACAAGTTTATGGGATAGGGTCTGTTTAATACCTATTCAAAATAGTATATTTGCCTCTTATCAAGTAGAAATTTATGTTTAAGTGGATATTGGCCTTTGCAGGCTATATGTTTTTCAGGTACCCGGGAGCAGTACTGGGGTTTATATTAGGAACTGTTATAGATAATTGGAATCGGTCTTCAGGTGGATTTAATTCGGTTTTTACAAGTCAAAGTCAAACGGTAACACCAGGGGATTTTGAGCTCAATCTACTTTCGTTGGCCTCTTTGGTTATAAAAGCAGATGGGCAAGTATCTCAATCTGAAATGGATTATGTACGATCTTATTTTGTACAGGCCTACGGGAAAGAGCGTGCAAATGCCACTTTTCGCACTTTTAATGAGGTGATAAAGAACAGGGAGATCTCCGCGCAACGAATTGGTTTGTATCTTCAGCAACGCACCAAATATGAAGTGCGATTACAAATCTTGCATTTCTTGTTCAGCATTGCCCAAGCAGATGGAAATATTTCTAATTCTGAATTGTCCCAACTTCAATCTATCGCGGGATTTTTAGCACTGAACAACAGGGATTTTGAAAGTATTAAAGCGATGTTCTTTAAGAGTGCCGATAATTCGTACAAGATCCTGGAGATCGAAAAATCTGCCACAGATGCCGAAGTAAAAAAGGCATTTAGGACCATGGCCAAAAAATACCATCCGGACAAACTGCAACATATGGATGAGGCCTATAGAAAAGGTGCTGAAGATAAATTTAGAATGGTGCAGGAAGCTTACGAAAAAATCCAGAAGGAAAGAGGGATCTAGAGTCCATCTCTCCCTGAGAGATTTATATCTTCTTTAAACCTGTTAGTTCCTAATATCGGGATAGTTCTAGGTCTATAGCTATCGAGACGATAGGACACGATTGTTATCCTGAACATAGTGAAGAATCTCTAAGAAACATTATCCATTGAAATGTAAATAGATCCTTCCTTCGTCAGGATGACAAAAGGGAGTATGAATGTCACTTCGAGATCCGTGATAAAAAAATTATCCAGCGTAGGAAGTTGACGTATGATGGTTCTTAGCATATTTGGAAACACCTACAAAAAAGTGTCCTTTTTTTGGTCCGTTTTTTTGGACGAACAAAAAAATGAACAATCATTAAAATTAATCAAAGCTTTATAGACCAAAGGAAGTGTTTTCCAAATTCTTGAAATTACCGTAATGAGAACAAAAAGCGTATTAAAAATGGCTAAGGCATTAGATACTATAATTATCTATAAATAAGCAACTTATAAAAATACGGCAATGGTAACTGGTTTCAGGGTCTTGGATTCACAAATAAATAAAAACACTTCAATGGTAGCGGAGCCGAGAAGCTTTCTATTGCTTCTCCACCATAACTTGGTATTTAAATCAATGATTATCAAGATCTAATTGTCATACTGAAAGCAGTGTAACGCATTCAAGAATCTTAGGTGAAAGTTTATTAATCATAGATCCCTCCTAGCGTCGGGATGACAATAGAATATGTTTGTCCTTCATAAGAAAACTTAGCACTCGGAAGAGCCTATAGGTAAAAAAAAGATTTCTCGACTACGCTCGAAAAGAAAAAGAATAGAACATGTTCGACATGTTTTCAGTTGAGCTATAAGTATTCTTTAGATTAACCTAAAAAATTGATTTATTTAAATTAAAAATGTAATTTAGCAGCTCTTAAAACAAAATGTATGTTCAGTTTATCCGAAGAGAATTATTTAAAAGCCATTTTTCATCTGGAACGTTCTTTTCCAACAGGCGTGAGCACCAATGCCTTGGCCGAAGAAATGAATACAAAAGCCTCCTCTGTAACAGATATGGTCAAGCGATTGGCTGAAAAGGAATTGGTGGACTATAAGAAATATCAGGGTGTCAAACTCAGTAATTCTGGTAAGGAAACTGCCATTGAAATAGTTAGAAAGCACCGGCTTTGGGAAGTTTTTTTGGTAGATAAACTCAATTTTTCTTGGGATGAAGTTCATGAAGTTGCAGAACAGTTGGAACATATAAAATCTGAAAAACTTATAAGGGAACTAGATAAATTTCTAGGATTTCCTAAAAAAGATCCACATGGAGATCCTATCCCCGATGCTAAGGGAAATATCCTAATTGCAGATAAAGTTTTACTTTCTGAACTGAATATTGGAGAATCTGGTATTTGTGTTGGGGTAAAAGACTCCTCTACAGAATTTCTTCGATATTTGGATAAAAATGACATTGCTTTAGGGGAAGTAATTCACATTTTAGAAAAAGAATCATTCGATCAATCCATACTTATCAAATTAAATGATAAGGAACTTAAGATCTCCAGCTTAATCTCAAGTAATTTATATATTAAAACACCTTAAATTATGATGAACGATATAATTGCCTATCTGGAAGGGATAGATCCCATCTTGGCTGCCCTATATGCTACATTATTTACCTGGGGGGTGACCGCTCTTGGAGCTTCTCTTGTATTTTTCTTTAAGAAAATGAACCGCGCCGTATTCGATGGAATGTTAGGATTTACTGGAGGAGTAATGGTTGCTGCGAGTTTTTGGAGTTTATTGGCACCAGGTATAGAAATGAGCCCAGGAGAAGGATTTGAAAAAGTAATACCAGCAGGGGTAGGTTTTTTTCTAGGAGCCATATTTATCTTCGGACTGGATAAAGTCTTACCTCACCTTCATGTGAATTTTAAAATGGATGAAAAAGAGGGAATAAAAACCCCTTGGCATAAATCTGTGCTTTTAACCCTGGCGATAACCTTGCATAATATTCCGGAAGGTTTGGCGATCGGGGTGCTGTTTGGTGGAGTGGCAGCAGGTTTTGATGGTGCAACTATTGGCGGGGCAGTAGCTTTGGCAATTGGAATAGGATTACAGAATTTTCCTGAAGGTTTTGCGGTAGCAATGCCATTAAGGGGACAAGGCCTAAGTAGATGGAAAAGTTTTAACTATGGGCAGCTTTCTGCTGCGGTAGAACCAATTGCTGCTGTTTTGGGCGCATGGGCCGTTATGACTTTCCAGCCAATCTTGCCATACGCATTGGCTTTTGCTGCAGGAGCTATGATTTTTGTGGTGGTAGAAGAGGTAGTGCCAGAATCGCAGCGAGATAAATATACAGATATTTCCACTATGGGCTTTATAGGAGGATTTATACTTATGATGACCTTAGATGTAGGTTTGGGCTAATAGTTGCAACACCCAATTTTAATTATAGTCTTTAAAGTAAAATTGGTTATGAAAGTTTGTTTAGCTCTTGTTTTTGCCTTATTTATGGGTTCATCTTCTGCTCAAGAAAATGATTCGATAGTTAATTTTAGTGCTGAATTGGACTTTGGAGAGCTGTTTACTTTTGAAAACAAATCCATTCAATTCAAAAAAGTGATCTCAGATTCAAGATGTCCCAAGGATGTTGCTTGTATTTGGCCAGGGGAAGCGAAAGTGTTGGTTGCTGTGAGGGAGGATGGGAAACAAGTGGAGGAAAAGATCATTACGTTAACAAATGGAAAAGATTTTACTTCATTAAAAAACGGAGAGAATTTTATTCTTAATTTTTCAGACTCAAAAGGCGTTTATTCTATGGATGCCCTCAACCTCTATCCCTATCCAGTTTCAACTCATAAAACAGAGATTCAGAATATTGTCTTTTCATTCAGTTGAGTAAAACCAATTAGCTACAACCACATCCAGAAACTCCGCAAGCTTTCTCAGATTCTTTCTTAGACTTTAAAAAATCTGGCTTCCAAATAAATTTCGTGATCACATATGCTACCGCGAGCAAAAAGGTGATAAAAACCAATATGTTTTGTAATACGTCCATGATACTTGTTTAAGGCGGTTTAAATTTATATTATTACACTACTTTAAAACTTGAAAAGCTGTTAATGCTACAAGGTAGGCAAAGCTACTCATAATCACTAATTGCAACATAGGCCATTTCCAGGTGTTCGTTTCTTTTTTTACTATTGCCAAGGTACTCATGCACTGCATTGCAAAAGCATAGAACAACAGTAAACTTATTCCGCTGGCAAATGTGAACAAAGGACCGCCCAATACTGGGTTCACCTCTGCGGCCATTCTATTTTTAATGGTTTCTTCTTCATCACTGCCCACGCTATAAATCGTTGCCAATGTCCCAACAAAAACCTCACGGGCGGCAAAAGAACTTACAATTGCAATTCCAATCTTCCAGTCATAGCCCAAAGGTGTTACAGCCGGTTCGATCCCTCTTCCAATAATTCCTATATAAGAATGCTTCAGTTTATAAGCTGCTATTTCTTCTTCTAGGCTTGAAGTTGAATTCTCTCCATTCCCATATTCCAAAGTTACAATTTCTTCAGCATTATTAAAAGTGTCGCCAGGACCATAACTTGCGAGAACCCATAGAATAATAGAGATAGCAAGTATTATTTTTCCTGCCCCCAACACAAAGGACTTTGTTTTTTCAACTACATTGATCGCTACATTCTTGACCATTGGTAATTTGTAATTGGGCATTTCAATCACGAAATAACTCTTGTTTTTTATTTTCAAGATCCTGTTGAGAAGCCATGCAGATGCAAGTGCGGTCCCAAACCCTAAAAGGTATAAAAGCATTAATGTTAAGCCCTGTAAATTGAAGCCTAAAAAGCTTTGATCTGGTATTACCAATGCTATTATTATAAGGTACACTGGTAATCGTGCTGAACATGTGGTAAATGGCACCACTAAAATAGTGATAAGCCGTTCTTTCCAGTTTTCTATATTTCTTGCGGCCATAACGGCAGGAATGGCACAGGCAGTACCAGAAACCAAGGGCACCACGCTTTTTCCGCTTAGTCCAAACCTTCGCATGATCCTGTCCATCAAGAAAACCACCCTACTCATATAGCCGCTCTCTTCTAAAATGGAGATAAAAAAGAATAAAAATGCGATCTGCGGAATAAAGATTACAATTCCGCCAAGCCCGGGAATAATCCCTTCAGAAATAAGATTGGTGAAAGGACCATCGGGCATCATGTCTTTCATCCATTCGCTTAACGAGGCAAAGGTGGAATCTATAAAATCCATCGGATAGCTGGACCAATTATAGATCGCTTGAAAAATGAGGAGAAGGATCATAAAAAAGATCACATATCCCCAAACACGATGGGTTAAGATCCTGTCGAACCGTATTCTAAGATCTGTGGCCGAGTTCAGGTCTACTTTTAGACCTTCTTTTAACAATCCATTTATGAACTGGTACCTTAAAATAGTTTCTTTTTGCTGAAGTCGTTTAAGGTCACTTTTGCTTTTGGTATGAAAATTAGCTTCGTCCTGAAGTTCGTGCCTGTTCATATTGCCAAAATTTACATCTTGGGTAATAACCAACCATAATTTATAAAGGGACTGATTTGGGAATGCCTTTCTTAACCTCCCAAAATACTCTGGGTCTATGATAGAGGCGTGCAGGCAAGGTTCTGTTGAAATTTGGCGGTAATTAAGGATCATTTCCTTTAATTCTTCAATTCCGGTATTTTTTCGGGCACTTACCAGTGCGATCTTTGTGTTTAATTTGGCTTCTAAAATTTCTATATCCAGGGATATTCCTTTACGCACCATCCTATCTGCCATATTAACAACAAGGATAGTAGGAATTTCAAGGTCTTTTATTTGCGTAAAAAGGAGAAGATTTCTTTTTAGGTTTTCCACATCGCTAACAACCACTGCGACATCTGGGAAGTCCCTGTCGTTTTTATTCAGCAGTAATTCAATTACCACATTTTCATCCAGGGAAGAAGCGTTTAAGCTATAGGTGCCGGGGAGATCTAAAATATGGGCTTTTAGGCCCCGCGACAGTTTACAGATGCCTATCTTTTTTTCTACCGTAATCCCGGGATAATTGCCTACTTGTTGATTGAGGCCGGTAAGCTGATTGAAAACAGAAGTTTTACCGGTATTAGGGTTCCCAATTAACGAAACATTAATCTGTTTCCCCATAGTATTAAATTAATTCTATTTCTATGAGCAATGCCGTCTCTTTGCGAATTGCCAAATGGCTCCCGTTTATATTCAAATACATAGGATCTCTAAAAGGTGCGGTTTGCACCAGCTCTACTAGATTTCCCGGCAAACAGCCCATTTCCAATAGTTTAAGAGGGATTTTATCTGCAATAAATTCTTTGATTATCCCTCGCTGGCCACGCTTTAAATGAGCAACGGTTAGCTTCATTGTTATTTAGATTGATTTTAAACAAGGCAAAAATAGTTTAAAAAAAGGTCTTATAAAAAGTTTAGCAAAGAAAAGTATAATTGCTAGTATTCGGCTTTTAGGATTTGGATGTCCTCCATTAAATCTTCAATGGCTTCGGCATTTGTGCCATCGTAAAACCCTCGAATCCTTTTTTCTTTGTCCACCAAAATAAAATTTTCGGTATGGATCATATCATAAGGCCCGCCATCGCCATCGGTTTTGGTTGCCAGATATGATTTTCGGGCTAGTTCGTAGATCTGTTTTTTGTCCCCGGTAACCAAATTCCATTTTGCATCATTTACCCCTTTTTCCAATGCATATTTTTTAAGCTGCGGAACACTGTCTGCAACAGGAATCACCGTGTGGGAGAGTAGCAGCACTTCTGGATCCTCCTTTAATCGCTCCTGAATTTTCAGCATATGCCCGGTCATTATTGGGCAAATGGTGAGACAGGTGGTAAAGAAAAAATCTGCAACATAGATCTTGTCCTTATAGGTATCTTGCGTGATGGTTTCCCCGTTTTGATTCAATAGCTCAAAATCTGCTATTTTATGATATTTTCTAACATATTGAACAGTGGTGTCCACCAACTCGGCATTCACCATATCTGGTTGAAAAATGGGTAATTTCTCTTTAGGCTTCAGTAGATTATAAATGCTGAAAATTATTATAATAGATAAAATACCAAGTACTATGGCAAGAGGTTTGTATTTAGAAAAAAACCGGAGCATCAATTATGATTTGATGCAAAATTAAAGTCTTCTAACTAATTACAGGCAATGGAAGCCCTAAAATTTCTGAAGGGGAGATTTCCGCGGGAATTTATACTTTTTTAGGAGTTATTAAAAGGTTACTTTTGTGCGATTTAAAATTTGAAGCAGAGAGAATGGATCCATTTTTAATAAAAGCAATACAGCTAATCCTTAGTTTGTCCTTACTAATCGTTTTGCACGAGTTCGGACACTTTATACCGGCCAAGTTATTTAAGACAAGGGTAGAGAAATTCTACTTGTTTTTCGACGTTAAATTCGCCCTTTTCAAGAAAAAAATCGGGGGAACAGAGTATGGTCTTGGATGGTTGCCTTTGGGAGGTTATGTAAAAATAGCCGGGATGATAGATGAGAGTATGGACAAGGAGCAAATGGCGCTTCCTCCAAAACCTTGGGAGTTTAGAAGTAAGCCCGCATGGCAACGTCTTATCATTATGTTGGGAGGGGTGACCGTGAACTTGGTTTTAGGTTTTCTTATCTACATGATGGTGCTGTTTGTTTGGGGAAGTTCTTTTGTGGGACCTGAGGATATGCCTCGTGGATTTGCTGTTGCTGAAGAGTTTAAGGCATTTGGTTTTGAAGATGGCGACAGGATCTTAAAAGTGAACGGGGAGGAATTTGAAAATAGCATAGATGTTAACCGTTTCCTATTTATGAGGGATATAAAAAATATTACGGTGATCCACCAAAATGGAGAAACCGAAACTATTGCGATCCCAGAGGATATTGGTTCAAAAATGTTTGAAGAAGGGGTTATGCAGCCTTTTGTGCCCATCCAGAATGCGGTTATAGATACGGTAGTAGCCGATTTAGCGGCAGGAAAAGCGGGTCTTAAAAAGGGAGATAGTTTGATCTCAATAAACAAACAAGAAATAGGCTATTGGCATGAATTAGCACCAATAACTGCTGAAAACAAAGAAAAAGAAGTAGAAATCGTCTTTAAAAGGGATGGTGAAATTAGGAGCGCTTTGGTTACACCAGATGAAGATGGGATCCTTGGGGTTTCCAGCAAAAGGGATTTTGATGTGCAAACTAGGGAATATGGATTTTCAGAAAGTATCAAAGAAGGTTTTAGTTATGGATACTGGACCTTGCACGATTATGTCGCGCAATTCAAATATATTTTTACCGCGAAAGGCGCAACCCAAGTAGGTGGTTTTGGTGCTATTGGAGGTCTTTTTCCAGATGCATGGGACTGGCAAGGGTTTTGGTTGGCTACAGCTTTAATTTCCATTATCCTAGCATTTATGAATATCCTACCAATTCCAGCATTGGACGGTGGACACGTAATGTTTTTGTTATATGAAATTATTACAGGGAGGACCCCAAATGAAAAAGTCATGGAATTTGCACAATTGATAGGCTTCTTTATTATAATTGCCTTAGTGCTTTTTGCAAATGGAAACGATTTATACCGCTGGTTATTTGACTAATTGGGATGCACTAAAAATGGCTGACCACAATTAACCAGATATTCGAAAAAAAAAGTGGTTTTTTGTTTTGTGGGCGTTCAAAAATTGATTTATATTTGCAACCGCAAAAGAGAAATATTAAGTCTCGAATGCAGGTCCAGATTAAGAATTGGGATCTTTGAAAATGCAACTACGTTCTTAAAGAAGCATAAAAATATAGTTTCCTCCTTAGCTCAGTTGGTTAGAGCATCTGACTGTTAATCAGAGGGTCCTTGGTTCGAGCCCAAGAGGAGGAGCACAAAGCCTGACATAACTGTCGGGCTTTTTTGTTTTATATTCTTTTCTGCTTTAAAAGTTTTAATAAGTATTTCCAGCTATAATTGTTAACCTTATTCACTTTTTTAGTTTTACACCTCACACCTCACACCTCACACCTCACACCTCACACCTCACACCTCACACCTCACACCTCACACCTCACAACTGTCCCCATAATTTCGTAATTTCCCTTCCCTTAAACATAGTATTCCAAAAATGATCAATTTTACCGCTACCTATACCGATCAATATCAACTTGCAATGGCGCAGGTTTATTTTGAAAATGGACAAAAAGAACATTCAGCAGTTTTCGACTACTATTTTAGAAAGTTGCCTTTTGAAGGTGGCTATGCTATCTTTGCCGGATTGGAAGATCTTTTGGAAATCCTTGAGAACCTTAGATTTAGTAAGGAGGATCTGGCTTATTTAAAAAAGCAAAACTATTCCAAGAAATTTCTGGAATACCTTAAAAACTTTAAATTTTCCGGGAATATCATGGCTGCAAAAGAGGGCGATATTTTATTTCCGAATATGCCCATACTGCAGGTAGAAGCCAATATTATAGAAGCACAAATTATAGAAACCATGCTCCTTAACCTTTTAAATTTTCAAACCTTGATCGCCACGAAAGCAAGTAGGGTACGATTGGTAGCAAAAGATAAAACTTTGCTTGAATTCGGTTTGCGCAGGGCACATGGCCCTGGTGGATATTATGCAAGTAGGGCAGCCATTGTGGGCGGATTTGATGGCACAAGCAATGTGGTAGCAGGTAAAAATTTCGATATTCCGGTTTCTGGGACCATGGCACATTCCTTTGTTCAAAGCTATGATGATGAAATAACGGCTTTTAGGGCCTTTTCCCAAGGGAGGCCAAAAGATTGTGTGCTCCTTGTGGATACTTATAATACACTTAAGAGTGGTCTTCCCAATGCTATTAAGATTGGAAAAGAAATGAAAGAGCAGGGAGAACAATTAATGGGTATTAGATTGGACAGTGGGGATTTGGCTTATTTGGCAAGAGAAAGCAGAAAAATACTTGATGAAGCGGGCCTTGAGTATGTGAAAATAGCAGCTTCCAATCAGTTGGATGAATATGTGATTAAGAGTTTACTGGAACAAAAAGCCCCGATAGATATTTTTGGAGTGGGGACCAATTTGGTGACTGGAGATCCTGATGGGGCTCTAGATGGCGTTTATAAACTGGCTGTTTCCAACGGCATTCCCCGGTTGAAGATTTCTGAAAGCCTTTCCAAAGTTACTATTCCGCATAAAAAGCAGGTTTTTAGATTGATGAATGCAAAAGGAGAACTTATAGGAGCCGATGCAATTACGATGAGGGAGGAAGAGGAGGTTTCAAGGATTTATGATCCGCAGGAAATATTGAAATCATTGCCTGTAAAAAATTGTAGGATTGAAGCATTGTTGCATTTAGTGATGAAAAATGGCAAAAAAACGCAAGAGCCTAGAAGCCTAAAAGAAATTGCGGAATATTCCCGTGAACGATTGGAGGGTTTACCAACAGAATACAAACGCTTTGATAACCCTCACAAATATAAAGTTGGGATTAGCAAGATGCTGAAGAAAGAGCGGGAAGCGCTATTAAAAAAATATAAAAGGTAAAATGAAGGCACTGGTAATTATAGACATGCAAAACGATTTTATTCCCGGCGGATCATTGGCTGTGCCCGGGGGGGATGAAATTGTTCCTATCATAAATGAACTTCAAAATAAATTCGATTTGGTGATCGCAACCCAAGATTGGCATCCAAAGGATCATTCCAGTTTTGCTGAAAACCATCCGGAAAAGAAGGAGTTTGAAAGTATCAAGCTGCATGGAATGGATCAGAAACTATGGCCGGTTCACTGCGTTCAGAATTCGAAAGGGGCCGAATTTCATCCTAAATTGCATACGGAAAGAATAGAAGCCATTTTTAGAAAAGGAACCGATAAAAATATAGATAGTTACAGTGGATTTTACGATAATGCGCATTTAAAATCTACAGGGCTTGCAGGGTATTTCAAAGAAAAAGGAGTGACCACTTTATACTTTTGTGGCCTGGCGGCAGATTATTGTGTGTATTTCTCGGTTATGGATGCTCTAAATGAAGGTTTTGAAGCCATCTTGCTGGAGGATGCCACCAGAGCCATTTCCGAAGTAGATTTTGAAAAGGCAAAAAAAGCAATCCTACACGCAGGAGGTAACATAATTGCAACTTCAGAAGTAAAATAAAGAGTTTTTGTACCAGCCTGCCGCGGGTATCTGGGGTTGTTTAGGTTAAAAGACATTTTTAAAAACGGCAATTAATTTTTGTACCTCTTCCAGCGTATTATAATGCACCAAACTCACCCGCACCACCCCTTCATATTGTTCCAGATCCAGATCTTTAATAAGCTGTTTTGCATAAAAATCCCCAAACCGAATCCCAATATGTTTTTTATCTACTAGCTCAACAATTTGAGAACTTTTGAATTCTGGATGAATAAAGGAGATGGTAGGAACCCGAACAGTGGAACCTGCTTTGGAGCTTCCAATAATTTTAACCCTTTCAACAGATTTTAAATAGCTTAAAAGTTCTTGCGCCAATTGAGCTTCGTAATTTGCGATCAATTCAAAACTGGCCTCAAATTTTTCATTGTTACTGAATTTATTGTTGGGAAAATGATGATCATAGAAATTTATCAAATACGCAGGAATAGCCTTTAAACCATAAGTGAGTTCAAAATTATAATTCCCGGGCTGAAATTTATAGGGAACATCTTCAGCTTTAAAAAAGTTATGATTAATGCCGGGCATATTGATCAAAAGTGGCAATTTTCCATACATCACAGCTTGGTGGGGGCCATATACCTTATACCAGCTAAACACATAAAAATCTACATCCAAATCCTGAACATCTACTCGTCTATGGGGTGCAAAAGCAACCCCATCCACACAAATGAGCGCACCGGCTTCATGAACGATCTTCGCTATTTCCTTGATAGGGTTTATAGTTCCCAAAACATTGGAACAATGCGTTAGCGCTACCAGCTTTGTTTTACTGGACAATAAATTAGAAAGATCATTTAGCTCCAGTTCAAAAGATTCTGGGTTCACCTTCCAAACCCTGATTTTTATTCCTTTTTTTTCAAGGTCTTTCCAGCAAGAAATATTTGCTTCATGATCGGTGTTTGTTATAATCACTTCGTCCCCAGCTTGCCAATTATGGCCGATACAAATACTTAAGATCCTTAATAGCATTGTGGAAGACGGTCCAATAATGATCTCTTTGGAGTTAGCTGCATTTAAAAACCCAGAAACTTCTTCGGTCACATTTTTTAGTGCTTTCCCGGCATTGGCAGAAATTTCATAAGAAGCACCTAATTGCACATTATAGTTTAAGAAATATTCAGAAATATAATTAATACTGCTGCCCAATATTTGTGAGCCTCCGGCATTGTCCATAAACGTATAGCCCCTTTTTAGGGACGGAAATTTATCTCTTACAAACTCGATATCCATAAAATTTTCTTTAAGAATCCAATTGCAAGATCGTAACAAAAAGATAGAGTTTATAGAAGGATCTATAATTTTTTTTGGATTTCCAATTATTTGGAAAACACTCCCTCACTAAAACCTTTGGAACGGCATTACAATTTTATTCATATGTCATCCCGACCTTAGGAGGGATCTCTAGTTATATTAATTCTGTTTTATTGAGATTCTTCAGTCCACTACGTTTCCTTCAGAATGACAATTCTGATTTGTAGTTATTCCAAGCTAGATGATTTTTTTATCACTGGCCTTAGCAAGACGAAAAATATGAGTATAGCGAGTAACCAATTTAAATTTTTTTGAGTTGGGAACAAGGGAAACATGTTATGTTAAAAAAAGATTGTTTGTCCGTAAAGTATTCTAAACTGAAAAATGACGTCATTCTGTCCCGACCGTTCGGTAGTTTCAGAATCTCATTTCAATGTACATCAATGCAATATTGAGACCCTGAAAAAAATTCAGGGTGACGAAAGAACTTTAAGAACAGAAAACGGATATACATAAAAAAAGATATATTTGAAGAACATAATTTAACTCAAACCCTTTTTTATGAAAAATAAGTTTTTACTCATCCTCTCACTCTGTTTTTCGGCCGTTCTCTTCGCGCAAGACCAAGGTGTAGTTATTGAAAATATTATAAAAGAAGCATCAGAGAATTCCCAACTAGAAAGACTGGGACATGAACTATTGGATGTGGTTGGGCCACGTTTAGTTGGAACTCCAGAGATGAAACAAGCACACGATTGGGCGGTAAACAAATATAAAACCTGGGGTATCTCTGCGGAAAATCAGCAGTGGGGAGAATGGAAAGGCTGGAAACGCGGAATTACACATATCGATTTAATAGAACCAAGAGTAAGATCCTTATCTGGAATGCAATTGGCGTGGAGCCCAAGTTCTGGTAAAAAACCAATCCTTGCCGAGGTAGTTATTCTTCCAGATGCAAAAGATTCAGCAGAATTTGCAAAAATGTTAGCTGGGGTAAAAGGGAAACTGGTAATGATCTCTATGCCTCAAAAAACTGGGAGACCAGATTATAACTGGGAAGAGTTTGCTACAGATGTATCTTTTGAAAAAATGAAAGAAGATCGAAAAACACAATCTGACGCTTGGGGATTAAGAATGATAAATTCTGGATATACCAATAGAAGTATTGCCGAAGCACTTGAAAATGCTGGTGCAGCAGGAATTATCACATTAAACTGGTCACGAGGTTTTGGAGCAAATAAGATTTTTTCTGCACGAACTAAAAAAATACCAACAGTAGAACTTTCCCTGGAAGACTACGGAATGGTGTACAGATTGGCAGAATATGGAAATAAACCAAAACTGCGAATAGTTGCAGAGTCTGAAGAATTGGGAGCTGTTCCTACTTTTAATACGATAGCAACCATTAAAGGATCTGAAAAGCCAGAAGAATATGTAATTCTTTCGGCCCATTTCGATTCTTGGGATGGGGCAACTGGTGCCACAGATAATGGGACTGGGACCATAGTGATGATGGAAGCGATGAGAATATTAAAGAAAATGTACCCTAATCCAAAGCGAACAATTATTGCAGGACATTGGGGCAGTGAGGAGCAAGGGCTAAACGGGTCCAGAGCCTTTGTGAAGGATCATCCAGAAATTGTAAATAATGTCCAGGCATTATTCAATCAGGATAATGGAACTGGAAGAGTGGTTAAGCTTTCTGGGGGAGGATTTTTAAATTCCTACGATTATTTAGGCAGCTGGCTAGAAGCAGTGCCAGAAGAGATCTCTGGTGAAATTGAAACCACTTTCCCTGGAATTCCAGGTGGAGGAGGATCAGATTATGCTTCTTTCCTCGCAGCGGGCGTTCCTGCATTTAGCTTAAGTTCATTAAGCTGGTCTTATTGGAATTATACATGGCACACTAATTTGGACACTTATGATAAGATTGTTTTTGATGATGTGAGAAGTAATGTAATCCTTACTGCAATAATGGCCTATATGGCAAGTGAAGATCCGGAGAGAACGTCAAGAGAAAAAAGGGTGTTACCAATTAGCAAACGTACCGGAGAACAAATGACTTGGCCAGAGGCAAGGGATGCCACCAGAAAAGGTGGATTGGATTAAGATTTTATTTTTTATTTCATTGAGATCCTTCACGTTGTTCAGGATGACATGGAGTAAATGTGGTCATTCCGAAGTATTGAGGAATCTCCATTCATTCAGTATTTAAATTCATTGAGATTCTTTACTATGTGAAAAATGACAGTTTTGAATATTAACTAAAATTCAACCAAGGTAAACCCAAAGATGCTATGTGGATGTGAAATTTTAAAAATAGCATATAACTTAAGTAAACCAAGTAGGGAACTATTTGTTTTTTAATTGGTTTGCTGCTTTTGTATAACCACCTCCCGCACCATCTACAAAATGGATATGGTCATTTTTCGTCATATCCCGCACATAACAGGACATTACACTTTGTTCACTAACATGAAGCCCATATTTGATCTTTCCTTTTTCTTCCAAGTGATCTAAGTAAGAAGATAAAGATTTTCGTTGTTGTGGGGTGCCGGTAATAACCGTATTTATCCTACCGTCTATGGTAAGCGTATCTGTAAGCTCCACCAATTTCTGAAGATAGTTTTTTCCAGATGCGGTATTTTTTAAATAGTATTTTCCGAAGGTCATTGTAAACCAATTTTTCAACAAATAGAAGCCATCATATTTTCCTAGTTTGGTTCTCATCTCATCATTCATCTTTCGCCCTGTCTTCAGCGTTGCAACACCCTAGAAATTTTTCTCGATGATTTGATATAATTCTGCCTGCTGATCATCCATTTTCAGGAGCTTTGATTTAGTGTGTTTAGAATCAGGAAGGGTATAAGTTATTTGATATATATTATGTGTGAGTTCTGCTGCTTTTCTTAGTGATATAGTAGAGTTTTCTGTGTGCAGCAACCTTTCCAATTCCTTATAGATACTGTAAGCCGTAAATGAGATGCAGATATGGGCTTCGATCCGGTGACGTAATCTGTGGTAAATGGGCCGTATTCGTAAATCGGTCTTTGACATTCTGAAGGCCTTTTCAATATGCCATAAATTTTTGTAATTTTCGACTACGAGTTTATCTGATAGTTCTGTATTGGTTACATAGCCTTTCAATCCATCCCAGGCGTTGTCTTTCCAGAATTTTTCATAATCAATTTCAATGGTCACATCCCCCTGCATTTTTAAATATTTATTGTAACCCTTATTGTTGATGTTGGATTTGGTGAGCTTTCCAGACTTTATCCGCTTTTCCAGGCGCTGCAATCCTCTTTTTCGGTTGTGCTCATCTTTTGCCGCTCGATTGTTGGCATAGGTAACAATCAGACGGGTTTTTTCAGCCTTTGGTATTTTGATCATCTGGCCATCGATAAGCTTTTTTGCCAGTATCTGTTTCTTTATTTTTTCTGGTTCGTTTTTTAACCTTGCCCCAATGATATATTGGTAACCTTTTTCTTCAAGGGCCAAGATGTTGGAATTTGACAATAAGCCAGCATCGGCAACAATCACAGGTTTTTCCAAATTAAATTTTGCTGTTGTTTTTTCTATGAATGGAATCAAAGTATGCCCTTCATAAATATTGCCTTCGAAAATATCATAGCTAATAGCATAGCCTCCAAGCCCCACCAACAAACCAAGAAAGATCTGGGGGTTCTGATGCTTCCCATCCTTACTGAAGCCTGCTTTTCTAAGATCATCCTCATCGCTGGCCTCAAAATAAAGTGTGGTCATATCATAGAAGACAATACTGATCTTACCTCCAAGAACTTTTAAAGTATGTGCAAAAGAAATCTGCTCAACCTGTGTTTTTAAACGGTCATTGAGCTTGTCCAGGAAACGATATACAGCATCTATATCCAGCCTTACACCTTGAAACCGGTACAGGTATTCAATAGTCTTTAATTTGCTCAAAGGAAAGGCCAATCTGGCAATCACCAAATGGCGAAACAGATCTTCATTGATCTCATTAAAACCGATGCCGTCATATATTTTTCCAAAAATAATTTCCGGGCCCGCGGTTTTAATACTGGCATTGCCCAAAGCTTCAAATAACTGCTCAACAACAATGTCATTTTCTGAAACAAACAATTTTCCCTGAGCCTCCAGTCTTTCTATTTCCTGCTTTCCCAGAAAAACAAGTTTTTGGATCTCCTGCTCATTGCTACTGCTGCCAATAGACTTAACAACCTTGTATTTCCCTCTTTCTTTGGAAATAATTTGTACCGATATACTACCAGAACGATTCTTTAATTTTCTTAAAAACATCCTCAAAAATAGGCTTGCAACACCCATTTTCAAAATTCATTCCAGTAAAATCAATGCATCCCAAGCTGATTTTTAAAAAGTGCGGAAGACAGGAAGATAAAGATTTTCGTTGTTGTGGGGTGCCGGTAATAACCGTATTTATCCTACCGTCTATGGTAAGCGTATCTGTAAGCTCCACCAATTTCTGAAGATAGTTTTTTCCAGATGCGGTATTTTTTAAATAGTATTTTCCGAAGGTCATTGTAAACCAATTTTTCAACAAATAGAAGCCATCATATTTTCCTAGTTTGGTTCTCATCTCATCATTCATCTTTCGCAGACTCGCTTTCAGTTTTAATCGTTTTACTGAAATAGGTTTTCTGCTGTCCAGAGAACCATAAATAGTATCGATGTTTTTTAGAACTTTGGAAAATATTTCTGAAGGCTCTTCCCCTTTGCATGCTACTACAATAAGGCTTACCACTTCTTGATGGGTCTCTGGCGGATTTATTTTATCCCATTTACATTCCATGCCCTCTAAATTGAGGAGTTCAGGAATTTTTAAAGTGTTGTTATTTGCGTCGTTGAAATTTGCCTTTATGTGCTTTTCAGCATATTGAAGTCCTTCCCCTAATACAATAGGGATAGTTAAAACATCACTTATTTTAACTTTTGCTATATCTAAAGAAACTTTATTGTCATGGATTTCCTTTAATGAAAGAGAACCTATTTTGAGTTCGAAGCCAAAATTCACTAGCGTATTTATTCTATGCTGATTTAGAGCTGTCATAGCAGCTCCTAGCAATTCTGAGGGTATAAGCATCGTAGCGCCATCGCCTCCAAAGAAAAAAGGGATGCTGATGTTTTTTGAGTAAGCAAGGTTTAAAATAGCAATAACACTTCCGGTTGCTACTAGATTAACCTGATCGTGATTTCCCTTTCCAATTGCTTCCGTAGAATTATTTATATCGGCAACAATAGCATGCCAGTCTTCAGGAACTTTGGAAAAAAGGGATTTATTGCCAACCAGATCGCTAATAGAAATCGTTTGTAGGCTTAGATCAGAAAAAAAGTTGGGATTGGTTGATATCGCCATTTTTAATCCCTCATTGAGGGTTTAATTTCCCGAGGCTTGCCCCGAAGTTCTTGTTTCTACTTTTTATTATGTCCCCCTGAGTCCTTCGACTGCCGCCTAGGATCAACTAAAGCAGGAGGGTTATTAAAACATCTCGACTCCGCTCGATGTGACATTTTAAAACAATACCGGTAAAAAAGCGGATATGCACTTAAAAATTTTAGTCGAGTCTTTGACCGAAAAATTTCCCTCTCATTATTTCTATCGAATCCAATATAAAAATGGCTTTTTTAAACCTTTTCTTCAAATTAATTTAAATCTGCTCCCACAGGTTTAGCACAATCATGTCCAGGTTGCCCATGAGGAGGGTTCTTGGCAGGCGTATCTGCGCCTTGAACCCGCACTGGGGAAACATTGGGATTAAGAGTGGTCGTGTTACTTTGTTGAAGGTTTGTAGTAGCTGCTTGATCTAATGGAGTCCCAACAGGAATATCACAGCGATGTCCCGGCTCACCGTGAACAGGGTTCAATGCTGCAGTGGTTCTAGGGTTTTTGTTAGTTTCCACTTTAGAGTTTGCAGGTGTCGCTTCAGCCTCTTTCTTTTCGTCCTTGCAAGCAACCATTGCACTTAAACTTAGGGCAAGAATTGCAATATTTAAAATTCTGGTTTTCATAATAAATTTTTTTAAATTTCTGGATGATCAATTTAATCCCTCATTGAGGGTGTGTTTCCCCGAGCTTCTTGATGCTTAATTCACAATCTTATCCAATTCGGATTCGGTTAAATTCAGTAGGCCAGAATCAGGTAATCTCAAGGTCATTGTTCTCCAGTTTTCATCTTTTTCAAATATCGACTTAAAAACTGGGATTGCTTCCTCAAATCGTTTACTATTTGCTAGGGCTACCGCTTTCCAATATTTCATCTCCAAATTCTCTGGGAATAATTTTTCAGCACTACCATATAGTCTTAGAGCTTCATCTACATCTCCTGCTTCCATAGCAAGATCTCCTTTATTCATAAATTCATAGGCACGGGCAAGGGTAAGTAACCTGTCCAATTCCTTGAGTGGTGCAGGATTATCATCTACCCTAAGATCTATCTTTTTATCTTCCCAAGAATTCTTGACCTTGTTGGCGCCTACTACAATAAGCGCTGCAGATTGTTTTCCGCGAATATCACCACCCGCATCTTGGGCTGCCTGAAGCACTTTTACAATGCGTTCTGCCAATGGAAAATCTGAATTTTCTAAAAATGCTGCCTTCATGGCAGGAACAACTTTATCATTTAGCATCATATTTGCCTGCACCGAAAAGTTTTTTCCCACATGATGATAAGCAGATTCCACACATTTGTCTCCAGTGTGGGCTGCAGCTCTTCCTTTGGCATCTAAAAATGCAACTTGTCTATAAGCTTCCCCATCATCATCTGCAATTAGTTCCTCTAAAGCTTGCTTGGCAGATTTTCCTTCTTCCATTAATTTCAATCCATTTGGGCCATAAGCAGGGTTCACAAAAGATTGGGTTGCTACCACCCCAACTCCGGATTTTCCCCAAGCCACCAAAGGCCCCACCGAAAACCAATGGCTCTGTACCCCCACGGCCATTTCTCCGGTTACAGAGTCCCGGGCTACTATAGAAAAGGTGTGTGCAAAAGGATCTTTCATAATTGGATGATTTTGGGCGATCATAGTTCCTGAAAACATAAGAGCTATTAAGAATATAATGGGGTATTTATGCTTTGGGATCATAATGCGAATTTTAATTAAAAATAGGAAAAATCTAGCTATCTACCAGTATCTCCAGTTTTGGATTGAAAATTTGGTTCCTTCGAAATTTATGAGAAGAATGTTGTAATAAGTTCATAAATTTACGGCAATTATTAAAAGGCCTCGTAGTTCAACGGATAGAATAGAAGTTTCCTAAACTTTAGATCCAAGTTCGATTCTTGGCGAGGTCACTAAGCCGATTAAATCATTTAATCGGCTATTTTGCTACTTGAACAATACAGAATGTAATTTAAAACTAGGTTAAACTGGATTAAGTTCTCTAAATTTAATTTTTCAGTAAATAAAAATTAGGATGCGATCTAAAATCACTTTAAAAGAACTGGCTAAATTGTTGAATGTTTCCGTGTCTACAGTCTCCAAATCCTTGAACGGAAGCCCAGAGATTAGTGAGAATACTGTAAAAAGGGTTAAAGAATTGGCAGAACTCCATAATTATAGTCCCAATCTTACCGCAATAAATTTAAAACGCCAGAGCACTGGAAACATCGCAGTGATTGTTCCCAATATTTCCAATACTTTTTTCGCAAAAGTGTTGGGCGGAATACAAGCAGAGGCCAGAAAACTCGGATATCAAGTAATTACCTATATTTCCAATGAATCCTTGACTGTAGAAAAACAGATTATGGATCTCGTTTCGAACGGTATAGCCGATGGCATATTGATTTCGCTGTCTGCCGAAACCCAAACCACCAAAAATTACGATCACATTTATAGATTGACCGAATATGAGATCCCAGTGGTTTTATTCGACCGAATTAATGTAGCACTAGTATTGGATAAAGTTGGGGTAGACGATATGCAAAGCATCTATAATGCAGTACAGTATTTGAAATCTAAAGGACTTTCTAAAATTGGGTTGGTTTGTAGCATTGGCGATCTGGGCTTGGCTCAAGCAAGGATAGAGGGGTATAGGGCCGCGATGGGCGATCTCCATGTACCCTTGAAAGAGGAATTTTTAATAGTATCCAAAGATTCCCGGGTTTTAACAAAACAACTCGACCTTCTGCTGGAGAATCATAAGATGGAAGCTTTTGTTACCTTGGATTATTTGAGCACCCTTTTAACATCCAGAGTGGTACAAGAAAAAGACCTCAAAATCCCCCAGGACATCAAAATCATTGGATATGTTAATGAAGATTTCGCACCCTTCCTTTGGCCTTCCATCTCCTATATAGATCAGCATCCCATAAAAATAGGAGAAGAAGCTACGCAATTGCTAATGGAAAGGATAAAAAAACCACAACCTAAAAATGTGGAGGAAAAAGTTTTAAAAACCGAAATCATACATTTGGATTCTACAGATTTTTAGGCCATTCATAACGTTGAGGCTATGGCAAGTAGGGCAGGTGATAAGCACATACCTTTCCGTTTAAGGACTTAGCCAAAGCTTTTCGTTTTGTAATTATTTCTTTTTTCAATTGCCAAATCCTAAAGATTTGGCGGACTTAGTAAATACGCCCAAGCCAATGGGTACGGCACTTACCGCCCTATTTGTTATAGCCATTAGCATTTGTTGTTTCCGCCCGAGTGTGCCGTCTCCGTTGCGTTCCGCTTTATTTTTTTTACTCCGTGCGAGTGAAAATTCCGCACGTTTTTTTCCTACTTCTCTAAAATATCAAAAAAAATAGACCGCACGGCGGTCGATTTTTAATTTCGTCCGAGTTGGTTTTTCCTCCGCAAACCTGCTCAAAAGTCCATTTGCGATTCCATTCCGCCCGAGTAAGAATTCCCGCTCTGATTTTTCAATTCCCGTCAGAGTAAAAATTCCCCTAATTCATTTCATTTTTTCCTCAATTCATTGCATAGCTATTTCAAAAACAGCATTCTCAAAATACTTTTGGAGTATTATTAATTTTAAAATACTATTATTATGAAAACCATAACAACACTTTTAATGGCTTTTATTTGTTCGATCAGTTTCGGACAAGACTTCACAGGAAAAATAATTGATAAACAAAATCTACCTATTTCATTTGCTAACATTATAGCAAAAGACAAAGCGGATAATTCACTGATTACAGGTGTAATTTCTGATGAAAACGGTGATTTTTCTATCGATTTAAACAATGAAAATTTTTATTTAGAAATTAGTTTTGTAGGATTTGCCACAAAAAAAATATATCCTATTGAACCTACTATCGGAAACATCGTTTTAGAGGAAGAAGGACAACAACTACAAGGGGTAATGATTACTGCTCGTAAAAAACTTATTCAACAAAAAGTGGATAGATTGGTTTTTAACGTAGAAAATACAGTTGCAGGCACTGGTGGAACCGCGCTTGATGCACTAAAAGCTACACCAAGTGTAAATGTAGATACTGACAATTTAGCCATTGTAGGGAAAGGAAGTGTACGGGTAATGGTCAATGATAGAATTGTACAATTATCAGGAAATGAATTAAGTGCATATCTGAGTACTATCGCATCCGATGACATTAAAAGTATTGAAGTTATTACAACGCCACCATCAAAATATGATGCTGAGGGCAATAGTGGACTTATTAATATTGTCCTGAAAAAATCAAAGGAAAATAGCTGGAATAACCAATTAAGAACTTCTTACACCCAAGCAACATATCCGTTATTTAATTTTGGAAACACATTTAACTATAATAAAGACAAAGTTAATTTAATTGCTTCGTTGAATGGGACTAAAGGAAACACTGCACGATTTGATCAATATGATATTGTGTATCCATCTGCCTCGACCGAAACAAATCTTGATGTAAAAAATAAAGAGAATATGATCTCAGGTAGGTTGGGTTTAGATTACAATGTGACGGATAATGCTACTGTAGGAATTTTATATACAGGGTCGTTTGAAAATAAAAGTATTAACGATGATGGAAGAACATTAATAAATGATGGTAATGGAACGTTTACAATTAATCAAGGTAACGCCGAGAGAACAAACAAAAACCACTCAATAAATGCGCATTACATTCAAAAATTAGATACACTTGGCAGAAAACTATCTATTGATATTGATTATTTTAATTTTAACAATTCTTTTGATAGAAACTTTAGCAATGAACAATTTATTACAAATCCTAGTTTTTTTGAAGCGGAAAATAACACCAATCAAGATATTAAAAATTACAGTGGTAAAATAGATATGGAACACCCAAGTGAGTGGGCAAATTTTTCTTACGGAGTAAAAACTACACTAACAAAAACAGATAGTGACGTAAATTTTCTCAATATGACAACAGGCATACCAGTTTTTGACCCAACTCAAAGTAATGAGTTTATCTATTCTGAAAACATTAATGCAATATATGCAGATATGTCTAAGCCATTAGGTGAAAAATGGCAAACAAAAATCGGGCTTCGTTTTGAAAATACGCAAACCAAAGGCGTTTCAAAAACAAACGATCAAACCGATACCAACTCATACAATAAACTATTTCCATCGGTATTTGTAGGATATAATCCAAATAGTGAAAATATGTTCAATCTGAGTTATAGCAAAAGAATTCAACGCCCCAGTTTTGAGCGTTTAAATCCGTTTCGTTTTTACATAAGTCCAATTTCGTATCAAGAAGGAAATCCTTTTTTACAGCCACAAATTTCTGATAATTTAGAAGTTACACATACGTATAAAGGAAAACTCATCAGTAAAGCATTTGTAAGTTATGTAGATGATGGATCTTTCAACATTATCGAAGCGGAAGATGGAGACCAACAAAGAATAGTAATAACATTTGACAATTTTTATACAGCTTATAATTACGGGTTAACCGAAACTTTCATATATAACCCAACCAAATGGTGGAATACCATGACCCAGGCAACATTATCAAAAATGGACACACGCTACAAAGATGGATTTGATTTAGACGCCAAATTGTTAAGTGGCTGGAACTTCCAGTTATATAACAGAAACACATTCCATTTGAACAAAGCAAAAACCGTACAAGCGGAAACAACACTTATTTACGCTTCGCCACAAAAATTGATGTATTTTTCAGTATCAGAAATGGTTAGTCTTGATTTAGGTTTAAAGTTTTCGTTACTGGATAAAAAACTAAATTGCACAGTAGCTGTGAACGATATATTAAAGCGCAAAGCAACTAGTGTTAATACCAAGACCAACGGCATAGACCAAACATACCTTAACTATTTTGATACTCAAAATGTAAAAATTAGCTTAAACTATAGCTTTGGTAACAAAAAAATAAAAGTTGAGCAACGTAATTCTGGAAACGAAGAAGAACAAAATAGAGCAAAAAATAACTAATCTAAAATATGTTTTGTTGATCTAAAATTATAAAGAGGTGAAGGTGTTAAATCGAAAAATAAACGTAAAGCAAATTTTAATAGTACTTGTATTATTGTTAACAGGTAACGGGGTTAAAATATATTTTTTTTATAAACTACGCACCGCTGCTAGCACTAGTGATATTGATTTTTACAACTATTTTGATCACCTCTCTATTTTAATATTTTCTCTACTTGCATTACTGTCGGTGTTGGTTTCTTGGAAATTCATTAATAAGATGGATATCACAAACACAATCCTAAAATTCGTGAAGGTTTATATTTTATCTTTTTTTATATTTACTCTTATAGGTCTAATTGTCGATTATGCTGTTTTACGTGTTCTGTTAGGTAATAAACTAGAATATGATATCATAACTAGATTAAGAAATACGCTCTCAGTTGCATTTATACTTGTTGATGTTTTTGCGCTTACTTCAGCATTTTTATATTTCAGGCAATCCCAAAAAACCGCATTAGAATTAGAACAAACCGAAAAAGAAAAAGCGACTTTACAATCGCAAATGCTCCAAAAGAATCTAGAGCCTCATTTTCTATTCAATAATTTGAGTATTTTATCAGGATTGGCAAAAAATAGGCCTGAACAAATTGAAAGCTTTATCGACGATTTTTCGGATGTATATCGGTACTATTTAAAACACGGAAAAAAGCAACTGGCCGAGTTGAAGGATGAACTTTCATTCTTGAAAAATTATATGAATTTGATAGAAAAACGATTTGGAAATACGTATCAAATTGAAAATAGTATCGAAAATACAGATGGTTTTATCATTCCTTGTTCGTTACAATTATGCGTAGAAAATGCAATAAAACACAATAGAGGGAGTAATAAAATTCCGCTGGTGATTTCACTTTCACGAAAGGAGGATACTATTGTGGTCAAGAACAAACTTAACAAAGTGGATTTTACGCTCGGAACAGGAACGGGAAATGATTATTTAAAACGCCAATATCAACTCAATTTTAACAAAGACGTTATTTTTACAGAAACTAATAATGAATTTATTGTTGAAATCCCCTTAGTTTTAGAAATATGAAAGTACTGATCATAGAAGACGAAGCCATAAATATTGAAATCATTTCAGACCTTATTCTTCGATATAACGACAAAATAGAAATTGTAGCTTCGTTACAAAGCAAGGAAGAAGTCGAAAAATGGTATCAAACCAATGAACAAGTAGATGTAGTGTTTTCTGATATTGAACTGTTGGACGGAAATGTATTTTCGCTATTGAAAACCAATATTATAAAATCCCCGATTATATTTACAACTGCCTATAACACTTTTTACCAAGATGCTTTCGATGTAAACGGAATAGCGTATATACTAAAACCCATAAGCTATAACAAGTTTTATAAAGCAATGGAAAAGTTTGAAAGCCTCCAAAATAAAGAGGTTGATTGGAATAAAATAGCGGAAACCATAGACGGATTAAACAACAATTACAAAGAACGCATCATTTTAAAGACCAAGACGGAAATAAAAATTTTAAGCACAAATTATACTGGAGCAATTTTATCCAATTCAGGAAAATGCATCGCGATTGACGAAAATGGAAAAGAGAATGAATTTCGCTACAAGTTATCCGATTTAATAAAAGAGTTAAACCCAAAAGAATTTTTTAAAATTAATCGTGGTGAAATCGTAAATATCAAGTTCATCGAAAAAATTGAGCCTTACTTTGGAGACAGATTGGCAATTTCAATCAAAAACTACAAACAGCATTTAATTACAAGCGCATCTGCAACAAGCGAATTTAGAAAATGGATTGAGTAAAAAATACTTCTTTAATTCCTGCGTATAGTTTTTCAATTCCGTCCGAGCTGCAGTTCCGACTGCAATTTTACCGACTCCTAAAAAGTCCATTTTGCGTAATTTTGAAATCCTGCGGAATGCTTTTTTACAATAAATGCTAACATAGGATATTTCCAGTAACAATAGTTTTATCCAGCAAGGACTTCACGATTTTTCCTTCTAAAACCCTTTTTTAAAAAATTATCCAGTCTTAGTACATTAACGTTCTATAAATATTAATTCCCTGTTCATTACAACTTTGGTTCGACCTAACTTAATTGAAGTTCAAAGACCGTCAGTTCGTAATTTTTCATGTAAAAATTGTATCGAGAAAAGGTTTTGGAACGAAAACCGCTGTCTATATAGAAAAATTCTTTCAGAATTTCACTCGAACTGACGCGATTTTCTTGGGTCGGACCCAAGTTAACTTCTAATTTCAAAAGTATTTTCTTCTCGGTCTTTCCAGGCATATATCTCTTGGTATTGTTCCCGAGATCCTTAAACAGATAGATTTATTTTCTTAATTAATTAACACTAAGGCAAAACGTTTCCTAAAGAAAAGTGAAATAACAAGCGATTAACACTAGTGGTTATTTAGCTTATCTATATTTGATTTATTAACCAAAAAAACAAACATGAAAGTATTAAAAACAAGTTTAGTTGCCTTAATGGTAATTACGATGGCAAGTTGTGGGACTAGTAAGAATACCGCCGCCGATATCATGGCAGATTCTAGAGATGCCAAAGCTAGTGTTTCAGCAAATAATCCTGAAATTGCTGCATTGTTCAACAATTCTGTAGGATATGCAATTTTCCCCAATGTTGGTAAAGGTGCCTATATTATAGGTGCTGCCTCAGGTAATGGAACCGTTTATGAAAAAGGAAATTTAGTAGGATATGCAAGCCTTAAACAAGTAGATATTGGATTACAAGCTGGGGGAAAAGCTTTTATTGAAGTGATTTTTTTCCAAACTCAACAAGCTTTAGATGATTTTAAGAAAGGGAATTATGAGTTATCTGCGAATGCTTCAGCAGTTCTATTAGAAGAGGGAGTATCCAGAGATGTTGAATTTAGAAATGGAGTTGGGATTGTAACCAAAGCAAAAGCAGGTGCCATGGCAGGAATATCTGTTGGTGGACAAAAATTTGATTTTGATCCTATATAATAACAACCTATAATTACAATAGTTGGAACCGATCTCTTAATGGAGGTCGGTTTTTTTAATAACTTATTATTTTTAAAGAAAGGAAGATGACCACAAAACCTAAATTATTGATTTTCGATGTAAATGAAACCTTATTGGATATGTCTCCCTTAGAGCAGTCCATTAACCAAGCTCTCAAAAATGAATGGGCTTTCGATATTTGGTTTCCGACCTTGCTTCACTATTCATTGGTGGAGACCCTCACAGAAAATTATAGGGACTTTTCAGAGATCGCTGCTGCAACCTTAAAAATGGTTGCTCATAAACTAGATGTACAACTTTCAGAAGAGAAAGTAAAGAAGGTGTTAAGTCCGATAACTAAATTATCTGCTTATCCAGAGGTTGCTAAATCCTTGGACATCTTAAGCAACAATGGTTTTAAATTAGTTGCGTTATCCAATGGGAAACCACAGGTAGTACAGGATCAATTAAAATATGCCAAGATTCATCATTTTTTTGATAAAGTATTGAGTGTAGAGGAAGTAAAGAATTACAAACCTCATGTTTCTACCTACCACTGTGCATATTCCTTAATGAATATTTTACCCGAAGACAGTATGCTTATTGCAGCTCACGGATGGGATATAGCTGGAGCGAAGCGGGCAGGGCTAAAGGCGGGATTTATTGAAAGATCCGGAAAATCCCTATACCCACTTGCTATAGAGCCGGAAATTACTGGAGCCTCATTAGCGGAGATCACTAATTTCCTATTGAGTATTTAAAATTTAATTTATAGGTTTTGGATTCTCCAGCATGGTAGGGATCAATTCGCTTACAGTTGGGTGAATATGGACAGCATCCCTAATTACGGTATAAGGGGCATCCGCATACATTAGGTCTATGATGCTATGGATATACTCATCGGCTCCGGTTCCTAGAAAAGTTGCGCCCAATATTTTCTCGGTTTTTTCTTCAATAAAGATCTTCAGCTTTCCTTGAGTTTCACCCATTTCTTTAGCCCGAGCTATTTTAGACATGGCTCTGGTTGCTACTTTAGCTTTTAGACCTTTTTCTTTGATCTCTTTTTCGTTAAGACCAACTCTTGCAATGGGTGGATCTATAAATGCAGCATAGCACATAAACCTATCTGATAACATTCTTTTATTCTCCTGAAAAAGATGAGAATTTACGATTTGAAAATCGTTGTAAGCCGTATGCGTAAAGGCTCCTTGGCCGTTGCAATCTCCAAGAGCCCAAATATGTGGAAGGTTGGATTGAAGTTCATTATTCACTTTAATATAGCCTCTTTTATCCATTTTCACTCCAATCTTCTCGAGATTAAGGCTATCTGTATTTGGAATTCTTCCAGTAGCGATTAATAAATGGGAACCGATAATAGAAGGAGATCCTTCAGTACAATTAATATTAACTTCAATTTGATCTCCTACATTTTTTGCACTTATGCATTCGGCATTTAACCTGATGTCTATATCTTCATTTTTAAAGATCTCGGCAATCCCTTCAGCAATATCATTATCCTCGCGTTTCAGTAATTGATCTCCGCTTTCCAAAATTGTGACTTTACTCCCAAAACGGCGAAACATTTGTCCAAATTCGAGCCCGATATAGCCGCCACCAACAATAATAAGATGTTCGGGAATTTCTTCCAATTCCAGAATACTGGTATTGGTAAGACAGTTCACTTCCTTGAAGCCTTCAGGAATTCTGGCTCTCCCACCAACATTGATATAGAATTTATCTGCAGTAAAGGTTTTGCCATCTACTTCCACTGTATTTGCGTCTTTAAATTTTGCAGTTCCTTTTAATAATGTGATACCCTCAGTTTCTGTCAGCATCTTGTTCAAGCCATCTCTGGAATCTTGAATAATTTTATCTTTCCTAGCCTTGATCGTTTTGAGGTTTACTTCAACTTTCCCTTCAATTTCAATACCTAAATTAGAACTATTTTTTGCGATAAAGGCCCTTCTCGCACTTGCTACATAAGCTTTCGTAGGCGTACACCCTACATTTACACAAGTACCACCAAGATGAGCTTTTTCAATAATCAATGTGCTTAAGCCATTTTTTGCAAGACTGGCAGCCAAAGGAGGCCCGGCTTGTCCTGTTCCTATAATTATTGCATCGAATTTTTTAATGTCCATATTTAGTATTTATAATTTTTTCCTTCATCTTCTTCCAATTCCACTCCAAGTGTTAGTACCATTCTATTCACAAAATTGAAATAAGAAACCACCAAGGTAGCATCTAAAATGGCAGCATCGCTCCAACCAGTATTCCTTAAGTTTTCGGTAAGATCGGTTTTGTTATTGGCTTCTGGGTGTAAAGTAAGAAGGTGTGCAAAATCGCATAACGCCATTTCTTTTTCAGAAATAGCCAGAACCTGATAATTTGTTTTTAGTATTTTTAATTTCTCTTCATCTTTCCAATAATGATATAGTGCATTCCCATGATGAGTTGCACAATAAATGCATTTATTGGCTATAGATACAATTACAGCAATCATTTCTCTTTGCGCTCGCGAAAGTTCAGACCTTGTGAACATGATCTCCATATAAAGATCTACGTGTTTCACAATGCTCTCTGGGCGCAAACTTTGGATTTTTAGAACTTCGGCCAACTGACCACGACTTTCTACAATTCCGTCATAGATCTCTTTCAATTTACCTTCGGCATCTTCATGCTGGATAACTTTAATTCTGCTCATGGATTCTGGTCTAATTTTATCAGAAAAGTGAAGATAAGAAAATATCTAAAAGCTGTTTCAGGCTTATATAGTCGAAATAAAAGGAAGTACTTATCAGAAAAAACGATGCCTGAACTATTGGATCAGGCATCGCTTTAAATTTATAGTTAAAAAGTATGCTCTAAAATTTAAAACCAAAAGTAAATACCACTCTATCATCTTCATCACTGGTATAATATCCAACATTTGCAGTAAAGGCGCTAAACCCGTTTATAAAAATAGAACCTCCATAACTGGTATGCCAGTCTTTGGAATCTTCATTATTTAACCAAACCCTACCGTAATCGAATCCCCCGGTTACCCCAAAACGCAACGGAATAAAGTTTGTCTGGATTTTTCCAAGACCAATTCTCAAATCGGTACTTTGGTAAAAACTGCTTTTCCCATTGAAACGCTGATTTCTATAACCTCTTAGGCTTTCATTTCCGCCCAACATCGCACCGTGATAAAATTCATAGTTATCACTAATAATAACTTCTCCACCAATTTTGGTAGCAAGAACAATTATACCACTATTGTGTAAAGGATAATCTATAGAAATAGAGGGTTTTAAATACCCTAGCTCATTGTCATGATCGTCTATATTCGTTTTATACCCAGCAGTAAGATCTATTTGGGTTCCCAGGGTTGGATACGCAGGGTTTTTTCTTTTATTTAGATATTGATAAATTACCTCTGCTCCAGCGTAAAGCTGATCTTCAAAAATATCGTTGGATGCTTGGAAAGTATCGGCTATAAACCTATCGGTGTCTCTAGAAACCTCTAAAGATTCTATGGTAGGCCCAAATTGAAATCTACTACCCCTGTTATTGGACCAAATTAAGGTAGGGGAGAAACGCCATTGCTCAATATTCACTCGGTTATAATCTAAATCTATATCATTATCGTAAACGGTTTCATTTCCTTTTCCGAAGTAATTCAACGTAAAGTTGGGACTTGTGTAATAAGCATCTATTCCCAAATTCCAGTTATAAAAAACATGTGCGAATTCTCCGAAATAACTTAATTCCAAACCTTCGGTATCAAAATAATAATTTGCTCCTACAGTATGTTGCGTTGTAAAAGGGTTTTTCGCTAATCCATACGTAGTATAAGTATCGGAAATTCCAACATTCACCCCAGCATCTGAACTGTATCCTAAAGCTGGAAAAGCGCTATTTTGGGAGGTCTTTCTTTTTGTGAAATCAAAATTATTGATGTCGTAAGAATCTACCAGCCATTTTTTACCAGCTTTTTCAATTGTATTCTTTTTGCTCTTGTAATCGTACAATTTTGCTCTCCTGGAATTTTCGAAATTGTAAATATCATTTTCCTCGCCCCCTAAAACTTTTAGTTTTATTAGGTTTGTTCCTTTTCCTTCAATTTTAAATTCATCGTCCCCATCCAATCCGTAAACCCAAATTTCTTTGGTGTCTTTTGCATTGTAGTTATTTTGGAAAACAACGGTATCTTTTCTTAAAATTTGAATTTCTGTAACCCCCTCATTTTTTCGGGTTATAAGAAATTTATCATCCTTATCTGTTCCCGTAACAACATGGAACTTATTTAAATATTCATAATAGTCGCGGGTCACTTCCATTAAATTATCCCGCCGGATCTTTAAATTTTTCTGAATATTGGCAATGCTTTCATCTTTTATATCTTCGGGCAAATTAGCGAACGCACGTTCAATTTTAGCGTTGGTAAGATTGGACTGAATGAATTTCACTTGCTTTTCCCAATCTTCCCAAGTAGAATTCTGGATAATCATATTATCCATTGGATAGCCCGCAGTGTTGAACCACTTTACATTCTTGATAGAAGAATTAAAAGATTGCATTGCTCTAAATGGAGGGAATCCTAATTTCAATAAAGAAATAATTGGACCGTCATATTTAGAAAAAGCCTGATCTCTATCTCTTGGGATTACTTTGTAGATTTTTTTATCATCCCCTTCTTTAAATTCTGCCCAACGAAACTGGTCGTCATGTCGATCCCAATCTCCAACAAGCATATCAAAAATTCGTGCTTTTAAATACTCGTCTTCATCTACATTGGCATCTTTTGACTCTAACAGCTCATCCCTAAGATCTGAAGAGCTCAAAATATCATCTGGTGAACCAAAGATCTCCATGTCTTTATTTTCGTCTCCCACATGTTCTTCCAACATATAAAGTTCATCTCCATACTCATCATTAAAAACCCCTAAAGCTTCTTGTTTTGGAACAAAATATATTTTCGGACTTACATGAAGAATGTTTACATCGTCCATTAGGTCATTTAATGCAAAAGGAGCATAAGGATGTGCCGTGGTGTAATAATCCATCACAATTCTTTCAGCAACAGTATTGTCTACAATATCTGCCACATAATGTTCCCTCATATTCTTTTGAATAAAACGGATAGCGCTTTTTCTTAAAGCTCTTAACGTGTATTCATTTTCGTTATCATTTATAAGCCTTAAAGATCTGGATTGATTCCCTCCACCTTCTGTAATTGGCTTTACATTTCCAGGCAGATCATCCAAAAACAATATGGGAGCACTTATTTGTTTGCTATAAATATCACGGTAGTGGTCACCCCAAGCCCATTTATACAATCCGCTTTTATCTGTTTCCTTCATGGTGTATATAGAAGAAACTGCAGTATTGCCATACGTGTCTTTAGGTTTATAGGAAACTTCATCTAAAGAAGTCCTTTTTCTTTGAATCTCCTTTTCGAACAAGAATTTGGAATCGGTAGCCGTGGTTTCGTAAAAACGAACCAATGAGCTTCCATCTTTAAATAGGATAAGTTTTGCATACCCATTTTTATTCGATGCAAAATGTCCTTTCTTCGCTGCGCTAGCTTTTTGAGTTTTAGCCGCCGCCCCACTTATAATTTGTGGTACTTCATGATGATCTAAGTATTGAAGGTTCCTATCGTTCCCGGATACAAAGATCACATCTTCAAATTCACGTGCAGTTGCCTCCAGTATATTATGAAGCCTGCTCTGTTCTGGATTTTGGTAGGTTTGGTCTGAAAACCCAGCTACTTTATCTATAAAGCCATATTTGGTGCTGCTTAAAATTGGATGGTGCACAGCAACAATAACGGTTTTGCCAAAATTGTCTTTTAATTCATCCCGGAACTCTTCAAAGAATTGCGCCCTGGTTTTAATATCACATTTATTGTTGATGTAAGGATATTCATCCCAATCTTCTAGATACCATTGAGAATCTATCATAATTAATGCAACATCCTCATTTATTTCTTCACTTTCAATTGGGCAACCATCATTTGGCCAAAATTTCGCTTTGCTGTTATCCTGTAAAAAAGATTCCAGATCGTCTATACTCTTGTGCCCTTTTTTGTTCCATTCGTTCACGCCTGGAGTGAAGATTACTTTCCCATTGAATTTTTCGATGGGAGCTAAAAGTGAATTTTTTAAATAGGTTTCTGTTTTTCCCTGAGCCTTGCCTTTGGATGGATATCCCTTTTCTTTGGTTATGTTTCCAACAATTAACAAGGTTGCATCTTTGTCTTCTTGCGAAGACTTTACAATTTCGCTTAAAACCTCTTGAGAGATCTTATTGCTTTCATCCAAACCGGTATTAGCGGTAATATAAAAAGTATGGGCAACTTCTTTTCCTTGAGTAGCACTTTTATCTTGTGCAAAACCGGAAGAGCAAATAGTGAAAAATAATAGAAGACTGAAATTCGGGAAGTTAAAAATTCGTCGGTAGTCCAGGGTAGACGTAGATTTGTGCATATTCTAATAGTTATTAAGAGCTTATTTTAGTGTGATTTGTAAGGTAAAAACCTCTAAAAACAGGCAAGATTCAAAAAAAATCACATACCTGTATGAATTTTAACGTACTATAACATTTTTAGATGCTTAAAGAATAAGCCTAACACGGGGGGTATTTCAAATTTTGGGCCAGCTTTTCAGAATTCTCTCACTTATTCATAGAATAAAAATTAAATTAGCTTCAAAACTATTCTCTTGAGATTACTAATTTTCTTTTTAACTGTTTTAAGCACATTTTTAAGTCTTTCACAGGAATTGCCTCCTGTAGTAAATTATGGGCCTAACGAATATGGTGCGGGAAATCAAAACTGGATGATTTCTCAGGGTTCTGAAGGTGATTTTTATTTTGCAAACGGAGCCGGTCTTTTGGAATATAATGGGGAGAAATGGAAGCTATATCCTGTTCCTAATAATTCTATAGTTAGGTCTGTTCGGACAGTGAAAAATAGAATTTATACAGGAGCTTACATGGAAGCGGGTTTTTGGGAGCGTGATGAAAATGGTACTCTCGATTATACCAGTATTATTGATGAATTTCCCGAAGGAATACATGACGGGGAATTGTTCTGGGACATTAGTTTACTAGAAGGGATGGTAATATTTCGAAGTTTTGCTGGAATTTACTTTTATAATCCTGAAAGCGAGAAAGTATTGGAATTGGAATTACCAGAGAATTTACCAGTTTCGGGAATATTCAAACTAAATGATAATCTTTATTTCCAGTTGGTAGGTGGCGGATTGTATTCTATCAAAAAAGGTGAACCACAATTAGAAATACCCTATTCAAATCTTAAAGACGTAACCATTAAATATCTTTATAGGAGTATGGGTGAACTTCGGTTTCTAACTGGAAATTCTGGATTTTTTAGCTGGAATGGGCAAAGGTTGACGGAGTATAATAAGAATCTAAGTAAAAAAATTAAGTATACCAACATTTTTGCAGCTACCGCTTTGAGTGATGGAGGAATGGTTCTGGGCACGGTAGGAAAAGGCATTATCCAAATAGATCATGATGGAAACATAATTTACGATTATAACCAAGAAAATATTTTATTAAATAATACCATACTTTCATTGTTTGTTGATCGTAAAGGTAATATTTGGGCAGGACTGGATTTTGGTATTAGCATGATTAACCCCAATTCATCTTTTCGCTCATTTCAGGATAATAAAGGAAAGATAGGCTCTGTATATACTTCGGTTTTGAAAAGCGAAAATTTATATCTGGGAACAAATCAGGGTTTATATTTAAAAGAAAAGGGCACCAAAGATTTCAGTTTAATTCCCGGCACAAATGGTCAGGTTTGGAGCATTAATGAGATTGACGGAGATCTTTTTTGCGGTCATGATACAGGGACTTTTTTGATTAAAGGAAATACTGCTACAAAAATATGTGATCAATTGGGAACCTGGTTCATCAAAAAAATTAAGGACAATCTATATGCGCAGGGTCATTATTACGGATTCAGTTTTCTGAAGAAAGAAAACGGAAAATTTATTTCATCACCTTTAGTTGAAGGTTTTCCACATTCCTCAAGGTATATAGAGGTAGAAAGCGATAGTGTTCTTTGGATTAATAATGAACATAAAGGCGTTTTCAAGGTAAAGTATAATGAGAGTCTGAATGAGATTGAGAAACTCCAAAATTTTAAATTTTCAGATAGTATTTGGGCCACTTCCAGTATGTTTCTATTTGCAGATTCACTTTACTACAGTACTAAAACAAAAATCTACCAATATAATCCGGAAACGAATAAATTTTCTGATCACAACAAACTTAATTCCAAGGTTTCTGAAGGACATAGAATTTCTGGAAAGATGATTAATAACAACAACGAAAAATTATGGGGTTTTGCGGGCAACTATATTTTTTATATACGTCCTTCTGCAATTTCCGGAGATTATGAAAAAAAAATGTTTTATATAGATGAAACATTTCGAAATATTGCTGACGGGTATGAAAATATCTCGGCTATAGGGGAGGATGAATATTTACTGGGTATTGCGAACGGATATTTAAAATTTAAGGATAAAAGAACTAACCCAAAACAATACAAAGTTCAAATTAGTCAGATAACTAATAGTGCACTGGAATCTCAATCAGAAAAGTCAATTCTTGCAAAACGCGGAAAATTTGATTCCTATCATAACAATTTCTCCTTTCAGTTTACAGCTCCTGTTTATAACAAATATACCAAAGCGCTTTATAGTTATCGTTTGGTAGGGCTTAGTTCCAAATGGTCTGAATGGAATCAATCTTCGGAAGCTATATTTAAAAATCTCGGTTTTGGAGATTATTCCTTTGAAGTAAGGTCGAAAGTCGCTAATGAGATAACTGAACCCGTATCCTATAAATTCAGTATTGGACGACCATTTTATTTGAGCAATCTTGCAATTGGATTGTATATCCTAGTGTTTATTGGAATCATTTTACTTACACATTTTCTCTATAGACGCTATCATAAAAAACAGATTGCTGAAAATGAGAGAGCTTTAAAGCTTCAAAATCTCGAAGCGGAAAAAAAGATTATTAAATTGCAAAATGAACAATTGGAAAAGGATATGACGAATAAAAATAAAGAACTCGCAGTTTCTACAATGAGCTTGATTAAAAAGAACGAATTCCTTACAAATATCAAAGACCAATTAAAAGAATCTGAATCATCCAAAGTTAAATCGGTTATTAAAACTATAGATAAGGATATAAATGAAGAATATAATTGGAACCTGTTTAAAGATGCTTTTAATAATGCAGATAAGGAATTCTTCAAAAAGATAAAATCCAAGCACCCAGATCTTACTTCCAACGATCTTAAGTTATGCGCCTATTTAAGGCTGAATCTTTCATCGAAAGAAATCGCCCCTCTTCTTAATATCTCGGTAAAAAGTGTCGAAATTAAACGATATCGATTGCGAAAAAAGATGGTTTTGGAAAGAAATACGAATCTAGCAGATTATATTTTAGAAATCTAAACTTAACAAAGGTTTAAATTAACTCTACATCACCTTTACATTAACTAATTTCGCTGGTCTTGCGAGATTTTTTATTTATTATCGATTCTCTTCTCAGCCCATTGTTTAATTGTGATTATGATAATTTATATCATATGTTTTTATGATTTTCCTCATTGTATGCTTTTTGTAAAGGTGTATTTATCAGGTTCTTAACATTCTATTAATACATTGCTTGTATAATTTTAACAATTAATCAAATGAAGAGATTTACTATTATTTTTATTTTTTTCTTGGGCGGTATCTTTTCGGCATTGGCTCAAAACTATTCTGTGCAGGGTACTGTTACAGGTACAGATGGAATTCCATTATTGGGAGTTAATGTTCTAGTGAAAAACGCAAGTATAGGAACCACCACAGATTTCGATGGAAATTATAATATCGAAGTTTCTGCAGATGATATACTAACTTTTTCTTATGTGGGTTTTTTAACTAAAGAATTTACAATTACTAGTGCTCAAACCCTAGATGTTACATTGGAATTAGATCAAAACAATCTGGATGAGGTTGTTGTGATAGGGTATGGTACACAAAAGAAAAGCGTGGTAACAGGTGCTATTTCCAGTATAAAGGCTTCAGACTTGGAAAGTCTCCCCCTAACACGAGTAGAAGAATCTCTACAGGGTAGAGCTTCAGGCTTAACGATTGCAGCAAATTCTGGACAACCAGGATCTTCATCAACTATCAGGGTAAGGGGAATTACCAGTTTCGGCAATAATGAACCCCTCTGGGTCGTGGATGGGGTAATTGTAGATTCTGGGGGTATAGGTTACCTTAATCAATCAGATATTGAATCCATCGAAGTTTTAAAAGATGCAGCATCCCAAGCTATTTATGGCGCAAGAGCTGCTGCCGGGGTAATTCTTGTGACAACTAAAACGGGTAAATCTGGAAAGCTAGTCGTAAATTATAATGGGTATTCTGGATTTTCGGGCGCGGCTAAAAAGCTTGATTTGTTAAATGCTACAGAATATGCTGCAATTTCCAACGAAAAATATGCAAATGATTACTCAGGGTCCGCAGGTGATTTTTCCCTTCCTTTTCCTAATCTCTCAAGTCTTGGAGCTGGAACAGATTGGCAGGATATCATTTTTAATGATAATGCTAAACGTGAAAATCATGAGATAAGTTTAAGCGGAGGTAATGAAACATCTACTTTTTACCTTTCTTTTGGTTTATTAGACCAGGAAGGGATTGTAACAAGCGATATTTCCCATTATACCAGAAAAAATATTCGTATAAATTCGACACATAAAATAAATCCCGTAATTACCGTAGGAGAAACTATTGGTTATTCAAATGAAAAAAGTACAGGTCTTGGAAATACAAATAGTGAATATGGTGGGCCTTTAAGTTCTGCTATTAACCTTGACCCTATAACTCAGGCAGTTATTACAGATCCTGCCGTGGCCAAAGCCGCTCCGTATTCTACAAATGAGGGTATAATTAGGGACGAAAACGGGAATCCGTATGGAATATCCAGCCTTGTTCTTCAGGAAATGTCTAACCCTTTAGCATATATTCAAACTCGATTGGGAAATTATGGATGGTCAGATAATTTTGTAGGCAATGTATATGTAAATTTAGAACTTATACCAGGTCTTAACCTAAAAAGCACCTTAGGTGGTAAGCTTGCTTATTGGGGCAACGAAAGCTTTACTCCGGTTTCTTATTTAAACAGCTCCACAGTTACTTCCCAAAACAATATTTCTCGTGGTACTAATAAAGGTTTTGGATGGAATATCGAGAATACCATTTCTTATGCCAAACAATTAAACAATCATAGTTTTAGTGTGCTTTTGGGACAGGGTACTTATATAGACAATATTACCAAAGGGGAGACTGTTACATATAACAATATTCCGGTTACAAGTCGGGAAGATGCGGCCTTTTTCGCGGTTCCGGATGACCAAATAATTGCTAACGCATATATCGGAACAGAACACCGGGTAACTTCATTATTTTCTAGACTTACTTATAATTATGGTGAAAAATATTTATTTACGGGTATTATAAGAAGAGATGGGTCATCACGCTTTGGTTCCAACAATAAATTTGGTTGGTTTCCATCTTTTTCCTTAGGATGGGTTCCTAGTAAGGAAAATTTCTGGAAAGAGAATGATATAGTAAATCAATTAAAATTCCGCGGAGGCTATGGAGTAGTTGGTAGTGACGCTATTGGGGATTTTAAATATCTATCAACTATAGGTGATGGTAGAAATTATACTTTTGGCAATGTTGCTGCGGTTGTAATAGGAAACAGTCCAAATGCACCAGCGAACCCGGATTTGAGGTGGGAGGAAACTACACAAACAAACATAGGATTTGATACGAGGTTATTTGATAACTTAACCTTGTCTTTTGATTATTATAATAAAAAGACAGAAGGGATTTTACAAGATCTTCGTCTTCCGGGTTATGTGGGAACTACAGGAAATCCTGCTGCCAATATAGCCGATATGGTTAACAGAGGTTTTGACTTTGAACTAGGATATAATAAACAGATAAATGATTTTAATATTTCTGCAAATGGAAACTTCTCATATCTAGAAAATGAAGTTACTTACCTTGGAGAGGATATAGATTTTCTATCTGGAGGAGAAACTATCCAGTCAGGAAATTATCCCATAACAAGAACTGCTGTTGGGGAGTCATTTAATTCTTTTTATGGTTTTAAAACAAATGGGATCTTTCAAAACCAGGAGGATATTAACAACTATGTTAACTCTGAAGGTCAAGTAATTCAACCAAATGCGGTCCCTGGCGATTTTAGATGGGAGGATATTGATGATAATGGGCGTATTGATGACAAGGACAGAAAATTTCTTGGAAGCTCTATTCCAAAATACACTTTTGGTCTTACTTTAAATTTAGCCTATAAGAATTTTGATTTTTTGGCCTTTGCACAAGGAGCTGCGGGGAACAAAATATTTCAGGGTTTAAGAAGACTTGATATTACAAATGCGAACTATCAAACAGAAGCACTTCAGCGTTGGACCGGCGAAGGGACATCCAATAATTTTCCACGACTTTCCAATATCGACAGTAACAACAATTTTTCAAACCCATCAGATTTTTACCTGGAAAAAGGGGATTATGTTAGGTTGAAAACAGTTCAAATAGGGTATTCCTTTCCTCTAGATATTATTCAACAAGTGAGATTAACGAAATTACGAATTTATTTAACTGGTGAAAATCTGGTGACATTAACAGGTTATACAGGTTTTGACCCTGAAATAGGGGGTGGAGTATTTGGAATTGACCGTGGTTTTTATCCTCAGGCAATATCGGGTCTATTAGGTGTTAATTTACAATTTTAAAAAATAAAGAATTATGAAACTAAAATCAATTTCTTATTTAGGGGCAGTATTGGTGGGCATCACCTTTATGTTGTCATGCTCAAAAGAGTATCTTGAAATAAAGCCTCAAGGGTTTTTCTTGGAAGACAATTATTATGGGAATGCAGATCAGGCTTATACGGGGGTGGTAGCTGTTTATGATATATTAGGGAAACAGGCCAAGACCTTTGATAATATGATCACGTTTATGAACGCAGGTTCAGATGATTTTAATGCTGGGGGTGGAGGTCCTTCAGATGGGGCTGGAATTCAATCATTTAATAATTTCACCATAGATGCATCCACCGTTCCTCCCAGTTTTTGGAATGATTATTTTCAAGGGGTATTTAGGGCAAATGTTTTGTTACAGAAACTTCCCGAGGTTTCTATGGATGAAAACTTGAAAGCACGGTTTGCAGCAGAAGCGAAAGCTTTAAGGGCCTTTTATAATTTTCAGTTAATAAAGTTATTTAAAAATATACCATTGTTTACAGAACCCGTTTCAGCAAATGATATTTATAATGTTGAGCAAGTTGAGCCAGAAGTAGTCTATGCACAAATAGAAACGGACCTATTGGAAGCAATAGCAGATTTGCCCAATACTATAGCAGATTTAGATATTGATGGAGGGAGGCTTACTAAAGGGGCTGTACAGGCTATTCTTGGGAAAGTATATTTATATCAGGGTAAAAATACTTTAGCGGCAGAACAGTTGGCTGATGTAAATGGAACCCCTGGAGGAACCAGTATGTATGGATATAAACTATTGGATAATTATGGTGACTTGTTTGGAGGGGATGTGGGATTTAATTCTGAAGCCATTCTTGAAGTTGCTGCCACAAATGAGGCAAATGTTCATTGGGGGAACTGGGGAGGTGGTCAAAACGAAGGCAACACTGTAAATCAGATGGTTGGTCCCAGAGGTTATTCCAGAACTGAAGGTTCTACCGCTCCAGATTATGCCGGGGGATGGAGTTTCAATACCGTTACCCAGGATTTGTATGATGCCATGCAGGGAGATCCCCGTTTTGATACAACAATTGCAGATTTGGCAGCATTGGAAGCAGCGGGAGAGATAACTTACACACCTGCCAATCAAGACACAGGTTATTTTCTTAAAAAATTCATGCCATTAAAATCAGACATCACTACAGGTGGAGGAGAACCAGTTTTAAATTATGCACAAAATGTATATATCATCCGTTTGGCCGATACCTATCTTCTGGAAGCTGAAGTATTAGGGGGAACTGGAGCAAGAGCACAAGCTCTATTAGATGCAGTTCGTGCAAGGGTAGATTTACCTTCTATCCCGGTTTCTTTAGATGCCATTGCCAGAGAACGAAGATTAGAGTTAGCAGGTGAAGGGCACAGGTTTTTTGATCTTGTACGCACAGGACGTGCTGCCACTGTTTTACAAAGTAGAGGTTTTACCGCTGGTAAGAACGAAATACTTCCTATTCCATTAAACGAATTGGAAAACACGTTAATAGTTCAAAATCCAGGATATTAATATAAATAGATATGAAAAACATTAAAATAATAATAGGTATTGCTTTAATATTGCTGGTGAGCGTTCAGTGTAGTACGTCAGATGATGGAACGACTTCAGTGGAAACACCATTATCAGAAAATTTGAATGCTGTACTTAATGTAAGCAACAATAATTCAGGAAATGTTACCATAACTCCTACAGCAGAAGGAGCGGTTTCTTTTGAAGTTAATTTTGGAGATGGTTCGGGATCGGAAGCACCCGCTGTATTAAAACCTGGAGAAAGAGTAACTCATTCATATGCTGAAGGGGAATATACAATGTCAATTAATGCCATTAATATTGCCGGAGAAAAAACTACTTATACATATCCACTAAGTGTGGTTTACAGAGCACCGGAAAATTTGGCTGTATCTCCAAATGTAGATGGTTATAATTTGACGATTTCTGCAGAAGCAGATTATGCCAATTCCTTTACGGTATACTACGGAGATATAGAGGGTGAAGAAGGAACTCCAATGGCAGTTGGAGAAACCCTTCCTCCTCATACCTATGCTGAGTCTGGTATTTATGATGTTAGAGTGGTGGCAAACAGCGGTGGTGCTGCAACTTCTGAAACAGTTGTTCCGGTAGGGATTTATGATCCGTTTATCCTGCCTGTTACCTTCGAAGACTTTTACTTCTTTGGTACTTTTGGGGACGGAACTCCTCAGGAATTCTCAACTGTAGATAATCCAGATCCTTCAGGTATTAATACTTCAGCTAAAGCAGGATTGTTTACCAATGGACAATCTTCATGGAGTGGAACATACAGTCCTTTAGCGGAACCTATTGACTTCAGCCAGGGACAGGTAATTACCATGATGGTTTACACTGCGGATCCTGCAGATATTGGGAAAAAAGTAAATATGGAATTGGAATGGCCTGATGGCGCTTCAGAAGGTCAGCCTTATGGAGCCATTGTAAAAGCCCCAATAACCAAGTCTGGAGAATGGGAATTACTAACATTTGATTTTAGTGGAATTGAGAGTATTCCGGATGGCGCCAAATTTAATCAGCTCGTTTTTAGGTTTAACGATTCTGCTGAAGGGACAGAGGAGAAAATATACTTTGACGATATAACCTTAAATAATTAGAATTATGAAAAATAAATTAACCTATGGGTTAGCAACAGTGCTATTTATGCTAATGGTATTAGTAGGCTGTTCTGATGAGGAATACAGCCTAGGAGAGCTTACTCCGCCATCAAATATTGTAATTAATACTGAACTAGTTGGTCAGGATGCGGATAACCCAAATGGGGATGGTTCCGGGGAGGTTATAATATCCGCTTCCGCAGATAATGCTATGAGTTATAAAATAGATTTTGGGACTTCAAGTGATGTAAATCTAATCAAGTTAAACGGGGCTGTAACGAAAAAATACACTTCTCCCGGTGATAATGATTATACAATTACTGTAGTAGCTTATGGTGCAGGAGGAACTTCTTCCAATACCACTAAACAAATTACGGTAAATAGTTTATTTAATCCAGATCCAAAGATCGTTTCAGATTTAACCGGAAATAGTTCTAAAACATGGGTGATTCAAAAAGAAGTACAAGGTCACTTTGGAGTTGGTCCCTATGATGGCTCTGGATCACCAGATTGGTATACTGCAGGACCAAATGAGAAAGCAGATTGCTGTGGATGTTTTTATTCCGCTACTTTTACTTTTTCTCAAACAGATTCCGGTTTCACTTTAAATACATCAACCCCTAATGGGGCATTTACAAAAACAGGGGATTTAACAACATTACCAGGTATCCCGGGATCCGGGGATGAAGGCTGTTATGAGTATGCAGATGCTTCTTCATCATTTTCATTTTTGCAGGCAAGTTCTGGTTTGCCAACATCAACTCCTTCAACTCAAACGAGTATTGAATTAGCCGGAAATGCAACTTTTATAGGGTATGGAGCTGTTCTTAAAGAGTATGAAATTCTTGAAATAACAGAAGATATTTTGTACTTACGGGTACAGGGTACAGAAACCGGAAATGCCTGGTATTTAAGATTGGTACTGGCGCCTTAATGTTCATTTAAAAGCTTAAAATACCCGGGAACTATTTTCTTCCGGGTTTTTTAAGCATCAACATTTCTAATTTTATTTATTATGTATTTTAATCGGTTAAATTTTCGGCGGGAAATATCGTATTTCCTTATTATAACGCTATTTTTTATAAGCTGCAGCAGTACTTCACAGGATGAAGATGTTTCAAACGCGCCCACAAATTTGAAGGTAGAAATGATATTACAGGGTAAAGATTCCTCTAATCCTAATGGCGACGGTAGTGGAAAGCTAATTCTCAATTTTTCTGCAGAGAATGCCAACTCCTATAAAATCAATTTTGGTAATGGAGAAACGGTACAAACATCAAATCAAACATATACGTACACTTATACAGGAAGTGGAACAACCACTTATGAAGTTTATGTTTCAGCATATAATGCCGAAAAATTTATTTCTCAAACCAATTCTATTTTGGTTTATGTTGCTCCGGGTTTAATTTGGGCCGATGAATTTAATGAGGATGGTGGCCCAAAAAACTCGAATTGGGCTTATGATACCGGAGCTGGTGGCTGGGGTAATAATGAAGCTGAATATTATACCACCAGAACAGATAATGTAATAGTTGAAAACGGATTCTTAAAGATTATAGCTAAAAAAGAGGATTACGAGGGAGCAAATTACACATCAGCCCGACTTAAAACACAGGGAAAGTTTGATTTTAAATATGGAAAAGTTGAGGTAAGGGCAAAGTTGCCATCGGGTGGGGGAACTTGGCCCGCCATCTGGATGCTTGGCTCGAATATTACTACTGTAGGCTGGCCAGCTTGTGGGGAAATTGATATTATGGAACATGTGGGTAACAACGTTGGGAGAGTTAGCAGTGCGATCCATACACCCTCTAGTTTTGGGAATACTCAAAATGTAGGTGCTACAAATGTATCATCTGTCACTTCAGAGTTTCATGTGTATGGAGTGGAATGGACAGCTCAGAAAATCGCATTTTCTATAGATGGAAATGTTTTTTACACATACAGTCCATCCGTAAAGAATGCCCAAACCTGGCCATTTGATAAGGAACAGTTTATAATTCTAAATGTCGCAATGGGTGGTAACCTTGGAGGGGATATTGATCCTGAATTTACGGAAGGGATCATGGAGATAGATTATGTAAGAGTATATAATTAAAAGATTTGAAAACATTTAAAGGAATGAGATTAATTATTTTGTCGATGTTGTTTTTATTTGGGGTGAATTGCAGCAGCAGTGATCCTTCAGATGAAACACAGGTTACTCCCGAAATTCCGGAGCAGCCACAGGTTCAAAATGAAGTTGATTTCTATATCACGAAAGGCGATGGATCTCAAAAACTCGCAAAACAATCAGGGATACTAGCTTTTGGAAACACCTTTAATAATTATGCAAATATTGAAGTTGACGCTTCGCAGCAATACCAAACTGTAGATGGATTTGGATTTACCCTTACCGGGGGAAGCGCAGAAGTGATCAATTCTTTGAATGCTTCAAAAAAATCCGAATTACTGGAAAAACTTTTCGGGGATTCCGAAAGTTCCATTTCCATTAACTTTTTAAGGCTGAGCATTGGCGCATCAGATCTGGATAGTTCTACTTTTTCATATAATGATCTCCCGGAAGGAGAAACTGATATAGCTCTGGAACATTTCAGTCTTGAACCCGATATGGATAATCTTATTCCGGTTTTAAAGGAAATCCTTACTATAAATCCTGATATAAAGATAATGGGAAGTCCGTGGTCTCCACCCGTATGGATGAAGGATAATAAAAATACTAAAGGTGGTAGTCTATTGCCGGAATATTATGATGTGTACGCACAGTATTTTGTGAAATACATTAAGGCAATGCAAGATGAAGGAATTAATATTTATGCGATCACACCTCAAAATGAGCCATTACATCCCGGGAATAACCCCAGTTTATATATGCCGGCATCAGAGCAAGCTAAATTCATCAAAAATTCCCTGGGGCCAGCCTTTGAAAATGCAAATATCAATACCAAAATTGTGATCTATGATCACAATGCAGATAAGCCGGAATATCCAATTAGCATTCTAAATGATGCTGAAGCCAGAAAATATATTGCTGGATCGGCATTTCATTTGTATGCCGGCGATATCAGCGCCCTTTCTACTGTACATAATCAATTTCCTGATAAGGAAATCTATTTTACCGAACAGTATACCGCTTCTTCTGGTGAGTTTGCTGGTGACCTTAAATGGCATCTAAAAAATGTAATTATTGGTTCAATAAGAAACTGGAGCCGAACTGCCCTGGAATGGAACCTGGCCAATAACGCCAATTTTGGGCCACATACCGATGGCGGTTGCACCACATGTAAAGGGGCTATTACCATTAACAATTCATCGTCTTATACCGAAAATGTTGGGTTTTATATAGTGGGTCATGCTTCAAAATTCGTCCCGGCAGGTTCCCAGCGAATTAAAAGCAGTGTGGTGGGGAACCTTAACAATGTTGCCTTTAATACTCCTGCTGGGAAAAAGGTGCTAATTGTGGAAAATGACAGCAAAAACAGCGAATTGTTCAATGTGAAGTTTAATGGGAAATGGTTTACGGCAAGCCTAGATGGTGGAGCAGTGGGAACATTTGTCTGGGAATAAAACAATTTAAAAACTTAAGTATACTAAATGAAAAATTTATTCCTTGCCTTTTGTGTTCTGTTTTCCTTTCAGAATTATGCTCAGGAAAACAGCTTTTCTGGTTTTCTTAAAGTAGAAGGACAAAAGATTCTTAACGATAAAAATGAAAATGTTGTATTGCGAGGGTTTGGTCTTGGTGGATATATGCTTCAGGAAGGCTATATGCTAAAAGTTCCTTTTTCAGGACAGCAGTATGTTTTTAAAGCACATGTTCAAGAATTAATTGGCAATGAGAAAACGGAAGAATTTTATACTAATTGGCGTAATAATTTTATGCAAAAGAAGGATGTCGATTCTCTAAGAAAATGGGGATTTAATTCCATTCGACTTCCAATACATTATAATCTATTTACGCTACCGGTGGACCAAGAACCTGAAAAAGGTAAAAACACCTGGCTTGAAGAAGGTTTTAGATTGACAGATCAATTGGTTTCTTGGTGCAGGGATAATGAAATATACCTAATCCTGGATATGCATGCAACCCCGGGAGGGCAGGGTAACGATGTGAATATTGCAGACAGAGATCCTTCAAAACCTTCCCTGTGGGAAAGTCAAGAGAATCGGGATAAGCTTGTTGCGCTTTGGGTTAAACTAGCAGAACGTTATAAAGATGAGCCGGTAATTGGCGGTTATGATCTTATCAATGAACCAAACTGGAGTTTTGAGGAAGGAAAGAATATAAATGGCACTGAGGATTCTAAAAACACATTGTTATGGGAGTTTCAGAAAAAACTTACTCAATCTATCAGGGCAGTCGACACTAATCATATCATTATTATTGAAGGAAATGGTTGGGGTAATAATTACAATGGACTTATAGACCTTTGGGATGATAATTTAGTAATGAGTTTTCATAAGTACTGGACCTATAACACAAAAGAATCTATCCAAAATTTTCTTGATTTTCGTAAAAAATTGAATATCCCAATTTGGCTTGGAGAATCTGGTGAAAATTCCAATGCTTGGTTCACTGATGCAATTGGTCTTATGGAAGACAACAATATTGGCTGGTGTTGGTGGCCTTTAAAAAAATTAGGGTCTAATAATCCAATTGAAATTAAGATTAATCCTGGATACGAAAAGATTTTAAAATATTGGAAAGGAGAGGCCTCAAAACCCTCCGCGTCAGAAGCTGAAAGTGCCTTTATGAACCTTGCAGAAAACACAAAGATTGAGAATAGTATTATCCACTATAACTTAATAGATGCTATAATAAGACAGCCAAGGAATACCGAAACTAAACCTTTCAAAATCCATAATATTCCTGGCGATGAGATCCTCGCAGCAGATTATGATATGGGGAATGATGGGTTCGCCTATAAAGATAAAGTTTCTGGCAATTACTGGGTTTCTGAGAATAGTAAAAGAGTACGTTGGAATAATGGCGAAGCTTATAGAAATGATGGGGTAGATATTTATAAGGAAGAAAACCTTCTTTATGTTGGAAATACAGAAAGCGGGGAATGGCTTAAATACACACTCCAAGTTATTGAAGATGGAGTATATGATCTGAATTTTAAACTGACTTCCCCGAATAATGAAGCAAAGGCAAGCATCCATATAGATCAATCTAAAATAGGAGAAATTGTAATTCCTGTTTCTCAAGAATGGAATTGGATTAAGATTGAAAATGTGGAACTAAATGAGGGATCACACTCTCTTGTTTTTAGGATAGAGAATGGAGGATTAAAGTTTGAGAAGTTCAGTTTTGAGCTTAAATAGTTTGGAAAGATAAAAACTAAGAATGAAAAAATGCATACGAAGGGGAGCATTGCTGCTTATAGCACTTTTGACTCATAATATTCATGCTCAGTCTGAAAATAAGGCTATAGACCTAAAAGGCAGGTCTATTCAAATCTATACCACAGCTAAAGATTCAGATCTTAGACTAAGCCAAAATGGGAGTCAGACATTTGGAGATTATAAACAACCTCTAGAGACTGAGATTTCGGTATTTGTAAATCCGAATAAAGAATTTCAAAAGTTTATGGGAATAGGTGCAGCAATTTCTGATGCTAGTGCTGAAGTCTTTGCCCAACTTAAAAAGGAAGACCAAGAGAAATTATTGGAGGCTTATTATGATGTAGATAAGGGTATTGGATACTCATTAACCCGAACTACCATTCATAGTTCAGATTTTTCGAGAGAAAGTTATACCTATGTGGAGGAGGGAGACGAAGAATTAAACACTTTTAGTATAGAACACGATCGCAAGTATAGAATTCCGATGATAAAAAGAGCGATTAAAGCCGCTGGCGGAAAATTGTTATTATATGTATCTCCATGGAGTCCTCCGGCGTTCATGAAAACAAATGGCTCAATGCTTCAGGGTGGTAAATTAATACCCGAATTCCGCCAGAGTTGGGCAAATTATTATGCAAAGTTTATTAAGGCTTATGAAGCCGAGGGAATGCCAATTTGGGGTCTTACCATTCAAAACGAACCTATGGCAACCCAAACTTGGGAATCTTGTATTTATACCGCTGAGGAAGAGAGAGATTTTCTAAAGGACTACTTAGGGCCTACTCTTGAAAAGCAAGGGCTGGGAGATAAAAAAATTGTGGTTTGGGATCATAATAGAGATTTGATGGTTAATAGATCAAATGTGATCTTTGATGATCCTGAAGCTTCAAAATATGCGTGGGGCACCGGATTTCACTGGTATGAAACCTGGACAGGGGCCGAGCCATTATTTGAGAATGTTGGAAAGGTTAATAATGCCTACCCAGATAAAAAATTGATGTTTACTGAAGGCTGTATAGAAAAATTTGATGCTGCAAAATACCAGTTCTGGCCTAATGCGGAACGTTACGGAGAACAGATGATCCACGATTTTAATAATGGTACCGTGGCTTGGACAGATTGGAATATTCTTCTAGATGAAAATGGAGGACCTAATCATGTTGGAAATTTCTGCTTTGCTCCGGTTCATGCAGATACAAGAACCCAAGAGTTAATTTTTACACCTTCTTATTATTACATAGGACAGTTCTCCAAATTCGTTCGCCCTGATGCTAGGCGAATAAGCACTGCCAGTAGCCGCAGCAGTTTGTTAAGTACGTCTTTCAAAAATACGGATGGAAGTTATGCTACTATCGTAATGAATAAAACCGAAGAATCAATTCAATATAATCTTTTTGTAGGAAGTGATAAAGCCAGTTTTGAAATACCTGCACATTCTATACAAACTTTAATATATTAAAACATGAAAAATAGCTTTTTATACTCTTTACTTATTTTATCATTTTCAGGAATGAATGCGCAGAATTCGGAAATAAAGAGTTCGATTAAAAATGTCGAAACTAAGGTTGATTCCGTATTGTCTCTTATGACTTTGGAAGAAAAAGTTGGACAATTGGTACAATACAGCGGAAGCTGGGATTTAACAGGTCCAGCATCAGATTTGAATGATAAGCAAAAAGAAACCAACCTTAAAGAAGGACTTGTAGGCACAATGCTTAATGTTCTTACTATGGAGGGCAAACGAAAAGCTCAAAAATTAGTTATGGAAAATTCCAGAATGAAGATTCCGTTGATTTTTGGATATGATGTAATTCACGGCTATAAAACAATTTTTCCTGTACCCTTAGGTGAAACTGCCAGCTGGGATCTGGAAGCCATGGAATTGTCTGCTAGAATTGCAGCAATAGAATCTGTAGCAGAAGGAGTTAATTGGACTTTCTCACCAATGATAGATGTTTCCAGAGATGCTCGTTGGGGTAGAATTATGGAAGGATCTGGGGAAGATCCTTATCTTACTTCTTTAGTAGGTGTTGCCAAAATTAAAGGATATCAGGGAGATGATCTTGCCGGAGATCTTACTATTGCAGCAACAGCAAAACATTTCGCCGGATATGGTTTTGCTGAAGCTGGAAGGGATTATAACACGGTGAATTTAGGAGAAAACGAATTGCAAAATACAGTGCTTCCTCCTTTTAAAGCAGCAGCGAAAGCTGGAGTAGCATCTTTTATGAATTCTTTTAATGAGATTGATGGTCTTCCTTCAACAGGAAACAAATATCTACAAAGAGAGCTTTTAAAAGGAGAATGGAATTGGAACGGACTTGTAGTGTCAGATTGGGCTTCAATCCCGGAAATGATCGTTCACGGAATTGCCAAAGATAAAAAACAGGCTTCACAGATCGCAATGAATGCAGGAAGTGATGTGGATATGGAAGGTGGTGCTTATGAAACCAGCTTAGTAGAATTAGTAGAAGAAGGCAGCCTAGATGGGGCATTAATAGATGATTCAGTAAGAAGAGTGTTAAGAGTGAAGTTTAAATTGGGACTTTTTGATGATCCTTATAAGTACAATAATCCAGAAGTCGAAAAGAATATTTCTTATGAAGATCATAGAAAAACTGCAAGAGAAATTGCGGCAAAATCCATTGTGCTTCTTAAAAATGAAAAAGAATTATTGCCAATTAAATCTACTGTAAAATCCATTGCTGTTATCGGCCCACTTGCGAATGATAAAGACGCCCCAATCGGAAACTGGAGAGCTCAAGGAGAAAAAAATTCTGCTGTTTCCGTAGTGGAAGGAATTAAAAATGCAGTAGGAAAAGATACTAAGGTGAAATATGCCTTAGGAACCACCTTAGGAATAAGTGAAGGTTCTTTTCTATTATCATTAGAGATCAACAAATCCGACAGATCTGGATTTAAGGAAGCTATTGAATTGGCCAAGAATTCTGAATTGGTGGTCATGGTGTTGGGTGAAGATGCTTTTCAAGCGGGAGAAGGTAGAAGTCAGGCGAAAATTGGGTTAGCTGGGCTTCAACAAGAGTTATTGGAAGAAATTAAAAAGGTGAACAGCAATATAGTTTTGGTATTAATAAATGGTCGCCCAATGGAGATCTCTTGGTCATCAGAGAATCTTCCCGCCATTGTTGTGGCCTGGCAATTAGGAACGGAAAGTGGAAATGCGATTGCAGATGTGTTGTTCGGGAAATATAATCCTTCAGGAAAATTACCGGTATCATTCCCTAGATTGGTAGGGCAAGAGCCTTTATACTATAATCAGAAAAATACGGGAAGGCCTACAAATGGCGAACATGTAACCTATTCCCATTATACCGATGTAAAAAAAGATGCCTTATATCCATTTGGATACGGATTAAGCTACACGCAATTTGAATATGGAGATTTATCACTTTCAGAAGTTGAAATGAATCCAGAAAATAATTTAGAAGCAACAATTAGCATTACGAATACCGGAAAAGTTAAAGGTAGGGAAGTGGTACAGTTGTATCTTCAGGATATCATAGGTAGCAGAACAAGGCCGGTGAAGGAATTAAAAGGTTTCCAATTGGTAGATTTGGAACCGGGAGAAACTAGAAAGGTTACTTTCCCGATTACCCCAAAAATGTTGGAATTTTATACAGCAAACAGAATTTGGGAAGTGGAAGATGGCGATTTTAATATATTTGTGGGCGGGAATTCCAGAGATCTGAAGACAGCCGAGTTTACTTTTAAGAATTAATAAAAATATAGCTTTATGAATTATAAAGTTGCCAGTTTACTTTTAAGCATCATGGCGTTTACCTCTTGTGCCCCCAAGATCTTTCAGGATAATTTTAATGGGGACTCCCTAAATATGGAGCACTGGAGTTACGAAGAGGGGAACGGTTGCCCGGACTTATGTGGATGGGGTAACAATGAACTCCAGACCTATAATAGGGAATATGTAAAAGTGGAGGATGGAAACCTGGTTATTACAGCTGTTAAAAAAGGGGATCACTATTTTTCAGGAAAAATAAACACGAAGGACAAAGTGGAATTTCAATATGGAAGTATTGAAGTAAGGGCGAAGTTGGCAACTGCAAAAGGTTTCTGGCCGGCACTTTGGATGCTGGGAGCAGATGTGAACGAGGTGGGATGGCCTGCTTCCGGGGAAATAGATATTATGGAATATGTGGGCAAGGAACCAGGGATTGTATTCACTTCGCTGCATACACCTGCCAGCCATGGAAATACCATCAATACAAAAAAGACCAAAATAGAAGGCATCCAAGATGGGTTTCATGTTTTTAAAGCAGACTGGAGCAAGGACGACATCAAATTTTATGTAGATGGCAACTTATTGTACACTTTTGTGCCCCAAGCCTATGACGATAAACATTATCCCTTTAGAAAGCCCTTTTATTTTCTGGTCAATCTTGCGGTTGGCGGAAATTTGGGGGGTGCAGAAGTGGATGATTCTTCGTTACCTCAAAAACTTTACGTAGATTACATCAAGGTTACAAAATTATAGATTCAAACCAATTCAGCTAACAAGATCTAATCCAGTTCCTATGAAAAACCAAACATTTCTAATTTTAATAACCATCGTTTCTGCCTTGGGCGGATTGCTTTTTGGGTACGATACCGGGGTAATTAATGGATCTCAGTATTATTTCAGTCAGTATTTCGATTTGGATGCGGGCATGAAAGGTTGGGTAGTTGGGAGTGCATTAATAGGGTGTTTTGTGGGAGCCATTGTGGCGGGCCCCCTTAGTAAAGGAATAGGCAGAAAATATTCGTTGATAATTTCAGCAGTATTATTTTCCATTTCTGCATGGGGATCGGGATTGCCGGCATTTCTACCGGAATCTGTATCGCTTTTGGTGGTTTTTAGAATTATTGGTGGTTTGGGAATTGGGATAGCCTCTATGAACGCACCAACCTATATTGCTGAAATTGCTCCGGCAAAAATAAGGGGAACCTTGGTTACCTACTATCAACTGGCAATTGTAGTTGGGTTTTTTGTGGTCTTTTTAGCTACTTATTTTATTGGGAACAGCGCAACGGAAGCAGAAAATATTCAAACCGGATGGAGGTTTATGTTCTGGTCCGAGTTGATTCCCAGTTTATCATTTTTAATATTACTGTTCTTTGTTCCCAAAAGCCCAAGATGGTTGGCGATTAAAGGATTGAAGGTGGAAGCTTTAAAAGTTTTGACCCGTATTCATGGAGCGGAGGTTGCTCAATTGGAAATAGTGGAGATCGAAAAATCCATTCAAAAAGATCAACATAAATTGAAACTCAGCATCTTTGCGAAAGGAATCTTTGGCATTATAGCAATAGGAACCGTGTTGTCCATGTTGCAACAATTCACGGGTATTAATGCGGTGCTTTATTACGGAGCCGATATTTTTGAAAAAGCTTTGGGTTTTGGAAAAGAAGATGTATTGCTTCAGCAAGTTTTGTTGGCCGGGATCAATTTGTTGTTCACTTTCGTTGCTATGGCAACGGTAGATAAGTTTGGGAGAAAACCGCTTTTATATATTGGAGCTGTAGGAATGTTAACGGGATTTCTACTATTGGGCGCTACCTTAATGACCAATTCGGTAGGCCTGCTCTCTTTAATCGGGGTGCTGCTATTTATTGCCTCTTTTGCCATGTCCATGGGACCGGTGGTTTGGGTAATACTCTCGGAAATGTTCCCAAACAGTATACGAAGTGCAGCAATGTCCATAGCTGTTGCGGCACAATGGGCAGCAAATTATTTGGTGACCCAATCTTTCCCGATGGTTGCTGAAAGTAATTTGAATGAAGGGGACTTTTGGAATGGATCCTTGCCTTATTTCATCTTTTCAGTATTCATCTTGGGAATCATATTCTTTACCTATAAATATATTCCCGAGACCAAAGGGAAAACTTTGGAAGAGTTGGAAGATATGTGGGATATTCCTGAAGAAGCAAAGAAAGTGGTTTAAGCCAATATTGAAGGCAAATACATTCATTGATGTTTCGAAGGAGCTTTTAGCGACCGGTAAATCTCCATTTTCATTTAAAACACATCTCAATTCAAAAAATCCCACTTCGGGTTAAAATCAGAAATCAGTTTATTTTTCTTTTCCCTTCTGTATTATTTCAACTGTTTTTCTCTTCTTATGGCTTCAGAAGGAGTTACGAATGCTTCGTAATAAACCACATAATAGCAATTATATTTCCCAGCAAATGATTTTTAAAATGAATACTATCAAAATAAGGTTATCCTGTTCGCTTCTGAATATTATTTGTCATTCCCACATATAAGGTGGTTTTTGTTTTGATTGGTGACTATATGAACAAAGTAATTATGAAGCATCCATTAATTTAAGCAATATTTATTCACTTACCCTGTCATTTCGAAATGAGCCCGCTAGGGCAATTGAGAAATCTCACGATTGAAGGCGCAGATTTCTCGTCGCTCCGTGCCTGCGCTCTGTCGAAATGACAACCTATTTCATTCAGAGCGCAACAAAGGATCTAGTTCAAATTCCTGCGTTCTATAAAAAAGCGTTTTAAAAGGTTGGAGGCCTCTTCCTCCATAATGCCACTTTTCACGATCGTTTTTGGATGGAGTTGCGATCCCATTTTTCTGTAACCCCGTTCATGATCTGTCGCAGCAAAGACCAGGTTGGAAAGCTGACTCCAATACAACGCCCCTGCGCACATCTGACAAGGCTCCAAAGTTACATACATGGTGCAATCTTTCAGGTACTTTCCACCCAAAAAATTGGCAGCGGCGGTGATCGCCTGCATTTCGGCATGTGCGGTTACGTCATTCAGCATTTCGGTAAGGTTGTGCCCTCGCGCGATGATCTGCTGATTGATCACAATCACCACCCCAACGGGAATTTCTCCTTTGTCGTACGCGTAAGAAGCCTCTTCTATGGCTTTCCTCATAAAATAGGCATCGTCAAAAATCATTTGCATATCCAAAAATACAAATTCAAAATGTACCTTTGCTTTCCATGGAAAAAAGTATTTTAAACAATATTGATTCCCCATTAGAGCTACGCAAACTTTCTACTGAAGAATTACCTGTTCTGGCAAAGGAACTTCGGAAATTTATTATAGATGTCGTGGCAACTAAAGAGGGGCATCTAGGTGCCAGTTTAGGGGTGGTGGAATTGACCATTGCACTTCATTATGCTTTTAATACTCCCAAAGATCTCTTGGTCTGGGATGTAGGCCATCAAGCCTACGGGCATAAAATCCTTACAGGACGAAGAAATATATTTTATACCAACAGGCAATTGAACGGCTTAAGCGGATTTCCTAAACGATCTGAAAGCGAATATGACACTTTTGGAGTAGGACATTCTTCTACTTCTATTTCTGCTGCTCTCGGGATGGCAATTGCTTCCAATTTAAAAGGAGAATTTTCCAAACAACATATTGCGGTGGTAGGTGATGCTTCCATTGCCAGTGGAATGGCTTTTGAAGGTCTAAATCACGCCGGAGTTAGCAAGGCAAACTTATTGGTGATCTTGAATGACAATGCTATTGGAATAGATCCAAGTGTGGGCGCACTGAAGCAATATCTTACCAAAGCCAGAGTGGGGCATAAACCGGCACAGGACAATATTATTGAAGCCTTGAATTTTAAGTATTACGGTCCTGTAGATGGTCATGATATTAAAGGCTTATTAGAGGTTTTTGAAGAATTGAAGAAAATACAAGGTCCTAAATTCCTTCATGTAATTACTACAAAGGGGAAGGGACTGCAAAAGGCAGAAGAAGACCAGGTGAAGTACCATGCTCCAGGGAAATTTGTTCCCGATACCGGAGAGTTGTTACCTTCCAGTTCCGAAGGCTTGCCCTTAAAATATCAAGATGTTTTTGGCTTGACTTTGGTTGAATTAGCAGCAAAGAACGAAAAAATAATTGGGATCACCCCGGCAATGCCAACTGGGAGTTCCTTAAAATATATGATGGAAGCCTTTCCAAAAAGAGCTTTCGATGTGGGAATTGCAGAACAGCATGCGGTAACACTTGCCGCGGGAATGGCCACTCAGGGATTTGTGGTGTATTGTGCTATTTATTCCACTTTTCTTCAACGCGCCTATGACCAACTGATTCATGATGTTGCACTACAGAATTTGCCGGTTATCTTTTGCTTGGACAGGGCAGGATTGGTGGGGGAAGATGGAGCTACGCATCATGGTGTTTTTGACATTGCTTATTTAAGGTGTATCCCTAATTTAATAATCGCTGCACCCAGAGATGAGGTGGCGCTCCGGAATTTATTGTACACGGCTCAATTAGATCTTCAACACCCATTAGTGATTCGATACCCTCGCGGGAGAGGTGTGCGATTGGACTGGAAGCAGGAATTTAAAATGGTGGAAATAGGTAAGGGGGAATTGCTGAGTGAAGGAACAGAGCTAGCCGTACTAAGCGTGGGTAGCATTGCTGAAAATGTAAAAAAAGCGATTACTTTGGCTAAAGCCACAGAAAAAGTCGCTCATTACGATGCCGGTTTCGTAAAACCGTTGGATGAGATGATGCTTCATAAAATATTCTCCAAATTCAAACAAGTTGTCACCGTGGAGGAGGGTGCAATTTCTGGGGGATTTGGAAGTGCAATTTTAGAGTTTGCTTCTAAGTGCAATTACACAAGTCAGATCGAATGTTTAGGAATTCCAGATCAATTTATCGAACAAGGAAATATGAAAGAATTATATGAAATCGTAAAACTGGACGTTACAAGTATAGCCACAACCCTAAAAAGTCTTTTAAATAAATAGTTTATCCATTACAAATGAAGTTGACGTTTACCCCGGTCCTGGTTATTTTATTAGTTTTATCCTTCTCGATTTCAAGCTCGTTCGCTAGCCGAATCCCAAAAAGGGTTTCAGACACTACTACTGTAAATCCTCCTAAGAATGATTCTGTTAAAAAGGAAAATCAGGATCTAACGATGCCATGGTCTAATAAGAACGCTCTTGGTGTCAATCTTAGTGAGGTGGCTTTTGTGAATTGGAATGCAGGTGGAAATAATTCGGTTTCGGCCTTGTTCTACGGTAATTTCGAACGAAAGTTTAAAAAGAGGTTATTGCTTTGGAAGACTTCCGCATCCATTCGTTATGGGCTAAATGCTCAAGAAGGCAGGAAACTTAGAAAAACAGATGATGAGATCTCGTTAAATTCAACTTATGGATATAGAAGGGATTCTACTTCTAATTTCAGGTACTCTGCAAAATTCAATTTTAAAACACAGTTCGCAAATGGTTATAAATATCCGCAAAGAGATAAATCGATCTCCAGCTTTATGGCTCCTGGATATGCCTTTCTGGGAGTAGGTGCCGAATATTCTGCACCTAATGAAGATCTCACAGTGTACCTATCCCCCTTAACCGATAAATCCACTTTTGTTTTAGACCAAAGATTGGCGAACGAAGGAATGTTTGGGGTCACCCCTGCTGTTAGGGATAGTATTGGAAATATTGTTGCCAAAGGGGAAAATGTACGCACAGAATTTGGGGTTCTTCTTACCAGCAACTTTAGTAAAGAGGTTTTCACTAATGTAAACCTGGATAATCAAATCAGTTTTTATACAGATTACCTCAATAAATTTGGGAATATAGATGTGGACTGGGAATTGAAACTGAATTTGGTTGTCAATGAATTTGTAAAAGCAAACATTGGTTCCCATTTAATTTACGATGACGATGTAAAATTTAAAGAAGACACCAATGATGATGGTGCCTTAGAAACCCTTGGGCCAAAAATACAATTTAAGCAACTCCTTGGGGTTGGTTTAATGTATGAGTTTTAATCCCTCATTGAGGGTTTAATTCCCCGAGGCTTGCCTCGAATTTTTAAAATTATTTTCCAATGCATACCTCGTGGACTTGCCCGGAGGCTCTTGATTTAAGCTTCGGCATTTAAAATTGCCCTCTTTTTCCCTGGTACATTACTGTGTTTATTTAATTTGATTTGAAATTCGGTTCCAAAATCTTCTTTACTGCGCAAGGATACCGTGCCGCCATGCGCTTCAGCAACCATTTTTACGAGTGTTAACCCAATTCCATAACTTTTCAGTTCCTTTTCCCTTTGTTGTTTTCCATGATTTAAAAAGGTGAAAATATCTTCCTGTTTCTCCAATGGAATAGGGTTCCCATAATTATGGACCGAAATATTTAACCATTCTGCTTCATTTTTAATTTTAATAACTACCGGTTTATCGGATTGCCCATATTTTATAGCGTTGGTCACTAGGTTTTCCAGCAATCGTCTTACCGCGGTCGCATCAAAAACGCCTTTTATAGGCTCATCTTTTTTCTCTAGGATTATTTCTTCTGAAAACACCTCACAAGCTTCTTCATAAACGGTTTGAATATCTTCATTAAGGTCCATTTCAGAAAAAGAAAGCATGATGCCTTCGCCAGCCTTTACCGTAATAGAATCCAACAAGCCTTCAATAAGATCTATAGCCTTGTTTACGCTATTGTAAGACATTTTTTTAACCTTTTTGAATCTTTCCTCGCCAGCTTCATAAGCCAACATTTCTATAGCCATTCTTGCCGCGGCCAATGGGTTTCTAATATCATGCGCCAGCGTACCTATTAGTTTGTTCTGCATTTCCTGGATGGATTCGGTAAATGAGGAAACAGAATTAAGCATTGCTTTGTCGATAGCGCATTTTATAAGATGAAATAGGGATTCTTCAGTGACTTTGTTTTCATGAAGCACCCTGATGATCACATTATTAAAGATCATATATTCTTGGATTATCTGATCTACGGTATAATTTGGAGAAGTAGCTCGATGCCTGCCATGCTCCAAACTATTTTCTTCTATCTGATGTATCTTGTTGTCACTAAGATAATGATCTGTATTTTCATGACTATTCATGATACTTATAATATCGTCCAGAATATTTGGAACATGATCGTGAAGTGCTATCTTATTGGTACTTGGCGCTGCTTTTACTTGTTCCAAGACTTCCTTTTCCCAAATTGCAATGATCTCCCCATGCTTGTTTTTTAATACTCTGGCAGTTTTTCTCATGAATGCGAACTATAAAACAGTGAAAATTAAATTTTTAGGCCTTGATATTTTTCAAATGAAGCTACCGTAATTCCATCTGTTAAAGAAGCAGTATAGGAACAAAGTTGTATTAAAGTTTCATAAACAGATTGCCCCTCTTGATCCTTTAATTTCAGAACAGATTTCCTAACTAAATTATTATAATTGGAGCCATCTAATTCCAGGGATTCTGGTAGAAAAGCCTCGGTATAGGTATCTAAAAGATGGGATAGCATTTTGTACCCCGCAATCTCTTTGTTTATAACATCTTCGCTCTGGTATATTTTTTCTACTGAAATTTTAATAATATCCTTGATTTGCGCTTCGTAACTGCTTTTATCGAACAGGGCTTCATGAAACTCTCCTTTCAATATAGCGTCTTCATTTTCCAGAAAAATTTCAACGGCTTCTGTGATCAAGGTGTTAATTGCCAAAGCGCGTAAATAGCTCAACCTATCTGCCGTGCTGGTAAGCGAATTGTATTTTGAGGTGTTAATACTATTTTTTACAAGCTTTATTAAATACTCTAAGGCATATTCTTCATCTATCAATCCTAGATTGATGCCATCTTCAAAATCGATGATCGTGTAGCAAATATCATCGGCTGCTTCCACTAGAAATGCCAATGGATGACGTGAAAAGGCAGTAAATTCCCCGTTTCTTACATTTTTAAGGCCTAATTCCTGTGCGATCTCTTCGAATATTTCCTTTTCTGCTTGAAAGACGCCAAATTTCTTGTCTCCTATATTTTTTGTGGGTTTATGCGGAAGGGATTCTTTTGGATACTTTATAAATGCTCCTAAAGTAGCATAAGATAAACGAAGTCCACCTTCTATCCCGGGCCTGTTTTCGGTAAGGATCTTGAAGCCATTGGCATTTCCTTCAAATTTTATAAGGTCCTGATATTCTTTTTCTGAAAGTTGCTTTTTAAAACGTTTCCCGTTGCCTAGGCTGAAGTATTCTCCTATTGCTTTTTCACCAGAATGGCCAAATGGGGGATTTCCAATATCATGTGCCAAGGCAGCCGCAGCTACAATAGCCCCAAAATCGTTCATCTTGTAGCCATGGGTTTCCCTAAGTTGTGGATGTTTCTCCAGGATCTTTTGCCCTGCAAGCCTTCCCAAAGATCTTCCAACAACCGATACTTCTAAACTGTGGGTTAAACGAGTGTGTACAAAATCTGTTTTGGAAAGTGGGATTACCTGGGTTTTATCTTGCAGACTTCTAAATGCTGAAGAAAATATAATTCTGTCGTAATCTACTTCAAACCCAAGGCGGGTTTCATTTTGCTCTTTTCTTAATCTTTTATTTGTGTCTCCGTATCTTTTTAAAGACAGCAATTGTTCCCAATTCATCATATTGTAATTTTATTTCTCCCGCAGATTTTGCTAATTTCCGCAGATTTTTATGCAATCTTTCTATTTCTTATCTCACCATATTTGAATACAAGAATAAACTTACTATAATCCATTTACTTTCCTAAATATGCCAGAGTTTATATTTTCGACATTAAAATTGACTAAAATAGCCAATTTTAATTTTGTGAGCTTTAAATACGTGATTGTTTGTTTATGATGAACTTCGGCTAAGTTCTCGACAGATTTCACTTCTATAATCACTCTATCTTCAATTAACAGATCTATCCGGAATCCAATTTCTAATTTTTCGCCTTCGTAGTATACTGGAACGGGAGCTACTCTCTTTACATTCAAATTTTGTTTTTGAAGTTCATATTGTAACGTTGTTACATAAATCGATTCCAAAATACATGGGCTAAATTGTTACAAATATTGAATATAGCACCTCTAATTTTATAAGAAATTTCATTTTCATCCATAATGCAATTTTACTTTTCTGCGTTTATCGGCGAAATCTGCGGGCTTATAATTTCATTTTAAAAAAGGGAAGTAAACTTGCGAATACTTCCCTTTAGTTAATTGTAACTATATATTGGTTGGGGTAAAAAATTCAATTTTAAGACCCACACATTAAGCAATCGTCGCCTTCGGCCTCCTTGGCTTGGGCAATAAGAGCACGCAATTCGTCTGGAGATAGTGCATTTCCTGCTGCAACCACTGGAGCCACTGCCGCTTCTTCTTGTGGTTTGGTTTGAACTACCTCATCTGGTTGTGCCAATTCAGCATAAGATTCCAATACCGGTTCTTTTTTGGTTTCCTTTTTAAGGGTGAATTTAATGGCGTCTACCGCACTCTTGGTCCTTAGGTAATACATCCCGGTTTTTAGTCCGCTTTTCCATGCATAAAAATGCATAGAGGTAAGCTTGCTGTAATTCGCATTTTCCATGAACAGGTTAAGCGATTGCGACTGATCTATAAAATAGCCCCTGTGCCTGGACATATCTATAATGTCCTTCATGCTTAGTTCCCAAACAGTTTTGTACAGTTCCTTAAGATCGTCTGGAATAACATCTATTCCTTGTACAGACCCATTGGCACGTAAAATGGCATTTTTCACATCTTCTGTCCATAGTTTGCGTTCTACAAGATCTTCCAGTAAGTGCTTGTTCACTACTATAAACTCTCCAGAAAGTACTCTTCTAGTATAAATATTGGAAGTGTAAGGTTCGAAAGCTTCATTGTTTCCAAGGATTTGGGATGTCGAAGCTGTTGGCATAGGTGCCATTAACAACGAGTTTCTAACTCCGTTTTTCATCACTTGTTTGCGCAATTTTGCCCAATCCCAACGTCCGCTTAAATCTTCATCTTTAATTCCCCACATATTATATTGAAATTCCCCTTGACTTATTGGAGAACCTTTAAAGGTGGAATAGGGACCTTCTTCTTTGGCCAATTCCATAGAAGCGGTTACAGAAGCGAAATACAAGGTTTCAAAAATTTCCTGATTCAAGGTTTTTGCCTCGTCACTGGTAAATGGCATTCTCAGTTTTATAAAAGCATCTGCCAATCCTTGCACTCCCAATCCAACAGGACGGTGGCGCATATTGGAATTTTCTGCTTCTTTAACCGGGTAGTAGTTTCTATCGATTACCTTATTCAAATTTTTAATTACCCTTTTTGTGATCCTATAAAGTTCTTTATGGTCAAACTCCTTTCCTTTTACAAACATTGGCAACGCAATGGAAGCCAAGTTACATACAGCCACCTCATCTGGGCTGGTGTATTCCATGATCTCTGTACAAAGGTTGGAAGAGCGAATAGTTCCAAGGTTCTTCTGATTGGATTTTCTGTTTACTGCATCTTTATACAACATATATGGCGTCCCGGTCTCTACCTGGGATTCCAGGATTTTTTCCCATAATTCGCGTGCTTTTATGGTTTTTCTTCCTTTTCCCTCTGCTTCATATTTTAAGTACAATGCATCAAACTCATCTCCGTGAATATCAAAAAGGCCAGGGCATTCATTAGGGCACATTAAGGTCCAAGTGGAATCTTGCTCTACACGCTGCATGAAAAGATCTGGGATCCACATAGCATAAAAAAGATCGCGTGCGCGCATTTCTTCTTTTCCGTGGTTCTTCTTAAGATCCAAGAAATCGAAAATATCTGCATGCCAGGGCTCTACATACATTGCAAAAGATCCTTTGCGTTTTCCTCCACCTTGATCTACATACCTTGCCGTATCGTTAAATACGCGAAGCATTGGTACAATCCCGTTCGAAGTACCGTTGGTCCCGGAAATGTAAGATCCGGTAGCACGAACGTTATGGATAGATAAACCTATTCCGCCGGCCGATTGTGAAATCCTGGCGGTTTGCTTTAGCGTGTCGTAAATACCATCTATACTATCATCTTTCATGGTAAGGAGAAAGCAAGATGACATTTGTGGTTTTGGGGTTCCAGAATTGAACAAGGTTGGAGTTGCATGCGTAAAGAACTTCTTGGACATTAAGTCGTAAGTTTCCAGTGCAGCATCAATATCATGTATATGGATCCCGATAGAAACACGCATCAACATATGTTGTGGGCGCTCTGCTATTTTTCCATTCAGTTTTAATAAATACGAGCGTTCCAGGGTTTTAAATCCGAAGTAGTCATAATTGAAATCGCGATTATATATAATGGTAGAATCCAGCAATTCTTTGTTCTCCTGAATCACTTTTTGAACCTCCTCTGCTAAAAGCGGTGCTTTTTTTCCGGTTCTTGGATTTACATATTCATAAAGGTCTGTCATCACTTCAGAAAATGTCTTTTTGGTGTTCTTGTGGAGGTTAGAAATCGAAATTCTAGCTGCAAGCCTTGCATAATCTGGATGGGAAGTCGTCATGGTGGCAGAAACTTCTGCCGCCAAATTATCCAGTTCGCTAGTGGTAACCCCATCGTACAGTCCTTCTATTACACGCATCGCCACCTTAAGCGGATCTACTATTTCGTTTAGGCCATAACATAATTTTCTAATTCTGGCTGTAATTTTGTCGAACATAACGGGCTCCTTACGGCCGTCTCTTTTTTGTACATACATAGGCTTATGGTGTTTAGTGGGCTTGTATCTTATGAAAATTCATAGGATCCAAACAAAAATTCATATAGTAACCGAAAAGTGGAAATCGAGAAATCAGGGGTTCTCAAACTCGGTTTTTCGAATATTTTTGGGTTGTAAAAAACATTAAATACAATCGTGTTGGGGGACACGATCGTACCCAATAATGACGCTTAGTTAAAAGTCGGCGTCAAAACTTATTTTATCGGTGTCTTTATCCTTGTTCATCACACCTGCTTTTTGATATTCCCCTACCCGTTTTTCAAAGAAGTTTGTTTTCCCTTGTAGGTTGATCATATCCATAAAGTCAAATGGATTTGCACTGCCGTATTCTTTTTCACAGCCAAATTCCACCAACAATCTATCTGCAACAAATTCCAGATATTCTGTCATTAATTTAGCGTTCATACCAATAAGGCTGGCAGGTAAAGATTCGGTAATGAACTCACGTTCAATGATAAGTGCATCGGTAATAATAGCGCGAATACGTTCTTTTGGCACCTTATTTACAATGTGGTTTTGGTGCAAATGCACTGCAAAGTCACAGTGTACACCTTCGTCACGGGAAATCAATTCGTTAGAAAAGGTCAATCCGGGCATCAATCCACGTTTCTTCAACCAGAAGATGGAACAGAATGCTCCAGAAAAGAAGATTCCTTCAACGGCAGCAAATGCGATCAATCTTTCAGCAAAAGAATCGGATTCTATCCACTGTAAGGCCCAATCTGCTTTTTTCTTGATGGCAGGAAAAGTCTCTATAGCGTGAAACAGCTGATCTTTTTCTTTTTCATCCTTCACATAAGTATCTATAAGCAAGGAGTACGTTTCAGAATGGATATTTTCCATCATGATCTGGAACCCGTAAAAGAATTTTGCCTCGGCATATTGAACTTCGTTCACGAAATTCTCGGCAAGGTTTTCATTCACAATCCCATCGGAGGCCGCAAAAAACGCAAGGATATGTTTTATAAAATACCGCTCATCTGCATTCAACTTGTTGTTCCAGTCTGTAAGGTCTTGATGAAGATCGATCTCTTCAGCAGTCCAAAAGCTGGCTTCCATTTTTTTATACCAATCCCAAATATCGTGGTGTTTGATGGGAAAAATTACAAAACGATCCTTGTTCTCTTGTAAAATGGGTTCAAGTTGTGCCATAGATTAGTGGTTTTTTTGTGATTTAAACGTGAAATTCCCGCTTAAACAAATATTGAAAAATCTAATAGATTTTGAAAGGAAAATGGACAAACGTTTTCAACAAAGTTTTTAACACAAGCCTGTTCTTATATTCTTAAAAAAAAGTGAATTTTGTTATTTAAAATACTGGTATATAGTATATTATTAATTTTTGTAAAAAATTAAAAAAGTAGCTACTTTAGATCCTCATCCCTTTACAGCAGACTGTTGCACGCAAATTTTAGAGCTATTAACAATTGCAAATTTTGAAAGAATATTTAACAGAGGTATGTTGGAAGTTTTTAAAATAAAAATGTAAGAAAGTGCAATTGAGAAGCATTTTGTGCCAATGAAGCATTCATTATGAATATTGTTAAGATTGAAAACAGCACGGGTTCCTTTTTGGTATATGAAGGATTCAGAAGCTAAGATTAATTAAAAAAGGGGGAAAGGGGAATACTAAAATAGTGCGGGGTAGTATACTGTTTTCAACAATACATTTCCAAATATAACCTACAATTATAATTAACTAATAATTAGCGGATTATTGAAAATTTTATTATTTATTTAGATTTGCAGCAACCTTTTCGAGTTCTTCATACCAATCTTCACCAAATTTCCTAACCAATGCCTGTTTTACAAATTTATAGACTGGGACCTGGAGTTCTTTTCCAAGGGTGCAGGCATCATCACAAATATGCCAGTGATGGTAGTTCACAGCAGCAAATTCTGAATAATCTTGAACCCTAACCGGATATAAATGACAAGAAACGGGCTTTTTCCAATCGATTTCCCCTTGATTATATGCTTCTTCGATTCCGCACAGTGCAGTTCCTCTATTGTCGAATGTCACATAGGCGCAATCTGCACCCTCTATCAGGGGTGTTTCCAATTCTCCGTCTTCTGTAGTGATAGAAGTGCCCTGGGCTTCTATTGCAGCAATTCCTTCCTTCCGAAGAAAAGGTTTCACTTTGGGATAGAGCTCTTTTAAAATCAAGGTTTCCTCTTTGTCCAAAGGTGCTCCCGCATCACCATCGATGCAGCACGCTCCTTTACATGCAGAGAGATTGCACACAAAATCCTTTTGGATTATATCTTCAGAAATGATGGTTTTACCTATTTGGAACATAGCCGCAAATATATTATATAAACTGAATTTTTGATCTCTTTATATGGGCTTTTTTAAAGAATTCGACTTTCTTAAATTTCCTTGGGATTTTATTTTCTTTCTATATTTTAAACGTAATTTTGCCACTATTTTAATGTATGTTGTTATGAAGTTTGATATCAGGGAAATTGGTAGTGCCACTATGATCTTATTTGCAGTAATAGATATTATTGGGAGTATCCCAATTATTATAGACCTAAGGAAAAAAGCGGGTCATATTCAAAGTGAAAAGGCTACTATAGTCGCTGGTATTTTAATGGTGCTGTTCCTTTTTGTGGGTGCAGAGATTTTAAAACTTATAGGAATAGATGTAAACTCTTTCGCCGTTGCAGGTGCTTTTATCTTGTTTTTTTTAGCATTGGAAATGATTTTGGGAATTACATTATATAAAGATGAGACACCCGAAACTTCGGCAATTGTTCCATTGGCATTTCCGCTTATTGCCGGGGCCGGAACCATGACCACTTTACTGTCGCTTAGAGCTGAATATGATGCTATTAATATAATTGTAGCCATAATAATCAATATTGTTTTTGTCTACATAGTGCTAAAATCTTCAAACAAAATCGAGCATTTTCTAGGAAAACAAGGAATCAATGTGATCCGAAAAATATTTGGAGTAATTTTATTGGCGATTGCTGTAAAATTATTTGCTGCTAACATTCAAAATTTATTTAAATGAGAATATTTATCTATCTATTAATCGCGCTATCGGTTGTTGTTATAGTCTATAATACAACTGTTTTGAACTTCGATGATCTTTTAAGTAAAGATAGTGCCATTGCCTTAATTGGGGTTGTAGCTGCGGCTTGTGTAATCGTGCTACTTTCAGTTTTATTGACCTCTAAAGCGATAGACCGCAAAATTGGTGAGAAGAAATAAGTCTAAATGTGTAAGATAAATCTTATAGCTTTATTTTATGCGTAAGATTTTACTTTCAACTGATGGAATTTAAAAATATAAAAGAATTAGGTTGATTTTTTATAACTAATTGCCTGTTTTTGTGCTCCTTATCATTTTTGTGGCCAAAGCGCTTATCCAAAAAAATCACTTTTTTCAAAACTCTCAAGTCACCTAGTTAAATTAAATAATAGTGGTTATTTGTTAATAATACAATGAGCTTTAGGATCGGTTTGACTACTAAAAATCTTTGTGCCTCTCATTTGGATGACAAAAAAATTTAGTTTTGTGCAAATTAGAATAAAGTGAAGTAAGTCACGACTGTAACAGGAAGCGCAGCAATCATTAAGATGATAAATACCCGATGCAACTTTCTGTATAATAAAGCCCTTTTGAGTTTTAATTTAAATTGATAGTCTGCTGAAGAATTTATTTGATCTTTAATGTCACCCAAGGAAACGTTTGAAGAATCTACCAAGATATCCTTTTGTAAGAATAATAGCGCACTATTGTCTAAAAGGCGGAAACTCACTGCTACAATGTAAAAGAACAAAGGAGAGAGTAAAAGAAAAATGGCCGTATAGTCGTTGTAAGCATCCAAAGTGGCTACGAATATACTAGTTTGTAAGTGATAATTCTATCACTTTATCAACAATTCGGTCATTTTCATTAATAATCCGCTGAAATTCATTGGTGCCAAAAAGTTGTTCTGCCATCACTGCTTTGATATATTTCTTTATTAGAGGTTGATAATTATTGACCTTCATTGGTACATTCTGACTTTTCATATATGCCAAAAAGTTCTCGACCGTGCTATCTGTAACGATTTCGCCTTTGTAAAAATCCTTCCATGAAAGTCCATTATAATAGGACCTGTTTTTCTCCAATTCTTCAAATACAAATCTACTGAAGAGTCCCATTCTAAGAGCATAGGTAATATTTTCCCGCTCCATATTGGTGTCCTTGGCGACGAAGATGTCTGGAATTATTCCACCTCCACCATAAACTATTTTTCCTCCAGGAGTTTCGTAACGTAGAGAATCTGTGACGTGAATGCTATCTCCATTGGTCATTTCCCCATTTTTATACCTCAGGATATAATCATTGAAATAGGCTTCATTTCCCATTTCATATGATTTTTGTATCGATCTTCCTGTTGGGGTGTAATATCTTGCAATGGTGAGTCTCACCGCACTTCCATCGCCTAACTCCATTTCCCTTTGTACAAGGCCTTTCCCATAAGAACGCCTTCCAACAATGGTTCCGCGGTCGTTATCTTGAAATGCGCCCGCGACAATTTCGCTTGCCGAAGCCGAGTTTTCATTAATGAGCACGAAAAGTTTGTTTTTTTCGAAAGCTCCTTTTTTATTGGAAAAAGTTTCTTCTATCGTTCCTTTCTTATTTTTTGTAAATAAAATGAGTTGTCCATCTTCCAAAAATTCATCAACTATATTAATAGCTTCGGAAAGGTATCCTCCGGGGTTATCCCTAAGGTCTATGGCAATTTGTGTGGCACCCTCGTTTTTTAATTCATGAAGACTTGCTTTAAATTCTTTATAAGTTGTTTCAGAAAAACGATTGACTTTTATATACCCAAGATTTGAGTTCAGCATATAAGCGGCATCCACGCTTTTTAATGGCACTTTAGAACGTTTCACATTAAACTTCAGCAACTTGTTCAGCCCTTTTCGCAAAACTGTGAGCGTAACCCTGGAGTCCTCGGTGCCCTTTAGTTGTGCAATTATAGAGTCGTTGCTTATTTGCTTGTCAAAAAGTTGTTTGTCGTTGGCATAAAGAATTCTATCGCCACCGCGTATACCCAACTTTTCACTGGGCCCACCGGTCATGGCCTGAATTACCACGATAGTGTCTTGGACATTGTAAAAACTCACTCCAATGCCCACAAAATCCCCTTTCATATTTTCGGTTACCCCGGCATATTCGTTCTTTGGGATATAAACAGAATGTGGATCCAAATTTTCCAAGATCCTATTTACAGTTACATCTACAATGCTATCGGTATTTACCTCATCTATATATTCGTAGTCTATATAATCTATAAGCCTATTGAGCTTCTCTTTCTTGGAATTGGAAGAAAAAAGCCCTTTTTGATCTGGGGCAAAATTTAACTTGGCACCTAGTAGAATCCCCACGGCACAAGCTAAGCCCAATAATAAAGGAAGGTATATTTTGTGTTTTTTCTTCAATTGTCTAAATCTGTTACTTGGTCCAATTCTATCCCGGCTCTCTCTAAAAATTCCAATCCAGTGTTGTCTTTATATCCAATTTCGTATACAATTCTGGTAATACCAGCTTGATGAATCAATTTACTACATTCCTTGCAAGGCGACATCGTGATGTAAAGGGTGGCACCTTGGCAAGATTGTGTAGAAGAAGCGACCTTTAAAATTGCGTTGGCTTCGGCATGTAGGACATACCATTTTGTATAGCCTTCCTCATCTTCACAATAATTCTCAAAACCGGTAGGGGTGCCATTGTATCCGTCGGAAATTATCATTCTATCTTTCACAATAAGCGCACCAACTTGTTTTCGTTTGCAATGAGAGAGCTTTCCCCACTCATTCGCTATTCTTAAATAAGCTTTATCAAATTTTAACTGCTTTTCTTTCTGCATATTTTTAAATAATTTCCTTCTATAAAGTTCAGTAAGCTTTAAACAAAAAGCTTGCTAAAATATTGTGAGACACGGGTTAAAACAATTTATAGCATAAAATTTTCACCAAATGGCTTGAATGGTATCTTTTAAAAGTGGTAGTATAATGCCAATTACAATTGCTGAAATTACTAAAATCCAATCTCTTCTTGTAACACGAAACATGTTTTGAAGTATAAAAGATATTATTAAGACAGAAAGCACCACAATAATTTGGGCCGCTTCAATTCCTAGGGCGAACTCTATAAGCGGGAAAAACTTTTTTGAAGCATCTGGAAAGATCATTTTAAAATATCTTGAAAACCCAAGCCCATGTATAATTCCAAAGAACGCCGTGCTAAAATAAAGAATATTGATATTCCTTTGATGTTCCCTTTTCTTTGCGGAGATGATATTATAAAAAGCTGTAAAAAGAATTGTTAATACGATTAATAATTCTACCCAAGATGCATCTACTTTTGCAACATCATAAACAGCCAGAAAGAGGGAGAGGGTATGTCCAATTGTAAAAATGCTTACCAGCCATAAGACCCGTTTCCAGCTACTAAACGAATAGGCTGCAACTAAAACCATTAAAAACAATACATGATCGTAGGCCATCCAGTCCAGGACATGCTCCAAGCCCAATCTAAAATACAACCAAAATTCAGACATATTGTGGGAGTGCTAAAGCCCGAAAATACAATTTATTATAGAGTTGGCAAAAATATGATTTCATCATTTTTGATGATGAAATTATTCCTTGAAAAGAACTGTTTTGGAAGCGTTATCTAGAATTTTGGACATGTTCCCGAGAGGTCTCCTGATGCCCATGGGGAGATAAATACGTTTAAAATTAGAGGAATGATGCGGGAAGTTAAATCCTTATTGAGGGATCAAATGTTCAATTCAAGAGCTGATTTGGGTTGAAGTTCACTTTATAAATTTTGCTTTGTCCATTTTCTGAAATTTTCAATGCTGTTTTAAAATCTTCCAATATCAAGAATTCTTTAGCCATGATCCCACTTCTTTTACTTGTAAAATAAAGAGTGTTGGTTGTGTAGTCTATAAATGGGCAATAATCCATTTTATCTGAATTTATGGTAGTGCCTAAATTTTGGGATAGTTTCCAATTGACCGTCTTTTAGTCTAGTGCTTTTATAAAGATCCCCACTTCCTAAACCATCTTCACGGTCATATCCGCTAAAGATTAAAAAGTCCTCCTTTGGTGAGATATACGCATTGAATTCATAGCCTTCGGAATTTATGGAATCACTTAAAGAAATTGGTGTTTTATATGAATTGGAATTCCATTCACTTTTATAAATATCATCCTTTCCTTTTCCCTCTGGCCGATCACTGGTGAAATATAAATTTTCATTAGCTGCAACGGGAGGATAAAATTCATGGAATTCAGTGTTAACTGAAGTGCCAATATTAATTGGGTCGGACCATTTATCATCTTGACTTTTACGTTCTAAATACCAAATGTCAAAGTCGGTTTTTATTTCTGATTCATTTTTAAAAGGGCGATTAGAGGCAAAATATAATTTTAAACCATCGGGTGACAAAAAGGGTTCCAGATCTTTATACTTGCCCGAATGTGGCAGGAAAAGCTTCGTTTCCCACGAACTATTTTTCTTTATAGCTTGTACAATGATGGACAACTCTCCTAAATGGCTTTGTGCTGTAAAAAACAGTTCTGTTCCATCTGAAGCCATGCTGAAATCCCGAATATTTTGAAACTCTGAAAGCAATTCTGGAAACGCCAGATCTACAGGTTCTGGTGTTTGAGCAGAAAGATTCATAATGAAGAATAGGAAACAAAAAATAGAAAGTAGGTTGTACTGCATTTTATTTTTTTAATTTATAGATGCCTTCAAAAGCAACGGAAATAAGCTGATCCTGATCCTTTGTGTCCAATATTTCCCAAAGTTGAGTAACGCTGCCATCTTCATTTTTTGTCCATATTACCCGATTGTAATAGGTTCCTTTTTCATTTTGAACCATCTCACTTTTTAAAGTCATTTTATTTGGAGATGCCTTTCCTTTTAACATCAAGTTATTTCCAGAATTTGCGATCCAAACCTGGTTCCAGATAGAATCTGCTGCATTGTAATAGTTATAGCTTTTCCCAGTACCACCGGTTGCGCCCTTCCAGTTTTTGCTTACAATGCAATCGTCCTCTAATTTTTAGATTTTGTTCTCGCCTATTTTTTCCGGATGTATCATAGACATCCCAATCCCCAACCCAAAAATCAAATTACTGATGATTTGCTGTACAACAAGTACAGCTGGTTTGGGCTAGGCTAAATAGCGTGCAAAAGAACAATGCGAGTGATACTATTAATGTTTGCATGCTATAAAAGTTTTCTTGAAAGTACTGATTTTTGAAAACTCAGCCTCTAAAATGATTTCAATAGGTTGAATCCTGAAGTAAACAGTCGAAATTTTTAAATTAATCTTGTTTTAAGGCCATCCATCTTATTTTCACAGCAGAAATAGTGGGTAATTCCAATCTTTCCTGCTTTAAGACAAAGAAATCATTCCTCAAATAAAACTTTAAAGGAGATCTATAAATAGAACCGTCATTTTTTAGATAATTTGTGTGGTCTATCAACCATCCATTCAATAATGGGTTAGATTGTTTCGCCATTTCTAGCAGCTTAGTTCCAATTCCCTTTCCTTGTATAGAAGCATTCAAAATCATGGCAAACCAAATCCCATCTTCCCTTTTGAAGCCTGAATACCAGGCCACAATATTGCCGAATCCATCTTTAACAAGAACATGATGTAATTCTGATAGCCCATGGAGATAACTATCAAATTCTTCTAGTTTAGAATAGCCCAAACTTTTAGGGTATTCCTGATTCCAAAGCTTGAAAACGGCTTGTTTTTCCTGGGAATTCAAAAAAGCGGTATTGGCTAAAATCATAATTTTTATTGAGTTGTTATACTTTATATCGAATAGATTTTCGGTTTTACTTTAAATTGATCTAACTGTAAATTAAAATTAATAATGTTATTAAATTTATGGAAATTGGTAATTAAGAAGTGTAAAATCAATTAAGTTTGGCAATGCTTTAAGCATAAAAATTTTAATTAAGCGCCAGTTCAAGAAAGAGCTTATACTTGTGGGGAAGTATAAGTTCCTAAAGGATGGCGCTTTTTTTATTTCCCTGATACGCTAAAGTGTCAATGGTTCTCTTGAATAAAAAAATAAGGTTCCTTGGTTCTCGTTTCTGAAGTTGAAAGTAACAATTATTTTATGCTTAGTGGAATGTATGAAACTAATTTTGCGAATAGATAATCTTTCCAAAAGAGTATTTCTTGGTAAAGAAAGAAAAAGTGATCTAGAGATATTGTGCATTTTAACCAGTAACCTTTAACATGATAAATACCACTACAGCTATGCTGCTTACTAAAAATAAAAATTCTGCAATCCGTATTAAACTATCATCTCTCCTAGTGTGAAATGCTAGTAAATAGGGTAGAGCAATAATTATTGGAGAGGCAGAACTAAGTTCACAATAATAAAGATGAATCGAAATCTTGAATATATGGGAGAAATCCCCCATTTTTGACAGCTTTTAAAAAGTTCTTCTTTTTAAAGATTAAAATGCACGATTTTATGTTGTGGTTGATTATTTTTTTATAATTTTGCCCTCCACTAGCTCGAGTGGCGGAATTGGTAGACGCGCTGGATTCAAAATCCAAATTTGAGAAAGGCAAAAAAGAATGCCGAAGTGGTGGAATTGGTAGACACGATGGATTCAAAATCCATTGCTCACAAGGCTTGCGGGTTCGATTCCCGCCTTCGGTACTAAAAAAGCTGAGATGAAAATCTCAGCTTTTTTTATGACTTGGTACAACATAGGTACAACATTTTGCTACTTTTTTGACCACGTTTAGATTAGTGGTTTTTGATGGCAAATACTATAATTCATTATTTTTATATCCTTGTTTTCATAAAATTTAGTTTTCATAAACCACTCAGCCCATTCCCCTGCATTCCGCAAAAAACTCCATTACGGTAAATGCGCTTCACTATAAAAGTCTTGAACAAAACTCCAAAGATTCCGATTTCCATTTCGTTAACCCTGCCTGAAATACGGCAGGAACACTTCATTCCCAATCTCCATCTTTAAAGTTCAGTCCGCTTTAAATCCTACTAAATAAGGATAACCAGTTTTCATAACCCGTTCAGCACATTCCCCTACATTTCGCGAAAAGCTACATTCCGGGAAAAGAGCTTCCCTACAAAAGTCTTGGACACCATCCACAATTTCTACTTTCCATTCCGCTAACCCGATCCGCTGCGCTGGAGCGGGACACTGCATTCCCAATCCGAAACTGTGAACGGAGTCCGCTAAATCGGAATTCCATTTAATCATTTGGTGCCGCTTCCTATGTTTGGGTACTTCACAAAAGCCTTTAGACCCACCTCCGCACCATCACTGTTATTCCCTTTTTTTGACAGCAAAATACCAACATTTGGAAGTTGAACGGACTGCATAAACCGTTGCGTTGCACTTCACTTTTTATAAGTCCTTATCAATTCAAAATATTGAAAATGTATCAGCAACAAAAAAAAGGTAACAGCGAAGGCGCTATGGGAAGTAAATCTAAAATGAATCTTATGAAATCTTACAAAAACATCAAAAAGGAAGCGGCACCAAAAAAACAAAAAAGGAAAACGCTCAAGATATAATAAGTAAATCACTTCAAAAGAATAGAAACGCAAACTATCTGAATGGTTCGGATAGCATTTTAATCAATTCTTAAATATTTTATTATGAGTACTTTAAAAAATCACGTACAGTTAATCGGAAACGTTGGACAAGAGCCAACCATTACAAACCTTGAAAGCGGTAAGAAAGTAGCCCGTTTTTCAATAGCCACAAATGAATTCTACAAGAATGATAAAGGCGAGAAAACCCAAACAACAGATTGGCACACGGTCGTAGCTTGGGGCAAGATTGCCGAAATCGTTGAAAAATATGTAGGCAAGGGTAAGGAAATTGGTATCACGGGAAAACTACGTACCCGAACCTATACCACAGACGACGGAAACCAACGCTATGTAACCGAAGTCGAAGCAAGAGAAATCCTTTTGCTCGGAACTAAAAACGGGAAATAGCCATTAAAATTAAAGAGGGCGTTCCTCTCGAAAGTTGCGCCCTCTTTTTCATTATTAATCCTATAAATAGAAATCAAAATGAAAGCACAAGTTAACGAAATTTTGGACGGTTTGAAACATTTTCACGGTTCAGAAACTATTTTTCAAATACCTTTATTGAGAACCCGATACACCAACGGACTGAAATATTTGGCGGAAGCTGCCGAATGTTTTTGGCTCATTACGGACACTTCCGTAATTGCAAAAAGCCTGATGAACCGAAGCGAGTTTGTAACCATAGACTTCAAAAGATTGTCCGAGGAAAAACAGGATTTTACAGGCTACGAAGCCGAAATAATCTACACGGACGGAAATGATAATATTTTAGAAAAACACGGTTATAGAGCAACAGATTTTCCGCTCGATGAACTACGTTTATTTTTTGTAAATAATACGCTGATGTTACCAAGCGAATATTAAAATGTAGAGCTATGGTATATCTAAATTTTACAGACCTAAACGAAGAGACTCAAAACCGCCTTTTGGAAGATTCCAAAAAAGACGTGGAACGAAAATTTGGCGACAGTATTCGCAAATACGTAAAGGAAAATTATACCTGTTTTGAAACTATGATAGAGGAAGAAGCATTGCGAAATTTGTATTCCTACACCTTCATATTCAATATCTGATTTTCTGAACTTAATGATGAAGCACCTCTAAATTTTGGAGGTGTTTTTCTGTTTAATTAAATTCAGTTCAATAAAAAACCGTATCTTTATTTCGCTGAAATTCAGCATTCAATTTTACGTAGGGTTATCCAATTTTCGACTTTCGCCGATAACCTTACCCATCTAAAAATAACATATCGGAAATTCTATTTCCTTAAAATGGCAATTGGCTTTTTAGCCAGATTGTATGAAATTTTTGTTCGCCTGTGGCGAACGAAAAGGAGTAGCAAGAGGGTAACACGCGATGCGATGTTAAGCACTCCTTTTCGTTTTCAAAATGCTGATATTCAGCTACTTGAAAAAATAGATAATTTCTTGACCTTCAGCAATTTGCGACAAACAGCCTGTAAACGCCCACTTTTAGGGAAGGATTTGCGACAAATCGGCGAAATATGGACTCATTTACAGGCATTAGATTCAAAAAGGAAACTGCCAAACGTTTCCAGGAATTCTCACGCACACACTTCAAATCGCACACAGAGGCAATGTCCACGATGCTCGAGTTTTTCTTCTACAATGAAATCTCGCCAAAGGAAAAATTAGGCCCAACTGGAAGGACAATCGAAGCTTCAATCAAGAAACGTATTAATGCGGTCATTGCCATAATGAGGGATATGGAAAAGACCCAGACCAAACCTACGGTCGCAATGATAGAATCGCTTTTTCAGACGGAAGAACCCAAAAAGAAACCTTTGATTTTGGAAAAGAAAACAATGGAAGAAAAGTCGAAAGTAAGATTTCAGGAAAAGAAAAACCATAACAACGAACTTTAATTTTTGAGCTATGTATATCACAATCACACCCCAAAAATTAGGAGGCACCTACTCACAAAGTTCAGCGGATTTTGTAGGCTATTTAGAGAAAGAAAATGAAGGTCTGGAACAACGGGATATGGAACATTTTTTCAATCAATATGACGAAGGGATTTCCGCTGAAGAAGTGGTAAAAGGTATTGATGGAAATGGAGCAAAACTCAAAAAGACGGAACCTAAATTTTACTCTATAACGGTCAGTCCATCGAAGTACGAATTGAACAGATTACAGAAAAGTAGCGAAGATTTAAAAAAGTACACTCGTGAACTGATGAAGGATTACGTTCAGTCCTTTAATCGGGAAATCAATGGACGACCTATAACAATCGATGACATAAAATACTATGCGAAAATTGAACATCAAAGAATCTTTAAGGGTACAGATTTTCAGATTAAAGAAAACCAACCTTATGCCACAAAAATACTTCAGCTAAAAACTGAAATCCGAAATGTACAAGATGGACGAGCGGAAGGCAATATCAATAAAATGAACAAGGAAATTTCAAAATTGGAAAAGGCAGCACCACATCAACAGAACGGAAAGCGCATTGTACAGGGAATGCCAAAAGCAGGAAACCAAAGTCATATTCACATCATTGTAAGTCGCAAGGATGCATCCAATTCGTTCAGTCTTTCGCCAGGGAGCAAACACAAAGCTTCGGAAGTTGAGATGCACGGCAAAAATGTAAAGCGTGGCTTTGACCGAGACAAGTTTTTTACAAATGCGGAGAAAACCTTTGACAAAACTTTTGGGTACAAAAGAAACTTTGCGGAAACCTATAAGGCACGAAAGGACTTCATCAAGAATCCGAAAATCTATTTTGCATCATTGATGAAGCTGCCCACCAATGAAAAGGCATTGGCGTCCAAAATAATGGGTAAAGCTGGTATTCCTATGATGCCGAGCATTCCCGTTACACAGGCGCAATTGGCTATGAAAGTTTTTAACAGGTTGCGTCGAGGTGTCGAGGTGGCCATTAAATCGAGTTCCATCGGAATCTAAATTTGAATTATGCAGCTGGAAAACTTTTTATCCGTGTTTCTCATAATTGGCTTTGCCAGCGCTCTTTTTTATGGAATGTTTCGGGTGTCGCGATATGCTTTTATTTTTAATATCCTGATACTCGGCTTCTCAATTGTTTACTTTTCCAAAGAAAACGAGTTAATCCAAATATTGCTTTATCTGGTTTGTCCACTTATGCTGATTAATATAGGACTTTACGTTTTTCTGCATAAAACCGACAAACCCAAAACTGCATATGCCAAATACCAAGTAAATTTTGTAACCACCAAAGGAAACTTCAAGATTGATAATATCAAGCGAGGTGCATCTATCATCGGTTCTGCCGGAAGTGGAAAGACCGAAAGTGTTGTTTACGGATTTCTCAAACACTTTCAAGAACAGGGCTTTTGTGGAATCATCCACGATTATAAGGATTTTGAGCTGACCGAAATGGCATATCCGTTATTTAAAAGTGGCGATATCCCTTTTAAGGTCATTTCCTTTGATAAAATTATTCATAGGGCAAATCCTATTGCGCCACGCTATTTAGAGAACGAGGAAAGCGTAAATGAGGTTTCACGGGTATTGATTGAAAACCTATTGGAGCAAAGGGAATCTGGAACGACGGGAACAACCAAATTTTTCAACGATGCTGCGGAAGGTTTGATTGGTGGATTGATTTGGAAGTTAAAGACCACCTATCCACAATTCTGTACACTACCACACTTAATTGCTATTTATCAATTCTTGGATACCGATAGCCTTATCCAATTTCTGGAAACAAATACAACATCGAGAGCAATGGCTGATGCATTTATTAGTGGTAAGGATTCCGAAAGACAGACCGCAGGGGTAAAAAGCACCCTGGCCAATGCGCTGAAACGAATTAGCACCCAACGAATTTTTATGGCGTTGTCCGCAGACGAAGTACCGTTAAATATTAATAGTACTGAAAATCCTTGCGTGATTTCGATAGTGAATAATCCCAAATTTGAAACGTCTTACTCGCCCGTAATTGCCACAATTATTCACACCATTACCAAGCAAATGAGCGTCCGCAATAGCGAGCCTTCATTTCTGTTAATGGAAGAAGCACCAACCATTCGTTTATTGAATATGCATCGTATTCCTGCAACACTTAGAAGCTATAATATTTCTACGATTTATGTGATGCAGGACAAAATTCAAAACGATATGATGTATGGCGATAAGGCAAGTAAAGCGATTTTGAGCAATCTTTCCTATCAATTCTTCGGAAAAGTCAACGATCCTGATACTGCTAAATATTATGAGCGATTTTTTGAGATTATCAAAGACCCGACTAAAAGTATCAGTCGTGGTCATAATCTTGATTTTGATACCCGTATCACTACCGGAGAAAAAGAGATTCCCAAGATTAGGGCAGACGTATTTTTTCGGTTACAGCAAGGCGAATTTATTACCTATGCAGATGGGAAGGATAAGAAGGTGCAATTCAAATTGGAAAAGATACAGAGAGAACTTCCAAAAAATACCAAAGAATTTTCAAAGGTTGATTTGGAGGCTAATTTTGAGAGGATTTATGAGGAGGCACGGTCGATATTCTTTAAAGATTAACTGAAAAAAATAGCCTTTATTAGAAAATAATTTGGTTAAGAGAATAAAATTTGTTTTCATTGAATTTTTTAATTATAGATATAGTTTGGTCTATAAATTTAGTATTGTCAAAGTCAACCGCACCAATGATTAAAAGAATATTTGTTGTTTTTGAAGATTCAGTTATCTCTAACAGTGAATTTAAATCGACTTCACTAGGTGTGGGATAAATCTGAGGGTGAGAATGCCATTCACCAACATATCCAATTTTCCCATCAGAATTGGCATATTCCATATCGATAATCATATCTATGTAGTGTGAATCCGCTTGGAAATAAAAATCTTCGTGAATTGCTTTTGGCCCACCATCTGTCGCTCTAGTAATTATTAATTGATTGTTTTGATTATAGCCTAATAAGACTCCGCCAGTTTCAATAAGTCCGAACTTTTCAATTTCACTTGAAAATACTTCCAGAACTGATTTGTGATATAAAACATCTACTAATTGCATACGGAACATTTTGGATGCTTTTTATAATTTCTGCGTTCCCAAGTAAAAGGCTCGTTGCTATCGGAACCAAAAGGCCCGTGCCAGTAAAATTGTCGATGTTTTAATTCAGGATACGTTTTGTTTTTGTCTTTTAATAAGAGTTGTAAAGAAATCCTAGCGACCTGTAATGAAATTTCTTTCGTATCTATTTCGGAGCCTGGTACGGCAGGATTCGAACAACTACCATACTCTGGCATCAGTTCTTGAAAACTTATTTTCTTAGAAGATGTTGGCAAAAAATCTTTATCTCTTAAGCTAAGGCATCTCAAACAAGCGGAATCGTTACTTACTACTTGAATAGACCCGGAGAGAGCACCTTCCGATACACGAGCGAAAACGAAGGGAACACCAAAATTAGTTATGTATCTATCGTTGATTAAATAATCTACTGACTCTTCAGCAGTAAGTACTATACACAAATCGCTTTTTGAAAGAGATTCCTCAAGCAGTCCAGAATCATCTAGAATATCGGTTTTGTAACTGTTCACTGTAATATTAGGATTAGATCTTCGTATCAAACGTTTCATAACGCTGACTTTGTCCTCCCCGATGTAAAACAAATCAGCTGCGTGTCTGACTGAATTACCAATTTCAAAGATATCGCTATCAAAAAGATTGAAATGTCCTATGCCATTTTTGGCTAAGGATAATGCCACCTCACTTCCAATTGCGCCAAGACCAATAATAGTGATGCGCTTTTTTGAAAGTATTTTATCGTCAAATAAATCTTTTGTTCTCAGGTAAAGTTCACTTGCGACATTTCTTCCGATATAATAATTGGGTTGAATGTTGACCGAAGGGCCATTTACAGTTATTACCAATTTAAAGAAGTGCCAAGGATTGACATCCCCGGGTAAATAAAATGCAACATTCCTGGTTTGGCTTTTTTCAATAAGGTTCTCGCCAAAATATTGTTTAAAAATATCGATGAAAGCTTGAGCAGTAATAGCAGGAAAGAGCTTTTTGAAACTTAGATGTTTTTCAAAACCATACCACCTAAAGACTTCTTTGTTTAATTGAAAATAAAATGGAGGCTCACTAAGTACATTTTGTTCCAGAATATAATAGTTAGGCTTGAATTGTGTTAATGTAAATTCTCCAGTTTTGAGATTTTTTGGTATATGGATTTCCTTCGGAATAATTACTTGGCCAATGTTTTGAAGTGGGGAAGGGTTCTCTTCAACAATCTCTTCTGGCTTGAAGCCTTGAGGAGAATTGACTGATATCAGCCATTTTTGAGCTCTTCTTAATAACCATCCCACATTATGTTCATTACTATTCCAAAAGCCCTGTTGAAAAAGGCATAAAGCGCCATCATTATATTGATTTCCTTTTCCAAATAATTTGGGAATTATTTGAGATACGGTTGTGCCATCAGGAGTGTAAGCTAATGATACAGCCTTTACTTTTGGAGGAGCATACGGATATTTAGTGGGGAAGACAACTAAAACGTGCTGTTCAGAACTATTGCCAAATTTGAGTAATCCTAATACACTGACTTTATTCAATTCAGATTTGGGGGGTTCAAGAAGTTCTAATAATTTAAATTTACCGCCCAAGCCCCTTTTTAGTAAACCAAGTTCAGCCTCATATAAATTCTTATAAGCCGGATGCGTATTCCAATAAAAAACATCCATATTATGCAAATCCCTTATCTCTGTCTGGTTTAGGAGCCTTTTTGAAAAATCTTAGACATTCTCCTGCAGAAATATTAATTTCTTCAATAGTTTTATCCCAATCCAAAATTGGGGTGCCATCCTCTCTCTTTAGCTCTCTTCCATCTGAATCAATTTTCAGATTTGCCAAGCTTTTATTTATTAGAACTTTAATTTTTTGATTTTGGTTGTAATCGTCATTAAATGCCTTATCGCCCTCAATCAATACTTTGATTTGAATTTTTTCTTTTTTCATTTCTAATTATTTCTCTTTTCTAACTCCTTTAAATTTTCCTCCGGTTGTTTTCACATCCATAAATTTACCCGTTTCCGTATTCCTTTTTACGAAGAGGTTTGTTTTCGGGTTAAGCGTTTGTGAACGTTGTTTCACAGCTCCTTTTCTAGCGTTGTCCCCAACAGGTTTATTTTTTGCCATTTTAATAAGATTAAGTATTACGATGCAAACATAAGAATAAATCTAATTATATCAAGCAAAATTATAAATAAAATTAGAACAGTTTAGATTATCGCTATTTTTATCAAGCAATATTTTGTATATTTACAAAAAATTCAAGATGAATTCACTTGGAGCTACTTTAAAAGAAGCCCGTAAAAATGTTGGTCTTACCCTAAGACAAGTGGAGGATAATTCTGGTATTTCCAATGCCTATCTCAGCCAATTGGAAAATGAAAAAATTAAAAATCCTTCAGCTAATATCCTTTACAAATTGTCCGCGCTTTATAGAGTGCCTCTTAAAACATTTCTAAGTAGTGCTGGAATAATTGACAAGAAAAATGAAGAAAAAGATTCCGCCAATGACAGTTTTGTCCAAAAAGTAGCTTTTTCTTCTGAAGATATGACTTTTGATGAAAAGGAAGAAGTTTTAAGATATTTAGAATTCGTCAAAACTCACAAGCGAGTATGATTGACGATACGACTAAGAAGGACATCGAAAAAATATCTTACGAAGTTCTTAAACAAAGTAAAAGCTTTGATGTTTTTCCAACTCCTATCAATAATATTTTAGGACATACCGAATTGACAATAGATAATGGGATAGACCTCCGAAATGTTGATTATAGTTTTATCGAGAAACTAAAAGATAAGTCAGCGGATCGCTTCAAAATTTTACAGTCTGGTTTATCGAAAATTAAAGGCCTATTTTTTAGACCTGAAAAGGTTATTTATGTTGATTTGAGCCAAACCACGGGAAGACAAAATTTCGTTAAACTTCACGAAGTTGGTCACGGCCTGTTGCCTTGGCAAAATGAGATAATGTTAGCTCTGGATGACAATGAAACCCTCAAAGCCAGTTTTGAAGATCAATTCGAAGCTGAAGCCAATTACTTTGCTTCAATTACCCTTTTTCAGCAAGATAGATTTATGACTGAAATGCATAAATTAAATCTGTCAATTGATTCAGCTATGGCTTTGGCCAAAAAATTTGGTTCTTCAGTTCACTCTTCTTTACGAAATTATGTTTTAAAGTCGAAAAATAGATGTGCTCTGCTTGTTTTGAATCCAATTAAAAAAAACGCGGGTAATGGGTCAATCTGTTCCAAGCGAAATTTGTTTCACTCTCAATCATTTGTCAGAGATATTGGGGAGCTTAAATTACCAGAGGAGTATGGATATAAGTGGGATTTTGCTCGTCATTTCAAATTTGGACAAAAGTACAAAAAAGGGGAAATTTCTTTAGAAACAATCAATGACGAGTATTTAGATTGTAGTTATCAATATTTCTTTAACTCCTTTAATATTTTTGTATTTATTTTCCCTAAAGGAGAAGTGAATAAAAGCAAAACTCAAGTAATTTTACAAAATATATAATTGCTTAATTACACTTCAACTATAATACCAATATTTTCATCATAAGAAAATTGTTGAATTTTGATCACAACTATCCGAAAGTTGAAATTTAAAAGAGCCTGAGGATCCCTTATTTTTGTTTTGCACACAAAAAATAATTTTTATGGGACTCTTCAGGCGCACCAAAAATACGAACAAACCCCTTCTTCGACAAATAATCGATCTATGTCCCCGCTGGATGCTCATGCGTTGTGCCGATGAGCACAATGGAGACAAGGGGTGCAGCAGGTACAAGACCTACGATCAATTCGTTGCCCAAACTTTCGGACAGCTGAACAAATGCTATACCCTTAGCGATATTTCCACTGGAATTGGTGTGAGCGAGACCTTTATTGCAGATTTGGGGCTAGCCCAAAGCCCTGCCCGTTCCACCTGTCTTCAGCGTTGCAACACCCTAGAAATTTTTCTCGATGATTTGATATAATTCTGCCTGCTGATCATCCATTTTCAGGAGCTTTGATTTAGTGTGTTTAGAATCAGGAAGGGTATAAGTTATTTGATATATATTATGTGTGAGTTCTGCTGCTTTTCTTAGTGATATAGTAGAGTTTTCTGTGTGCAGCAACCTTTCCAATTCCTTATAGATACTGTAAGCCGTAAATGAGATGCAGATATGGGCTTCGATCCGGTGACGTAATCTGTGGTAAATGGGCCGTATTCGTAAATCGGTCTTTGACATTCTGAAGGCCTTTTCAATATGCCATAAATTTTTGTAATTTTCGACTACGAGTTTATCTGATAGTTCTGTATTGGTTACATAGCCTTTCAATCCATCCCAGGCGTTGTCTTTCCAGAATTTTTCATAATCAATTTCAATGGTCACATCCCCCTGCATTTTTAAATATTTATTGTAACCCTTATTGTTGATGTTGGATTTGGTGAGCTTTCCAGACTTTATCCGCTTTTCCAGGCGCTGCAATCCTCTTTTTCGGTTGTGCTCATCTTTTGCCGCTCGATTGTTGGCATAGGTAACAATCAGACGGGTTTTTTCAGCCTTTGGTATTTTGATCATCTGGCCATCGATAAGCTTTTTTGCCAGTATCTGTTTCTTTATTTTTTCTGGTTCGTTTTTTAACCTTGCCCCAATGATATATTGGTAACCTTTTTCTTCAAGGGCCAAGATGTTGGAATTTGACAATAAGCCAGCATCGGCAACAATCACAGGTTTTTCCAAATTAAATTTTGCTGTTGTTTTTTCTATGAATGGAATCAAAGTATGCCCTTCATAAATATTGCCTTCGAAAATATCATAGCTAATAGCATAGCCTCCAAGCCCCACCAACAAACCAAGAAAGATCTGGGGGTTCTGATGCTTCCCATCCTTACTGAAGCCTGCTTTTCTAAGATCATCCTCATCGCTGGCCTCAAAATAAAGTGTGGTCATATCATAGAAGACAATACTGATCTTACCTCCAAGAACTTTTAAAGTATGTGCAAAAGAAATCTGCTCAACCTGTGTTTTTAAACGGTCATTGAGCTTGTCCAGGAAACGATATACAGCATCTATATCCAGCCTTACACCTTGAAACCGGTACAGGTATTCAATAGTCTTTAATTTGCTCAAAGGAAAGGCCAATCTGGCAATCACCAAATGGCGAAACAGATCTTCATTGATCTCATTAAAACCGATGCCGTCATATATTTTTCCAAAAATAATTTCCGGGCCCGCGGTTTTAATACTGGCATTGCCCAAAGCTTCAAATAACTGCTCAACAACAATGTCATTTTCTGAAACAAACAATTTTCCCTGAGCCTCCAGTCTTTCTATTTCCTGCTTTCCCAGAAAAACAAGTTTTTGGATCTCCTGCTCATTGCTACTGCTGCCAATAGACTTAACAACCTTGTATTTCCCTCTTTCTTTGGAAATAATTTGTACCGATATACTACCAGAACGATTCTTTAATTTTCTTAAAAACATCCTCAAAAATAGGCTTGCAACACCCATTTTCAAAATTCATTCCAGTAAAATCAATGCATCCCAAGCTGATTTTTAAAAAGTGCGGAAGACAGGAAATATATAATTGCTTAATTACACTTCAACTATAATACCAATATTTTCATCATAAGAAAATTGTTGAATTTTGATCACAACTATCCGAAAGTTGAAATTTAAAAGAGCCTGAGGATCCCTTATTTTTGTTTTGCACACAAAAAATAATTTTTATGGGACTCTTCAGGCGCACCAAAAATACGAACAAACCCCTTCTTCGACAAATAATCGATCTATGTCCCCGCTGGATGCTCATGCGTTGTGCCGATGAGCACAATGGAGACAAGGGGTGCAGCAGGTACAAGACCTACGATCAATTCGTTGCCCAAACTTTCGGACAGCTGAACAAATGCTATACCCTTAGCGATATTTCCACTGGAATTGGTGTGAGCGAGACCTTTATTGCAGATTTGGGGCTAGCCCAAAGCCCTGCCCGTTCCACGATGAGCGACGGGAACAAAAAACGCAGTTACAAAGTCTTCGAGACCCTCTATTACAGGTTATTGGCCCACTATGGGCGGCTATTGACAAAGTACGGTCAAGCCAATATTATCAATGAAATCAACGACCGGGACATAAAACTGATCGACAGCACCACTATCAGCCTGTGTTTGTCCATGTTCGATTGGGCAAAGTTTCGGACAGCCAAAGGAGGTATAAAAATACACACCTGCTGGGACGATGCCTTGATGATCCCCGATATGGTCAATATAACACAGGCAAAAGTCCACGACAGCAAAGGACTGGCCCAATCCGTCTTCCGCAAGGGAACGGTCATTGTAGAGGACAGGGCATATTTTGATTTTTCGTTGATACTACAAAGGATCGTGGCGGAAAATGTTTTTGTTACCCGCATCAAGACCAATACAGTTTATGAAACCGTGGAAGAATTGGAACTCCCCGAAGACAGTGATCAGGATATTCTAAAAGATGAGATCATCACTTTGTCAAGCGATAAAGCGTTGAAAACGGGTATTGCACAACACTATCTCCGATTGGTGCACGTTTATAAGCAGGACGAGAACAAGGTAATAGAAATAATCACCAACAACTTGGATTGGAGTGCCAGGACCATTGCAGACCTTTATAAAAAAAGATGGGATATCGAGTTGTTTTTTAAGGCGATAAAACAAAACCTCCAGATAAAGACGTTCCTTGGGACCAGTGAGAATGCAGTAAAATCACAAATATATATCGCACTAATAACGTATTTGCTGCTCCAAATTATTAAGAGAACAATAGCCAAAAAAGCACAGGCATTTTCGAATTTTGTGGAAAAAATCAGGATCTGCCTGTGTTTTTACCTGACCCTGGATTACGCCTGCAATATGGTGGGGGAAGGGGCAAAAAGGATAAGGGGACAAACCCAACTTCATGTCGGGGAAAAACCAGACTTATTTTCATGGAACAGATAAGTTGCAAGCCTATCCAAAGGCCTTCACACGGAAAATTTGCTTAAATTCAAAAACTTTCGGATGAGTATGAATTTTGATTTAATAATTTTGATTGTTTAAATCTTTGTCTTCATTAAAAACACTTCCTTTTTAGACCGCCTCTCAACAACCTTCCATTCAGCTTAACCAATTTAAAAATATTAGGTGTCTTATCAAAGGTAGCAAGATCAATCTCCACAAATTAATATCAGTATCTTTATTGCCTATTTATTTAAATAATGACCGAAACAAACCGCATAGAATACAAACGAGAACTGTCTGATGGACTTGAAAAAGAGGTCATTGCTTTTTTGAACTATCGTGAAGGTGGCATTATCTATATCGGTATTGATAAGGAAGGGAACATTTACGGTTTGCCTGATGCAGATGGCGACCAGTTAAAAATTAAGGACAGGTTAAAGAACAATATCCGTCCTTCAGCTTTGGGTTTGTTTGATATTGTGAGCGAGGAACGAGAGGGCAAAAACATCCTAAAAATCATTGTGGCGAGTGGTCCCGAAAAACCCTATTATCTCAAAAAGTATGGGATGAGCGAAAAGGGTTGTTTCATTCGCTTGGGTTCAGCAGCTGAACCGATGGCACAAAAAATGATAGACGAGCTTTTTGCCAAGCGCACCCGAAATTCCATCAGCAAAATTAAAGCGAGTCGGCAGGATTTAAGCTTTAGTCAGTTGAAAATCTACTACGAAGAATCAGGACACACCCTTGGTAAAGCTTTTGCGAAGAACTTGGAACTACTAACCGAAGAAGGCGCATTCAATTATGCCGGCTATCTTTTGGCAGATAAGAATAACACTTCTATTAAAGTGGCCAAGTATTCGGGCAAAACCCGGACAGACTTGATAGAGAGCAACGAATATGGTCACGAATGTTTGGTCAAGGCCACAAAACAAGTGATTGATAAAATTGCTGTCGAGAACCGAACCAACACTAAAATAACGGCTAAGGAAAGACAACAAGCCAACCTTTGGAATCCTATCGCCTTACGCGAGGCCATCATTAATGCCTTCGTGCATAATGACTATACCAACGAAATAACACCAAAGTTTGAAATCTTTACAGATAGAATTGAAATCACTTCGGCAGGTAGTTTACCAGAAGGACTAAGCGAGCAGGAATTTTTCGAGGGCTTTTCAGTTCCGCGCAACAAGGAATTGATGCGGATTTTCAAGGATTTGGAACTGGTAGAGCAATTAGGATCTGGCATCCCTCGTATTTTGGAACACTATGGCAAAGAGAGTTTTAAATTTTCAGATAATTTCCTTAGAATGACTTTTACAGCTAAAGAAACTGCTGTTGAAGATGGTGGTCAAATAGGTGGTGTAATGGGTGGTCTAAAAGGTGGTCAAAAAGATGCTGAAATTGACGATATCAAAGAGTTGACACATAGACAAAAGGAAGTTTTAAAATTAATTGCTTCAGATAACCGAATAAGCCGTTCAGGAATAGCAGAAATACTACATATAAACGAATCTGCCATTCAGAAACATCTAAACAATTTGAAGGACGCTGGCTTTATAGAGCGTGTCGGTGGTACTCGTGGTTATTGGGAAGTTAAATTATCAAAATAAGATTATATGAATTATTTTAGAATTATAGTATTTATTGCCGCTGCATTAATGATGAGTTGCAATACCGAAAAATCAAAATCAAAAGTAGAAAATCCAGAATTCACTACTACCGAAAAGAAATCAGACACGCTTACCAAACACCTGAAACCCTTTAAATCTGAATTACCTACAATCGGGCTTTTAATGTATAATGGTGTTTTACAAAGTGAAGTCATCGCAACATCTGATGTTTTTACAAAACCTACGGAAGATGGAAAGCAACTTTTTAATGTCGTTACCATAGCAGAAACCGAAAATCCAATTACCACAGAAGAAGGAATGCGATTTGTCCCTGATTACACATTCGATAATTGCCCAAAGCTAACAGCCCTATTCGTTCCAAGTGCTTACGATATGTATGCCCAGGTTCACAATGATAGAATAGTAAATTTTATTAAAGAAAAAAATAAGGAAACAGACTATACCGTGAGCAATTGCGCTGGTGCACAATTAATTGGAAAATCTGGGATTGCAGATGGCTATAAAATAGTAACGTGGATTGGTGGTGGCGAACAGTTGCAAAAGGACTATCCGAACTTGAAAGTTCAGAACGATAGTTTAGTAACGTATGTTAAAGACGGAAAGTTTCTTTCTTCAAACGGAAATTTAGCAAGCTACATCCCAGCCTTGGAATTGGTCGAAATAATGACAAGTAAAGAACACAGAAAGTTTGTTGAAAGTTACTTGTATCTCGATAGACTTTAAAACTGGAAGGAATAATCTTAGCAATGAGACAGAAGCTTTAAAAAGGCGATTTATCCTTTGAGCCTCTCGCATCCGCCAACCATTTGCCATTTTGCTTGACCAGTTTAAAAAGGCCTGGTGTCTTATCATAGGCTGTGGTATATTTTACCCAAGCCACGTTACCCATAATCGTATCCTGCAAAACAGTAAAGTTTGAATCATCCTTTACCGTCGCATTAAACATATTTATAGTATTCATATAGTTAGAATACGCTTGTGGTGTTGAGTTAGCTTTTAAAGCTTCCTCATCCTTTTCATAAAAGCTTTCAATAACAATTTGGGCTGTAGCACTTGGTCCCGAAATTTTAGTTTCGGAATTAGCACAAGAAAGGAACAGTACTACGAGCGAGAAAACAACAATTTTTTTCATAAGATTCTTAATTTGGGTTATTGATATATCTATGTGATATTTTCAGTTCAATATTGCGTTCGCCATCCTTTTCATTCAATTCTAAAATTGCCCTACGGTCATCGGATAATGAAAATTTGGGCAATACATAAACGAAGCGAACCGTCTCACTTTTTGCAATTTTTGAAGGCAGATTGTGTTTGTAAATCGGTTCTTGATACAGGCGTTGTAACGATTTTCTTTTCCCTTTTTGTCTTGTTTCAATCGAAAGGTTCAAGAAATTCAAATCGTAATCCAACGAAGAATTATTCTCAATCTGGATAACGAAATAGAGTTCTTTCTTATCAAAAACAATATTCTCAACACTCAAAACGATACCTTCATTTCGCTTTTTGATTCGACCTATACGCTGGTTTCTGTTAAGAAGATACGAGCAGAATTTTTGGTAGTAATACTTTCTATTATCTACACGTTCTTCAGAGGATTCAGCAAGAATCGAATCGACTTTAATCGGTTTCTCATTCCCTATACTATTGCTTAGCGGAATGAAATAATTGAGCTTAGATAGCTGTTTTTTATACCTTACAATATACGAAAAAATTGAACCATTTCTGTTGACTACCAGCAAATTACTTTCCTTCCCAGGCTTTGCTTGAAGAAGTCCAAAATACTGTTCTTTTTCACGATTGTAAGTAAATACAAAATTATCTGAACCGGTTATACCTTGCCGTATAGGTTCTGGAAAGAATAGCGCAACGTTTTTGGTGTCGTTGGCATAGATTGTATCAAGCGGTATTGGTTGCTGTTGTGCTTTCGCGAAAGCGGAAACAATAATAAGTGCGGAAATAATGATATACTTTTTCATAAGAGTGCGTTTTAAATGCCCATTATGGGCTCATAATTTCGGTTTTAAGATTAATCTGTAATTGTTCAGGACAGTAACCTTTACGTTGCGGTTACTTCGTCTTAGTACTTTTGTAACGCCACCTACTTGCGGAACGGTAGGTATGTTGATGTCGCCAATAATATCGTCCAGAACTTCGGTGGTGGCTTCTGCCCTAAAATTGTTCTGTACATAGATACCTTCACTACCATCAGATAAATCAAAAGCTTTGAGTTTTGTAGGATGGTGCTTTATGTTTTCAATTTCGATTAGCGCCCGATTGGGCTGAAAGCTGATGAAACCGAAAATGGGTGTGTTCTTAAGCATTTCTTTACCATTGATTGTAGCAGTTTTGGTCAGGCGCATCCGCAATCTGGTATTCGCTTTTACGACTTGGTCGCCATCTACTACCACGTATATAGTTTCATCTGTATTACCTATGATTGAGACATCGTTTGGTTTGGGCGCAGCAGCGAAGAACAATTGATGTTCCAATCCCAATTCTTTGGCTTGAATTTTTTGTTCTCTTTTTACTTCAGCAGAATCAATTCTTGATACCACTTTTCGAGCTGTCTTCCACTGTCCCAAGTTTTGGTATCGTTTCGCCGAATACTGAATCTTGCCAGCTTCATAGATACTATCTACGATACGCTCTTTTTCGCGTTCCGGTAGATCCGGGTCGTAAAATCCCAAGGAATCAATCAGTTTTTCATCATAGATGCTCGGCGCATTGTTTTCACGTACTTTTTTTAAGTCGTTAATCGCATCCAATTTGGAATCGTACTCTTTTTGGTCTTCTTCTAAATCTGGCACTAAGGTCTGTTTAAGATTTTCTGTTTCACTTTCATCATCGCCCATTACCATTACAGAATAGGAAATCAGGAATATGAAAATCACGGACAAAACCGCTGCAAATACTATTTTATTCTTTTCAACTTTCATCTGATATTTTTTTTAAAGTGTTTTCGAAATAGTTGGTAATCAGCAATCCGTGCGGATTGTTGGGAAAGTTTCGGTCAACCATAATCAGGTTTCCGGTCGAAACCAACTCGTAAGTGTCTATGATTGAACCTCTATTGATTTCAAAAATGGTCGTCGTGGTAAAACTGTACGAGCCATTATTTTCATTTATCCTTGAATCGATGCTCAGTACTTTTTGAACCAAGGAATACTGAAGCAATCTATTGTAAACGCCATCAGCTTTTTTCTGGCGGTAGAGATTGTCCACGGAACTGTTACCCAACCACAATGCTTTTTCCAAATTGCGTACATAATTACTGGCATCGATGTTATAGAAATAGTTGTGGAACAAATCCAAATGAGCGAGAGCTTCAACCCGAAAATTTTCCTTTTGGGTCACGAGCTTCAGCGGAATGATGCTTCCATCGGTATTGATAGCAAAGGCACTATTGAGCGCTTTTTGATTGGTGTTGAAAACCATCCAAACCGAAAATGTGCTGGACAGCAATGCACAGACAACAACCGCCAAAACGATAAACCGATTCAGTTTTAGGACGTTGTAAATATTCTTGTATGGTGTTTTCATATTTAATCTGATTTAGGCGGTAAATAATCTGAGTGTAAAGGACGTGGCACGTTTATACAATTTGAATTTCAGGAAAACAATAAATGCGACTGAACCTATTTGAACCACAGGCGCAAAAAAGCCTTGACCTGTATCACTACCAAATAAGTTGACCCAGAAATTGGTGTTGATTTCCGTATAAATAGCGTTAACAAATACATTGACTAAAAAGAATGCCGGCACTAACATATATACAGCAGCATACAATTTGAAAAAGGTATAAGCGAGCGAACGAAACTTTTCAAAAACGGCAAGGCTAATTACCAGAGGAAAAAAGGCTTGCATTATTCCCAAAAGGAAGAAACGTTCTGCAAGGAATAGCGGATAAATGAACAGATCCAATATCCAGAGTATCGTACTTAGGATGAATGCCAATATTTTAAAACCGTATAACGGTGTTACTAAGGCTTCATATAAAAGCGTCATTGCGGAACTTGCGGCATCAAAGAGACTTACATCTTCCTCTAACGGAATGTCCTGCATTTGCAATGGTAATAACGCAGGTGCTGTGCCCCTATACTGCCCCTCGATGGCTACCAATATCCCATCAAAGAACCCTAACACCTGCGTTGAGAAAATTACTAATATGACAATGGCAAAATTCTTCATCAAGTCCCCTGGACTCAATCCCCAAGTATAGCCGTCTTTATCCGCAACACCTTCATTGTATTTTTTCAGGATGTTAACCAGAAAAAACAGGACAGCGAGCGTTTTCATTCCGGCAATAGTGTATTGCGAAAAGTTGCTGCTCTGTATGGTCTGGAACACCGTATCGATGTAATCCAAACCTATCCCTAAAATGATGGTCGCCGTCATTTTTAATAATTGGTTTCTCGGTTATTGACTTTATCCTGCATTTTTCTAAAGGAAATAATATCACGATAGCGTTTTGTTTTTGTTGTGATGGTGGAAACCATTTGTTTTGATTCCAGCTCTTTTGCTTTTAGAATTTCAGCACGTTCGGCATCGCTCATTTTTAGGTAATCGCTGGATAGAACTTCATCGATAAAATCCACCGTGTCCAATGAGTTTTGAACTATGGCATCAAATGATTCCATAACTTTGGAAACTTCATCTGGTTTTATATAAGGCGAGTTTAAAATATCCTGTAAATCATTTTGCATTACATTAATCAAGTGTTGATTGTTCTGTCCTATTTCCTCGACTGCTCTTAATTGTTGAACAACACTTGACACTTTTTCTATCGCCTCTTTTGCATCTTTTAAGAACTTCACAGACTTTATCATTTGAGCTGTCTGTTTACCTGATTCTATGAGTTGTTTTACCAAACTGATAAAATTGGTATTGTCATAAGTGGGCATTCCCTGTGCATTGGCATTGCCTGAAATAAATAAGGTCAGGGCTACCGTCATTACTAAAATTTTGATTTTTGTCTTCATAATATTAGGTTTTAGATGTGAATTGAATAATTGCTTTTTGCATATCCTGATGCTCGTTGTAGAGCTTCATAATTTCCTCGTTTTCCTGTCCATCGGTCAGATAAGCGGCATATACTTCCTTCGGAACTTCAAGCCGAAAAATGTTACTTTCCCTACCAATTTTGATAAACATTTCGGTGTACTTGCGTGGTCCAGAAAGGTTGTTTTTGATGGATTTTAATTGGTTTAAATCGTGGCTTGAAAGGCTGAGTCTTTTAACCAGTTCGTCATAACCTTTTTCATTGTTAAGGCTGTAAATGACCTGTGTATTTTCGAGAATACTCGCAGAAGTAGAGTTATTCGGAAGCTGATTTATCGACTGTAGAATGATACCGATAGCACCGTTTTGTTTACGTATCGCTTGATAGTAGAATTCTACACTTTCCAATACATTTTCAAACTTTAGTTGCTTTGCAAACTCGTCAAAGAGGATGATACCTTTTTCAGCTCTATTTTTCCAAATAGTTCTTTGGATAGCGGACTTAATCAGTTTCAACATCACGGAAAGAATTTCCTTGTTGTCCTTTACTTCATCCAGCTCAAAAACAATCAAACGTTTATCCTCAATCTTATAAGTCTGGTCTTCGCTGACTTCAAAGAGGAAGCTATATAGACCATCGCCGACATACTCTGACATTACGTGCAAAAAACTCGTGACATTGAAGTAATCGGGATGGATTTTAAGATTATCAAGTATGTTTTCTTGATTCTTTTCTATAAAGCTGTAAAAACCATCCAACGAATGATTTTCTGATGTACTATCGTAATAGTGGCGTAATATCTTTTTGACGGAAACCGATTGTGCTTTAGTCACTTTCAAATCTGAAGCGAACAGTTCAAATAAAAACAGCGATAGATCTTCCAGACGTTCCGGGCTTAGATCATTCTGGTTATCGATATAAAACGGATTGATCCCTAAATTTTTGCCACTTTCATAGCGAAGCACAGTATATTTTTCAGGATAGAGTTTGGCAAACTTGGTATAAGAACCACCCAAGTCTATGATGACCAGGCGAACGCCACTTTCAAAATACTGGCGTAATATGTTATTGGCCAAAAAGGATTTTCCTTCGCCCGTTGGGGCGAAAATGGCAAAGTTTCGTGCCTTGATGCGTTTCTTCTTTTCATCCCAAACATCTTTGAGCACGGGGATATTATGTTCGCGGTCATTAAAGATGATACCTGTAGGATCAGACTTATAATTTGTGTTATTGATGAACAAGCAGAGCGCGTGTTTTAAATCGGTTACATATAAATCGTTGTTTGAAAAGTTGGATGAAAAGCAGCAGTAACTATTTAGAATATAGTTTTTGCGTTCTTCGCCTCTTGGATAATACGGGATGATATCCAATTCCTTAAATTCAGTCTTGATTTTTGAAGTTATCTTGTCGAGCTCTTTGGCTTCTTTTGCCCAATAGACAATATTGAGATGACCACGAATAATTCGGGCATTGTCATCAGCATTGATTTGGTCAAGGATGTGCTGGATTTTACCAAGCACCACTTTATTCTGTGAACCAAAGTTCGAACTTTTGTTGAGTTCCTCAATCTTTTTATCGAGCAGTTTGCGCCACTTTTGCTTGTCATCCAAATACAAGATTTGATTGACAATATGGTTCTCATTAAGCGTAAGCCCTAAGCCATCAATAAACCCTTGATGAAACACAAAATCGTCAGAAGTGAATTTCTCATTAGTTTTGCTACTCTGCACACTTTCGCCAAAGCACAGTTCGCTGTTGATGGCAAGGGCATCAAAATGGTTTTCGCCAATATTGACGCTTTTTTTATCTAATATGATGTCCGTATCAAAACCCTCATTGAAACCGTTGAAATAACCGTTTGTGAGGTGCTGTATCTCATCCGCTTTAAGCGGAAGGAATGCCATTTTTCGGCTATTGTTGATAAAGGAAACAGAATCGCTTACAGAGTTTACGAAACTCTTAATGTTATCATCCAATTCCTGTACAATTCCCTTTGAAATTTTCCTAAAGGGATTGACATATTTAGGATTGTTTAGAGCCTTGTTTTTGGTCAAGATGAAGAATAAATAACAGCTGTGCTCGATATGCCCACGCCCTTTAAAATGTTCGTGGGTAGCCTTTTCCAGAAAGGTAGAATTCGGAAGTTGCTCTGAGGTATATGATTTCTTCAGGTATATATCCTGCTTGTGAACCACAGTACCAACAGGCAAAGACTTTAATGCCTGAAACCAAGCACCGTGCATATCCTCAAAATCCTTTTCAGATAAGGAATAGATTTCTGGTAGATTACCTTTATAGCACAAGACTACGTTGCCATTATTGGCAAATACGATATTGTCCTGAATATCTACAATAGGTTGATATGCTGAAAGGTTAATCTTATTCATAATCGAAGCCAGAGTTTCTTTTGTTACTGATAATTTTTGGGAAGGCTTTCGCCATTTGGAAAAGCTGTGGATTGTGGGCTATCCGTGTCAGCGCCACATATAGGGAAGCATTGAAAACCAAAACACCTATTATTATCCCGAAGCTGAAAGAGAAGATAATGATGAGCAATGAAGCCAAAATGGAAACCATCATCAAGGCAAACAGGGAAATGGGCAGCCCAAAAATAACTGCCCGTTTTCGAATGTTTTTATAGACCTCGAACCGTTTCATCTTTAAACTACGATTCCTATGAGGTAAGTAAATATGCCTACGACGGCACCTGCTATGAGTACAAAGACAAGTACGCGCGTGATACCTTTTTTTAGGTCTGCATTTTCGCCAAAGAAGTGTCCTGCATTAAAAAGGAAACCAACAAGGAAAATAACCCCTAAAATGATGGGAAAAATGGTTCGGATGGTGTTTGAAACATCATCGACCGAATCTTCAATTCCCCCAATTTGAGCAAAAAGTGATGTTGAGAGCAACGACAAAAAAGTTGCCAAATAGATTGATTTTTTCATAACGTAACAGTTTAAAATTTGTGTTGTTTTCGTTATTCGAAATTTACATATATTTAAATATAAATAACTGAAAATCAAATAATTGTGAATAAAATATTATTTGATATTGATTGAATTCCGTTGTTATTATTTGGTATCAAATGCTATGGAATTTTGAAGGGATGCTGTTAATAACTCAAAAATTGAAAATGAAAAAAGTGTTCAAAAACGCCAGTTTTGTCTTTTTACTCCTAAAAATGTGCATCATTTTTGGACAGAAAACGGCAACTCAAAAAATAATAGTTATTGATGTTGGACACGGTGGAATTGATTCCGGTGCCATTGGAATAAATGGGATTCAGGAGAAGGATGTTGTAATGAATATCGCTCTGGAAATATTAAGGATTAATAAACAATCAAAAATGCCACTTGATATTTACTTGTCACGGTATGGAGATACTCTCATTTCACTATCGGATAGAACAAAATTGGCAAAGACTTTAAATGCTGATTTTTTTATCTCCTTGCATTGCAATCATTCAGATAATGCTAGCGCAAGAGGCATTGAAGTTTATGTGGCTAATACTAAATCTCAGTTTTCAGACCTTTCAACCTTGCTTGCTTATCTGTTGCAGGCTTATTTTAAAAAAGAATTGGGTTTTGAGAGTAGAGGCGTGAAGTTTGCGAATTTTCAGGTGCTACGGGAAAGTGTTGATTACCGCCCTGCTGTTTTAATAGAAGTTGGATTTCTTACCAACGAAGATGAAGTGTTCTATTTTTTGCAGCCTTCTAAAATCAAGGCCGTGGCGATGGCTATTTTAAAAGGAATCTATAACTACTCAAATAAACGATTATGAAAGACTTATTCATCGAAACAATTAAAAGCATCCGAGAAGTATTGAAAGTTTTTTTGTCAGAAGTTCTAAGGCAGATTTATGACCTAAAAAATAAGAAATGAGTATTTTTATACATCAAGTTCATCACCAGATAAAAAAGCGTAATGGAAACTCAAATGTACGGAACAAAGGAAGAACAGGAAAACGCTATTCGTTACTACGATAAGCTTTCCGTCATTTACGATTACATCTCAAATTGGTATTATAAAAAAGCCAGGAACTATGCCATCAAAGAACTTCAACTCAAAAATGGACAGACCGTTTTGAACGTGCCCTGCGGAACAGGGGTCAACTTCAAATATTTCAACGAATATTTGAACAACTCAGGACTAATCATCGGCATTGACCTGTCCAGCGGAATGCTTGATAAGGCAAGACAAAAAATAGAAAAAAACGGTTGGACGAATATCGAAACGGAATTAAACGATGCTACTAAAATTGACCAGAATTGGCTTGATTATCGGGATGAACAAATTACCGTTGACGCTGTTTTTTGCGACCTTGGTTTGTCTGGGCTACCCGAATGGCGAAACATAATCGACAATATGATTTCAATCTTAAAACCAAACGGTAGAATTGTTATTCTGGACTGGTACCTTGAAAAACCAAGTTTGAAGGGCGATTTTGTAAAATGGATTGGGAAAGGCGAAGTGGACAGACCAATATACCAATATTTAGAGATGAAGGTTTCCAATTTTAAAGTGGATGACAGTTTCAACTATGGTGGCATATTTGTCGCTTCGGGTAGTAAACCTGAATAAGTCAGCGCAAGTTTTTTCAGTAAGAGACACTAAGTTTAATTGCACTTCCTTTTATCCCAGCCCCTTCATCAAAAGCTATCAAATTAAACAATTCTTGCATCCGGCTGCGGACACGGTTTCCAAAATTAAAATGAGAGATAAATAAATAAATTATTCATAAAGAATTGATGTATAATTCTCTTTCAGCAAAGTAATTTTTTTCTTTTTAACCAGATGAAATAACCTGATATGGATAAAAAAGGACCGGAAAGTCCAACGATACAGTATAAAACTTTACTAACCCAACCTCCATATTGACCGAAATGAAGCGGCAAGATGCTACTATTGAATTTAGTAATGAAGCTTGCTTCATTAATTTTATCGATACTGACAATAGCTCCAGTTATATAATCAACGGAAAACTTGTTGTAATATTTACTTAGATAAAACGCATCTTCTTCGAAAGTTCCATTAAAAACTATGTTTCCTTTTTTTGAAGAGGGCAATCTTATGTAAGTAGCGTTAAAGGTAGGATATTCTTTTTCAATTTTAATTAAAGATGCTTCTAAAGATGTTTTTAATATGGGGGGCGAAGGTTCTATACTTTCCCTTAATCCTGAATTGACAACTTTATACGCTAAGAAAATACCCGTGAATACAATTACAAGGTTCAATAATAACGCCCAAACCCCCACATATCGATGTAGGGCTGAGTAGAAAGTTCTTTTATTAGTACTTTTTATTTTTACTTGAAATAAAAGTGTTTTGACAATCATTTTACGGTAAAGGATAATTCCTGTAAGCAAAGAAAGAAAAAAAGCAATTCCTGCAAAAAACACTAAAAACCTACCAATAATCCCGGTATGTAATGAATAATGGAACTTTAAAAGCCATTTGGTAAAATGGGTGTTGGCATTTATAGTTTTGATAATATTACCGGTACTGGGTTGAACAAAAACATATTTTCTTGCTTCTGGTCTTCTTAAATTGAATAAAATAGTTTTGCCTTTCTCAAACTTGATTATCCTGGTATCCCAATTAGGAAATTTATCCTGAACCGTTGCTGTGGCTTTGTCTAATTGTAAGTCGGTAGTATTGATTTCAGCCTCATACTTATTAAAAAGCAGATGGTCTATGTCTTCAGTAAAGATTAATACAGAGCCCGTAATACCCATAACGAACAAGAATACACCTGCAACGATCCCGAAATAGGAGTGGTATTTTAATAGGGTTCTGTTGTTCATTAAATTACTACTATAAGTTTACAGTAAGAGATACATTAAATTGCGTCCCATTTGCCTTAATGTAATTGGAATCCCTTGCATTCCATTGAGAAATTGGGGGATAGTAATCTTCATTCAATAGATTTCTAACTCCAACGCCTATTTCTGTAGTAGGGGTAAGTTGATAATTTGTTGTAAGGTTAAATATATTAAAGCTGTTGACCGGGCCTTTACCATAAGTATATCCTCCATTTTCATTAGGGTCAAAGCGATTTCTGTCGCCACTGTAAATATGTGTTAGCCGAGCATCGAATTTATTTGTCAACTTGTAGGACAAATAAGAAACTAGTTTTAATGGTGGAATTCTATCGCCCCCTATAAAAGTTTTATAATCTCCATTGTCCTGAGTATCTATTTTCCCTTCTGTGTATGAAACCGAAGTCCCAAAATTTATATTTCTTAAAAGTTCGGTATCCAATGAAAGTTCAAATCCATATACCTTTTCCGGTTGTCTTAAAATTTCGAAGGCACCGCTTGGAGTTTCGCTATAAGTAGAACCTAAATTGGAGGTGCTAATAAAATATGCACCGCTCAAACTGGTTCTTCCTATATGTGTATTAAAACCAATTTCATAATTATTAGCAATCACGGCTTCAGAATTAATCTGATTAACGGTATTTTCCGTTGCCGAACGCAATGTTCTGCCTAAATCGGCAATGGAAAAACTTTGGGAGAAACTAACAAAAGGTTTAAAAACCCTCCATTTGTTATATCGTACCCCAGCATTAAATACCGTGGCATTGTAGTTCAGTTTCCCTCCTGTTATAGCTATTCCCCCGCTATTAGGAGTTGTTTCACCCAAATTGTACCTGGTAAGTGTAGTATAATCTGGAATTTGGATGTTGATATTTTCAAGTCTAATCCCCGCTTTTAAAACAAAATTTTTATAAAGTGTTTTCAACTGTGCATAAGGCGCAAAATTCGTCATATCCATTTCGGGCACCCATTTCCGGCCATCAACTAATTCTTGAGAAGTTCTATCATTTAAAATATCAACTCCATAAAGAATATTTCCGTTTACTTCACCGAAGGAATATGGTGTTTTAAAGTTTAATCTTGCACCTTTTTTGGTAGATAATATTGATGACTGTCCACCATCAAAACCTAAGTTGGGATCGTAAAAACTATCTGTATAACCATAAACAGTCTTAAAATCTTGCAAATAAAGATTTAACCTGAAATCGGTATTGCCAAAAATATCATCATAATCGTAGGTTAATTGTGCATTATGATTATATCTATTTCCCTGGTCTTCCCCTAAATCATCCCCAAGAACTCCGATAGTAGGACTTTCTCCATACACACCTACCAAGGGAATGTAATCGGAATCTTGATTACTGCTAAAATAGTTGTACATTAATTCTACTCGTTGTTTTTTGGTGATTTGATAATTCAATTTACCAAATAGGCTATACTGACTGGTTTCCCCTAAGCCATAAAATGGTGACAGGACCATACCGTTCGCATCTTTGTAGACACCTGTTTGTCTAAAGCTTCCACTGGTCACATATCCTAATTTATCAAGCTGCCCGGAGAATGTTTGGGTTACGTTAGCGCCAACGGTTTTATCAATATCTACCAAAGCTCCTTCTGCCCCAATAGAAGTTGTACTTTCTAATTTTTTTGTAGTGTTAGGTTTTTTTGTGATGTAGTTTACAATACCTCCATCGGCACCGTTTCCATAAATTGCGGTGGCACCTTTTATAACTTCAATTCTTTCTAAGGTACTTGGGTCAATAGTATTTACATCTCTTCCTCCCCTACGAAGCGGTGTGGATTGTGGGATTCCATCAATCAATATCAGCATATTTCTTCCTCTTAATGTCTGCCCTGTACTGCTAGTGCGGTTAGAACTTAATGCTAGGCCTGGTACTTCAGTCAATACATCTGCAATAGAATTGCTTGTTTGGGCCAAGTTTTCGATTTGCTGAGAGTTTAATACAGATACGGAGGAGGGTACTTCGTCTAAAGTTTCACGTGTTCTGTTGGAAGTGATTACAACTTCACTCAACTGTTGGTTTGATCCATAAAGCATAAAATCAAGGGTAATAATTTCTTGACTGGAAACATTTACCGTCTTGGTCTGTGATTTAAACCCTATAAAGAAAACTTTTACAGTATAATTTCCTTTTTCAATATTGGAAATAGAATACTTTCCATCAATATCTGTAATAGTTCCCCGCGTTGAAGTTAAGGTTATATTAGCACCCATAAGAGGTTCACCGCTTTCATCTTTGACAGTGCCTGTTAAGGTGGTTTGTGCATATGTAAAAGAGCTAAGTAAGCTAAGTGTGGCAAACAATAATTTTAATTTGATTTTCATTGGTCAATGATTTAATTTTTGCCAAATATAATAATTATATTTATTTAGACTTATTCTAAACAAACAAAATTTATTTTATTTTCTCTTATCCCCAGCCCCTTCATCAAAGGCTATCAAATTAAACAGTTCACGCATCCGGCTACGGACACGGTTACCGTAGCGTTCCTCAAGTTCCTCGGCATTGAGATTGGTAGTAGCGTGGGTTTTGATTTTATGCTTGGTCTGAAGATAAAGTTCGTAACGAGATAAAAGCACTTCGCCCATCACGTTCAAATCTTTGCCGTAAAATCTTCCAGCAGGTTCAATGCCTAAATCGTCAAAGCAGAAAAATTTCGTGTTACCATATTCCTCAATAGTCTTAAATCCCAAATGATTAAAACTAAACGCTACATTCCGGCACGGAATCATTTCATATGGTCGCTGTAATGGGACGATATACCTTAATAATCGCATCAATGTAGTCTTTCCACAACCAACCGGCCCGGAAAGCAGAATGCCCTTGTCAGGGTCAATTCCTTCTTTTTCACAATTCTCTTTGTCCTTGATAAAATAGTGGCACAGCTTACGGATTATAACGGTATCCTCATCATAAATTCTGAAGTTCTTGCCAAAGAGCAGCTTACCCTTTGCATTAAGATAAATCAAGATTTGGTCAAAATCGTAGAGAACGCTTTTACCATCAAACTTTCCGAGCGAATATTCCACGCCACCTTCGGTAATTTTAGAGGGGTTGTCCATAATCTTTGTTTTTAGTGGTACGCAAGTTGTCCTTGATTTGGGACGGTTGCTCTTTGTTTGGTTTGTTTTCCTCGTCGAATAATTCGGTTCTGTCCATCCAATTTTTAGCCAAGGCTCGCCAATCTCGAATTTCTTTTCCATCGCTGGTTTGCCAATGTCGGGTTTCGTAATGCTCAAAGAATTTTTTTCCTTCATCGGCATCAAAACCTTTTTCAATAAAAAAATCAATAACGGTCTGCCAGCCCTTTGGTTGTTTTTTATTGTTTACTTGTTTGGTATTGTTTATAGTAGATACCAATGCTTGTCCACCTATGGGACGGTGTGGGTCCACTACTTGTCCATTTATGGGACGGTACTGTCCCATTACTGGTTCACGTATGGGATGGTACCGTTCCGCAAGATGTTCTAATTCGGGATGGTACCGTCCCGTAACCGTCTCATCACTTTTCTCGATAATGGCCATCTTGATCTTATACCAATTTACTTATACAATGTCGCTATTTTTTTGTATATTTACTAATGGCAAAACCACAAGAATTTACAATAACCCAAAGCGTTGAAGAGCTTAGGGCACTCCGCAAAAGTCAAACTAATATAAAGCATGAAAAGCGTGTTATGTTTTTAATCTATCTAAAAGAGAACAAATTTAAAACACGCCACGAGCTTTGCGATTATTTAGGTATTGATCCACGAACCCAACAACGCTGGACAAAACAGTATCTTGAAAATGGAATATCGTTTTTATTGACTGATTTGCCCAAGAACAAAAAGTCAAAAATAATCACTCCTGAAATACATAAGGAACTTGAAAAACGTTTGAATTCTAGCGACCAGGGATTTTTAGGATATTGGGATGCGCAAGCGTGGGTAAATAATGAATTTGACATAGATATACAATACCATTGGTTGCGCAAATATTTGATAAAGCATTTTAAGACCAAGCTTAAAAGCCCCCGTAAATCTCATTATAAAAAAGATGAAGAAGCTGGAAAAGCTTTTTTAAAAACTCCCTAATGACCTAGACAACATTAGAACAAGTCTAAATAAAAACAAGTATAAGCAAGTAAATTTGTACTTTCAAGATGAAGCTCGATTTGGTATGATGACCCATACCGGCAAACACTTAACAGCCTGCGGGATCAAACCTATTGTCAAATATCAACACATATTTAAAACAACTTATCTATATGGTAGTTATTCCCCAATAAACGGAAATAGTTTTGTCTGGGAAATTAATGGAGTAGATACTACTGTTTTCGAAGCTTATCTAGAGAACTTCTCTAAATACAAACCTCAAGAATTTAAAATTGTGATAATTGATAATGCTGGTTTTCATTCGACAAAAAATATTAATGTGCCCGAGAATATATATTTGTTGAGAATTCCGCCTTACACTCCAGAACTCAATCCGTGTGAACAAGTATGGCAGTATATTAAAAATAGGTTTAAAAATCAAAGGTTTAAATCAATGCAGGAACTTAAACAATGGCTACATCAAATCGTAAAAGATATGGGCAAGCAAACAATAAAATCAATTACTGGCAATCACCATTATGTAAATGCATTTATTACGACTTTTAATAGTTAAATTGGTATTACTTCCTTTATATGGATTGTTAGATGGAAAGTAAAAGAGGTAGTTCCAAGAATCAAGCTCTGTAACACATCTATGATACGTTGATTTTGAACCTATTTTCGAGGCCATCATTAGGTCGCGTCGGTTCACGTAGAATTCATCCGCAAAGCGGCTACTGTTCCACTCTTGGAACAGCGCCATATACAGACTGATATGGGTAGGGTTAAGGCGGTCATCAAAATAGAACTTTTCAAAAGCCGCGTTGAGTAGCTTTATATAGTTCATTGCCTAAGAATTTAGACCATGCTGTACACGGTTTGCGGTCATCACATTTTGGATTTCCTCTGCATCATAATAAATAATGCCGCCTACTTTTGTGTAGGGAAGGGTGCCGTTTATTCTTAAATTTTGAAGCGTTCCCGGACTTACTTGCAGTAAATCCATAACCTGTGAAGATTTGAGGTATCTTTTCAATTTTCCTTTAGACTGTTTTGCTAAAAGGGTTTTAATGTCATCGAGCAATTCCATTTTGAATTCCCGAAGGTCGTCTGTAGTAATAATACTTGTCGGCATAATAGAACGGTTTTAAAGAAAGGGACTATCGCATCGCTATCAACTAATTTGATAGTCCCTGCCCTGATTTGACTTTCGTTCTACAAATTTGGGTAGTATTAATGGGTTTTGTTCACAAGATGAAACCAAGTTGGGTGTAACTTCAACATCTTTATAATTAGTCTGTATTGGGGTATTTTGAAAGTTAAAAATGTAATTTGGACGTTCAAAATGTATCAAAATCCATTTTAAAAAGAATTACCCAAGTTGAAACCAACTTGGGTAAGAATTTAACATTTAAAGTCACATTAGTTATCAGCGTCCTCGATTTTCCGAAGTAAGCTGGCTTTAAGTTTGTCCATAAACTTTGCGAGATCAATTTTCCGTGCCCGTATTTCCAAAAATGTTCGATAAATGTTGCCCAGATCAATATCAAAATTTTTTTCAAAGGCAGCTGCCAACTCTTTAATATCGCCCTTAACCGCGCCCGAAGCAATAAGCGCATAAGTAAGTTCTACCAAGTCTATTTTGTTGGCAATCCAAGTTAGGTTCAATCGTTCGAAAAAAATATTCTTTTGATTCCTTCTTGATGGCTTTTTTAGTTTGTTCAACTCTTCGGTATAATGGTTCAGCAATAAATCGTAGGCGATAATTTTGGCCACAGCGTTGTCGTGACTGGTAGAGAATTCTGCATCCGTATAAAAATGAGAAGTATCTGCCATCAAACCTATATTATCATTGCCACGCAAAAAATAGAACTCATCTAAAAACGTGGCGTTCTGTCTGTAGTACTTAATGAACTCGCTATTGTAGTAATAATAGTCCTGGAGTTTTTTTATTTCTGCATCTATGTATAAACGTTTTGATTTATCCGTACCTCTAGGTTTTGTCAAAAGAAATTTATAGAGCTTGGCAAAGAATTTTAGATGGCCGTAAATAAATGGCTTTTGTTTTTTAAAGAATGAAATTTCATCCTCTTTATTCTTGAATTTCCCATTTCGGAGTACAACTCGAAGTTTTTGAAGATAAGACCTAGAAATTTGAATACCTTTTTCGATATTTCGAAATTCATTGAGGTCTCCTTCTTCAATTTTAAAAATATCCTGTCTATATCCAGAAATTGTGTGGGTTATAGCTTCGACCATCTCTACTTAGTTTTATATCATCCTATTACTTTCTTTCTCGTTGAATTTGTATTTCAAAGTTCTAAGTGCATTAAAAAATAGAAGGGTATGCTCGTTCAAAGAACGTTACATACCCTTGAAATTAAATTTTAATTGGATTTTACCAGAGTTATTATTACTCCGAAGATTACTTGTAAATAAGTAACAATAGTAATTATTTCACTCCCTGATTATTTTAACCATTAATTTTCCAATACTGCTATCGCCTCTATTTCTATCAGGGCATCTGGGGAATAAAGGGAACTTACTTCTACAATTGTATCTGCCGGGTATGGCGCGGTAAAGTACTTTTTTCTTAGAGAGACAATTTTGCTGAAATTTGCCATATCCCGTAAAAAGATAGTCACTTTCACTACGCTCTTTAAACTTGATCCTCCGGCTTCAAGTACGGTTTTCAAATTTTTGAACGTCTGTTCGGCCTGAACATCAAAATCATTAATACCTATAAGCTCCCCCGTTTTACCGTAGGCAGCTTGGCCGGAAATATAGAGTACTTCGCCTACAAGATATCCTTGGGCTAAATTGTAAGGTTTGTAGGGGTCTGGACTTATTTCAATATTTTTAACTTGCATAGGATCTATTGTTTTTTTGTTGAAGGTTTCTCGCATCCCATACATATTAGGAGCGTTATAAATGTTATGTTCAAATCAATGAGCTTCATAATCGGGACTTGTTATTTTCACTTCAAATTTTTCATTCAGGAAATTTTTATAGCTTTTAAGTTGTGCTTTGGTATCAGCATTTTTTTCTACGTCAAAGAATTTTAATGATTCCAATAATTCCAGGCCGAGATACCTGTTCATTCCGTGGAAACCGGACATTGGACCATCGTCCACACTGATTTCCTTAAAAAATTCATCAGGCAGGCTAAAGGCTCCTTGGGGCGCATTCCAACTTGTGGTCAATACATAATTTTTGTTATGTAGTAAACCACCGGTACCGTAGTTTATCTCAGGATTTTTTTGGTCTCTACCATCGCTCGACCACATCCCTTTATCCTTTCCGTATCCTGCGGTCAATACTTCATCCAAATATTGTTTGAACTTGAACGGGACGTAGAACCACCATACAGGTGTATGGTATATTATGGTATCTGCCCAAAGGTATTTAGCAACTTCTTCCTCAACATCGTAATCTTTTTCAATTTCTGTAGTTTTCACGATGTAATCGTCGCTCGATTGAAAATGAGCTAGAGAGATGTCAAATAATGACTTATTGAATCTTCCTTGGGAGATTGCAAAAGAGTGCCAGCCATTTATAATCAATATATTCTGCATAGTTTTCTATTTATTTAATCACAAAACTAATTGAAATATTACACCTATAATAATAATACGAATTATACATTTGTATCATAATATTTATAGTTATGGTAAATCTGGAATGGTATAGAACTTTCAAAGCAGTATATGAAGAAGGTAATCTAACAAGAGCTTCGGAAGTATTGTTTTCATCTCAGCCCGGTGTAAGCCTTCATATAGGTTCATTAGAATCTTATATAGGCTTTAAATTGTTCGAAAGGACTTCGCGTAAAATGATACCTACAGAAAGAGGTCAAATCCTTTATGACTACATCATCGACCCCATCAATAGATTGGAAAAAGCAGAACAGCATTTTAAGAGGAAAGGGTTAGAGGAAAAACCGACTTTGAGTATAGGGATGTGTTCAGAGGTTTTCCAGGTTTTTTTTGAACCTAGCATTGGAACTTTGAAATTTGATGTCATAGCCCATTTTGGAGAATATCCACAAATGATAAAAGAACTCACGGAAGGGATACTGGATTTGGTAATCATACCTCAACTTGTCGATTCAAAGGGAATTATCTACAAGCCGTTTTTTAAGGAGAAAATCCAATTGATTGCGGGTAAAAATACAGATACCGAGGATATTGAAAATTTGATTTTCAACAAAAAATGGTCAGAATTAGAACAGGCACTTAAAAAGCAAATTTGGTATGGGTCACATAATGTAATGGAGTATTCCAAGACTTTTTGGTATCAAAATTTCGATAAGAAAAAATGGTTTAAACCTAATTTTTTAGTGCCCAATATTATTTCAATTATTAGGTGTATAAGTAATGGTCAGGGGCTAGCTTTAGTACCGGATTTTCTTTCTGTAGGGCAATTAAAGGAAAATAGTGTAAAATTATTATGGGAAGGGCGCAGCCCTTTTGAGAATACGTTTTATTTCGCTTTTCGTGAAAATTCTAGGCTAACCAAAGAGATTGCTCAAATTAAGGAAATAATTTCTCAGGAAATTAGCAAGATAAAATAATTGAAAAGTCCAGAAGATTATGCACCAACCCAATAGAAGTTATACTGTTTATTTCTAAAGGTCTGAGTAAAATTTTTATATTTCTCAAATCAGACAGAGTTTAATTCTCAGTCTCAATTTTTTTCAACTTGAATTTAACCTTTTTAAAAATACACTTTTTATCTTAGTCATCCGCTACTTTAATTCTTCCTAAGAGGCTTCTCTTTAACAAATCTAAAAACCTAGCCAAACCTTCTTTACGACCACGTATTTCTAAAAAACTACGATAGTAATTCCCTAGGTCAATATCAAAAATTTTCTCAAAGGCGGTAGCCAAATCTTTGATATCTCCCTTTACTGCTCCCGAAGCTATCAATGCATAAATAAGTTCGGTTAAATCAATCTTGTTTGAAGTCCAAGTTAGGCTCAAACCTTCCAATAGTTTTGCATTATTTGAAATTTCTCTTGTTGATTTTTTCAAATTATCAATTTCGAATGTGTAATGGTTTAATAGTAAATCATATGCTATAATTTTAGCCACAGCATTGTCGTGACTAGTTGAGAATTCCATATCTGTATAGAAGTGAGAAGTATCAGTGATTAATCCTATATTATCGTTGCCACGCAAAAAATAAAACTCATCTAAAAATGTAGCGTTCTGTCTGTAGTATTTTATGAACTCACAGTTGCAGTAATAATAGTCTTGTAATTTTTTTATTTCTGCATCTATATAGGCTAGTTTTGATTTATCCGTTCCTCTGGGTTTTGTTAAAAGAAATTTATAAAGTTTGGCGAAAAATTTTAGGTGACCGTAAATAGATGGTTTTTGCTTTTTAAAGAATAAAATTTCATCTTCTTTATTTTTGAATTTTCTTTTTCTAAGAGCGACTCTAAGTTTTTGAAGATAAGACCTAGAAATTTGAATACCTTTTTCAATTCTAGAAAAATTTAGCTCGGAAATCTGGCCCAGTTCATCTATTTCTCTTTTGTAGTTCGATAATATTTCTTCTATATTTCTCGTCATAGGGATCTATCGCATAATTTCATCCAAAATATGACAATCAACATCGAACATCAGTTCCCAAAGTCTAAGCAAATAAAAGTTCTTAAATTAGAGTTTGATATTTTAATAGTTATCTGTGCACATTTATTGAAATACCACTAGTTATTTTGGTTAAGCAATGCACAAAAAAATTATTTAAGGATTCAATTTTTAAGAATTAATTCTGTCGGATCGTGATATCCGAAATACTCTATTTTGTCCGCATACTTTTTTACAACAGTTCTTACTTTATTCAAACTTTCTTTCCTTAGATTATTGTCAACTGCCCTAATTGAGGCAAGTTCATCTATAGGATGATTGATTTCATTAATTTCGGCTTTTAAATAGTAGGCATCTCCAACGTAAAAAACCCATTTATCATCATCCTTTTGAAAAGCTATTCCGCAATGTCCAAGTGTATGCCCAAACAAAGGGATTAAGTACATCTCTGTTTCAAAATTTAAATCAATTTTTCTTGATGGAAGTCCAAACCACTCCCCATCGTTATCTTCATAGAGCTTTATTTTAGGATTATGTTCCAATTGATAGGGAAGATATCTTTCATTACCTTCTTTAAAAGCCACATATTCCTCTTTTGAAACGTGAACTCGAGCATTGGGAAAATCGGTCAATCCGCCAATATGATCTGGGTCTAAATGCGAGCAGATACAGTCAGTTACCTTGCTTGGATTAAAACCAAGTTTTTGAATTTGTTTAATTGCTGTGATTTCTGGATCTAATTGAAAACCAACAGCATCGACAAGTTCCTTACCAAGTTTTTCTTCAGGATTTTGAGCTTCTGATAAACCTATTCCACAATCAACAAGCACTAAATTTTTATTTTGCTCTAGTAACAGACAATGCCCAATAGCTTTGCCCATTGGAGATTTAATAATAACACAGTTTAGATGATGTACCTTCAACATACTTACAATTTAATAATGAATACGGGAGACAAGATATTTAACTAAGTACAGAAAAAATAGTAGAATTACGCCATTAACCTCAATTGAGGATTATTCTTTCAGTTAACAAATGAAAATTGCATTGAGAATTCTCATTTTTCGATAAATCTTTAGGCTTAAATCCAGAAAAGCTTTTAAATTCCTTAATGAAATGAGATTGATCTGTATATCCAAATTGGTAGGCGATATCAGATAATTTTTGATATTTGCCCGTCAATAAAAGATTCAAGGATTTTTGAAATTTAGAAACGCGTATGTAATTTGCAGGTGGAATGCCCACAAAAGTATTGAACCTTCTTTCAAATTGACGCTTGGAAATTTTTAGACTACTGCTTAAATTACTAATGCTTTGGTTTTCGGTGTTATGAAAAATCAGTTCTAAACTTTTCTTAATTAAAAAATCTTCTTTTTCGACTCGGCGAATTTGTTTTTTAATCAATGTATTGAAAATCAGTTCTATGGACTCCAATTTTTTAGAATTCAGTAATTTATCAGTTATATTGTGTTCTATAAAATTATCTAGATTTAGCAAATTATTTTTCATTAGATTAGCGTCAATATTGAACAATGACTTTATGGCCATAGGTTGAAATACTACCCCGTAAAGGAACGAATTCCCATTGTCAAAATTACTACACGGTTTATTGCTTGGGCCATATAGAAAAGCATTCGGTAATTTGGAACCATCTCTTTCAGAAATAGTTGCATTTCCATTATCGTGATGAAAAATTAGGCCAGGGGAACTATCCGCCATCATATTATATTTAAAAAAATTATGATTGGGTCGCTCGAAATTAGTATGCCAAAAGTATTTCACATAATTTTTCAATGGCTCTATAGGTTCTTTAAAATAAATTTTCATATTTTTCTATATCTAGTTTTTTTAATCAATTTAGTCTAAAAATTAATCACACTATCTAAGGCATCATCAGCATCACGATGCATAAAATTAGATTGGTAGTTAATCGTGGTAGTAATCGATGAATGCCTATATAGTTTTTGTAGCATATTAATAGGGATTTTATCCTCAGATATATTTCCAAAAGTATGTCGCGCTATATGCATAGTTACTTTCTTTGATATTTCTGCTTTTTCAGCGACCAATACTAAATATTTATTGAATTTCTTATTGGCTGTTTTTGTTTTAGCATAAATATCTTTAGCATTTGTCAAATCGGCTTTTTTCATTTCAGGAAAAATAAAATCCTCATCATTCTGCCTGTCGCTAGTGTAATCTTCCAAAATCGGAAAAACCTTTTCTGGAATTTTCAGGGACAATAGTTTTGAGTTTTTGTTCATTCGATAGTGAAGTCTATCATCATAAATATCGTTCCAACGAATTTTCAATACATCAGCTACGCGGATTCCGGCAAAGTAAAAACTGAAAAGCCAAAGATTTCGGGCGTGAATTTCATTCTTGGTCAAGTTTTTAACCAATTCAAGCTGTTTGACTTCATTTCTAGTAAGTCCTATTTTTTCAGTTTCAGGGAACTTGATCCGTATTTTATCCGAACCGAATGGATAAAGTTTTCTATCTACTATGCCCAATTTAATAGCTTTATTATAGATAGTTCTAATCACAATAAGATTGTTTACTATCGACCTTTCCGATAGGTTATGTTTTGTACGGAGGTAAGTTTTAAATCTCTTTAGAAAGTTTTCATCAATTTCTTGAAAAGCAAGCTGTTTTGATTTGGTAAAGTTCAATACGTGGTTAACACGAGCCTTGTCGGTCGAGAGCCTAGACAGCTTTTCGTTTGCTTCTAAATCATCAAGAAAATCTTGTGCCACTTCGAAAAAAGTAACTGATTCGGAAGAAGCATAAAGTTTCTCTTTTATTTGATTGGCCGATATATCCTTTTTGCTCGATTGCAAATCGATCAGCATTTTATTTGCCTCAGACAGTTTAGCACTAAGCAAACCGTTTAACCTATCTGAGTAAGGGTGTGATTTTCTAACTCTAATATTTTTCCCATCCCAATCGTTTGGATCAATATTATGACCTATGTAATGATAGTTTGAGCGACGGTTTTTTGTAATACGAATAGTAAGAGGACAATGTCCTTCTTTGTTAGGCTTTTTCCGGAGTACTATTTTTGCGTTTGATGCCATATCTTAAATATTGAGATTATAAAGATAATCATTTTTGGTACAACATAAGTACAACAAATTACGGTTTTAAACGATATTAATTGAAATCAAATAAAATTAGTCAATTGCTAATCAATTGATTATAATATAGTTTAGGTGATTTTGGTGGTAAATACGCTGGATTCAAAATCCAGTTCTTTCGGGAGTGCGGGTTCGATTCCCGCCTCGAGTATTTTTAACATATCAAATCATACCAAAACCCTGTAAACTTCACTGTTTACAGGGTTTTTCGTTTTTTATGTATTCATTTGATATCATATAAATCCATCTAAAAGGTGTCTAATTCGGGGACACTTTAAATAATTAGTTAGGTGTCCCCGAATGGCTTGTAAGTGACTGTTAAATAAAACCTTACGGGTTTTTTGTTATAATTTTTTCAGCTAAATTAAGATGTAATTTTAAACTGAAAAGGATGCAAGATCAATTATCAATATTATTCTATACAAGAAAAAGTAAAGATAAAAACGCTATTCAAGCCACTGTTTATCTGCGAATCACCTACGAAGGCAGAAGAGTTGAATTAAGTACAATGAGGAAAGTTACACTCTCAAAGTGGAATCTTAAAGCAAATAAAGTGATTGGAACATCCATTGAAGCTAAACAAGTAAATCGGAATTTAGACATTATCAAAAATAGGATTTATGAAATTTATCAAAAATTTTTAGACAATAAAGAGGAGATTTCGGCTCTAAAAATTAAAGATGTGTACTTAGGAAATAATGATAGCCAGAAATCCATAATTGAAATGTTCGAAGAACATAATTCTAGAATGAAAAAATTGGTTGGTAAAGATTATTCTTTTAGAACACTACAGCGATATGAAACAACAAAAAAACATATCACTTCTTTTGTTTTATTAAATTATAAAATCAAGGATTATCCGGTGAAGGATATTGATGTTAAATTCATCAATAGTTTTATCTATTATTTAAAAACAGAACTGGATATTTCACATAACTCTTCATTAAAGTATCTCTCTTACCTTAAAAAGATTGTACGAGTTGCGTATGCAAATGGTTGGATAGAAAAAGATCCTTTTTATAATTTCAAACTTAAACTTCAGGTTATAGAACGCGAATTCTTAACCAAAGAGGAGATCATTACACTAATGGAAAAGCAATTCACTATTCCGCGAATTGAGCACGTGAGGGATGTTTTTCTTTTTTCATGTTATACAGGGCTTGCTTATAGCGACGTGTTTAAACTTACTTCAGATGATATTGTAAAGGGAATTGATGGTAGCCAATGGATTAAAATAAAAAGAACCAAGACTAAAACGTTGAGCAGTATTCCTATACTTCCAGTGGCTGAAAAAATTATAGAAAAATATAAACACCTTGATAGTCCAACAGGAAAATTACTCCCAGTGTATTCTAACCAACGAATGAATAGTTATTTAAAGGAAATAGCCGATCGCTGCGAATTAAAAAAGAATTTGACTTTTCATATGGCCAGGCATACGTTTGCTACCACTGTTACCCTTTCCAATGGTGTGCCTATAGAGTCAGTAAGTAAAATGCTTGGACATCGATCCCTTAAAATAACGCAACATTATGCTAAAATTTTGGACGAGAAATTGAGTGAGGATATGAATTTATTGAAGAAAAGAATTGCTATAGAAGATAATAAAAGAATATAGAGCTTTAAGGGCTAGAATAAATTATTTTCTGCCTGCCTTTAAAGTAAAAGAGTAATTTATAAATTATTAAATATTTCAGGATTCTGGATTCGATACTAAAGACCTCTTCTGTTAACTTTTCCTTTAATGAGTATACTTTTTCTCAGCTCGCATAAGGTAACCCGCGGTAACTAAAACAGCTCCAGCTAAAACCCCTAAGGCTGGTTTGCTGGTAATGTATTGTTTGAATTTTGATGGTTTGTTAATCTGCTCAATATATTTTCTGAAGCCCAGTTCTTGAGCCTTATTAAAATTAAGATCGGGCAGGTATTTATCATCACCTTTTTTAATGATCTTATATTGAAGCAACTCTTTATAGGCCGCTTCAAATTCGGAAGGATACTCAATAATATCCTCAATCTCACCTTCATATTTAATGATGAGTAAGATCACTTCGGCAGTTTGATAAATATCTTTTTTTTCTTCTTCCATTTTACGAAAATTATTGCAAACAAAGATAATGCATTAGATCTTTTATAGAAATGGGAAAATATAAAGTTGTATTAAATTTATACTCTTTGATTAATGCTCTATAACTGCTAATCTATCATTGTTGAGGTAGCATAATTAGCTTCAGCCAAAAAAAAATCATATTTTGGGATTTCACCTAACTTTGGAATATGAAATCTATAATAACCCTATTTCTAATAAGCATTTTCTTTTTTTCAGAAATAGGGATCGCACAGGAAACAGACTCATTACAATCTCCGCGCATAAAGAGCAAACTTGTTATAGGAATTACTGAAACACCTCCATTTATAGTAAAAGAGGGCAGTGATTTTTCTGGATTGAGTATTTCCTCTTGGGAACTAATTAATGAAACTCTCAACTTGAAATATGAGTATAAAACCTATCCCTCTCTAATACGGTTAATGGAGGCAGTTGAAAATAATGAAGTAGACTTAAGTATCAATCCCGTGACTGTGACAAATCCAAGAATGAAACGCTTGGATTTCTCCCAACCATATTTCATTTCGTATACGGGTATCGCAAAAAAAAGTGAAACTATGATTTGGTCTTATCTTGCCAATATGTTTAGCTGGAAATTTTTATCAGCAATACTAATCCTTTTGGGGGTAATCCTTCTTTTTGGTTTTCTTGTATGGCTTTTTGAAAGGAAAAAAAATAAAGAGGAATTTGGAGGAGGAGTAAAAGGGATTTTCCATGGTTTTTGGTGGAGTGCTGTGACTATGACTACTGTAGGTTATGGTGATAAATCTCCTAAAACCTTTGGAGGTCGGTTTATTGGACTTATTTGGATGTTTATGGCAATAATAATGATTTCTAGTTTAACTGCGGGAATTGCATCTTCTCTTACGGTTCAAAATATTTCGGACGAGATAAGCAACATTCAGGATTTGGATAATTTTGAAGTAATTACGGTAGCCGGATCAAGTGCACAGGAGCTTCTTAATCAATATAACATTAGAAGTGAAGAAGTAGCAAACGAAAAGGAGGGTATTCAAAAAATTCAGGATAAAGAGTCTGCTTTGTTTGTTTATGACCAGCCAATATTAAAATTCGAAATCGACAGAAGAAATTTGAATGATGAGCTCGAAGTCCTTCAGCAGACTTTAAAGAGAGATTATTACAGTTACAGTTTTCCAAAAGGATCGATGCTTGTGAAAGAAATTAACCCAGTACTTATCGCCACTTTAAAAACTATGGAATGGAACAATCTTATAAAAGATTTGACTTAGGCACTTTGTTATTAGTGATAAAGTCATTAAATTAGGGCAAACAACTGTTGAAATTATGGAGCAAAGATTTAAAAGCCTATCTCTTTTCGAGTTTCAGGAACGGTATTCCTCGAAAGGAGACTGCCTCGCCTATTTGGCAGAGCTAAAATGGGGCAACGGTTTTTTATGCCGTAAATGCGGGCATGGGAAATCCTGTAAGGGCGTGCCAGCTGCTTCGCGGCAGTGCACCAGTTGCAATTATACGGAGTCCCCGACTGCCAACACACTTTTTCATATGGTCAAGTTCGATCTTGTCAAGGCGTTCTACATAGTCTATTTCGTGGCCACAAACAAAAAGGGCATCACCTCTACCGAACTCAGCCGAAAATTGGAGCTTAGGCAAAAGACCTGCTGGTCTTTCAAGCGCAAGGTCATGAAGGCCATGAAAAGCTCTGGAGACCACCCCATAACCGGAACCGCCGAAGTGGACGAAACAGTCTTTGGTGGACAGGAAGAGGGGGTGCGTGGAAGAAAAAATGGGAGCAAAAAGCTCGTGGTAGTTGGTATTCAGAAAAAGAAAAAGGGCGTTTCAAGGCTCTACGCCCGAGAGATATCCCATGCCGATGCAGCATCGTTGGGTGATTTCATGAAGCATCATATCGCTGTAGATGCCAATGTGACCACTGACCAATGGTCAGGTTATGGCCCCTTGGCCAAGGTCTTCGAGAATCTAGTGCAGATCCCGTCGGGAAAGAAAGGAGCCAATTTCCCCGATCTCCATAGGGCTATAATGAACCTCAAGGGATGGCTCAGGGGAATGCACCACCACGTCTGGGACCTTCAGGACTATTTGGATGAGTACTGCTATAGGTTCAACCGAAGCTTCATGAAGGAAGGAATATTCGAAAATCTTATGATACGAATGGTAAACGCATCGCCATGTCTTATAAAAAATATTAGTAATTAAGTGCCTAAGTCAATAAAAGATTATCAATAAAAAAATTTTGATTTTTTATAATTTATAGTGGTGAAAGTCGAAAGACTAATTGGGGATGACTGGATTGTTTTAGTGAGTCGATCAATAATCAGATGCTATATTTATTTCATCAGTATATTTATATACTACCCAATGCCTGTAGGTGAGTTTTTAGATCATACATTGGAATCAACATCTCGCTATATACGAAAGCTTTAAGCAGAGATTTTTTTCCAGACTTTAGTTGTAAGTTTAATTATCAATAAGACGACAATACCAATAACCAATCCCACCAAAAATTCAGTTACTATACTGGGAATCTTTTCAGCAAAACCATGAAAATAAGGTATTTTATGTACAAAAATTCCTCCAGAAACCAGTAGAAGTGCTATAGTACCAATTACAGAAAGACTCTTAATAACCATTGGCAACGCATTTACCAGAAACCTTCCTATAATATCTGAAAGGCTGTCATCTCTTTCATTTAATGATATAAGTTTTGCTCCAAAATTGTCCATTCTAATAATTAAGGCAACAATACCATAAACTCCAACTGTGGCAACTAAAGCTATAATTGTAACCACAATAATTTGAATATTTAGAGATTCACTTGCAACAGTACCTAATGCTATAATAACTATTTCTACGGAAAGTATAAAATCTGTTATTACTGCCGATTTAATTTTTTCTTTCTCCAAGCTTAAAGCTTCTTCTTCGGTGATTTCTCTGAGTTCTGGTTTTACTGTTTTATGATGATGAGGAAATACCCATTCATAAATTTTTTCAGCGCCTTCATACGCCAGGTACAAACCTCCCAGTAATAAAATTATAGTAATAGCCGATGGTAATAACCAGCTTAGAACGAAAGCCAATGGCAGGATGATTAGTTTATTTAGGAGAGAGCCTTTTGTAATAGCCCATAATACTGGTATTTCCCGAGAAGACATGAAGCCCGAAGCTTTTTCCGCATTAACTGCAAGATCATCTCCCAATATGCCTGCGGTTTTTTTACCAGCTAATTTTCCCATTACTGCAACATCATCCATAAGAGCTGCAACATCATCTAGAAGTGCAAAAAAGCCTGAAGCCATAAGTTGTTTTTTAAATTTCGAACAAGATACATGGAAGTTGATAATTTTTTTATTTGCTTAACATACTTTTTCATAGAAATAGTCAACCTAAATAATTATGAGCGTTTTTTGATAATTGAACTTAATGGCACTTATGGGATCTATTTTGATAAAATGGGTAGATATGGTCTTTAGATTAATTGGAATTCTTCAGGTAATTAATCCAAAATAAGATTTTAAAAAGTTTCTCTAAATCTCTTAAAAAACATCAAAATCTCAAAACCATACATTTAAATACATCTGTTATGTCTAAATTCATGAAAATGGATTTTCATTCACCAAAATACACTATTCTCAATCAAACATAATGTTTAATAAATATTATTTAATTAAAATTGGTTTTCATTATATTTAACTGATGATTTGTCAGTACAATTTTACCTCCTATTAGAGTTTTTATTCAATTCTGAGGAACCATTTTGAAGCTGATGACATCCTAAATTGAGATGATAGTTGAAAATTCATATATACGGGTAGAGGCCAGTTATTATAAAATAGTTGAAGCACCAACCATTGCTGGGCAGATAAATGAAATACTGGTCGCTTGGAACATTGAAACCATTCGACAAGACCATGGCAAAACATTTCTAGCTAGTATTCCGAAATTCGATGGCTTTACCTGTATTCCAGACCATCTAAACTTTAAATCCACCTATAACAACTTTTACAATACCTACTCCCCACTGAGCCATAGGGTCTCGAAAGGGACTTGTACTACATCTTTAGAATTTGTAACACATATTTTCGGGGATCATTTCGAACTAGGCCTGGATTATCTTCAGCTTTTATATACCAAACCCATTCAGATACTTCCCATTCTTTGCTTAGTATCCCGGGAACGCTCCACGGGTAAAAGCACCTTCTTGAAATGGCTCAAGCAGATTTTTGAAAACAATCTGACCTATCTCACCAATGATAGCTTCAGCAGCCAGTTCAATGCTGATTGGGCGAATAAGTTGTTGATCTGTATCGATGAAGTGCTGTTCAATAAAGAAGAGCTCACCGAGCGGATCAAATATTTAAGCACGACCAATTTCAATAAACTGGAAGCAAAGGGAAAGGACAAGCGCGAAGTAGAATTCTTTGGGAAGTTTATCCTTTGTAGCAATAACGAAGAGAATTTTATTAAAATAGATCATCATGAAACCCGGTTCTGGGTGTTGAAGGTTCCCTCGATCAAAAAGGAATATACGGGATTTTTGGAGGCACTGGAAAAAGAGATTCCTGCGTTTTTGTATTTCCTTCAGAATCGATCATTGCATAGCCCGCATCAAACTCGGATGTGGTTTACTCCGAAACAGATTGAAACACCCGCCCTGACCAAACTGGTTCAGAACAATCGGAATAGGGTGGAGAAGGAGCTGGCTAGTATGCTACTTATGGTGATGGAAAATCACGATCTCGAAGAAATCAAGTTTTGTCCATTGGATATACTAAACGCCTTGAGTAAAACAAGGTTGAGAACCGATTTGACCCAGATCCGTAAAATTCTAAAGAAAGATTGGAAGCTTGAAAATATAACGAACTCGAACCGCTACCAAAAGTTCACATTGTGGGGAGATGGCAGTATGAACCTTTCAGATGCCAAAGGACGCTATTTCACCATAAATAAAAGTTACCTCTTGGAGAATTTTGAAGATCAAAAATCTGACTGAATTTATAGGGATATAGGGGAAAACGATGAATCGATGACAAAACGATGACACGGAAACCCTTGGTTTTATAGGGGGTTTGGAAGGTTGTCATCGTTTCATCAAAATGAAACCGGTTTTTCAGGAAAAACCCCTCTTAATTCTTCATTTTTTTGATGAATGATGACAGAATCTTGTTAGCCCAGTAATAGTGGGAGCTAAGGCCCTCATCGTTTTGTCATCAAACTGTCATCAAAAATAAAAGTGATGACAAAAAGTTGAGAATATGGAAACTATCAAAGAGGCATAATTGCAGTTAAATAAAATGCTGATGAAAGAAAAAAGATTGACCTGTGAAAGAGCCCGTAGTATTTGCATCGTTGAAACACTCGCAAAACTAGGGCACTTTCCAAACAGGACAACGGAGAAAGAAGCTTGGTTTCTGAGTCCCCTGCGGTCAGAAACCCAAGCCTCTTTCAAAGTTTCTTTAAAACTGAATCGATGGTATGATTTCGGAATGGGCAAAGGTGGAAATGTGATTGATTTGGTATGCCTTATTTCCAATTGTTCGGTGGGTGAGGCGCTTCGATATCTATCTCATGACAAACCTATTTTTTCATTTCAACAGCCGTCTAATATTTTGGATAGTAATTTCGATAAGAACACCATTCTGGAAGTCAGAACGATCTCTCAAGGTTTTCTAAAGAAGTATTTGTACGCAAGAGGTATTTCTCTCCAGATAGCACAGAAATATTGTAAGGAGGTCTGGTATACCTGTAAAGGAAAGAAATATCACGCCCTCGGACTTCAAAATATTGAAAGCGGCTGGGAACTAAGGAACCCTTATTCCAAAACTTCCACTTCACCAAAAACCTATACCTATTTAAAAGATCATTCAGATCGTCTCATTCTAGTAGAAGGAATGTTCGACCTGTTATCCCTGGCTGAATTGTTTCCGAATGAATTGGAGAACTCTGATGTAATTATACTGAACTCGCTCTCTTTTTTAGAACAAGTAAGCCTGCTTTTTAAGAAATATAATAGGGTTGAGCTGTATCTGGATAATGATCAATCGGGAAATAACTATTCGGAAGAGCTGATCCAAAAGTATAAGAACATCATAGATAAAAGTAATCTGTTTAATGGCTACAAAGACCTGAATGAGAAACTGATTTCAATAAAGAAGAAAAGAAGTTCAATGAAGAAGTATAACTAGACCGGGTAAAATCCACAAGGGAGGATTTCATATGGAGTAGCAAAGCAAGATGTGTCATTGTCATGACAATCCTGCTTTGCTCCCGGAGGTTGCAAAGATTTAAAAGAAAAAATGAAACGGGAATACATCCAGATACGCTGCTCGATCTACGAGAAAAAGCTGCTCAAAAAAAGAGCGGCCAGGGCAGGGGTTTCCCTTTCAGAATATCTGCGCTCTACGGCATTTGAAAGAAACATTGTAGAGCGGATTACCCCGGAACAGTTGGAATGTTACCAGCTTCTGATTCAATATAAAAACAACTTTAGCCGAATCGGTAACATGTTTAAAAAGAGCAATCCCCAGCTGACTAGGGAAGTACTGCAATTGGCGCAAGAGATTAGAGGTCATTTAAAAAACTTCAGAAAATGATAGGGAAAGGTCATTCCATAGCAAGAACGGGGGCATCTATTGATTATGGGTGGAACCAAGAGAAAGATGCGGAAGTGGTTTTTAAAGAGCACCTAGCTGGTGACTCCCCTAAAGAGATCACTGAAGAATTTAAGATCATTCAGTCGCAAAACGAGCGATGTGTCAATAATACGCTCAGTTTTATTCTAAGTCCTACCGTTGAAGATGGGCAGCAGATGAGCAAAGCACAACTACAAGAGATCACCAAACTATTCCTGAAGGAAATGGAGTTAAAAAATAGACAAGCCATTGCTTTTGTACATCGGGATAAGGCACATACCCACGTTCATGTATATGTCAATAGGATTGGTTTTGATGGTAAAGCCTATAACGATAGTTTTATTGGCAAACGAAGTCAGCTAGCTGCAGACAATGTTGCAAAACAGCTCGGACTTACAAGAGTCCGCGAAGTGCAGCAAGAAAAACTACAAGAATTAAAAGGGCAGCGATCGGCCATCAAACATATTAGTGACCGGGTTCTGGAAACCAGACCTAAATCTATAGATGAATATATCAGCAAGATGAAGCTGAACCAAGTAAAAGTGATTCCAAGTATCAACAAGTCAAATCAATTACAAGGCTTTCGGTTTGAATATAAGGGAGTGAATTTGAAGGGAAGCGACGTTCACAGATCGATGACTGGGGGTAAACTCATTGGGGAGATCACTCAAAATTCAGGATATACAAAAATGAATGAAGTTCCTAGCAGTTTGAAGCTCCTAGATAAAACAGTACAATTAAGTGCTAATATGGCAGCAGGAATAGCCAAAAACTTAGTGAAACAGGTAATAAAAAGAAGCTTAGATGTGGGAATAGGATTTTAAATTAATAAAACAATGAAAAAGCTAGACGAAATAATGGAGCTCATGACCGATGAGATGGCAGATTTTAAAGCAGCTATTATAAGACTTGAAGAGCTTTCAAAACAACTATCCAATTTTAGTATTCCCATTAGTACCGAGGCTTTGGATAACAACCTGAATGCCTTTTTGGAAAAACAGGAAGAAGAGAATAGGTTGAAAGATGACGTTCTCAAAGAGATAGAGAAGAAATTAAAATATGCACGGATAATTCCTAATTACCTTTTGATTCTGTTTTGTTCACTGGGTCTCATTTTATTAAGTCTCTTGGGTTATTTTGGATATTCCTTGAAAGAAAGACAGAACGAAAATTTTGAACTCTATCAAATCCTCATGGAAACTAACAATGAAAAATATCAAGAATATTTCTCAAAAAAACCGGAAGTACAAGATGATTTTAAGCAGTGGTTAAAGGAGAAAAAATAGGCGTTGTCATGACAAATGGCTTTGCCGCAAATCATTCTAATTTTACAGTAAATGGCTTTGAAACCCCAGTAAAATCATCATATTTTACTGTAACTAATGCGGCATAAGCATGTTGCGCCCTATGCTGTTTTTACTTTACGCTTAACTTCCCGTACGCTATAAAAACAGCACAGGAACCTCGCGCAGATTAGTTATGGTAGATTTGGGGCTTAAAAATACAAGCTATCTTATAAATTCTTGGGTATAAAAGTACCATATCTCCTATTTACCCCTATTACATTACATAAATAAGCAAAATAAACCCTTATTTTATTACAATAAAATTATATATTTGCCCTTATTTTATTACAAAAAAGTATGAATTTCGCAAGGCATATCAGTTTTCATTTGGAAGAATGGAAAGAAGAAACGAACAGGAAGCCTTTAGTAATAAGAGGGGCAAGACAAGTTGGTAAAACCACTTTGGTAAAAGATTTCGCAAAAAAATATGAGCATTCCATATTTTTAAATTTGGAAAAAGTTGCGGATAGAAGATTATTCGAAGAATATGATGATGTAGAAACTATAGTGGAAGCCCTATTCCTTACCAATAATATACCTTCTGTAGATATAGACGATACTTTATTATTTATAGATGAAATTCAAGAGTTGCCAAAAGCTATCCAGTTTTTGCGTTATTTTTATGAAGATAGACCAAAACTGCATGTTATTGCGGCGGGTTCTTTACTTGAGTTTGCTATAAAGGATGTGATAAGTTTCCCCGTGGGACGTATCCAATATTTATATTTATACCCCCTTAACTTCGCTGAATATCTCAAAGCTCTTAAACACGAAAAAGCATTTGACCAATTAAATACTATTCCAGTAAAACCTTTTGCCCATTCAACACTAATGAATTTATTCCATAGATATGCCATTATTGGTGGTATGCCAGAAGTAATTAAAGCCGATTTAAAAAACAAAAACTTAGCTGACTTACCTAAGATTTATGAGAGCATTTGGGGCACTTATAAGAATGATGTGGAGAAATACACATCCAATTCTACAGAAAGACGCGTTATAAAACATATTATGGACGTAGCACATTTATATGTGGATGAACGAATCAAATTTCAAAATTTTGGAAATTCTAATTATAAATCCAGGGAAGTAGGGGAGGCTATGCGTAATTTAGATGATGCCAAAATCATTCAACTTATTTACCCTACCACAGATGCCGATAATCCAATTAAATCCAATTTAAAAAAGTCCCCTAGACTCCAGTTTTTGGATACGGGATTAATAAACCATGCTCTGGGAATTCAGGCGCAGATGTTGGGAATGCAAGATTTAAGCAATTCCTTTAAAGGAGCTATAATTCCACATCTAATTACCCAGGAACTAATTTCTTTAAATACAATGACCAATGCGAAACCAAATTTCTGGGTCAGAGATAAAAATCAATCATCCTCCGAGGTGGCTTTGGTTTACCCGTATAAAGATAAAGTGATTCCCATAGAAATAAAATCGGGGGCAAAAGGTACTCTCAGATCCCTGCATCAATTTATAGAAAGAGCAGACCATCCATACGCAATAAGAATTTATGGAGGGAAGTTTACTGTTGAAGAATCAAAGACCATTAATGGTACTCCATTTTTATTAATGAATTTACCTTATTATTTGGGCACACAACTTCCAAATTATATTGAGTATTTTGTAAAGAATTATACTCTAGAACCATAATCACAATTACAACAACATCAAAGGCTCCCAATTTTGCTTCAAATTATAAAAGCCTAAATGGTTTGCAATTCGATCTATCAAAAGGAAAAAGTTTATACTTAACTTCCCGTACGCTATAGGAAAACTAAATAATCTATCCGGATGGCCAATCATTGTATATATGGATTCTGCTATGTTTATGATTTTAATGAAATTTATTCAATAGAAATGCGTTTTTTCTATGAAACTGAAGATTTCTAAAAGTATAAAAGTGTTTGAAAGCCTTGTTAATTATCATTACAAATTATATAATTGTACTTTTATTCCTAATAATAAATGCTTTCCTAACCCTGCTCGGGAAATATATAAACTCAAATTTTTAAGGTATGCCTTGGTATGTAGTCCGCACAAAGCCCCGACATGAACTAAAGTCGGCTAAAATCTTGGAAAATCTTGGTATGGATATTTACTGTCCTGTAGTTACAGAAGTTAGACAATGGAGCGATCGCAAGAAAAAAGTTACTATGCCTCTTTTTAAATCCTACTTATTTGTACAGTTAGATTTAAAAAATAGGAGCGATGTTTTTCAAGCTCCTGGGATTTTGTGTTTTGTAGACTGGCTCGAAAAGCCTGCTATTGTTCGTGATGATGAAATTGAAATAATAAAAACTTGGTTAAATAATGAAACATTAGGAGATTTCGAGCTTACAAATTTTAAAAAAGGGGATGAAATTGAAATTAAGAACGGGAGCCTTGCCAATAAGAAGGCAATAATTCAAGGGGTAGGCACCAAAAAATTAAAATTGATTCTTTCAGAACTGGGATGGACACTTACTGTCAATATTCAAGATGTAATTTAATTTTTAAATTTCTTGGTTATAGTAACAGCTAGAAACTTTTTATAAAAATATTTAAATCATAGCAATTAATCAGAAATAATGAAGAATACACGTCAGTTAAATAGAGGAGCGAAAATCCTTTTTTGTCTATTAAGTTGTATGTTTTTCTCCACTGTACACGCTCAACAATATAGCGTAGGCTTAAAAGCAGGATTAAATTATAGTATGAATAATGAAGGTTCAGAAATCGCAGGTGGGGGTGATAGTTTTAGTGCTGAGTCTAAAATTGGATATGTGCTAGGAGCCTTTGCAGAAGTTGAATTCGGGAAATTTTTTATGCGTCCAGAAATTCTTTATAATCATACCACCGCAGAATTTCCCTTTTCTCCAAATCCCTCGGAATACGTTGTAAATAAAGTGAGCATCCCACTCTTAATAGGTTATAATATTTTTGGACCGATAGATATTTACGCAGGCCCTTCTTATCAATTTTTTACAGAGCAAACCCTGGAAAATATAATGGCACCTTTAGAACAGGAATATAATAATTTGGCTGCACAAATTGGAATAAAAGTGGTCTTTCGTCGGTTCGAACTCGATCTTCGGTACGATTTTACTTTTACATCCGATGATAATCAGTTGGTGGATATTAATGGTGTTATGAACAATGCGTATTTTGATGATGGCCGACTCAATCAGGCTATGTTAAGCCTGAGTTATAAACTATTCGGGAGCAATATTGCTCCTGCCCGTCGGAAAGACAATTGTTATTTTTAAAAATGCAAAAAGCCAATAGAAATCTCCCTTTTTTTGGAATATATAAGGATTTTATGCGTAGGAAATAAATTACAAATATTTTATTATATTACACAAATAAAGCCAATTAAATAATATTTTAGACACTTTAACGGATATTCTGACTAATTTATTTAGTGCATTAAATATAATTTTATTTAATACGTTTCGTTTTTACTTATATTTAAATTAACCGCAAAAAGTTAAAATTATTAATATTTACTTTAGTCCATTTCGAATAAAGTGTATAACTTTACCAACTTAATTAAAAGCTGAAACTTAACCCCACTTATGTATCCAAAGTCTATCCAGGCTTGGAATTTCCCAGCAATTTAATTGTCCTAAATTTTCTTTTACGGTGGTTGCAAATTGTGACTCACGATGGCGAAGCCCTGTTTTGTTGAATGGAATTTTTTGTGGTTTATAGCTCTAACCGTCCAAATTTTAAAAATTTTAATGTATATCGGTTTTTTGTCAATGGTAATTTATTTCAGGGTCTCAATTTGCTATATTGATTCCTTAGTGTAATAAGGTTCTGAAACTCCCGAACGGTCGGGACAGAATGACGTTATTTATCATTTTAGGATGCTTTACGGATACACAAAAATATTATAATCATACTTATAACTTTTGTTATATTTACACAAAGTTATAATCATAATTATATAAATGAATTTTTCAGTTCCAAAGAATATACATACCCGGGCTCCCTATTTAGAAAAAGTGCAACCTTTTATAGGGCAGAATATTATCAAGGTACTAACGGGTCAACGTCGTGTAGGTAAAAGCTACTTACTTTTTCAAATCATACAATGGATTAAAGAAAATGACAATGCTGCGGCAATTGTTTATATCAATAAAGAAGATCTCGCTTTTTCATTTATAAAAACTGCAACAGATTTAAATGAATATATACTTTCTAAAAAAGCAAAATCGGGAAGAACTTATGTTTTTATAGATGAGGTTCAGGATATTGAAAATTTTGGGGATGCCCTGCGCTCCCTGTTACTTCAAAACGATCTCGACCTGTATTGCACTGGCAGTAATGCCAATTTATTATCTGGTGATATCGCGGGGCATCTTAGCGGAAGGTATATCGCGATAGAGGTGTATAGTCTTTCCTATCCTGAATTTTTAGCTTTTCACAACCTGACAGAGGAGGCTGAAAGTTTGGACAAATATCTTAAATATGGCGGTCTACCTTATTTAATTCATTTAGAACTGAAAGATGAAATTGTATTTGAGTATTTAAAGAATATTTATCAGAGCATTGTGTACCGGGATATTATTAATCGTTATGCCATTCGTAATGTTAATTTTCTGGAACAATTGGTTTTGTTTTTAGCGGCGCATACCGGTAGTATATTTTCCGCAAAAAAAATAAGTGATTTTTTAAAATCCCAGCGCATAAAAATGGCCCCCAACCAGGTACAAAATTATATACAACACCTGGTGAATGCCTTTCTAATCCATAAAGTTGGGCGATACGATTTAGTTGGAAAACGCATGTTCGAGATAGGCGAAAAATATTATTTTGAAAACCTGGGAATTCGTAACGGGCTTTGGGGCTATAGGTTGGAAGACCGGGGAAAAATCATGGAAAACCTGGTATATAACCATCTGGTTTTTAAAGGGTATAAAGTGCAGGTAGGAATGCTGGGGCGCAAAGAAGTAGATTTTATAGCAGAAAAAAAAGGTGAGAAAATATATGTGCAGGTAGCTTTGAGCTTAAACGATCCCGCAACAATAGAACGGGAATTTGGGAATTTAAAACAAATTGAAGACAACTATCCAAAAAAAGTGGTGACTATGGAGGGCTTTTCCGGGAATTCAGTGACCGGGATCGCGGTCCAGTCACTTAGAAATTTTTTAACAAGTTAAAGAAGAATTGCTGTAGCCTCGTGCTCTCGGTACAATTTTGTTCTACTCCCGTGCCACAAAATCACTCGACCTGATGACCTGGGTAAAACGATTCCCGTCAGTTCGAGTAAACAGAAAACCCAGGGATTTTAAGTTTTGTATTGAGAACGAGAAATCAAGAAGCCGACACTAAGAATATAACAAAACACAATACATGTATTACACCAACTTAAAAAATAAAAAAGTTTTAATAGGAGAAGAATGTATGCGTAATGAAGATGTTTGTTTGGTGGTTGAGTACAATATTTTTTACGGTGCGGGATTACAGAAAATCTTAAAACAAGCTGTAGAAACTGTACAGAATGAAAAAAAGGCTGTTATCTTTGAAAACTATGTTAATGACCCTGAAAGATATGGGGTTGCAGAATTTGATCAAGAGCAACACGTTATCAGTTTAGAGGAGAAACCCCAAAATCCAAAATCTAATTATGCTGTTGTTGGGCTCTATTTTTATCCAAATTCGGTTATAGATATGACCAAACAAGTAAAACCTTCTAATCGGGGAGAGTTAGAAATAACTTCGGTTAACCAGATATATCTTGACAAGGAGAATCCTAAGACGCAAATTTTTAGCCGCGGTTTTGCTTGGCTGGCTACCGGAACTCACGAAGCGCTCACAGAAGCTACTGAGTTTGTAAAAGCAGTAGAGAAAAGAACAGGATTAAAAATAGCCTCTTTGGAAGAAATCGCTATAAATTATAACTGGATTGATAAGGATGAAGTTCACAATGCAACCAAAGATTTGAAAGGAGAATATTTTGAGTACTTATATAAAATCACATCAAAATAAATGTCGCTAAGGAAACAGACGTTGTCGGGTTTAATTTGGACTTTTATTGATACATTTTTGGTTAGTGGTCTTTTCTTTGTAGCTATGATTTATATAGCGCGGATATTGGGACCTAAAGAATTTGGTCTTATAGGAATGATATCAGTCTTCATTGCAATTGGCACTTCGCTTGTGGACAGTGGATTATCATCCTCTATTGTAAGGACAAAAGACGCAGACAACCGTGATTTTTCCACAGTTTTTTATCTAAACCTGGGGATGAGTTTTGTTGTATACCTGGTTCTATTTCTGGCTGCACCCTGGATAGCCGATTTTTTTAGCCAGCCAATTTTGAGTGGCGTAATTCGCTTGTATTGTTTTAGTTTCATAATTTCAGCTTTTTCTGCGGTTCAGTTGGCGCAGTTAAACAGAGAAATGCAATTTCAGAAAATCGCTAAGTATAATGTTCCGGGAACTCTCATAGGTATAGCTGTAGGCGTAATATTAAGCCTTTACGGCTACGGGGTTTGGAGCATAGTATGGATGTATTTGACCAAACAACTAGTCCAATCATTGATATTGTGGATATTTTCTACCTGGAAGCCTACCCTATATTTTTCAAAAGAGAAGATGAAGTATCATTATGGGTTTGGGTATAAATTGATGCTCTCAGGATTATTGAATACAGTCTTTGATAATATCTATAATATAGTAATAGGTCGTTATTATACGGTACAAAGCGTAGGGTATTTTGAGCGGGCCAGAACTTTTAATCTGTATCCGGTAAGTACTTTGACAAGCATTATTAGCCGAGTAACTTATCCTTTACTGGCAAAAATACAAGATGAAAAGGAGAGAATTTCCAAAGTTTATAAACAACTTTTGCAATTTTCATTTTTTATAACGGCACCATTAATGTTGGGTGCTGCGGCAATTGCGGCCCCATTATTTGAGTTGGTACTGGGAGAACAATGGATGCCGGCAGTAACATTTTTTCAGATATTGTGTCTTTCCAGTATCTTTATACCCATTCATTCTTTTAATTTGAATGTTTTAAAAGTATTTGGAAGGAGCGACTTATTCTTGCGCCTGGAAATATATAAAAAACTAACGGTCGTGATTGCCATAGCAATTTCATTGCCTTTTGGCGTAATTGGTTTGGTATGGAGCAGTGTGGCTACTTCTTTTATTGCACTTTTAATAAATACATATTACAGTCAGGATTTAATAAATTATAAAACAGGAAGACAACTTTTGGATATGTTGCCAACATTTTTAATTGCCGGCTTAGTGGCCGTACTTATGTTTGTGCTGGTTTACAAACTAAAATCTTATTCCTTATGGCTGCAAATAATTTTGCCTTCCATTGTTGGAGTATTAGTGTATTTTGGAACCAGCATAATTTTAAAAAGGCCCTCTTTACAATTTGGCCTCGAACTAATTAAACCTAATAAATAAAAATGATACCAGTTACCTATCCCTTTTTGCCGCCGCAGGAGAAATATCAAGAATACCTTAATGGAATTTGGAAACGTAACTGGCTCACCAATATGGGGCCTTTATCTAGTGATTTGGAAATGAAATTAAAAAAACATTTAAACCTCAATCACTTGTTATTTGTTACCAACGGTACGGTAGCTTTACAAATGGCTATAAAAGCATTGCAATTAAGAGGCGAAATAATCACTACGCCATTTTCATTTGTGGCAACTACCAGTAGTATCGTCTGGGAAGGCTGCCAACCGGTTTTTGTGGATATAGACAAAGACTCTTTGAACCTTGATGCTACAAAAATAGAAGCAGCTGTTACAGAAAACACTTCCGCGATTTTGGCAACCCACGTATATGGAAATCCTTGCGATGTAGAAGCCATACAAAAGATAGCCGATAAGCACAACTTAAAGGTGATCTATGATGGGGCGCATGCATTTGGAGTGGAAGTAAATGGCAAGTCTATTTTTGAATATGGGGACATCTCTATTTGCTCTTTGCATGCTACAAAATTGTACCACTCGATTGAAGGTGGTTTGGTTGTAACTAAAAATGCCGATTTATTAAAAAAACTGGCTTATATCCGGAATTTTGGAATTTCAAGTCCTGATACTTTTGTCGAATTAGGGATAAATGGGAAAAACTCAGAGTTTCATGCGGCGATGGGCCTGGTAAACCTTGATTTTATTGAAGAGATCCACCGTAAACGTAAAGAATTAACTGAGGCCTATGATGCTGGTTTGGCAAACTTAAAAGCTTTTAAGCCAAAATGGAATAAAAATGCAACTGAAAATTATGCCTATTATTCAATAGTATTAGAATCTGAAGCTTTACTTCTAAAGCTAAAAGAGAGATTAGATGCACATGAAATATTCACAAGACGATATTTCTACCCAAGTTTGGCAAGTGCCTTACCCTATATAGAAACACAGGCTCTAACAACAACTGACAGCCTTTCCAGACGAGTGCTGTGTTTGCCTTTGTATTATGATTTAACTTTAGAAGAGGTTGAATTAATTTGTCGCTTAATGTTAAGGATCCAAAATAATTAATTATGTTGGTTATAGGAGCAAAAGGCTTTGCTAAAGAGGTATTGGAAATTTTACATCAAAATAATCAATTAAATAATTTACATTTTTTTGATGATGTTAATAAAAATATCGGGGAATATCTATTTGATACTTTTCCAATTATAAATTCGTATACTCATGCCAAAACATTATTTAAGGAGGTTGCCCCCGACTTTACTATTGGTGTAGGAAATCCGACAGTAAGGCGAAAATTGTATCAATGTTTTGTGGTACTGGGGGGTGAATTAACTTCGGTAATTAGTAAAAATGCCGAGATTGGCTCTTATGATATTTTTATAGGCAAAGGATGTAATATCTTACCCAGCGCTGTAGTGGCCAACGGTTCTATTTTAGGAAAAGGTTGTTTAATATATTACAATGCCATGGTAACCCATGACTGCATCCTTGGTGACTTTGTCGAGCTTGCTCCTGGGGCCACGATTTTAGGGAGGGTAGAAATAGGAGATAATTGTCATATTGGAGCAAATGCCACCCTACTTCCTAATGTAAAAATAGGAGCAAATGTTGTTGTGGGGGCGGGCGCCGTAGTGACTAAGAACTTACCGGATAATTGCGTAGCAGTTGGGATTCCGGCAAAAATTATAAAAAAGCATTAAATGTCACCCTTAGAGAAAAGCCCATGTGTTAGCGTAGTTATGATTACCTACAGTCATGAGAAGTATATAAGAGAAGCCATTGAAAGCGTTTTAATGCAAGAATGTGATTTTGAAGTGGAGCTTATTGTGGCCGATGATAAATCACCAGATAATACCGAAGCCATAGTTAAAGACATTATTAATCAACATCCTAAGGGGAATTGGATAAGGTACATCAAGCATGAAGTAAACAAAGGTATGATGCCAAATTTTATTTGGGCTTTAAACCAAGCAAAAGGCAAATACACAGCTTTATGTGAAGGCGATGACTATTGGATAGATCCGTTGAAGTTACAGAAACAGGTGAACTTTTTAGAATCCAATCCAGCTTATAATTTTTCTGTAGGGAGGGTATTAACCATAGACGAAACTGGTAAAACTAATCAAATTCATGAATTTGCAAATCCTGAAAAACGTAAGACCTATACGCTACAAGATTATATTACCTATAGATTCTCACAAACATCCAGTTTCTTTTTCAGAAACAAATACGTTTTTCCAAAAGTATTTTACAAAACATTTAGTGGAGATCAGGCGCTAGTAATTGCTGCTACTAAGGATAAAAAAATTTATTATCATAACGATGTTTTTTCGCATTATAGGATAAATAGCCAAAGCGTAAGTTATAGGGCAAACCCCGAGAAAAGATATAAGCAAATGTTAGCATTTTGGGATAATGTAAACACTTTTACGAATAGCAAATATCCCCTCTCTATTTCTATGAATTCCTTGCTCATAGAAAGTGGTTATAAGTCTAAATTAAATTTCTTTTATAAAATTCAAAATATTGTAGTCAAAAGTCTGTTTTTATTACGGGTAAAATTTATTTATAAGTTTAAAGAAATTTTCAGTGGATTATAAAGCATTAATACCTTTTCTAACTTTTCTTATAATATTTATTTTAGCTTATAAGCGCAAGAATAAAATAAGTATGATAGTGGTAGGATTATATCTGCTATCTTCTTTTAGTTCATTTTTTATGGATAAAGATGTATTACCTACTCATAATTTTGAAGAGGATAGCATTTTTTTATTTATCCTTTATACGGCTCTCCTTGCTCCATTTCTTATTATGACATTATATTTAAAACCTTTTAGATTTATTGAGGCATTGCCGAGGGGCGAAATATTTAATATTATAATAGCATTTCTGGCTGTAGGAGCATTGTTTTCAATTATTTATTTAACACCTTACGCTATAGCCTCGTTGTCCATTTCCGCGAGCGAGGTGCGGCGTTCTCTTAGCGAAACTATTGTACTTCCTCAAAGTATTTTAACCACAATAGCTGTTGGTTTTCCAACCTTTTACTTTGCTTATGCCTTTATCTTTTATGTAACCATAATCCAAAAAAGAGGAATTATTATAAAAATTCTGATGCTTTTAGGTGTTTTAAGCTTCGTTGTAAATGTTTTTACTTTTGCAGGAAGGGATGGAGTATTGTTTAGCAGCTTTGCTTTAGTTTTAGGTTATTTTTTCTTTGAACCTTTATTAAAAGTAAGTACCAAAAAAACACTCAAAAAAATATTTATTCTAAGTATTTCGTTTGCATTATTTCTTATAATTGGTATTACAGCAGAACGCTTTAGTAATTCTGAAACTCTTGATATGCGGGGTCTCAAAGTTGGAATTGTTGGTTATTTAGGGATGCAACCGTACATTTTCAATGATTGGGTAAATTATAATGATGTATTTAATCATGGTCATAGTAGTTTTAAAATGATAGTTGATTTTTTTGGGATTGGTAACGCTCCTGTAAAAGTTAATAATCAACCCTATACCTGGATGTTTGGTACATTTCTCACTTCATTTTATGCCATTTCAGGATTTTCATCTTTATTATTAGTAACTTTTGGTTTTTGGTTTTATTTTAAATCAAGAATTAAATTAATACGGCAAAACAGGTACTACCCCTTGGGAGTTTATTTCTTTTTAGGCTTCTTTTTTCATTTTGTTATTTCGGGAATGTTTTATTTCCGGTTGGGTAATAGTGGTGGCAATTTATTTATGTTATTAAGTATATTAGCTGTTTTTTTGTTCCGTAAAAGAAAAATTAAATTTTGAATTGAAAAGAAATAATGAACCTCTTAATCAATCTAATTCCCATAAAACAAGGCGGCGGGCAGCAAGTAGCTTCAAATTTTATCAATCAAATCATAGCAAATCCCGAATTATCCTTATTCTTTCTGGCTACAGAAGGCACATGTAGAAAAACTGTTGAATGAAAAAGAAACGAGGTTCAAATCTGTTCGAAGTGGTATAATTCAGCGTTTAAAGTTTCAACAATTTGAATTGCGGGAAATAGTGAAGGAAAATAAATTAGGATTTGATTATAATGAATTTGCTAACGGCTTACATCAATAAATTATTAGTATTACTGACCTAACTTATTTAAAAAGTTTTTCCTTTTTATAAAAGATACAATTATTAAATTATATTTTTTCAATTTCAATTTCAATTAATAAATAATGGTTCGATTTTCAATAGATGCCACAAACATTAAAGCTGGAGGCGGTCTAACGCACCTGAAGCAGCTTGTAGAAAACAACTCGGTAAAAAATGATTCTATTGAATTAATTGGAGGCATTTGGCTAAAAGATATTATAGATCAAGATAATGTTTCAAAAATCATTTTTAAAAATGATTTTAAGAATATTGTTACTCAGGAATATTTTAAAAAATTTAAGTTAGAAGATTTTTTAAAAAGAAGCGATATAGCTTTTATTCCTGGAGGTACATTTTCATCTAAAAAAGTGGATTACGTAAGTATGTCTCAAAATATGTTAGTTTTTGAAAATTTGGAAAGAAATAGATTTCCTATATCCATAACTTGGTTACGCTATATCCTATTGGAGAAATTACAAATCAAGTCTTTTATAAATGCCAAAGGCATTATATATATTTCAGAATATGCGAAAAATTTTATAGAAAACAAATATCCGATACTGAGAGAAAAAAAATCTATAGTAATCTACCACGGTATTTCAGATGATTTTAGGCAAGAACCAAAAGAGCAATTACCCTTATCTCAATATACTGAAGATAAGCCTTTTAAATTAACCTATATATCCATTGTGAATTTTTATAAACATCAATGGAATGTGATTGAGGCTATCAAAAAATTAAAGAAGGATGACTTTAATATAGAGTTGAACATTATTGGGCCAATTTATGAGCCGGTTAGAGAAAAATTTGAAAAGTCATTAGAAGGAACCGAAACGTATGTAAATTATAAAGGTAAAGTTCCATATCTCGAGATATCGAACACATATAAAAGTTCTGATTTGTTTATTTTTGCCTCTACTTGTGAAAATATGCCAAACATTTTGGTGGAAGCAATGTCTGCTGGCTTACCTATATTATCCTCTAATTATGGGCCGATGCCGGAAATTTTAAAAGATGCTGGCGTTTATATGGATCCCACTGATGTCGATAGTATTTATTCAAATCTAAAAAAAATGATTTTAGACGAAAATTTAAGAGCTCAAGTTGCTAAAAAGGCATATACATATTCCCAAGATTTTTCATGGGAGAAAACTTCAAAAGAAACCTTTGATTTTATAAAGGAGGTAGGACAAGAAAATAAATTTAAATAAAACAAATCCTCCAATCTTTAAAACAGGAACCACCATATTAGTAGAAGTACCGGCACCACAAATAAAACGGGACCAAGGACTCATACAAACCACAAAAAGCATGGTTTCCTTGGGGACAGAACGCATGCTTGTGGAGTTTGGGAAAGTCCGATTTTATGGTGAAACCCAAAGCATACTTGTCTTAAATAGTTAAATCATTGAGGTTAGAATTCCCGGCATCAGGATTCAAAAAGATACCTATATATTTAGAAAATAATTAAGAAATGCTTTTCAGGTAGAGAGAAAGTAATATTTAAGTTAATCATTCCACGCAGCGCTCGCAGCTAAAAAAAAAGCAGCGTTCGCAGCGAGGCCTTTGCGCTCGCCGCGTGAAAAAAAGTTTCCTGCACCACTTGTATAAAAGTTTTCACGCAGCGTTCGTAGCGAAAAAAAACGCAGCGCTCGCAGCGAGGCCTTTGCGCTCGCCGCGAGAAAAAGCGGACAAGTGCTTATACAAACCACCAAAAGCCTAGTTCTCTAAGAGACAGAACGCATGCTTGTGGAATTTGGGAAGTCCGATTTTATGGCGAAACCCAAAGTATACCGGTCTTAAATTGTTAAATCATTGAGGTTAGAATTCCCGGCATCAGGATTCAAAAAGATACCTATATATTTAGAAAAGAATTAAGAAATGCTTTTCAGGTAGAGAGAAAGTAATATTTAAGTTAATCATTCCACGCAGCGTTTGCCGCGGAAAAACCGCAGCGCCCGCCGCGAGAAAGAAACATTTCGTACAACCTGTGTAGAAAAAGTTTTCACGCAGCGTTCGCAGCGAGACTGTTGCGCTCGCCATGAGAAAAAACCATTGTGGTCACCGTATGAAAAAAAATAACATCATTTTTAAAAAGATTAGTACATGAAACAAATCATCCAATCCTTTAAAACAGGAGCCACCATATTAGAAGAAGTCCCCGCGCCGCAAGTTAAACGCGGACAAGTGCTTATACAAACCACCAAAAGCTTGGTTTCCCTAGGGACAGAACGCATGCTGGTAGAATTTGGTAAGTCCAACCTTATCTCCAAAGCCCGCCAACAACCCGATAAGGTAAAACAGGTACTCGATAAAATAAAAACAGAAGGCTTGTTACCTACGTTGGAAGCAGTTTTTAATAAACTGGGAGAACCTTTGCCACTTGGATATTGCAACGTGGGGAAAGTAATTGGCGTGGGAGAGGGCGTTTCAGAATTTCAAGTTGGGGATAGGGTAGCTTCCAACGGGCAGCATGCAGAGTTTGTAAGTGTCCCTAAAAATCTGGTAGCACATATTCCCAAAAATATTAGTGATGAAGAAGCTGCCTTTACGGTTATTGGTTCCATTGGCTTACAAGGAATTCGCCTGTTAAATCCAACTTTTGGGGAAACTATAGTTGTAACCGGCTTAGGCTTAATAGGCCTCTTAACAGTACAAATGTTGTTGGCCAATGGCTGTAGGGTTATAGGGATCGATATAGATCAATCTAAGCTGGATTTGGCAAAACAATGGGGCGTAATCCCTATCAACCCAAAGCAAAGTGATGTTGTAAAGGAAGTGACAGAGCTTACTCAAGGTGTGGGTGCCGATGGGGTGATTATCACCGCTTCTGCCAAAACAGATGCAATAATTTCACAAGCCGCACAAATGTCGCGCAAACGCGGCCGAATTGTGTTGGTAGGTGTTATTGGATTAAACCTTAGCCGCGCAGAATTTTATGAAAAGGAATTAAGTTTCCAGGTTTCCTGTTCCTACGGCCCGGGTCGTTATGACGAAGATTACGAAGCCAGGGGAATCGACTATCCTTTGCCCTTTGTGCGCTGGACGGAGAAACGCAATTTCGAAGCGATACTTCAAGCCATTGCTTCAGGGAATTTGAAAGTAAAAGGACTCATTACCGAGCAAATCCCCTTAGAAGATTATATGAAGATATATGGGGAGATAGGCAGCAGCCGTTCCATCGCCTCTATTCTTACTTATCCGGAAGAAATTCAGCTCACACCAGCTCACACCATAGCCTTACGTGATAAAAAATATGAGGGCAGTAAAGGTGTTATTGGGGTTATTGGTTCGGGTAATTTCACCAAGATGACCATGTTACCTGCGCTTAAAGACAGCGGTGCAGACTATAAACATATTGCCAGCCAAGGCGGGGTAAGCGGTACCGCGATCGCTCAAAAACACGGCTTTAGCCATTCTACCACCAATTATAAAGATATCTTAAACGATCATGATGTAGATCTGGTTTTAATCACCACGCGACATCATTTACATGCGCCCATGGTTATTGATAGTTTGGAAGCCGGGAAACACGTTTTTGTAGAAAAACCTTTGGCTTTAAATGCTGAGGAATTGGACAAAATTATTGCAGCTCATGAGCAAGCCGGCAGCAGTTTGACCGTAGGCTTTAACAGGAGGTTTTCTCCTCACGCCCGCAAAATGAAAGAACTCGTGGGCAATTCTGTCATGAACGTGATAGCCACTATGAATGCCGGAAACATTCCTGCAAATGTATGGGTGCATGACATGCAAGTGGGTGGGGGAAGAATAATAGGTGAAGCCTGCCACTTTATGGATTTGATTACTTTTTTAACGGGAAGTAAGATAAAGTCGGTTTGTATGAATGCTATGGGCATAAACCCCGAAGAAACCACCGATAATGCTTCCATTTTACTGCAATATGAAAATGGTTCCACAGGAGTCATCAATTATTTCTCCAATGGTTCCAAGGCTTATTCTAAAGAGAGGGTAGAAGTTTATAGCCAGGAGCGCACCTTAGTTATGGACAATTTCAGAGTAACTCGTGGCTATGGTTTTAAAGGTTTTAGCAAATTAAAGACAAAACTGGACAAAGGCCACAAAGCCCAGTTTACTGAAATTATTGCTGCCGTAAAGAAAGGCGGAAGTCCCATGATCCCCATGGATGAATTGGTAAATACCACTCGAGCTTCCTTTGCAGCTATAGAAAGTTTAAAGCAAAAAGCCTGGATAGAAGTTAAATAGTTACATTATTCCGGAGGATAAATTAGTTGCAAAGAGATTTCACGCAGCCTTCGCAGCGAAAAAAAACGCGGCGCTCGCAGGGTGACCTCCGGTAAAAAAATAATGCTTAAAACATTTTTAACGCCGTGTTCACCGCGTAACCGTTGCGCGTGCCGCGAGAAAGAAAAAGCATTTGTTATAGCGTCCGCAGCGAGAGAAAATATAACGATAAGCCACTTCCATAGAAATAAAGTAAGTGAACCCCATAAAATATAGTTATTATGGAACCAAAAATAGAAAACCAGATTTGCACGATCATTTTGGATCAAGCATTTAAAATTCATACAGAACTTGGACCCGGACTATTGGAGTCGGTTTATGAAAAATGTTTACAATACGAATTGATCCAAGCAGGATATATTGCAGAATCACAGGTTCCAGTTCCGATGAATTACAAAACAATACGATTTGAAGCTGGGTTTCGAATTGATTTACTGGTAGAAAACAAAGTTTTGGTAGAAATAAAATCAATAGAAAATCTTGCTCCAGTTCATTTCGCACAAACTTTGACCTATATTAAAATGAAAAATATAAAACTTGGTTTATTAATTAATTTCAACACAAAAAGGTTGAAAGATGGAATTCATCGGGTAGCGAATGGGCTGTAGAAGATAAGAGTTTCATACGGGAAAAATTTCACCGCGTGCATAAAAAATTTCACCCAGCGTTCGTAGCGAAACCTTTGCGTTCGCTGCGTGAAAAAATTGTTTCCTGCACCGCCTGCCTGCATATAAAATTTCACGCAGCACCCACAGCGAGAATTTCACCCAGCGTTCGCAACGAAAAAAACGCAGCGGTCGCAGCGAGACCGTTGCGCTCGTAGCGAGAAAAAATCATTGTAATCGCCGTGAGAAAAAAATAATACCATTTTTTTTAAAAAAATAGTATATGAAACAAATCAAAAGCCCTGTATTTTTTAGATCGTAATTCTTTTGGTAGAAAAAATCGTATTTTAGATAAAAAAATAAAATGATCAATTATAAAGAATATATAACAATAGACCCAAACAAGAGATTTGGTAAACCTGTTTTATTGGGTACTAGGATTTCTGTATATGATGTTTTAAATTGGCTGGCCAATGGGATGACCAAAAAGGAAATTTTAAATGACTTTCCAGAATTGAATGAAAATAGCATCCACGCTTGTTTATCGTTTGCAGCGAACAGGGAAAATAGAATTAGGGTTGCCTCGTGAAGTTACTATTCGATCAAAACATCTCTTTTCGTGTCGTCAATAAGACACTTCCAATTTTTTCGGGATCAAAGCAAGTAAGGGATTTAGGACTTCACGACGCTTCGGATATTTAAATATGGGAATATGCAAAAAGAAATGATTTTGTAATTGTCACCTTCGATGTCGACTTTTCAGATATTGCAAGTATGAAGGGAAGTCCGCCAAAAATTATTTGGTTAAGAACTGGAAATATGACCACAAATAAGCTTGTTGAAATATTAATAAAACACCAGCCAATAATTAATGATTTTGTTAAGAATAAAGAATATGAGGAAATTGATTGTTTGGAAATCGAATAAGTAATTGGTCAAATAAAAGACAATAATTTTGGTATAAGTCAACAAAAAAATTGAATAGGACAAAATAATCAGATATACAAAAAATCATAGCGCCCGCTGCGAGACCTTTGCGGCCACCGCAAGAAAAAATCATTTAGCGCAGCGTGTGTATTAAAGTTTTCACGCAGCGCTCGCAGGGAAAAAAACGCAGTGCTTGCAGCGAGACCGTTGCGCGCGGCGCAAGAAAGAAAAAGCATTTCCCCACACCGTGTGTATAAAATATTTCACGCAGCGCTCGCAGCGAAACCGTTGCGCTCGTCGCGAGAAAAAAACATTTCGCTCGCCGCAAGAAAAAATTCTAAAAATCACTTAATCCCATCCCATAAAATCAATTTTTTAATGAAAATTACAATCATAGCGGGCGCACGTCCAAATTTTATGAAAATTGCCCCAATTATCCACGCCTTTCAAAAGGCAAAAGCCCAAGGTGAAAATATAGACTTCCGGCTAGTGCACACAGGGCAGCATTACGACAAAAAAATGTCAGGCAGTTTTTTTGAACAGTTGGAAATCCCCGAGCCTCATGCCAATTTGGAGGCTGGAGGAGGAACACAAGCAGAACAAACAGCAGCCATAATGATTGGCTTTGAAAAAGAATTGCTTGAAAATCCTAGCGATCTCGTTTTGGTCGTGGGCGATGTAACCTCGACAATGGCTTGTGCGCTTGTAGCACAAAAACTGCATACCAAAGTGGCTCATGTAGAAGGAGGTATAAGGTCTGGGGATTGGGGAATGCCTGAAGAGATAAATAGATTGGTAACAGATAGCATTAGCAATTACTTTTTTACCACCTCTGAGGGAGCCAATAATAATCTCAGAAACTCAGGAGTTGAAGAAGCACGCATTTTTTATGTGGGGAATACTATGATTGATACATTATTAAAACAAAGACCTAACTTTAAAAAACCTGCTATTTGGACGGAATTAAATTTGCAGGAAAAAGCTTATCTTGTAATGACCTTACATAGGCCCGCCAATGTAGATCAAGAGTCTAATTTAAAGAAGTTGATGGATGAAATCATCGATCACTCTCAAGATTTGCCGCTTGTCTTTCCCGTACATCCGCGCACGGCCAAGATTTTAAAAAGTATGGGGGTGTCACATCCGCGACTCCACATGGTTGAGCCCTTAAGTTATTTGGAGTTCAACTATTTGGTAGAAAGAGCCAAAGCCGTGGTAACCGATTCAGGAGGGATCACCGAAGAGGCTTCCATCATGAATGTTCCCTGCATGACCCTGCGCGACAACACCGAACGTCCAGAAACCTTGGAGTTGGGAACCAATGAACTCTTGGGCACTGATCCGAAGGCGATTGCCCCGGCGATGGAAAAACTTTTTTCCGATAACTGGAAAAAAGGTAGGGAAATACCCCTTTGGGATGGAAATACAGCGGAGCGAATAGTGAAACATTTATTGCAAATATCCCCGAAATTGTAAGGAAACATTAGCTTTCCAACAAAAAATAATTTCTAAAAACATGTTCTTTTAAGTACAGATGAAAATAAAATTAGCCCTTCAAATGTTTAATAATATGGGTATTCGATACGTCGGGTACCGCTTATTTCATGAATTTGAAAAAAGAACGGGAATCCTCAAAAAAAAGCATCCTATAAATCCTGAAATAAAAAAATTCATTTCTCTGGAAGAATGGAAAAGCGTACCAAACAATTTTATTATTGAGGAACGGGAAAAAATAACCTTGACGAAAAATCCTACCGGATCCCTTGCCAAAAAAGCAAAAAATATCCTTGCGGGAAAACTTTGTTTTTTTAACCATGAATGGAAGGATCTTGGAAAGGATTACGATTGGGTTACCAATCCTACTACTGGATTTAAATACGACATTATTAAACATTGGTCTGAAATTGATGATTTTGATTCGGACAACGGGGATATTAAAGATGTTTGGGAAAAATCCAGGTTTACCTTTTTATTAAACCTTATAAGATATGACCATCATTTTAATGAAGATCATTCTGAATTTGCCTTCTCACAAATAGAGGACTGGATAGAGAAAAACCCCGTGAATAGGGGGCCAAATTGGAAGTGTAGTCAGGAAATTTCATTGAGGCTTTTTAATTGGAACTATGCGCTTAGCTTCTACAAAAATTCACCAGCGCTTTCCAACCAACGGTGGGAAAAAATACAAAATGTAATTTATTGGTCGCTCCATCATGTATATCATCATATAAATTTTTCAAGAATAGCAGTTAGGAACAATCACGCCATCACTGAAACACTTTGTCTTTCGTTAAGTGAAATGCTTTTTCCTTTTATCCCTGAAACAAAAATTTGGGCCAAAAGAGGTAGAAAGTGGTTTGAACAGGAGATTCCCTATCAAATTTATAAGGATGGTACCTTTTTGCAATTTAGCATGAACTATCATAGAGTAGTAATTCAATTATTTTCATTAGGAATTGCTGTTTCTGAAAAACATCAAAAACCTTTCTCTTCCATAATCTATGAAAGGGCCTATAAAAGTTTGAATTTTTTATACCAATGCGTACAAGAAGAAAACGGTTTTGTCCCTAATTACGGGAATAACGACGGGGCATTGTTCTTTCCTCTTTCTGAAACTGCGTACCGCGATTACCGGCCACAGCTCAATACGTTACATTATTTATTATCAGGAGAAAATTTATATACATCTGCTCAGGTTCGGGAAGATGCTAATTGGTTAATTCCTATAAATTTGAACACCAAACTTTTTAAACCGCTTAAGATAAACTTTGGGGCTCTTTCATTTCCCAATGGTGGATTTTATACGCTCCGGGAAAAGGATAGCTTCACTTTTGTTCGCTGCGGAAATCATAAAGACAGGCCTGCACAGGCAGATAATCTTCATCTAGATATCTGGTACAAAGGAGAGAATGTTTTAAGGGATTCGGGCACTTATAAATATAACACGAAAAAAGAATATCAGGAATACTTCTCAGGAACAGCTGGACATAACACTGTTATGATTGGCAACAATTCACAAATGCTTAAAGGAAGTAGGTTCATTTGGTTTTATTGGAGCCAAGCAAATATTGCCCAGTGGGAAGTAAAAGATGATCAATTTATTTTCACCGGTGAAATTAGCGCCTTCAAACAATTGCATCCTAACATTAAACATAAACGAACAATAATAAAAGAAAAAAATTCGTTAATATGGAAGGTGAAAGATGAGGTTAATGGAAACTTTGAAGCCGAATGCAGACAGCTCTGGCATTTGGGCAGTAGTGAATCATCTATACAATTAATTAATAAAAAGGCCCCCCCAATTGAAATCCCCTCTTACAATTCCTCATTTTATGGGGAGATGAAAAAAACCAAAGGCCTAGCCTTTGGTTTCAAAAACGAACTAACCACAACTATTAAAATTTAGGATCATGAAAATCTTATTATTACATCAGTATTTTCTGGAAGAAGATGACCCCGGCGGGTCGCGCTGGAACGAAATGGCAAAAAGTTGGACAGATGAAGGAAATGAAGTTACTGTTATTGCTGGAATGATGCATTATAACGGTGATGAAAAAAGGAAAGTTTACAAAAAAAAATATTTTAGTAATCATAATCAAGGAAATATAAGGGTGATTCGAACCCACGTATCAGAATCTTATAACAATGGGTTCTTGGGAAGATTAAATGGCTATATTTCTTTTATGATCTCTTCAATATTAGCTGGTATTTTTAAAGTTAGCGGAAAATTTGATGCGATTGTTGTAACCTCGCCCCCGCTTTTTATTGGAATAAGCGGCTATTTAATCTCTAGGATAAAAAGGGCCCCAATGGTTTTTGAAGTAAGGGATCTTTGGCCTGAATCTGCAATAGATACCGGGATCCTTACCAATAAATGGATAATTAAATTAGCATATAAAGTTGAGGCTTTTCTTTACAAGAAATCTACGCTTATTAATGTATTAACACCAGCATTTCGAACAAAACTTATTGAAAAGGGGGTGCCAAAGGAAAAGATAATTTTTATACCTAATGCTGCAGATTTTAATTTGGCAGAAAAGCTTGCAAAAGATTTTGATCCTATCCAGTTTAAAAAGGATTTAGGTTTTGAAAATAATATGGTAATTACTTATGTTGGTGCTCATGGGGTAGCTAACCATTTAATCCAGGTTCTTGATGCTGCTGAAAAATTAACCAATACAAATGTAATATTTCAACTTATAGGATCAGGAATGCAAAAAAAGGCCCTTATGATGGAAGCAGTGTCCAGAAATATTACTAACGTGGTATTTCGTGATCCTGTTCCAAAAAGTGAAGTTTTTAAGTATATTTTGGCTTCAGATATGGGAGCTTCAATTTTAAAAAAGGTAGATACCTTTAAAACAGTTTATTCAAACAAAACCTTTGATTACTTTTCTTGTAAAAAACCAGTATTAATGGCCATAGGTGGGATTTCTGCTGAATTAATCAAAGAGGCGGATGCCGGGACCTATGTGGAGCCCGAGAATGCATTGGAATACAATAGGGTAATTAGAGATTATATTGCAGATCCTGAACGGCTAAATAGGGAAGGAGAAAATGGATTTAACTTTGCTAAAAAAGACTTTGACCGAATTGTATTGGCCGAAAAATTTATTAAACAGATCAAGCTTGCATTATCTATTAAGGATATCCCCAAGAAAGATGAGGTATTGAAATATAATAGACAAAAAGATTATTCAGTAAAGGGAATATCTGTTCAAAGAGCTAAAGAAAAAATTACAACAGAATAACCTACCTTAGGGTTTGAATTTTTTATTCATGATTTTTTAAGAAACATTTAACAACCCCCTTTCTTTATGACGTCCCTACTATCTTTTTTTTACAAATTATCCGAAGGTATTAATCTTCTTGTCGATCTCCTATTTTTCTTCATTTTAATGTTTGGCCTGTTTATAATTGAAAAAAAAGAGAAGTTTGATTTAATGGTATTTAAGTAATTTAAAATAATAAATCACGTTGAAGATGTGCATTATTTTATCCTACAGAAATAAAACGTAAAATTACATGAAGAAAAAATTTTAACCATTGGTTTTCTATATTTCCAATTATGGTAATCAAATTTTTGGTATCATGATGTTTCGTCCTCAGGTAAGTTTTTGATTTTTATTCGTGATGCAATTTTTAAAAAATACGCTGTGGTTACCAAAAATTAAAGGATTTGGCAACACTTTTAAGATTCAAACTCTTGTAAATTGTCATTATTAAAAAGAAAAAATCATCAGTATTTTTTCCTCACTTGACTTCTGTATGAATAGTTTAAAATTAAATTCCCATGAAAGTTCTGCGGTTCAAAGATTATATTAAAATTATATTCCTTCGCAAGTTGGACGGTTTTGATCTTTCCAACATTAACTATTTGCCAAGATATATTGTACTTTTAATAGATATTTTCCTTGCTATAATAGCGCTAACAACAACACATTTTTTCTTAAACTCGGTAAACGTTACTTTTTTTTCTGTGCTGCCTAATATTTTCAATATTGTTATATTACTGAGCGTTTATATTTTATTCTTTTTTGTTTTTAAAACCTATTCTGGTCTAGTTCGCCATTCATCTTTTATAGATATTTTGAAACTGGCTTTTGCTTCGGTTGCAACTGTTTTTACCTTGGGGGTCATACAGTATTTGTACTTTTTCTATACAGGGAATAAAATATTTACAATGGTTGGCCTGGTTCTTTATACAGTACTTTCTTTTACCTTCTTACTTATCTTTAGGGTTTTTGTAAAGCAAATCTATTTAACATTCAAATTAGAAAACCGAAAAAACAACAAAAAGAGGATTGCGATTATTGGGATAGATGATAGTTCCATATCTTTAGGAAAAGCTTTGAATACGACTTCCGGGGAAACTTTTTTTCTTGTAGGTTACTTATCGGAGAGGCCCGTAAATAAATTAAATATTGGTGGAAAACCTGTAATTTCTACAAAACCCTCACTTAAAAATATATTGCCCTCATTAAACCTAGATGGTTTACTTATTATTGGGGAAAAATTAACAATCCAAAAAAAAAATGAATTAATAAATTTATGTTCAGATAATAATATGCAGTTGTTCAATGCCCCCAGGGTGGAGGCCTGGACATTGAACGATGATATCACGAAAAACATAAAGGCTTTTGAAATTGAAGATCTTCTGGATAGGGAACCAATTCTTCTTAATAATCTAGCTATCAAGAAAGACCTGGAAAATAAGAACATCCTTATTACCGGTGCCGCTGGATCCATAGGTAGCGAATTGGTGCGGCAAATAGCATTATACAATCCTAAAAATTTAATTCTTGTTGATCAAGCTGAAACGCCTTTGTACGCTTTAGAACTTGAGCTGAACGAAAGTTTTCCAGATTTAAAATTTAGGGTAATCCTAGCAAGCATAAGCAATAAATACCGGATGTACGCGCTTTTTAAAAAGAACAGTTTTTCTGCTGTTTTTCATGCTGCTGCATACAAACATGTGCCCTTAATTGAAAGGAACCCTAGGGAGGCAATTATGGTTAATTTATTGGGAACGATAATATTGGCAAAACTCTCAAGCCAATATAAGGTAAACAAATTTGTCATGATTTCCACAGATAAAGCGGTAAACCCTACGAATGTAATGGGGGCCTCTAAAAGAGCGGCAGAAATGTATGTGCGATCTTTCCAACACCACAGCAGTAATAGGACACAATTTATTACTACGCGTTTTGGAAATGTACTTGGTTCTAATGGTTCAGTAATTCCTTATTTCAGGAATCAAATAGCAAAAGGAGGACCGGTTACGGTCACTCATCCAGATATTATTAGATATTTCATGACCATTCCAGAGGCTTGCCAATTAGTTCTTGAAGCAGGCACCATGGGAAAAGGGGGTGAGATTTTAATTTTTGATATGGGAGAACCCGTAAAAATTTTAGCTCTTGCTGAAAGGATGATCGAGCTTTCAGGATTTAAGCCATATAAGGATGTAAAAATTGAAATAACAGGTTTACGCCCGGGAGAAAAACTATATGAAGAGTTACTTAGCGAAAACACCAAAACACTTCCAACTCATCATAGCAAAATCCTCATTTCGAAAGAAATATCCTCTAACTTTGAAGACATTAAAATAAAAACTGAAAGATTAATAAAATCGTCTATACGTGATACAGACAAAAAAGAGATGGTGAAATTGCTCAAAGATCTAGTACCGGAATTTATAAGTAAAAATTCACTTTTCGAGGAACTCGACTATAATGATGAATTGATTCAGGCTAAGATTTAAAAAGGATCACATAATTCGTTGTCGGTGGTTCATACCCAGCAGCAAATGGAAATATATAATTAACCTAAACCCCTATATTCACAAAAATTTTTAAATTGATGAAATCCCAAAATTATTTAAAACTGCCTTTATTAGCTTTTTTCAGCATAATCTTTATGAATTCCTGTGTTTCAAATAAAGAAATCGCCTATTTTCAAGGTTTGGATACTATACAGCAACAAGCAAATGCCTCCAAAAATAGTTTGGAAATAAAGCCAAACGATCTTTTAACCATTTCGGTCTCTGCTTATAATATGGAAGCGGCTATGCCCTTTAACCTGCCTGTAGTTGGGATGTCCAATGGTGGAGGGATGGATGCTTTAAGGGTTTCTGGAACTCCACAATTGCAATCTTATTTGGTGGATAGCGATGGTAATATTGAATTTCCACAACTTGGAAGCCTAAAGGTAGAAGGCCTAAACACACAGGAGCTTGCTTCAAACTTAAAAGAGAAGATTTCTGAATACGTACAGCAGCCCATTGTTAACGTTAGACTTGTGAATTTTCAAGTGAGCGTCTTGGGGGAAGTGAACCGCCCAGGCACTTTTACAATACCAGATGAATATTTAAGCCTTCCCAAAGCCCTCGGTTTGGCCGGTGACCTAAGTATTTACGGGCAGCGTTCCAATGTGCTGGTCATGCGCGAGGATAATGGTGCCAAGGTCCATGGTTATTTGGACCTTTCCAATGCCAATGTTATAAACTCTCCTTTTTATTATTTACAGCAAAACGATGTGGTGTATGTAGAGCCCAATGGAGCTCAAAAACAAGCTGCAAATTATAATAGGAATGCTTCTGTTTATATTTCGGTAGCCTCCGTATTAATCTCCCTAATCGTTTTGATAGCAAGATAAATTATGTCACAACAACAAGCCCCACAGCACCAACAGCAGTTTCAGCAGGAAGAAGAGATCAACCTGCGGGAAGAACTGGAAAAATATTTGAGGTTCTGGCCATATTTTATAGCCAGTGTTTTATTATGCTTAATAATTGCCTTCTTTTATTTACGTTATAGCACGCCAGTTTTCCAATCTACCGCCACCATTATTATAAAGGATGAAAAAAAGGGCGGCATCATGTCCGAATTGTCCGCCTTCGAGGATATGGGGATTTTAAGCGGCATGGGTGGGGGCAATAGTATAGAAAACGAAATGGGGATTTTACGCTCCAAGCAACTTATAACAGATGTGGCAAAGGAACTTCAATTGAATATCCGCTATTTCCTGGAGGGTGATGTCCAAACCACGGAAATTTACGCAATTATACCAATTGAGATCCAGCTTTTGACCCAAGACGATTTAAAATTAAGTGCTGCAAAATCCTTTAAGTTTATCAACAAGGAAGGGACGAATTTTAGTTTAGTGAATACCGAAAGCCAGACTGAATTTAAAGGAACTTTTGGAAAACCCGTAGATCTGGATTTTGCCACGATAATAGTTACAAAAAACCAAGAGCAAAAAACGGGTCCCTCACCTGAAAATAATGATCCACTTATTATAAGCTTCAGTACGGTGGATGCCGCTGCTGGGAGTTATAGGGGAAAAATTCAACTTAGTCTAACCGATAAGAATTCCAGTTTAATTGAAATAAACCTAAACGATCCTGTAAAGGAGAAAGCTAGGGATATTCTTAATCAGTTGATCTTTGAATATAACAGGCAAGCTATTGATGACAAAAACCTGGTAGCGATAAATACCGCGAAGTTCATAGAGGACAGGTTGGATATCATCACTGGCGAACTGGATTCTGTGGAAACCGGCAAAGAGAATTTTAAGGAATCCAATCAGTTAACAGATATTCAGGCAGAGTCTGAAATGTTCATAGAAAACGCGAGTGAATTCAATAAAAAAAGACAGGATGTCAACACGCAATTAGAGCTAAGCAATGCCATGTTGGATTATCTGGCAAAAGATTCAGATTCAGATCTTCTCCCTGCCAATTTGGGAATTTCAGAAACAGGGGTAAACAATGTTATTTCTGAATATAACAGCTTGGTATTGGAACGCAACAGGATTTTAAGGGGGTCCACCGAAAAAAATCCTGTAATCATAGATTTAAACAGTCAGATTTCACAAATCAAAGGAAATGTAAGAAGGAGCTTGGAACGGATGCGTGCTAACTTACGAATAGCGCGGCAAGATTTGGATAGCCAGGCTTCTGCCATGGGTTCTAAGATAGCCTCGGTACCGGGAAAAGAAAAACAATTTAGGGGCATAGAGCGTCAGCAAAATATCAAAGAAGCTTTATACCTGTTCCTGCTTCAGAAGCGGGAAGAAACGAGTTTATCTTTAGCCGTTACAGCACCTAAAGCAAAGATCGTGGATGCGGCATATACGATGGACCTGCCAGTATCCCCAAAGAAGAAGATCATATTTCTAGCTGCGCTCATCTTGGGATTATTGATTCCATTTTTGATTATTTACCTGAAACATCTCCTCAATAATAAAATCCACAGTCAGCAGGATATGCAGGTGGCCTTAAAGACCATTCCCTTGGTGGGGGAGATCCCAAGAATTGCAAAAGCGGAAAGTGAAATAATCACTGAAAATGATCGTTCGGTGCTATCGGAATCTTTTAGGATCCTGCATACCAACTTACAGTATTTGTTGGTAAATGCCGGAAATGATACCGATGCGAACGTGTTGTTTGTAACTTCCACTGTTAAAGGCGAAGGAAAAACCTTTATTGCATTTAATTTGGCATTGACCTTGGCAAATTCAGGAAAGAAAGTATTGATAATGGGTGCCGATCTTCGAAATCCGCAATTACAACGTTATGAAGAGGATTTCAAGACGAATAGGGGGATTAGTGATTATTTGGTAAACAAGGAGCTGGAGCTAAAATCCCTGATTAAGACTTCTGAAACTCATGAAAACCTTGATCTTTTAGCCTCTGGAAGTATTCCTCCAAACCCTTCAGAACTTTGGAGGACCAACAAGTCTGAAACTTTATTTGCAAGTTTAAAAGAGAATTATGATTATGTGGTGGTAGATACTGCCCCCGTTATGTTGGTAACAGATACCTTTTTAATAAGCAAATACGCCGATCTTGTTTTATATGTGACCAGGGCAGGATATACAGAGAAGAAACTTTTAAATTTTGCCGTCGATTCCCAGAAAGCCGGAAAATTGCACGATGTAAGTTTTGTGCTAAATGATGTGAAACTTGCGAATTTTGGATATGGTAATAAATACGGATATGCCTATGGAGTTGAAAAGGAAGGTTTTTGGCAAAAACTGAAAGCTGGGTTTTAGGAGTTAAGAAATGGTTTCAGGATTTAATAATACGAGAAGTTTATTGTCAAACTGAGCTTGTCGAAGTTTAGACAGTCCTACCTGCACATTTCGGCGGGCTCAATGTGACAACTATGTCATCCCGACATGAGCGACCATAGGGAGCGATTGAGGGATCTCAAAAAAGCAGGAAAATGTTGAAGGCTCGGGATTTATTTTCTATCGATTCCCGCTTAAAATGGCATTTTTCATCCAATAAAAATTTAAAACGCAATTCTTGAAACCAAAATCTCATTACATATTTTTGCTCTTTATCCTAGCTGCAAATCAGCTTTTTTCCCAAATAGAATATTCGGGAAGCATCAATTTGGAAGGTTACGCTTCAAATAAAGATGAACTGCCTTTTTGGATGTATAGCAATACTCGGGGCAGGGTTTCGGAAAAATCAAATTTCGCAACTTGGATCAACGGTAAAGCAGTCTACGGTTTTTCTTCCAATTCCAGTCTTGAAGTAGGAGCGGGAATTTTATATCAAGATGAATTACGCAACGATGATTTTATAGATGAGCTGTATGCTAGCTATAAAATTTCTTGGTTGGAAATTGTCGTGGGCAGAAAACAGAAACAAGAATTCTATAATGGCCTTAGTGCCACAAACGAGAGTTTTGCCTGGTCTTTAAATGCCAGGCCGTTACCAGGAATCCAAATAAGGACCCAGCGACCTATTTATTTCAATGAAAACGAAAAGTTGGGAGTTGAATTTTCTCTAAACGAATATCTATTGGGAGACGATCGTTTCGTGAAAGCTGCGCGTTTGCACCATAAACGTTTTCATGTAGTTTACAATCCCCACCCTGGCTTTAGTATAAGGGCAGGGATCCAGCATTATGCACAATGGGCGGGTGATTCCCCCGAAAGCGGACCACAACCTAGTGGTTTTTCAGATTATCTAAGGGTGGTAAGTGGAAGAGAAGGGGGAGAAAATTCAGTTGTGGGGGATAGGATGAATGTTCTGGGGAATCATCTGGGAAGCTATGAGTTGTATCTAACCAAAAAATTTGAAAATGCCAGCGTGAAACTCATCTATAACCACTTTTTTGAAGATGGCTCTGGAACCCGTTTTGATAATTTCCCCGATGGCCGCTACGGAATCTTTTGGGAAAAGGATTCCAAGGAGGGTTTTGTAAATTCGGTTTTATATGAGTTTTATTACACAAAAAATCAGAGCACGAACAGTTTATCTCCCCATGGTAAAGATGCTTATTTTAATAATTTCCAGACCTATCGTAGCGGGTGGACCTATCAAAGAAGGGTATTGGGAGTTCCCTTTTTCGATTTTAGCGAGGAAAAGGACATTGTGGTAGGAAATCGGTTTTTAGCGCATCACGTTGGTTTTTCAGGAAGCCTCACAAAATCTCGAGAATTTGAATATAAAATATTGTCCAGCTATGTGAAGAAATACGGTGCTTATTTAAAAAGGTACAGCCCCAATCGTGAAGAGATTTATTTAAAATATGATCTTGGTTTATTTAAAGACCCATTTAATTTAAATTTGATAATGAGCGCCGAATATTCCAATATTGCTCAACCTATCTATGGAGCTGGACTAAGTTTATCCAAGCAGTTTTAATTAATGTATTTCCCTAAATGGATTTTTAAATTATAACTGTTATACAGAAAGATTTAATTCCATAAACAATGAATGTTAAAACTATGTTAAATATGTCTAGTTCGGGGATACTCCAAATTGGAAACCCTGAGAGCTCAACCTCAAAGGGAGGAACAAATTTTCAAGCACTCCCGCTTCATCTTCTCTAGATATTTATATAGCCAACAAGGAGAATTCGGTTCAATACACCAACTTTTTTAAAAATCAACAAAAAAGTGCTACTCCTGTGTTATCCACAAAAAAAGCCGACTCGCTAAAGTCGGCTTATCCCTTTGTGCGGGCGGGGAGACTCGAACTCCCACATCTCGCGGCACCAGATCCTAAGCTTCAGTTAATTTCAAAAACAATTATTAGCTCTATCCCTCTTAGCACCGAAGCTTTGGATAAGAACCTGAACGCCTTTCTGAAAAAACAGGAAACAGAAGATAAATCCACAGATGAACTTTCAAAGAGCATGGATAAAAAGCTGGAAAAAGCCACGGTGCTACCCAATTATATGCTCATGATCTTCGGAATATCCATGTTGGGGCTTCTGGGCTATTTCAAACACACCGCCAATATAGCGGAAAAGGAAAAATATAGAATCCATCAGTTACTGATAGAATCAAAAAATTACCATTATCAAGAATATTTTTCAAAAACCCCTGAGATCAAAGATGATTATTACAAGTGGTTGGGGGAGCAAAAATAAGAGATGTCATGACAATTACCTTTGCCGCACATTATTCTAATTTTACAGTAAATGGCTTTAAAACTCCAGTGAATTGGTTGTTTTTTACTGTAACTCATAAGTGGTTCACGTCCTGTGTTGTTTTTACTTTACGCTTAACTTCCCCGATGCTATAAAACCAATACAGAAACCACGCGAAGGGTTAGTTATGGTAGGTTTGGGGCTGAAAATTTTAAAAATACTTATTAGAGTGTGCTTTTGTGTAAAATTAAAAGACTAAAATTTAGTTTAGGGTTATTAGTATAGAGCAGATATAAGTTGAAGATTTGATGAATTTGTTTATTCAAGGAATTTCAGAGCTGAAGTAATTACCTAGATTAATTGTGTTTAATGAATTTTTTAACCCTTTATTGTTTCCACATTTATATTGAATTAACCAAGTATGGTACTATGTTGTCCATAATTCAATATAAAATTGCCTGCTAAAGATAAAATATGCAAATTTAGGGATCCTACTACTCATTGCAACACAAATTCAAATTTTCCTGGAATGAAAAGACTCTTAACTTATCTGTTGTTTGCTACAATTTCAATTCAGTTGTATGCTCAGGAAAAGGAATTTACGCATGCCGATACACTTCGAGGTTCTATTACTGCTGAAAGAGCCTGGTGGGATGTGATGAGGTATGATATTTCGGTAACCCCTGATTTCGAAAACAAATATACTTCAGGATTCAACACTATCACTTATAAAGTTGCTCAGGAAAAGCATCCGGAAATGATGCAGATCGATTTACAAAAACCTTTGGAAATCGATAGTATCGTCTACGATAAGACTAAGTCTTTAAGCTTTAAGCGGGAAGGAAATGTTTTTCATGTGCAAACTCCCAAACAAAAATTAAATACCGAGCATGAAGTAAAGATTTACTTCAGCGGAAAACCTCATGAAGCCATTCGCGCTCCTTGGGATGGTGGATGGACTTTTGCAAAAGATGAAAAAGGAAGACCATGGATGACGGTTACTTGCCAGGGCCTTGGTGTTTCTATCTGGTATCCTAACAAAGATCACCAAAGTGATGAGCCCGATCGCGGAGCTTCCTTAACCATGCGGGTCCCAAAAGATCTAATGGCAGTAGCTAACGGCCATATGTTAGATAAAACCGAACATCAAGATGGTACAGTTTCCTATAAATGGGGCGTAGAAAATCCGATAAGTAATTATACGATCATTCCATATATAGGGCACTATAAAAACTTTTCAGAAGAATATAAAGGAATAAAAGGAGCCCTTGAACTCAATTATTGGGTATTGGACTATAATCTTGAAAAAGCCAAAGATTATATGCCGCCGGAAGTTCACAATATGCTCGATGCTTTTGAATACTGGTTTGGTCCCTACCCGTTTTATGAAGATGGCTTTAAACTTGTGGAAACTGAACATACCGGGATGGAGCACCAATCCAATGTTTCTTATGGTAACTGGTATGCGGGGGGCTATCGTGGCAGAGATCTTTCTAATACTGGACTGGGCTTAACTTGGGATTTTATAATTATCCATGAAAGTGGGCACGAATGGTTTGGAAACAATATCACTAGTAATGATCTGGCAGATATGTACATTCATGAAAGTTTTACCAATTACAGTGAAACCTTATTTCTCGACTATGTATATGGAGAAGAAGCTGCGAATGATTATAATTTCGGAAGTAGAATCGGGATTCAGAATGACAAACCTATCATTCCTGTGTATGGTGTAAATGCACAGGGAAGCGGCGATATGTATCCAAAAGGAGGAAATATGCTGCATAGCATTCGTCATAGTATAGATAACGACAAGCTCTTCAAAAATATCCTTACCGGTTTAAATATGACTTTTCATAATAAAACGGTAGATGGAAGTGAAATTCAACACTATATTTCAGAGAAAGCGGGATATGATTATTCGAAGGTTTTTGAACAGTATTTAACAACTACACAAATCCCGAAACTTGAATTATATATAGATGCTCCAAACAGTAAAATATTCTACAGATATATTAATTGTGTAGATGGTTTCAATTTGCCGCTGGTATTAAAAGGCGATGAAGAAAAAATTAAAATAATCCCTTCTTCAGAATGGCAAAGTGTAGGGATTCAGAATAAAAATCAATATCTGTTCACTCCCTGGAGGATAGAGCATATGTATTATTTAGAGGTTGAACTGGTTAAAAATATGGAAGAATAAATGTTTTCAAGAGAAACTTATGTATCGCGGCGGGAGATTTTAAAAAAGAAAGTGAAATCTGGGATTCTGATATTTCCCGGGAATAAGGAAACCGGGATGAATTATAAAGATAACTGGTATCCATTCCGCCAGGATAGTACTTTCTTATATTACTTCGGAATTAACCTTCCCGACTTGTATATGGTCATCGATCTGGATGAAGACAAAGAAATTCTTTTCGGAGAAGATTTAACCCCTGAAGATATGGTTTGGGTGGGAGCTTCTGAACCTTTAAATACCTATGCTGAAAAATGTGGCGTTGCGGAGGTAAAACCAATGTCTAAGCTTGAAGAAACAGTTCGTAAAGCAAAACAAAAAGGGCAAAGGTTACATTATTTACCGCCCTACCGAAGTAAAGTCACTATTGAAATTAGTGAGCTTACGGGAATTCCTGTGGCTGAAGTGGAAGCAAACAAATCTATTGAATTTATCAAAGCAGTGATTGCACAGCGTTCTATAAAATCTGAGGAAGAAATTAAAGAACTACATAAAGCCGTAAACATCACTGCCAACATGCATCGCCATGCGATTAGGTGCACGAAACACGGAGTTACCGAAAAGCAGATTGCGGGTGAATTACAGGCGATAGCAATAGCCGGGGGCGGGAATATTTCTTTCCCAATAATTTTAACCAAAAACGGGCAGTATCTTCATAATCACGCAACCCAGGCAGTAGTAGAAAACGGGGATATTATTTTATGTGACTGTGGTGCAGAAACAGCAATGAATTATGCCGGGGATATGACGCGTACATTTCCCGTTGCCGAAAGATTTACAGCTATTCAAAGTGAAATTTATTCCATTGTGCTGGATGCCCACGAGTCGGCTTCTTCGGCTTTAAAACCAGGATATATATTTAAAGATGCACATTTACTTGCCTGTAGCCGCATTGTGGAGGGCTTAAAAGGTTTCGGCTTGATGAAAGGAGATACGCAGGAAGCCGTGAATGCCGGTGCGCATACCTTGTTTTTCCAATGCGGGCTGGGACATTTTATGGGAATGGACGTGCACGATATGGAAAATTTCGGAGAACAGCTGGTAGGTTATACCGATGAGGCTAAAAAAAGTACCGATTTCGGCTTAAAATCCCTCCGATTAGGGAAAGCACTGGAAGCAGGGAATGTCCTTACCGTAGAACCCGGAATTTATTTTAATCCGTTTCTAATCGATGCCTGGAAAGCTCAGGGGAAATACACCGATTTCGTGAACTATGATAAGGTTGAGAGGTTTAAAGACTTTGGCGGAATGCGCGTTGAAGAAGATTTTCTCATCACTACTACCGGAAAACAGTTATTAGGAGAGCCTTTGGCCAAAACAATAGAAGAATTAGAAGAACTTAAAAATTCATAAATAAATAAAAAAGCTATGAAGTCCTTAACATTAAAATCCCTACATTTTTTATTAAGCTTCATAGCTTTTACCTTTTCAGGAATTGCTCAGGAAAGCGATTCTTTGTTAGATCTTGATCGTATCTATGCTTCGGAAGAATTCAAAAGCGATCGTCAAGCACCAATTTTTTGGGTAGAAAATGGCGATGCTGTTGTAACTATAGAAAAAAGTGAAAACGGAAATGATCAGCTTATTAAATACCAGAGTAAAGATTACAAAAGCAATGTCTATCTAGCTGCTGAAAAGCTCGCTTCCAATGGCGCTAATCTAAAAATTGAAGATTTTTCATTGTCGCCAGACGCAAGTAAGGTGATGATCTTTACCAATTCCAGCAGGGTTTGGCGTACAAATACAAAAGGAGATTTTTGGGTGTATGATTTTGAGTCAGATAAGCTAAAACAATTAGGGAAAGATTTCACACCTTCTTCTTTAATGTTCGCAAAATTCTCTGAAAACAATCAGTTTGTAGCCTATGTTCAGGATTTTAATATTTATAAAGAGAATTTTAAGACCGGCGAAATAACGCAGCTAACAAAGGATGGGACCGGAGATATTATTAATGGTACTTTTGACTGGGTGTATGAGGAAGAATTTGGACTGCGGGACGGTTTTGCCTGGAGTCCCGATGCTTCAAAAATAGCATTCTGGCAATTAGATGCTTCAGAAATTGGTACTTTTTATATGATCAATAATACCGATTCGGTATATTCTGAACCTATCCCTTTACAATATCCCAAAGCAGGTTTCGATCCTTCTTCATCTAAACTGGGATTAATCAATACGAAAACTTCAGAGATCAACTGGATTCCTGTTCCCGGGGATCCCGTTCAGCATTATCTGCCGGCGATGCAGTGGGTGAATAAAGATTTACTGTTGCTTCAGCAAATGAACAGAAAGCAAAACGAACTGAATATTTATACTTATAAACCTTCTTCCTCTGAACTTAGTAAAATATATACGGAAACCGAAGATACCTGGGTAGATTTAAGATATCCCGATATTGCCTCAAATCAATGGGGAAATACCGACCAGTTAATCGTAGATGATGGGAAAAGCTTTTTAAGAATGACTGAAAATGATGGCTGGCGTCATATTTATAAAATCAGCTTGGAGACCGGAGAGAAAACGCTTTTAACCCCCGGAGATTATGATGTGGCGGCTTATTATCAAACCGATGCTAAGAATTTATATATCGTTGCTTCTCCAAATAATGCCACACAACGTTATTTATATAGTGTTCCATTAAATGGAAAAGGAAAATTAACCAGGATCACACCACAGGAATTTGATGGTGTGAATACCTATGATGTTTCTCCAAACGGCGAATATGCGATTCATAAATTTACCAATGTAACTACGCCTAATACGGTGAGCCTAGTAAGCCTTCCAAAACATAAAACCATACAGAAGCTGGTAGATAATAAACGACTAAAGGACAGGTTAAAAAGCCTGGCGATTCCGGAAATTTCATTCTTTAAAGTAACAACTAAAGAAGGAATTGAAATGGATGGCAGAATGACAAAACCTTTGAATTTTGATGAATCTGAAAAATATCCCGTTTTATTTCATGTGTATGGCGAACCCTGGGGAGTCGTGGCCACCGATGCGTGGATTGGATTGTATGAAATCTTTATGGCGCAAAAAGGTTTTGTAGTGATTAATATGGATAACCGTGGGACCCCGAGTTTAAAAGGTAGTGACTGGCGAAAAAGCATATATCAGAAAGTTGGAGTTCTCAACACCAGAGACCAGGCATTCGCTGCACAAAAAGTTTTGGAAACTTATGATTTTTTAGATAAAGACCGTGTAAATGTATGGGGTTGGAGCGGAGGAGGTTCCATGACACAAAATTTGTTGTTCCGTTATCCTGAAATTTATCAAACCGGTGTCGCGGTGGCTGGAGTGGCAAATCAGTTGTTTTATGATAACATTTATCAGGAGCGTTATATGGGATTGCCGAGTGAGGATAAAGATAAATTTATTGAAGGATCACCGGTAACTTATGCTAAAAACCTGGAAGGAAATCTACTATTGATCCATGGAACCGGTGATGATAATGTGCATTATCAGAATATGGAATTTCTGATAAATGAACTTATTAGAAATAACAAACAGTTTGAAATGATGGCGTATCCTAATCGCTCGCATGGTATTTATGAGGGTGAGGGTACCAGCTTACATTTATATACGTTGATTACCAACTACTTTTTAGAGCATAATTAATTAAAATGATGCACATTCCCCTCTTAATATTGTCTGAAGTAAAAAAATAGTGATGTTGAAATCTGTACGGTACCACAACAATATTAAATAGTATCTTTTTAAAGCTAGCCACTTTTATGCATAAGGAATGGGCAATACGAGATAATTAGAATGGAACATATCTTATTTGAATTACCCTTGAAGGAATTTTAATAACCTGGAAAGAGGATCCTTAATAAAATAAATCGGCTCGGGTTTCCCCGAGCCGATGGCCATCCAAAACTTATAATTAACACTCAACTTTATTGGAAAAAAAGCCTAAACCATATGGTTTTATTTTTTAGCGGAAATAGCCATTAATTCTTCGAGATAGTTCCCCCAAATGGCAGGGTTAGAATGGGTTCCATGTCCGCTGGTTTCATCCGTTATTGGTAGTAGGACAAATTTCGCATTTGCTATTTTTTGAATATGCTCCTCCATCAAACCTAATTCAGGTGGATTTACCTGATCATCGGCCGAATTTATTGCAATTAAAGGTGCTTTTATTTTTGAAAGATGAGGAGCAGGATTATAATTTCGTGAGGATTCAAATGCATAGATCATGTCATTAGCATCCATGATAGACAAATATCTTTCTACCATATTGTCCAGCATTTCTTCCGCTTCTTCTCTTGTAGGAGCACGTTTTTGCCACTGGAGGGGACTGCTCACCATAAACATTAGTTGCCCGATAGCTCCAGATAGACCTACCTTTGGTTGCTCCTTATAATTTCCGTTCTTCCACTCAGGATCCATTTCAATTAACTTAACAATCATGGCTCTCTGCATTCTGTTACGTCCCGCTATTTCTACCGGTAAACTGGCTAAGGGCATGATAGCATCCATAAAATCGGGATAGGTGTAACCCCAAACCCAGGACTGCATACCACCCATTGAGGTACCGGTAACCAAACGTAAATGATCAACTTTCAAATGCTCTGTTAGAAGCTTATAATTGGCCAGGACCATATCATCATAGGTATATTTAGGAAATTCCATGCGTAAACTATCACTTGGTTTGCTAGACTTGCCATGACCAATATCATCTGTTAGGATTATGAAGTATTTAGTTGCATCCAGGGTTTGTCCCGGACCAAAAAGATTCCCTGCATATCTTGAACTCAAAAACTGATGTCCGGTTCCAGTGGTACCGTGTTTGATTAAAATGGCATTATTTACTTTTCCATCTTCACCCTTAGTTGGTTCGCCCAGCGTTGTATAATGAAGGTTCAGGTTCTCTAATTTCTCACCGCTTTCAAATTCAAACTCATCAATAACATAATCACCCTCAACCGGAGTAGGGTAATCCTGTGCAAACAGGCTGAAACTTAGAAAAAAGACAAATATTGATACTGGAAATTCATACTTCATAAGACTACTATTTTTAATTTATATCATTAATAACCGGCTGCATTGCCATCTTTTCTGGATTCGGAAGCACCAAAATAGACTCCTTTTTCAGCGTCATAAAGGATTGCCTGATACCCGCCATAATATCCTCCAAATCCTACTTTATGTCCAAGAGCCATTAATTTTTGAATCTCTTCGAAGCTAAAACCGCTCTCGATCAAGATCTCTCCCTTGTTGTTACTAATTTCTCCAGTTACCGAAGAAGATCCAACGTGTTCAAATCTTGGAGCATCTCCCGCTTCCTGCAGGCCCATCCCAAAATCTATTAAATTCATAATTATTTGCACGTGTCCCTGGGGCTGAAAGTCTCCTCCCATAACACCGAAGCTCAAATAAGGCGCACCATCTACTGTAATAAATCCGGGAATAATGGTATGAAAAGGACGTTTGCCCGGTGCGTAGGAATTGGGTTTTCCTTCTTCCAAATTGAATAATTCACCTCTATCCTGTAGCATGAAACCTAATTTAGGTGGTACCATTCCTGAACCCATACCTCTGTAATTACTCTGAATCATAGAAATCATATTCCCATCCTTATCTGCGACTGTAAAATATACTGTGCTCGAATGATCGGTCTTACCAGCCTTAAAAACTCCGGCTCTGTTCATCTTTATCAAATCTCTCCTCTTAGAAGCGTATTCCTTCGAAAGAAGCTGCTCAACAGGGATATCAGAAAAATCCGGATCGGCATAATATTCTGCTCTATCCTCAAAAACCAGTTTTTTGGCTTCATTTACAATATGAAGATGTCCTGCACTTCCATAAGGGATTCCTGTGAAGTCATATCCTTCAATAATATTCAGCATTTGAAGTGTGGCCAGTCCCTGCCCGTTTGGAGGTAATTCCCATATGTCATATCCTCGATAGTTAGTTGAAATAGGCTCTACCCAGGTTGAAGTATGATCTTCAAAATCTTTCATGCTTAAGAATCCTCCCTGTCCTTGAATGAATTTGGTAATTGTGGAGGCTATTTCTCCTTTATAAAACACATCTCTACCTTTCTCTGCCAATTTCTTATAGGTAGCAGCCAGGAGTGGATTCCTGAAAATATCTCCTTTTTCAGGAATTTTTCCATTATCTGTATAGGTTTCCTCAACATTTGGGAACTCGCTCATATATCTTTTCACAGATCCGTTCAGGTAAAAAGCAATCAATTCAGTTACCGGAAATCCCTCTTCAGCATATTTTATACTTGGGGCGAGAATTTCAGACATAGGCAACTTGCCAAATTTGTCATGAAGTTCAAACCATCCATCCACACATCCCGGTACAGAAACTGGGAGGGGACCTGAGGAAGGTATGCTTTTAATATTATGATCTTTGAAATAATCTAAAGTTAGGTTTTGCGGAGACCTTCCACTTGCATTGAGACCTGAAAGTTTTTGCGTTTTTGAATCCCAAACAATAGCAAAAAGATCACCGCCTATACCACTTCCCGTCGGTTCCATTAATCCTAAAGCAGCATTTACTGCAATAGCAGCATCTACTGCTGTTCCTCCCTTTTTTAAAATATCCAATCCTATTTGTGTTGCCAAAGGATGGCTGGAAGCGACCATTCCATTACCAGCGATTACTTCTGAACGGGTGGCAAAATTCCTACCTGTCAATCGATCCTGGGCAAGGCAGGTGAATTGAATAATTAAAAATGATATTAATAAGTAATTTCTAATGTGAGATCGTTTCATAGAGTTGTTTGTTCAATATTAAAAAACATCCCAAAATAACTTGGTTTCTGTTTCATCTCCTCCAATATTTGCAGAGGCTTGGCTATAATTTGCATTGTTCAGTTGCTGCTCATTCCCTGGATATCTCAATCTATTAGGGAATCCCGAGATGGCATTTTCAGCAAGGGGTAGATCTGGGTGATCTAACCTCCTCATTTCTACCCATGCTTCGAAGGGTCTGTTATATAGGGCAATCCATTTTTGGAATCCTATTTTCTGTTTCCAATCTCCTGTTGCGGAAGAATATGCCACTTCAGGCTGATTTAGATACTCCTGTGCTTCTTCAGCTGTCCCTCCCCAATAAAGAATTGATGCTGTTACCCCATTATTGTAATGCTCTTCAGCAGAACCTGGGATGTCATAGCCTCTTTCCACAGCCTCCGCACGAAGAAATTCTACCTCAACCAGATCTATGAGCACATTAGGGGCATCTGGTGCCGCTACACGGTCACTAGGTTTGGAGCTTTGCGAAAAACTTGTGGCGCGTCCAACAACACCTCCTGAATACTCACCCTCATCATTTAATCCGAAATATCCCGGTAAACGCGGATCCTCCAATTCAACAAGCTCTTCTAAAAGATCTTGTGCAGCAATATAATCTGTTCTTCCTGCCAATACCAATTGGTCATATAACGGATTATTGTTTGGGGGGGAATTGTAATACTCAATGAACGCATTTTGATCTTCGGAAGTAATAGCATTAGCATTTGCTTCTTCAAAAGCTGCTTTGGCGGTTTCACTGTCAACATCAGCTAAAGTCATTGCCATTCTCAATTTCAATGAATTAGAAAAAGCGACCCAGTTCGAAACATTTCCTTGATATAGAATATCTTCAGAAGATGAAAAACCCGGAGAAGAAGTGTTAAGGTTGGCAATATCTTCATCTAAGCGTCTAAGCAAATCGTAATATACTGTTTGGGCGTCATCGTAAACCGGAAAAAGGTTGTTGTCATCAAGAGCCTCTGTGTAAGGAATATCTCCAAAGGTTTTTATTAAAATATCATACGTATAAACTTGCATAATATCTACCATAGCAAGTTGATTGGCTTTTTGACCCGGACTAAGGGATTCATCTTCATTAATAATTCGTGCAGCTTCCTGAAGGTCATTTAATACGTCCTTGTACATTCTGCTCCACCAATTCTCGTTAACGGCCCTAGTAATGTAGTCATATTGAGCTTCCTGTTGAATAACTGCCTGCCCCCAGTATTTCACAATGTGCCTGAAAATATTAACATTTACACTTGCGGAGGCTAAACCGTCCGATAAATTTTTAATGGCATTTGTAAATAATGGACCTGGTGGAATAGTTGCCGCTCTTTTAGTTTCTTCATTAAGATCTGTAATATCCTTCGTACAAGAAGAGTAAAGAAGGATAAACGGAATAATTAAAATATATAATCTTTTCATAATCTTGATTTTATAATTTCAAATTAACATTAAGGCCTATTGTTCTAGTAGTAGGATAAGATCCACTTTGATAACCTTGAATGTTACCTGAGGAAAGGTTTTCTTCCGGATCTGCATAAGGTACATTTTTATGAATGATCCAAAGGTTTCTTCCAATAATGGATAAATCAATATCCTGAAAGTACTTGGGAGTTAATTTTTCTGGTACTGAATAAGATAAAGATAACTCCCTTAATTTCACATAACTCGCATCGTAAACAAATTCTGACTGCGGTTCATAAAAACTGTTATTAGATGTTATTGTTACTCTTTTGTCATTGGGGCTTCCATCTTCTGTGACACCGGGCAAAATTACTCCTCCGCCATCTTCAACGGCATCCCGAACAGGATTTCCTAATTCGTTCAAACCAACAGTACGTGGATAAAGTCCTGCAGCACTACCATAGTACATATCCAATGAAAACAGGTCACCACCTTTGCGCACATCAATTAAGAAACTTAAGGAAAGATCTTTATATCTAAAGGTGTTACTTATTCCTCCAATCCAATCTGGATTTATGTTTCCTATAATATTAGAAGTGGTAGAAGATACTTTCCACAGTCCATTTTCTTTTACGACCCTTTCACCATCTAGGTACTCATAATCTGCACTTTGTAATTCTCCATAGGGTCTCCCAACAGATGCATTTAAACTAACCCCACCTTGAAATGAAGCTAATCTCAAATTAGAACTATTTTCATAAAGGGAAAGCACTTTATTTCTATTTCGGGAAAAATTAATATTCATATTCCAAGAAAAATCATCAGTACGAATTGGGGCTCCATAAACAGATAATTCAATCCCCTTATTTTCTATATCCCCTGCATTAATAAATTTACTGGTGTAACCAGTTGCCAGGGATACCGCTACAGGTATAATTTGATCTACCGTATTGGTGTGATAGTATGAGGCATCAAAACCAAAACGGCTTTTGTAGAATGCCATTTCAATTCCAATTTCTCTACTTTCCGTCATTTCCGGTCTTAGGGCAATATTATTTTTAGTGTCTGGAAGGGAAAATAATAATCCACTTCCAAACGGATTAGGCTTAGCATAAACATCACTAATACTTCCCCACGGCGCATCACTTCCCACCGTTGCATAATTCGCTCTTAGTTTTCCATAATTTAGCCATTCTAAATTTTCAAAATGTTGGGAAAAAAGCCAGCTGCCAGAAAGTGCATAATAGTTATACGCATTAGCATTTTCAGGAAGAGTCGAGGATATATCCCTTCGGAAGGTTCCATCTAAAGTTAAGAAGTCTTGAAAAATTACAGTAGCCCCTGCAAAGTAACCATCCACGGCTTTAGGTTGATAAGTTTCTATTGGAGCAGGGACAGTTCCTACCGAATTAGAGATGGCATATAATCGAGGTACTACCAACCCTCCCGAAGTTGAAGAATAAGCAGAACTTAGGGTATTCCTTCTCAAATTGATTCCTGCCAATGCACTCAGATCAAAATCTTCGGATAATTCTCTATTAATCGTTGCAAGAAAATCATAATTTGTTTCATTAAACCTTCTGTCAAATCTGGAATACGATGCGATTCCCGAACTCCCTACAGCCACTCGCTCTTGTTGGAATTCATTATAATTATCTACAGAAACACGGCCAAGCAACTCTAACCAGTCTGTCAACTTGTAGTTTAGGGAGATATTTCCGAAGATCCTATTTCTTTGATCATCCTGATAATTTTCATAAATGGTCCAGTAAGCGTTATTGGAAAATGCAGGTCTTATTCCTTCTGGAGTGGTAGGATCTGCCCAGTTCCAGGTAATGTTTCTGCGTGTTCTAAAATAAGCATCTTTTTGTTCCTGGATGTCAACATTGGTTTGATTAAAATGTCTGAACGTGCTGTTGATATTTCGTCCACTGTCATAACCAGTTCCGTATCTTCCTTTTCCGTCTATTTGTGAATAATTAGCCATTGCAGACAGGGTCAGGTTCTCTTTTAAGTTATAGCTTGTGTTTAAACTCAAAATATTTTTTAAAACCTGACTATTAGGTACAGTTCCTCTTTCGTCATTTCTAGTATAACCAAATTTTACAGAACCTTTTTCGGCGATATTCCCACTTACAATGATACTGTTGTTTGTAGACACAGAGGTTTCATAGAAAGTCTCCGGGCCGTTCTCGGGGAACACCCACGGTTTGGGCTGTTGAAAGTTGGGAGAAGATGGGTCAAATGCATCCCAATGATAAACCAATAAATTGTTATCATATCTTGGACCCCAAGAACGAGGAGCAAAAGTGGGAACCACTAAATCCTCTGTCCCATCGTTATTAACATCTGATAGCAAAAAGCCATCTTTATCATACTCAGCTGAACGACCTGCTCCGTAATCTTTTTGATAGGTTACAAAAGTGGATTCATCAATTTGACCAACAATTAAAGCACTGTTAATAGCAATGTTTAAACCCCGTTTTCCTTTTTTAGTGGTGATCATTACTACACCATTTGCGGCCCTCGACCCATATAAAGCACTAGCGGCGGCTCCTTTTAGAACGTTAATTGATTCTATGTCGTTGGGATTAATATCTGCTGCAGCATTTCCATAATCATATCCTCCACCCCCGGACTGTTGAGACGCAGAATTTGTATTCGAATTGTCTACTGGAACACCATCGACCACAAAAAGAGCTTGATTGTTACCTGTCAATGATTTTGCTCCTCTAATTACAACATTTACAGATCCGCCTATCGCATTTCCTTGCGTAATTTGCAAACCAGATACTTTCCCTGATAAAGCAGACGCAACATTCCCCACTTTGGTTTGGTTAACTTCATCTCCATCTATTTGTTGTGCAGCGTAAGGGAGGGTGTTTTTTTCCCTTTGAATTCCAAAGGCGGTAACAACAACGGCATCCAACTCTGCAGCATTTGGTGCCAACATTGCATCAATAACACTGGTGTCGCTAACTGTGTATTCTGCGGTTTGTAAACCAACAAAAGAAAACACCAAAACCTGGCCTTTTACTGCTTCAATAGAATAATTCCCATCAAAGTCTGTTTGAACTCCTTTTGAGGTTCCTTTTACCACTATATTAACACCGCCCAATGGCATACCTGTTTCATCAGTGACAGTTCCTGTTATTGTCATCTCCTGGGCATAAATGGTTAGAATCTGAAATAACCCTAAAAAAACTAAGAGTAATATTTTTTTCTTCATACTGTGGATTTGTTTAATTCTTTAAAATTATTATGTATATCCGTTTTCTACCCTAAAAGCTTTTTTGTCACCCTGAATTTATTTCAGGGTCTCCATATTACATTGATTTACATTGAAATGAGATTCTGAAACAAGTTCAGAATGACATCATTTTTCAGTTTGGGATGCTTTACGGACAAACAAAAAATTATTATAACCAAAGTAGAGGATAATACGAAAAATGAATAATCTCTTATTATCTGATAATGATACTATATTAACCCAAATCCAGGATATTCTAAAAAATTGTTAATTATATATTATAGGAATAGTTTTTTTTGGTGGGAATGGCGTAGGAGGGAAGATCTTAAAGTTTTAATAAGCGATCTATGAAAATATTTTTTATGGAGTTAGCAATATGATTTAATAGAGTAATAAACTGCATTAATTTCCCCATTTGGACGGTCGATCAGAAAAAAATGGAGTATCATTTTTATAACAATAAAGAATATACTTAAATAACTCATTTTAATAAGATAGATCTTTAAAACTGAGAGCGATATTGAGAGGGAGTCATATGTTTTAATTCTTTGAACTTTCTATTAAAATTTGCGATATTATGAAAACCACAAAATTCTGAAATTAATGCTACAGATAGGTCTTTTTCTTTATATAGCAATTTGCAGGCATTTTCAATTCGTATTTCAATAAGGAATTGGAAAAATGTTTTATTGGTTCTGTTTTTAAAATATCGGCAGAACGCGTTTTTACTCATGTTTGCATTTTGGGAAATTTCTTCTAAAGAAATAGATTCATTAAAATGATCCATAGCGTATTGAAAAACGTCGTTCATTCTTTTCCCCTCTGCATCTGTATATTTTTTTCTATAAACGAAAGAAGATAATTGCTCTTTTTCTGCTAGTATAATTAGGTTTAAGATATTTAAAAGGGAAGCAATACGTACTATTCGATTTTTCATTTTCATTTCCTGAAAGTACCTTATAATCTCATTTTGGTGAGATAAAAGTTTCATTCCGTAAACGGATTCATTAAAAAACGAACTCAATTCAAGTAGATCACTAATATTAAAAAAATCCTTTCCAAATGAACTCCTAGTAAAAAATAAGGAATACATAATAGATTCAGAAATGACGGAAGAATCACTTCTGAAAACGTGTGGAATATTCTCCCCAATTATAAGGATGTCATTTGGTTTATAGTAGTTGATGCTATCGCCTACTATTAAGGATCCAGATCCCTTAACGATATAACTTATTTGAATTTCTTCGTGTTGATGTAGTTGATTATAAAAGACAATTTCATGATCCTCCTGGTATACAAGGGCATCTAACTCGGGTTTGGGTATTTTAAAAGGAAATACTTTCAAGAAATATCTTTTAAGTTTAGTATATATTACAAGAAAAATAGATAATTTCAAACAAAACAGGTAAGATAATATAAGTTCTCGATAATAAATACAAAATCTATCCATTTGTAAAACTTTAGATTTGAATAGAAAAAATGAAATTAATATGAAACTACATTGGAAAGGTGTAATGCCTGCTGTTACAACTAAATTTACTGATGATGATCAACTCGATCTTAAAGCATTCGAAAAAAACATCGCCGCTCAATTAGAGGCCGGAGTTACGGGAATTATTTTGGGAGGAACTTTGGGTGAGGCCAGTACCTTAAATTCAGAAGAAAAGGAAAGGCTAATAGACGCTACGCTTAAAATGGTTAAAGGTAAGGTGCCAGTAATAATAAATATTGCAGAACAAAGCACAGAAGATGCCATTTCAGTGGCAAAACGTGCAGAGAAAATAGGGGCTAATGGCTTAATGCTTCTACCTCCCATGCGATATAAAGCAACAGATAGGGAAACAGTTGAATATTTTAAAGAGATTGCAAGGAGCACCTCTCTCCCTATTATGATTTACAATAATCCCGTAGACTATAAAATTGAAGTTACCATCGAAATGTTTGAAGAATTACTAGCGAAATGTGATAATATTGAAGCAGTAAAGGAATCTACCCGTGACATTAGCAATATTACCAGACTAAAGAATAATTTTGGAGACCGAATTAAAATTTTATGCGGGGTAGATACTCTGGCTCTGGAGAGTATGGTTGCAGGAGCTGATGGATGGGTAGCCGGTTTAGTTGCGGCTTATCCTGCAGAGACTGTTGCAATTTATGAGCTAGTGAAGGCTGAAAAAATAAAAGAAGCATTGGAAATATACCGTTGGTTTATGCCTTTGTTGGAACTGGACATTTCTCCGCAACTGGTGCAGAATATTAAACTGGCCGAGGTGGCTACGGGCTTGGGAACCGAGAATGTACGGCCGCCCAGATTGCCATTAGAGGGTTTAGAGCGAGAACGTGTTCTGGCAATCATCAATGATGCTATGCAAAATAGACCGACTTTGCCAGATTATAAAAATTTAAGTTTACAGCAGTAATGATAACAGGAAAGAATTATATAGGAGAGGAGCTTTCGGCAACAGGAAGTGTTATCTATAAAACTATAGATCCGGAAGCAAATACGGAAAATGAATTTGTTTTTTACGAAGCAACAAAAGAGGAAGTAAATAAGGCGGCAGACAAAGCAAGTAAAGCTTTTGAAGTTTATAAAAACAAAAGTGCCAACGAAAAAGCCAGATTTTTAGAGGCCATCGCTTCAGAAATTGAAGCCCTCGGCAAGGAACTAACAAATATTTATTCCAAAGAATCCGCTCTGCCTGAAGGGCGGGCCAAAGGAGAATGTGCTAGGACATCCAGCCAGTTACGCTCTTTTTCAGAAATGCTCAAGGAAGGTTCCTGGGTAGAAACAATAATAAGTAAAGCAGAAGGAAAACCCGATATAAGAAGAATACTTACTCCCTTGGGACCGATAGCAGTATTTGGAGCGAGCAATTTTCCCTTCGCATTTTCAACAGCAGGAGGAGATACCGCAAGCGCACTTGCAGCCGGTTGCCCTGTAATTGTCAAATCTCATCCCTTACATGCAGGGACTGGTGAGATGGTATCACGAGCAATTTTGAAAGCTGCAAAAGAAACAGGAATGCCGGATGGAGTTTTCTCCAACTTAAATAGCAGCGGAATAGAAGTTGGCCAATGGCTAGTAAAACACTCGAAAATAAAAGCAGTGGGCTTCACAGGAAGTATTAAAGCGGGAACCGCCCTTTGCAAACTGGCAGCAGAGAGGGAAGAACCCATTCCTGTTTATGCTGAAATGGGAAGTGTAAATCCTGTGGTGATTTTACCTTCAGCTTTAAAAAATAATGCTGAAGAATGGGCGGAAAAATATGCCGGATCCATCACAGCGGGAACAGGGCAGTTTTGCACAAATCCGGGTTTGATCCTTGGGATTAAGGGTGAAGGTTTTGATAGGTTTGTAAGAGTTTTGGGAGAATCTTTAGAAAAAATAGAGCCCACATGTATGTTGCATCCAAATATCAAAAAGCAATACGAAACATCAACGTTAGAGCTTCTTTCGCAGAAAGGGTTTACTAAAGTTGGCGCTTCTTCCAAAGAAATAAAAGTAAATTATGCACGCCAACAGATAATCGCGGTTGATGGCGAGACCTTCTTGAAGAATAAAAACTTTCATAAAGAAGTGTTTGGACCCTTTTCAGTTGTTGTGAAATGTAATGATAAAAAGCAACTTTTGGAGAATATCAGGAACCTGGAAGGCCAGTTAACGGGTACAATTCTTAATTCCGAAGAAAAAGAGTTGCAGGATTTTGCCGAAATAATAGATGCTTTGAAGAGTAGGGTGGGGCGGTTAATTTTCAACGGAGTTCCAACCGGGGTAGAAGTATGTGCAGCAATGACTCACGGAGGACCATTTCCTGCAACTTCAGACAGCAAGTTTACCTCTGTAGGATTAACCGCTGTGAAAAGATGGGTGCGTCCGGTTTCCTATCAGGACTGGCCAAATTCCATTCTACCTAAGGAATTAAAGAATGAGAATCCTTTGGGGATTTCAAGAAATGTAAACGGAAAAATCACTAAAGACAGTTTATAACCAATGGCAAGAAAAACTTTTTTTTGTGTAGACGCTCATACCTGTGGCAATCCTGTGAGAGTTGTGGCAGGGGGTGGACCTATTTTGATTGGGGAAACCATGAGTGAGAAAAGGCAGCATTTTCTACGAGAATATGACTGGATAAGAAAAGGACTTATGTTTGAACCCCGCGGCCATGATATGATGAGTGGAAGTATTCTGTTTCCACCTACCAATCCTAATAATGATGTTGGGGTGCTCTTTATTGAAACCAGCGGCTGCCTTCCCATGTGTGGACATGGTACTATTGGTACGGTAACGGTCATGATAGAGGAAGGATTGATAACACCCAAGAACCCTGGTACCTTGAAATTGGAAACTCCTGCGGGAATTGTAAATGTTGGTTATGTGCAGGAGGGTAAAAAGGTAAAATCGGTAAAACTCATCAATATTAAATCCTATCTTGCAAAAGAAAATATTGAAGTTAGTAGTAATAACCTTGGATTATTAAAGGTAGATGTTGCTTACGGCGGAAATTTTTATGCTATAGTGGAGGTGCAGGAGAATTTTAGAGGACTGGAGCATTATCAACCAAGTGAGCTAATAACTTGGAGCAGGGAAATTAGAAGTAAATTAAATGAAAATAATTCTTTTGTCCATCCCGAAGATAAGACAATAAACGGACTGAGCCATATTCTATGGACTGGTGCTGTCATCGATAAAAATTCTACTGCTCGGAATGCTGTTTTTTATGGAGATAAAGCCATAGACCGTTCGCCATGCGGCACTGGAACCTCTGCGCGAATGGCACAGTGGTCTGCAAAAGGTAAACTTTCAAAAGGGGATCAGTTTATACATGAGAGTATTATTGGTAGTAAATTTATAGGTAGGATAGAAGAAGAAACAGAATTGGATCATAAAAAAGCCATTATCCCCAGTATTGAAGGCTGGGCCGTGGTTACCGGGTATAACACTATTATTATTGATGATGACGATCCGTATGCTCATGGATTTCAGGTTTTATAAATCTTTAGGGAATTGAAAAAAGTAGTTATAATAGGAGGTGGAATAATCGGTTTGTTTTCTGCTTATTACCTTGTGAAAAATGGTTGCGAAGTTACTGTAGTTGATAAAGGAGATCTTACAACCGGAGCCTCTTTTATCAATGCAGGGTATTTAACTCCAAGCCATTTTATTTCCTTGGCATCTCCCGGAATGATTAATAAAGGACTTAAATGGATGTTTAACAGTGCCAGCCCTTTTTATATTCAGCCTAGACTTGATATTGACTTCTTTAAATGGGCCTGGGCCTTTAAAAAATCTGCATCTGTATCTAATGTAGAAAAGGCTGTACCTATTATAAAGGAGATAAATCTCAAAAGCAGGGATTTATATGAAGAAATTTTGACTTCTGGTGATTTCAAATTTCACTATGAAAAGCAAGGACTTTTAATGGCATTTGTTTCCCAGAGGGGTAAAGAAGAAGAATTAAAAATGGCAGAACGTGCCGTAAAAGAAGGTCTGGAGGCTGAAATTATTTCTGGAGAAACTCTTAAAAAGATTCAGCCTGTATTTTCTGACAAAGTAATGGGGGCTGTACATTATAAGTGTGACAGGCATACCACCCCAAATCATTTTATGAATAGTTTAAAAGACTGGCTTGAGGATAATGGGGTACATTTTGAACTTAGGCAGGACGTGAAAGATATTGTGATTGAGAATCAAAATATTGTTGCTATAGAAACAGAACAGAATTCTTTTCGAGCTGATGAATTTGTACTTGCAGCGGGTAGCTGGACTTTTGATCTTGCAAAAAAATTAGGGCTTAACATTCCTATTCAGGGAGGTAAAGGCTATAGCATTGATGTAAACCGTACTACTGGAATCAGTATGCCGGCGATCTTGGTTGAAGCAAAAGTTGCCGTAACTCCTATGGATGGATTTACGCGTTTTGCAGGTACTATGGAGTTCTCCGGGAATAACTCTATCATTAGGAAAAATCGTATAGAAACAATCTCGAAAGCTGTAAGTTCATTTTATAGAAATATTGAAATTTCTTCAAAAGAAAAGAAAGACAGTAAGTGCGGACTTCGTCCCGTTTCTCCCGATGGTCTTCCGTTTATTGGTAGAACTTATAAATATACAAATCTTACTGTAGCGGCAGGTCATGCTATGATGGGTTGGAGCCTTGGTCCAATAACAGGCAAACTGGTTTCTGAAATTATAGTTGGGCAAAAGACTTCTGTAAACTTACAACCTTTCAGAATTGAAAGGTTTTAGAAGAATAATATAATTATTAACATTTTTTTAAATATTGCTTAAAAAATTTATGTGATTTGAGATTTTAGAATACCCCTTTTTTATTTTTTAATATAAATTACCTAATTATCCGGTAAACCATGACCTTAATAGTAATTGCTAATATTTTTATAGCCACTGAATCGTAGGGGTCTCTTGTAAATTCAATCCTAATAAAATGGAAACTTTAAGTTTAAATTGAAAAGTGAACGAGAAGAAAAGAGTACCGGGGAGAATCTTTTTAATTTTCCGAAAGAAAATTTTTCAGTGTACCTAATAAACCAATTTTCACCAGAAAATCCTTCACAATAATTTCAGAATTTCCACTGATTTATTAGACAAGGCTGCTCTTATTTTACTTCATAGCTGCGGATAGAGAACGAAAAGTTTGAACTCTATCAAATCCTTATGGAATCTAATAAGGAAAGAGATCAAGAATATATATCGAAAAAATCCTAAAATCAAAGATAATTATTACAAGTGGTTGGGGGAGAAGAAATGAGCTTTGTCATGAGAAAACGATGTTATCCCCTGTTTTTTCTCGTAATTATTGTTTTCCATTTCCAAAAACTTCTCTAAATTCTCATTAAATTCATTCCCTTTTTCACAATTGACAAAGAATACGTAGCCATATTTTTTTTTAACACTAAATGCATATTCAGACTGGGCACCTTTAACTGAGCCACCGTGGCGATAGATAGTATCATTTTTCATTGGCTTTATACCAAATCCTAAACCCCAATGAGTAATTCCATCTTCTGTATAATTTACATTATCGCTAGGAATCACAGTGTGTGGACTTAGCATTTCCTTGTAAGTTTCAGGATGCAATCCTTTTCCTTTCATAATAGAAGTTAAAAAATTAGCGTAGCTATTTGCTTCGGTACTAAGCCCACCATACATCAATGAATTTATATATGGCAAACCTCCTCCTCCTTCTTTTTTTAATGCTTTTCCGTCAATATGTCCAAATACTTTATTATTGTATAAGTAATCATCCCAGACAACGTAAGCGTGTTTCATTTCTAATGGTTCAGCAACTTCTTTTTGAAATATATCGCCTAATTCATTCATATTAACAAAATTTAAATGGGCGATTACTCTTCCTAAATATGCATATGCTTCCCCAGAATATGTAAATGTAGAGTTTGGGTCATCAACCATGAAAAAATCGCCTCTATCTATTTCTAAATTATTTGGGGGTTTATCAAACCAACGCCAATTTGGAAAGCCAGTTTTATGGCTTAACACCATCTTTGCGGAAATATTTTTATAGCGCTGATCTATTTCTAAGTCTTTTTCGGGAAGATAGAAATACAATGGTCTGTCCAAATCAATAATTCCTTTTTCACTTAATCTCATCACAAAAAAAGCTGTAGTTGATTTAGCAAGGGACGCGGCACTAAAGATAGAGTTTTCATCAACTTTTTGATTAGTAGTTGTGGTAGAGACCCCCAGTGCATTATGATATGCTATTTCCCCGTCGTTAATGATGGCTATCGATAAGGCTGGAATACCTAATGAGTCCATTTGAATTTTTAAAAAATCATCTAAAGCATCAATACTTATATCATTTCCTTTGTAGGTTTTGATTTGGCTCAATTTAATATCTTCTTTACAAGATTGAAAAAAAGTCATTATCGTAAACAATAAAAATAAGTAGATAGGTTTATCCATGTTATCTTTTTGTTTTAATGACTTGTCCATCCATTGTTTGACTATCTACATTTCCAATAACATTTTCTATAATGATATCTCCATCTGAAGTCTTGGCAATTACGTCACCGTTTATATTGATTAGCTCAATATTGCCATCATTTGTAACACACTTTTGGTTAGAGTTTAGTCCTTTTAAAGTAATAGTACCGTCGGATGAAACCAAGTCACAACTTGTTTGTTTTGGTACATAGACTATAAAATCTATAATGATTGCATCTTTTGAATTAATGTAGCCTTCTTTAACAGCATTTGTAACTTCCAATTTTAGTTCGTCTGCTGAACTCTGAATATTTAATTTGGATTGCTCGTTGATTAATTGAGTTAAATTTTTCTTGTTGTCCGAGAGCAATTTTTTATCTTTTTTGACAACGAAATAAACTTCTATATTTTCCTTGTCGTGAGATATAACTTTTATATTACTATTACTTGAGGAAATATTCAATTTTGTAGGTGCCAAAATCTCATAAACTTCCTTAAAAGAATATTCGAATTCTTGAGATTGTACAGAGAGGTTTGTTAGTAAAGAAAATAGGATCAACATTATTGAAATTTTCATAATCTTATGGTTTTAAGGTTTATACTGTTTCCATAAAGACAATCAAAATTTCAGCTTGTTACAGTTTGGAATATTTATTATTAATTACGATTTTCCCTTAAAAATAAGGCATAACGGCTTGGTGAACGCAAGTAGGGAGGCTTTATTATCAGCTTTGTTATTTTGTTACATGATGTCTAAAAAATCGCTTTTTAATCAAATGCCAGCTATTGCTGTTAAACGACTTGGCAGTTGACAAATAAAAAACTCGCGCTTTTAGGCACGAGTTCTATTTAGATATATGTGATATTATTTTGATATTGAGCTTATTTGCTCTAGCCCATCCAATATTCTGGTTGCTATTATTTTTTGCTGTTTCTTATCGCGGAGTCTTTCGGAGTCCATATTATTAGTAAGAAATCCTAATTCTAAAAGTACGGATGGAACTTTAGGATCTCTAAGTATTATAAAATTTACAGATTTAATATTTCCATTGTCACTCTCATTTTCTAACTGTTTTTGAACTAAAATTTCAATGAATGATTTCGAAACTTTATCGTAAAGATTATTTGGTGAATAATAACCTTCTACCCCTTTTTGTTCGCTATTTCCTGATGCATTACAATGCAAACTAAGTAACAAGTCTGGCTTAATTTTATCTATCATTTTTACTCTGTCATTCAGAGATATAAATTTATCGGAATCTCTTGTCGAAACTATTCTAATGTTACTGCTTTTGGACAATTCTATAAGTTGATTTGCTATTTCTAAATTTATAGTCTTTTCATCAAGACTCCCAAGATCTTTGCCGCCATGACCTGGATCAATTAAGACCACGAACGATTTGTTTTCTTTTACCGGAGATGATGAGCTAAGGACGAAAATACCTGTACAAAGAATGAAAGCAAAACTAATTTTAAGAAAGTTTTTGAAAATTGAAGGTTTCTGTTGATGTAACATATTTAAACGGTTTTTGGTTTTTATTAAACTGAATCCACTATAAATTCCTGAAATATGACTTTTAGATTGATTTACTATTAAAGTTGAATAATAGTTGACATCTATTCCCGAATTCACAACAAATGAATCGGCCAAAAATTCATGATTTGTCTCTATTTCCTTTTTAAATAACCAAATGAATGGATTAAACCATAAAAAACACATTAGTACTTCAATTAACATAATATCTAAGGAATGATACTGTTTGGAATGACATTTTTCATGTAACAATATAGATCTCAATTCATCCTTATTTTTTAGGTGTTTTGATCTCAAAAAAATATATTTAAAAAAACTATATGGACTGTTTTTGTCCTCCGTGAGACTTATCTCTTGATTTAAGTAGTAGACTCTTTTGCTGTTTTTAATTGAATAATAAATATTCTTTAAATTCCATAACAGCCTTAGAAGCATTATCAAGGATATTGTGAGATATATAATTGAAATGACAGAAAATTTATTTGCTGGTTTGTAATTTATCTTTTCAGAATTCTCAAAGGATAAATTGGGCGAAAAAAATTCAATATTTTCAAATTCATTGCCTTTATCAATCTTATTTATAGGATTCCAATTTAAACCATAATCCAATTGCAAAAAAGGCGAAGTAAAACATAGAAAAAGTGATATTATCAAATAAATCCTATTAAGTCTTAGGTTCTTTTCCTTTTTTAATAGAAATATATAGATAAGAAAGAATAGCCCTAGAGATATTATGTTATAACATATAAATTCTATCATATTACTCTTTTTTAGATATTTTATCTTGAAGAATTTTTTCTAATTCCTTTAATTCTTCTAGCGTTAGATCTGAATTTTTAGTAAAAAATGATGCGAATTGAGAACTGGAATTATTAAAAAAGTTTGAAACAATATCTTTAAAATGTTTCTTGAAATAATCGTTTCTCTTTAAAATTGGATAATAATTTTTATCCCTACCATTTTTCTCAAAACCAATATATTTTTTATTTACCATTCTACTTACCAGTGTAGATATGGTTGTATAAGCTGGTTTTGGTTCTGGAAATTCTTCAACTATATCTTTTAGATATCCTCTTTCAATTTTCCAGAGATATTTCATGATTTCAAGTTCCGTATTATTTAACTGTTTTATATCCACAAGAGTAGTTTTGATACTACAAATGTAGTAATAAATTTCAATAAATATTATTTTAAACGAAAATTGTCATATTTATTTGCTGCCAACTACCTTTTTTAATAATCAGACTAATAATCCTTAAGTCTTATACTCGACGATTCAATGGCATTTTACGATGCTTGAGGATAAATTCATTTTGTTTTCTAGTCAACGGTGACATATTTGAACTATCGTTTAATTAATAACAATTTTTCAAACTAGATAGTTATGACACCAACTGATGTCTTTTCGATGGTCAACAAGATAGCTATACCTATGTGGATCTTGATGATTTTCTTATCCAGATGGAAGGTTACTAGATTCTTGATTGATTTTAAAGTGATTCCTATAATTCTATCATTTGTTTATGCCGTTTATATTATTAAATCATTACAAAATGGTGGACAAATGGATTTTGGTAGTCTATCGGCTGTCATGATTTTATTTACTGAAGAAAATGCCGTCTTGGCGGGTTGGGTTCATTATCTGGCCTTTGACTTACTGATAGGTATGTGGATACTAGATCAGAATAAAGAATTAGGTGTTCATCAAGCACTGATAGCACCTTGTCTTGTATTAACCTTTCTGTTTGGCCCTATAGGCTTTCTCTTATTTATGATCATCAAATCGATAAAACTAAAAAATTATGATAGCCACAAACACAGCTAGGGTACATCCTTTGGTTTCGAACTATTTTGCGACACTATTTTTAGAGTGCAGAAGATTAACGAGCAAAATACTTCATACGGTCAAGAAAGATAGCCCCGTAGTTTATTGGACCGCCATCAGTATCTTCATTCTTGGTATCGGATGCTTGTTCGGGCTCTTAGTCGATGAGAGAAGCCTAATGGGGGTTAATGTTTGGGTAAAACCGCTGAAATTTTCAGTTTCTATAGGCATTTACCTTTTGACGGTTGGATATCTTATCACAAAATACCCATATTCCAGAAGGAAGAAAAACACCATAAATAACATTGTTTCTTGGACGCTTTTGTTGGAAATGGGTATCATTGCTTTTCAGGCTTCAAGGGGTGTACAATCTCACTACAACAACGAAACTGCATTTGACTCAATTCTTTTTTTGTTAATGGGCGTTTTCATTGGTATAAATGTTTTAATTATGGTATTGTTTATCTTCGACACTATTCGTCTGAAACTTAGAACCACCAAATCAATTCAATGGTCTATACTATTAGGCTGGCTAGTGGTGTTTTTTGGTAGTTGGGTAGGAGGTCAGATGATAAGCCAGATGGGCCATAACGTTGGTGTGGCTGATGGAGGGGCGGGACTAGCATTAGTTAATTGGAGTACCGTTGGCGGGGATTTACGGATCGCACATTTTTTCGGATTGCACGGCATTCAGATAATTCCGTTCTTCGCCTTATGGGTATCTAAAAAATGGAAGACTTCGACTCGAAATCAAGTTATTGCAGTAACTGTTTTTGGAGTTTTATTCGGCTCATGGATCGGATTAATCTTCTATCAAGCGAAACAGGGTATCCCGTTCATTGTAACATAATTGAATTAGAATGCTGCTTAACAAAGAGAAACGTATAAAATATTTAGGGTTTGATGACTTCTGGTTTGTGGTCATTGGTATTTTGGTCCTTGCCTCTATAATCTTCTATACGCTTAGTGGAACCTTGGAGAACCTATCTTTTTTTGAATTGTTCTTTAGTTATTTGGTAAGCGTGCTTTTTACCATTTGTGATTGGTTTATAATTCGCACTATTATTATCCTCCTACGAAAAAAATACCCCAGTTTTAAAGATGATTCCAAACGTCTTACACTATTATTTCTTGCAATTGTCAGCACCGTTCTACTGGTCGACTTTTTAGGTAATAGGCTGATGTCTTTCATTTTTCAGCAAACCTCCCACAATAATTCACCCAAAGTAATTCTACCTATTATTATCATAAGTGTCATGACAATGGCCATTTATGAAGCTATTTATTACCACACTCGGCTCAAAAAATCAATAAAGGAAGAAGAACAATCAAAGCAGGCTATTGTGCAAGCTCAATTAGATGCACTTCGAAATCAGGCCCAACCACACTTTTTCTTTAATACCCTTAACACACTTCGAGATATCATCGATCAAAACTCCAAGGAGGATGCAAAAGAATTTGTAGATAACCTATCGGATGTGTATCGATTTTTATTGGAATCTGGAAACGCTAATCTGATTTGTCTCAGGGATGAATTAAAATTTGCACGATCCTACATTCATATACAATCTGAGCGGTTCGGGGATAACTTAAAATTGATTTGGGACATTCCTGAAACTTCTTTAGATACTATGATCGTACCCATGAGCCTACAACTTTTATTGGAAAATGCAATAAAACACAATGTGATCTCAAAAGCAAAACCGCTAATAATACATGTAGTTGTCGAGGATAATAAATTGGTCGTTAGCAATAAGATGGAAGCGAAATCTACCCAATTGCCATCCACGAAGGTCGGACTAAAAAATATCCAAAAAAGGTACACATTGATTTCCAGTAAATCAATCGAAATTAATAATAACGGAAATCAATTTTCTGTTTCCCTTCCATTATTAAAAACATCAGAACAAAAGTATAGCTATGGAAATATTGATAATTGAAGATGAGCCTAGGGCAGCAAGCCAATTGCAAAACATGCTAAAAGCCTGTAATTTCGATTATCAATTATTGGGAATAATCGATACCGTCGAAGATGCCGTGCTATGGTTTCAAAAAAACACTACACCTGATTTGATTTTTATGGACATCCAACTGGCCGATGGATTGAGTTTTGAGATTTTTCAAAAAATAGAGGTACCAGTTCCGATTATATTTACAACGGCTTTCGATCAATATGCTATCCAAGCATTTAAAGTGAATAGTGTAGATTATTTGTTAAAACCCATTCAAAAAGATGATTTAAGCAGTGCTTTGGACAAATTCTTGAAGTCGAGTAAACCAGCTGTTATAGACCCTTCCATATTAAAACAATTACTTGGCAGTATACAGGCACCCCCTAAAAGAGAAGGCTTGTTGGTAAAAGAGGGAAGTGGGCTCGTACAAATCAAGGTTTCAGAACTGCTATATTGTTATTCTGAGGATAGCATCACTTTTGGCGTGACTTCAAATAAGCGCTATATTATCGATGAAACAATGGATGAATTATTAGGTTCATTAGATCAGAACACATTCTATAGAATCAATCGTGGACAAATCGTCTCTAAAACTTCCATTCAAAAAATCGAACCTTATTTTAATCATCGGGTTAAACTTTCAATTACCAATCCACGAGATCTAGAATTTGTGGTAAGCAGACCAAAAACCAGCGATTTTAAGGAATGGATGAATAAGTAATATAGGTCGTTACAATTCAACCATCCTTTGCGATACTCTGGCAAAAATGGCTATTCAGAAAGGAAGGTTAAATTGATATTGCACCAATATTAATTTAACAATAGAAAAAATGACTTTAGCTACAAAAAAAATCCGAACCGCGTTGCTCTTACAGTTTTTGCTTTGTGGGTTGTTTACATTTGGTCAAAATGCCACAACTCCATCTTCAATTCATCAATCAGTTCAATCTTACACAGATGAGATTTTTGATAGTCTTGTAAAAATTCGTAGAGACTTCCACGAACATCCTGAAGTGTCAGGGAAAGAAAAAAGAACTTCAGAAGAGATTGCTGAATATTTATTAGCCTTAGGTCTAGAAGTTAAAACTAATATTGGTGGCTATGGTGTCGTTGGGATCTTAAATACTGGCCGAGCTGGGAAACGAATTGCCTGGAGAGCCGATATTGATGCAATGCCATCAGATGTTCCAGATGTTGTGGATTTTTCATCAAAAAATGAAGGAGTAAGGCATATTTGCGGTCATGATGTCCATACTACCATAGGAATGGGAATCGCCAATGTTTTGGCAAACCAAAAGGAAAAATTAGATGGTACCATCTATTTTATTTTTCAACCTGCGGAAGAACTTAATAAAGGTGCAAAAGCAATGATTGCAGATGGATTGTTTAATCTGATTCAACCTGATGAAATTTATGGACTACATATTTCTCCATACCCTGTTGGTACCATAGCCACTAAATCAGCAAATGTATTTACTCATATTACGGTTGTTGAAATAGCATATAAAGCGTCTAATAACCAAGAGGCTTTAGTCGATTTTACAAAAGAATTGATGACGAGTGCTCAAACCTATGGGCCAAACGCTGAATTTTGGGACAATAACAATATATTTAGCCCGGAGTTGGGAGTAACCAATCCAAATACGATTTATAAAGATTATACCGCATTGATGGATAAGCTCTATTTTGATGTTAAAAAATCTAAGGACACGTTGAAAATAAGAGTATTACTTAATGCTAGTACTAAGGAACGATTGGATACGTTTTTACCTATGATCAAAAATAAAATTGAAACTTCTAAGTATTCCAAAGAGCTACTATCTGTCAAATTTAATTTTCAGAAAGGATTACCTGTTATGGAAACACCTATGAATAACAAAGAATTGACCAATGAAACGATGAAAAGTATCTCTAGTATCTATGGAAAGCAAAGTGTTATTCCCTTATATGGGGTCGCCCCACTTCAATTTAGTGATGATTACGCATATTTTCAGAAATCTGTGCCAGGCGTTTATTTCTTTTTAGGAGGTTCTAATAATGAGAAGGGAATTATTGCTATGCCACACACTCCCAACTTTGAAGTAGATGAAGAAAGCATCAGAACAGGAGTAAACTATTTTTCATCAATGATCATTGAACGACTAAACAACTAAATCATGAAAAACATACTACTATTATTCCATATTCTGGTCTTCCTGCAGTTACCCGCGCAAGAAAACCTCACCACTAAACAATGGCAAGAAGACCTTCGGTTTTTACAAACTACTGTTCATAAAGATTATCCTTTTCTATTTGTGAAAACGACCAAAGAGATTTTCGATACTGAAGTCGAAACACTTTATAAAAATATTCCGGATCTAGAAGAACATGAGGTCATCGTTGGCATCTCTAGAATTATTGCCCTATTCGAATATGGTCATAGTGACATTGGTTTTAATCAGAAACCTTTCGAGTTCCATTATTTGCCTATTAATTTGTACGAGTTTAGTGATGGGGTCTATCTTCAGGGGGTGCATAATAACTATTCAGAAGCTATTGGCGCTAAGGTTATAGAAATTAATAACATTCCCATCGTTGAGGCATTAGAGAGAATACGTCCCGCTGTGAATGTTGAAAACGACCAGTATTTTAAGGCCTATGGGATCAATTATCTAAGAATACTCGAAGTGCTTCATGCGCAGGGGATCACTGATAAACTTGAGAATTCGATAGAACTGACTTTAGAAAAAGATGGCAAGCTCTTTACTCAGTCTTTTAAAGCACTGCCTAAGGGAGAAACCGTACCAACGAAATATAGTCATGTCTGGAAAGATGAAAATTGGTTGGAAGCAAGAAATCAATCAACTACTCCATTATATCTAAAAAACCTTGACAAGATTTATTTTTTCGAACACTTACCCCAAGAGAAAGCCTTGTATGTTAGGCACAGCCAAATACAGGACGACCCAGAAGAAGACATATCATCTTTTTATGCACGTGTTTTTGATTTTATCGAAAACAATGATGTAGAAAAACTGATACTCGATGTGCGGTTGAACGGAGGTGGAAATAACTTCTTAAACAAGGACATTATCACTGGCATCATTGAAACCGAAAAAATAAATAAAGTGGGTAGTTTCTTCGTAATTATCGGAAGGCGAACTTTTTCGGCCTGTCAGAACCTTGTAAATGAACTGGACAATTATACGAATGTCATCTTCGTAGGCGAACCTACGGCGGAAAATATTAATTTCTATGGCGATGCACGTCCTGTTCCTCTACCCAATAGTAAGATTCCCGTGTACCTATCTTTTGCATGGTGGCAAGATAAGCCCGCCTGGCAGAATGCCGAGTGGATTGCGCCAAGTATTCCCGTTACCATGGATTTTGAGGAATATACATCCAATCAAGACCCCGTACTCGATGCTGCTCTGAACTTTTCTGGAAGTGATTTCAAGCCAGACCCAATGCAATATATAACCGATCTGTATTTAGCTGGAAAAATGCAGGAGCTGGCACAAGAGGTCCCTAGAATGATACAGGATCCCAGATATAGCTTTTTTAATTTTGAAGCCGAACTAACTAAATCTGGATATTTTCTTTTGCACAGTGGCCGACCTGAAGAGGTTCAAGGTGGCATTCAGATATTTTTGTTCATTACGCAGGTATTTCCAAATTCCGCAAATTCTTGGAAAAATTTAGGGGAGGCATATTTAAAAGTAGGAGATAAAAATCAAGCCGTCAAGTTTCTTGAAAAGGCAATTGTTTTAGACTCCGATGGCGAAATAGGTAAGAGCGCAAAAGAAATGCTCAAACATATTAAGAAATAATTGGTTCGATGGCTCTTGCTGAGACAAGATAAATGTTCAAATCAAATAGTTAAGCTCATAGATGATCGACGCATGGATTTATGAAAACAGAAATATTCTTACAGTAAATGTGTCCTCTGCTGTTTTTATTTCAATTATGATGTCATCACCTCCTAAAAAACTGAGGGTGATGGTAGCGAAAAAGGCCACATAAAAGAGCTTTATGTTTTCTAAACACTTTTATTACAGTGATGACTTCCAGAAGACATTATTTTCTATTTTTTTATAAACGCTATTATATAGTTATTGAAGGGGTACTAATAACTTTACGAGTGAAGGAAAGATCAACAAGAGTTTACGAGACCGAAAAATCCAGATACAGAACTATTAAACTAGAACTTATAAGTCTTCTTATTTTTCAGCTGAATTATGCCTTAAGATCATTTCCTTTATAATGACAGCTTCTTTCTTAAAGAAATGTGAATTTTTAAGATAATTTTATAACTTTACCCACCATATAATTTGCAGAATCCATTTCTACCCTATTAGGATTATTGAAATTTTATGCCATATAGCTTTATCTGCGACGATAAAAACAAATCTTGCACTATATCAAATTTTGAAAAACAGTTAACTTTTTCAGTCCAAAAATGAACAAATTATTCCCTGCAATTTTATTTCTAGTTATTCTATCCTTTCAAATTGCAAATGGTCAAATTAAATTAACCCATAATATTGGTACAAACCCAATAGAAACTGGCATGCCATCTTGTGAGGATTATGAAAACTGGGCAAGGGTTTTTGAACTTTCTGATTTCGGAATAACCTCAGGTGAACAGTTTTTAATTAAATCAATAGAGGTTGCCATTAGTAAATCTTATAATGGGGCCAACTTACAATATGGTGTTTATAGTGTTGATTCCAAATTTCCCGAATCAGAACCACTCCTTCTGGGGTATGGAGGATATATGCTATTGCCACAAATAGATACTCCTCAAATTATTCAATTCGATTTAGAGTCGCCAATTGTCGTCCCGTCAGGAGTAAAAAAAATTTTAATTACTATAGGAAAAAGCCCCGATAGTTATAATCCAAATTCCGCGGAAGTAATTATTGCAGGGACAGAAAACGACACCGGTGAATCTTGGTATAAAGGATGTAGAAAATATTATTCCTATACTTCAACCGATGATCTAGAAGTTCCGGTTCCAGATGCGAATTTTTACATAAATGCTACGGGGGAAACATTTAGCACTGCTAACTCCGGAGCTACTACTACTTTGAATCCCAATGTTTGCGATGAATTAATTAATCGCGTAATTTATGGGTGCACCTATGGTGGCATGGGCTATTCAAGAGATTTTATTTTAAACGATTTTGGGATATCCGAAAATGAAGAATTTATAATTAATTCTGGTCAAATTGGAATTGGCCAGGTTCAAGGAGGAGTTAGCATTAAATTTAGAATCTATGAAATAGATGATAATTTTCCTGCTTCATTTTCAGATAACAATTTGATAGGTGCCAGCCAGGAAGTAACTTTAGCTTATTATAATTCGGTTACAAATGCAATTCCTGAAATAATTAATGTGGAATTTGATAATCCCGTGGTTGTGCCAAAGGACGTAAAAAGAATATTGGTGGAAGTATATCAAACCAAGTATTATATGTTTCCGGCTGCTACAGAGGTAGATGACGGAAGTGTAACATGGATTAGGTCCTACAACGGCGGCTGCACTCCTTACGGAAAATTCTTAGATGTAAGAGATACGGGGTGGCCAAAAGCAAAATTATACATAAACGTAACAGGAAGCGTAAAACATATTACCAACAATTTTCAGATGAACATTTCTAATATCTGCTCCGAGTTTTTAACGGAATTCAGTGTGGAGAATGAATCAAACATTGCTTCAATTAAATGGGATTTTGGGGATCCGGCTTCGGGTGTAGATAATACATCTACAGAAAGATCACCTTTTCATGATTTTTCAGAAGACGGAATATATACTATTACGGCGAATGTTACGGGTAGAGACGGCAGTATTGAGCTTTTAACCGAAACCACCGATGTGAAAGAGCCACCTCAAGCTTACGGAATTAATAATATTGAAGCCTGTGAAAGTTCAGCTGGTACAGGAATTTCTAATTCTTTTGATACTTCGAATATTGAAACTCAGGTTTTAGGAAATCAAACAGATAAAATTATCACTTATATCGATGGGAGCGGAAATGAGTATGATGCACTTCCAAATCCTTTTACAAATACGGTAAGGGATAGGGAGGTTATCAAGGTAAGAGTCGCTAGAAAAGATGAACCATGCTGTTATGATGAGACTACTTTTGATTTAATTGTCAATCTGTTGCCGGATCTTTCAGGTATTGAAAATATATTCCTATGCAGCAGCGACAATAACGGATTCGCTACTTTCGATTTAACTCAAATTCAGTCAGATAGCTCGAGTAATAATATCAATACGGAATTCTTTTTTCAGGATGGCCAGCAAATCCCCAATTCTCAATTAGATAAAGTTGTAAATAAAATTAAGGATCGAGAAACGATAACAATTCGAGCTACAAATACCGACAGCAATTGTTACAATGAAACTGATTTTACAATTGGCACGACTGCTCCACCAAATGCGATTACACTGCCTGACTTAACCGGCTGTGATGACAATAACGATGGTATATCAGAATTCTTTGACACCAGCGAAATTATGGATCAAATACCCGGAAGCCAGGAAAACATAAGAGTATCTTTTTTCAATTCTGACGGGATGGAAATGAATGAGCTCCCAAATCCTTATACCAATCTTCAAAAAAATGAGGATTATCTCACTATAAGGCTAACAGATGAAACTAGCGGTTGTTATTCAGAAAATAAAATATTGCTTAAAACATCCTCAAAACCAGGCATCAATCAACCGTCAGATCTTTATGCCTGTAATGAAGGTAACGGATATGCCTTTTTTAATACCGAGCATGTCACAGAAAATATTATTGGTGGGCAGAATAATCTTAGCATCACATTTTATAGCATGGAAGGTGAACAGCTGAATGATTTTGAGAACGGAAATTTCCAGAACCTGCAGCCTTACGATCAGGAAATAATAGCAAAAGTTGAAAATATTAGTAATAAATCCTGCTCTGCTGAAGTTCATTTCAACTTAAGGACAGTAGCTCCGCCAGAAATATTAATTAAAGATACCTATCAGATCTGTTATGCTGGGGAATCATTGTCTCTGGAAACAAGCGAAATGTATAGTGTTTCATGGTTTGGCCCTAATGGCGATATACTGTCCAATAATTCTTCCATATCCATAAATGAAGAAGGTACTTATAGCCTTAGCATTCTTAAAGAAGAAAATGGAATACTCTGCGAAAGCTATAAGGAATTTGATTTGGTTCATTCAGAAGCTCCGACTATAGATAAGATATCCTATAGAGACTTTGCCGAAAATTCTACGGTTGAAATATTCGCTTCAGGAGATGGAGATTTTGAATATTCACTGGATGGCATCAATTTTCAGGATGGGAATTTATTTGAAGATGTTGAGGGGGGTGAATATTATATTACTATTCGCGATAAATATGGATGTGGCCAGGCAATACAATTAATAAACATTATCAATTACGAACGATTTTTTACTCCAAATAATGACGGATACCACGATTCCTGGATTATAAAAGGCATCTCTGACCAAACTACAAGTTTTATCCAGATCTATGATCGCTACGGAAAATTACTGGTACAGCTGGATCCCTCGGGTAACGGTTGGGATGGCAATTATAACGGTATGCCAATGCCTTCTGATGACTACTGGTTTCAGGTAAACCTAAATGACGGCAAGGTTCATAGTGGCCATTTTTCTTTAATAAGATCCTAACCCCTTTATAAAAAAGAAAAACCGGTGTCATTAGAACCGATAAGTATTTCTGTCATTTCCAGTTCAGCATAGTTTTACAAAAGCAGCAAGCCAATGTATAAACTATAAGATCTTTATCAGAAAGGTTATTGTACTCTCATTCATGTTTATTGTGCTATCCCGTAGTTTAGTTATACCAATTTACTTATACAATGTCGTTATTTTTTTGTATATTTACTAATGGCAAAACCACAGGAATTTACAATAACCCAAAGCGTTGAAGAGCTTAAGGCACTCCGCAAAAGTCAAACTAATATAAAGCATGAAAAGCGTGTTATGTTTTTAATCTATCTAAAAGAGAACAAATTTAAAACACGCCACGAGCTTTGCGATTATTTAGGTATTGATCCACGAACCCAACAACGCTGGACAAAACAGTATCTTGAAAATGGAATATCGTTTTTATTGACTGATTTGCCCAAGAACAAAAAGTCAAAAATAATCACTCCTGAAATACATAAGGAACTTGAAAAACGTTTGAATTCTAGCGACCAGGGATTTTTAGGATATTGGGATGCGCAAGCGTGGGTAAATAATGAATTTGACATAGATATACAATACCATTGGTTGCGCAAATATTTGATAAAGCATTTTAAGACCAAGCTTAAAAGCCCCCGTAAATCTCATTATAAAAAAGATGAAGAAGCTGGAAAAGCTTTTTTAAAAACTCCCTAATGACCTAGACAACATTAGAACAAGTCTAAATAAAAACAAGTATAAGCAAGTAAATTTGTACTTTCAAGATGAAGCTCGATTTGGTATGATGACCCATACCGGCAAACACTTAACAGCCTGCGGGATCAAACCTATTGTCAAATATCAACACATATTTAAAACAACTTATCTATATGGTAGTTATTCCCCAATAAACGGAAATAGTTTTGTCTGGGAAATTGATGGAGTAGATACTACTGTTTTCGAAGCTTATCTAGAGAACTTCTCTAAATACAAACCTCAAGAATTTAAAATTGTGATAATTGATAATGCTGGTTTTCATTCGACAAAAAACATTAATGTTCCCGAGAATATATATTTGTTGAGAATTCCGCCTTACACTCCAGAACTCAATCCGTGTGAACAAGTATGGCAGTATATTAAAAATAGGTTTAAAAATCAAAGGTTTAAATCAATGCAGGAGCTTAAACAATGGCTACATCAAATCGTAAAAGATATGGGCAAGCAAACAATAAAATCAATTACTGGCAATCACCATTATGTAAATGCATTTATTACGACTTTTAATAGTTAAATTGGTATTATATTAAAATAAGAGAGCTCACGCGTTGTATATGCTATGTGCATTTAGTGAGTGTGATTATCGACCTCACCTTACGGGTGTACAAGAACCCTCGTAATTAAATCCCCAATATGTTATAATCTTATGATACGAAAGGTAAACGCATCGCCATGTCTTATAAAAAATATTAGTAATTAAGTGCCTAAGTCAATATTTAAATTGAGCAAAACTGCCCTGACCCGTGTGAGTAGGATATTAAATAAATAATGGTTTGATATAACAAGTTACCAAACAATTAAAACGAATATTTCGGTAACATTAATATTCACTACAAGACTTATAATAAAACCTCCATCAATGAAAATCATCCGTAGTTTAATAATCTTATTGATAACAGTTCAATTTGCTTTTGGTCAATCCCGAGCGCAAAAGATTGATTCAATTAGCCAGATAATTCATAATAAAAATCCAGAAATTGCAATTAGTATAGGATTCATCGACATGGGAAAAGAATATTTTTTCAATTACGGAAAAATAAGTCGGAAAAGTGAATTGGAAGTGAATGAGAACACGATTTATGAAATTGGCTCTGTTACCAAAGTGTTAACTGCTAACTTATTAGCCCAAGCACAAGATGAAGGAAAGTTAAAAACTGATGACTTTATAGATAACTATCTGCCAAAAGAATACATACTATCTGACGAAATTAAAGGCAAACTGAAAATTTCAGATTTAGCGTCTCATCAATCTGGACTGCCAGATTTCAATTTTATAAAACTGATGGAATTGAATCCCAATCAACCATTGGACATAAATAAAGAAATAGTTCATTCAATTATCAACGACAGAACATCGTTATTGGATTATGGAAATTACCATTACTCAAATATTAGTTACGTTTTAATGGGAATGATATTAGAAAATATCTACGCCAAAGATTTTGATACATTAGTAAGGGAAAAAATACTCACTCCTGCTCAAATGGCTAATACGTTAACAACTGACTTCAATGTAAAAAATAAGTTACAGGATACAATACAAACGGAACTGAGCAAGAATTCTTTAATTGGAATTCTTTGATGGTGCCTGCGGGTCTATTAAAGTCTAACACATCGGATATGATAAAATTTCTAAAAAAACTTTTATCAGATGAAGGAAAGATTTCTCAGGCGACGGGAATCACAGAAAAAACTTATTTTAAAAACACCCAAAGGGAAATAGGTTTCGGACAAGAAATAGAACGAAACGGAGATGATACTTTCTTTTATAAAGATGGAGACACATTTTCTTGTTCTTCAATCATTGCTTACGACAAGAAATCTGATTGGGGAATAGTTATTATGATTAACCAAAAAAATCCCGATTTGATACGAGAATTGATTAATACAAATTACGAACAAGCCATAGCAGAATAACCGTTTGCTAGCATCGGTAAACAGCAAATAGCGGGCATTGTGGTGAAAAGTGCTATTTTAGACACCAAGTAAAATACAACAAAGCCGACAAGAACGCTTCCCCATTCCACGCTACTTGCGTTAGTGTGCCGAGCAAGCAATGACGGCAATAAATAGTCATTGTGAACTGTAATTAAGATGGTAGAACCGACCTACCAATGTCGTCTTATAAGAGAGCATTAAACCACCTAAAGGTGCTTTGGTAAAGAGCCAGGGTATTGAGCGTTTAGGAAACGGTCACGCCAAGAGCGTGATCAGGTACGGATAAAAGAGATGAACAAAAGTGAACCCCTTATGAGGTGTCGAGAAGTTGCTACATCCTGTCAAAAACTACGGAGTAACGCACGGAGTTAAAGAGTATAGCGATTACCTATTTATTGGCTATACGACAAGCGTCATTCAGGGGGCATGACTTTTATCCAGGCTTGATTATGGAACTCGGGCACCTGAACATAGATGTTAAGGAAAATACACAATAGGATCAACCTAGAGGTAGAATACCAAGGTTATGTTCAGGGGCGGACTAACCCGTAGTAGTGATGAAGTTCCTGTAATGGGAATGGAGCAAAGGGGTTAGGTTATACAGTCACATAACATTTACCAACTTGAAAGAGGATGAGTTTATGGGATGGGACAAATTCAATAGCCTTCAAACAGGTTTTTACTTACCTTGGCCATTGAAAAGTATAACAAGAGCCGTATGATGGGAGACTATCACGTACGGTTCTGGGAGAGGCTTGGGGTGAAATTCCCCTTGTCTACTCGACACCAAAACCGTTGGAATATGTAATGAAGATACAGCAAGAATTAATAAAGATAAAACCGAGAGAAGAGTCTGGCAGCAAAAATGCTAGAAAATATAATTATCAAAAAAACTTATCTCTATTCTTATTACTTAAGTTCTACGAGAAGAATGAAGGCTACGTCTTTTTATTTGATTATCACGATGATTTAATCATTTTAGATTCTTGCATTAAACCAGAGAATATGGATTTCTTTCAAATAAAATCCAAAGATGCCGGAAATTGGATTGTGAATGCTTTAACAAAGGCAAGTCAAAATAAACTTTCAATATCTGGAAAGGATAAAGGCGGAAAGGAAATGATGAATTTGGAATGAAAAAAATGAACTTGTGCAAAAAATGCAACAGTTCAAAAATAAAATAAAATGAATTACCTAGAAATACTCGGTAGTTAAAAAGATATGGAGACACAAAACCAAATAGAGATTTATCAAGCTAAAGATGGTTCTACTCAAATTGAGGTAAAATTTGAACAGGAAACGGTTTGGCTTACACAAGACCAAATGGCAACTTTGTTTGGTAAAGGAAGGAGCACTATTACTGAACATATTTTAAATGTTTTTTCGGAAAAAGAATTAGAGCAAGAAGCAACTAGTCGGAAATACCGACAAGTTCGAAAAGAAGGAAATAGAACAGTAGAAAGAGAGATTGAACACTATAATCTTGATGTCATTATTTCAGTAGGATATCGTGTAAAATCAAAACAAGGAACACAATTTAGAATATGGGCAACTCGTGTTTTAAAAGAATATCTAGTAAAAGGATATACTGTTAATGAAAAACGTTTAGCTCAAAAAGAACAAGAAGTATACATATTAAAAAATGGTATTCAAATTTTAAGCAGAGCTATTGAAGAAAAAACAGCCGATAATGAATGGTTGACTGTTTTTGCCAAAGGTTTAAGCCTATTAGATGATTATGACCACGAACAATTAGATGCTAAAGGTTTAACCGAAAGAAAAGCAAATTACCCAAGTTTAGCAGATTATCAAAAACTCATCAATCAAATGTTGGCCGAATTTGATTCCGAAGTATTTGGTAAAGAAAAAGATAAAAGCTTTGAAAGTTCCGTAGCCCAAATTGCAAAAGGCTTTGGAGAAGATGATTTTTATTCCACACTAGAAGAAAAAGGCACCATGCTTTTATACTTGATAGTAAAAAATCATTCGTTTGTAGATGGCAATAAACGAATAGCAGCAGCTTGTTTTCTGAAATTTTTACAACAAAACAAAATGCTTTTTAACAGTAAAGAACAACCCATAATTAGCAACGACACTTTAGCTAGTTTAACACTTTTTATTGCTTCTAGTAAACCCGAAGAAATGGAAACGGTAAAACGATTAGTGATTAGCGTTTTAAATAGAAATAAATAAAATGACCGACAGTTCAATAATATCAAAAATATGGAACCTTGCCAACGTACTTCGTGATGATGGGGTAGGATATGGGGACTACTTAGAACAAATTACCTATTTGCTATTCTTGAAAATGGCAGATGAGCTCAACAAACCACCTTATAATAAAGGCTTGGTTTTTCCAAGACTAAAAGATGTTGAAGGCAATGAGGTTGAAGACGCCGAAATAGCCAACTGGGAAACATTGTCTGGTAAGCGTGGTACAGAATTAGAATCCTTTTACAGTCAATTATTACGTACACTTTCAACAGAAAAAGGAACGTTAGGACAGATTTTCACTAAGAGTCAAAACAAAATACAAGACCCTGCTAAATTGCTCAAGGTTATTAATTTAATTGATAAAGAAGAGTGGAGTATGATGGGTGCAGACATCAAGGGAAAAATTTATGAAGGTCTACTAGAAAAATGCAGAAGATACCAAAAGTGGGGCAGGACAATATTTTACACCGAGAGCTTTAATAAAAGCGATAGTGGCTTGTGTACAGCCAAAACCAATGAAAACCATTGTCGATCCAGCTTGTGGAACTGGTTTCTTTTTAGCAGCATACGACTGGATTATTGATAACAACAAATTAGACCGAGAAGAGAAAGAATTTCTTAAAAATAAAACATTTCACGGTAATGAAATTGTTGCCAATACACGTAGAATGTGTTTAATGAATATGTATTTGCACAACATTGGCGAAATAGATGGGGAATCGTTTATAAATCCAAATGATGCCCTAATTTCGGATGATGGAGAACGGTTTGATTATGTTCTAGCTAATCCTCCCTTTGGGAAGAAAAGCAGTAGGACGTTTACCAATGAGCAGGGTGAAATAGTAAAAGAGGATTTAAGCTATAATAGACAAGATTTCTGGGAAACTACCTCTAACTAAGCAATTAAACTTCTTGCAACATATAAAAACACAGCTTAAAATAAACTGGGGGGCAGCAGTTGTACTTCCAGATAATATTTTTTTTGAGGGTGGTGCAGGTGAAGAAGTTAGAAAACAGTTGATGAAAACAGCCGAATTGCATACCATTTTAAGATTATCAACAGGTATATTTTATGCGCAAGGAGTTAAGGCAAATGTAGAGTTTTTCAACAATAAACCTGCGAATAAGGAAGCTTGGACAAAAGACATTTGGTTTTATGATTACAGAACAAATGTACATCACACGCCCAAGAAGAATCCGATGCGTCAAGAACATCTTTCAGAATTTATTGAACTTTATAATGGCAAAAATATAAGCAAGCGAAAAGAAACTTGGAGCGAAGAAAACGAAGATGGCAGATGGAAAAAATACAGTTATGATGATATTATAAAGAGAGACAAAACTAGTTTGGATATTTTTTGGCTGAAGGACAAAAGTTTGACTGACTTGGATAATTTACCAGATTCGGACATTTTAGCATTAGAAATTATTGAGAACATTGAATCCGGACTTAATAGCTTTAGGGAAATAATGGAAACGATAAACGGAGAAACAAAAGCCAACTGCCTCATCCTAAAATAGGTTGACTAATATAGAATTTTCTTTGGATGAAAACAGCGTTATTAGATAAGTTCTGTCTCACTGCAATCCTCAATTGTTAAATCTAAGTTAAAGGTGTCTAATTCGGGGACACTCCTATAAGCAATGCTTGGACAGCCCAATATTAAAGGCGTGAACAAATTTTAAAGCACTCCCGCCTCGAGTACCAAGGGTTTAGATTAATTTCTAAACCCTTTTTTATTTTTTGGTACAACAGAGGTGCAACCATTTGCAATTTTTCTTATTTAACATTTAGATTCATAGTGTTTGATAGCAAATGAGATAATATGCTATTTCTTAAAACCTAATTTAATAGGATTTGAGTTATTTGGATTCATTGAGCCTGCATTCCGAAGAAAATCTACATTAAGTAAATGCGCCTCATGTCACAGGTTTTGGACATATTCTCGAACTCCATTTAAGTTAGCGGGTTTATCGTTAGCCCTTTAGGTTCTAAAAATATTAAAAACATTCTAGGGGTTCTATTGGGAATGGCAGGGAATAAATTTCTAAATTTGGGGACACAACAAAACCATGGTTTAACCCTATAAAACACAACACCAAATGCCAAATTTAATTCCCGAAGCCAAAATTTTTAATTGCACCCAAAGTAGGGTATTAGCCGAAAAAATAGCTGTAGCCTACGGAGCACCACTGGGAAATGTTATAACTAGTACTTATAGCGATGGAGAATTTCAGCCTTCTTTTGAAGAGTCTGTAAGAGGTTCCCGTGTCTTTATAATTGGATCTACACATCCTGGTGCAGATCATCTTATGGAAATGCTTTTGATGTTGGATGCTGCAAAAAGGGCTTCAGCAAGACATATTACTGCTGTGATGCCTTATTTTGGATGGGCTAGACAGGATAGAAAAGATAAACCTCGGGTTCCCATTGCGGCAAAAATGGTTGCTAGTATTTTGGAAACCGCAGGTGCAACTAGAATAATCACTATGGATCTTCATGCCGATCAAATTCAGGGATTTTTTGAAAAACCTGTAGATCATCTATTTGCTTCTACTGTATTCCTACCTTATTTAAGGAATTTGAAACTGGACAATTTAACGATTGCCTCCCCAGATATGGGTGGTTCCAAGAGGGCCTATGCCTATTCTAAAGCGATGGAAAGCGATGTGGTTATTTGTTACAAACAACGTGCAAAAGCAAATGTGATCTCCCATATGGAACTTATTGGCGATGTAACGGGTAAAAACGTGGTATTGGTGGACGATATGGTGGATACCGCAGGAACACTTACGAAGGCTGCAGATGTAATGATGGCAAAAGGAGCCATTAGTGTACGGGCTATTTGTACGCATCCAGTGCTTTCTGGAGATGCTTATAAAAGAATTGAAGATTCAAAATTAGCAGAATTAATAGTAACAGATTCTATTCCCCTAAAACAAAAGAGCGAAAAAATTAAAGTAGTGAGTTGTGCCAATCTTTTTGCAGATGTAATGAACCGTGTACACAACAATAAATCCATCAGCTCTAAATTTATAATGTAAGTTTTGTATATCACTTAATTTTTAAAAATTTGTTTTTGAGGAAGCTCAATAATTTATAACAAAATGATTTTCAATTAGTTGAAACCAAGTCTTTGTTCTTGTCTCTTTAAGCGAAGCGATCTTTAATCTCTTACCGAATTTTAATCTTCAAAAAAGCTTAATAAATTATTGTATATCCGTAAACAGTCATACTCCAAAATTTGGACGTCACCCTGGCCCGTAACGGTCGGTCGGGTTTCAGGGTCTCAATATTGTATTGATTCCCATTGAAATGAGATTCTGAAACCTCCGAACAGTCGGGGCAGAATGACTTCCTTTTTCAGTTTAGGATACTTTACGGACAAACAAAAAAATTGATTACCAATTAGTTGAAATTAAGTCTTTTTTCTTTTCTCTAGTTTCTTTTGTCTATCAGCAAAGCGCTCTTTTCTCTAACAGCGAAGCGATCTTTAATCTTTTACCAGAACACTATTCCTAAATATTTCCAATTCAGTATTTTATACTAGTTAAAAAAGTCGCACCTTTGCACACTAAAATTTTTTATAATGAAATCAATCACGATCAACGGATCTAAAAGAGAAAGCGTGGGCAAAAAGGACACTAAAGCCTTACGTAATGCTGGAAAGGTTCCTTGCGTAGTATACGGAGGAGGCGAACCATTACATTTTTCAGCAGATGAAATTGCCTTCAAAGACCTTGTATACACACCAGATGTGCATACAGTGGTAATAACTTTGGAAGGTGGGGAGAAAATTGACGCTGTTCTTCAGGACATCCAATTTCACCCGGTAAGCGATGCTATCCTTCACATGGATTTCTATCAAATATTCGACAACAAGGAAATATCCATGGAGATTCCTGTGCATACCAAAGGTATTGCTCGTGGAGTTAAAAATGGTGGGGTTTTACGTTACAACCTTCGTCGTTTAAAAGTGAAAGGCCTTCCTGGAAATCTTCCAGATTTTATTGAAGCCGATGTAACTTCCCTTAAAATTGGAAACAAATTGTACGTTACTGCGGTTGCAAGTGACGATTTTACAATTAACCATCCAGACAACACGGTAATTTGCCAAGTTAAGACATCTCGTAACCTTATTGCTGATGAAGCTGAAGATGAGGAAGAAGTTGCTGCAGATGAAGTTCCAGCTACTGAGGTAGATGATGCTGCTGCCGTAAAAGAGTAATTATTATTTAGCAAAAAATTAAAAGCATTCCTGTTCCGATTCGTTCGGGATTCGGAATGCTTTTTTGTTTATAAACATTTCAACCATAAGTGCTATGTTTGTTCTGAAGCGATCAAAACTCGATTATTAAAAGTGTCCAACTAAAAATTGCCCGGGCAAAGAATATTATTAATTTTATCTTTACCAAAACAAATTCCATGTTGGCTTTCTTCGGAAGAATATTTAGTAGTGAACCAAAAGAGGAAGAAGTAGACCCTATGAAGAAATTTTTGATTGCGGGGCTTGGGAATATTGGTCCCAAATACCACAATACCAGGCATAATATTGGTTTTAAAATAGTGGATTATTTGGCTGAAAAGGAAGGGGTGTCATTTTCAACCGATAGGCTTGGGGATATTGCGAGTTTCCGGTTTAAAGGGCGGACTTTTATTCTACTAAAACCCAGCACCTATATGAACCTTAGCGGGAAAGCGGTGAACTATTGGCTTACCAAGGAAAAAATCCCTTTGGAGAATTTGCTGGTGGTTACAGATGATCTCAACCTCAATTTTGGAGCTATAAGGCTTAAGACCAAAGGAAGTGATGGCGGCCATAATGGGTTGAAGGATATTCAACTTCAGCTAAACACCACAACATATAATAGATTTAGGTTTGGGATAAGTGATGAATTTTCTAAAGGACGACAAGTAGATTATGTCTTGGGGGAATGGTCTTTGGAAGAAGAAAAAAACCTTCCAGAACGCTTGGAAAAAGCAGCCGAGCTTATAAAATCCTTTGGAACTGCGGGAATAAATATTACAATGAATACTTTTAACGGTAAATAAGAGGCATTTGAAAGAACATTTAGGAGCATATACCTTTAAAAGTGAACATCCAACGGTTATCACCATTGGAACTTTCGATGGAGTGCATGCGGGCCATCAAAAAATTATAGAAAAGCTTGTGAATACTGCGAAACTCAGTAATATGGAGTCGGCAATACTCACTTTTTTCCCGCATCCAAGAATGGTATTGCAAAAGGAGAGCGATATTAAACTTATCAATACGATCGACGAACGTAAAAAGCTCCTTTCCAATTCTGGGATAGACCATCTAATTATCCATCCTTTCACCCATCAATTTTCCAGGCTTACAGCGCAAGAATTCGTTCTGGACATATTGGTAAACAAACTAAATGCTAAAAAGGTCATTATTGGTTACGATCATAGGTTTGGAAGAAATAGAATTGCAGATATCAATACCTTAAAAGAGTTTGGAAAAGAATATGATTTTGAAGTAGAAGAAATTGGTAAAGAAGAGATAGAAAATGTTGCGGTAAGTTCTACAAAGATTAGAAAAGCCTTGATGCAAGGAAAGGTCGAAAAAGCGAATCGCTACCTTCAGCAGCCTTTTATGCTAACGGGCACTGTGGTAAGGGGAAAAGGGCTTGGGAAAGATTTTGGATACCCAACCGCCAATTTAAAAATTGAAGAAAAGTATAAATTGATCCCAAAAAATGGGGTGTATATAGCACGTGCAACCATAGATGAAATTCCGTATTTTGGAATGATGAATATTGGCACCAATCCTACCGTGGGCGGCACAGAGAAAACGATAGAAACCTATTTTTTCCTGTTGGACCAGGATCTTTACGGACAAAAGTTGGAGATTCAATTGCTTGCCAGAATTCGGGACGAAAAGAATTTCGATTCTATAGATTCCTTAAAAATAGCGATGAAACAAGACGAAGCTTTTAGCTCGCAGTTTATCAAGGACAACTATGCTGAATAAGTTCCTTTTTACCCGTATCGATAATTCTGCACTGGTGGTCTTCCGTGTTTTTTTTGGGTTGTTAATAGCTTTGGAAGCTTTTGGCAGTATTGCCACTGGTTGGATTAAACGCACCCTAATAGAGCCCCAGGAAACCTTCAACTTTATAGGTTTCGAATTTTTGCAACCGCTTCCAGGGGACGGAATGTTGTATTATTACGGAGTAATGGGCCTGTTTGGCTTACTTGTAATGGTGGGTTACAAATATAGGTTCAGCATCTTTTGTTACGGCATTATGTGGGCATCGGTCTACCTCATGCAAAAATCCTCCTACAACAATCATTATTATTTATTGATGCTCTTGTGTGGCATCATGTTCTTTTTGCCGGCGCATAAAAATGTTTCCATAGATGCATGGAGGAATCCTTCCCTTCGGGAAATTTCAATGCCTCGTTGGGTTTGGCTGTTTATCGTGTTCCAAATGTGGATCGTTTACACTTATGCATCGGTAGCAAAACTATATCCAGATTGGTTTACGGGTGCATTTCCGGAGATTTTAATGAAATCCAAGGCAGACTATTGGTTGGTAGGAGAGTTGCTCCAGCAAAAATGGACACATTTTACCATTTCCTGGTTTGGGTTTTTGTTCGACCTCCTTATAATTCCCTTATTACTTTACCGAAAAACCAGGGTTCCTATATTTATCGCGGCCATATTCTTTCACCTGTTCAATAGTTTTATTTTTCATATTGGGATCTTTCCGTATCTCTCACTCGCATTGATGTTGTTCTTTTTCCCTTCAGAAAAAATAAACAAATGGTTCCTAAGGGGAAAAAAGAAATATTACGATGAGAAGGAAATTATTGTCCCGAAGTACAGAAATGCGTTTTTGGCAGTGGTCTCTATTTGGTTCATTTTTCAACTGGTATTACCATTAAGACATTGGTTCTTTGAAGACGATGTGTTATGGACAGAGGAGGGCCACCGACTTTCCTGGAGAATGATGTTGCGTAGCAAAAGCGGGCGCAGTGCTTTTAGGGTAGTAGATAAGGATACCAAAGAAGTGGAATATATAGATAAAAGTAAATTTTTGTCCAAAAAGCAATTAGGAGCCATAAATTCCAAGCCAGACATGATTTGGCAATTTTCGCAGCGCCTTAAACGTGAGTATGCCAAGAAAGGGCAAGATGTGCAGGTATTTGTAGACTCTAAAGTAAGTGTGAACGGGAGGCCTTATCAGCAATTTATAGACCCAAAAGTAGATCTTGCTAATGAGAAGTGGCAACACTTTAAGCACCACAACTGGATTTTACCTTCCAAATTAAACTGATATTTTTACTTGCTTTTGCTACATTTGCTGCTTACTAAAAATCAGTTGGCCTTATGTTACAAGTTAGCAATATTAGAGCGCATAAAGAGGGATATATCAAAGCCCTTAAAAAACGTAATTTCAATGCCGAAGATGTCTTTGAAGAGATCTTGATATTGGACGAATCCCGCCGCTCCACACAAACGCAGTTAGATGAAACTTTGGCCGAATCCAATCAGCTTTCCAAGGAAATTGGGATGTTGTTTAAATCTGGCGAGCAGCAAAAAGCGAATATTTTAAAAGAGAAAACTTCCCAGTTAAAAGATAAGTCCAAAGAGCTTTCAGATAGTTTTAACGAAATTGTTGCTAAATTAGAGCAACTGCTTTATACCGTTCCCAATATTCCCAACGATTTAGTTCCTGCGGGATCTACAGAAGATGATAATGAAGAGATCTATAAGGAAGGGGAAATTCCAGTATTGGCAGAAGGTTCTATGCCACATTGGGAATTGGCGAAGAAATACGATATCATAGATTTTGAGCTTGGTAATAAAATTACCGGGGCAGGATTTCCAGTTTATAAGGGAAAAGGCGCAAGGCTACAACGCGCCCTGATTACTTATTTCCTTGACAAGGCGGTAGATGCCGGATATACAGAATTTCAATTACCATTATTGGTAAATGAAGCATCAGGATTTGGAACGGGACAATTACCAGATAAAGAAGGGCAGATGTATTATGTTACTGAAGATGATCTTTATTTAATTCCTACTGCGGAGGTACCAATGATGAACCTTTTTAGGGACAGAATGCTTACTGAAGCAGATCTGCCTATTTCTTGTACGGGCCACACGCCTTGTTTTAGGAGGGAAGCGGGGTCTTATGGAGCACATGTGCGAGGTTTGAACAGGTTGCATCAATTTGATAAAGTTGAAATTGTGCGCATAGAAAAAGCAGAGGATTCTTATGCTGCTTTAGACGGGATGGTAGATCATGTTAAAGAGCTATTGAAAGATCTAAAATTACCTTATAGAATTTTGAAATTGTGTGGGGGAGATCTTGGATTTACTGCTGCGATTACTTACGATTTCGAGGTGTTTTCTACCGCTCAGGATCGTTGGTTGGAAATAAGTTCTGTATCTAATGTTGAAACTTTTCAGGCAAATAGATTGAAGCTGAGGTATAAGGATAAAGATGGTAAAAAGGAATTATTGCATACCTTAAATGGAAGTGCTTTGGCATTGCCAAGGGTTCTTGCAGGAATCCTTGAGAATTACCAAACCCCGGAAGGTATAAAAATACCGGAGGTTTTGGTGAAATATACCGGATTTACAATGATCGATTAAATTCCTCATTGGGGGTTTTATTCTCCGAGGCTTGTCTCGAATTTTAAAAGTATTTTCTAATTTATACCTATTGGGCTTGTCCAGAAATTATTGATTTTTAATTGATTGTCCGTAAAGTAATAATATGTTGATAAAAGGCGTCATTCTGCCCTGACTGTTCGGGGGTTTCCGAATCCCACAATACTATAAATCAATAAAATGAATTGAGACCCTGAAATATCCCGACGCTTCGGGACAGGGTGACGAGATAGCTTTTATGACAAAAAACGGATATGCATAAAATTTGAAGAGGCTTTCTGATAAATAGCTTTTAATCTTATATAGTTATTCCCAAACACCGCATTTTGTTATCTTTACAAAATGCGGTGTTTTCTTTATATAGCCTTATTTTTTATAGGTATTCAGGGCGTTTTTTGCCAGTCAGATCAATTGGCGCAAAAATATCTGGAGCAAGGGGAGTATGCCAAAGCACTAAGTGTCTACCAGAATTTGGTAAAAGAAGCTCCCGGAAATTCCAATTATTTTTTGGGCTTGGTTACTTCCTACCAGCAATTGGAGGATTTTGCAATGGCAGAAAGTTTATTGCAGGAACGGCTTAAAGACACCAATAACAATCCAACTATTTTAATTGAATTAGGCCACAATTACGAGCTTCAAAATAAGCCAGAACTTGCAAAAAAGCAGTATACAGGTGCTTTAAGTGTATTAAATGAAAAAGCAAATTACGCGTATGCAATTGCTCGTAATTTCGAAAAATATAGTTTGTTGGATTATGCAGAACAAGCCTATGTTTTGGGAATGCAACTAAGACCTGAAATGAATTTTGATCTTCCCCTTGCCAGGATTTATGGCGAACAAGGAAAATTGGACGAGATGTTTGCTGCATATTTAGAGCTAATTGCGAAGCAACCCGAGATGAGTATTAATCTCATGCGGGAATTTGATCGTTATATCTTGGAAGATGCTTCCAATTTGGCAAATATCGCCCTTAGAAAACAGTTGCTTCAAAAGCTTCAAAAAACTCAAGAGCTTACTTATAGCGAATTGTTGGCTTGGCTTTTTATTCAGCAAAAAGATTTCGACAAGGCCTTTCTTCAGGAAAAAGCAATTTATAGAAGGAACAATCGGGACCTGCAACGCATCATTCAGCTTACGGTTTTAGCAAAGTCTGAAAATGATATTGAAACGGCAAAAGAAATAGTTTCCTTTATTATTGAAGAAACTACTTCGCCCGGCATCCTTGTACAAGCGAACCAATTATTGTTGGATATGAAGTTGAGCACTGCAAAAGGTTCAGATTTCAAAAATATCGAAAAGGATTTTGAAAAAGTGCTTTCCGAATTTGGAACAGGGTTGGAAACCATGGCCGTGCAAATAGATTACGCCAATTTTCTCGCCTTTAAAATGGATAAAATTGAGGAAGCCAAACAATTGCTGAATACGCTTTCTAAAAATCCGTTAAATAATTTTCAGCAAGCTGCCATCAAAATGGTATTGGCAGATATTCTGGTCTTGGATCAAAAATTCAACCAGGCACTGATTTATTATTCCCAGGTTCAGACTTTAGTGAAAAATGATGAAATTGCGCAAAATGCTAGATTTAAAGTAGCGAAAACCAGCTATTTTAAAGGAGATTTTGCTTGGGCGCTTACGCAGTTAAATGTCTTGAAAGCTTCTACCACCCAATTAATCGCAAACGATGCTCTGGAGCTGAGTCTGCTTATAAAGGAAAACAGTTTGGAAGATTCCACCCAAACGGCACTAAAGCTATACGCAAAAGCCGATTTATTAGCTTTTCAGAATAAACCAATTGAAGCTATTGGAGTGTTAAATGATATCTTGCAGAATCATAAAGGTGAAAAAATTGAAGATGAAGCGTTATTGAAGCAAGCCGAATTGTTCAAACTTTCTGAAAATTGGAACAAGGCCGAAGAAAATTATTTGAAGATCTTGGAATTTTACGGAAAGGATATTTTGGCAGATAACGCCACTTTTTTATTGGCAGCATTATATGATAATCAGCTAGAAAATCCTGAAAAAGCAAAACAGTATTACGAACAGATCATCTTTAATTTTCCTGATAGTATTTATTTTGTAGATGCAAGAAAAAAATACCGTGCGCTAAGAGGGGACGAGGTAGAACAGTAATTAAAAATAAATTTAATTGCTTGATGTTTTTTGTCTCCCTGAGCCCTTCGACTATCGCTCAGGATAAACTAAAAGCAAAGGGTTGAAAACATCTCGACTCCGCTCGATGTGACATTTAAATAGGACAGGAAAGCAGATAAGCATAGATTAAAAAATAAAAAAATGTACATATACAATGTAACTATAAACATCCAGGAAGATATTCATGATGAATGGCTTAACTGGATGAAAACCGAGCATATTCCTGAAATGTTGGATACGGGAAAGTTTAAAAAGGCATTGATGAGCAGGGTGATGGTAAATGAAGAAATGGGCGGAATCACCTATTCTGTTCAATATACCACCGAGAGCAAAGCGATGTTGCAAAAATATTATGAAGAAAATGCTCCTAGTTTGAGAGCGAAATCGAAACCCTTCAATGGTAAATTTGTAGCTTTTAGAACCGAGATGGAAATTGTAAGTGAGCAATAAGCGGTACTTTTCCTATTATAGTTAGCAGTAAAAAATCCCTGCATGAAAAAAAACAAGAAGAATCCTTTCAATTCAAAGGACAATAAATTTAAGCAAAGTAAATACGCTCCCGGGAAAGTTGCTTTTAGTGTAGATGGTTCTGTTCGAGCAAAAAAGCACTTAGGACAACATTTTCTTAAAGATGAGGGAATAGCAGAAAAGATCGCCGATTCCCTTGGATATGAAGGCTATATGAATGTATTGGAGATTGGCCCGGGAATGGGCGTCCTCACTAAATATTTGCTTAAAAAAGATATTGACCTTCATGTTATAGAAATAGATAGGGACAGTGTGGCTTATTTGGGAGAGAACTACCCTCAACTGGAAGGGAAGATCCTCGAAAAGGATTTTTTAAAGACCGATATCAGTGAGATTTTTGAAAAAGAACCTTATGCGATCATCGGGAATTTTCCTTATAATATTTCCACTCAAATTGTTTTTAAGACCTTAGAAAATAGGGAGCTGATCCCGGAGTTTGCGGGAATGTTCCAAAAAGAAGTGGCCCAGCGAATTGCAGCGCCACATGGCAATAAAACCTATGGAATCCTTTCGGTTTTGGCACAGGCATTTTTCGAAGTGGACTATTTGTTCACGGTGCCGCCAACGGTTTTTAATCCGCCGCCAAAAGTAGAAAGTGGGGTGATCAGATTAAAAAGGAAAGAAAACTTCACACTTCCATGCGATGAAGCTTTATTCTTCAGGGTAGTTAAAACAGCCTTTCAGCAACGTCGAAAGACCTTAAGGAATAGTCTAAAAACTTTCGAATTATCCGATAATTTGAGGGAAGATGCTATCTTTGGGCAACGACCAGAGCAGTTAAGTGTTCAAGAGTTTATAGAACTTACAGAAAAAATTCAGCAGGATGCAATTTGAATTAAGCGAAGAATTAATTGAAAAAATTGAATACCTCATCGAGCAAAAGAACGATGCGGAACTGCTGTTGCATCTAGAAGAAGTTCACCCTGCAGATATCGCCGAGATCCTTTCGGAAATAGATATTGAAGAAGCTACCTATATTGTAAAATTGCTGGATAGCGAGAAAACTTCGGAAGCCTTAATGGAGCTGGAAGAAGGCGTTAGGGAACGCATTTTAGACAGTTTATCTCCTAAGGAAATTGCCGAGGAACTGGAAGAAATGGATACCGATGATGCTGCCGATATTATTTCTGAACTTTCCGAAGACCGCCAACAAAAGGTTATTGCCCAGATCTTGGATGAGGAACATGCCGATAATATCGTGGAATTGCTGCGATATGATGAAGATTCTGCCGGCGGTCTTATGGCAAAGGAATTGGTGAAGGTGAATGAAAACTGGAACGTTACCGGTTGTATGAGCGAAATGCGCAACCAGGCAGAGAACGTTACCAGGGTGCACTCCATTTATGTAGTGGACGATAAAAACAAATTAAAAGGGAGGTTATCGCTTAAAGATTTACTTACTGCGCCCAGCAACGCGCATATAAGCGATGTGTACATTCCGCAAGTAGATTATGTAAATGTGCACACGCCTGGCGAAGAAGTGGCAAGGGTGATGCAGAAATATGATTTAGAGGCTATTCCTGTGGTAGATGAAATGGGAAGATTGGTTGGCCGAATTACCATCGATGATATTTTGGATTTTGTTAAGGATGAAGCGGAGAAAGATTACCAGATGGCTGCGGGTATTTCTGAAGATGTAGAGGCAGATGACAGTATCTGGTTGCTTACCAGAGCTCGTTTGCCTTGGCTTGTTTTAGCCCTTTTTGGGGGATTTATAAGTGTTTCGGTTCTTGGAACTTTCGATGGTGCTATGCAGGAACATGCAGCACTCTTCTTTTTTGTTCCCTTAATTGCTGCGATGGCAGGAAATGTTGGGGTCCAGTCTTCAGCAATTGTTTTGCAGGGTTTGGCAAATAAAAGTTTAAAAGGTTCATTGCTTAAAAGGCTTTTAAAAGAGATTGTTTTAAGTCTTTTTAATGGCGTGGTTTTGGCAATTTTATTAATCGTGGGAGGCATCTTTCTGTTAGGGTTCGATCTTTATTTTGGATTAACTATTGGAATTTCGTTGATCTCTGTAATCGTGATCGCGTCTTTAATTGGGACATTCGTTCCAATTATTCTAGACAAACAAGGGATAGATCCTGCAATGGCAACGGGTCCATTTATCACGACCAGTAATGATATTTGCGGAATATTAATATATTTCAGTATTGCAAAACTCATTCTAGGTTTTTAACTTAGTAGCATCTTTATATATTCCTCCCTTTTAAAATTTCCCCTTAATATTCTATCTATGGAAAGTATCAACATCAATAAGAAATTCGAAAAATTCAGCAAAAACTGGAATCCACATCAAATTGCTATTGTAGACGATATGCAAGTATTATTGGCCAAGCTAAAGGGTGAATTTATCTGGCATGCCCATGAAGAAGAAGATGAATTGTTCCAAGTTGTTAAAGGCACTTTATACATACAATTCAAAGATAAAACGGTAAAGATAAAGGAAGGTGAACTCATTGTGGTTCCCAAAGGAGTAGCGCATCGCCCTTTTACGAAGAACGACGAAGAGGTTCATGTGATGCTTTTTGAAAAACTATCGGTAAAACATACCGGGAATGTGGAAAGTGAACTAACTGTGAATACATATCCAAAAATTTAGAAATCATGATTGTCCTGCATGCCGACAGCAATAACCCATTATTGATAAAAGAACTACAAAAAGCAGGCTATCATAATATTGAAGCTTATGATGTTTGTAAGGAAGAAATACTTGCCAATCAGCATTTATTTGACGGGATCGTGATACGAAGTAGATTTAAGATCGATAAGGATTTTATTGATGCAGCTCCCAATTTAAAGTTTATAGCTAGGGTTGGCGCAGGTCTGGAAAGTATAGAGGTAGCATATGCAAAACAGAAGGGGATTGAACTTTTTGCCGCCCCAGAAGGAAATAGAAATGCCGTTGGAGCACACGCCTTAGGGATGTTGTTATCGCTCCTAAATAAATTGAACAAAGCAAATCGGGAAGTGCATCAAGGTTTGTGGCACCGGGAAGAAAACCGGGGCATAGAGCTGGATGGGAAAACAATTGGGATTATTGGCTATGGAAATATGGGGAAAGCCTTTGCCAAGAAACTTAAGGGTTTCGATGTTAAGGTGCTTTGTTATGACATTTTAAAGGGAGTAGGAGATGAAAATGCCACCCAGGTAGGTTTAGAAGAACTTCAGGATAATGCGGAAGTATTGAGTTTGCACACTCCCTGGACGCCAGAAACGAATAGGATGATAAATACCAATTTTATAAATGGATTTAAAAAACCATTCTGGTTTATTAATACTGCCCGTGGCAAAAGTGTGGTAACTGCAGATTTGGTTTTAGGTATTATAGAAGGAAAGATCCTAGGTGCCGGTTTGGATGTTCTGGAATATGAGAAGGATTCCTTCGAGCATTTATTTCAAGATCACCAGATCCCTCCGGATCTTAAGGAGCTTATGTTTTTTGACAATGTACTATTAAGCCCGCATGTTGCAGGTTGGACAGAGGAGTCACATAGAAAATTGGCTTCTACCATCGCCTACAAGATCATAAATAAATTTGGAAAAGCAATCTAGCAAACACGGGGAACAATGCTAATTCTGAAATAAAGACTATGAAAAAACGAGTTACAGGTATTGGTGGAATCTTCTTTAAAACCAAAGATCCAAAAGCAGTAAAAGATTGGTATCGAGACCACTTAGGATTTAATACCGACCAATGGGGATCTACCTTTTGGTGGCAGAATAAAGAAGGTGAAGACTGTTCTACACAGTGGAGCCCTTTTAAAGAAGACACCGATTATTTTAAGCCTTCCAAAAAAGAATTCATGATGAATTTTAGGGTAGAGAACCTGGATGAATTATTGGAAACCCTAAAAGCTGAAGGTGTCCAGGTTATTGATAAAACAGTATCTATAGAGGAAGGCAAATTTGGCTGGATAGTGGATCTGGAAGGAAACAAAATAGAACTTTGGGAACCTAATGATAAAGCTTTCTTATAACTAAAATAAAAAAACCTCCAACTAGAACTTTATAGTTGCCATTTGGAGGTTTTTTATTTTGCCCAGAATAACAGAAAGAATGTTATAACAAGGCTTCTAAAAATTTACGGCGATGAAACACTATACTTGCAAAAAAGAAGTGTTTAAGTCAATAAACCTGTGAGCAACCATCATGCGTAAATTTCCTGCATTAGAATAAATTTTATTTTCACGGACTCAGCGTGACATTATTCCTCTAACCTAATCGTCTTTTTAAGGATCACGGCATCATTCAGCACAAAAGGCTTCGGTATTTTAGCTTTATCCCTCTTTTTTATTTTTAAATCTGGATTATCCAGAAGATCATAACTGCTTTCATAAAGCACAATTTCGGGTGCAGCCTTTTTCTTGGTCGTAAAATTAATCAATAATGTATCTGCATTGGCGGCATGATAAGTGAGCAATCTGTCGCTCCACCTATTTATAAAAATATGATAATTTTCTCCACCAGCAATAATTGAATCTGCTTCCAGTCCATTCACGGTGAATTCCTCAAAATTATAGGAACTATTTAAAAACAACTCCATCCTGTGCACTTTTCTATTGGGTGCGATCTTTAAGGAATAACTGTGGGAAGCATTCAATGAACCGTCATTCCTCACTTTTTTATAAACAATTCCCGGGGAAGAAATCTTCACCACAGGGGCTGTTGATCTATGTTTAAAGCCAGATCCATATTTACTTTCAAAAGCGTTATCCATGATTTCAGTATTGTGGGGGTCCTCTCCAAAATAGGCTTTATTCCAATCGTCCAATTTAAGATCGTAAGAATTCCAACTTGCAGTATTCCTATCTTCATCTAAAATATATACCAAACTATCTGGTCTTGGTCGATCTTCATTAAAACCTGATTTAAAATGAGCAATTACAGCCATCGTGATCGCTACCAATCCAAATAACACCGCAATCGACTTTTTGCCCTTAAAATATCCGAAAACAGGGAGGAACAAGGCAAATAACAAGACTGTCAATATCCCAGCCACAAATAGGATCTTAAGTCCTAAGGCCACCGGAAAACTCGTAACAAATGGCAAAATCAACACTAGTGCAGGTAAACTTAACAACAGCATCAAGAATAAATTAGGCCTTTTTTGACGGATCATTACCCAAAGTTGCGATACCCCAAAGAACGCCGGAATAATAAAATAAGCAGCTCCTTTTAAATAGAAGGCGGTAAGTGCGCAAATAAGCAACCAAAAGAAGAGCGGAAAGACAAAAACACTTGCTTGATCTTTCGCCTTGCCCATAAAATGATAGGTATAAAAACTAATGGACAAGCTCAAGAATATTGCAAAAGCTATATAATAATAGCCGTTGTAGGTGAAGCCATTCAGCATTTCTCCATATTCAGGATAGAACATCTTACAGAACTTCCAAAATACAAACACTAAAAATCCGGAACCCAATAAGCTTATAAAAAATGGCAAAACTCCTTTTAAAATGGATTTTGGCAATAGTTTCCTCTTGAAGATTCCATGCACTACAACCAGAAAAAACAACAGAAACCCTATAATTAACATCGGTAAGATCCAGGAAAATGGATAACTCACCATCTTCCCCAAAGGTAAATTGAAATAGATGAGGTCTTCTTTAGAATCGAAACTTGCAAGATCTGCATCTTTAAAAAATGCAAGTAAGGGCATGAGATAACTGCCCTGATGCGCCAAGGTTTCTTTATCTAGGTTTGCAGGGATGTCATTAGCAGTGTGATAATCGAAATGATCGTCTATAAATGCAAAATTAAAACCGTTGATATTTCCTTGTTCCCGCAGTACGGTAAGATCTGTATCATTTGGAAGCATTTTATAAATGCTGTATGCCAAGGAATTGGTTACCGGAAATTGAGGTTGTGCCTTAATAAAATCTTCAATGAGTTTCGAATTCCCACTATTTGTTTCCAAGAGCATAAAGGAATTTCCCCCACTTCCACGGGCTTCAAAATTTAGGGCCAGCCCTGCATCTTTTGCCCAAGGATGTTCATTTACAAACAAGTCGGCACCATTCAATCCAAGTTCTTCAGCATCAGTAAACAGAACAATAATGTCATTTTTAAACATATTCCCTTCAGCCAACAAGGCTCGAACACCTTCTAAAATTACAGCTACCCCACTTGCTGCATCACTTGCCCCAAAAGAAGAATGTCCGGCAGAATCGTAATGCGACATCAATAAAAGGGCTTTTCCATCTCCATTTCCCGGAATCCTTGCCAAAATATTTTGTGGCCTGATAAGCATCCCGCTATTGGTTAAACTATAGCCTTCCTGAGTTTGCACTTCCAATCCAAGATCCTGCAATGTTTTTACAATATAATTTCTCACCAAACTATGCGCAGGACTTCCAACAAAATGAGGCTGTTTAGAAATAGCCTCCACATGTTCAAAAGCCCGGGCGGTAGAAAATTCTGTTTCTGGGATATTTGCTTCAGAAGTGCTTCTTGGCATGCTAGAATAAAAAAGAAACCAGACGATCCCAGATATTAAAATAGCTATTAAAAGTGGAGATAATTTTTTCAGCATAATAGAAAGCAGTATTGGTGGTTTAAATATAAATAAGTTAAGCTGAATAAAATAAATATACGGTTCTGGTTTCAAAAAGCCAAGAAATTGATTATATTAATGAGCTAATAATCAAAAACTTAGGGCTATGGGAATTAAAAGTTTTCAAGGAAGAAGGGCGGAACCCGAAAAATTACAGAGTGCGGCAATTTTGGTAAAGGACTATATGTCTCATTCATTAATTACGTTCAGAAAAGATGATCCAATTATAAAAGTGATCGAAACACTTATGAAATATAAGATTTCCGGAGCCCCGGTAGTTAACGAACGGAACGAACTTATAGGCGTGATTTCTGATGGGGATTGTATGAAACCAATTTCTGAGAACAGGTATTACAACATTCCTATTGGGGATAGAAGGGTGGAAGAATTTATGGAAACCGATGTGCGGACCATAGATAAGGATGTAAGTATTTTTGATTGTGCTTCACTTTTTTTTAAACACGAGTACAGGAGATTTCCCGTTGTAGATAACGGAAAATTGATTGGACAAATTAGCCGAAAGGACATCTTGTATGCTGCAATGAAATTAAGGGCACAAAATTGGCATAGCTAGTTTCGTTTTACCAAGGCGTAATAATTACCCTCCAATGGTAAATATCCTTGATCGTAGATAAAATAATACACGGTCCCCGTCTTGGTAGTATAAATGCTTGTGAAATATTCAAAACTAAAACCTTTGGCCATGAGCTTGGCTTTAGTGGTTTTGGTTTTATCTGTAGGGTTTAATTCCTGAAGGATCCTGTAATTCTTGCGAAGTAGATTGTTCACATTCCGAACAAGGTTTGTCGAATCCTTATTCATCTTATTATTATGGGCATTGCGACAATAGTCACTGCAGAATTTTTTATCTGTTCTCCCAACTATTTTTTCTCCGCATTCCGGACAAGCTCTTTGCATGAATTAAATATAGGAAAAAGAGTTTTAATGGGGAATGAGTTGTTTCAAGTGTATTAACCAGGGAAATTTAAAGCGAAAAAACACCTCGAGATCGATAGTTGTTGAGACACTCAATGTGCTATTGAATATTAATCTTTTTTCAATTTATAACAAGTATGAATGCTGATTAGTTTTCCATTTTTCAATTCCCAATCCTTATCTGTGTGCTCCTATTTAAAATGAAGTTTCTCCATTGCTCGCTTACAATCTTGATTTTCACATCCCCCAAAGCCTTCAATTCTGTCGAGGCCTAATTCCTTGCGATCTTGCTCAATAGCTTCGCGAATTTTCATTTAAATGGTATTTACTACAATTTAAGTTTTAAACGCGACACTTAGAAAATACCGCTTTAGAAATTCATTTTCTTATTTATTTTTTGTAAATTATTGCTTTAAATTTTTTTCTTTCTCCCCATCCTCCCCCGCCGAGGATTTTTTGTTATCAAAAAATTAAACAACTATTAAATCTATTCATTATGAAAAAGCAAATTTATTTGTTCGAGATTCTGGCTGTGGTATTTTCTGTTTTAATGTTAAGTTGGAATACACCAAAAGTAGATTTCAATGAAAAGCAACAAGAAAATAATGAACCGAAGGCTTTAACCCAAACAAAAACAAAATCTTTGATCTATCATAAAGTGAAAGATTATGGAATTTGGAAAAAGGCTTTCGATGCTTACCTACCTCAACGAGAAAAAAATGGAGAGCTTAGCTATGAAGTTGGAACACTAGAAGATGATCCTAATACTGTGTATGTGTTTAACACTTGGAAGTCTAAAGATCATTACAAACAATTTAAAGAAGATCTGGAGTTAAAGGAAAAAATGGAGGAGGCAGGGGTGACAGAGGCTCCAAAATTTCTTCTTTTAAACAAATTGGAAGGTTCTAAAACGGTGGACAATAAGATTACCGGAATCATTTATCATGAAGTGGAAGACTATGATAAATGGAAACGTGTTTTTGACGATTTTGAAAGAACCAGAAAAGAATTTAAAGAAGTGAGCTATGAGGTGGGAACTATTAATGGCGACCCTAGAATGATTTACGTAATGAATCAGTGGAATACTTTACAGGATTATAAAACCTTTGTGAACGACGCAAAACTGAAAGAAGCAATGGACCATGCCGGAGTAATTGGGCAACCTATATTTTTGGTGTTCAATCCGAAGGAAAAAGGTTAAAATAAAATCGGCTGTCTAGAATTTTTTTTTCAAGAAAAATGGTAATTTATTAAGAGGTTATTTTATAATTATAGGGTATTGATTTCTAACTTTGATCCTTCCTTAATCCCTTAAAATCATTTTAATCATCGAAACTATAATTTTAGACAGCTTTTTTTTATCTACACAGACCTTCACTTTTTACGTTACAAAAATTCTAAAAAATTAATCTTTGTTATTTGAAAGGCTATCATAATACGTAGCACGAATTTTAGGCCCGGTGATAAATGCCTTTTCCGCAGCAGCATCTGTAATATATCCCGAAGTTAAACTCTCATCGGCTACAATTTCTTCCTTGCTACTTCCGGCTTTCATTGCTGCCATTACATTTCTTTTTATTCCCTCAAGCATATTCAAATAATTCTTATAATCTAAATAAGTTGCCAAAGGCCCATGTCCAGGAATGATCTTAGTATTCTCATTGATAAGCATCAAACCTGTTTTTGCAGCTTCAATATCCCCTGCAACACTTCCTCCGCCTTTAAGATCGATATAGGGGAACATCCCGTTAAAAAAGGTATCGCCGGTATGCAGCACATTGCTTTTAGGGAAATAGATAAGCGCATCGCCATCTGTATGTGCATTGTGGACATGAACCACTAAGATATCATCACCATTTAAATGCAAGTGCATTTTATGATCGAACGTGATTATAGGTAATCCTAATTGATCTGTATTTTTTTTATCTTCCTTTAAGCGTTTTCTTACATTTTCATGAGCAAAGATCAGCGTTCCCTCTTTTTCAAAATTCGAATTTCCGCCGGTATGATCCCCATGATGATGGGTATTCACTAAAAATTTTACAGGTTGTTCACTAATGGATTTAATCGCTTGCCGAATTTTTGCTGACAAAGGCGCATATTGGTCATCTATCATAAAAACCCCATTATCTCCAACAGAAACCCCAATATTCCCGCCTCTCCCCATGAGCATATAAATATTCTCATTTACCGGAATCACTTCAATTTTTACATCTTCCATATCTTGAAAAGCAAATAGGGAAGTTGAAGCGAAGAAACTTAATGTGAACAGAAAACTGAATTTTATCATGGGTTAATTCTTGGATTTATTTTTTACAATTTACTGAAATTTAAGTTCAATTACCGATCCAGTATTTTTAGGAACTCAAAAGATTAGAAATACTACAGGGATCCTCATTTTCCTATTTTTGTTTCTGAAGAATTTTTTATTTGAATAAGCGTTGCTTGTGATGCAGCACATAATTTCTCTACACCATCCTTTACCACAAAAACATCTGCTCGGCATATAGTGAGTGTTTTGCCAGATTTCAGCACGTTGGCTCTTGCAATTAGCAATTCTCCAATTCCCGGGGAGAGCAAATTCAGTTTAAATTCTACAGAGAGAATAGATGAACCTTCTTCCATAAGCGAAAAACCAGCATATCCCGCGGCATTATCTGCCAAGGTACTTACAATGCCCGCATGAAAAAAGCCATTTTGCTGCGTGAGTTCTTCCCGGTATGCTAAATGAATTTCACAAAAACCGGGTTTCACGTCTATCAATTTCGCCCCAATAAAATCCATGAATTTCTGAAGCTTGAAACTGTCTTCAACTTTTTGTTTGTAATTCTTTGTTTTGGGTTTCAACTCCATAGATTTAAGATCATCAAAATTATAAATTATTCCATACATATCTCACCTAGAAGATACGTTCTTGCATTTCCGCTAATTAATACACGATCCCCAAGGTCTTCGCAGTTCAAAATTCCTTTTCTTTCTGAAAGTTGTATCGCGCTTAGTTTTGTTTTCTGAAGTTGCTCGCTCCAATAAGGAACAAGCGTGCAATGTGCCGAACCTGTTACAGGATCTTCTAAAATGGAGGCTTGCGGTGTAAAAAACCTCGAGACAAAATCTGATGTCGAACCCTTAGAAGTGATAATAACGCCGCCAGTTCCTAAGTTGATTTTATCGAAAAAGGTACGATCTATTTTAAGGTTCTCGATATCCTCTTCACTATCATAGACCAGCATAAAATCCCGGTCTTTATACACTTTTTGTGGCTGCATGCTCAATGCCTGCCTTATTTCTTCAGGTAACTCTGAAGGTTTTGGTTTTCGGGATGGGAAATTTAGGGTATATCCTTCAGTATTTATTTGAACACGAAGCTGTCCCGATAAAGTTTCGAATCTGACCTCCGTAGAAGTCTTATCTATAAAATTCCAAATTACGTGTGCCGAAGCAAGCGTCGCGTGGCCGCAAAGATCCATTTCTACTTCCGGAGTAAACCAGCGTAAATGATAATTATCCTTTCCTTTGATAAAAAAAGCGGTTTCTGCCACCGCATTTTCTTTGGCAATATTTAGCAGCACCTCATCTGGCAGCCATTCATTCAGCGGCACTACACAGGCAGGATTCCCGGCAAAAACAGCATTTGTAAAAGCATCTACTTGATATATTTTTAGCTTCATTATATGGAACTTATTTCCCTATTGTAATTTTGTATTTCTCTAAAAGTCCCACCACACCCTTCAATGAAAATTTGGCTCCCTTCATTTTATTATTCTCAGGATCTATAGAATAATTGGAGGCAGTCCTAAAATCGCATTTTTCGAGAATAGATCTTTCAAAGATCGCGCTCTGAAGATCACATTTTTCAAATTGTACCCCAGATAAATTGGCTTCGGTAAAATCCACATCTTTTAGTTTGGAGTTAATTACTTTGAAAGTATTTAATTTCATCTTGTAAAAGGAAGTATGATTTAACTGGCAATTTTCCAAACTAATTTCAAAACCAAAAGGATCACATTTATCGAAATGGAGCCCGAACATTTTACAATCCTCAAATCTCACTTCTTGAAATGAAGTTCCAACAATATTTGCAGAGCTAAGGTTACAATCTTTAAAACCGCATTCTGCAAATCGAAGCTTTGAAAGATCCGAATTGGAAAAATCACAGGCCTCAAAAGTGCATAATTCATAATCGGCTTTTGGAAGCTTTTCTTTCCTAAAATTTATTTTTTTGAAGTTTTGTTCTTCTATAAGTTTTGGTTGCATTGATCGTGGTAATTTATTTTTTTTGAAGATAATTAAAGATCTTCCAATATAAAAATTGCATTTAATACATATTCCTTATTTGTCCAGCAATTCACCTGACCCTCTATCTCGTCATCCCTGAGACCCGGGATAAAAAAATTATCCAGCGTAGGAAATTGAAGTGTTTAAAATTCTATTAAAGGAAATTTATTTCCAGGTATTTAAGATTTTGAGACCAGTTCAGCATTGTTCGGCGTTTTGTTGGTTCTCTGGATATCGCCACGAATGCACGAATAATTTTCCAGGATTGTTAAAACCAATAATTCGTGCATTCGTGGCCAATGATCCTGTTTATTGTTGGTCATCCTAAAACCTTTGATAAAAACATAAAGCATGGGAAAATGGATATATTTTAGGAATCCGTCAATGGTAGCTTGTCAAAGGATCTCAAGGCAGCTTACCATTCGTCACCCTGAACTTGATTCAGGGTCTTAATTTAACATACATGAGATGCTGAAACAAGTTCAGCATGACGAGAGACCTTCGATACAAACATGGGATGACAATTTTATTCCTATATCATCCCGACGCTAGGAGGGATCTCTATTGGATCGAAGTGATTTTTACTGCACGAATTCACGAATATTTTAAAAAAAAGTGTCATTTCGGGCATTTCGACTTCGCTCAATACAGGCTAAAGTCGAGAACTATTTTTATAACGCATTACTGCTTCAGTGAGATTCTTCACTATGTTTAGAAACACATTTCGATCTTCATGATTATCGGGACAGAACGACTTCTCGACTCCGCTCGAAGGGACAATTATACCCCCTTTTGTCATCCTGACGAAGGAAGAATCTCTTTTATTATATATTATTGCTGCTCCTTAGAGATTCTTCACTATGTTCGGAATGGCAAAAAAAGGCTCTCAGACTGAGCTTGTCGAAGGGTCTCAAAACAGCTCGCCATTCGTCACCCTCAACTTGATTCAGGGTCTAATTTAACATACATGAGATGCTGAAACAAGTTCAGCATGGCGAGAGGCCTTAGATACAAACAATTAGGAGGACAATTTTATTCCTATATCATCCCGACGCTAGGAGTGATCTCTATTGGATCGAAGTGCTTTTTACTGCACGAATTCACGAATATTTTAAAAAAAAGCGTCATTTCGGGCATTTCGACTTCGCTCAATACAAGCTAAAGTCGAGAACTATTTTATAACGCATTGCTGCTTCAGTGAGATTCTTCACTATATTCAGACAATTCGATCTTCATGATTATCGGGACAGAACGACTTCTCGACTCCGCTCGAAGGGACAATAATATCCCCTTTTGTCATCCTGACGAAGGAAGGATCTCTTTTATTATATATTATTGCTGCTCTTTAGAGATTCTTCACTATGTTCGGAATGGCAAAAAAAGGCTCTCAGACTGAGCTTGTCGAAGGGTCTCAAAACAGCTCGCCATTCGTCACCCTGAACTGGATTCAGGATCTAATTTAACATACATGAGATGCTGAAACAAGTTCAGCATGACAAAAACATGAATATAGCCAATTCAATGGAATTATAGGAACCCATCAATTAGTTGCATTTTATTTACAATAAAAAAGCAAAGCTATTTCCTTGTTTCAGTAATAGCTTTGCTTGATTTTATACTGTGCATGAGGCTTAATTTAAGTCAACTTCAATACGTTCAACCTTAATTTTTAACCTCATCTTTTTCGGGGGTTTTTATAGGCGGAGTAAGCATGTTTCCATCGGCATCAATCTCAATGATGGAATCAAAACCAAGTTGGTCTAATTTATCTGCGATTTTAGCTCGATCTCCTACCATAAACCAGTTCACTTCATTAGGTTTTACCATTTTTGTGCTAACTTCTTCAATATCCTTTAAAGAAAGGTTTCTAATATTGGAGTCATAACTCTGATAATAATCATCTGGTAAATCATATTTAACAAGATTATACAGCGAATTATTAACTGCGCTATTGGTTTCCCATTGTCCCGGAAGTGCCAAAATTTGATTGTTTTTCACCTTATCCAATTCTGCTTGGGTAACTGGTCTAGTTGACACAAACTCTGAAAGCTCCTTTCTTAATTCTAAAATAGACTCTGATGTTTTATCGGTTTGTACGGGAGCATATACCACAAAAGGGCGTTCCTGCTTGGCATCCATAACAAATCCAAAAGCACCATATGCCCAATGTTTATCTTCTCTTAAGTTCATGTTTATTCTGGAAGTAAATTCTCCCCCAAGCACATTTACCATTTGCTCTAGCGCAACCTCAGAAACATCTCCATATTTTTCAGTAAGGTAACTCCCAATAATTACAGACTGTTGAGATTCTGGCCTGTTCATTAAATAAAGGGTATTCTTCGCGCCAGTTTTAGGCTTGGCATAGGTAATTGTAGGCACATCGCCCTTCTTCATCTTACCTAAGGACTTTTCTAGTTTGGACTTTAACTCGCTCATTTCTACATCCCCAGTGATCACTAATGTAGCATTATTTGGTTTTATCCAAGTCTCATAAAATTTCTGAACATCTGCCCGGGTTAATTTTTCTACCGTGTCCTCATATCCGGTTCCTGTTGCAGGATTACTGTAAGGATGATCTTCTCCATACAAGTATTTATTGATTACTCGTAATGCCATTGCAACAGGTTGCGACTTTTCCCTTTTTATATCATTCATTTGTTCGCTCTTAAGTCGGTCGAACTCTTTCTGCGGAAAATCCGGGTTCATGATCACATCTGCAAATAAGTTTAAACTTTCATCCAGACTTTGCTTTAAAGTGTTCATACCAACTCTGGAAATATCCAGATCGGAATTTGAATATAAATTTGCTCCCAGCAACTGTAGTTTTTCATTTATTTGTAGGGAGTTCATGTCTTTTGTTCCCTCATCCATCAAATTCATCGCTAAGGACGCGGTTCCCGGAATTGCTAGATAATCTGTTTTGTATCCGGCATCAAACATTAGATCCATTACAATTGTGGAAACACCTTCTCTCTTTGCAAGAACGATATTCATTCCATTTGATAATTGAGCCCGCTGCACTTCTGGAAATTTTGCGGTTTTAGGAGTTCCTAAAGGCGGCAATTTAGATCTGTCTATCTTAGACTCGGTCACGGTATATTCAGGAAAAGGATTTGCTATTAAGGTATGTTTGCCCCTTGTCAACCATTTCTTGGCAGTAGCTTTCAAATCGGCAGCAGTGGCTTCCTCTATGAATTTTAATTGTTTCTTATAGTAGGAAGCATCTTCATGATAGGTCTCATTTGAAGCCAATATATCTGATACTCCTCCAAAACCGCCTATACGTTCCAACCCCTTTATAAATCTGGCAAAATATTCAGCTTTTACTCGTTTTAATTCCGCTTCTGTAGGGCCGTTTTCAATAAATTTATCAATTTCAGCCAATAGTTTTTTCTCCACTTCCTTGGCATCCTCTCCTGGTTTCACATTGGCAAAACTCACAAAAGTACTCGCGATTTCACTTGAAGCCTGATATGCAAATACGTTACTGACTATTTGATCTTCATAGACCAGTTTTTTATATAACCTTGAGTTCTTCCCACTACTAAGTATGGCGCTAATTAAATCGAAATGAAGATCTTCTTTATGTCCAAAAGGAGGAGTGTTCCAAGCAAATAGCACTCTGGTTTCCGGAACCCTGTCCTCGTATACCTGATAGGTATCTCCATTGTGCACTGGAATATTCACCTCTTGCCTTCCTATCGTTTGGCCTGCAGGGATATCCCCAAAATATGCTAGCACTTTTTTATGAATCTCTTCAGGATTCACATCTCCGGCAATTGCAATAACAGCATTTGCCGCACCATAATAAGATTTAAACCATTCCTGCACATCCTCTAGGGACGCTGCGTTGAGGTCTTCCATTTCGCCAATTACCGTCCATGAATATGGGTGGCCTTCCGGGTACATCGCTTTGGTTAGATAGTTTCGTTGTTGGCCATAAGGCTGATTCTCCCCTTGCCGTTTTTCATTTTGAACAACACCCCTTTGTTCATCCAATAATTCTTGATCTACAACTCCCAATAAATGCCCCATTCTATCCGATTCCAGAAAGAGAACTTGATCTAAGGCTGAAACTGGCACATTTTGAAAATAATTTGTCCTGTCGGAATTTGTTGTTCCATTAACATCTGTTCCCCCAATCCGCTCTATTACTTGAAAATAATCATCGTCGTAATTCTCGCTTCCGTTAAACATTAGGTGTTCAAAGAGATGGGCAAATCCGCTCTTCCCTTTTTTTTCATTTTTAGAACCTACATGATACCAAACGTTTACGGCGACAATAGGTGCTTTATGGTCTTCATGTACCAATAAGGTCAATCCGTTAGGCAATACAAATCGTTCATAGTCTATATTGATTTCATCTATATTGAATTCAACATTTTGTGCTTGGTATGGCTGTACATAACAGATTGCAGCCAGTAAGAAAATTAGGATTTTTTTCATTTTTAGTGGAATTAGATTGATATAATAAAGAGGTAGGGAACTTAAATATAGGAAATTTAAGTCACTAAATCTCGATAGATTAAAGATCTATGCCATGCATGTTATTTATTGTTTGTTCGTAAAGTATCCTAAACTGGAAAAGGATGTCATTCTGTTCCGATATCGGAATTGTTTCAGAATCTCATTTCAATGTAAATCAATGCAATATTGAGACCCTGAAATAAATTACCATTGATGGATTTTGAATACTTTGTCATCCCGACGCTAGGAGGGATCTCTGGTTACATTGATTCTGTTTTATTGAGATTCTTCAGTCCACTACGTTTCCTTCAGAATGACAATCCTTTTTTATTGTCTTCCCGACCTATGAAGGATCTGCTCTCAGATCCTTCAACAGGCTACATTCGAGGTAATTTTTAACCGTCAATTTCCTCCGCTAGATAAAATTTTTTTCACGGGCCTCAGAGTGACGAAAGAACTATTAGGACAAAAAACGGATATATATATTTATTCAAATAATTTAGATAACGGGTAGATCAATGTATATCAATATATTAACCGACAACAAACGCTTACAAACGTAAGTAAACGAAAACAAACCTTTCCCAACCGAATACGCCAAAAGCCCTTATATACATTTGTCTTGTTGAAATGAACGAATGATTTTCAACTGCAATAAATTCTATAGTTATGAGCACTTTAAGAAACAAAGTTCAATTGATCGGGAACGTAGGTAATGATCCTGAAATCATCCATCTTGAATCAGGAAAGATCCTGGCAAAATTCACAATGGCCACCAACGAATCCTATAAAAATGCAAAAGGAGAAAAAGTAACCGATACCCAATGGCATAATATTGTTGTTTGGGGAAAGACTGCCGAAATTGTTGAAAATTATGTCCCAAAAGGAAAAGAAGTAGGCATAGAAGGAAAACTAACTTCCCGTAGTTACGAGGATAAAGAAGGCGTAAAACGTTATGTTACTGAAATCGTTTGTAGTGAACTGCTGCTGTTGGGAAAATAAAAGCTTAATAGTTTAAAAAGAGGTTGTCTCAAAGGTCAGAAATGCGTCATCCTGGAACCCGTAATAAAAAAAATATCTAGCGTAGGGAATTAACGTATTTTTCATATAAGCTGATGGGATGCTGAAACAAGTTCAGCATGACGACAATTCCGCATCGTCACCCTGGACTGGTTTCAGGGTCTTGGATTCACAAATAAATAAAAATCCGTCAATGGTAATTTATTTCAAGATTTTAACTAATTGAAAATTCACACCAATTGGAAGTTGAAACAATTCCCATAGCTATCATCGGAACAGCTTGACGAAAAAGGTGCTTTTGAGACAGCCTCTTTATTTTTCTATTTTTTTAGTTCAAAAAACTTAAATTCTACAAGGCATTATCCATAATCTCTTGTACCACTTCGGGATTCAGCAAGGTGCTAATATCACCTAGATTCTCAGTGTCTTTATGTGCAATCTTACGCAAGATCCTGCGCATGATCTTCCCAGAACGGGTTTTTGGCAATCCTACGGTAAACTGGATTTTATCTAGTTTCGCTATGGGACCAATATGTTCAGTAATGATCTGATTGATCTCTTTTCTTAAATTTTCATGCAATCTGGATTCTCCGGTTTCTTTCAGAATAACATATCCATAAAGTGCATTTCCCTTTACATCATGGGGAAACCCTACAATTGCCGATTCGGCCACAGCAGGATGCTCATTAATCGCATCTTCTATAGGCGCAGTACCTAAATTGTGACCAGAAACAATGATTACATCATCTACCCTTCCAGTAATCCTATAATACCCAACGGTATCTCTTAATGCGCCATCTCCGGTAAAATATTTGTTTTCGTAAGCTGAAAAATAGGTTTCCTTATACCGGTTATGATCTCCCCAAATTGTTCTTGCCATTCCAGGCCACGGAAACTTGATACACAACCGTCCATCTACCTGATTCCCTTTGATCTCATCTCCTTGTTCATCCATCAATGCTGGCTGAATTCCGGGTAAAGGTAACGTAGCATAGGTAGGAATGGTTGGAGTAGTATATGGAATGGGTGAGATCATGATCCCGCCTGTTTCGGTTTGCCACCAAGTATCCACTATTGGACTTTTCTTTTTCCCCACATTATCATTATACCAATGCCAGGCTTCTTCATTAATAGGTTCTCCAACAGTCCCCAGAACTTTTAAAGAAGAGAGGTCATGGTTTTCCACAAAATCCAATTTCTCCTTGGCCAAAGCTCGGATTGCTGTTGGTGCTGTGTAAAACTGATTTACTTTGTGCTTTTCTATGATCTCCCAAAATCGTCCAAAATCAGGATGGTTTGGTACTCCTTCAAACAGTATCGTGGTTGCTCCATTTGCCAAAGGGCCGTAAACTATATAGCTATGCCCCGTGATCCAACCAATATCGGCAGTGCACCAATACACATCTCCTTCTTTATATTGAAAAACATTTTTGAAGGTATACGCGCAAAACACCATATACCCTGCAGTAGTATGCATCATTCCTTTAGGTTTCCCGGTAGACCCGGAAGTATATAAAATAAACAGGGGCTCTTCAGCGTCCATTATTTCAATAGGACAGTCCTTTTCTGCTTTCTCCAAAAGTGGCTGTAACCAATGGTCACGCCCAGATTTCATATTGATTTCAGCATTGGTTCTTTTTACCACCAAAACAGATTTTATAGTAGGTGTACTCTCCAAGGCTTCATCCACAATTCCTTTAAGATCTATTTTTTTTGTTCCGCGGAAAGAACCATCGGAAGTGATCACCATATTGCATCCGCAATCATTTATTCTGGTAGATAAAGCTGTTGCTGAAAAGCCCGCAAACACTACAGAATGGATTGCGCCAATCCGCGCACATGCCAAAACCGAAACTGCCAATTCCGGGATCATGGGTAAATAAATACATACGCGATCCCCTTTTTTGATGCCCTGATCTTTTAGGACATTTGCAAAAGCACAAACTTTTTCATGCAGCTGCTTATAACTAATATGTTGTGCCTTCTCTAAAGGATCATTTGGTTCAAAAATGATGGCGGTTTTATCTGCTTTTGTAGCCAGATGCCTATCGATACAGTTTTCGGTAATATTTAGTTGAGCACCTTCAAACCATTTTACCTCTGGGGTAGAAAAGTTCCAATCCAACACCTTATTCCAAGGCTTTCTCCAAACAAAATGTTCTTCGGCGATCTCTGCCCAAAAATTTTCCGGATCCCGCACAGATTTTCTATACACTTGGTAATATTCTTCTAGGTTCTTTATGTGATAACTGCTCATATTGCCTTATGAATTTTAATAAGCCCTAAGATATAGAAATTATAAGAGTATTGATAATATAGAAAGCAATTATAAGAGGAGAGATTTATTTTTAGGAATTATAAATAATAATTTGATTAGAGTGAAACCTCTAGACTTCGCTCGAGGGGACAAATACACAACTGTCAGTTCGAGCATTTCGACTTCGCTCAATACAGGCTAAAGTCGAGAACTCAATGTTTATTCCTAAAATGCGAATCATTTCTGCATTCAGCTAAAAGATGTAACAGCAATTCATCTTCCTTGGCTAAAGCTCTTTTCTTGACTGCACTCCACTTTTTAATTTTCTTTTCAAAGTAGATAGCCTGATTCACATTAGTAAATTCTTGACTAAAAATAAGGTTTACGGGTCTTCTTTTAAAGGTGAAACACGTTTTATTCAATCCTGAATTATGTTCTGTAATTCTCCGAGATATACTGTTGGTGATACCCGTATATAAAAGGGTATCTGAACATTCTAGGATATAAACATAATAGAGTTTCATAACCAATTGAATTTAGCTTAAGACCTCTCGACTTCGCTCGAGGTGACGAATACACAACTGTCATTGCGCAATCTAGAATTATCTGAAAATAACAAATTCAACATTTCGGTTATTGTCGTTACTCTTGACGTAAAATTAATTACCTCTTGACTCCGCTCGAGGTGACAAACACTGTCAGTTCGAGCGGAGTCGAGAACTATATTAGTCCAGAAATATCAAAACAAGAACTAACTAATGACAGTCCCATTAGTTGCTCCCTCTTCATCGGGATTCAAGAACACCAATTTTCCTTCAGCATTCTCTGTCATTAAAATCATTCCCTGGCTCTCTACTCCTCTTAACTTACGTGGAGCAAGATTAACCAATACAGTTACTTTTTTACCAATAATATCTTCAGCTTTAAAGCTCTTTGCGATTCCCGAAACAATGGTGCGCACATCGATTCCCGTATCTATTTTTAACACCAATAATTTATCTGCTTTTGGCATTTTTGAAGCTTCAACGATGGTTCCAACTCGAAGATCCATTTTGGTGAAATCTTCGAAAGTACATTCTTCTTTTTGTGGTTCTGCTTTTTTATTATCGACTTCGTTAGCGGCTTTAGTTGCTTCCAATTTATCTAATTGTTGTTGAATTTGTTCATCTTCAATTTTACTGAAAAGCAATTCAGCTTTCCCTATTTTATGTCCTGTAGGAATCAAAGTACCTTTTTCGGTTACTTCTTCCCATTTAAGAGCTCCTTCATTGGAAGGAACATTTAATATCTTTTTCAACTTCTCTGAAGTAAATGGTAAGAACGGTTCGCATAAAGTAGCTAAAGCTGCAGAGATCTGAAGCGCTACAAACATTACAGTTTTCGCTCTTTCCGGGTCAGTTTTAATCACTTTCCAAGGCTCTTCATCGGCTAGGTATTTATTGCCAAGTCGGGCCAAGTTCATTAACTCCCCTTGCGCTTCCCTAAACCTGTATCGCTCTAAAGAACTTGCAATTACCGCGGGATATGCTTTTACTGCAGCTAAGGTTTCTTCATCAACTTCAGTGAAATCTCCTGGTGCTGGAACCACTCCTTCATAATATTTATCTGTAAGCACGACTGCACGATTAATGAAATTCCCGAAGATCGCAACCAACTCATTGTTGTTCCTGGCCTGAAAATCCTTCCAGGTAAAATCGTTATCCTTGGTTTCAGGGGCGTTGGCGGTAAGTGTATACCTTAACACATCTTGCTGATTTGGAAAATCTTCCAAATATTCATGTAGCCACACTGCCCAGTTTTTGGAAGTGGAAAGCTTTTTCCCCTCCAAATTCAAAAACTCGTTTGCCGGTACATTTTCTGGAAGAATATAACTCCCTTCTGCTTTCAGCATAATTGGAAAAATAATACAGTGGAATACGATATTGTCCTTTCCTATAAAATGCACCATTTTGGTGTCTTTCTTCTTCCAATAATCTTCCCAATTCTTTCCTTCCCGTGCTGCCCATTCTTTGGTAGACGAAATGTAACCGATTGGCGCATCAAACCATACATAAAGCACTTTTCCTTCAGCTCCTTCTACAGGCACCGGGATTCCCCAATCCAGATCCCGGGTTACCGCACGTGCTCTCAATCCTTCATCTACCCAAGATTTTACTTGTCCGTACACATTGGCTTTCCAATCTTTTTTATGCCCTTTCAGGATCCATTCCCTTAAAAAACCCTCATATTGATCCAAAGGCAAGAACCAGTGTTTGGTTTCTTTCATACTAGGCACCGCACCTGTAATAGCCGATTTAGGCTTAATAAGGTCTGTAGCATTCAAAGAACTACCACAACTTTCACATTGATCCCCATAGGCTTCTGGGTTGCCACATTTTGGGCAGGTTCCCGTTACAAAACGATCTGCAAGAAACTGATTGGCTTCTGCATCGTATAATTGCTCGGTGGTTTCTTCAATAAATTTTCCATCCTCATATAACTTCTTAAAAAATTCTGAAGCCGTTTCATGATGGATCTTACTGGATGTCCGCGAATAATTATCGAAAGTCACTCCAAAATCCACAAAAGATTGTTTGATGATGCCATGATATTTATCAATAAGTTGTTGCGGTGTAACACCCTCCTTCTTGGCCTTCATAGGGATTGCAACTCCATGCTCATCACTTCCACAAACAAATGCCACATCTTTTCCCTGCATTCTTAAATATCGTACATAAATATCTGCAGGCACATAAACTCCAGCCAAGTGCCCAATATGAATGGGCCCGTTGGTATAAGGTAAAGCTGCTGTAATAGTATATCTTTGCGGTGAATTGCTCATTAGGTTCTAAGATTTATTTACGGGCGCAAAGGTAAGCAACTGCTAAATAGTATGCGTTAAATTATTGCAAAAGAGAATGACTATGTCATGCGAGAACATCATTTTAGCAAAAAAAATTAAGTTATGCACAAGTTTTTCTATTTATCGGCTATTCTACTCATTGTTGCTTGTAATTCTTCGAAGAATTTAGAAAGCTCTGCTTCTAAACAATTTTTTGTTGAAGATCTTTTAGAAATGAATGCAGAAGAAATTAAAAATTCATTTCCAAATGAGGTGATCACTGAAGATGTTGGACTATTTGAAGAAGGAACCGAAGAACGTGCGTATACCGTGATCTCCCCTAATTCTCCAGATGAATTGCATATTACCTGGAAGGATAAAAACAGAACTCGAATAGAGGATATTAGAATGGGTTCCAATGGAAAATGGAAAAGTAAGACCGCTATTAAAATAGGTTCTTCCTATGAGGAATTGACCCAAATGAATCAGAAACCAATTTCTTTTTATGGCTTTGGATGGGATTATAGTGGCGCGGTACAATGGAATGATGGAAAATTGGAAAAATCGAATGTGCATGTGTTTCTAGCGCCAGAAAAGGAGCCAAAAAATAAATTCTATGGAGATCAAATTGTAAAAGCAACTCCTGAAGAAATCAAAGAGCTGGACCTAAAAGTGAAAGCCATCCTATTTAAACCTTAATTCAGGGCTTAACAACCAATAAAGTTTTATGAAACAGACGTTTTTTGTCCTAATAGTTCTCTCGTCACCCTGAATTTATTTCAGGGTCTTAATATTGTATTGATTTTCATTGTAATGAGATTCTGAAACCCCCGAACGGTCGGGACAGAATGACGTCTCTTATTTTTGGGATACTTTAGGGACAATCTATAAAGCAATAATCTACTGAAAATTAGTACATTTAAGTCATTATTCCTTCCCTACATAATTATAAAGACAATAAATGGCATTTCACAACGAGCTCGGTAAAAGGGGAGAGGAACTGGCAGTTTCATATCTTTTAAAGCATGGCTATAAAATCGTGGCCACGAACTTTAGACATCAAAAAGCTGAAGTGGATATCATTGCCAGAAAAGGGGATATTTTGGCAATTATAGAAGTCAAGACCCGCAGCACTCCAGATTTTGGAAATCCCCAAGATTTTGTGAAAGGGAAACAAATCCAGAACCTCGTAAAAGCAGTCGATTTTTTCGTGATCGAACATAATCTGGATGTGGAAGTTCGATTCGATATTATAGCGATTATCAAGAATAAGTCTGGCACCAAAATAGAGCATTTGGAAAATGCTTTTTTGTATTTTTAATAGGTCTCAAACCGGATAGGTTTCGACTCCGCTACCATTGACGTGTTTTTATTTATTTGTGAATCCAAGACCCTGAAACCAGTTCAGGGTGACGATGCGGAATTGTCGTCATGCTGAACTTGTTTCAGCATCCCATCAGCTTATATAAAAAACACGTCAATTTCCTACGCTGGATAATTTTTTTATCACGGATCTCGACCTGACATTTTTGTCTATTACAGTTTCACTTTTACTGTATTACTTCGAGCGTAGTCGAGAAGTTATACTTTCGCCTCTTCCTCCACTTTCACCCTAAAATCCAAGGGCTGTAAAACTTTTAAAGCCCGATCTATAGAGGTTATTTTTTCAAAAGTTAATAATAATCGCAATCCTGCCCTGGTTTGTTTTTCTTTCATGGTGCAGGAATGCGAATGTGTTTGCACATATTGTAATACCTTGGTAAAAATTGGTGTCTGATAGAATCTGGATTGCTGATCTGAAAGGAAATACCCAATGAATTTTCCATGTTTCATAATCACTTTCTCCAAACCAATGTGAGCTGCGATCCATTTGATGCGCACACTGTTTAAAAGATCTATCGCCTGTGTTGGCAATTCTCCAAATCGGTCTTCCAGATCAGCTTCAAACTTAAGAAGCTCTTCTTCAGATTTAATATTATTTAATTGCGTATAAAGGTTCAGTCGTTCTGTAATGTTATTGATATAATCATCCGGGAACAACAGTTCAAAGTCGGTATCGATTTGTGCATCTTTCACGTACACCTTATCATCTACATCCTCGGTATCCTCATAAAGGTCCTTGAATTCATTTTCTTTCAATTCTTCAATAGCTTCATTCAATATTTTCTGATAGGTATCAAAGCCGATTTCATTCATAAATCCGCTTTGCTCTCCTCCCAAAAGATCTCCTGCACCGCGAATTTCAAGATCTTTCATCGCAATGTTGATCCCGCTTCCCAACTCCGAGAATTGCTCTAATGCTGTGATCCTTTTTCTAGCGTCATCGGTCATTGCAGAATATGGCGGGGTAATAAAGTAACAAAACGCCTTTTTATTGCTTCGCCCAACCCGTCCCCTCATCTGGTGCAGATCTGATAACCCGAAGTTATTCGCGTTATTGATAAAAATGGTATTGGCATTGGTCACATCCAATCCGCTTTCAACAATCGTAGTAGAAACAAGTACATCGAACTCCCCGTTCATAAAACTCAACATCAGTTTCTCGAGTTTTTTCCCTTCCATTTGCCCATGGCCCACACCAACTTTGGCATCCGGCACCAAGCGCTGGATCATCCCGGCAACTTCCTTGATATTTTCAATCCTATTATGAATAAAGAACACCTGCCCTCCACGCTGAATTTCATAAGTAACCGCATCTCGAATAGTCTCTTCTCCAAACCGAATTACATTGGTCTCGATAGGATATCTGTTGGGCGGCGGAGTGGTGATAGTGGAAAGATCCCTCGCCGCCATCAAACTAAATTGAAGCGTACGCGGAATAGGCGTTGCAGTTAAAGTAAGCGTATCAACATTCTCTTTGATGGTTTTCAGTTTATCCTTTACTGCTACTCCAAATTTTTGTTCTTCATCTACGATCAATAAGCCCAAATCTTTAAATTTTACGGCTTTGTTCACTAATTGATGCGTTCCTATAATAATATCGACTTTCCCTTTTTCAAGATCTTCCAGAGTTTCCCTACGTTCTTTTGCCGTTCTAAACCTGTTTAAATAATCTACCGTTACGGGGAAATCCTTTAATCGTTCGGTAAAAGTTTTATGATGCTGAAATGCCAAAATGGTAGTCGGCACTAAAATAGCCACTTGCTTTCCATTATCTACCGCTTTAAAAGCCGCACGAATAGCCACTTCTGTTTTTCCAAAACCTACATCGCCACAAACCAATCTATCCATTGGCCTTGGGCTTTCCATGTCTTCCTTCACATCTGCAGTTGCTGTACTTTGATCTGGTGTGTCTTCATATAAAAATGAAGCTTCCAGCTCCAATTGCAAATAAGAGTCTGGCCCATATTGAAATCCTTCCTGAGTTCGTCTTTTCGCATACAATTCAATTAAATTATACGCGATATGTTTTACCCTGGCTTTTGTTTTCTGCTTTAAACTTTTCCAGGCATTACTACCTAATTTATATATTTTTGGTGGTTTCCCATCTTTTCCATTGAATTTGGAAATTTTATGAAGCGAATGAATACTGAGGTATAAAATATCCCTTTCTCCATAAAACAATTTGATGGCTTCCTGCATTTTTCCTTCAACATCTATTTTTTGAAGTCCGCCAAACTTTCCAATTCCGTGATCGATATGGGTTACATAATCCCCTACTTCTAAATTGGTCAATTCTTTTATAGTGATGGCCTGTTTTTTGGCATAACCATTCTTTAAATGGAATTTATGGTAGCGCTCAAAGATTTGATGATCTGTATAGCAAACCATCTTAGAATCTGGATCTATAAAGCCTTGATACATAGAAAGCACCACTGTGTGATATTTCACTTCCCGATCCTGATCTTCAAAAATATCGTGGAAACGCTTTGCCTGTTGCTCGCTTACACAAAAAATATAATTGGTATACCCTTCCTCGTGATTTTCAATTAAATTATCGATCAATAATTCGAATTGTTTATTGAACGAAGGTTGCGGCTTGGTATGGAATTCTATTATTGAAGCGTCACCCTGAACTTGATTCAGGGTCTTTTTCTGATTGGATCCTGAAACAATTCCGATAGCTGTCGGAACAGGATGACGTAAATTGGACGTTCCTAAGTCCACCACCTTAAATTCTTCTAATTGAGTTGTAAGCAAACCTGAAGTGCAAAATAATTCTTCTGGGGTATTATGCTTTATTTCTTCTGAAAGCTTGCCAAAGGCATCTTCCGCCTTTTGGAAAAGCTTGTCCATAGCTCCAGCCAGTAACTCAGCATTTTTGATAAGTACCACTGTTTTAGATGAAACATATTTCAAGAAGCTTTCCCGCACCTCATCAAGGCGCTTATGCTCCACATTGGGCATCACCGATATCTTCTTCACCTTATCTGTAGAGAGTTGCGTTTCCACATCGAAACTCCGAATGCTATCTACCTCATCTCCAAAAAATTCTATTCTATATGGTTCGTCGTTACTGAAAGAAAACACATCTATAATTCCACCTCTCACCGAAAACTCTCCCGGTTCTGTCACAAAATCCACTCTTTTGAACTTATATTCAAATAGCACTTCATTCACAAAATCCAAAGAAAGCTGATCGTTGACAGAGATCTTCAATGTGCTTTTTTCGAGCTCTTTTCTGGTCACCACTTTTTCGAACAACGCATCTGGATAGGTAACAATAAGTGCCGGTTTCTTTCTGGAATTGATCCTGTTTAAAACTTCCGCCCGCAAAAGCACATTGGCATTGTCGGTCTCTTCCAATTCGTAAGGCCTACGATAACTCCCGGGATAAAAAAGTACATTTTTATCACCCATTAATTGTTCCAGATCGTTCAAATAATAGGCAGCTTCCTCCTTATCGTTGAAAATCAGCAAAAACGGACTCTCAGCTTCTTCAAAAGCATTCGAGATCACATAGGATAATGCCGATCCTACAAGGCCTTTTAATTGAACTTTCGAATTGTTTTTTTCAGAAGAGGCAATAAAATCCCCAAGTTTCTGCTGTTGCAGAGACTTTGCAAAGGTTTGGGCAATAGTAGACTTACTCATTGGTGCAAAGATAATCCCTCGCTAGTTCCCTCACAAAAGTTTAATGATTATTTGTATTTTTCCAGTTCAAATTAATTTGAGCTTTAAGGAGCTAAAGCAACTTCCCGTTTACCAATTTGTACATGGGGTTGGTCTTTCTGTTTACAAACCCATGGTATGCGATATTCAAAAACACTAAGATGGCAGCACCCATGGCAACATAAGCCACATTAGGCTCTTGTGCCATGTTTTTGAAATAAATCCCAATAAATGCCCAAACCCCAACCAGTGCAAATTCCCGCATATTTCTTGTGTAGATCATTAGTAGATTAATAAGCAGCGCAACTACAATCATAATAGTTGCCCATAGCGGTTCACTCAGTCCCCAGCCATTCCAGTCATATTTTACAAGCACCGAAGAAATATTTGCAATTGTCGCCACAGTGATCCACCCAGAATACAAGCAAATGGGCCACCAAAAAAATGCAATGGTTTTAAAGGGGGCATCCCAACGTTCCATATTATTAAGTAGGATTAATTTTATGAGACTAAATAAAATAATGAGCATAAAAAACACCGATAAAATAGCGTACTCATATAGCCAAACGATCACCCAAAGAGCATTTGCAACATTTGCGATAATAAACCAAGGTCCTGTTTGAAAGTTCAATTCGTCCTCGTCATTTATAAAAGTTCTATATAATTGATGACCAGCCATTATTAACAAGCCAATATAAATTATTCCCCAAATGGCAAATGTAAACCCGGATGGTGTAAACAGCGTATCGTTTTCCAAACTAAGCTCTCTTATAGTGTTATTATTAAGCCTAAGAATTTGAGAGAAATAACTCATCATTATGGTGAACAGGACAGACAATAAATTTAACACCGAATAATTCCCGTTCATTTTGATGAGCTTTTGGTTAGTAAACTAAAATTACTTCTTTTTTAGTTATTGCAAATACACGGTCACCTTCATTGGGCGAAATCCAAAAATTCCCAGTAAATTCCCCAAATGCAGGCATAATTAATTGTTGTTGGTTTTGGTAAAAACATCGCAATTTTACCATTTGTCGTCCAACTCCCTTCAATTTGAAACCTGGGTGCAGGTGTCCGCAAATGTTGTAAAACCCATCTCGTTCTTCAGGATGGTGGGTTAACAAAATGTTATTTTGAATAATTTCCGAAAATATTTTAATCCCAAGAGCTTCATATTTTAATCCTGAAATAATATCATGATTCCCAGCCACTAGAACAATTGAAGCACTAGTTTTGGTTGCCCAATCTGTGAATAGATCCCATTCTACATTCAAAGAACTATGAAAAAGATCACCCAGAAAACAAATGATTTTGGGAGCGAAAAAATCTACTGCTATGGTTAAATTTTTGAAATTTTCTGAAATCGCGGCGTAAGGCACAGCGCTTCCGAATTTCCTGAAATGCGAAATCTTCCCTAAATGCACATCGCTTATAAGCAGTATTTCTTGCTCTTCCCAGAACATCACTCCAGAAGGGTGTAATATAAAATGCTGATCGCCTAATTGGATATTTTCTAACACGCAGTAAATTTAATCACTTTTCAAGCGATTTCAGCATTTTTCGAATACGGTCTTCCACCTTTTCTGAGGTTAATTTTTCCCGTAACCTATCTGTAATTATAGGAAAAGAAAACGGCGTTGGTTTTTTACAAGCTTTCCATATTATTTCTTGTCTGGAAATTCGTTCTAATGCCTTTCGCAATCGGCCTTCTTCCAATTGGTGCTCAAAAGTTTCCCTAAATGCCTGTAAAAACAACAAATTATCTGGCTCATAATCCCTGAATACACTAAAAAGCAATTGGGAATTGGATTGCAAATGTTTGGTCTTGATCAATTTATTTGGGTAGCCCGTAAACACCAAGCCTGCAATTACGGCTACATCCCTAAATTTTCTTCTCGCCATCTCTGTGGCATTTAAACTCTTGTACAAATCGTCCATTAAATATTCCGCAGAAAAAAGATCGTTATCCAATACTTGTTTCATATCGATTTCCTGGTCGGAAAGTAACTCGAAACCGTAATCGTTAAAAGCCAAAGTAAAACTAATAGGCAATAACAAACTGATTCGATATGCCAACAAACTGCCTAAAGCTTCATGCACAAATCTGCCTTCAAAAGGATAAAAAATGGCATGATACCCTTCCCTTGTTCTAAAGGTTTCAATCAAGAATTCTTCGTTATTTGGAATGATGGATTCTTTTAATTGTCTCTTAAAAATAGGTGCCAGGGCAATAAGTTCTTCTGAAAATTTTGATCCTTTTCCCTTGTTGATCTCTTTTTTTGAAGCATTCTTTACCGAAGCTGAAGCTTCATACATTTCCTCGCGAAGCAATTCACTCATCTGTGCAGAAAAAGTCATTCTTCCTCCTTGCCAGCTTGGCACGCGAGAGGTCTTGCTTTTAGATGACTTCACGATTACTTGCATGTTTTTAATAAGTACCAGTTCCAGATTTCTACCTGCAAACGTAAATACATCTCCCGGATTTAATTTCGAAATAAACCATTCCTCAATACTGCCAATAAAGCCACCTTTCATATATTTTACGCTAAGTACGGCATCGCCCACTATGGTTCCAATTTGCAAGCGATGGCGCATTGCAACACCGCGGTCGTTCACCTTAAATCTTCCATCCTCTTCAATCTCCACTTTCTTATACTCATCGTAGGCTTGTAAACTCTGGCTACCCTTGGTTATAAAATTAAGCACCCAAAGCCACTGCTCTTCTGTAATTCCTTGAAAACAAAAAGTGGATTTTATTTCTGGGTAGATTTCGGCTGGAAAAAATCCGTTGGAAACGGCTAAAGTGGTAAGGTACTGTACCAGAACATCGAAACTCAATAAATAGGGAATCCTGTCTTCCACCACCGTTTTATTTACCGCCTTTTGTAAAGCAGAAGCCTCGATCAACTCTATAGCATGTGTTGGGAAAAAATAGATCACACTTTCCTTTCCGGGTTGATGTCCGCTCCTTCCAGCCCGCTGAATAAACCGTGCCACCCCTTTGGGACCACCAATCTGAATGATGGTTTCCACAGGCGCAAAATCTACTCCCAGATCTAAACTAGAAGTGCAAACCACCGCTTTTAGGGATTCATTTCTAATGGCCTGTTCTACCCAAAGCCTCGTTTCTTTATTGATACTTCCATGATGCATCGCAACATCGCCGGCAAATTCAGGATATTTCTCCATCAATCTCTGAAACCACAACTCGCATTGCGACCGGGTATTGGTAAATATTAAAGTTGTTCTTGAATTGTTGATAATTGGAACTACCTCTGCAATTAAGTGCAATCCTAAATGCCCGCGCCATGGAAATTTTTCCATTTTAGCGGGAATAATCGATTTTACAGAGATTTTTTTGTTGAGTTCGGCTCGTATCAATTCTGAATTTTTAAAGGCTTCGGAATCTGGCCCCAATAAAACTTCTCTCGCTTCTTGCAGGTTTCCAATGGTTGCAGAGATGCCCCAGATCTTCATTTTTGGAGAAATTATTTTTAGTCTGGACAATCCCAATTCTACCTGCACTCCTCGTTTGGTGCCCAACAATTCGTGCCATTCATCCATTACAATCGCATTGAGATCTTTAAAGGTTTTATCATATCCTTTAGAGGACAATAATAACTGTAAGCTTTCCGGCGTTGTGATCAGCAAATCTGGCATCATTCGCTTTTGTGCAGTACGTTCTTTTTGGGAGGTATCCCCGGTTCTAATTCCTACTGTTAGCTGAGTGCCCATTTCTTCGGCAAACCTTCTGGCAGATTGTTCAATTTCCACAGAAAGTGCCCGCAAGGGAGTGATCCAGATCGCTTTTAAGCCTTTTTTATGTTTGGACTTATAATCTGGGTTTTTCTTGATGTATTCCAAGACGATGGGCACCCACAATGCATAGGTCTTACCGCTCCCTGTAGGCGCATTTAAAAGTCCGTTTTTATTCTGAAGGTAAGTTTTCCAAGTTTGGGTTTGAAAAGGGAAAGGCTTCCAACCTTGATCCTTAAACCAATCTTTTCCAAGATCGTAAAGTTCAGTTTTTTTTAATTTCACCTCCTTACTTTTCATACTGAATCATTCTACTTATTTTAAATGTTTTTGGCCATTCTTTAGGGAATGAGTGCTTTAAGGTCTTCTAAGGAATTAGCATCTTCAATTTTTTTGTCTTGTCTCCATCTTAAAATTCGGGGGAACCTAGTAGCTATTCCGCTTTTATGCCTTTTGGATTCTGCGATCCCCTCAAAAGCAATTTCAAACACATGATGTGGGGTGACGCTACGAACCGGGCCAAAACGCTCGAGTGTATTTTTTTTGATCCAAGCATCTACTTTTCTGAATTCGGCATCGGTGAGTCCGGAATATGCTTTGGCAAAGGTTACCAGTTCTTGTTTTTCTTCGTCCCAAAGGCCGAAGGTGTAATCTGTAAATAAATTAGAACGCCTTCCATGGCCACGCATCGCATAGGTAAGCACGGCATCGATAGTTAAAGGATCTACTTTCCACTTCCACCAATCCCCTTTTTTTCTTCCCACGAGGTAGGGGGAATCCAATTTCTTCAGCATTAATCCTTCAGATTTTTCTTCCCGCGATCTTTCCCGCTCTCTTGCTACTTCCTCCCAAGTTTCAAAAGATATACTTTTTGAAAGCTGAAGCGGAATATTTTCAGAAGAAATTTCAGAAACTAACTTTTCCAAAATTTCCCGTCTTTTCTTAAATGCTTCGGTTCGAATATCTTTTCCTTCCCACTCCAAAAGGTCATATACTTTTAAGATGACCGGGGTTTTTTTCAATAAAGCTTTGGAGACGTTTTTTCTTCCTATCCGGGTTTGCAAGTCGTTAAAAGTGCCTATTTCGCCATTAGGGAAAGGTAAGATCTCCCCATCCATGACCGTTCCATTAGGGAGCACACCTACAAATTCCTTAAATTCCGGGTATTTATCGGTTACCAACTCTTCTCCCCGGCTCCATACAAATAACTCGTCATTCCGAACAATCACCTGGCACCGGATTCCGTCCCATTTGTGCTCGGCACTCCAATCCTTAACATTTCCAAGTTCCTCTATGCTTCCTTCCAAGCCATAAGCCAGATAAAAAGGATAGGGTTTAGATAAATAATCTTCTTCGTTTTCTTCCAGTACAAGCTGTGTAAATGTAATTTCTGTAGATTCCCAATTCCCCATTAATTTATAGGCAAGAATATCTTCATCTATTTTAGTGGCTTTGGACAGTGCGCGGGTCATCAATTTTTGGCTCACTCCAATTCTAAAACTTCCCGTAATCAATTTGCTGAAAACAAAACGTTCATAATAATTAAGTTCCCGCCAGTTTTTATGAAGATATTCCTTCTTTTCTTCTTCAGATTTAGCTTTTAGTGCTTTGATCTCCAAAAGAAACCGGTTCAAACTTTTATCTGAAGAAGTATCGGAAGTGGGAATTATTAAAGCTATCGTCTCTGCCAGATCGCCAACAATGTGGTAGGATTCTTCAAACAACCAAAGCGGAATATTTGCTAACTCTGTTGCCCATTCCCGCAACAAGGTAGTATTTACTGGTCTTGGTGGCCTTCTGTGAGAAAGAATGGCAATTGCCCATACCTTATCCCTATCTGGAGCTTCCTTAAGATAACGGGTAAGCGCCTCTACTTTAAGGGTAGTTTTATTGGTGCTATCCAAGGTTCTTATTAGTTCGGCGAAAAGTTTCATAGGTTCTCAGACGTTTTTTCCAAGGGTTCCGGATCTTTTTCCAACTCGCTTTTGGATTCCAATTCCCCGAGTTCACCTTCATATTGGGTTTCCTCGGTCCGGGCATCGTAGCCTTTTTCTCTTAAGAATCTCGAAAAAATTTCGGTATAGCCATGCGTACAGATCACTTTTTCGCAGCCGGTTCCTTCTATGGCTTGCAACAAACCTTGCCAATCGCAATGATCGGAAAGTACAAAACCTTTGTCTATGGCACGCCGTCGTCTTGCGCCACGAAATGCCATCCATCCACTTGCCGAGGCAGTTACATAAGGAACCATTTTACGAATCCAAGGAGTGCCGTGAGCGCTAGGTGGTGCTAAAACCATACTTCCTTTAAGCTCTTCTTTTTTAGTGTCCCTTGTAATTCGAATTGTTTCTGGCATGTTCAATTGGGACCTTAAGACTTCTGTCATGTTTTCGATTGCTCCGTGTGTATAGATCTTTCCAATACTTGGGTCTAGATGCTTCAACAAACGTTGGGCTTTTCCCAAGGAATATCCAAAAAGAATGGAAGTCCTACCATCCTCCCTATTTTGCTGCCACCAATTATTAATATCTGCCATTACTTGTTGCTGGTGCACCCATTTAAAGGCCGGCAAGCCAAAAGTGCATTCTGTGATAAAAGAGTGGCACTTCACAGGTTCGTAGGGGACTGCAACCCCATCATCTTCCATTTTATAGTCCCCTGTAAACACCCATATTTCGCCTTTATACTCAACTCGAACCTGGGAAGAACCAATTATATGTCCGGCTGGGTATAGCGAGAACTTAACTCCATTAATTGTAAAAGATTCATTCCAATCCTTACCAGTAACCACTATTTCACCTAACCTGTGCCTTATTATTGGTACATTGGAATGATGGGTGATGTATTTTTTGTGCCCCCACCTAGAATGATCTGCATGCCCGTGGGTAATAATGGCATTGGTTACCGGCTTCCAAGGATCCAGGTATACATCTGCTTGGGCACAATAGATTCCCTTGTCATTAAATGCCAGTAAAGGTGCTTTCATCTTATTAATTTAGAAAGAGAAAGTTAAGGTTTCTCGTTTTTTTGATAAAGCGATTAAGAAAAGATTAGCGAATGTGTAGCTTGGCAATAATTATGCGGTTAATTGATATCACAACCTTATAGGTTTATCTATATTTGCTTCATTAAATTATTCAACATATGTCATTTTTAGATTTGTTTGGCTCGGGAGAGCATTTACGCAATTTAGGTCACTTTGCAGCTATTGTTAATCTTGCTGTTGTAGATGGGGATATCAACGCTGAAGAAGAAATTCAGCTTCAACGTTTTGCAAGAAAATTGAATATTGATGAAAGTGAATATTCCAAGGTTCTAGAAAACCCAACCGCTTTTCCTATACAACCTCCAAACTCTATAGAAAGAAGATTAGAGAGGCTTCACGACCTGTTTGTGATTATCTTCGCAGATCATATCATAGAGGATCAAGAGGCAGAGCTAATCAAAAAATATGCTATTGGACTTGGATTCTCAAATGAAACTGCAGAAGCTATCATAAAGAGATCTATAGATATCTTTAGCGGACATTTAAGCTTTGACGATTACCGTTATTTATTGAACAAAGAGTAGGTTAGCGATCTTTCGCCGTCATAAATTCTTCAGCTTTTTCTACCATTTTCGTGCTTCCACAAAAGAATGGAATTCGCTGGTGCAATTCGGTTGGCTTTAAATCCAATACTCTTTCAAAACCATCACTAGCCTTGCCTCCGGCTTGTTCTACTATGAACGCCATTGGGTTGCACTCATATAGCAACCTTAATTTCCCAGAAGAGTTCTGGGAACTTTTAGGGTAGATAAAAATCCCTCCTTTTATCATATTCCGGTGGATATCGCTCACCATAGAACCAATATATCTTGAAGTATATGGCCCTTCTGGTTTTTCCTGTTGGCAGTATTTAATATAATCTTTCACTCCTTGTGGGAAATGAATATAATTGCCTTCGTTGATGGAATAAATGGTTCCGGTTTCAGGAAATCGCATATGGGGATGTGATAAATACCAAGAACCTAAGGCCGGGTTCAATGTAAACCCGTTTACTCCATTCCCAGTGGTATACACCAACATGGTTGAAGTACCGTAAATAATGTATCCAGCAGCTACTTGTTTGTTCCCTGGTTGTAAAAAATCTTCCTTTGTAACAGGCTTTCCAACCGGGGTAATCCTTCTATAAACAGAAAAAATGGTTCCTACAGATACATTTACGTCTATATTGGAACTCCCATCCAAAGGATCCATTAGCACCACATATTTATTTTTGTGGTCTTTATTATGCCCTTCGATGGTAATAAAATCGTCATTTTCTTCGGAAGCAATCCCACAAACAATTTCCCTGTTTGTAAGGGTCTTTATAAAAGTGTCGTTTGCATACACATCCAGTTTTTGCTGGTCTTCTCCTTGAATATTGGTCTCTCCGTAAGCCCCAATAATATCCACCAACCCCGCTTTGTTCACCTCATGGTTTACCACTTTTGCGGCAAGCCGGATAGAATTGATCAACCTGGATAATTCCCCGGAGGAATATGCAAAATCCTCTTGGTTTTCAATGATGAATTCACCTAAAGTCTGATTTTTCTTGAACATTTTAATGGGATAAAGTTAAGTTGTGGCAAAAATATTCAAAATATATAAGGTACTATAACGTTTTCGCAATTTAAATATTTGTAAGTTCCTTATTTTTGAAACAATTAACATCCTTATGAAATATACAATCCGAAAAGCTGAAAAGAAAGATCTCCCACAAATCCTTGAATTAATTCAGGAACTGGCGACTTTCGAAAAAGAACCAGATGCCGTAGAGATAAATGTCCTAGATCTCGAAAAAGCAGGTTTTGGAGTCAAAGCATTTTACACTTGTTTTGTGGCTGAAACAAACAACAAAATTGAAGGAATGGCACTGGTCTATTTTAGGTTTTCCACTTGGAAAGGCCGTACCGTGCATCTTGAAGATCTGGTAGTCCGCCAAGAAATGCGTGGCACCGGTATGGGCAGTGCGCTCTACAAAAAGGTAATTGCTTATTCATTGGAACAAGGGGTAAAACGGGCAGAATGGGTAGTCCTAGATTGGAACACACCAGCCGTAGAATTCTATGAGCGAAGTGGAGCAAAGGTTTTAAGGGATTGGGACACGGTTCAAATGGATGAAGATGCCATGAAATCTTATTTGGAGAAATAGAGGCCCTTATTTTTGTGTATCTGCTTTCTCACAAATAATCTTGGTAAATATCACATTGAGCACAGTCGGGATGTTTTTGTTTTTCAATAGAACTATCATTATTTGTGTTTCCATGAATTTGGAAAAAACACCCTCCCGAACATTCGGGGAATTTTTATATTAAACCCTCAATGAGGGATCCTATTTTCCATATATCCACCATATATAAGAATGGTTTGCTAAATTTGTGAAAAAGCAACAGTTATGGAATATACAATTAGAGAAGCCAAAAAAAATGATATGCCACAAGTACTTGAGCTCATCAAGGAACTTGCAGTTCATGAAAATGCATCTAATCAGGTAGAAATAGACGTTGCAGATTTGGAAAAGGAAGGTTTCGAGAATGATAATTTCAAGTGTTTTGTAGCCGATGTAGGTGGGGAGCTACAGGGAATGGCTTTGGTGTATTTCAGGTTTTCCACTTGGAAAGGCCGTACCGTGCATTTAGAAGATCTTATTGTAAGAAAGGAGATGCGTGGAACCGGACTTGGAGGTGCATTGTATAAAAGGGTGGTGCAGTATGGACATGATAATGGCGTAAAACGGGTAGAATGGGTGGTTTCTGAAGGCAATAAAAACGCGATCGAGTTTTACGAAAACTCCGGGGCAGACATCAAGAAAAACTGGTACACCGTGCATATGGACGAATCTGGGATTCAGAAAAATATCGAAAAATAAGCATGGATATATACAAGTTTGGTGGCGCCTCTGTTAAAGATGCAGCTTCTGTACAGAACGTTTTAAAGGTTCTCAAACTAACAGGAGCAAAAAATAAAGTGATCGTAATCTCGGCAATGGGAAAAATGACCAATGCTTTTGAAGTGGTGATCAAAGATTATTTAAACGATCCAAAAGCTATTCCTGAAAGCCTTTCAGAAATAAGATCTTATCATCTTAAAATAATCAACGGATTATTCCAGTCGGAACAAGCCCCCATATATAAGAAGCTGAAAGGATTTTTTGAAGAGATCCAGAATTTTATGGTTCATAACAAGTCTACCAAGTACGATTTCGTGTATGACCAAATGGTGTGTTTTGGGGAATTGATCTCCTCTACCATTGTGAGCGAATATTTTATCCAAGAAGGTGTTGACCATACGTGGATAGATGCCCGCACCCTTATAAAAACCGATAATATTTATCGTGATGCCTCCGTAAATTGGGAAGAAACACAAAATAGAATTGCAAAAAAGGTTAAAAAAAACCACCTCCACATCACACAGGGGTTCATTGCCGCAGACACCAATAATTTCACAACGACCTTAGGGAGGGAAGGAAGCGATTATACAGCCGCTATTTTTGCCTATTGCTTGAATGCTGAAAAAGTAGTGATCTGGAAAGATGTTCCCGGAGTGCTGAACGCAGATCCAAGGGTTTTTGAAAATCCGCAGCTGTTGCACCAAATTTCTTATGAAGAGGCTATAGAATTGGCATTTTATGGGGCTTCTGTAATTCACCCTAAAACACTTCAGCCTTTACAGCGAAAGGAAATTCCGCTATTCGTTAAATCTTTTATAGACCCTTTGGGAAATGGAACGGCGGTAAGTAAAGGGCAGGCATTAATTCCCGCTATTCCTTGTTTTATAGTTAAAAAAGACCAAGTTTTAATATCCCTTTCTTCCTTGGATTTCTCTTTTATGGTAGAAGAAAACATCAGTGAGATCTTCAGGTTGTTTCATTTGTATCAGATAAAGGTAGATCTCATCCAAAATTCGGCAATTAGTTTTGCTGTTTGTGTAGATAATAGATTCAATACCCTCGAGAAGCTTATTCAGCATTTAAAAGCGAGGTATAAGGTGAGTTACAACACAGGGGTTTCCCTATATACCATTAGGCATTTTGATGATGGCGCTATTAAATCCCTGGAAAAAGATAAAGAGGTATTGCTGAAACAAGTGATGCAAAATACCGTTCAAATAGTAACAAAGACATGATCCGGACCGAAAGCTGATTTCGTTATCTTTGTTAACAACCTAAACCAAGCTTAATGGGAATTGTTACCGCGCAGGAAGTTGCCAAAGTTATGAATCTTCAAAAACTGGGGCCAATAGGCACTGCTATTGGTTGGATGGTTTTACGCAGTACCAAACTTTCTACCTTAAATAAAGAATACGATTCTAGAAAGGACCTAGATGGAATTACATTTATAAATTCTATTTTGGAAGGTTTTGAGATCGATTTCGAGATCCCCGAAAAAGACCTAAAACGAATCCCAAAAACAGGCGCATTTATAAGCATTTCAAATCATCCTTTAGGCGGAATAGATGGGATGATCCTTATGAAAATTCTACTGGAAAAACGCAGTGATTTTAAAGTAATCGCCAATTTCCTTTTGCACCGTTTAGATCCGTTGAAGCCTTATATAATGCCAGTAAATCCTTTTGAAGACCATAAGGATGCAAAATCCAGTTTAAGCGGAATCAAGCAATCGATCGCACATTTAAAAGAAGGCGCGGCTTTGGGGATCTTTCCGGCAGGAGAAGTTTCTACCTATAAAGATGAAAAACATATCGTGGATAAACCATGGGAACCTTCTGCCATGAAGCTTATTCAAAAAGCTCAGGTTCCGGTGATTCCTATTTATTTTCACGCCAAGAACAGCACTTTTTTTTACCGCTTGGCAAGTATGAGCGATATCTTGCGAACAGCTAAGTTGCCCAGCGAAATGCTTTCCCAAAAGAAAAGGAAGATCATGGTGCGTATTGGAAACCCTATCTCGGTTGAAGATCAAATGGCAAATCCAAATTTGGAGGGCTTTACCGCATTTTTACGTAGAAAAACCTTTATGTTGGCCAATTCTTTTGAAAAGAAAGGCCTTTTTGATAACATTCCCAAAAGCCTGAAGTTGCCAAAAAGTCCAAAAAAGATCGCCTCGCAGGCAAATCAATCTTTGATGGAAGAGGAAATTGAGACTTGTAGGAGATTTGATAAGCGCCTTTTGCAAAGTAAAAATTATGAAGTCTTTTTAGCCAAAAGAGAAGTGGTTCCAAATATCCTCACTGAAATTGGAAGGTTGCGGGAAATCACTTTTAGGGAAGTTGGCGAAGGCAGCAATAATTCTATAGACCTGGATCCTTTCGATGATTATTACTATCATTTATTCCTTTGGGACAACGAGTCAAAAAAAATAGTTGGCGCTTACAGAATGGGAATGGGTGCCGAAATATTTAAAAAACATGGAATAAATGGCTTTTATCTGCAAGACCTCTTTAGGTTCGAACCAGAATTGTACGATATGATGAGCCATTCCATAGAAATGGGAAGGGCTTTTGTTATAAAGGAATATCAATTAAGACCAATGCCTTTGTTCTTGTTATGGAAAGGAATCGTGCATTGTACACTTAGATTTCCAGAGCATAAATATCTAATTGGTGGCGTGAGCATCAGCAATAAATTCTCGAATTTCTCCAAATCTTTGATGATCGAATTCATGAAGTCCAATTATTACGATCCCTTTGTGGCGCAATATATAAGACCAAAAAAGGAATTTAAAGTGAAACTGAATGATGCCGATAAAGACATTGTTTTTGATGAAAGTGAAGCCGATCTCAATAAATTCGATAAGATTATAGATGAGCTGGAACCAGAAAGTTTAAGGCTTCCAGTATTGATCAAAAAATACATAAAGCAAAACGCCCGCGTGGTAGCCTTTAATGTAGATCCATTGTTTAACAATGCAATTGATGGCCTAATGTACATCAAGATTGCAGACCTCCCGGAAAGCACGGTAAAACCTGTAATGGAGGAATTCCAAAGGGAATTGGAACAAAAACAGAATCAAGTATAAAAAAATCATTTTTTTGTGGGTTGTTAATTTCCTGTTATACCTTCAGTAATATTGGGAATTGTACGGCATCATAGGTATATTAAAATTTTAAAATCAAATAAAATGGAAAGAGTATTAGTAGTAGGAGCAACAGGTCAAACTGGGAAAAGGATCATTGAAATATTGAACAGTTCCAGCACCTTTGAGCCATACGCAATGATAAGAAAAGAAGGCCAACGACAGATGTTCGAGGATATGGATGTGGAAACTGTGATGGGCGATCTTGAAAAGGAGGTAGGGCAAACCGTCCAAGGAATGGATAAGGTGATCTTTGCTGCTGGTTCCGGTGGAAAAACAGGAGAAGATAAAACCATTGCGATAGATCAAGAAGGAGCCATAAAAATGATAGATGCTTCCAAAAAAGCGAAGGTCAAGAAATTTGTGATGCTGAGCTCTATGGGGGCAGATAAACCTGAATCCAACGAGGATTTAAAAGTATATCTGGAAGCCAAACAAACGGCAGATGAGCATCTAAGAAATAGCGGACTTTCATATACAATTGTACGGCCCGGCGCATTGAATGATGATCTTGGATTGGCAAAAGTAAAGCTTGCTGAAAAATTAGAGGAGAAGGGAGAAATCTCCAGAGATGATGTTGCCTTTTTATTGGTGATGAGCCTTGCAGATCCCTTGGTGAAAAATAAGACTTTTGAGGCCTTGGAAGGAAAAGAACCCATAAAGAATGCTATTATAGATTTAAGTAGATAGTATAAGCACATTTCAAGCTCAATGTGGCAGACTTTTGAAATATAAAATAAGGTCACGCAGGGCCTGTTGAAGTGTGAATTAATAAAGTCTGAAAAACATGAATATTTCCATATTAGGGTGTGGTTGGTTGGGATTGCCATTAGCAAAAAAATTGATTGAAGGTGGTCATACACTAAATGGATCTACCACGAGTCGAGATAAGATGAACTCGCTTGGGAATGAAGGGATTGCACCCTATAAAATTCAACTTTTTGAAGAAGGCGTGCAGGGTGATATTTCTTCATTTTTAGAAAATTCTGAAGTACTGATCATCGATATCCCACCGGGATTACGAAAGGATCCTGAAGTGAATTTTGTTGCTAAAATAGGTCGGCTTAAGTCCTATGTTGAAAAATCGGGGATCCAAAAAGTGCTTTTTGTAAGTGCTACCTCGGTGTTCGAGGATGGGAAAAATTTACCAACATATACAGAAGAAGATGTTCCCAATGGCACTGCTGAGAATGCAAAGCAGCTAATAGAAGCAGAGGAATTGTTGAAAGCTTCAGATAACTATAAAACCAGCGTACTTCGTTTTGGAGGATTGATTGGACCGGGAAGACATCCTGTAAATTACCTTTCAGGGAAAACCGATCTTAAAGATCCGGAAGGACCGGTAAACCTCATCCATCTGGAAGATTGTATCGGGATAATTGAAGCCATTATAGAAAAAGACGCCTGGGGAGAAACCTTTCATGGGGTCTGTCCCGAGCATCCAACCCGTAAAGAATATTATAGCAGAGTAGCCAAAGTGAAAGGATTGGCAGGCATGAGCTTTAATGAGGATTCGGTTTCAAAAGGGAAGGTTATTAAGTCTGTGAATATTGATGAGATCTTAGGATATCAATTTAAGAATACAATTTGAGGTGTATTGACAACCGTTTGTCATCTCGACCAGCGGGAGAGATCTCAATGAAATCAATTTTTGCTGGGAAGAAGGGATTTCTCAGTCGCGAAAAGCTCCTTCGAAATGACAGTAGAGAGAATGTTTTTCTACATCGTGAGATTTCCCGTCTCCGCTCGAAATGACATTGTTTGTTGAGCATGATTTTCAGGGTTTGTCATCTGGACCCCCGGGAGAGATCTCGTTGAAATCGATTTTTGCTGGGAAGAAGGGATTTCTCAGTCGCGAAAAGCTCCTTCGAAAGGACAATAAATCGAATGTTTTTCTACATCATGAGATTTCCCGACTATGCTCGAAACGACAACTTTGATGCTCTTATACACCCTGCGAGGGATAGCAGCGGTAGCTCCCGATTGCCTTTTGCAATTGGGACTTTAGCGAATAGCCCGACCGCCTTTTTGGCGGACGCAGCCAAAGAAAAAGGGCCTACATTGCTGCGGCCCTTTTGTAGTTTCAACTTAAAATCTTACCAGATCTTTACCCTGTTCTCTGGTTTTACGTACATTTTGTCCCCTTCGGTAATATCAAAAGCCTCATAAAAAGCATCGATATTCTGTAAAGGCACATAGGCGCGGTACATTCCAGGAGAATGCGGATCGGTTTTAATTCTGTTTCTTAAAGCTTCATCCCTCATCTTGGTTCTCCAAACGGTTGCCCATGAAAGGAAGAAACGCTGCTCTGGAGTAAAGCCGTCTATTTCACCAGGATTTCCATGTTCTTTTAAATGTAATTGAAGTCCGTCGTAAGCGGCATTTACACCACCTAGATCCCCAATGTTCTCGCCCAAAGTGAACTTTCCGTTAATGTAAACACTATCCAGCACCTCGATAGCACTGTATTGTTCAGCCAAAGCCCCGCCCAGGCCTTCGAAAGATTCAAGATCTTTATCGCTCCACCAGTTGTTCAGGTTTCCTTCTGCATCGAATCGGGATCCGCTATCGTCGAATCCGTGAGAAATTTCATGACCTATTACCGCTCCAATTCCGCCATAATTTACAGCAGCATCTGCTTTGTAATCGTAGAAAGGGGGTTGTAAAATGGCAGCAGGAAATACAATTTCGTTGTAGCTAGGGTTATAATACGCATTCACAATTTGAGGTGCCATAAACCATTCGGTTTTATCTACAGGCTCTCCTAATTTTGCCATATCCTCTTTTACATTCCATTTAGCTGCATTCAGCATATTCTGGAAGTAGGACCCTTTATCATCTTTTGGAGACGTGATCTCCAACTCGCTATAATCTTTCCACTCATCTGGATATCCAACTTTAATGGTGGTAGAGGCTAATTTTTCTTTAGCTTTTGTTTTAGTGCTGTCGCTCATCCAAGCAAGCTTGTCTATTCTTACTTCGTAAGCTTTTATAATGTTAGCGATCATCTCTCGGGCTTTTTTCTTGGCTTCTGGCGGAAAATTCTCCTCAACATATAGTTTTCCCAAAGCTTCCCCCAAAGTTCTATTTACAGTTTGTAAAGCGCGTTCTTTAAGCGCGCGTTGTTCTTTAGCTCCTTGAAGCGTTTTGCTGTAAAAGTCCCAGTTGGCTTGCTCTATTTCCATGCTTAAAGCAGAGGCAGCATCGTTCAATAAATTCCAACGCAAGTAAGTTTTCCAGTCTGCAACTTTATTTGCAGTAAAAGTCTTTTGTAAAGCTTGCATATATTTTGGTTGCGATACAATTACGGTATCTGCCTTGGAAGCTCCAATTTCATTGAAATATTTTTTCCAATCGATTGCAGAAACTTCTTTTTGTAGTTGAGCTATAGCCATTGGATTGTAGGTCTTTCTCGCATCTCTACGATCTACTTTATCCATTTGAGGTGTAGCCAAACTAGTTTCAAAGGCTAGGATTGTTTCAGCACTTTTAGAAGCTTCTTCTTCAGAATCTCCTAAATACTGCAACATTCTGGTCACATGTTTTTTGTATTTTTCACGAGTTTCTTTCGAGCTAGCATCATTTTCTACGTAATAATCCCTATCTGGCAATCCTAGGCCAGAAGGATAAATGTAAGCAGCATTGGCATTGCTGTCCTTGGCATCGGCACGAATGGTAAACCTAAAAAACCCGGCTCCTCCATATTGTTGCATTTCGGTTAAAAATGCTTGAAGATCTTGCTTATTCTGGATCGCTGCAATTTTCTCTAAATATGGAGTTAAAGGTTCCACTCCTTTTTTGTTCCTGGCAACAGTATCCATGATACTTTCGTATAGGAACACCGCTTTTGCCTGATCGCTTTTGGCATCTAAGTCTTTATCTTTTGAAGCTTTTTCCAATAAAGAAAGCGCATCTTCATCGGTGTTTTTTCTTAGTTCATTAAAACTGCCCCAAGTGGTGTGATCGTCTGGAATTTCGGTAGAATCTGCCCATGTTCCGTTAACGTATCTAAAGAAATCCTCTTTAGGGCTCATGGTGGTATCCATAAAAGCTAAATTGATCCCATGGGATTCTTCTTTAACTTCCATTTTTTTATCGTCACTTTTACAGCTGGTTACTACCGTTGCCGCAAGTGCAGATAAAATAAGTGCATTTGTTATTTTTTTCATTTAAAGGATAAATTAAAATTTCCAAGCTAAAATACTAAAAAGTAGAAGATTGCAAATAGTTATTCTTTACGCTGGATTTTTATTATTTAGGGAAAAAGTAGGCCTAGGTTTAAATATTGGTGAAAATTTAAAATTGTCTCAAACGAAACCTGCCTTTACATTAAAATTAAGATGGGTTTGAATTATAATTATTAGAGGCAATGGTTGTGTTCATATCAAAATTATAATGTGTAGTAGGGATGTCAGGTTGCACAATTCGACTTCGCTCAATACAGGCTAAAGTCTAAACCTTCTTTTTAAGCTAAAAAGTTCTCGACTGCGCTCGAACTGACAAAACTAAATATTTTAACTGTTTGAAGATCAATAAAATAATTGATAAAAATCGTATGTGGTTGTCTGCCGACCTCTCGTAATTATTTGAAATGCTTACTTCTCAGACTGAAACTTTGCGATTAAAAGACTATCGGTCTCTTTTTTTAAAGCAGTAATTTCTGCAACATTGTCATTGGGAATGGCAATAGAAAGCACATAATGTTTCACTTTCCAATTCCCGTCTACATTTTCCATTACACCAGACCCTCTACAAATTCCCATTTGCGTACTTAACAATTCATCGAACCAAGCCAGATCATTCCTATTTTCTGTGTAGATATTTCGTTCCAAAGTTGTGAAGCTCCAGGCTTTTCCTTTATCGAAATAAGGCTTGGAGAATTCACGGAACTCTTTGTGTTGCCAGTTTTCGGTAGCATCGGTACCAAGGAAAACTCCATCTTTTGTCATTAACCCGAAATACGCTTCAAAATTAGCTTCGGCAGCTGCATTGTGCCAATTCTCTAGTGCAGTATTTATTTTTTCTTTTGAATTTTTTTCGGGAGCCATCCTTTGAGATTCCGATTTTTCTGAAGATGTTTCATCTTTTTGAGAGTTGGCGTTATTGCATGAAAAATTTGCAATTAAAAGGAGAAGGACTAATTTTTTCATATTTCTGAAGAAGTTAATTTTGAGATATATCAATTAAATAGAGTCGCGTATTTTCTTAAGGTTCATTGGTCTTTTTCGCAATGGCGGTATCAACCTGTTTGTTGGTTGTTCTTCTTCATTTTCAATTTCATCCAATTCTTCTTCAAATTCCTCTAAGGTTTTCAGGAAGAGTTCATTTACCTGAATTTTGAAATTGTTCCACTCTAAAGGCAGTTCTTTTGCTGTTTTAGAAATTTCTTCAGGATTCACTGTTCTTTTATTGGCGAGTTGCTGCAAGATCTTAGACTTCGTTACGAGCACTCCCAATCTGGCCCTAACCGCATTGGATTTTAATCTTGCCGGCACCGTCTCCTGCAAAGATTTCATGATTTCCGTTATTGGTGCAGCATTAGCAATCACATCATTCAGTGTATAATTCTTAAGGTTTTCAATCTCACTTTGAGCAGTGATATAAGCCAACCATTCATTGGTGATCTCTTGAGCCTCGGGCAAAAGAGTTACCTCCATTTTTGAAGCTTCCAATTTCTTGGCAAGAGCTAATTGAACTTCTTTTTTGGTTGACTCATTTGTGGTTTCTGTCTTTTTTTGGTTGCAGCCAACTATTAAAACTATAATCAATATCCAGAAGAAGGTTTTCATAAGCGAATCTTGTAAGGCAAAGTTAAGGAAAAAGCCTTCCAAAAAAAGGCTGCTATAAAGTTGTGAGAGGAAACCTGCTTTTTTAGGTAGAAGTTTGTTTCATCCTTATTGAATTGGATATATTTGCGCAGTAAAATAGAAAGAATGAATTCTAAGAGAATATTGATCATTGGGGCTTCAGGACAGATTGGAAGCGAGCTAAGTTTGAAATTGCGAGTGCTTTATGGGAACGAAAATGTTGTTGCCAGCGATATAAAAAAGGGGGGAAAAGAATTAATGGCATCAGGCCCTTTTGAGATCATGGATGCTACAGATGAAGAGGGAATTGCGAACTTAGTCGAGAAGTACGAGATCACTGATGTATATTTAATGGCAGCAATGTTGAGTGCTACGGGAGAGAAAATGCCAATGAAAGCGTGGGATCTAAATATGGATTCTCTTTTTATTGTTCTTAACCTTGCGAAAGAAAAGAAGATTAACAAAGTATTCTGGCCTTCTAGTATTGCTGTTTTTGGACCAAGTACTCCAAAACAAAACACTCCACAGACCACCATTATGGAACCTACCACAGTTTATGGAATGAGTAAGCAAACCGGAGAGCGCTGGTGTGAATATTACTTCAGAAAATTTGGGGTAGATGTTAGGAGCATCAGATATCCCGGGATCATTAGTTACAAGACCTTGCCCGGTGGTGGAACTACAGATTATGCCATCGAGATCTTCCATGAAGCGATTAAATCTGGCAATTATACTTCCTTTCTAAGTGAAGATACCGCTTTGCCAATGATGTTTATGGACGATGCCATTAAAGCGACTATTGATATTATGGAAGCCCCTAAAGAAAAAGTGAAGATAAGATCTTCTTATAATTTATCTGCAATCAGTTTTACGCCTAAAGAGCTTGCAGAAGCTATTAAAGCTGAATTGCCAGAATTTGAAATTACATACAATCCAGACTTTAGACAAGAGATCGCCGATTCCTGGCCAAGTAGTATTAATGACACTTCTGCAAGGGAAGATTGGGGCTGGAAGCATACATATGATCTACAAAAACTTACTCAAGCGATGTTAGAAGGATTAAAGGATTAAATCCCTTTTAGCCTGAAGATAAAGCAAACAAAAAAACCCGTCTGAATTAATTCAGACGGGTTTTTAAATCTTCGAATTAAATATAAAAAATATATTAATCGTGGATCAAACGAACTTGAGCAGCCGTTAGTCCTTTTCTTCCTTCTTCTTCAACGTACTCAACTTTGTCGCCTTCATTTAAAGACTCTCCATTAAGACCTGTAACGTGCACGAAAATGTCTCTTCCTGTATCGTCGTTAGTGATGAATCCGTAACCTTTAGACTCATTGAAAAATTTAACTGTACCTTCCATTGTAATAAAATAAAAATTAATAAAGAACAAACTTACATAATATAATTTACCCTTTTTGCTCAATTAAGAATATTTTTTACCATTATTAATTATATCCCTTTTAATTCCTGCGGTTATCGCGCATTTTCTCCATGTTTTCTTTTGAAAAGGTATAATCGCTTAATTTTTTTCCTTTCCACCGAACGTATAGGAAGATGGGCATCAGGATAAAAGCACTTGCAAGTACCGCAATTCCTATTATTCTATCCCCTAAGATCATTTCATTGTTCATTCTAAAATAGAAGCCAATTCCAATGGCAATTAGGATAGATATCGCCAGTATTTTAATAATTAATTTCATTGGTTAAACGGTTACTTCAATTAATTTCTGTCTATATGCGGTGAGCAATTTAGATTTGGATACAAACCCGATATACGTATCATTTTCTATTACTGGTAAATTCCATGCATCACTTTCCTGGAATTTTTTCATTATATCCTGCATTCCATCTTTTCTGATATCAATAATTTCAGGGGCCTGTTGCATAAGCTCCTGAACGGTGACCTTGTCGTATAGATCCCTGTCGAACATAATGGGCCTTATATCGTCCAATAATATAATGCCTACAAAATGTCCTTTATGATCCAATACCGGATATAAATTTCTGGAAGATTTGGTTACGCCTTTATGTATTACATCTCCCAAGGTCATATCTATTTCCAATTTAATAAAATTAGTTTCAACTAGCCTTCTAATATTCATTAAAGTGAGTACGGCTTTATCTTTATCATGTGTTAAAAGTTCCCCTTTCATTGCCAGTTCCATGGTGTAAACAGAATGTGGTTGGAACTGATTTGTGATCATATAGGAAATGGTTGCCGTAATCATTAAAGGCACAAAAAGGCCATAGCCCCCTGTAAGTTCTGCTATTAAGAAAATAGCGGTAAGAGGAGCATGTAAAACACCCGCCATTAGTCCTGCCATACCTACCAATGTAAAGCTGCTTACAGAGATAGGATTTTTTAAGAACCCCAAGTTATTTACCAATAGTGCAAAAACATGGCCCATGGCACTTCCCATAAAAAGAACAGGTGCAAAGATACCTCCAACCCCACCAGCTCCAAAGGTGAGGGAGGTGGCAATAATTTTAAAGATAACCAGTCCGGCCAAAAGAGCGATCACTATCCAGATATTTTCGAGATAATCGTTAAATAAATTGGTTCCCAATGCTTTTAGGTAGTTTTCGTGCAATAAGTTGTTTATCACATTATAACCTTCCCCGTAAAGTGGCGGGATCATATAAACCAGTATTCCTAAGCCTATTCCTCCAAACAACAGCCTTTTTAAAGGAGAGCCAAATTTTTTGAATAGTTCATTGATTTTGAAATACATACTTGTAAAATACATGGAACAAATTGCAGCTAAAATTCCTAACATTATATAAAATGGGACTTCAGAAATAATAAATTTGTCTTTTAGCTGAAACGGTAAAATAATATCCGATCCGAAGAAAAAATAGGAGGTAAGTATTGCGGAAACCGAAGCGATAAGCAAGGGCAACATAGAAACCAAAGTAAGGTCCAAACTAAATACTTCAATAGCAAAAATTATTGCAGCAATGGGGGCTTTAAAGATAGATGACATGGCTCCTGCAGCGGCACAACCAATTAATAGGGTGCGATGAGTCTGACTCATTTGAAACAGCCTAGCGATATTGGAACCCAAAGAGGCACCAGTGGCAACTGTTGGGCCTTCCAGTCCTACAGATCCTCCAAAGCCCACGGTAATTGGAGCCGTAAGCAAGGATCCATACATCTGGAAAGGTTTCATGAGCCCCTTTCGTTTGGAAATCGCATATAAAGTAGACGGAATCCCATGACCAAGTTTTTTATGGAAGCCGTATTTTAGAATCACTAGAGTAAGTGCAAGCCCAATAATTGGAAAAATGAAATAGAAAGCATGATACACATTTGTAATTAGTTTTCCTTCTAACAATTCCTGAATGAAGTGCGTCAGGTTTTTAATCAAAACTGCACCTAAACCACTGGCCAACCCAATGAGGGCGCTTAGAATTAAAATAAATTGATGTTGAGTAAGATTATTAGTCTTCCAAAGCAAAAATTTTTGAAAACCGGGTTTGGCTCGTGAGAACATCTAGGATGTTGAAATTATTGAACAGTGAAAATGGTATTACTAATATATCAAGATAAAATCAATTAGGAGTTCTATACTTTCTCAATAAAAATCCTAAAAGGTATCCAACCTTGTTTTAAAATGAATCTTGCCCTATTCCGTTACTCGCAAATGCAATTCTCCAAGTTGGGCGTCACCCAATTTCGAAGGTGCATCTATCATGATATCCCGCCCGGAATTGTTCTTTGGGAAAGCGATATAGTCCCGAATTGTTTCATGTCCTCCCAAGATTGCTACCAACCTGTCAAATCCAAAAGCAATCCCGCCATGTGGTGGTGCGCCATATTGGAATGCGTCCATCAAAAATCCAAATTGCGCTTTTGCTTCTTCCGGGGTAAAGCCTAGATAATCAAACATTTTAGCCTGAGTTTCTTTATCGTGAATACGAATAGAACCTCCACCTATTTCATTTCCGTTCATCACCAAATCATAAGCATTTGCCCTTACCCTCCCTGGCTCTGTAGCTAAAAGCTTGATATCTTCAGGCTTTGGAGAGGTAAATGGGTGGTGCATTGCATGATACCTTTTGGATTCTTCATCCCATTCTAAAAGAGGGAAATCTACTACCCAAAGCGGAGCAAATTCTTTCGGATTTCTCAAGTCTAGTTCTGTAGCTAATTGCATTCTTAAAGCACTAAGCTGAGTCCGGGTTTTATTGGCATCTCCAGACATCACCAAAATAAGGTCTCCGGGATTTGCTCCAGTTGCAGTTGCCCAGGTTTTTAGATCCTCTTCAGAATAAAATTTATCTACCGAAGATTTTAAAGTTCCATCTTCATTGTATTTTGCCCACACCATGCCGCTGGCACCAACTTGTGGGCGCTTCACCCACTCGATAAGTTTATCTATCTGCTTTCTTGTATAAGATGCAGCTCCAGGAACCGCAATTCCAACAATAAGCTCTTGCTGATCGAACACATTGAACCCTTTGTTTTTTGCCAGCTCGTTCAATTCTGCAAACTCCATCCCAAAACGAATGTCCGGTTTGTCGTTTCCATATTTTCTCATAGCGTCGGCATAGGTCATCCTTGGAAAATCACCTATTTCCACCCCTTTGATTTCTTTAAGTAAATGGCGGGTCAATCCTTCAAAGATATTCAAGATGTCTTCTTGCTCCACAAATGCCATTTCACAGTCAATCTGTGTAAATTCCGGCTGCCTGTCTGCTCTAAGGTCTTCATCCCTAAAACATTTCACGATCTGGAAATATTTATCCATTCCGCCCACCATCAACAATTGCTTAAAGGTTTGTGGGGATTGTGGCAATGCGTAAAACTGACCTTCGTTCATCCTACTTGGCACTACAAAATCCCGAGCTCCTTCTGGAGTGGATTTTATAAGATAAGGGGTTTCCACTTCAATAAATCCTTCTTCAGAAAGGTAATTTCTCACCTTCATTCCCACTTTATGACGGAACATTAGATTTTCCTTCACAGGATTTCTACGAATGTCCAAATAGCGATATTTCATACGAAGTTCCTCGCCACCGTCGGTTTCATTTTCAATAGTGAAAGGAGGGGTTAAGGAAGCATTCAATATTTCCAATCCTGTAACCAAAATTTCAATACCCCCTGTTGGAAGTTGCGGATTCTTGGATTCGCGCTCGATCACTTTTCCGGTCACCTGAATTACAAATTCGCGACCCAATTGTACTGCTTTTTCCATCATTTCCAAAGGAGTACGCTCCTCGTCAAAAATAAGTTGCGTTACCCCATAACGATCCCTAAGATCTACCCAGATCATAAAGCCTTTATTTCGGGTCTTTTGAACCCAACCAGACAGGGTAACTTCTTGATTTATATGAGTTTCTCTTAATTCCCCACAACTATGACTTCTATACATAACGCACTATTGAATTTTGGTTTGCAAAAGTAAGAAGAACTGCTGGTTTCTTTAAATATTTAAGTGTAAAATTAGTAAAGATCAAAATTAGAGGATTTTTCTTTGATCGTAAAAAAACCCGAAACAATCGGTTTCGGGTTTGTAGAAATAATAGGGCTATTAATTAGGTAGTTGAAAGTGCTTCTTTTTCCCGCTCTTTTCTATCTGCTCGTTGTTTTCTTTTATTTGCAAACCTAACTTTGGCCCTGTTCACCAAATAGAACATAACTGGCACAACAATGAGCGTGAGGAAAGTGGCGAAAATTAATCCGAAGATCACGGTCCATGCTAATGGGCCCCAGAAAATCACGTTATCCCCACCTATATAAATTGCGGGATCATAATCTGTAAACAATCCGAAGAAATCTATATTAAACCCTACTGCCAATGGGATAAGTCCTAAGACCGTAGTAATGGCCGTTAGTAGGACCGGTCTTAGACGCGATCTTCCACCCTCCACAATTATTTCAAAATATTGTTCTTTGGTCAGGAGGTCTTCATCTTCAATCTTTAAATCCAATTTCTTTCTATCTATAAGGATTTGAGTATAATCTATTAATACAATAGCGTTATTTACTACAATTCCTGCCAGGGAAATAATCCCCATCATGGTCATGATAATCACAAAATCCATTTGGAAAACCACAAGACCAATAAATACCCCCGCCAAACTTAAAACAATGGCCATTAAGATGATTATGGGTTTGGAAACCGAGTTGAACTGTCCAACCAGGATCAGTAAAATACCTCCCATGGCATAGAATAATGCCAATAAAAGAAAGGACATGTTTTCTGATTGTTCTTCTTGTTCCCCTGTAAAAGAATATGAAATGTTTTGTGGGGTTTCGTAATTTTCCAATTCAGATTTTAAATCTGTGACCAATTCTGTTGGATTGTAGCCACCAAGTACGTTGGAATATACCGTAATAACACGTTTAAGATCCTTTCGTTTAATAGAACTAAAAGAAGAAGTGTTCTTTTTTGTTATTAATGAAGAAATAGGGACCTGAATAAGATTTCCACTATTGTCCCTAAAGGTTACCGGCTGATTGAACAAGGCGTTCTCATCATGTCTAAATTTGTCTGCAAACCTCACATTGATTTCATAATCGTCGTCACCGTCTTTGTAAGTGGAAATTTCTTCTCCATAAATGGCACGCCTTAAAGTTTGCCCTACATCTGCCGTAGAGACCCCCAACTGTCCTGCTTTTTCGCGGTTCACAGTGATGTCCATCTCTGGTTTGGCTTTGTTCACATCGATTTTTAGCGCTTCAATTCCGGCGAGATTAAGGCTTTCTATGTGAGCCCTCATGTTCTCTGCTTCTTTCAGCATCTCGTCGTAGTTATCGCCCTTTAGCTCGATGTTAACGGGATATCCTGAAGGAGGTCCGGCGGCATCTTTTTCTACAATAATTGAGGCTCCCGGAAAGCCTTTAACAGCATCCCTAACTTCTTCCAGAACCGTACTGCTTTTGATACCTCTTCTAAGTTTAAAGTCGCGCATGGACAGCGTGACTTTTCCTTTTTGAGGCATTTCATTCGCTTGTCCTGCATCTGTTTGAGGGTTTCCTGCACCTTGACCGACCTGGGAAATCGCAGATTCTACCATATAATTATAGCCATCTGGATCTTCATATTTGCTGATGGCTTCAAAAATCCTGTTTTCAACTAATTTGGTGAGTTTATTTGTTTTTTCAATGTCTGTTCCTTCGGGATATTCGAGATATGTGATAATTTGATTTGGTTCATTTTCCGGGAAGAACAGCACTTTTGGCTGTACCAAGGCAACCAGTACAAAGGATAGGATTAACAACACAAAGGTGCCCACAAAGAACCAATAGGCTTTTCTGCCCCTAAGCGCAAACTTTAAGGTCCTTTCGTAAAAGTTTTCAAGCTTTTTCAAGGCTTTAAATTGAAAATAGTCTACCGCACCTGCAAGCAAATACTTATAAACCCAAAGCATAATGGCCGTAAGGATAATTAAATTCCCCAATCCTCGAAATCCTCCAGAATCTATTGCAAATCCTGTTATTAAAAATACCACCCCAATTATGGTTAGGATTAGACTCCATCTAATCAGCTTTTTCTTGGTTAAAGATTCTTCTTCCGTTTTCATGAACTTGGAAGTAAGCATCGCATTAATAATCAATGCTACAAATAGGGACGATCCCAATACTACCGATAGGGTTATTGGGAAGTAAATCATGAATTTCCCAATAGTCCCGGGCCATAGACCTAGAGGAAAGAAGGCTGCCAAGGTGGTCGCGGTAGATGCAATAATTGGCCATGCAATTTCCCCCATTCCCTGTTTTGCCGCTTTTATTCGTGGCATCCCTTGATCCATAAGGGTATATACATTCTCTACAACAACAATTCCATTATCCACAAGCATTCCCAGACCCATTACCAACCCAAAAAGCACCATGGTGTTTAAGGTAAACCCAAAGGAGGAGAGCACAAATAGGGACAGTAACATAGATAGCGGTATCGCAAAACCAACAAACAGTGCATTTCTAAACCCTAAGAAAAACATCAATACCAAGACCACGAGAATTACCCCGAAGATGATGTTGTTGACCAAATCGTCTACCTGGTTTTGGGTCTTAATGGACTGATCGTTCGTAAGGGAAATTTTTAATTGTTCTGGGAAATAATCCTCTTGCTCCTTTTTAATTAATTCTTTGATTTGCTCTACGGCTTCAATCATGTTTTTACCGGCACGCTTTTTAATGTCCAACATCACCACTGGTGTTCCATATTCCCTTGCGTAGGTGGTCGCTTCTTTTTCTTTGAATTTTATATCAGCAATATCTTTTAGAAAAACGATTCCACCATCCCTTTTTATCACCACATTCTCTAGTTCCTTTGGATCGTCTATTTCACCAATGATCCGAATGTTTTTTTCCACTCCATTACTAATAACGTTTCCTCCCGAAATCGTGTTGTTTTCTCCCCTTACTGCATTGATGATATCGCTAAAACTTACTACTGAAGCTGTCATTTTATAAATATCCACCGCAATTTCGACCTCCATTTCTTCGGCGCCACGAATACTGGCTTCCTTAATTTGAGGCAATAACTCTATTTTGTCTTGAAGATATTCGGCATAATCCTTTAATTGCTGTACAGGATAGTTTCCGGTAAGGTTGATGTTTAAAATAGGTTGCTCTTCAGATATGTTTAAATCGAAAACATTTGGCTCTACCTTGGCTCCATTATCCAGTGTGGGCCATGTGGTTTCAGACTTTACCTGGTCTACCTTATCTTTTACCAATTGTTTGGCGAAGGGAATTTCCATATCTTCTTCAAATTCCACAATTATCATGGAATAATCTTGAAGCGTGGTAGAAGTTATTTCCTTTACCCCCGCAACATTGTTGAATTCTTGTTCTAAAGGTTCGGTGATAAATTTCTCCACATCTTCGGCAGAGTTTCCAGGGTTTATGGAACTCACATAGATCTTGGTTTCCACGATTTCTGGAAAAGCTTCCCTTGGCATGCTGTAATAGGAGAAAATACCTAAAAATAAAATGATACCAATGATAACATACACGGTCATTTTGTTATCTATCGCCCAAGAAGAAATGCTAAATTCTTTATACGGATTCTTACTCATAATAACGTTCTTTCTTAGTTAATTGCAGTTACCCGTTGCCCATCCCGTATGCTTTTTGCGCCTTCTAGGATAATGATATCGCCAGCACTTAATCCGCTTTTTACCTCGATATTATTTTGATAAATGGAACCCAATTCCAATATTGCCTTTTTAGCAATCCCAACGCTGTCGTTTATTGCTTCATAAATGTATGCGATGCTTTCCCCGTTGGAATTTTCCTGAAGTATGTTTTCTGGAATTGTAATGGTGTTTTCACTGGTATAGTCGTTTACCTTGACCGTTGCTATAAGGTTTGGTTTTACAAAACCATCCTTATTGGGAATTTCAATTTGCACATCAAAGGTCCTGTTGTCCGGATTAATATAATTTCCCACCTGTCTAACAATTCCTTTATAATCCTGGCCTATAGAAGAGAGGTTCACCATGACTTCTGTTCCTTTTTTAATGCTTTTCGTATAATTTTCGGGGATTGAAGCTTTCACATACATGTTATCCAGATTTACCAATCTAATCACTTCTGTTTGTCCTTGATTTACAACTTGCCCTTGATCTGCGATCACATTGTCCACAACTCCGCTAAAAGGGGCGGTAATTACTGTTCTTGCCAATTGAGATCTTAGTTGGTTGGAAGCATTCTTTAAAGATTCGAAATTGGATTTTGCCTCTAGGTACTGGATCTCGGATCCAATCTTCTGATTCCATAATCGCTCCTGCCGCTCAAAGGTTGTCTCGGCCAGGGAAGTTTGGGTTTCTTGTTGTGCCAATTGGCTGGAAAGACCGGCATCATCTATAGTCGCCAAGCGCTGTCCTTTGGTAACTTTTTGCCCAGGTTTAACGTAGATATTGGTTAAGACCCCAGAATAATTTGGGTATAAAATAATGTTTTGATCTGTTTCTACATTTCCCTGAACTTCTACAAAATGTTTAAACAGGGTATCGTTAAGGGTTCGTGTAGTAACCAACACCGGCAATTCGTCTTTTTCTTTAGACTGGATGTATTCATTGAGCTTTTCCAAATCCAACCTTAAACTTTTCTGCTGGTTGTTCAATTCGGTTTTTTTTGCTTTTATGGCGGTAAGGTCCCCGTTGCTAATTAAAGAATCCACAGATTCGTTTTTGTTTGCACAGGAAGCGAGTAAAAAACTTAATGCTGATATATATAATAACTTTTTCATGTTCTTAAAATTGGAGGGTTTTTTAATTTTCTTTTGAATATTTTGTGGTGTCCAGTAGATTTTCCAGTTCTGTTTTGGTGGTGATTACTTCCAACATAGCTTGTAAATATTCCTGCTGTGCCCTATATAATTGTTGTTGTGCGTCGTTTAATTCGAAACTGGAAGACAATCCTTCTAAAAATTTAACCTGATTTTTATTTTCTATGCGTTCGGCGAGATCCAAACTTTTACCTTTGTTGGCATAGTTCTCCAAGCTAAATTCATAATCGTTTTTAGCCGATTGAATTTCCAATTCCACCTGATTTTTAGTGAATTCCAATTGCAGTAAAGATTGCTCAAATTGAATTTGCTTTTGTGCGGTTTTGGCACTTCTTGAGCCACTACTAAAAATTGGCACATTTAGGCTAAGGCCCAACACAGATTGATCGTAATAGATTTGATTGTTATTGAAAAAACTAAAACTCTCGCTGTTCCCTTGTGTCCCGTAATTTAGAAAAGCACTCAAAGTGGGCAAGGCCTTGCTTTTTTCAAGTTTCACCAAGATCTCTGCCTGGTTGCTTTGATCTTCTGCCAATCTATAATCTATATTTTCTTCTACCGGAATTTCTTTGTTCAGCAATTGCAAGTCAAAATTATCGGTACTCAATTGTTCTAGGTTGTCCACCGCAACTATAGAATTTTCCACCGGGATTCCCATACTTAATTTTAGTATGTCGTAGGCAATCACTTCCAAGCGTTGCGCATTGTTCAAACTGGTTTCCACACCAAGTAAAGTGATTTCCAGCTGCTCTACAGACTCTTCTTCAATAAGACCATTCTCGTAAGTGACTTTCGTGTCGTTATAATTTTTCTGAATGGAAGTAAGGTTCCTTTTGGAAATTTCCACGCTTTCCCTTGCCAGCAATACATTCCCGTAAGCATCGGTAATGGTTTGTTTTACCTCCAGGTCCGTTTTTACCTTGGCGTTTTCCGAAATTTTCAACAAGGTTTTTGCAGATTGCACTCCTACTATATAGGAGCCGTCAAATATCAACTGATTCCAGATTGCTGTAGCAGTTAAATTTTGCTTGGTTCCAAAAGTAACGGGCACAAATGTTCCTGGATCTCCACCAGCAATCTCACCAGGTAAAATTGTGACAGGCAGTTTTATGTTGTTCCTATATTCTGCATTGCCACTTATTTGTGGTAGGCCCTGAGCAATAATTTCCCACTTTTGTTTCAATGCAATTGCAACATCCTTGCTAGCAATTTCTGAATTATAGCTATTTTCCAATCCATACGCAACGGCTTCTTCCAGTGTATAGGTTTGTACGGGATTGGTGTCTACATCCTGTGCGTATATAAGGACAGGGAACGCAAGAAAGAGGGTTAGGATAATCTTTTTCATTACTTGTTTTCAGGTATTTTTTTGATGAATTGATTGAGTGTTTTTATTCCCTTATCTGTTACTATGGCGCGTAAATGATATTCAAGATAATTCTGCATTAACTCAGGAGTGCTAATTTCTTCAGGTGGGAAAATATCATTATCCTTGATTCCCGTAATCCCTATAAAATAGATCTTAGAGATAAATGAAACGGGGATGTCCTTTCGGTAAATTCCGGTTTCTATCCCCCTGTTTAAATTATCCACCACACAGCTCTGCATAATTTCATATTGTTTTTTCTTTAGTAACGCAGCTGTCTTAGGGTAATATTTGTTTAGTTGATATTGTGGCGACGAGCGTTCATTATTTAAATGCTGCATCGCAAAGTCCTTTATTTCGAAAGTCTCTTCTATCACATTTAGCTTTTTGGCACTAATGCAATTGATACCGGTTGAAATAATATCAAAAATATGAAGTGAAGCTGCTTCCACTAATTTTGTTTTGGTAGAAAAGTGGGCATAGATGGTCTTTTTTGAGATCCCCATTTCTGAGGCAATATCATCCATCGTTACACTTTTAAATCCGAAGTTTAAAAATAGCTCCACAGCTTTATGTAAAATTTTCTCTCTCACGCTAATTATAAATTTCGGCAAAAGTACAGCAAGGAAACTTTAAAAACAAAAAAAGTTTCCAAAGTTTAATATTGAGTCCCCTACGAAAAGCAGCTTTAATTTTAGAAACACAAAAAGTCAAAATTTAAAAACCCTCCAAACCTTGCTCAATAGCCGTATGCAAAATGGCAAAATCCAGAATTATTGACTTTTTTACTCATTACCTGTTTAACTTGAGTTTTCGGAGTAAACTCAATATTTATCAGTTGTGTAAGGTAAAAATCCTAGATTTCGGTGATCTTAGAAACGACGTATATTTAGATTGTTTTCAATAGCTGGGTCTTGCTATCGGCACATAATTATTTTTTCTGATTGAAAAATCAATACAAATCAAAACATTCATTTTCACAAAGTTAAAATCAAGTCTTTGTTCTTGTTTCTTTGAGCAAAGCGGTCTGTAATCTTTAACCAGACGTCAATGAATATTTATATTAAACTTCCTTAAGATTAGAATATATTTTCAATTATGGTATTTTAGCCAAAAATTTTGCGAATGCACACTATTTCTGAATATAGAGAAGCTTTTATTGAGTATTTAAATGCAAAAGTAGAGACTAGAGAACCTAAAAATCTTTACGAACCTATTACTTATATATTGAGTCTTGGAGGAAAGAGATTGCGCCCCGTTCTTGTGCTCATGAGTGCTGAGATATTTGACACCCCTTTTGAAAAAGCCTTGGATGCGGCATTGGCCATAGAGGTGTTTCATAATTTTTCCTTGGTGCATGACGATATTATGGATGATGCTCCATTAAGGAGGGGGGAAGCTACGGTACACGAAAAATGGGATTTAAACACCGGGATACTTTCTGGGGATGCCATGCTTATAAATGCCTATCAATTATTCGAAAATTATGATGGCACGATTTTTAAGGAACTGGCGCAATTGTTTACACAAACGGCAATCCAGGTTTGTGAAGGGCAGCAATACGATATAGATTTTGAGAGTAGGGATGATGTAGAGATTGAGGATTATCTTAAAATGATAGAATATAAGACGGCTGTTTTGGTGGGCGCTTCCTTGCAAATGGGCGCTATCATAGCCGAAACTACTGAAGAGTGCAAAAAAGCGGTATATCAATACGGTAGATTGTTGGGCATTGCATTCCAGTTACAAGACGATTACTTGGATGCCTTTGGAGATCCAGAAACTTTTGGAAAACAACCGGGGGGGGATATTATAGAAAACAAAAAGACATTTTTGTACCTAAAGGCATTAGAGCACTCGGGAAAATTAGATGTTAATAACCTAGAAGATCTTTACTCCATTAATCCTATGGATGCCAGTGGAAAGATAGAGGCTGTAAAAATTATTTTTGAAGAAAGTGGTGCTGCAGAACTTACGAGAAAAGAAATCTCAAAATATACAAACCAAGCCTTTGGGATTCTAGATAAAATGGATTTGCCAAAGAACAAAAAAGCATTGTTAAGGCAGTTTGGCTCTTCCCTAATGGAGCGTGAGGTTTAAAAATATACACTAACAAATGGCATAAAAGCATTGCTATAGAAGCTTTTGTTTTCATCGTACAAAAGATCATAGCGTACGCCGGCGACAACATTTCCTGTGTTGTACCCAATTCCTGCCCAAAGCGCGGGCACCCAATATCTCTCTTCTAAGTCCAAGCCAATCAGTTCATATTTCCTGTGAATATTCAATTCCTGGAATTCTGCTGAAAGTTGAATAAACCTAAGAGGCCTTATTAGCGCCAAGACACTTCCCCCAAGGCTGGTTGCCTTGGATTGGCCTTGTTTGGCGTATGCTGCATTCAATCCTACTCCTGCCGAAACAATTTCATTAAAATCGTAAACTGCCGATGGAGCAATGATTCCTGTAAATTGCTTGTTGCCAAAACTCAATCCCAAGCTACCGCCAAACCTAACCGAATCCCAAAAATCATTCTCCAAATATTGTGCAGCTCCATTTTCTTGTGCTAAAAGGTTATTAACACCAAGAAGACCGGTAAAAAGACAATAAAAGGCTAAATAATTAAGGAGCAGTTTTTTTTTAAACATGTTAAATTTCTTATAAGATGAGGGATAAATATAAGGATTTCTATAAGCTATAAATTCTAAAATTTGTATTTTCGCTTTGTTTAATATAAAAGAAACATTAGTTTCCACCTATGGACAAATTTTCATTTCTAAACGCTGCACCTACAGCTTACTTCGCAAATCTTTACGATCAGTATTTACAAAATCCAGATAGCGTAGAACCTAGTTGGAGAGCTTTCTTTCAAGGTTTCGACTTTGGAATGGAGCAAGATGGAAAACTTTCTCAAGAAGCACATCAGGAAAATGGTGTTGCACCACAAGAGTTCGCGCTAGCCGAAGTCCCGGAAAATATAAGAAAAGAGTTTCAGGTAATCCGATTAATAGACGGTTATAGAACTCGAGGGCATTTGTTTACTAGAACAAATCCAGTAAGGGAACGTAGGCAATATGTACCTACTTTAGCGTTAGAGAATTTCGGATTGACTTCAGAAGATCTAGAGAAAACATTTAGTGCAGGGGAAATTATAGGAATTGGGACCACAACGCTAAAAGATATCGTTGGGCATTTGGAAACGATTTATTGCCAATCTATCGGAGTGGAATATATGTATATCCGAAAGCCTGAGGAGATCGATTGGATTCAGAAAAAACTTAATATCAACGATAATCAGCCTAATTTTAATGACGCCGAAAAAAAGAATATCCTTGCCAAATTAAATAAGGCTGTTTCTTTTGAAAGCTTTTTGCATACCAAATATGTGGGGCAAAAAAGATTTTCTTTAGAAGGGAACGAGAGTTTAATTCCAGCATTGGATATCCTTATAGAAAAAGCTGCAAGTCTTGGTGTAAAAGATTTTGTAATGGGAATGGCTCACCGGGGAAGATTGAATACACTTACCAATATCTTCGGGAAAAGTGCAAAAGACATCTTTAGTGAATTTGATGGCAAGGATTACGAACAAGATATTTTTGATGGAGATGTAAAATATCATTTGGGCTGGACCAGTTGTAGGACTACTGAAAGTGGTAACGGGATAAACATAAACATTGCTCCCAACCCATCTCACTTAGAGACCGTAGGGGCGGTTGTAGAAGGAATTTCCAGAGCAAAACAGGATAGGCATTTTAAAGACGATTTTTCTAAGGTTTTACCCATAATTGTACATGGGGATGCAGCAATTGCAGGCCAAGGTTTGGTATACGAGCTGGTGCAGATGGCGCAATTGGAAGGCTACAAAACTGGTGGAACTATTCATATTGTTGTGAACAATCAAATTGGATTTACTACCAATTATTTAGATGGACGTTCTTCTACTTATTGTACAGATGTGGGAAAAGCGACCCTTTCACCTGTACTTCACGTAAATGCCGATGATGCAGAAGCGGTTGTGCATGCAATTTTATTTGCTTTAGATTTTAGAATGCAATTCAAAAGGGATGTCTTTATAGATCTATTGGGATATAGAAAATATGGGCATAATGAAGGAGATGAGCCAAGATTTACTCAGCCTAAATTATATAAAGCAATTGCAAAGCACCAAAACCCACGGGATATTTATGCTGAAAAATTGATCAAAAGTGGGGTAATTGAAGAGGGTCATGTAAAGAAACTAGAAGAAGAATATAAAGCAAATTTAGAAGAAGAACTAGTAGATTCCCGTAAAGAAGACACTACAAGGATCACCCCTTTCATGCAAGATGAATGGGAGGGATTCGAGAATGTGCAGGAAGACACGATGATGGCTCCTGTAGATACTACTATAGATATAAAGATACTCGATAAGGTTGCTAAAATAATCACGAAACTTCCAGAGGACAAGAAATTCCTTAGAAAGATCGCAAAGCTTATAGAGGCTCGTGAAAAAATGTATTTTGAAACCAATCAATTGGATTGGGCCATGGCAGAACTGCTTGCTTATGGAACTTTGATGACCGAAGGATATAGCGTACGAATGAGTGGGCAAGATATAGAAAGAGGCACTTTTTCTCACCGTCACGCAGTGGTTAAAGTCGAAGAAAGTGAAGAGGAGATCATTCTGCACAATAATATTCCAGACAGAAAAGGGGATTTTAGTATTTACAATTCCTTATTGTCAGAATATGGTGTGGTAGGATTCGATTATGGGTACGCCATGGCGAGTCCAGATACACTCACCATTTGGGAAGCCCAGTTTGGGGATTTTGTGAATGGTGCACAAATCATGATAGATCAGTATATTTCTGCCGCAGAAGATAAGTGGAAATTACAAAATGGCTTGGTAATGTTACTGCCGCATGGATATGAAGGTCAAGGAGCAGAACATTCTTCAGGAAGAATGGAACGTTTTTTACAACTTTGTGCTACAGATAATATGTTTGTTGCCGACGTAACGACTCCTGCAAATATGTACCATTTGTTGAGGAGGCAAATGAAAGTGAATTACAGAAAACCTCTAATAGTATTTACCCCAAAGAGTTTGCTTAGGCATCCAAAAGTGTTGTCCACCAAAGAAGAATTTGCAAGTGGTACTTTCCAAACAGTGATAGACGATGCTACAGCCAAGGTTGATAAAGTAAAATCTTTGGTATTTTGTACCGGTAAATTCTACTACGACCTTTTAAGGCATCAAGAAGATAACAAGAGGGAGGATATCGCGCTGGTTCGTGTAGAGCAATTATTCCCTTTACCTGAAAAAAGGATAAATGAAGTAATGGCTAAATATAAGAATGCCGATGATATTGTCTGGGCCCAGGAAGAACCAAGAAATATGGGGGCATATAGTTATTTATTGTTGCATTTTGATGCAGCAAAAAGCTTTAGGGTTTGCAGTAGAAAGTTCTACGGATCTCCGGCAGCCGGTAGTTCAGTAAGGTTTAAAAAACGACACGAAAAAGTAATTGAAAGCGTATTTGATAAAACAATGGTGTAATCAAATACCAATAAATTTAACACCCTTTCTTAGTAATAAGTAAGTTTTAAAAAAATAAAACAAAAGATCATGGCTTTAGAAATGAAAGTTCCTTCTCCGGGAGAATCTATTACAGAGGTTGAAATAGCTCAATGGCTGGTAGAAGATGGAGATTATGTTGAAAAAGACCAGCCTATTGCTGAAGTAGATAGCGATAAGGCAACCTTAGAACTTCCTGCTGAGGCAAGCGGAATAATTACCCTGAAAGCGGAAGAAGGCGATGCCGTTGCTGTTGGTGCAGTGGTGTGCCTTATAGATACAGATGCCCCAAAACCAGGGGGTGGTGATAAAAAGGAAGCCAAACGCAATGATGAAGCTAAAGAGGAACCTCAAGATGATTCAAAAGATGAATCTGCAGAAAAGGAAGTAAAAGAACAAAGAGAAGAAGCGCCCACAAAAGCTAATAGCGAGAAAGAGGAAGCCTTAACCCAAACTCCTTCCAAACCTTCAACTCCATCTCAGCAACAAGATAAAACGTATGCTACCGGAACCCCGTCCCCTTCTGCCAAGAAGATTTTGGATGAAAAGGGAATAGATTCTAAATCTGTTTCTGGATCTGGACGTGATGGAAGAATCACCAAAGAAGATGCTGTACAAGCAAAAGCTTCTATGGGAACTCCGGGAACTGGGAAAAGAGGAGAAGAGCGTAAAAAAATGTCCATGTTACGTCGTAAAGTGGCGGAACGTTTGGTGAAAGCTAAAAATGAAACAGCCATGCTTACTACTTTTAATGAGGTAGATATGTCGGCTATTTTCTCGTTACGTAAACAATACAAAGAAGAATTCAAGGAGAAGCATGGAGTAGGCTTAGGATTTATGTCCTTCTTTACCCTTGCCGTTGTTCGTGCCCTGGAATTATATCCAGACGTAAACTCTATGTTAGATGGAGATTACCAAATAAAATACGATTACAAAGACATCAGTATTGCAGTATCCGGTCCTAAAGGATTAATGGTTCCTGTAATGCGCAATGTAGAAAACCTTGGTTTTAGGGGAGTAGAAGAGGAAGTGAAGCGTCTTGCAATTCGCGCTAGGGATGGTAAGATCACTGTGGATGAAATGACGGGTGGAACCTTTACTATTTCCAATGGTGGTGTTTTTGGATCCATGTTATCTACGCCAATTATAAATCCACCTCAAAGCGGGATTTTGGGAATGCACAACATTGTGGAAAGACCAGTGGCAATAGATGGTCACGTGGAAATTAGACCTGTCATGTTTGTTGCGCTTTCTTACGATCACAGGGTGATTGATGGAAGAGAGTCTGTTGGTTTCTTGGTTGCTGTTAAAGAAGCTTTAGAGAGTCCGGAAGAATTATTGATGGATAACGATGTGAAAAGAGCATTGGAACTATAGTTCAGGAAGAATATTCATTAAAAAAGGGTGACAATTTTAATTGTCACCCTTTTTCTTGTTATATATCAATTAAAATAAAGCTATTAGTGTAAGGATATTTAAGAGGAGCACTGCAATAACCGCAATGGTCAAAAATAAAACACCTATACTCGAAGCCGATTTTTTATTATCTAAAATTTTCATAACCTTTACCTTATAATCCAAATATAAAAGGAAAAACAAGATGATTTAATGGGGGTTTTTCCCCATTTTCAAGTTATTTTAAATAAAGCGCTTTATTTTTATAATCTATTATTGCTTTTCCTTTTTTTAGGATATCTGCACCAAGTATACCATGTACTTTTTCGGCTTTATGGTTTACAAGAGCTTCATTTACATGGGTTAGGTCAAATAACACCAGATCTAATTTTTTGGTTTTCCAGCCTTCAATTTCTATACGGTTCTTAGAGGCTATTTGGGTTAGCATATTGGTGGCGCCAGCTCCCGCGGCCCTAATCTTGCTTTCTTCACCCAATAATTTAAAATGAGCTGCCGCGTCAAAACCAACACAGGTACTGGACGCGCCTGTATCCAGAATAAAATTGCCCTCAATTTCATTTATTTTTGCGACCAGCTCAAAATGATTGGTTTCGGTATATTTTAATTTGATGCGATGATAACCTTTATTGTCAAGCAGTTTTCTAAGGGACGACATTCTTTATCTTTTCGCAAAGATAGGTCTTCAAAATAAATTATTTTTGCCTTTATGATGTTAACCGATACCCACACGCATTTATATAGCAAGGAGTTTGATGCCGATAGAAAAGAAGTTATCGAAAAGGCTATCAAAAAAGGAATCAGTCGCTTTTTTATTCCGGCTATAGATTCTTCGCATACCATAGCCATGTATGAGCTGGAAGCTCAATTTCCCGAGAATGTTTTTTTGATGATGGGCTTGCACCCAACATCGGTAAAAAGTAATTTTGAAGAGGAACTGCAATTTATAGAGGAGCAATTTAACAAAAGGGATTTTTACGCCGTTGGTGAAATTGGGATAGATCTTTATTGGGACAAAACCTTGCTTAAGGAGCAGCAAACAGCCTTTAAGCACCAAATCCAATTGGCCAAATCCAAGAACCTGCCAATAGTTATACATTGCAGGGATGCATTCGATGAGGTTTTTGAAGTGTTGGAGTCTGAGAAGGACGATCATCTTTTCGGGATTTTTCACTGTTTTACGGGAAATAAGGAGCAGGCTTTAAAGGCACTTTCTTATAATATGAAACTGGGGATTGGTGGTGTGGTTACGTTTAAAAATGGAGGTTTGGATAAATTTTTAGCTGAAATTCCTATGGAACATATAGTTTTGGAGACCGATGCTCCTTATTTGGCCCCTGCACCATTTAGGGGAAAAAGAAATGAAAGTGCCCACATAGAGATAATCGCCCAGAAAGTTGCAACCCTTTACGGACTCTGTTTAGAGGAGGTTGCTGCTATCACCACCAAAAACTCCAAAGATATATTTGGTGTGTAATGTGGGGAATTAACATATTATTTTGTTCATTTGTGAAGCTAACCAAAAAATGTACGTGGCAAACTTCGAAGAAATAAGGTTTTATAATGATAATGAGGTGCAACCGGCTTTAAACAAGTACGCGAATCACCCAATGATCAAGACGTTGCTTCAATTTACTTTCCCGGAGAAATCATTCGATGAGATTAAACAAATATTAAACGATTGCCATTCGATCTACGATTTTCAAGGAAAAGTTATTTATAATTCCGTAAAAAAGGTATTGGAAAAAAGTTCTGAAGGCCTTTCTTATAGCGGTTTTGAAAAACTTAAAAAAGATGAATCCTATATGTTTATTTCCAATCATAGGGATATCATATTGGATACCAGTCTTATAAATTGTGCATTATATGAGCAGGATTTGGTGATGACGGCTTCGGCAATTGGGGATAATCTAGTTCAAAAACCATTTTTGTTGCTGTTATCCAGGCTAAATAGGAATTTTTTGGTGCAACGCGGACTTACTCCCAGGGAAATGCTTCGCAGTTCTCAAAACCTTTCAGAATATATTCGGCATTTATTGCTGGAAGAGAAGAGATCTGTTTGGATGGCACAGCGAGAAGGGCGAACCAAGGATGGTAATGATGTTACACAACAAGGAGTCCTCAAAATGCTGGCTATGGCCAAGGGAGACATGAGTATTTCTGAATATTTTTCAAAAATCAAAATTGTTCCAGTTTCTATTTCTTATGAGTTCGATCCTACAGATGTTCTTAAAATGCCAGAGTTGATGGCCAAGAGAAAAGAGGAAGTTTATAAAAAGTCTGCTCACGAGGATTTTAATTCTATTCTCAAAGGTGCACTAGGAAATAAGGGGAGAATACATATCACCGCTGGAGACATGCTCGATGAGAACTGGTTTGAGGAATTAGAGAAGACAGAGCATTCCGTGAACGATCAATTACAAGCTATTGCTGGCGCTATTGATTCTAAGATCTATAAAAACTACAAACTTTGGCCTGCAAATTATATTGCCTGCGACTTGTTGAACAATTCTGAAACACACGCTGGTCGGTATACCGATAAGGAAAAAAGGCAGTTTGAAAGGAGATTAACCCGAAGGGTGGATTTTAAAAATGCCCTGGAAGTAAATAGTTACCTTCTAATGTATGCCAACCCAGTGATAAACCATGAAGTTTTAAATGAAAACAAAATCTAATATTTTATTGATCTATACCGGGGGAACCATTGGTATGATCAAAGATTTTGAAACCGGGGCCTTAAAGGCCTTTAATTTTAGTGACTTACTTCAAAACATTCCTGAGCTTAAACTTTTGGAACATTCCATAGATACTGTAAGTTTTAAGAAACCAATAGATTCTTCTAACATGAACCCGGTAAACTGGCTTCAGATTGCAGAGATCATTGAAGAAAAATACGAAGAGTATGATGGGTTCGTGGTGTTGCACGGTAGTGATACCATGTCGTACACTGCTTCGGCCTTAAGTTTTATGTTCGAGAACCTTACAAAACCCATCATTTTTACGGGTTCACAATTGCCAATTGGAGATCTTAGGACCGATGCAAAGGAAAATCTAATCACCAGTATTCAAATTGCCGGTTTACAAAAACAAGGGCGGCCCGTAATTTCTGAAGTTTGCCTTTATTTTGAATATAAATTGTACAGGGGCAATAGAACCACAAAAATAAATGCAGAGCATTTTCAGGCATTTGCATCTTCAAATTATCCTCCACTTGCAGAGTCTGGGGTATATTTATCGGTAAATCATTCAGCTCTTTGGGTTACAAACAGAAGAAAAAAGATAAAACTGCATAAAGAATTTAACTCGGAAGTGCTTATTTTGAAAATGTTTCCAGGAATAACCGAAAGCACTGTCGCACATATTTTGGCCAAGAAAAATCTTCGGGGGGTGGTGTTGGAAACATTCGGAAGCGGAAATGCACCCACAGACGCTTGGTTTATTAATTTATTAAGAAAGCATATTTCTGATGGTTTAATGGTCGTTAATGTGACCCAATGTGTTGCGGGCAGTGTGGCTATGGGTAATTACGAGACAAGTACGCAATTAAAAAAAATAGGGGTAGTGTCTGGGAAAGACATTACAACAGAAGCTGCAATCGCAAAATTAATGTACCTTTTGGGTAAAGAATTATCACCTAAAGTATTCAAAACCATTTTTGAGACTTCCCTGCGTGGTGAAATGTTATAAATATTAACGATTCTTATTTTGATGGTAATCTTTTTTTTTTGTTACTTGGCGCACTAATTAAAATAAGCTATTTAGAGAGGTGGCCGAGTGGTCGAAGGCGCACGCCTGGAAAGTGTGTATACGCCACAAGCGTATCGAGGGTTCGAATCCCTTCCTCTCTGCAATTTATTTTTATTAAATATTTATTTTTATATCTTTAACCTTTTAACTAATTAATTTAAGACAAACAGTAATGAAAAGATTATTTTCAACTTTGGTAATCGCTTCGATTATGTTATTTGGAGCCGCACAAGCTAATGCGACAATTAATGTAAACATCTTACCTGATAACATCCAGACGATTGTTCAGGATGACGAAGCAGGCCTCGACACACAAGAGGAAGATTTAGGTTTTCATCAAAAACTTAAAAAACGTTTTATAGAAGGTGGTGCCGGATTTATGGGGATCGTTCTTTTATGTTTAATTCTAGGTTTGGCCATTGCCATCGAGAGAATTATCTTTTTAAACTTATCTACAACAAACACTAAGAAATTAGCTCAGGATGTTGAAGATGCATTAAACAATGGTGGGGTAGAAGCTGCTAAAGAAGTTTGTAGAAATACAAGTGGGCCGGTTGCCTCTATATATTACCAAGGTTTGGATCGTGCAGACGAAAGTATTGAAGCTGCTGAAAAAGCGGTTGTTGCTTACGGTGGTGTGCAAATGGGACAACTAGAGAAGAATGTTTCTTGGGTATCTTTATTTATCGCCTTGGCTCCTATGTTAGGATTCATGGGTACGGTAATTGGGATGATCCAAGCATTCGATAAAATTGAAGCAGCAGGGGATATGCAACCTTCATTGGTAGCAGGTGGTATTAAAGTAGCACTTCTTACAACTGTATTTGGTTTGATCGTAGCGATTATTCTTCAAATTTTTTATAATTACATCATCGCTAAGATCGATAGTATTGTAAATGATATGGAAGATGCGTCTATCTTATTGATCGATATGTTAGTTGATTACAAAAACAAAAAAAGAATCTAAGAAATAATAAATCATGACCATACACAAAGTTTTAAAATATTTAGCACTTGTTATTGGTGTAATAGGTCTTATCCTTGTGGGTAGAATTATTATAGCTGGTGATGATGCTATTGTGGCCTCAGCTGCCGAACAGCAAAGTTTACTTGATCCTATGATGTGGGTTGCCTATTTTGTACTGGCTGTTTGTATATTAATAGTAGGTTTCTTCGTGATTAAGGGATTGTTCTCCGGAAACGTGAAGAACACACTAATTTCAGTAGGAGCATTTGTACTTGTTATAGTTATAGCATACGTTTTAACCGATGGTAATGAAGTTCAACTCAAAGATGGTGATACTTTATCTGCCAGTGCAGACCATTGGGTTGGTACCGGATTAGTGGTATTCTATATTCTAACAGCAATAGCGGTTGGAGCTATGGTACTTTCCGGAATAAGAAAATTAATAAAATAAATTATGGCTAAAAGATCAGCACCAGAAATAAATGCCGGCTCTATGGCCGATATAGCATTCTTGCTATTGATTTTTTTCCTGGTAACCACAACAATGGAGAACGATAGGGGAATCAGCCGTAAATTGCCCCCTATTCAAGATGAGAACGTTGAGCCGCCAGTTATTAAGCAAAAAAACATCTTTACTGTAATTGTTAACAGAAACAATGATTTATTGGTAGAAGATCAAGTTATGCAACTTAGCGAACTACGTAAGGCTGCCATGGATTTTCTGGATAACGGTGGAGGAGCTGGTGAAGATGGATGTAGTTACTGTAAAGGAGCTAGAGATCCACAATCATCAGATAACCCAAAGAAAGCTATTATCTCATTGGTAAATGATCGTCAAACTGAATACAGAACTTATATTTCTGTGCAAAACGAACTGGTTGCAGCTTATAATGAATTGAGAAACAGGGAATCACAGAGATTGTTCGGTATGGATTATACTGAGATGGAAGCTAGATACAATGATCCTAATTATAGAGGTAATAAGGATAAAATGGAAAAGCAGATAGATCAAGTAAAGGAAATGTATCCTCAGTTGTTATCTGAAGCAGAGCCAAAAAGCTCTTAGATTAGTATAAAATTTTAATTCAATCTAATTATGTCTAAATTTAAAAAGAAAAAGAGTGGTGAATTACCAGCGGTAAACACGGCTTCATTGCCAGATATCGTTTTTATGTTGCTTTTCTTTTTTATGGTGGCTACGGTAATGCGTCAAAATACTTTGATGATTGAAAATAAGTTACCCTTTGCAGACCAAGTAGAAAAGTTGGATAGAAAGGAATTGGTAATGTATATTTATGCAGGAAAACCAAGCCCTAGATACCAACAGAAGTTTGGTAGTGAAGCTCGAATTCAGTTAAACGATAAGTTTGCAGATATCAAAGATATCCAGAATTTTATCTACGCAGAAAGAGAGACTAAACGTGAAGAATTGATTCCTTATTTAACAACTGCCTTAAAAGTGGATGTTGAAACCAATATGGGATTGGTGTCTGATATTAAACAAGAATTAAGAAAAGCAGAAGCACTTAAAATAAACTACACTACCCGAATTGGGGAAGTAGCTAAGAATTAGTAACACTGTTACATTACTGTTAATAAAACGTCCCATCTGGATTTACCAGATGGGATGTTTTTTTTATATTTAACTTTCTGAATATTATGGGAACCAACGTTTTGAAAATGAAAAGACTTTTATTTTTTGCTTTTGCCCTTTTTGCTTTGGGACCTTCATTTTCACAAACAGCAGTAGGGGATACCCTTCTTAAACCAATTGACAGCCTTTATAGGGAGGATCAACTTTATGTGGGACTTACGTTCCACCTATTAACAGATCTACCGGAAACAGTTGCACAATCTGGATTTTCAGGAGGACTTCATCTTGGTTTTATTCGGGATTTTCCTATAAACAAACGTCGGAATATTGCTATAGGTGCGGGACTGGGTTGGTCCTTAAATTCGTATGGACAGGAATTGTTTATTGGCGAGGATGAAAATAATAATACTATTTTCAGAAATTTAAGCGATCCTGAGGTAGATTATGATACCAATAGGTTTTCTACACAACTCTTGGAATTGCCTTTAGAGTTTAGGTGGCGTACTTCTACACCTCAATCTTATAAGTTCTGGAGGATTTATACTGGTTTTAAACTTGGATATGTTTATTATTTTAAATCTAATTTTAGGCAAGGTTCCAATCAGGTAATTCAAACAGATGTACCAGAATTGGAAAGGTTGCGATTAGGCACCACTTTTACATTTGGTTATAATACCTTTAATTTTCATGTGTACTATAGCTTAAATCCTTTCTTTAAGGATGCTCAACTAAACAACACTCCCGTGGGGATATCTACCTTTAAATTGGGATTGATGTTCTATATTCTATAACCAGTAGTTAAGCACGATTAATTGCGGCAAAAAGCCTATAAAAAATCCTAGAAATAACTCTAGCCAGGTGTGGGCCTTATAATGCAATCTTGATGTTGCAGTTAGCCCTAGGGCTGCTATTAAAAAGGCTATGGTATAAATTAGGTTTAGCCTATAATAAATACTTAACGCTAGCACGAACATTAAAATCCCGGAAAGGCCTAGCATATGCAAACTTATTTTCAGTTTGAGCCATGCTAGAAAGAGGGCAGTGATTATGGAAAACAAAATGCCCACAAAAAAGTAATACAAGGCGGGATAATTATAGATGTTTAGGATCTGGTAGAGGTTAAGACCAATAAGCAAACTATAAAAAAATAACGGCCAACGGCGTTGGTTTACATCTTTTAGAAATATTGAATCTGCCTTGCCTAAATTTTTCAGAAGAAAATAAAAGACCACAGGAATAAACAGGGTGGTAATGGCTATAGCCAGCAATTTAGCTTGAATCAATGGCAAGGGAAAGAATCGTGGGGTAACCAGAAAATAAAATAGACTACCGGCAAAAGGCATCCATAAAGGATGGAAAATATAAGAAGCACTTTTAATCAAGAACTTCATTAAATCTCTTTTCTCATTCTTGCCACCGGGATATCCAGTTGTTCTCTATATTTTGCAACTGTCCTTCTAGCTATGGGATATCCTTTTTCCAATAACAATTTAGCAAGTTTATCATCGGTTAACGGCTTGCGCTTATCCTCTTCCTCAATGGATATTTCCAAGATCTTTTTAATCTCCCTGGTAGAAACCTCTTCTCCTTGATCGTTCGTCATAGATTCAGAAAAGAATTCCTTGATCAATTTAGTCCCGTACGGGGTATCTACATACTTGCTGTTTGCAACACGGGATACCGTGGAAACATCCATTCCAATCTCATCGGCAATGTCCTTTAGGATCATTGGGCGCAAATTACGCTCATCCCCACTCAAAAAGTATTCTTTTTGATAATTCATTATGGAGCTCATCGTAACCATTAGAGTCTGCTGTCGCTGCTTAATAGCGTCTATAAACCACTTGGCAGAGTCCAGTTTTTGTTTTATAAACATAACCGCATCTTTTTGCGACTTTGTTTTTTCTTTAGACTCTTTATAGCCTTTAAGCATATTGCTATAATCATTCGAAATATGCATTTCTGGAGCATTCCTTCCGTTCAAGGTTAATTCCAACTCTCCATCAACAATTTTAATGGCAAAATCTGGAATTACATGTTCCACCATTCTTAAGTTTCCTGCAAAAGCCCCCCCTGGTTTCGGGTTTAAATGCTCAATGACATCTATGGCATCTCTAAGTTCATCTTCAGAAATATCATGTTTCGCAAGTAATTTGGTATAATGTTTTTTACTGAAGTGGTCAAAAGATTTTTCCAGAAGGTCTGTAGCAAGTGAAACCTCTTTAGTTGCTTCCTTGCGCTTCAACTGTATTAACAAGCACTCCTGAAGCGAACGAGCACCAACTCCTGCGGGATCTAATTCCTGAACCTTTTTCAGAACCTTTTCAACCGATTCTTCATCGGTATAAACATTCTGTGTAAAAGCAAGATCATCTACAATATCCTGTAAGGTCCTTCTTATATATCCACTTTCGTCTACACTGCCCACGAGAAAATCGGCGATTTCCTGTTGAATTTCTGTTAACCTAAATGTGCTTAATTGTGTTTTTAAATGTTGTGCGAAAGAAGTGCCGGAGGCATAAGGCACATGTTTGTCTTCATCATCTGCACTATAGTTATTTGCCTGAAGCCTGTAATTAGGAATTTCATCGTCACTTAGATAATCATCTACATTAATATCGGCATCTATAGTGTCATTATCATAATCGTCATTATCATATTCATCGTTAGAAAATTCATCATCAAACTCGGCATCCAAATCTTCTTTCCCATCTTCCAACGCAGGATTTTCTTCCAGTTCCTGTTTTATACGCTGCTCGAAAGCCTGCGTGGGTAACTGGATAAGCTTCATCAACTGGATTTGTTGAGGAGAGAGCTTTTGGGATAATTTAAAATTTAATTGCTGCTTTAGCATAGGTAATAAATTGCACTTTCTACAAAAATAAGCAAAAAGCATGCTATTGCAGCTTTGGCATCGAAATTGCTTTCGTAAATTTTTGTTAAGAAAGGCTTGTTTATGAGCTAACTAATTGCCCTGCTGAATTTTGAAGGGATTTCTACTTTTAATTTTAGAAGAGTTTTATCTATTGGATGCCGGAGTTCCAAACCTATTGCCGCAAGGTAAAGTCCTTTTTTACTGAATGGATCCTCGCCAGAACCATATAGTTTATCCCCTACAATGGGAAAGCCAGAAGAAGAGAGATGTCTTCTTATTTGATGGGTTCTGCCTGTTTTTGGAGCGACTTCCAAAACTGAATAAATGCCCTCCTTATATTGAAAGGATCTTAGTGTTCTATAAGTTGTTGATGCCTCTTTATCTTCTATTTTAGTTTGAATCGAAGCCTTTAATGGAGTTTCGCCGGTAACTAAAGCTATATACGTTTTTTGGATCTTTTTCTCCTCGAAATCTTGATGTAATTGTAGTTGCGCCGTTTTTGTTTTTGCAATGATCAATAGGCCACTTGTGGGATTGTCCAATCTATGAACCGGAACTGGGTTTGGCAATGCATCTGGTTGCGATGAGGGTTTTAGGTTAAAGTGGAGCGCGTGTTCTATTGTTTTAAAATAATTTCCGCTTGTGGGGTATCCGGCAGGTTTATTAATCACGGCTAAATAATCATCTTCAAAAACCACTTCCAGTTTTAATTGAAAGACTTTTAATTGCTTTTCTTCTTTCTGAATATAATCTATTTGCTGATGTTCCTCAATCCAATCTGAAGTTTGAGCAATTTTGCCGTTTAGAAGTATTTGCTCCTTTTTAATCGCCTTTTTAAGTCCGCTTTTGGAAGGAAGCATTTTAAAAATTCCAACTGCGTATTCCTGCAACCGTATTTTTGTAGCAACTGCAGGAACCATATGCGATTCGATGATTTTCATTTTGAGCATCTATAAATATTCTCAACATCTAAAAAAATGTCACCAGAGTATCCCGATCCTTCGACTACACTGCCATGACGTATTTTATTTGCGTAATATAGACTCTGAAACAATTCCGATAGCTATCGGCACAGGGGTGACGATGCTCGCTTGGAATTTGAGCGTCATGCTGAACTCGTTTCAGCATCTATATTTCATTAGAAAATCGAAAATTACGTCAATTCTCCTAGGCTAGATATTTTTTTGTCACGGGTCTACCATTGACGTATTTTTAAAGATACGTAAAACACTCCCTTTGGTCGATAAAGACTTACGTAATCTTTATCATTGTTCATTTTTTTGCTTGTCCAAAAAAACGAACCAAAAAAAGGACACTTTTTTGTAGGTGTTTCCAATTATGCTACCGCATAATTAGAACCGTACTTCCCCAGCTAAATTTTCTCCAAGGCTTCAAAAATTTTTACGCTGGGGAAGCACTACACTTGCAAAAAAGGGGTTCTTAAGAAAAATAAACTTGCAAGGAATCACAATATGTCAATTTCCTACGCTAGGTAAATTTTTTTATCACGGGTCTCAGGGTGACGATGCTGATCCTGAATTTGCACGTCATGCTGAACTCGTTTCAGCATCTTATAAGGTATTTTAATAAATACGTCAATTTCTTAGGCTAAATAAATAATTTATCACTGCTCTTAAGGACAAAAGTATGTAATTGGGATCCATTTGAATAAGCAATTTTCAATTATGGAAATTTAAAATTCTGCGTTTTGAGGTGTTCTTGGAAAAGGGATCACATCTCTAATGTTGGTCATTCCGGTTACAAAAAGTACCAACCTTTCGAAACCAAGTCCGAAGCCACTATGCACACAAGTCCCGAATTTACGGGTATCTAAGTACCACCAAAGTTCTTTTTCATCGATACCCAATGCCTTCATTTTCTCTTTAAGAACATCCAAGCGCTCCTCTCTTTGGGAGCCTCCTACAATTTCTCCAATTCCTGGAAATAAAATATCCATTGCTCTTACGGTTTTGCCATCTTCATTAAGGCGCATGTAAAAAGCCTTGATATCAGCAGGATAGTCAAAAAGGATCACCGGGCATTTAAAGTGTTTTTCAACTAAAAAGCGCTCATGCTCACTTTGAAGGTCTGCTCCCCATTCTTCGATTGGGTATTGGAACTTTTTCTTTTTGTTGGGCTTGGAATTTTTTAAGATATCTATAGCTTCCGTATAACTTACCCTTTTGAAATTATTTTCAGTCACAAATTTCAATTTCTCTAGTAAATCCAATTCGCTACGTTCTGCAGCTGGTTTCGTTTTTTCGTCATCTTTCAACCTGTTTTCAAGAAATTCCAGATCATCTTTACAGTTCTCCAATACATAAGAAACCACATATTTTATAAAATCTTCTGCCAGGTCCATATTTCCATCCAGGTCGCAAAAAGCCACTTCTGGCTCTATCATCCAAAATTCTGCTAAGTGTCTTGAAGTGTTTGAGTTTTCAGCTCTAAAAGTTGGCCCAAAAGTATACACCTGTCCAAGTCCCATCGCGTAGGTTTCAGCTTCTAACTGACCAGAAACGGTAAGGTTTGTTTCTTTTCCGAAGAAATCTTCTTTATAATTTATATTTCCTTTTTCATCTCTTGCGGGATTGTTCAAATCCATTCCTGTTACCTTGAACATTTCTCCAGCCCCTTCGGCATCGCTACCGGTAATAATGGGAGTGTTCACATAATGGAAGTTATTCTGCTGAAAATAACTATGAACAGCAAAAGACAGCTTGCTACGTACGCGCATTACTGCTCCAAAGGTATTGGTGCGAATCCTTAAATGTGCTTGCTCCCTTAATTTTTCAAGGCTATGTTTTTTTGGGGACAAGATGGTTAATTTTACCTCTTCTGGATTGGCATCTCCTAGTATTTCTATGGAAGTAACTTCCACTTCCACACTTTGCTGACTCCCCAGACTTTCTTTTAAAGTTCCCTTGATCTTTAAAGCAGCTCCTACGGTGATTCGTTTTAAAATATCTTCAGCAGTGTTTTCAAAATCTATAACACATTGGATGTTGTTGATGGTAGAACCATCGTTTAGCGCTATAAACCTATTGCTTCTGTAAGATCGTACCCAACCTTTTACTTCAACTTCCTGTAAGAATTTATCGCTGTTCAATAAATCAGCAATTTTTGCTTTTATCATTTTTCTTATATTATTTTAGGGATTCAAAGATAAATTTTCCTTGCTAGCTTAACAAGGACCCTATTTTCTAATTTTGGTTATTTTGATCTTCATCTAAAAGATCATCATCCTCGTTCACAATAATCTGCATAGCTGGCTCTTTTAAGATCTCTTTATTGGCTATCCTCTTTTCCAAGGAAAGCAATAAAGACGGGAGCAACAATAAGTTGGCCAACATGGCAAAAAGAAGGGTTGCCGAAACCAATCCTCCCAATGCTACGGTACCTCCAAAACTACTGATCATGAACACTGAAAACCCGAAGAACAAAACTATGGAAGTATAGAACATACTTACGGTAGTTTCTCTTAATGCGCCATAAACAGAGCGCTTGATCTTCCAGTTGTTCGCTTTTAGTTCCTGCCTATATTTCGCCAGAAAATGTATGGTGTCGTCTACAGAGATTCCAAAGGCAATACTAAATACCAAAATCGTGGATGGTTTAATAGGAACCCCTAAAAAGCCCATCATTCCTGCGGTTACAATTAACGGCAATAAGTTTGGAATTAGCGAGATGAGGATCATTCTAAACGATCTGAACATCCACGCCATCAATAAAGCGATCAACAAGATGGCAAATGAAAGGGAGATAACAAGGTTTTTCACCAGATAGGTAGTCCCTTTCTGAAAAATCAGCGCTTTCCCGGTAATGGAAATATCGAACCTGTCTGGAGGGAATATTTTATTGATCTGTGGCCATAAACCTGCTTCAATTCGTTCCATTTCTTCGGTACCAATATCTTTCATGAAAGTGGTCATTCTAGCATATTGCCCTGTTGTATCCACATAGGCATTCAGCAAGTTGCCTTCAGAAGCGATTCCTTTTAAATAGGGAGCAATAAAGTTTTGCTCCTGAGAAGTAGGCAATTGGTAATACTTTGGATTTCCATTATAATAAGCTTGTTTGGAATATTTGGCGAGTCGTACTAGGGAAAGAGGAGATGAAAGCTCTGGAACCTCAATAATGGTGTTCTCCAAATTTTCCATTTTCTTTAGGGTGGAAAGTTTTAGGGCACCTTTAGGCCTTTTAGTATCAATTAAAATCTCCAATGGCATTACCCCATTGAATTCCTCTTCGAAAAACTCAATATCCTTAAAGAAATCTGCTTGCTGTGGCATATCTTCCAACAAACTTCCAGAGATCTTAATAGTATACATACCTATGATGCTTACTACTAATAATGCAATGGAACCTATATAGATTGCAATCCTATGGTCTCTTACCATGCGCTCCACCCAATCCACAAATCCGCCAATCCATCTTTTGTTGAGATGCTTTAGGTGCTTGTCCTTTGGCAATGGCATATAGCTATAAATAATCGGGATGATCACTAAGCTCAAAATAAAAATCGCAATGATGTTAATGGAGGCAACAGTACCAAATTCCTTTAATAACTTACTATCTGTAAGGATAAAAGTTGCAAATCCAGATGCCGTAGTTAGGTTGGTAAGTAAGGTTGCATTCCCAACTTTGGCGATAACACGTTGTAGGGATTTCGCCTGATTCCCATGGTTTTTTATTTCCTGCTGATATTTATTGATCAGGAAAATACAATTGGGGACCCCAATTACAATAATAAGAGGAGGGATTAGGGCGGTAAGCACCGTGATCTCGTAATGCAATAGCCCAATTACCCCAAAAGCCCACATTACTCCAATAAGTACGGTGATCATGGAGATTAAAGTAGCTCTAAAGGATCTGAAGAAAAAGAAGAAGATCAAAGAAGTTACCAACAATGCTCCCCCAATAAACAAGCCTATCTCATCTATAATATTTTGTGAGTTCAAGGTCCTTATGTACGGCATCCCAGACACGTAAACATTGATGTCATTGTCTTCTTCGAATTGCTTGATAAGCGGTCCCAACTCGTCTATCACAAAAATCTTTCGTTCTTTAGAGTTAACTATCTCTTCTTTAAGGTAAAGGGCCGTTTGTACGGTATTGGTATTGTTGCTATAAACCAGATTATCGTAGAAAGGCAGTTTATTGAAAATCTCATCTTTATATTCAGCAACCTGCGTACTGTCCCATTTCCCTTTTTTGAGGAATGGCACCATTTCAAACCTATTGGGATTATTGAATTTTTGTAACTTCTTTAAGTTGTCTAGGGAAATTACATTCTCTACTTGGGGATAAGTTTGTAATTTTTCTGAAAGTTTGTTCCATGCTATAAATTTTTCAGGAGTGAAAAGGGTGGGGTCATTTACGGCTAACACTATTAAATTCCCTTCCTCCCCGAATTTGTCCAGAAAATTATTGTAGGTGATATTAATCTCATGATCGTCTGGCAAGAGGTTTGCTTCGGTATAAGAAAATCGCATATTTTGCCATTGGGAGGCAAGAAATATGGTAATACCAATAATTATGGCAATAATAATAATTCTATTCCGAAGGATCACTCGTGCAATGGAATTCCAAAACCCAAAACTGAAAATTTTTGACATGCCTGTTTTTTAAGCGCTGGCAAAGTTAAGAAAAGCCGTGGTATTAATCCCTCAATGAGAGTTTAATTCCCTGAGGCTTGCCCCAAGGTTCCTGATTTAATTTTAAGTAAAGCAATCTGCTTTCTAAATTTTAAGCTTCAATGTAAATTTAAAAGAAAAATTTTCTTTGAAAGTAGGTAGGTGATAAGCTCCATATCTATAAGCAAAACTAAGTCCGAAACCACCAAGCAACTTGTTGAGTTCCAAGCCAGCTTCAGAAAAACCGTGTTTTAGGGAATTGAATTCGATGTTCTGATGTGCTTCAATATCATCGAAACTTCCAATTACAAATCTATTTAAAATCGCAAGTTCAGGTTTGTATGAGTCTGTAATTCTTATTGGTCTAAACTGATGTCTTACGTGCAAAGCCACTTGGCGATCACTAAAGAATTCATTGAAATACATCGTTTCAAAACTGATCTTTCCTGCTATGGAAAATCTATCGAAGATTTCTGTTTTATTGGGATTGTTTGGGAACGAGTGAAATGCATGTGTTAGTGGAATAGCACCGAAGGCATAATTTCCCTCCAATGTAAATTGGGTATTGGATAGGTCCAGTCTGTTTATTTGATATTCAGCCTTTAATCCTATTTTAGTGAAATCGAAGTCCCCACCCAGAATATTAGAAAAACTTTTTGATATTTGCCCGGTAAATTGCGGATACCCTTTATTGATTATTTGGTTGCTTTCCGGAGTGTTCAAAAAGGTACTAAATGGGCGGTATAAAAACCCAACAGTGGCTTCTGCAATTGTATAATCTGTATAAAGGATGTTGTTGTCTACAAAGCCATAATTTCCTATTTGGGAAATATCGCTTCTGTTGATCACCCATTCCGTTTCCAATTTTGGAGTAAATCTATGGGTTAGCCCCGCTTGAAGTTCCCGATATTTATAGTAAAAACTAATATTTACGAATCGGGGTTCCAAAATCGAAAAATCATTGATGCCTTTTAGGTATTTATAGCTTCCAACTTCCCGAATGTCATCGCTATATTTTATATCCAGCCAAGTATCCGTGCGTTTTCTCAATAATGTTCCTGCTCCCAAACCATATTTGAATTCCGCATCTTTAAAACCATAAACAAGATAGCCGTGTAATCTAATTTTTTCAGAAAAACCGGCATTGGTGGTTCCTCCGGCTCCTATTCGAATCCCCTCGTAATTATTGAATTTAAAAAATTTACTAATATCAAAATCCCACATTCCCGCAGGTAAATGACCATTGGAAATGGCCTTTTTCACCCTGATCTTTTGCTCGATATTCCTAGTCTTAATAATACTATCTACTTTTTGAGAAGTAAGCTCATCTGCTATGGTAAATGGAATTTGGCGATTGGCTTCCCAGTAATTAACAGGCTTTTCGTTTGCATCTTTTAATACATTGATAGTAGCCGCATATTTAGGGAAGGAAACTTCCTCGTTGAACCGAAGCTCGTAGTTAACAGTAGTGGATTCCAAAAAAAGCCCCGATTCTATTTCTCCGGACCCAATGACAGTGTTTAAAATGGATTTTTTACGTTGGACTGTTCCTAAAGAAATACTTCCCCCAAAAACCGAGATGTCTTTTCCGCCAGTACCAGGTTTCAACGTGATTGTTTGATTGCTTGGGAACCACAAGTCTTGGGCTTTATAATAATCGTAATTATGGTTTACCACCAATTCTACTGCTCCCATAAGTTGCGCGGTTGCTTTCTGAATGGCATAGCTCGTTGTGTCTAAATATAAAACACCTTCCAATCCAGCAACCTTCTTTTGCCTTTTTGGTTTAAAGTAGATCATATAGGAAGGCCTGCCTGCTATACTTGTGGTGTCCAATATTTTATAAGAATAATTATTGAATGCCCCATTTGCCAAAGGTCCTGCATAATCTGTATCAAATAATTGATAGTTGCTCTTGTAAAGAGAAAGAGGCTCGGCCTTTAAAGACAGTACATCGTAAACAGGCTTGTTAAAACCTGCAGTTTTAATACCTTCTACTAATTCTTTTCTCTTATTTGGTTTCGCAAACAGATGGGTTGCTGTTTTTTCTGAAAGATAGGCACGACCTTGGTTGATGATGGTCCTGATCTCTATATTTGAAGAATCAGTTTGAGTACTGATTCCTGAAGCTTCATTGTCTATAATGAATTTGTTGTAGCTTTTATAAGTAAAACTATTCAACGCTTTTTCCGGGTCGTTTTTAGCTTTTCTCTCGATTGCCTTACGAATAATTTTATCTACAGGACTTTCTTCAGAATATAACATTACTGCCGAAAGGTTTTCTGCAAATGGCTGCAATTTTATAATGTAGAAACCTGAAAATTTTGTGACCGGGATCTTTTTGCTGGAAAAACCAATATAAGAAACGGTTATGATAGAATCTTTGGTGCTTAATTGTAAACTGAAGCTTCCGTCTATATTGGTAAGGGCCTGTGTTTTTTCTGAGCCCTTTACAGTAGCATAGGCTAAAGGCTCCCCATTTTTAGCATTTATTATTTGGCCATTAAACGTATTTTGACCGATAATGCTAGAACATGAAATAATAAATAAAGCTAGGGTAAGTAGTTTTTGCATACATTCATTAATTCCTCCAAGTAAAAGACTTAAAAAAAAAATCGGCTTTAAAATAGTTATAATACTTTGGTTGAACCAAATATAATATTCTAAAGCCGATTAGGATATGTTTTAAAAGAATCTTAGGTTTAGATGGTCATGATTTCTTTTTCTTTAACCTCTAAAATAGCATCTACTTTTTTAATATGGGTATCTGTTAAGGTCTGAATATTTTCTTCCGCAATTTTAGACTCATCTTCAGAGATCTCCAATTTCTTGATATCGTTATTGGCGACTTTTCTGTCGTTTCTAATCCCAATCTTAGCTTCCTCTGCTTCAGCTTTTGCTTGTTTTACCAGTTCTTTACGTCGCTCTTCAGTTAAAGGAGGAACGCTAATTATTACACTTTCCCCATTGTTCATAGGATTAAAACCAAGATTGGCATACATGATCCCTTTTTCGATGTTTGGGATGGTATTCTTTTCATATGGCTGTATGGTAAGTGTTCTGGCATCCGGTGTGTTGATGTTTGCAACTTGTGCCAAAGGAGTCATACTACCATAATATTCTACCATTACACTCCCAAGCATAGATGGGGTTGCTTTCCCGGCACGAATATTAAGCAATTGTTTTTCCAAATGCTTAAGTGCATTGTGCATGTTCTCTTCTGTACTTTCCAGAATAAAATTTAAATCTTCGTTCATATTGTTAAAACTTTAATCCCTCAGTGAGGGGTTAATTCCTTAAGGTTTGTCTCGATTTTTAAAATTAGTGTTCAAACTTTATGCCTTGAATCCTTGGCAACGGTACCTTCCTAAAAAGTTTGATTATTTCATTCAATCTTCTTGTAAATTTACTTTAGTTCCAATATTTTCGCCGGTCACTACTTTTAACAGGTTCCCTTTATTGTTCATATCGAACACAATGATTGGCAGTTCATTCTCCTGGCTAAGGGTAAATGCTGTGGTGTCCATCACTTTTAAGCCTTTACGAATTACATCATCGAAAGATATAAAATCGAATTTTGTAGCCTTCTTATCTTTTTCAGGATCTGCGGTATAAATACCATCTACTCGTGTTCCCTTCAAAATCACATCTGCATGGATTTCGATTGCTCTAAGAACTGCAGCAGAATCTGTGGTAAAATATGGATTTCCTGTCCCTCCCCCAAAAATAACAACACGCCCTTTTTCCAGGTGACGAATTGCTCTTCGTCTAATAAAAGGTTCTGCTACTTCGTTTATTTGGATGGCAGATTGCAAACGTGTTTGTATTCCCGCATCTTCCAACGATCCTTGAAGCGCTAGCCCATTAATTACAGTGGCAAGCATCCCCATGTGGTCTCCTTGTACTCTGTCCATTCCTTTGCTTGCACCGGCCACACCTCTAAAAATATTTCCACCTCCTATAACAATAGCAACCTCCACACCTTTTTCTATGACCGTTTTTATTTCTTGTGCATATTCGGCCAAACGATCAGGATCTATCCCGTATTGTCTGTCGCCCATTAATGCTTCGCCCGATAATTTAAGAAGAATTCTTTTGTATTGCATAAACTGTTTATAGATGAATGCTGCAAATATAGACAATATCTTAAATTGAAAGGAATCTCTAGCGTCCTATTGTAAGTATGCTTTAATATTTAGGATAATTTTAAGTGTGTGTGCTTGCTGAAGCCTATAACAAAAGGTTTTTTGCCAATTTGGATGCAGAACTGACACAGATAAAAATGGCTGGGTTTTTGTTATATTTGAAATGTAAAAACATCAAATAAAAAAGAAATGATTGGATACTATATAATTGCCGGGCTCATATTTATTGTGAGTTTATATGTAAGCAATAAATTAAAAAGCAAATTCAAAAAATACTCTAAAGTTCATCTCCAAAATGGAATGAGTGGGAAAGAGATTGCTGAAAAAATGCTTTATGATAATGGGATAACCGATGTGAAAGTAATTTCAACACCTGGAATGTTATCGGACCATTACAACCCACAGAAGAAAACGGTGAATTTAAGCGAAGGTGTTTATACGCAACGAAACGCCGCTGCTGCTGCCGTCGCAGCACATGAATGTGGACATGCTGTACAACACGCACAGGCATATAGTTGGCTGGGAATGCGCAGCCAGCTTGTACCCGTAGTAAGCGTAGCGTCTAAACTTTCTACATGGGTGATCCTGGGAGGTCTGGTTTTAATGGGGACCACAGCATTGGGAAGTACCGTGTTGTTAGTTGGGATCATCCTTTTTGGGATGGGAACTTTGTTTAGTTTTGTAACTTTGCCTGTGGAATATGATGCAAGTAAGAGGGCTTTGGTATGGTTGGAAAGTGAAAATATGCTTACTGCAGCAGAACATGATGCAGCAGAAGATTCTTTAAAGTGGGCAGCGAGAACCTATGTGGTAGCAGCTATTGGATCTTTGGCAACCTTGCTTTATTTCGTGAGTATTTACTTGGGCAGGGATTAAGGTTTTTCGTCATGCTGAACTTGTTTCAGCATCTCTTTAAATTCGTTTTATATTCTTGCTCAAGTGCAGGATAAGGTTTAAATATTTTAATATAAAAGAGGCCTTGTAAATTACAACGCCGCTTTTATTTAATTTAGGGGGTATTTCTATTTTCTACCGACATTCTATCAAATGTCCCATCGAGCGGAGTCGAGATGTTTTTTAAGGCCTATCGACTTTAGTTTATCCTGAGCGATATTCGAAGGGCTCAGGGAGACAAATTCATTTTTTATGTATTCCTAAAGATAGGAACTACACTTTTATCTGCCTTTTTATTTGCTGATCCAGGGAAATAAAGGTTTCTGTCCTTGAGACTCCATCAATAGCCTGTATATTCTTGTTGAGAACATTCATAAGGTGCTCATTGTCCCTACAGAGGATCTTTAAAAAGATAGACCAGTTTCCTGTTGTATAGTGGCATTCCAATACTTCGGGAATCTCACTCAGCCTTTTTACAGCTTGAGGATTGCTCACGGCCTTGTCCAAATAAACACCCACAAAGGCCAAAGTTTTATAGCCTAAAACCCGTGGGTTGATCATGAGTTTTGAGCCTTCTATTAATCCGGCTTTTTCTAGTTTTCTCAATCTTTGATGGATGGCAGCACCACTTATACCAATACTTCTGGCAATTTCCAGTATAGGCTTTCGCGCATCTTCCATGAGATAGTTAAGGATGGTCTTGTCTATACCATCAATGGTAACCTGGTCATCTACATATTTCATTTGGTTAGGTTGTTAAGTTTGGGGCTTAAAATTTACTGCTATTTTAATCAATTCCCAACTCCTCCAAACGGATTATAGCCTAAATATGTTGTTTCCTTTTCTTTAAAGGCAATTCCATGAGATTCCAACTCCTCTAATATAGGGGTGTACACTTCTTTGGTAATTGGTATTTGAACCCCTGGAGTGGTTATTTTTTTATTCAAAATTGCCAAGGTTGCTATTGCAACTGGCAAGCCTACTGTTTTAGCCATAGCAGTATGTGTTTGATCGTCCCCAATTAACACCATGGTAGAATCTATCTGCTTTTTCTCTCCATTAATTTCATATCCAAATTTATGGTACATCACGATCATGTCTTTGTCATCTTCTGCAAGTGTCCATTTATCTGATAATATTTTTTGAAGCGCTTGGGCCGGAGTAGCATTTTCTAATCCTATTTTTTTGTCTTTGTTGAAAAGGTCTAATTCTACCAATTTCTCCCACATAATATCATCTTGGTCTATTTTCAAGTTATGCCTTAGTTTTAGCTCCACGCTATCTGTTGTAGAATAGGGTAAAAATGAATTGATAAAGTCCCTGTAGCTCATATTCGTAGTGTCCTGCATGGTATAAGTATCATCTGTTAGACCTAGCTGAACAAACATGTTCCAAGCCTTGCTAAACCCAACCCGTCTTATAGTTCCCCTATAAAGTGTGAGAATATCTTCCAAGCCATAAATGCTTCGGTAGTCCAAAGAGTTCCTGTTGGCATATCCTTCAAATTTTCCATGACCTTCCACTTCCAAGAATTCTGTTCTTCGGAACAAACGATGGTACGGGATATATTTGTATTTTCCTTCTTGGATAAATTCAGCTACGCCACCTTGGCCAGCTACCACAACATTTCTTGGGTTCCAAGTGAATTTATAGTTCCAAAGGTTGGTATCACTTTCCGGAGCTACCAATCCGCCGGTAAAAGATTCAAAAAGGATCATTTTCCCGCCTTTATCGCGAATGCTGTCTATTACCTTCATGGCACTCATATGATCTATCCCAGGATCCACCCCAATCTCGTTCATAAAGACCAAGCCGTTTTCTTTCACTTTTTGATCCAGTGCTTTCATCTCCTTGCTTACATAAGAAGCGGTAACCAATGATTTTTTGTATTTAATACAATCTTTGGCTGCCTCTATATGAAATCTTGCTGGCAACATGGAAATTACGATATCGGCATCCTTAATTGCCGATTCCCGACTTTCTTTATTGAAAACATTCAATACAATAGCTTTGCATCTTTCGTGATTCTGGCTGAGTTTTTTTGCGTGCTCTATATCCAGGTCCCCGATGGTAAGGAACAAGTTTTCTGTTTCAGATTTATTAAGCAAGTAGGAAATTAATACCGAAGTGGATTTGCCGGCACCAATTATTAATATTTGTCGCATATTGAATTTTCTTAATTAGTTTTGTAAACTTAAGGGACGAAAGTACTTAAATGTTTAGACTAATAAAACTATAGCATGGAGAGAAAATATTATATTGCCGGGTTTGTTTTTGGGCTTTTGGGAATAGTAATTGGCGCCTTTGGAGCTCACGGACTAAAACCATTATTATCACCAGACTCCTTTATTTCGTTGGAAACAGGAATAAAATACCAGATCTATCATTCTTTTTTATTGCTGATTTTGGGGCTACTAATATCCTCTGGACAGAAACTTTCAACCGGGATCTTTTACTTGCTGATTTTTGGAGTGATTTTGTTTAGCGGATCTATTTATTTATTGGCTACAAATGCCTTGACCAGCATGGATTTTAAAGTAATCGCCTTGGCTACGCCTTTGGGCGGCAGTTTGTTAATTATAGCCTGGGCATGGCTCTTGGTTCATTTTATAAAGTTAAAAAAGAAATAAATTAGTGGTTTTTTTCTAGCTAACAGTTTAAGTTTATTTACTTTTGTATGCCTAAACAAACACACAACCTAAACTTTTATGTTGGCAAACAAGCAAATTACGAAATCGTTATCGTTAGACAAATACGGAATTATTAACGCTACTGCTCACTATCAACTATCTCCAGAAAAATTACATCAGATAACTTTGGACAATAACCAAGGAGTTGAGGCATCGAGTGGCGCTTTAGCTGTGAACACAGGAGAATTTACCGGGAGATCCCCTAAAGACCGCTTTTTGGTAAAGGATGAAGAGACCAAGGAGAAAGTTTGGTGGGGAGATATCAATATTCCCTTTGACGCTGATAAATTTGACAAGTTGTACGACAAGGTAGTAGATTACCTTTCTGAAAAGGAAATTTATGTACGGGACTCTTATATATGTGCAGATGATAACTACCGTTTAAATATTCGTGTAATAAACGAATATCCCTGGTCCAATTTATTTGCATACAATATGTTTTTAAGACCAGAAGAAGCTGAGCTGGAAAATTTTAAGGAAGACTGGATCGTAGTGAATGCGCCTGGTTTTAAAGCCGATCCGGAAGTGGATGGAACGCGCCAAGGAAATTTTTCTATTTTAAATTTCACAAAGAAAATCGCATTGATAGGTGGTAGTGGATATACTGGGGAAATCAAAAAAGGAATTTTTTCAGCATTGAATTTTATTCTTCCTGTACACAAGAACACCCTTCCCATGCATTGTTCTGCAAATATAGGTGAAGATGGAGATACCGCTGTTTTCTTCGGACTTTCAGGGACGGGAAAAACAACCTTGTCTGCAGATCCAAAGCGCAAGCTTATTGGAGACGATGAGCACGGATGGACCAAAGAAAACACTATTTTCAATTTTGAAGGTGGATGTTACGCAAAAGTGATCAACCTTTCAGAAGAAAATGAACCGGATATATTTCATGCCATTAAGCCCGGAGCGATCTTGGAAAATGTGATCTTTAATGAAGATGGCAGTGTAGATTTTGGAAATACGTCTATTACCCCTAACACTCGTGTGAGTTATCCTTTAAATCATATTAAAAATATAGCAAAACCTTCTATAGGAAAAAATCCCAAGAACATATTTTTCTTAACTGCCGATGCCTTTGGGGTATTGCCTCCAATAAGCAAACTTACTCCTGCCCAAGCGGCATATCACTTTATGAGTGGATATACTGCGAAAGTGGCAGGAACCGAGGCTGGGGTAGATGAGCCACAACCAAACTTTTCTGCATGTTTTGGCGCACCTTTTATGCCGTTGCACCCAGCAGAATATGCCGAGATGTTAAGCACGAAAATGAAAGAAGCTGATGTAAATGTATGGTTGGTAAACACTGGTTGGACCGGTGGAGCTTACGGTACAGGGAACAGGATGAAGTTAAAATATACCAGGGCAATGATCGAAGCTGCTTTGGACGGTAAATTGGCAGATGTGGAATTTACTCGACATCCCATATTTGGCCTTCATATGCCGTTGGAATGCGAAAATGTTCCCAGTGAAGTATTGAATCCTAGACAAACTTGGAGCGATAAGGATGCTTACGATGCCAAGGCAATGGAACTTGCCAATTCGTTTAAAACGAACTTTAAGAAATATGAAGACAACTCCAATAAGGAAATCCTTTCTGGAGGGCCTATTGTGTAGTCAATATTTATCGGGTTTTATTTATTTTTAGATATAATATATCCGTAAAGTATAATAAAACAATAAATAACGTCTTTCTGAACTTGTTTCAGAATCTTATAGCACTAATAATCAATATAGTAAATTGAGAACCTGAGATAAATTACCATTGACGTAATTAATAAGTTACTGATTTATAGCTAATTATAGCATCTAATTCCTTGGCCATTTTTAATGCGCTTTTTGTTCTCATTGCGGTAATTCCAAGAATTTGCAAAACACTCCCTTTGGTCTATAAAGCTTTGATTAATTTTAATGATTGTTCATTTTTTTGTTTGTCGAAAAAAACGGAACCAAAAAAAGGACACTTTTTTGTAGGTGTTTCCAATTATGCTGCCGCATAACTAGAACCGTGCTCCCCCAGCTAAATTTTCTCCTTGGCTTCGAAGATTTTACGCTGGGGAAGCACTACACTGCAAAAAAGAAGTTCTTAAAAACGATAAATATGCTAAGAACCATCATACGTCAATTTCCTACACTGGATAATTTTTTTTTGTCACAGGTCTCAGGCTGACGAAACAACTATAGTACATAAAACGGATATACAATATAATTGTTTATTCCACACCATTCTTAAGAAGTTTTTAAATAACTGCAGTCTTTTGCTCAAAAAGATTATTCTCTAGAGTACCGTGCCCTAACCTCTTCTAAATCTCCATCGTCATCCTGATCTTCTTCAAATAACAAGATAAGGGTTGAGGCCGTTAAATCTATAATTTCTATTTGAATGCTTTCTAAGCCTCCATAATTTAGACTCAAAATATTGCCATTGATCTCATATCTTCCAGTTCCATCAATAACTTCTTCGCAATTCAATATATCTACTTCTCTTATTATCTCCTCAACGGTAAATTCCAAATAATCTTTACCACAATCTTCATGATCATCATATGGAAAAACCACTCCTTCTACAACAGCCTCAACAGGATACCACCTTCCTAAAATCTCACTACTGGTGGTTGTGATAGTTGGCTCATCATCCTTCTTGCAAGAAGTAAATAAGATAAAACTAAAAAGAAGAGTAGTGCAGGTAAGATAAGTGGCTTTCATTTTTTATGAATTAAATTTTTAAAAAGGATTACGACAATAGTACATTATTTTTTGAAAGGATAAAACAATGAGTATGTTAAAAATTATGATTTTCCTAACATAAATGATTTTATATGTATATATTGCTTTTACTTTAACAATTTTAAATATAATTATGAAAAGAAATCTACATTTTAAAATTTTTTGTTTTTTTGTTCTAATAATTGCAAATAGTTCTTGTGAAAAGAAAGAGTTTGACTATATGGAGGAACAAACTGTTCATCAAAACGAAGAAAACTCTGGGAATAAAGGTAAAGAAAACGGAAAAAAGCTCAAGAACCCTTACTCCGTAAAAAATATGCAAAAAGCTTTGGCGAAAGTTAAAGAAAAAAATAAAAATAAAGTGGAAGGCGCGGAGCAATATATTATTATAGATGATGACTATACCGTAACTACTTCACATCTTTACTTAAAATTTGAACCAACTACAGAAGAAGAAGTATAGGAAATGAAAAAAGATAGTTCACTTGTTTTATTCGACTATCCTTTAGATGTAGAATATACTGATGAATATTTAGATAGCCGAACTTCTACTAACCCTGATGCGATACCACAGTATTATACAGCAGTTCCAGTAACAGCGACTGTAACAACAACCATAACTCCTAGAGTTTTGGAAGATTTATATATACCTGAAGAGGATCCTTATTTTGACGACGCCATTAAGGGGTCTGGAAAAGCATCAAAAGCCGACAAAGATGAATTGTTTACACGTTTACTAAGAGAAGCTTATATTTTAACTGAAAATGAAGACCAATTAGATGATAAGAAAGTTCAAAGTAAAAATGAAAATCAAAATAAAGGATGGATTTTTGGAACCCGTTGGACCCCCTCTGGCAATATCCAAATTTGGGACAATACCTTCTCTGGGTTCGAAACTGTTAGAGTATCACCATATTATGAATATTATCCTTGTGAAGGTGGCGATACCACCATACAAGATCCAAATCAACCTGCTCAAATTACACCTATTGATGATGGAGGAAGTACCGGTACTTGTCAACGGGCAGTATATAATTATAAGAAAGTACCCACAGATGGGCAATATGTACCTTTAGTAGGAGCGCAAGTATTAATGCGGCAGTGGTTTACTATTAGACAGGGAATTACAGATGCTAACGGGAACTTTAGCACACGATCTTTAAAAGGTAATGCCAGGTACATCATACAGTGGGAACGTCACCAATATAGCATTAGAAATGGTTCTATTTTTCAGGCAGAGACCCGCGGTCCACGGGTAAAAGAGCAGGCTTGGAACAAAAAGATTAAAGGGGGCGACGATGAATATCATGGCATGATTCATACCGCCGCATACGATTATTATTATGGAAGTAGATTTGGATTAACTTCACCTTCTCAGAACTCATTTTTGAAAAGGCAAATGAAATTAGGAGCAAGGGAACTTGATGGTGAATCATCTCATATTCCATTTTTTTCTATGGCTACTAAAGGTATTGTGCCACAGATTTTTATTAAAGCATGGGGAGAACCATCCGATGTAGTTTATGGCACGACAATTCACGAACTTGCACATTCGGCTCATAGGGAAACAGATAGACCTTCTTATAGTAATATAGTTTGGGATGCTTATACAAATGTATGTTTTAGTACTCCAATTTTTCAATGTAATGAAAATTTAGGGCCTACTGCGAATAATAACCGTCGACTTATGGAAACATGGGCTAGAACTGTAGAAATTGCATTTGCAAATGAACGTTATGCACGAAAGTTCACGATATCAGGGTATGAATACAAATTTAATAATTACCAAAACTTCGGTATTTTAGACGATATTCATTATACCTCTGCCGGTTGGGATATGATTGATAATACAAATCAAAGGTTTCGTTATGGTCTAACAAGACCTATAGATCGAGTTAGCGGTTATACCCTTAAACAGTTAGAAGATGCTTTGATAGGTGCCAGGTCTTGGAACCAATGGAGAGATAATATAAAGAACATGTATAATAATTCTACAGAGCAATATATAGATGAATTATTTGCAAATTGGCCTAATTAAATTACGATGAAAAAAACAATATTTTTATTACCCCTGCTTTTTTTTCTGAATTGTGGGCCCGAAGCAAAAATGTATAAGAGAACTTATATTATTGAAAATGATACTCAGCAAGAATTGAAAATAAAATTTTATTATAAATTTGATGGTTCATTAAGTAATGAATTAAAATTAACTCCAAGAAGTAGTTATAATGGTGAACAATTTGAAGTGGGACAACCTCTTTCAGTTGATCCTAACGCAATTTATCCAAGCTCCTCATTATCTTCAGATTCTCTTGTTATAATTTTTAATAATGAAAAGAAGAAAATTAATGTTGTAAATGATCTTCAGGATGGTATCTTCTTCTCTGACCCTATAGAAAGAAATATTTTTCGTCATGGTAATTATGAAGATATAGGAGGAGACCAGTTTTTATATATTATTACACAACAAGATTATGAAAACGCAATGCCTTGTGATGGGGATTGTGATTAGAAAAAGAATCCTCAAAAAAAGTCCGGTCATGTATCATGCGGGCCGGATTAGCTTTTAGGGCTTAAACTAATTAAAGTTCGGAACTAAAACGATAACAGTATAGCACGTTATGTAGATGAACTTTATAACTATTGGAACTAATGAAAAAAATAGTAATATTTAATTTATTGCTCCTGCTTACTGTGGGCTGTAGTGATAGGAGCGATAAACCAGTAACCTACCGTTTTGAAATTATCAACGAGTCAGGAGGGGATATTAAAATAAAAAGTTATAATTCTGCTTTTGCACCTATTCTGGTAAAAGAAATAAAAATTCAAGATGGTGGATTATATAAGGAAAACTTTCTGAGTAGAAAAAGTGGAAGATCTTATTTATTTTCTGATGTTTTTAATGCAGATTCATTAAAAATTATCTACAGAGATAGGAGAATAGCTAGCTTTTATTGTTATAATATTTTTAGTAACCAGGAAGAAGGTTGTGATGAAGAAAATAATATTTTAGCAGTAGTTGAAGATTATAGTTCTGATGAGGATGTAATTCTTAGGCGATATACTTTTACAACAGAAAATTATGAAAACGCAATGCCTTGTGATGGGGATTGTGAGTAAACAATGGTTTTAAAATGAAATTAAAAAGCCGATGCCCTTTGTTAGGAGGAATCGGCTTTTTTTATTTTATGTAAAAAAAATTCTTTATTTCTTGTTAGCTTCTTTAATGTATTTCTGAAGTGCCATTGTCATGGATGGGGTTTCCGGGGTGGGTGCTTTTATATTGCAAACCAATCCGTGATCTTTTGCTGCCTTGATGGTGGTATTTCCAAAAACTGCGATCTTCGTATCTTTTTGTTCGAATTCCGGGAAGTTCTCAAAAAGCGATTTTATTCCGCTGGGGCTAAAGAATACTAGAATATCGTAAGTAACATTTCTTAAATCTGAAAGATCGCTTACCACAGTTTTGTAAAAAACCGCTTGTTTCCATTCTACGCCCAACTTGTTAAGTATTTTGGGCACATCCGGCTTCAGCATATCTGAGGCCGGCAAAAGGAATTTTTCGTTCTTATACTTTTTAATATATGGGGACAACTCTGAGAATGTGCGCTTCCCAACATATATTTTTCGCTTTCTGTACACTACATATTTCTGTAAATAATATGCTACCGCTTCACTTAAACAAAAATACTTAAGGGTGTCTGGCACTTTAAAGCGCATTTCCTCTGCTATTCTAAAAAAGTGGTCTACCGCATTTCTGCTGGTTAAAATAATAGCCGTATAATTGGTAAGATCTATTTTTTGTTGTCTAATATCCTTGGAGTTAACTCCTTCAACATGAATAAATGGTATGAAATCAATTTTTACTCGTTGTTTTTCTTCCAGCTCAAAATAAGGTGAATTTTCTATTTTAGGCTCTGGCTGAGATATTAAAATTGTTTTCACTTTCATACTAGTATAAATTTAGATTTCTTAGTACTTTGTAATTAGCTTATACAAAATAACATAAGGGGCAATTTCGAGAGCGCAAATGTACAAAATAAAATAGAACCAAAAGCGTGATATTAGTCTGAGGTTTTTATTAATAATCGTATACAGTGTATAGGAGAGCGCAATAATTATAAGGACGATAATTAGATAAAAAAGAGGTAGCCTAGGAATATCACTATACACAAGAAATAGGGATAATCCAAAGATAATCAGAGAGATAAAATTGAGATAGGTTTGTTTTTGGAAAATATAAGTATCTATAATTTCATCTATGTCAAAAACGTTAGCAATAATTTTTTCTACGGTAAACTTTAGCAATACAATAAAACCATATGCGGTAATTATTCTCAATAATAAACTTCCTTGGTTTTCTAAAGTTTGGGATGTAAAGAGCCTGAATGTTAAAAACACAAATAAAGAGACACTCAATATATGTACCGTGAGCATTAAAACGTTAAAACCAAATAAGAGTTTATGCTCTCTGGATTTTATCATTAAGAATTTTCCCGATGTTGCTAAAGAAGTGAAATCCTCGAACCGATTGTGAAATAAGGCCTTCCCTAGCACCAATAATAATAATACAAAGAGAATAATAATGGTAAGTAGGTCGTTTGAGCTTATATATCGTTCTATTGCTTCCAATTACAAATTTTTACAAATGTATAATTAATAGCGCTAAAGTTGAAAGTAAAATTAAACCTGAAAAGGACAAAAATGGTTACATTTGCCCAAAATTTCTAGAATGTCCAATGGGATAATCATTATACCCACCTTTAATGAAATTGAAAATATTGAACGCCTGATAAGGAACATATTTTCCTTGCAGCGCAAATTTCATATTTTGGTGGTAGATGATAACTCTCCAGATCAAACTGCTGCGAAGGTAAAAGAGCTTCAGGCCGAGTATTTTGGTTCGTTGTTTTTAGAGGAAAGACAAGGGAAATTAGGATTAGGGACAGCGTATATCCACGGTTTTAAATGGGCATTAGCTCATAAATATGAGTACGTTTTTGAAATGGATGCCGATTTTTCGCACAATCCCAACGATCTCATTCGGTTATACAATACCTGTGAGAAAAATGGTGCAGATCTTGCTATTGGTTCCAGATATGTAACGGGAGTAAATGTGATCAACTGGCCAATGAGCAGGGTGCTGCTTTCATGGCTGGCTTCAAAATATGTCCAATTTATCACGGGCATGGATATTCATGATACTACTGCAGGCTTTGTTTGTTATAAAAGAAATGTTCTGGAAAGTATAGATCTGGATAAGATACATTTTGTTGGGTATGCATTTCAGATAGAAATGAAATTTAAAGCATATTTGCAGAATTTTGAGATTAAGGAAATTCCGGTAATTTTTACCGATAGAACCAAGGGAAGCTCTAAAATGAGTGGAGGAATTATTTCTGAAGCTGTTTTTGGAGTAATTAATATGAAATTAAAAAGTCTATTTAATAAGACATCAAAATAATGAAGAAGGTTTTAATTAAAAATGCACGAATTGTCAATGAAGGGACAATTATGGAGGGTGATGTGTTTATCGAAAATGGAATTATCGTTGAAATAGCTGATAGTATAAGTGCAAAATCTCCCGATCTAGCAATAATAGATGCAGAAGGGAATTATCTTATTCCTGGAATTATAGACGATCAGGTGCATTTTAGGGAGCCAGGCTTAACCCATAAAGAAACTATAGAAACAGGTTCTCGTGCTGCGATTGCAGGTGGGATCACTTCTTTTATAGAGATGCCAAACACCCACCCCCAGACCACGACCATAGAAAAGTTGCAGGAGAAATTCGATTTGGCAAAGAATTCCTCCTATGCCAACTACTCTTTTATGTTTGGTGGCACGAATGATAACCTGGAAGAAATCTTAAAGGTAGATCCTAAAACCACGGCTGCGCTAAAATTATTTTTGGGCTCTTCTACAGGCAACATGTTGGTAGATGATGTAAAAGTATTGGAACAGATCTTCTTAAAATCCCCTTTAATGATCGCAGTGCATTGTGAAGACGAAGCGACTATCCAAAAGAATTTAGCTGAATGTGTGGAGCGTTATGGGGATGATATTCCCATAGAACTGCACCCTAAAATACGAAGTGAGGAAGCTTGTTATATTTCTTCTTCCAATGCCGTTGCCCTAGCAAAAAAGACAGGGGCAAGATTGCATGTTTTTCATCTTTCTACCGCAAAGGAGATAAAGTTGTTCGACAATAAATTGCCTCTAAAAGATAAAAAGATCACTGCCGAAGTTTGTGTACATCACTTGTGGTTCAATGATTCCGATTATGAGAAGAAAGGAACTTTGATTAAGTGGAACCCTGCAATAAAAACAAAGAAGGATCAAGATGCTTTGTTAAAAGGATTATTGGAGGGGCGTATAGATGTAATTGCTACAGATCATGCACCCCATACAAAAGAGGAAAAGAAAAATGTGTACACCAAAGCACCTAGTGGAGGTCCTTTGGTACAACATGCACTTCCCGCAATGTTGCAAATGCATCATCAGGAAAAGATTAGCCTTGAACAGATAGTTGAAAAAATGTGCCATAACCCTGCAATTCTATTTCAAATTGAAAAACGGGGATTCATTCGGGAAGGCTATAAAGCAGATCTTGTTTTAATAGATCTTAATGCTCCTTGGGCCGTACAACCTAGTAACACGGTTTACAAATGTGGATGGTCCCCGTTCGATGGCGTGACCTTTAAATCCAGGGTTACCCATACCTTTGTAAATGGCCAATTGGTTTATAACAACTTCAAATTCATGCCTTTTGCCCAGGTAGCAGAGCAGTTGACATTTGATAGATAGTAAAAATATGAAGTTTTTAAAGATGTTTATAATTGCTTGTTTCTTGAGTTCCTGCCAGAATATAGAGGAGGTCAAGAAACCCGGTAATTTGATATCTGAAGATAAAATGGTGGAGGTGCTTACAGAATTGAACCTATTGAACTCTGCAAAAAACTATAATAAGCGAATTCTTGAAGAAACTGGCCTTCAGCCAGACACCTATCTTTATTCGAAATATAAGATCGACAGTTTGCAATTGGCAGAAAGCACGACCTATTACGCTAAAAAGTATGATAAATTCGAAGGCATTTACCAAAAGGTGAAGCAAAACCTGGAAGCTATGAAGGCGAAGTTGGAAGTGATTAGAGAAGAAGAACAACGAATTGAAGATTCTATAAGGTTATTGGACACAAAAGACACTTTAAGTATAGAGAGCCTTAAAATAATGCCAAAAGCTATTTTAATTGATAGTCTTGGTTTGCAAGCGGTAAGCGAGGAGGTTTATTAAGGTTTTTTTTCTGCTTTAAATAAGGCCCCAGTTTCTATTATAACGCTTTTTATGGGTGTAAATGAAAACCCTGTTTTCCGCTTAATTTTCTCATTGCTATAATAGGAATGCTTAAACAATGATTTATAATCATTTCTTGAAAGTTGTTTCTTGGCTCCCCATAAGATGTTTGCAATACTTTGGTAGATCCAGCCAACAAAGACCATCCAGGGTTTCAATTTGGTTTGTGGCGCTTTTTTATGAAGGCTTTCTGCTCCCCATTTTAAGACCGTTCTAAAACTCAAGTTTTCGGAAACCAAGATAAATTGCTCATTTTCTATGGAAGAATCCATAAGGAGAATGGAAGCTTTGGACACATCCTGCACTCCAACAAAACCAGTTGTCTTTGGGAAATGATAGTTTAAATCGTTATTTGTTTTTTTGAATAATTGTCCGCTGCCAGCGTTCCAAAATCCGGGGCCAATGATTACTCCGGGATTAACTATTACTGCGTGAAGACCTTCCTGGGTCCCTCTCCACACCTCTATTTCGGCTCCATATTTTGAGATGGCATAATCGCTATGTTCCTTTTCCGGATACCAAGTATAATTTTCAGAAATTTGTTCGTCTCCCAAAGCAAGGTCCATTGTGGCTATAGAGCTGATATGGCACAGTTTTTCGACATTGAATTTTATGCAAGAGTTCACAATATTGGCAGTTCCTTCAATATTTGTTGTTCTTAGCTGCTGTGCATTATTGGCATCAAAGGAGATTATTGCCGCACAGTGGTATACATAGTCCACATTCTTAAATGCTTCATTAAGGGAAGGGATATCCAATATATCTGCTTGAACCCAATCTATAGAATCGAACAAAAAAGTGGCTTCTTTAGCTGGGACATAATAGGAAAACACCTTTTTCACCTCAGTAAGTTTGCTTTCTGTTCTATAGATCGCCCTAACTTTTTTCCCAGACTTCACCAAATCCAAAAGTAAATGTGAGCCCACTAGTCCTGTGCCTCCGGTAACTAATATCATATGGTAAATATAGCTATTTCAACTTAGGAAAAATGGCAGTTATTGGTATCTTTACCGCTGTTTTCTATTGGATAATGGAATATAACTTCTAGATTCAATATTTTATATAAAAGAAATGATTTGTCCGTAAAGTATCCTAAACTAAAAAAGAAGGTCATTCTGAACTTGTTTCAGAATCTCAATACCATGTAAATAAGTGAAATATTAAACCCTGAAATAAATTACCATTGATGTATTTTTATTTATTTGTGAATCCATGACCCTGAAACCAGTTCGGGGTGACGATGCGGAATTGTCGTCATGCCGAACTTGTTTCAGCATCTCATTTCAATGGGAATCAATACGATATGAGACCCTGAAATAAATTCAGGGTGACAAAAGAACTTTTAGGACATAAAACGGATATACATAAAAGAATTTTTTAGAATTAATATTGAAAATAATATACTTATGAATTTTGTTGAGGAAATTACCTGGAGAGGCATGATGCACGATATGATGCCCGGGACCGAAGAGCACTTGCTGGAAGAAATGCGTGCTGCATATATAGGTTTCGACCCAACTGCAGATTCCTTGCATATTGGGAACTTGGTACCCATTATGTTGTTGGCACATTTTCAGCGTTGTGGACATAAACCGGTAGCCTTGGTAGGTGGGGCAACAGGAATGATAGGGGATCCATCTGGGAAATCTAGCGAACGTAACCTTTTGGATGAAGCCACTTTAAGGCATAATCAAGAATGCGTGCGAAAACAACTTTCACATTTTCTGGATTTTTCTTCAGGAGAAAAAAATGAAGCGATTTTAGTGAACAATTACGACTGGATGAAAGAATTTTCTTTTCTGGATTTCATAAGGGATGTAGGCAAGCATATTACGGTAAATTATATGATGTCCAAAGATTCTGTGAAAAACAGGATTTCTGGAGAAGATACCGAAGGAATGTCTTTTACGGAGTTCACCTATCAATTGGTACAGGGTTACGATTTTGTTCATTTATATAGAAATCAGGCCTGCACCCTGCAAATGGGCGGAAGCGACCAGTGGGGAAATATCACGACCGGAACCGAGCTTATTAGAAGGATTGGAAACGGAAAAGGCTTTGCGCTTACCTGCCCTTTAATCACCAAGAGTGATGGTAGCAAGTTTGGTAAGAGTGAAGGTGGGAATGTATGGTTGGATGCAAATAGGACGTCTCCTTATAAATTTTACCAATATTGGTTAAATACCAGTGATGAAGATGCTGAAAAATATATCAAGATCTTTACATTTCTGGATCAAAAAACGATTGAGGAGCTAATAGCAGAACACTCAAAAGAGCCTCATTTAAGATCACTCCAAAAACGTTTGGCTGAAGAAGTAACGATTACGGTACATGGGGAAGAAAATTTTGAGAATGCGGTAAAAGCTTCAAATGTGCTCTTCGGAAAAAGTACTGCGGCCGATTTTAGAAGTTTAAACGAAGCTACCTTTTTGGATATTTTTGAAGGAGTACCGCAGGCAGAAATCGAACGAGCCGATATAGATGCCGGATTGGACATGATTGCCGCTTTAGCCGCTAAAACAGGATTTTTAAATTCCAATGGAGAGGCAAGAAGAGCTTTAAAAGAAAATTCTATCTCTGTAAATAAAGAAAAAGTGGGGGAGGATTACCTTATTTCTCAATCAGATCTTATAAATAACAAATATGTTATCATTAATAAAGGGAAGAGAAATACCTATATTTTAAGAGTGGTATAATGCAAAAGCCCCTAAACATTAAGATGTTAAAGGGCTTTGCAACTAACTAACCAATCCAATATGAAAAAATTCATATAGCTTATTGTAAACAAAAACCTAACCAAAAATTATGTTTACAGTTATTAGTTCGAAAAATTTCTTTTTCATTACACTTTTTTGAAAGTTTTTCTATTTTTTTTCGCTAAAACAGAAAGTGATTTGGTGTGCTTAAAGTACCATTAGGTTGCACCCGCGTATATCGCTGTTATCAAACCTTCCCATAATTCCTACCGAATTGTTTGCGTGCTTTTTACCAAGATCTTGGGTTGCAATAAAAGAGCAGGAATTAATATTTGCGAGATCTATCACATTAATTCCGCCGGTACTATTATTTTCGAGAAAAGATTGTGCATCTTCAGGATCCCGAATCAAGATTTTCATCCAAGGAGGGCAATCAAAAATCCCATTTCCTGCGGAATATGCCTGTGACAATAATTCTGTCATTCCATATTCACTATGTATGGTAGCTACACCAAAACCCTTTTTTAGAATACTATGCAGTTCCTCCCTAATCATTTCTTTGCGCCTGCCTTTCATGCCGCCTGTTTCCATAACTATGGTATTCTTCAGTTTAAACTGAAAGTCTTCTACAAGATCCAATAAGGCAAAAGACACCCCAATAAGTAGCACTTTTTGGCCTTTGTTATCCAAGGAAATCAATTTTTCTTTTAATTCAGCAAGGTTATTAAGATAGAATCCACTATCCGGATGTGCACTTTCTTCAATTAAATGCTGCGCCATGTAAATTAAAGAAGAACCATCCCGTTCCAGATAAGAAGGCAAGAGCGCTAAAACCACATAATCTTCAATATCCCCGTAGAACTTTTTAAAACCTAGATTGAAACTCTGCTCGTAAACCGCGAGATCTGTCACATAATGCTTACTGGTTTTAGTACCCGTAGTGCCACTGCTAGTAAATGTTTTCTGGATAGGTTCTTCAGAAGATAATATAGTATGAGACTTAAAAAGGCCTATAGGTAAAAAAGGAATTTTTTCAATCCTGTTTATCCGCTTCGGATCTATTTTTAACAAATCTGAAAACTTTCGATATACCGGATTGTTGGCATATTGAAATCTAAAAATTTCCAGTGCAATTTCCTTGAAAGCTTGTTCAGAAGAAATAGAAAAGATCTTTTCTGGATCCATTTATGGGTTTTGAAGAAAATGAAGGCAAAGGTAGAAATAAAAGTGATTGCCCGCTATTGCCACAGTTATTACTTTTAACTAACTACCTCCAGGTTTTTCGTCATGCCGTCCCGACGGTATATTAATTTATTCTATGTCATCCCGACACTAGAAGGGATCTCTAGGTAAATTGATTCTGTCGTATTGAGATTCTTCAGTCCACTATGTTTCCTTCAGAATGACAAGTCTTTTTTAGTGTCATCCTCGCTTAGGAGGGATATGCTCTGATATTTTTCAACAGGCAATATTTGAATTGATTTTTAAATTTTCAGTTTCCTACGCTAGATAATTTTTTTTATCACTGGTCACAGGGTGACGAATTATTAAACTCAGAAGAAAGGGTATGCGTTGAAATAAAAAAAGCCTCTACGGTTAGAAGCTTTTTTTATTAGAGGATTTTAAAATTACCTGACCACCAGCTTTCTGGTAGCTTGAGTAACTCCTTCTTTGATTTTTAAAATATAGATTCCAGGAGTTAATTCTGAAACATCCAGTTCTTTCCCAGTGATACGGGCAATTAGCACTTTTTTACCTAGAACATTATAAATTTCTACTTCTTTAGCGTGATTTTTATTGGATGTAATATATACTTTACTGCCAACCACAGGGTTGGGATAAATAGAAAGGCCCTCAATAGGTTTTTCTGCAGTAAACGTAGGAAGCGCTGTGTTTTGAGCTATAGACCTAGGGGCGAACAGCAGAAAACAAACCAATAATAAACTTAAGATGTAGAATTTTTTCATACTTTTTACGTTGGCAACTGTAAATCTACAATAAATAATTCAAAAATGATACCAATAATTCATGCTTGTGCATATAATTAACTATTCATATTTTACTCTCAAAACAAAAGAGATGAGGTAGTTACACCTCATCTCTTTTTTCATTCAAATGCTAATTTCAACTAATTAAAGGACATCCCAACCCGGAATTTATTTTTATAAGCTTGCGTTCCTCCAAGGCCATCCAGATACATCCAGCTTGGTTCCGGGTTTGTAATTTCCTGAAATACTGGCATTTGTCCCGTCAATCTTCACATTGGCTACCGGTCCGTTGTCCTTCATATCCAAATTGGTTTGGTAACCTTCGATATAGATGTTGCTGAATGTTGCCCCGGATTCTTTCTTGAACTGTAGTACAGTAATTCCAGCGGTTGAGATCGCTGTAAAGTTTATAAATTTAATTTTTTCTAATTTTAACCGTTTTTTCTTCTTGGGTTTTAATGATGTAATATCCTTTTGGTAATTCAGAAATTATTTTGTCCTTCTCATCTTCTGTTAAGTTATGATCATCAATAACTTTATTCCCAGAAAAGTCATAAACGTCCATATTATAAATGGTAGAGTTTTTGGATAAGCTCATGTTTGTTTTAAAAGTTTTTGATATGGCAGGTACTGGTGATCTATTAGGATTAAAATATACCTTAATTGCTGCAGTAGTATTTGAATCATCAGAGTCTGATGCTTTTATCCTCGCAATAATATACCAATAGCCCTGCAAACCAGGAGTAAAATCAGTATTTGTATAAAAGGTCTGATTAAAAAATCCATCTGTACATTTGCTCCTATTGCTGGAATACTTATAGTTTTATAGAGGTGTCCAATTAACTACTTATTGAAATTTGTTCATAAGTCAGTGGTTTGGATTCAATCCTCCTGTTAATTAGATTATCAAATATTGTTTCCTTGCTGTTCGATCTGTTAAGTCGGTAACTGTACTCATCTAAATACTTTTCAATATGCCCCTCATGCATCCATGAAAAAGTGCTCCTTAACCAAGATTTCACGTGATGGGTTATCGTGTTCATTTCAAAAAATGTAGCACCTTTATTACTCTTTGTTTGAGTTATGTCATACAAGCCCATTAATGGTTCATGCCCTGTCCATTGGTCTGTTTCCACCTTTGCTGTTGTTGAAATATGGGCATCGAATATTTTTTCTAATGATGTAGATGAATAATCTTTGATACTTTTGAAATGGGCTCTTTTAACACCACCTTTTTTGTCGATTTCAACAGCTGCCACTACTTTTTTTTTCTTGGTATTTGTACTTCTTCCGGGTTTTAAATCTTCTTTTCCCCCAAACACAAATTCATCAACGATAACAGTGGCTGTAATTGGGTAGCATTCACTGCTTTTCATAGCACTCCGAACTTTATGCATAAACAACCAAGTTGTGCTCCTGCTAACATTTACTCGTTTTGCCATTTGGCGTGAAGACATGCTTTTTGTTGTGGCACTCATTTCAAAGACGATCATAAATGCTTTTCTTACACCAATTTCAACTTTGTGAAACAAGGTATTGGCAGTTGGGCTTTCAATATGGTGGCATCTATTGCAATCCCTGGCTAAATTAGCTTTACGGATCGTGAATTTTGTATGTTCACATTTTACACAAAGGAAGCCATCCTTCCATTTAGGATTTGCTGAATATTCCAAACAATCCAAATCGGTTTTAAATTTATCAAAATATTCCAGCATCCCTTGGCCCTTGGATTTTTCCATTTTCCTTTTATTTTACCTAACAAAATATAAGTATTTAGGTAGACAGCTCTATCAATAATATTTAAATTAAATGGTTTATAATAATAAGTATTGCATTAAAGTTCTTGTAATGTTGTCTTAATTTTAATAAATGGTTATTATAACAACAAAAACCGCCAATTGGCGGTTTTTCATCATATCTAATTTTGAATGGCTAATTCAAATTATTGGATGAATGTGATGTTCTAACCTGTCCATCCAAACAAAGAAGCATCTTCTCCTGTGTTTCCTTCAACGACATTAAATTGATAGTAGCACCAACTTCGTTCTTTATGTCTGTGCCATCAGCGGAACCAACAGCAGAAACGTTAATGGATGTTGTAGCTGCTTTAGCTCCAGGTCCATATGTTAAATTGATGTAATCTGAGGCACTACTTGGATCTCCATCTCCTCCTTCTACAGCAACTATCATGATAATTCTATTGTTAATTTTTATAGGCTGCCTCTTTCGGTTTTTTAATGCAGTACTACAATTAGAATTTATAAGAATAACTTAAAGATATTGGCTGTCCCGGACTTCTTTTTGAGAAGATTTGATCTTCAGCATTAAAGGACTGGAACCTGCTTTCTATGACCTCATCCAAAATATTGGAAACTTTTAATGAGATGACAGAATTTCCGGTTTCTCCAAATGTTTTATTCACATTTAAATTTAAACTGTGAAAAGGCATGGTGTAAACATCCGGAACGGTACCTAAACCTACCAATTCCAGGGTTTTTCCCTGAACGTTATAGAAAATGCCTGCTTGCCAACCGTTCTCATTATTGTTATAATTAATTCCTGAATTGATAAGGTAAGGAGATTGGCCCTGAAGTTCCCTGCTGCCATCAAATTTCTCACCCACTCTTAAATTGCGCTGCTTCGATTCAAATTCCCCGTTTGGGCTCCTGTCCATTTTAACTTCGGAATCTATTAGGGATATATTTAAATTGACAGCAAATTTTTCAAAGGCCGGGGAAATAAAATCCAGGTTCTTTCTCACTTCAAGTTCTATTCCATATACTATAGCATCATTTACATTTCTGGGCTGAAAATTATCTGCAGAAAAATCACTGTAAATAGACAACTCGATTGGATCGGTAAAGGATTTATAAAATCCGCTTATGGCTAATAACTCTGTTGATTTCCCGAAAATTTCATAACGGATATCCAGATTGTCAATATAAGTTGGACGAATATTGAGATTCCCAATAAACGTCCTGTTGGTTAAGGGGTCGTAAATTTGAGCGATAGAGGCTTCTTTAAAGGAAGGCCTTGCTGTAGTTCTGGCGTAAGACAAACGAAGATTTGCATTATCTGTAGTGCTGTAAATAATATTGGCCGAAGGAAAAATATCGGCTTTATCTATTAGGTGTTCGTTATCCAGTTTTAAATCGCCAAGATTATTCTGGCCTGTATAGAACAAATCGAATTTTTCAAATCGCACTCCTAAAATGGTTTTTATTTTATCTGAAATATTGAATTCTTCAGAAATATATGCAGCTGCATTAGTATTATATGCATCAAAGGTATTGGCAGGTTCGTAGAAACCATTTAGATAAGATCCAGTTCCGGATTGTGGTGTCCAGATATTTCCGGGAGTTAAAATCTGGTTGGCATCACCATTGTAATTTTGGCTAACCGAACCTTGAATTAAAATTTGGTATTGATCTATACTGAAATCCCGTTGCTTGTATGTGTAACCTCCGCCAAATTTTAGGGTTGCATTTCTTTTAAAAAGATCGTGTCTTTTTGAAAGATCAAGTTTGCTCACCAAATTGATCTCTTCCAGATCCCTCCAAATTCTTGTTGGACTTTCAGAAGAACTTGGACGAATACTATAACTTCCGGAATTATTGTCAAATTCAAAAGCAGTAATCCGCACATCTTTATCGTTTACCTGTGCAAGTGATGGAGAAAGTTTCCATTCTGTAGTCCAGCTTGCATCTTTATTGGAATGTTTCCCTGATAATATAGCATTGGTAATGGAGCGTTGTGTATATTCAAGGTTATCCCGAAAAACCTCAATAGCATCTGCAACGAAGATATTTTCATTGAAATATCCTGCAGTGGATTCTCCATTTTGAATGTGCAGTATATTTAACTGGTATTTTGATTTTTGGGTTTTAAAGGCTAATCCGGCCATTCCGCTTAATAAAACCTTATTTTTCCCATAATCGCCCCTCAGGGTTCGCGCAGGTCTAAGTTCCAATTCATTTGTCTCCCGAGGTTTTAAATAGGAATTGCTCTCATAATTTTCATAAAATTCCGTAGTATTTTTATAGGATGCAGAAGCAAAAAATCCGAGTTTGTTGTTTTTTCCCACATCAAATTGATTCCCTGCTGTAAAACCGCCGCTAAAATCTATTGGACTGGTAGCGGTAGAAGCACTTAAAACTGGATTGAATCGCTGGGTAAGCCTAGTCAATGCTTCATCATTATCAAATGGTCTTGGAAAAACCTGTCGCCTCCTAACCGGCAAATCGCGGGTGCCATCATCATAGCCAAGAAAATCGGTATTTCCACCATTATATTGCAAATAATTTGATTTAAGGTGCATTCCGGGATTATAAGTTCCTCCTATTGAAACACTATATTCTGCCCTGGCAGGAAAATCTTTGGTAATTATATTCACCATTCCCCCGGTAAAATCGGCCGGAAGATCGGCGGTTGAGGATTTAATAACTAATACATTATCCAGAATATTTGTAGGAAATATATCCAATTGAATACTGTTCCTATCCGGATCCAATCCGGGAATATCTACTCCGTTCAAAATAGATTTGGTATATCTGTCTCCCAGACCTCTTACATACACGTGTCCTCCATCTTGTACAGATACCCCAGGAACAGTTTTAACCGCAGCTGAAACATCACTGGCTCCTATTTTGCTGAAACTTTGAGAGGACAATCCATCCATTAAATTGACCGAATTTCTTTGAAGGCTAAGCACAGAAGCTTCTGTATCCCTTGCGGTAGTGGTAGTAATTATCACCTCATCCAAAGCGCCGGCCGATGATTTCATGTTGACATTCAGGCTGGTAGTTTCCCCGGGTTTTACAATAACCTGTGAAACTTCAAGGGTTTCATAACCTACAAAGGAAAACACTATGGTGTAGGTGCCTTTATCTGCTGCCAGGGTATAATCTCCTTCAAAATCTGTGGTTGTACCTATAGAGGTGCCTTTGATAAAAACATTTGCAAAGGGCAGCACATCATTTACTTCTGTATCGTTAATGGTCCCGGATATTTTTCCTTTTTGTGCATAAGTGAAATTAAACAATAAACTTAAAATTAAAACTAGTGTGAATTTAGTTTTCATAGAAATTTCAAATAATTAATCTTTATAATAAATTGCCCGACCCTAAAAGGGGCGAGCAATTTGCTGTAGTTTTATATGCTGGTCAATTTTTTTTTTAGAATGCGCCACGTGCTTTGGCAAAGGTCCAATCGAATACCGAAAGGTCTGCACCTACGGTTTGTGATCCGGCTTGTACCGCAGTGGCAAAGTTGGCAGAATCAGCTTTTAGGGTCGTACTATCGGTAGTATCATTAAATAGATCTTCAACACTTGAAACTCCTTCAGGCAAAACTATTTCCCAGGCAGAAAAACTAAGGCTTCCATCGATATAATTTTCGGCTGTACCGGCATCATCAAATTCGAGATCTTGAGTAGCGCCAAATCCTTTAATAAACACATTTTTAATTGTTCCCTTCGCTGCATCCCTAAAATCGGCGATTTCACCTTGTGGAGCACTTGGATCACCAATTATGGTTAAACCGTCTATAGTAAATGCGCCTAGAAGAGTTCCTTCAGGACCATCAATTTCCAAAGCATGGTCTGAAATGTTTCCTTGGATCACCAGTGCATTGGTTATAGTTCCTGAATAAGCCATGTCAACGTCAAGGCCATCATCTCCACCTGCGAAAGCTACTAGATTGGTTGGGTTTACAGTTCCACCAAAAAATTCATAACCATCATCTACATTACCTACAACTTCGATATTATCTATTAAGGTACCGCTACCAACACCACCCATGGACAAACCATTGATTTCATTACCAGAACCAATTAAGGCACCTCCGTGACGGATAGAAACATATTGGAAAAATCCTGAATTATCTTCCGGATCAGTACCACCGAAGCGGCCAAATTCGTCATCGGCAGGGATTCCTTCAATTTGAGATTCCTCAGGATCACCTTCAAATGAACCTGGTGCTTTTCCTAAAATTAAAACTCCACCCCAAAGGCCCCTGTCGTTTTCATCCAGATTAGTTCCGGCCTTTTGGCCTACTTGAATATTATCATTAATAGAGGTAAAAATGATTGGTTCCTCTGCGGTCCCTCGGGCATCAATTAATCCACCTCTACCAACGATTAGTGCAGAAGCCAAAGATCCTGTTCCTTCTGTACCTTTAATAATAGTTCCGGGTTCAATTGTTAAAGTAACTCCATCGCCAACTACTACCTTTCCGTTCAATTCCCAGATAATATCTTTGGTTAAGGTTAAATCCTGAGAAATCAATCCTGATAGATCCGAATCTATATTTGCAGTTTTGCAGGGCACACAAGCGCCACCACAATCTATCCCGGTTTCATTTCCATTCTTAATTCCATCGGTACAGGTTGCTAGTTGTACCAGTGGAGCTGCATTATCATCTTTGCTACAGCTTGTAAAAAGCAAGGCTGTTAATGCCATTCCGGTTAAAAATAATTTTTTCATAAATCGTTAATTTTAAATTTTAATCTGTTTAGGTTTAAATTCAAGACAAATTAACCACCTTAATCCTGTTTAAAGCTTACCTAAACTTTACCTTTGGGTTAATGACGGGCGTTTTAATGTTATCTTATTGTTTAGAAGGAACAATAAGATAAAACCTCAAAATTGATGTTTTTGGGGTCTAGGGCACCGAAATTATTGGGGCTTTAAGGGCTTTAAACCATAAAGGCATTGTTACCTAAGTGTTACCAATAGGGATTTGGATAAAACTATGGGAGATTAATTTTATCTTTACCTATATAATCTCAATGAATAGTTTCAATTCTCATGAAGAAAAAAAACATAACAATTTTGTTGGTGGATGATGAGCCGGATATCTTGGAGATCGTTGGTTACAATCTTTCTGCGGAAGGCTATCATGTAATTACCGCTGAAAATGGTATCGAAGCAGTGAAACTCGCCAAGAAAAAAAAACCACAACTTATCATACTAGATGTTATGATGCCTGAGATGGACGGAATTGAAGCTTGTGAGCAAATCCGAAAAATCCCGGAATTAGCCGAAACCATGATAACATTCCTAACAGCCCGGGGAGAGGATTATTCCCAAATGGCGGGTTTTGATGCCGGCGCAGACGATTATATTACCAAACCTATAAAACCCAAGGTTTTAGTAAGTAAGGTAAACGCTTTGCTTAGAAGATTTAAGGAAACTGAACCCTCGTCCAATATTGTGAAAATTGGGAACCTGGTTATTAATAGGGATGAATATAAAATCATTAATAACGAAAAGGAAATTATCTTGCCAAGAAAAGAATTTGAATTACTTTCACTACTTGCATCCAAACCTGGGAAAGTCTTTAAAAGAGAAGATATCTTGGATAATGTGTGGGGCAACGATGTGGTAGTTGGCGGAAGAACTATCGATGTACATATTCGAAAACTACGCGAAAAAATTGGGGACGACAGTTTTAAAACTGTAAAAGGAGTAGGTTATAAGTTTGTTGTTTAATGGCTAAAAGTTTTAAGCGTTCATATAAATTTTCTTTTAAGACCTCGTTATATCTTTCCATATTTCTCACTTTGATTGTGGGTGTTTTTTCCTTGTGGACTTCAGGATTTTTAATTTGGCCAACTCTTGGTTTTGCCTTAGTTTGTTTTTTGATCTCTTTTATTATAATTCAATATAGGGTAGAACATTTCATTTACAAGCGTATAAAAAACATCTACGATAATGTTGCACTTTTGGACGCAAGCACTTTGGATCCCAGCCAGATCACTACAGATATGGCAACCCTAACCAAGGAAGTAGAAAAATTCGCCAAAGGTAAAAAGCTCGAGATTGAAACTTTACAGGTTAGAGAGACCTATAGAAAAGAGTTTATTGGAAATGTTTCCCACGAACTTAAAACCCCATTATTTACTGTGCAAGGCTACATCCTCACGTTGTTGGATGGCGCCATGAAGGATAAAGCAGTGCGTAAAAAATACTTGCAGAGAGCAAATAAAGGGGTGGAACGGCTTATTTATATTGTAAAAGATCTGGATATGATCACCAAATTGGAAACCGGTGACCTTCATTTAAATAAAGAGGATTTTAATATAGTCGAATTAATCCAGAACGTCTTCGACCTTTTGGAGATGAAAGCTGCAAAAAAAAATATTTCCCTTGTTTTCGACCGCCCTTATAAAGAGCCCATTATGGTAAAAGCCGATATGGATAGAATGCAACAGGTAATTTCCAATTTGGTGGTGAACTCTATTAAATATGGTAAAAAGGACGGGACTACTGAAGTAAGTATCGAGAACCTCATTAAAAATAAGGTGATCATTAGGATCTCAGATAATGGGGAAGGGATAGAAAAAGCAAATATTCCCCGCCTGTTCGAACGTTTTTTTAGGGTAGATAAAAGCGGATCTAGAAAAGAAGGAGGTTCGGGGTTGGGGCTTTCTATAGTAAAACATATTCTGGAAGCACATAATGAGAAAATCTATGTAGAAAGTGTTTATGGAGTAAGCAGCGAATTTTCATTTACACTGGAAAAGGCCAAAAGCAGCACTAAAACTGCTGGTAAAAAAATCAAAGCTTAAACCACTCGTATTTTCCAGATTTTCCAATTTCTTCAGGGTAAATTTATTTTGGTCACAACTGTCCACGAAGCCTTTTTTAGTTAAATCCTTTGCTAAATATTCTTGCTCCGGTTGTCCTGGAGTGGGAATAAAAAAAGCTTTCTTCTCTAATTTCGCAATGTCCATCACACTGGTATAACCAGATCTGCAAATGATGGCTTCGCTACTGTTTAATGCCTCTTCCAATTCTCTTCCAATCAAGTAGTTGTAAATTTTAAGGTTCCCCATTTTCTCGCTTTTAGATTCCTTTTCCAATACTCCTCGAACCACTAAAACGGGAGATGAATAGTTTTTAAATTCTTTCAGAAGTAGTTCTTCTAAAATTTCCCGCTGGGGTTCAGGCCCAGAGAGTAGGATGGCATAGTTGTGTTTAACTGGAAGTTGTAGTTTCGTAAATCTACTTAGGGGTCCAATATATCTTACTGAAAACGGTGTTTTCTCTAAATGTCCCATTTCCCCACTTAAATTAGGTTTCTCTTCAAAATCGGGAACCCAGCATTCCGTGAATTTTGAAATCAATTTTTGCTGAATTTTACTGCTTAACAAAGTTGAACTTCCAGAAAGCACTTTTAACTGATGGGTTATAAATACCGATGGAACTTTTTTGCTTCTCACTCCCCATCTATTGTCAGAAATAATCCCTGAAATGTTGTGGGAATCTACCAATTTTTTTGTTGTTTTTCTTTCTTGCTGAATCGCAGCGATTATTTTTGGGGTTTGACTTAAAAGTTTCAATTTAAAAAAAGTATTCTTTTTTGAATAAGTAATATTATATTCCGGCAAAACATGGTGTTCCAAATCTGGGAATTCCTTCCGAAGTAATTCTAGCGCAGCTCCATCTGAAGCGATAACAGGTTCAAAATCTTGACGAACTAGTTCATTGATTATTGGGATGCATCTTGTTGCATGGCCTAAACCCCAATTTAATGGGGCAACTAAAATCCGTTTTTTCGACATAAGCAAATATAATCAACCCATTGTTGAAACAAGAAACGTGCATTAATCCCTTATTGAGGGTTTAATTCCCCGAGGCTTGCCTCGAATTTTTTAAAAATATTTTCCAATACATACCTCGTGGGCTTGCCCCGGGGTTCTTGGTTTATATGTATATTCGTTTTTTGTCCTAATATTTCTTTCGTCACCCTGAGACCCGTGATAAAAAAGTTATCCAGCGTAGGAAATTGACGTGTTTTTTATATAAGCTGAGGGGATGCTGAAACAAGTTCAGCATGACGACAATTTCGCATCGTCACCCTGAACTGGTTTCAGGGTCTTGGATTCACAAATAAATAAAAATTCGTCAATGGTAATTTATTTCAGGGTCTCAATATTGCATTGATTTACATTGAAATGAGATTCTGAAACAATTCTGCTACATATCGGAACAGAATGACGTCTTTTTCGTTTAAGATACTTTAGGGACAAACAATTTAATTTTTAAAAATATCCAAAACACATAAAAATCCAATAATGACTTTCTGATCTATTTTAGTTAATTTTGGCAAAATATTCAACTACACGTGGGCAGCAAGAACAAACTCAAGAGATTTAGGGAAAATGAAAGTTTTAACAATGTTGTTCAGCCATCCAGGCAAGAAATTGTAGATCACACCTATCCTCTTAAAGGGAATTGGAACAAAGATTTTTTTAAGAACAACAATCCTATAGTTTTGGAATTGGGTTGTGGAAAAGGGGAATATAGTGTTGCGATGGCCCAAGCCAATCCGGATAAAAACTTTATTGGGGTGGATATTAAAGGTGCCCGTTTTTGGAGGGGCGCAAAGACCGCTGTTGAGGAGGGCATGAAGAACATCGGATTTATTAGAACCCAAATAGAACTTATAGAGTTGTTGTTCGAAGAAAATGAAGTGGATGAAATCTGGATCACCTTTCCAGATCCTCAAATAAAATACAAGCGCACCAAGCATAGGTTAACAAATTCTGAATTCCTTAAAAAATATAAGCATATCTTAAAACCAGGGGGCTTGGTAAACCTAAAGACAGATAGTGAGTTTATGCATGGATATACATTGGGGCTGCTACATGGGGAGGGACATGAAATCTTGCATGCTAACCATGATGTGTACAAAAATGTATATTCTCCAAAAGAGGTGGTGGGGATACAAACTTTCTATGAAAAACAGTACCTTGAGCAAGGGAAACCCATTACCTATATTCAATTTAAGATAAAGTAGCAATTTGGAGGAAACAAAAATTTTCCTGATCACATATTTCGCAGCTCTTTTAGGAGTAGTACCCCCTGGATTAGTAAACATGACAGTGGCTAAAACTTGTGTGGAATATGGAAAGAGAAATGGAATTTATGTTGCGATTGGTGCATCCATTATTGTCTTTTTTCAGGCATTAATCGCTGTTTTCCTGGCAAAATATATTTTCGATAATCCTTTTGTCCGCAACATTCTTCTTAGGACCGGGCTTGTTATATTCATAGTCTTAATGATTTATTTTTATATGAAGGCCAGAAGTGATTCCCACATGAAAAAACATTCTAAAAAGGCCAATTCCAACAGTATTTTTAAAGGTATGTTGGTAGCGGTTTTAAATGTATTTCCAATTCCTTTTTTCGTTGCCATTGCTGCAGCCCTAAACGTTGGTGGCGGGGTTAGTTATGATTGGTCTGTGATGTTGTTTTTTGTGTTGGCGGCTACTTTGGGTACATTTACAACCCTATATTTTTATATTTTTTCCTTCTGGAAAATTGAGGATAAGTCGGTAGTTTTCGCTAAATATTCCAATTATTTTATGGCGGCTTTAATGTTGGTTTTAGTGATAATAACCTTGATCAGGATTTTCTATTATTAAAAATGGCCATGGAAACCAACTTTTTTGAGCGAGTTTATGAGGTGGTAAAGCTTATTCCTTTTGGAAGGGTTTCTTCTTATGGAGCTATCGCCAGATATGTAGGTGCGGCAAGAAGTGCCAGAATGGTAGGTTGGGCGATGAACAAAGCGCATGATCTGGAAAATGTACCTGCACAAAGAGTGGTGAATAGATTGGGATTGCTCACGGGAAAACATCACTTTGGAGGCACAAATGCCATGCAGCAATTGTTGGAAAGTGAAGGAATAGTGGTTAGGGATAACCAAATTCAAAATTTCGAAAAAATTTTCTGGGATCCAAATAAGGAATTGGGGAGACCGCTTTAAATTGCTGGAAGATGCATCTATAATTTTCGCGGAATACTTCTTTATCTTTGGGAAACCTTCTATATTTGCATTTTAGAATCAATCTATATAAGAGGTTGAAAATGAAATAAGTTCAAATGAAATTAGAGAGAAAAGATATACTTGCAGCTCTAGAAACTATTTCCCTTTCTGGTGAAGGAAGCAATATGGTGGAAAGTGGCGCCGTGAAAAATGTGATGACCTTTGGAGATGAGGTAGTAGTAGATTTGGTAATGACCACTCCTGCAATGCATATTAAAAAAAGGGCCGAAGCAGATATAATTAAAGTTATTCAAGAAAAGATCTTCGATAAGGCTATCGTAAAAGTCAATATCAAAGTGGAAGCTCCAGAAAAACCTACGATAAAAGGGAAGGCCATTCCGGGCATCAAAAATATAATTGCAATTGCCTCTGGAAAAGGTGGCGTTGGCAAATCCACGGTGACCGCAAACCTAGCCGTTTCTTTGGCCAAAATGGGTTTTAAAGTTGGGTTGTTGGATGCCGATATCTATGGGCCTTCTATGCCCATCATGTTGGATGTGGAAGCTGAAAGACCTTTATCTGTATACATAGATGGAAAGTCCAAGATGAAACCTGTAGAGAGTTACGGAGTTAAATTATTATCCATAGGTTTTTTTACGAAACCAGATCAAGCAGTAGTTTGGCGTGGTCCAATGGCAGCCAAAGCATTAAATCAGATGATTTTTGATGCAGCTTGGGGCGAATTGGATTTTATGTTGATAGATCTTCCTCCGGGGACAGGGGATATTCATTTATCCATTATGCAATCCCTTCCTATCACAGGAGCTGTTATTGTAAGCACACCACAAAATGTGGCACTTGCCGATGCCAAAAAAGGCGTTGCCATGTTTCAACAAGAGAGCATCAATGTTCCCGTTTTGGGGATCATAGAAAATATGGCATATTTCACTCCAGAGGAATTACCAGAGAATAAGTATTATATTTTTGGAAAAGAAGGGGCAAGAAATCTGGCAACCGATCTTGGAGTGCCATTTTTAGGGGAAATTCCACTGGTACAAAGCATCCGTGAAGCTGGAGATCTGGGAAGGCCGGCAGCATTACAAACGGCTACTGCTTTGGAAAGTTCTTTTGAAGAACTAACCAGAAATGTGGTTCAGGAAACAGTAAACAGAAATACAAGCTTGCCTCCAACAGAGGCTATTAAAATAACTACGATGGCTGGATGTAGTGCAGTTAAAAAGAACTAAATGACAACGGAAGAAATCAGGATCAATGTTGAAAAGGCCCTGCAAGAAATTAGGCCTTTTTTGCAAAGCGACGGAGGGGATATCTCCTTGGTGTCTATAGAAGACAATAATCGCCTTGTGAAGGTTCAGTTGGAAGGGGCTTGTGTTGGTTGCCACGTTAACCAAATGACATTGAAATCTGGTGTGGAAATGACCATCAAAAAATATGCGCCGCAAATTGAAAAAGTGGTGAATATTGAAAGGTAAGTGGAATTTTAGCCACTTATCTTTTATTGCAAATTGAAAAAGAATGATTAAATCAGATATTATTATAATCGGCGCCGGACCCACAGGTTTGTTTGCCGTGTTCGAGGCGGGATTGCTTAAACTTAAATGTCATTTAATAGATGCCTTGCCTGTTCCTGGTGGGCAATGTGCCGAGATCTATCCCAAAAAGCCAATTTATGATATTCCCGGATTTCCAGAAATATTGGCGGGAGATCTGGTAGGCAACCTTATGGAACAAATAAAGCCATTTCGTCCTGGTTTCACCTTGGGGGATCGAGCGGAAACTCTCGATAAACTTGAGGACGGCACATTTATGGTTACTTCCTCTAGGGGAGTTAAACATACTGCACCCGTTGTTGTAATTGCAGGGGGCTTAGGCAGTTTCGAACCTAGAAAACCACCAATCCCTTCAATAGCCAATTTTGAAGATAAAGGAGTCTCCTATATTATTAAAGATCCAGAAGTTTATAGGGGTAAATCTGTGGTAATCGCGGGCGGAGGAGATTCGGCTTTAGACTGGTCTATTTTTCTGTCCAATATTGCAAAGGAAGTCTCTTTAGTGCACCGAAGAAGGGATTTTAGGGGAGCCTTGGATTCCGTGGAAAAAGTAGAAGAGTTATCCAAGATTGGGAAGATCAATTTAATTACCGATGCTGAAGTTGTAGATCTTAAAGGGGATAATCGTTTAGAGGCTGTTGTTATTCGTCATAAAGGGAATGTTGCAGAAGAAGAAGTAAAACCTACAGATCATTTTATTCCGTTATTTGGGCTGTCCCCAAAACTAGGCCCAATAGGCGATTGGGGTTTGGAAATCGAGAAAAATGCGATCAAGGTAGATAATACTTACGATTATCAAACAACTATTCCTGGAGTTTACGCTATTGGGGATGTAAATACCTATCCTGGAAAATTAAAGCTGATCCTTTGTGGTTTTCATGAAGCTGCTATTATGTGCCAGAGCGCGTACCAACGAATCTACCCAGAAAAGAAGTATGTTATGAAATATACTACGGTAAGCGGGATAAACGGATTTGATGGTTCTAAAAAGGAAGCGAAACGCGAAGTTGTTAAAAGTATAAATTAAGGATTTCAGTTTTTTCAAGATATGTCTGATATTAAAATTACCATAATAGATAGAGGAGGTGAAGCTCACAATGTAGTAGCGCCCATAGATATGAACATGAACTTGATGGAGATAGTGCGCATGCATGAATTGGCTCCAGAAGGTACAATTGGTATCTGCGGCGGAATGGCGATGTGCGCGTCCTGCCAGTGCTATGTTTTAAGTCATGAACATTTGCTTCCTGAAAAGAGCTACGAAGAAGAAGACATGCTGGATCAGGCATTTTTCGTACAAGACAGTAGTAGGTTAAGTTGCCAGATTCCAATAACTGCAGAACTGGAAGGTTTGGAAGTTAAATTGGCGCCGGAAACCAGTTAGAGATTAAAATAGCCTCTGGTCAAAATTAAAATCGATCGAAATTTCTTTTTTTCTTTACCTTGCATTTCATCTATTGTAATTACAGGTAATGATAAGAAACTCAATAATTCTATTTCTTTTCACGATTTCTATCTCTGCCCAAGAGATTAGTCCTTATTTTAAAAACTACAACAAACAGGATTACAAAGGGGAAAACTCCAATTGGGACATCTCGCAAAATTCCGAAGGCACAATTTTTATAGCCAATGGCACCAATCTTCTCACCTTTAACGGGGATTTTTGGCAAAAATACAAACTGCCAAACCCATTTACAATTCGTTCTGTCAAGGTTATAAATGACACTGTTTATACCGGTTCCTATCATGAATTCGGCTACTGGCTCAAAAACGCTAAGAACGAACTGGTGTATACTTCCTTGAGTTCTTCGGTAGCACCCAAATATTTTGATAATGATGAGATCTGGAAGATTATAGATTTTAAGGATAAGATCCTATTTCAGTCTTTTGGAAAACTGTATGTTTTCAGTAAAAAGGATCATCGAATTATGGTCATACCTTTTGGTGAGATCTCTGCTGTTTATAGTTTTTATATAGGCGATACCCTTTACATTACCACAAAGAACAACGGACTCTATAAATTGAAAGATGGGGGCATAGCGTTTATAGATTGGAGTACGCCATTAAAGGAATATACCATTCAGAGTTTGGTTTCATTTAACAATGGCCTTCTTATAGCTACCCAACTAAACGGTTTATATTTTTATAGGGATGGGAGTTTAAGTAAATGGGAATCTTCCTTGGATGCTAAATTCGAGAACCTGGAAATAAATAATTTAAAGATTGTAGATGGCTTTGTTTGTATTGGGACCATTAACCATGGGCTCCTAATATTGGATTCTAAAGGACATTATAAATATGTTTTTAATAAAGGAAATGGTTTTCAAAACAATACCGTAATTCGGCAGTTTATAGATAATGACAATAATCTATGGTTGGCCTTGGATAATGGATTGAGCAAGATCCACCTTTCCAAGGACATATACGCTTTCAACGATAAATCTGGGGCATTGGGCACTGTGTACTCCATTATTTCAGATAACGATCAACTTATTTTGGGCTCTAATCATGGGGTTTTCTATCTTAAAAATGGAACACTCGATTTTTTGAAATCTTCTAATGGGCAAGTATGGAATTTAACACGGGTTGAAAATGAAATAATATGTGGCCACAATAATGGAACATTTATCATTAAAAATGGTGATTTTAAGCAGCTTAATGATATAAACGGAGGAATGGATTTTGTTAAGATCCCACATTCCAGCTATTATATACAACCCAATTATACAGGTGTGGCAAGATATCGAAAAGTGAACGGCGAATGGTTGTTCTCGAGGTACCCTGAAATAAACTTTCCGGTTAATAAAGCTTATTTCGATGAAAACAATACCCTTTGGATTGAGTCTGCATATAGAGGTATTTTTCAATTTTCACTTTCCGAAAATCATGAAAACCTTATTTTAAAAAGAGAAATAAAGTCTAAGCAGACTCAATTATTTGCTGTAGGGAACAATATTTTCCTGTCGAGGAACAAAACCATCTTGAAATACGATTCTGTGAACGACACCCTGGTGCAAGACAAAGTCCTAGAGAAAAAACTAAGGCCATTTAATGAGATTGCTGCTTTAAATAAACAGCTTGTGGTTTCCAAAAGCACGGACGCATTCAAAATTGTGGATATCCCTACCGGAAAGCGTTTTAATCTCAACGATGATCTTATTTACAGCAGGATTATTAAGAATTTTCGAAGCGCAGTTACCATTGGATCTTATATATACGTATTTATGGACGATGGGTTTTTAAAAATCGCTATTTCTGAAATAGATCTAAAAACAGTTCCCGGGAAAGCCTATATCGAAAAGGTATTTATTAATGGGGAGTTGTCAGATCTAAAAGACAATGATGAAATTGCATATAATAAAAACGCCATTGGTTTCTGGTTTTCCAGTAAGGATCCCGGGAAACTTTCCCTTCCTGTTTATACTTATAAGCTGGAGGGTTATGATAATTCTTGGTCTACTCCATCCAAATCCCATCTGGTTTCCTACAACAACCTCCCACCCGGCAGGTTTGTTTTTAAGGTTAAAAATAATGTGAAATTAGTGGAAAGTGACATTTCAAGCTTCAGCTTTAAAATTCTTCAACCATGGTTCCTACGCGGTTGGGCATGGGGAATCTATGTCTTTATTCTTATGGTGATTTTTTACCTAATTCACTTATATAACAAACTAAAATTCGTTAAACGCAAGAGGGCTTATGAGAAAGAATTGGGATATGAACAAAAACTTGTGATCCAACGCCAGAATTTTGAAAACAGTAAAAGGATCACGCAACTGGAGCAGGATAAGCTACGTGCCAAACTGAAAGCCAAAAGTAAGGAATTGGCCAGTTATGCAGCTTTAATGGCAAGGAAGGAGGATATTCTTACCGAAATGGAGCAGGAAATCAATAAATCCAATATCAAAAAGGATAATGAAAAGCTCTATTCAAAATTAATGGATATCAAAGATAGGCAATCCAATTCCCAGGATGAGTGGAAGTTGTTCGAGCGAAATTTCAATGAAGTTCATGACGACTTTTTTAAAGTATTGCAAAAAAAATATCCCAGTCTTACCCCTAAAGATCTAAAACTTTGTGCTTATTTGAAAATGAATTTAAGTTCAAAGGAGATCGCCCCTTTAATAGGAATAACTTTTAGAAGTATAGAGTTACATCGTTATAGGTTAAGAAAGAAATTTCATCTCTCCAAAAGCCAAAACCTAGTTAAATTTCTTATGAAAATGTAAAGGCTTCGTTACGAAAACGTTGTAAATTCTATTTTTTAACCACATCTTTTCCACATCAAATCATATTTTCACATTCAATAATACTTTATTTATTTTTTATAATAAACTAATAATCAGTAAATTAGTATTTCTAATTAACTTGATGTGTCTGGTTATACCAAAAAAATCTTAAAAACTTCCCTCATAGGTTAATTTTATTACAATTCTTTTCTGGGAGTGATATTTATCTCAAATGGGGAGGAAATATAATGCACGATTTCCGAAATTATTTAAAACACCTGTGTTTATGAAAACAAAACCAACGTTATTATGTTTGCTTCTTTTTCTAGCGAATATGCAGTCTTTTGCACAAGAACGTATAATTAATGGAACAGTAACATCGGAGCCGGGGGGGGTGTCTCTCCCAGGTGTGAATGTTGTGGTTAAAGGTACTTCCAAAGGAACCATAACCGATTTTGATGGCAACTATTCCATAAGCGCCACAAATAGTGATATCCTGGTATTTAGTTTTTTGGGATTCGAAACCAACGAGCTTAGTGTAGGTACACAAAACACTATAAATGTGATAATGACAGAAAGCGCTTCTGCTTTGGGGGAAGTGGTTTTAATTGGGTATGGCTCTCAAAAGAAAGCAGACTTAACGGGGTCAATTACCACTATTAAAGCTGAAGATATCACAAGAACCCCTTCTGGTGCTGCGATGCAATCCTTACAAGGTAAAGTGGCAGGTTTGCAAGTGGTAAGCAGTGGTGCTCCAGGTACGGCACCTACCATTCGGGTACGTGGTCTTGGGTCTTACACAGGAGGTGGGGCTTCCGATCCGTTATATGTTGTGGATGGTGTCTTTTACGATGATATTAACTTTTTGAACAGCGAAGAAATTGAAACCATTTCAGTGCTTAAAGATGCATCGGCATCTGCTATTTATGGGGTAAGAGCTGCAAACGGTGTAGTGCTTATTCAAACTAAATCTGGGAAAAAGAATCAGAAACCTCAAATAACTTATAATGGTTATCAAGGTATGCAAATTGCGCAAAATGTTGTCAAATTATCAAATGCTGAACAATTTTCCACCTTAGCGAGAGAATCTGGTTCTGCTGCGGAAGCTAGTTTTATAGAAAATGCCATGCAACGTTATGGACGTAGCAGAATTAACCCCAATATTCCTGCTGTTAATACAGATTGGTACGATTTGATTTTACGCGATGCCCTAATACAAAATCACAGTTTAGGGGTTACGGGAGGCTCAGAGAGCGTTACCTATTCTTTAGGATTAAGTCAATTTGAACAAGAAGGTATTTTGAGAATGAAAAATGATTATGAGCGATTTAATATAAGGTCTAAAATAAATGTTGATATAAGCGATCGACTAAAAGCAGGTGTTTCAACACTTTTAAGCAATGCTACCAGATACCGCCCGGAAGATGGGGCTTTTAGTTCTGCATATTTTGCGGTGCCAATAATGCCCGTTCTGGATCCATCTAAAACCGACGCATATCCCAGACCCTATGCAAATGCGCAGGATTTAGAGTATAGAGGGCCACAAAACCCATTTCCTTTAATGGAGAATACGGAGAACAGGAATAAAATACGGAATACCTTAATGACTTTTGATTTAAGTTATCAACTGATGCCTGATAAACTAACTTTTAAAACGGCATATTCTCATAATTTCGAAACCTTGGAAACAAGAGAAGTAAGGCTCCCTTATTTTTTCGGTACTGGAGATGCTTTTAGGAAAAATGCCGAATTGATTAAAAGAAATGAAACGTTTTCTGAACAAACATGGGACAATACCTTAACATATAATGATGATTTTGGAAAACATAACTTGACAGTTTTGGCAGGTACATCTTTTAGGGATAGGTCTTGGGAACAATTGGAAATAAAAGGAGTAAATTTCCCGAATGGTCCTGGAATTGGTGATGAATCTTATTTCCTGGACTTATCTGAAACAATTGATGTAACCGAGGGAGATAACGGTGACAGAGCTACTGGAGATAATGGAGTAAGACAATATTTCTTCTCCTATTTTGGACGTGTTGCTTATAATTTTGATGATCGTTACTTATTGTATGGAACCTTTCGAGCAGATGGTACCAGTAAATATCAGGAAAAATGGGGCTATTTCCCTACCGTTGGTATAGGTTGGGTAATTTCAGAAGAATCATTTATGAAAGACAATGGTGTATTGGACTTCTTAAAACTGAGAGCTAGTTGGGGGGAATTGGGAAATGCCAATGTAAATGCAAGTACCGGGGGCATAACTTCCTCAGAGGTTACTGCCGCTTTTGGAGATGTCCGATATCCGGGATTGGTTACCAGTAGTGATTTTGAAGCTTTAAAATGGGAGGTAACTGCGGAAACAAATGTTGGAATTTCAGCCAGATTATTTGAAAGTCAATTATCTGTCGAGGCTGATTATTTTACGAGGGAAACTAGGGATGCTATTATACCTGTTTCAAGGCTTTTAGTGCAAGGATCAACCAGGCAGAATGTGGGAATCATTGAAAACTCTGGATTTGAGTTTGATTTAAATTGGAATAAGCGGGTTTCAGAAGATTTTTCTTACAGTATTGGGGCAAACTTTTCTACTCTTAAAAATGAAATATTGGATTTAGCAGGTCAGGAAAATTTGACCACTGGTGGAGATGTCGCGCAACGAAGCGTTGTAGGTGGGAGCATAAATTCTTTTTATGGACTTGAAGTTGCAGGAGTATATCAGACCCCAGAAGAAATTCAAGCGGACCCTGCTGCGCAAAAGGCCATTGCAGATGGAGATTCCAATATGCCGCCAGCTGTGCAACCTGGAGATTTTAGATTTGTGGACCATAACGGAGACGGGATTATTGATGCACAGGATAGAGTTGACCTGGGTTCTTTTTTGCCATCCTATACTTTCGGTTTTAATTTCGGGCTTAACTATAAGGCTTGGGATTTTTCTTTAAATGTCATCGGCCAGGGAGGCAATGTTATAGCAAATATGAAACGTTTTGCTATCCGCCAAACACCAGATCCTAATATTGACAGGGATTTTGCTATTAATCGCTGGCATGGTCCCGGAACTTCAAACGATTACCCATCTGCAAGAGGTATAAGAAATCCATGGAGCAATCAATTCCTTAATAGCTTTTTTGTTGAAAAAGGGGATTTTGTTAGACTTCAAAATGTAACTTTGGGTTATACATTACCCCAATTTCAAGGGAAATTCAATCCTGATATTCGTTTGTATGTTACTGCGGAACGCCCATTAACTTTCTTTGAATACAATGGCTTTACGCCCGAGGTTTCAGATGGTAGGGACAATCAAACCTATCCTATCCCAGGGGTATATACGTTCGGTGTAAATATTAAAATTTAAAAAAATAGCTATGATATATTTAAAAACAAAACAATTGCCTGTTCTGTTGGCATTGCTGGGCATGCTGCTAACAGGCTGCTCAGATGAATTGGACCAACCAGAGCTTAATAATAATTTTGCTGGGGGAACAGATTTTTCGAAAACCGATGATATGATTTTCTCTCTCATTGGCGTCTATCAATCTGTTGCTGATAGAGGTTGGGAACAACCATTGGTGGTTTCTACCCGAGGTGATGATGTGAATGCTGCTGGAGATCAACAAGGTCTTAAAAATCAAGACCGCTATGTATATGATAATTCATTTTTTGGTTCAAGAACTTTATGGGAAACCTATTATGATGATATAATTGGCGCCCATACTGGTATGGAGCAAATAGAAAGATATATGGAATTTGCAGATGAGGAGGGCAAGGCCTTGGGAGAACAGTATATCGCAGAAGCAAAAGTTTTAAGGGCTATATTGCTTTTTCAATTGTCACAAGTTTATGGAGCAGTTTTTATTCCAGAATCCTCTAATCTTAATGACTTTGCAAATGTAACTTCAGTGCCCTCAAAAGATGAGGTGATGCAGCATATATCCGATCAAATGGATGAAGCAATTCTATTTTTGTTAGATATGCGACCAAACGAGCGTACCGATTTACCTGGAGGTGTAACAAAATATACAGCTTTGCATATCAAGGCTTTAGCTAACCAAGAATTAAAAGATTATCAAGCAGTGGCAGATGCTACGGGGCAAATTATAAGTTCCGGCAAGTTCAGCCTTTTTCCAGATTTTTATGAACTTTTTAAAACTCCCGGAAAACTAAGCAATGAAAGTCTTTATGAATTTCAATACTCCGATTTTGGCGTTGGTACAGGGGATCGGGTAAGCCATCAATATGACCCTTATGGCCCCAACGGTTGGACGCCAACTGTGACTGGTGCTAGTGCCGGATGGGGATTCTTCGAGCCGAGTATGAAATATGTTAAGTTTATGTTGGATAGGGGAGAAAAAGAACGTTTGGAAACTTCGGTCTTGTTTACTCAAAATGGTATTGATAGTATTATCAACACAACCTCTTATACAGCAGCAACATTACCATCTTTTGTATCTCCGACCACTAGGGATGGGGATATCCTTAGAGATAATGCAAGGCATATCTTTTCTAGTGGGAAACATTATTTGCCAAGTAATCAATTAATTCCTGGACGTACTGCCTATGGAAGTAATAAAAATTACATAGTTTACCGTTATGCCGAAACACTTTTAATGTATGCCGAAGCATTATTACAAGGAGCTTCAAACTCTGCCATGAGTGCAGATCAAGCAGTAAATTTGGTTAGGGAAAGAGCAGGACTAATGCCAGTAAGCGGTGTGACTTTAGATCAACTTGTCGATGAAAAATATGCAGAACTTGCCATGGAGTGGGGCAAACGTTTTTTTGATATGGTTAGACTAGGAAGGTATGAAGAACTGAGTTATGAAGGTAGGACCTTTACAGCGGATAAAGCCTTTGTACGATATCATCAGGATCAAATAGATGAATTTCCCATATTAGGTGAGATATCTAATTAATACTAACGAAAAAATCAAAAAAATGAAAAACATAGATAAAATTTTTATAGGATTGTTTTCTATATTACTGATGTTTTCTTCATGTAGTGATGGAATTGACCCAATAACAGCAGTAGATTCAGGGCCCGATCAAGGCGCTCCTGAGGTTACTATTATCGCTCCGGCAGAAGGAAATACTATCAAGGTGTTAGATGAAATTTCCAGTATAAACATTAAATTCAAAGTAGTTGATGATATTGAAGTTGCTACTATTGAAATATTGGTAGACGGTAATATGATCGCTTCCATGAGTGAATTCAAAGACTACCGCATTGTCAACGATGAGGTGGTCTTTAATAACATAACCAATGGGGAACATACCGTAACGGTTAAAGCAACTGATATTGAAGGGAATGTTACTACAAAAACTGTGAATTTCAGTAAAGAACCACCTTATACCCCCAAATTTGAAAACGAGTTTTTGTATATGCCTTTTGATGGGGATTATGTGGATCTTATAACCTTGAAGAGTTCTGATGTTACCGGGAATCTTGATTTTGCCGGAGAAGCTTTTCTTGGTTCAAATTCTTATACGGGTTCACCGGATTCTTATCTAACTTTTCCCTTTGACGGATCTGTAGGGACAGAATTCACCGCCTCTTTCTGGTACAATGTAAGCGGAGATCCTGATCGTGCAGGTATTTTAGTCGCCGGAGACGATGAGGACCGTATGCAGGGATTCAGGCTTTTCCGAGAAGGGAATGCAGACGAGCAGCGAATAAAATTAAATGTGGGGACTGGTAGTGCCGAGATATGGAATGATGGAGGGACTTTAGATCCAAATACCAATGAGTGGGTTCATATAGCCTTTACGATAACAACTCAGGAAACCATTATTTATATAAATGGAATGCCTATGAATACTGGAAATATGGGTGGAATGGCTATTGACTGGACTGGTGTCGAAAAGTTAACCATTGGTTCCGGAGGTGAAACTTTTAGCTACTGGGGCCACAAATATGATTCAAGTTCCCTGGATGAATTGAGAATGTTTGATGCAGCCCTTTCCCAGGAAGAAATTCAGGCACTTATTAATGCATCTTCTGAAACTCTCAAAATTTCTTTTGATGGTTCTTATCAAGACGATATTTCAAATCGTGAAATTACCGTGGTAGGAACTCCAGACTTTGCCGGTGATTCAGCTGAAGGAAGCAATGCTTATGCCGGGGCGTTAGATTCTTATTTAACCTTACCAAGTGAGGGTTTGTTGAGCCAAAATTTCAGTGCGACATTCTGGTATAAGGTAAATGCAAGTCCAGATCGTGCGGGTATTATTGTAATTGGCCCTGAAGACCCGGAAAATACTGACTCTCAGAACAATCGCACTAGTGGTTTTAGGCTTTTCCGCGAAGGTAATGCAGAAGAACAAAGAATTAAACTGAATGTTGGAACTGGTGAAAGTGACAGTTGGAATGATGGAGGGGTGATTAATGTGAACGCTGGAGAGTGGGTCCATGTGGCATTTACAATTTCTGAAACCGAAACGGCAATTTATCTTAATGGTGATTTGGCTAATACTGGTACATTAGCCTCACCCATAGATTGGACAGGGACAGATTTAGTTAGCATTATGTCTGGCGCCCCTCGTTTTACTGAATGGGGACACCTATCTGATACCAGTTTTATGGATGAACTTTCTTTTTACAATAAAGTACTTACTGAAGCTGAAATTGAAGCCCTTATGGCGCTATAATTCCATAATCAAATCTCCCGGAGACTTCTTCCGGGGGATTTCGATTTTCAATTTATTTATACTGTTATTTAAAAATTTCTGTAACCAACCATAGTATGTTTGAAGGTGCGGAGAAATAAAGAATTATGCTAAACTTATCCAAATCATTGTTTTTTGCGGGATTTTTATCGCTCATTTCCTGTGCCAATGATTCTGGCCCCGGTTATCAGGAGCCTTATGTTCCAGATCCAACAGATGAAGGTCAAGCTGAAGTCCCTGTACTTACAGATAATGAACTATTGGATCTCGTTCAGGAAAAAACCTTCAATTACTTCTGGGATTTTGCTGAACCCACTAGAGGGATGGCCAGGGAAAGATCGCAGGATGATGCGTATGGTGGTCAGGGTACAGATATAGTTACCACAGGAGGCTCAGGTTTTGGCATAGCTTCTTTTCCCGCTGCCGTGGAACGGGGCTGGATTACTAGAGTTGAAGCCTTATCAAGGTTAGATGAAATTCTCAATTTTCTTGAAGAGGTTCCTACTTATCACGGCGTTTATTCCCACTGGTATCTGGGAAGCACCTCTCAAACAAGGCGTTTTAGTGAACTGGATGATGGGGGCGATCTGGTAGAAACCGCATTTTTAATACAAGGTTTGCTTATAAACCGTCAATATTTTAATGGCGATGCTGAAACTGAAATTGATATAAGGTCAAGGATCACAAAAATTTGGGAAGCTGTAGAATGGAATTGGCATACACAGGGCGAAAATGTACTTTATTGGCATTGGTCGCCTACTTATAGTTTCCAGATAGGCCTTAAGATCAAGGGATGGAATGAATCTTTAATAGTTTATGTGCTGGCAGCTTCTTCGCCAACGTTTCCAATTGAGAAAGATGTTTATGTAGAGGGTTGGGCCTCCAATGGGGCAATTGTCACCAATAGATCACATTATGGTATAGATATGCCATTGGGCCCAAGTTATGGAGGGCCATTGTTCTTTAGCCATTATTCCTTTTTAGGGTTGGATCCCAGAAATTTACAAGACCAGTATGCCAATTATTGGAAACAAAACACAACTCATAGCCTTATTAATTATGAATATACCGTGCGCAATCCCAAAAATTTTGAAGGCTATGGTGAGAATTCCTGGGGCTTGACCGCTTCAGACAGTCGAGACGGTTATGCCGTGCATAGCCCTACAAACGACCTTGGGGTAATCGCACCTACCGCCGCTTTATCATCTTTTCCCTATACTCCGGAAAAGTCTATGGCAGCACTAAGATATTTTTATGAAGAATTAGGAAATAACCTATGGGGGGAATATGGATTTTACGATGCATTTTCTGAAGAATATAACTGGTATGCAGATGGCTATCTCGCCATAGACCAGGGACCTATTGTAGCAATGATCGAAAATTATAGAACAGGTTTGTTATGGAAGCTTTTTATGGCAGATGAAGATGTACAAGCTGGACTGGACAAGCTCGATTTTTCCTATTAAAAATTTGTTTTTTTTATTTGGACAAACATCTTAAATACGACAGACCTCACAGGTTTCAAAAACCTGTGAGGTCTAAAAAAATGAAATCCGAAAAAACAACCATTAAAGACACTCAAATGTTTCGAACGAATTTTTTACTACTTACCATAAGCATCCTGTTTTTTTCAGCTTGTAAAAATGAAGTAAAAGAAAACAACAGGGATATTGCCGAAAATGATCCTCAAAAAAAGGAACTTTCAGAAGAAGCACTTTTGGACACTGTCCAGAAACAAACCCTAAAATATTTCTGGGACTATGCAGAGCCTAATTCCGGAATGGCCAGGGAACGCTATCACCCAGATGGCAATTATCCTCAAGACGACAAGAATATTGTGACCACAGGTGGCACAGGATTTGGATTAATGGCTTTGATCGCAGGGATAGAGAGAAATTTTATTCCTAGAGAAGAAGCTGTAAAAAGACTCGATAAAATCGCTGATTTCTTGGCAGAGGCAGATAAATATCATGGAGCCTGGTCTCATTGGATAGATGGGGAGACAGGAAAAACCAAAGCTTTTGGGCATAAAGATAATGGGGGAGATCTAGTAGAAACCTCGTTTTTAGCACAGGGATTTATTGTGATTAGGGAATACTTTAAAAATGGAAATGAAGAGGAAAAAGCTGTTGCAGCTAAATATGATGAACTTTGGAAAGGTATAGAATGGAATTGGTACACCAATAAAAAAGATATGCTATACTGGCACTGGTCCCCAGATTATAACTGGGAAATGAATTTCTCGTTAGAAGGGTATAATGAGACTTTGATCACGTATGTCATGGCGGCTGCATCACCAACCCATCCCATCTCTGGAGATGCATACCATAAAGGATGGGCTAGGAACGGAACCATAGTTTCTAAAAATTACAAGTATGGTTTGCCTCTTATATTAAAACATAACGGTGCTGAAGAATTTGGAGGACCACTTTTTTGGGCACATTATTCTTATTTGGGATTAAATCCGAAGGAACTTTCAGATGAATATGCAGATTATTGGGAATTGAATAAAAACCATGTAAAAATAAATTATCTGTATAGCATTGAAAACCCTAATAATTTTGAAGGTTATGGTGAAAATATTTGGGGATTAACCGCTAGTTATACCAAAAGTGAAGATGGTAGCATTGGTTACACCGCTCATTCCCCTACGAATGATAGTGGTGTAATCTCTCCTACCGCATCCATTAGTTCTATTCCATATACACCAAAAGAATCTATGGCCGCACTGACTTATTTTTATAACGATCTTCATGATCTTACCTGGGGTCCGGCAGGTTTTTATGATGCTTTTAGCTTGGAAGGGGAAGACTGGGTAGCACAACGATATTTGGCAATAGATCAAGGGCCACAAGTAGTTATGATAGAGAATTATAGATCTGGCCTTATTTGGGCTCTCTTTATGGGGGCCGATGAGGTAAAGCAAGGGTTGGATAAACTAGGATTTAAATATTAAGAATATCAATATGAAAAAATATGTGTTTTTATTTCTACTAGTAGGTGTTTATTCATCTTCATTTTCCCAAGTCTCGGAACATACATTTGATGAAAAAGTGGAAATTCCGGTAAAGCTGGATTATATTCTATACACTCCAGATGGATATGAGGATTCTAAAGAAGACTTTCCACTAATCGTATTTCTTCATGGGGCGGGAGAGCGGGGAACAGATCTTTCCAAAGTTGCTGTACATGGCCCATTGCAATATATTAAAAAAGGAAATAAAATTGATGCTCTTATATTGGCTCCCCAATCTCCTGACAGCGTTTACTGGCAGCCCCATGAAATTGCTGCCCTTGTAAAAAAAGTGATCAAAGAAAACCGAATAGATAAAGACAGAGTATATCTCACAGGTTTAAGTATGGGAGGATACGGAGTTTGGGCCACCGGAGGGGAATATCCCGAACTTTTTGCCGCAATGGTGCCAATATGTGGCGCAATATACAGGCCTATCTATAGAAATATTTCACATATTAAAGATATGCCTATTTGGGTCTTCCATGGCGCTTTGGATGATGTGGTCTTACCAGAAAACAGTAATAAAATGGTAAAAGCTCTAAAGGATATAGGTAATGATGTAAAATATACCCTTTACCCATTTGCAAATCATAATAGCTGGACAGAAACCTACAATAATCCAGAACTATACGAGTGGTTGTTAGCTCAGAAAAAATAAAAGTTGAAAAATGAAAGAATTACATAAAAAGATCCCAATGTTGAAAAAAATTCTGATTGTAATAGCTGTTTTTAGTTGTTCCATCACTATAAATGCTCAAGATAAAACTACCATAGATCATTCAGCTTATAAGGCCGATGAGGTTGAAATGGATCATAAAATAGATTCCTTACTTTCTGTAATGACACTAACCGAAAAACTTGGTCAGCTAAATTTGCCTTCTTCCGGGGATATTACCACCGGCCAGTCCAAAAGTTCGGATGTTGCCAAAAAAATAAAAGAAGGAAAAATAGGGGGCTTATTTAATATAAAATCTGTAGAAAAAATAAAAGAAGTTCAAAAGATCGCAGTTGAGGAAAGTCGACTTAAAATACCGCTGATATTTGGAATGGATGTGATCCATGGCTACGAAACTACCTTTCCTATTCCACTAGGATTATCAACTTCCTGGGACATGCCTTTAATACAAGAGACAGCAAGAATTGCAGCAGAAGAAGCCAGTGCAGATGGTATTAACTGGACCTTTTCCCCTATGGTGGATATTTCCAGGGATCCAAGGTGGGGACGCGTTTCTGAAGGTAATGGGGAAGATCCTTTTTTGGGTGGTGAAATAGCAAAAGCCATGGTACGAGGATATCAAGGGGATGATCTAGGCAAGAACAACACCATACTTTCTACTGTTAAGCATTTTGCCTTATATGGTGCTTCCGAAGCTGGGAGAGATTATAATACGGTAGACATGAGTAGGATACGGATGTATAATGACTATTTTCCGCCCTATAAAGCGGCCATAGATGCCGGAGTAGGCTCCGTTATGGCATCCTTTAATGAAGTAGATGGAATTCCTGCAACCGGGAATAAATGGTTGCTTACAGATGTTTTAAGGGATCAGTGGGGTTTTTCTGGTTTCTTGGTGACAGATTATACCGGGATCAATGAAATGATAGATCATGGTATGGGGGATCTTCAAACGGTTTCTGCTTTGGCTTTGAATGCCGGTGTAGATATGGATATGGTGGGAGAAGGATTTGTTTCAACCCTAAAAAAATCATTGGATGAGAATAAGGTCTCCATCGAGAAAATTGATGCTTCTGTGAGACGGATCTTAGTGGCAAAATATGAACTGGGTTTATTTGAAGATCCATATAGGTATATTGATGTAAATAGGGCCAAATCAGAAATATTTACTTCAGAAAACAGAGCTTTTGCTAGAAAAGTGGCGGCTCAATCCATGGTCTTGCTCAAAAACGAGAATAATCTTTTACCGATTAAAAAGTCTGAAACCATTGCAGTTATTGGTCCCTTGGCAAATACCAGTGAGAATATGGCGGGAACCTGGAGTGTGGCAACCCCTCAGGATAAATCTATTTCTGTGCTTCAAGGAATTAAAGAAGTGATAGGAAGTTCTGGTTCTGTATTATATGCAAAAGGAAGTAATCTCTCTTACGATAAAGGATTAGAGGAACGAGGAACCATGTTTGGCAAGGAGATCCCTAGAGATGGTAGATCTGATGAAGCTCTTCTAAAGGAAGCACTAATTATAGCTTCGAAGGCCGATGTTATTATTGCAGCGATTGGTGAATCTGCAGAAATGAGTGGAGAGAGCAGTAGTCGAACAAATATTTCTATTCCTCAGGCTCAAAAAGACCTGCTTCAAGCTTTGCTTAAAACAGGAAAACCGGTGATCTTGGTGTTGTTTAATGGTCGCCCCTTAGTTCTTACAGAAGAAAATGAAACGGTGCCTGCGATCCTGGATGTTTGGTTTGCCGGGACTGAAGCAGGTTATGCCATTGCAGATGTTTTGTTTGGAGATGTAAACCCTTCGGCAAAAATTACGGCTACATTTCCTAGAAGTGTAGGACAAATCCCTATTTATTATAGTCATAAAAATACAGGAAGACCCCTTCTTGGGAATTCCGAAGGGAAATTTGAAAAATTCCGTTCAAATTATATCGATGGGCGTAACGAACCATTATTCCCATTTGGTTACGGTTTAAGTTATACCAACTTTAAATATGATAATCTAAAATTAAGCTCCGAAAAGATCCGAAAAAATGAGACTTTAGAGGTTTCTGTAACAGTTCAAAACACCGGCAATTACGATGGAAAGGAAATTGTGCAATTATATATACGAGACTTGGTAGGATCTATAACCAGACCTGTTAAACAGTTAAAAGGATTTCAAAAGATCACATTGAAAAAAGGAGAAACCAAAACAGTAAGCTTCAAATTAACCGTAGAAGATCTGAAATTCTATAATTATGAATTAGATTTTGTTGCAGAGCCTGGAGATTTTGAAATTTTTGTTGGTACCAACTCAGATGAAACATTAATGTCAAAATTCGAGCTAGTTAAGCAATAGGTTAGAAAATACGTTTTTCGTCCAGCAAGGTCTCGACCAGCTCGTCACCCTGAACTTGTTTCAGGGTCTCCATAATCCAGAATTATTGGGATGCTGAAACAATTCCAATAGCTATCAGAACAGCATGATTAGAAACTTAATTGGAATTTGTTAAGTAATAAGTTCTAATAAAATTAAACATATGAAAAAAGTATCATTTTTATTACTGGCGTGCTCATTTTTCACCCTTTCAGCTCAACAGATCCAATCCCCGTCAAAAGAGATCGCTGTGGAATTCTCTATAAGTCCTTCAGGAGAGCCTATTTATCAGATTAATTATAAGGCCAAGACTATAGTTAAGGCTAGTAAATTGGGTCTTTCATTAAAGGATGATAAAAGCCTTACTCAGGGATTCAGCATTGTTAATAAAGAAGAAATCAGCGTTGATGAAACTTGGAAACCTGTATTGGGAGAGCAATCCTCTATTAAAAACAATTACAATCAGGCTAGGTTCCACTTGCTTCAAAAGGAAACCAATAGAAAATTAGATATCGTTTTTAAAGTTTATGATGAAGGAGTGGCTTTTAGATATGAGTTCCCTGTGGAAGATGCGGTGAGATATTTTATTGTTTCAGAAGAAAATACTGAATTTAATCTTACCGGAGATCACAAGACATTTTGGATTCCGGGAGATTATGACAGTCAGGAATACGTGTATTCTGAAACTAAACTATCTGAAATCGACAATTCCAAATTGGATTCAAATAACGGGATCGCACTAAAAAGTATAGAAAGTAATTATCGAGTTCAGTCGCCTTTAATGATGAAATCTACAGCTGGCTTGTATATCAATATTTTTGAAGCTGCTGTGGTCAATTACGCTGTAATGCATTTAAATGTGGATATAGAAAATTTTCAACTTAGCTCGCAATTAGTTCCAAATGCTCTTGGTGATAAAGCTTATTTAAGAACACCTTCCGTTACTCCTTGGAGGACAATTATGGTGAGTGATGATGCCCGTGACATTGTGAGTTCAAAAATGATCTTAAACCTTAATGAGCCTAATAAAATTGATGATACCTCTTGGATAAAACCCATGAAATACATCGGAATTTGGTGGGAAATGCATATGGGAAAATCCACATGGGATTTTGCAGGAAGTCAAAATGCCCAAAATGCAGCATCTAAAGAACTTATTCCTTCCGGAAAGCACGGCGCTACTACAGCTAACACTAAAAGATATATAGATTTTGCTGCAAAACATGGTTTTGACGGTGTTTTAGTAGAGGGTTGGAATGTAGGTTGGGAAGATTGGTTTGGGAATTGGAAAGAAGATGTGTTTGATTTTACCACGCCTTACCCGGATTTTGACATCAAAGAAGTATCAGATTATGCAAAGTCTAAAGGAATAAAAATGATCATGCATCATGAAACTTCCGGTTCTGTAGCAAATTATGAAAGGCATCTGGACAGAGCTTTTGATCTTATGAAGAAATATGATTATCCGGCGGTGAAAACGGGCTATGTAGGACGGATTATTCCGCGAGGGGAATATCATGATGGTCAAACTATGGTGAATCATTTCAACTACGTTGCACAACGTGCTGCAGATTATAGGATCATGGTGAACTCTCATGAAAGCGTTCGCCCTACAGGATATAGCAGAACCTACCCAAACTATATTGCTGCAGAAGCTGCCAGAGGAAATGAATTTAATGCATGGAGTACCGGAAACGATCCAAAACATGAGACCATCTTGCCATTTACTCGTTTATTGGGAGGGCCAATGGATTATACTCCGGGGATCTTTGAGATTAAGATGAATATTTATGATCCTACTAAGACAGAGCAAGTGCATACAACTCTAGCAAAGCAATTGGCTTTATATGTCACAATGTATTCGCCTTTGCAAATGGCTGCAGACTTACCAGAGAATTACGAGAGATATCTTGATGCTTTTCAATTTATAAAAGACGTGCCGGCAGATTGGCAAGAATCCATATATCTGGAAGCGGAACCAGGGGATTACCTTACAATAGCAAGAAAAGATAAAAAATCAGAAAGTTGGTTTTTAGGTGCGATCACCGATGAAAATTCAAGAAAAACTGAAATAAAACTCGATTTCCTATCACCAGACAAAAAATACAAAGCCACTATCTATGAAGATGGGAAAGATGCCGATTGGAAAGATAATCCTAAAAGCTATTCCATAAAAGAGCAAACAGTGACAAGTAAATCAAAATTAAAACTCAGTTTGGCGGCTGGAGGTGGAACGGCTATTAGTATTGTGCCGTTTAATTGAAATTTCTAAAATAGCATCATGAAAAATTTTATTCTTTTTCTATCCCTTTTGTTCATAGTATCATGTGAGGAGAATGAAAAAAAAACCAATGCTGAGGTTTCAGATAACACTGAAGTAAAAAATGGTTTTACCGCTTATTGTAACCCCATAGATATAGATTATTCCTATATGTCTCATTACGCTTTCAGAAATGTAAGTTATAGGTCTGGTGCAGATCCTTCCGTAGTTCGATATAAAGATGGGTATTATATGTTTGTAACCCGTTCTCACGGGTATTGGTTTTCAAAAGATATGTCCAATTGGGAATTCATAAAGCCACAAAGCTGGTATTTCAATGGTTCCAATGCCCCAGCAGCTTGGGCCACAGAAGACGAAATATTGGTTTTAGGAGACCCTTCCGGAATCAACGCTTTAATTAAAACCAACAATCCCAAATTGGGAAATTGGCAAACCACCTATAGCGTAATTCCATATACTTTGCATGATCCTACAATCTTTGTAGACGATGATAAGCGGGTGTATGTTTATGAAGGATCATCCAATGTGTTTCCAATTAAAGGACTGGAATTAGACCCAAATAATAACTACGTGCCTATTGGAGAGCCGGTAGATCTAATAATATTACATCCGGAGGAACATGGTTGGGAACGTTTTGGAAACAATCACGATTCAGATGTGAAACCATTTATTGAAGGATCCTGGATGACTAAACATAATGGCAAATATTATCTACAATACGCCGCTCCGGGAACACAATGGAATGTATATGCAGATGGGGTTTATGTAGGAGATAACCCTTTGGGACCATTTACTTATGCTGAATATAATCCTATCTCCTACAAGCCCGGAGGTTTTTTAAACGGAGCAGGTCATGGAAGTACGGTTAAAGACTTTAATGGAAATTATTGGCACTATGCAACTATGCCAATCTCTGTAAATTATAAATTTGAACGTCGAATAGGGATGTATCCTGCAGGTTTTGAAGAGGATGGACAAATGTATGTAAATACAGCCTATGGCGATTATCCTCATTATTTGCCAGACACCAGAGTGAAAAATCATAAAAACCGCTTTACAGGATGGATGTTGTTATCTTATAACAAATCTGTTGAAACCAATGCTCCTTTAGCCACACTCCATGCAAAAACAATAGAGGAGACTGAAAAAGGATACACGCCCGAAAAGCTGGAGGAAAATTATGATATTTCCAAGCTTACCGATGAAAACATCCGATCTTTTTGGGTTTCTGAACAAAATAATGATTCCATTTATTTCACAGTGGATCTGGGAAGTAAAATGACTTTAAAAGCCACTCAAATCAATTTTCATGATGTGAATGCTGAGGTATTTGGCCGCCCGGATAATTTGAAACATCAATTTATAATTGAAACTTCAATAGATAATAAAAATTGGAAAATCGCAGCCGATTATTCCAAAAATCAAAGGGATCAGCCTCATGCTTTCATTCAATTTAAAAAAGATATAGAAGCAAGATATGTGAAATATAAGCATGTGTTTTGTTCCAATAAATATTTAGCAATTTCAGAATTCAGGGTTTTTGGAATAGGTGCAGGGGAAAAACCATCTAAGCCACAAAACTTTAGTGTAAAAAGAGAAAAAGATAGAAGAAATGCCACTTTAAACTGGAAGAGCATAGACGATACTCAAGGCTATGTATTGTATTGGGGAATTAAGCAGGATAAGCTTAATAATTCGGTTCTAATATATGACAAGAATAATTACGACCTGAAAGCTTTAAATATAGCTTCAGAATACTTTTTTCAAGTTGAAGCCTTTAATGAGAACGGGATTTCAGAAAAGAGTGAGGTGATAAGTAGTAACTCAAATTTATAAAAAAAATTAATCCCTCATGGAGGGTTTAACCTGCCACGAATGCACGAATTTTTTTGAAATACTCACTTCATCCAGAGGGCTATCGGGAGGAGTCGAGAAGTCTTTTGTCGAACTGAGGCTGTCAAAGTTTTAGGTGAAATCTAAAAACACTTCGACAATCTCAAGGTGACAATAGTTTAAATTAAAAAAGGCAACTTCTTGAAGTTGCCTTTTTTAAGAATGCTGTATTTATTTTAACTAAATGCTGGAATTCCGGTAATATCCAAACCTGTAATTAATAAGTGAATATCATGGGTGCCTTCATAAGTGATCACACTTTCTAGGTTCATCATATGGCGCATAATACTATAATCTCCGGTAATCCCCATGGCACCTAGTACTTGTCTGGCTTCACGAGCAATTTTTAGAGCCATATCCACATTATTCCTTTTTGCCATTGAGATCTGAGCTGAAGTTGCCTTTCCTTCATTCCTTAATACACCCAATCTCCAAGCCAATAACTGTGCTTTCGTGATCTCGGTGATCATCTCTGCCAATTTCTTTTGTTGCAATTGGAAACTGGCAATTGGTTTTCCAAATTGAACACGTTCTTTTGCATATCTAAGGGCAGTATCATAACAATCCATGGCAGCTCCAATAGCTCCCCACGCGATCCCAAATCTTGCAGAATCCAAACAGCCAAGTGGGGCTCCCAATCCAGATTTATTTGGAAGTAGGTTTTCCTTCGGAATTTTTACATTATCAAATATCAATTCTCCTGTGGCACTTGCGCGTAAAGACCATTTATTGTGAGTTTCAGGCGTAGAGAAGCCTTCCATTCCGCGTTCAACAATAAGTCCGTGGATTCTTCCTTCTTCGTTTTTCGCCCAAACCACAGCGATATCTGCAAACGGAGAGTTGGAGATCCAAAGCTTGGCTCCATTTAATAAGTAATGATCCCCTTTGTCTTTAAAATTGGTAACCATGCCACTTGGATTCGATCCGTGATCTGGTTCTGTAAGTCCAAAACATCCCATGAATTCCCCTGAAGCTAATTTTGGCAAATATTTTTTGCGTTGCTCTTCACTTCCGTATTTGTATATAGGATACATCACCAAAGAAGATTGAACAGAAGCAGTAGACCTAACTCCACTATCCCCACGTTCAATCTCCTGCATTATAAGTCCGTAGGAAATCTGATCTAATCCAGCCCCACCATATTCTTCTGGAATATATGGGCCAAAAGCACCTATTTCGGCAAGGCCTTTAATAATGGATTTTGGAAATTTTGCTTCTTGAGCAGCCTCTTCTATAATAGGAGATACGTCACGCTTTACCCATTCGCGAGCAGCGTCACGTACCATTTTATGTTCTTCGGTTAAAAGATCATCCAGATTGTAATAATCTGGCGCTTGGAATAAATCTGGTTTCATTGGTTATAATTTTGAAAACAAAAATAACCAACCGGCTAATAGCAAGCAATTTAAAAAGCTTATAATTTAAGGTAAAACGGGGCTACCATTTTTTTATACTGCGGAGTGTACTTGTGTCTACTTTCTTCTAAGATTAATAGATCTCTTTCTATTTCCTTCTGAAGAAATTGGAAAGTGATCAAACTGCGTTTCACTTTTGAAGCTGCTGTTCCTTTTACTTCAGTAATCTTATTTGGATAGAGCTTATTTATGGAAGCGATTTCTACAATTGCAGATTCTTCTTCTTTAGGGATTATTATGCTGAAAGTTCCATTTTCTGAAAGTAATTGCGATACACCTTGAAGTAATTCTTCGAACGGAAGGGAAGCTTGAGATCTGGCGGTTTCGCGAGAAGTGGCATTTTCTGAAGCAGTTGTGTTAGCGAAGAAAGGTGGATTACTTACAATGAGATCGTATTTTTCATCTTGCATTTCCTCAACAAATTCGTCGAAAGCGGCGTGGTAACAAAATAACCGATCTCCCCACGGGCTGTTCTCGAAATTCCCTACAGCTTGCTCATACGCATCTTCATCTATCTCGAGGGCATCAATAGTTTCTGCAGCACTACGTTGTGCAAGCATCAGGGCGATAATCCCAGTGCCGGCACCAATATCTAAAATGGAGTTGACTTCAGGAGAAATAGGAGTCCAAGCACCCAGCAAGACACCATCTGTACCAATTTTCATGGCGCATTTGTCCTGAGCAATGCTGAATTCTTTAAAACGAAAAGGGGTTTCCAAAGTGTTTAGTCTAGGTATAGATCTATAAGACCTTCTGGGGTATTAACAAAAATGATCTTATTTTTCTTGTCCAGTTTCTCGATAAACTCATCGTTTAGCGGGATAAGGACTTGTTTTCCATCTTTGTCGATCTCAAATAAAGATTGAGCAGTGCTATCGTTGATGGCAGTTATTTTTCCAACCGTACCATAATGAATGTCTTCTACAGTAAACCCAATGATCTCGTGGAAATAGAATTTATCACCATCCAATTCTGGAAGCTGATTTAGTGGAAGGTAAACATCACATTTCATGATATCTTCTGCATCCTCTTCGGTATCTACATCTTCAAATTTTACTCGAAGCAAAGTACTTCGGTGAAGTCCGCTTCTTTCAATAAAAAATGGAACCAAGTTTTCGTTGTAATCAACGAAAACCGATTCCATTTCAGTGTATTCTTCAGGTTCATCGGTATCAAGTTTAATTAATACCTCCCCTTTAAAACTAAATTTACTAACGATCTTTCCTAAATAGAAACATTCTTCTTTAAGCATCGCTAGAAATTTAAATTAAGCTTCTTTGTTCTCCTCAGAAGAAGCTTCAGTAGCCTCAACTTCAGTTTCTTCCGCAACCTCTTCAGCAGCTGCAGTTTCAGCCTCAGCTGATGCCGCCATACGCTTAGCGTTCACTTCTTTTTCCGCATCTAGGGCTTTTTTCTTGGCATCCTCTTGTGCTTTTGTTAAAGACTCTTCCTTAGAAGAAACAGATCCTTCTTTTTCGTCCAGCCAAGTTTTAAATTTCTCCTCAGCTTGCTCTTCGGTTAAAGCTCCTTTTCTAACTCCACCAGCAAGGTGATTTTTAAGAAGGGCACCTTTGTAAGAAAGAATTGCACGCGCCGTATCTGTTGGCTGTGCTCCATTTTGTAACCATTTTACAGCACCATCTACATCTACTTCTATAGTTGCAGGGTTTGTATTTGGATTGTAGATACCAATTTTTTCCAAGTATTTACCATCTCTCTTTGCGCGAGAATCCGCAGCAACAATCCAGTAAAATGGCTTCCCTTTTTTACCGTGTCTTTGTAATCTTATTTTTACAGGCATAATAAATTAATTAGTGAGGTTCACGACCTCTATTATTAATAAGTGTGCAAAGATACTATATTATTAATTTGTTAAGCAGAAAATCTTCCTTCAATTTACATTTAGTATAATGTATTCATTAACCTAGAAATCAAATAGGTAACAAGGTGCATTTTTCCTATTTATTAGCTCTTTTTTATGAATACTTCGACGAATCCTTAGCCTTGTTGTTAAAAGCAGTTAAACTATGCTAAACCCTGTTAAACTGGATAATAGCCTGCTTTTAATCTTGTATTTTTACTCTTGTCAAAAATAAAATTATTAATCAATAAACACATATTATGAAATATTCTGAAGAAGTTGCAAATAAATTGAATGAGTTACTGGAAAAGAATTATGACGCCGAAAAAGGATATAAATTTGCTGCTGAAAAAGTGAAAAATCCTCAATTGCAGTCATTTTTTAATGAAAGGGCCAAAGAGCGCTATGATTTTGGACATGAATTAAAGACTGAAATCAGAAATTTTGGTGAAGCGCCGGAAAAAGGTTCTAGTTGGACAGGTGATGCTCACCGCGCTTGGATGAATCTTAAAACCAGTTTCTCTTCAGATAAAGAAGAAGCCGTTTTAGAAGAAGCAATTCGAGGAGAAAAAGCTGCTGTAGAAGAATATAATGAAGTATTGAAAGACACTAGTTTACCTCCTTCTACAGGAAATGTACTTATGAAGCAAAGAGATGCTATTTCTTCTTCATTGAACAAAGTGAAAGCCATGGAAAATTGGGAGGATAACAAATAAGAGCAAATATTTAATCAAGAGTTAATTCGAATTAGTTAAAATCCTCCCGGTATATGTTTTTAAAACATATACCGGGAGGATTTTTTGCTATATAATTTAGTTGATAATTAGTTTCTCCATCTATTTAAATTCGAATATAAATTTCCTATTTTTAAATCGAAAGCCCAACTCACATTTGGATTGCTATCTCCCATATTTTCAGTTGTTTATAATTTATAAGGAGTAGGTTTTTTCTGAAGATGTAATCGTGAGTTTGTTAACTGGATTTCATCCCATTTGAAATTCTGAAAAAAATATTGGATGTATTTAATTTTTGATACCGAAACTACTGGATTACCGAAAAAATGGGACGCCCCATTAACAGATTCCGACAACTGGCCTCGTTGTATTCAAATAGCTTGGCAATTGCATGACGAAATGGGGAATTTGGTGGAGCATCAAGACTACTTGGTGCAACCCAAAGGTTTCAACATTCCGTTCGACGCAGAGAAAATTCATGGAATTTCTACTGAATTAGCTCAACAAGAGGGATTGCCTCTTCAAGAAGTATTGGGGAAATTTCAGAAAGCCTTGCAACGTTCAAAATTTATTGTGGGTCAAAATGTGGGCTTCGACCTTAATATAATGGGTGCCGAATTCCTAAGAGAAGGATTGGAAAATCCGATGGAATCATTTCCTGTATTAGATACCTGTACCGAAAAAACTGCTGAGTTGTGTAAACTTCCTGGGGGGAGATATGGAAGATTTAAGCTTCCAACCCTTACAGAACTGCATCAGGAATTATTTGATCAGCCTTTTTCTGAAGCGCATAATGCCACTGCCGATGTAGAGGCTACAACCCGTTGTTTTTTGGAATTAATTAGAAAAGAAAATTTTACAAAGCAAGAACTTCAGGTTTCCGAAGATTATTTTGAGAATTTCCAGAAAGAAAATCCGGAACCATTTCAACTTATTGGCTTAAAACACATCAACCTTAAAAAAGCTTCGGCTAAAATAAGGGAACAGCTTCAAAAGCTTGAAAAAGTAGATGAGGTAAGCACCGAGGAGATAGAGGAAAATCTTGAGAAACTGGATGAAGTACGTTTTTCACACCTTCATAACCACTCTCAATTTTCAATATTGCAATCTACAATTAGTATTTCCAATCTAATAGAAGCTGCAACCAAGGAAAATATGCCCGCTGTTGCGCTTACAGATCATGGGAACATGATGGGAGCTTTTCATTTTGTAAAAGAAGTGGGGAACTATAACAAAGCTATAAAATCCCTAAATGCAGCTTCCATAGAAAAAGGGGAGCCGGCAACTGCAAAAGAATTAAAAGCGATTCTTGGATGTGAATTTTTTGTGTGTGAAGATCATTTGGATAAAAGCCGAAAAGATAACGGATATCAGATAGTAATTCTTGCCAAGAACAAAAATGGTTATCACAATCTTGCAAAAATGGCATCTATCGCCTATGTCAATGGCTTTTACTATCTACCTAGAATAGATAGAAAAGTTATTGACCAATATAAAGAAGACCTTATTGTACTTACCGGAAATCTCTACGGTGAAGTTCCCGGGAAGATCCTGAATGTTGGAGAAAACCAGGCAGAAGAAGCTTTGCTTTGGTGGAAAGAGACTTTTGGTGAAGATTTGTATATAGAATTAATGCGTCATGATCTCGAGGAGGAAAATCGTGTGAACGAGGTATTGGTTAAATTGGCAAAGAAGCATCAGGTGAAAACTGTTGCAACAAATAACACCTATTACTGCGCAAAAGAGGATGCCAATGCGCACGATATTTTATTGTGTGTAAAAGAGGGAGAGAAACAGGCCACTCCAATAGGAAGAGGACGTGGTTATAGATATGGGTTGCCTAATAATGAGTTTTATTTCAAGTCAGATTTCGAAATGAAAAGCTTGTTCAAGGACCTGCCGGAAGCTATTTCCAATATTCAGGAAGTAGTAGATAAGATCGAGCCTTTTGAACTTGCCAGGGATGTACTTTTGCCTGCCTTCGATATTCCTGAAGAATTTTTGGATGAAGAAGATGTCAATAATGGCGGGAAACGTGGTGAAAATGCCTATTTAAGGCACCTTACCTATGAAGGTGCCAAGGAACGTTATGGGGATCTTTCAGAAGATATTAAAGCAAGGCTGGATTTTGAGCTTTCTGTAATTGAAAATACAGGGTATCCCGGATATTTCTTGATCACGGAAGATTTTATACGTGCAGCACGGGAAATGGATGTTTCGGTGGGTCCTGGTCGTGGGTCTGCTGCAGGAAGTGCGGTGGCTTATTGTTTAAAGATCACCAATATAGATCCAATTAAGTACGACCTTCTTTTTGAGCGGTTCCTGAATCCAGATCGTGTAAGTATGCCCGATATCGATATCGATTTTGATGATGAAGGCAGGAGCAGGGTTATGGATTATGTGATCAAGAAATATGGTTCCAATCAGGTGGCTCAAATCATCACTTATGGTACCATGGCTGCTAAATCCTCCATTCGGGATACCGCCAGGGTTTTGGATCTTCCACTGCATGAATCGGACAGGATAGCTAAGTTGATCCCTACCATGTCCAAATTAGGGAAGATTTTTGGCAAGGATGCTAAGGAGCTTAAAAAAATGTTCCGAAGTGAGGACCTTGAAAAAGTAAATGAACTTCTAAATATCGCAGACGGGGACGATCTGCAAGCGCAAACCCTAAATCAGGCCCGAATTTTAGAAGGTTCTGTAAGAAACACGGGAATTCATGCATGCGGGGTAATTATTACCCCAAGTGATATTACCAACTTTGTTCCGGTGGCACTTGCAAAGGATTCAGATCTATATGTTACCCAGTTTGATAACTCGGTGGTAGAAAGTGCCGGGCTATTAAAAATGGACTTTTTGGGGTTGAAGACCCTTACTTTAATAAAAGACACGGTTAAAATTGTAAAGGGAAGACACGGTATTGTTTTGGATCCTGACACTTTTCCGCTGGACGATGAAAAGACGTACGAGTTGTTCCAGCGTGGAGAAACGGTTGGAATCTTTCAATATGAATCCCCCGGAATGCAAAAACACATGAAGGATTTGAAGCCTACGGTGTTTGGGGATCTTATCGCCATGAATGCCCTGTACCGGCCGGGACCAATGGAATATATCCCAAGTTTTATTGCCAGAAAGCACGGAAATGAAGAAATAGCCTATGACCTTCCCGGGATGGATGAATATCTTAAGGAAACATACGGGATTACAGTGTACCAAGAGCAAGTGATGTTGCTTTCTCAAAAATTGGCAGGATTTACAAAAGGTGAAGCCGATGTTTTAAGGAAAGCGATGGGTAAAAAGATCTTTGCTTTACTGGAACAATTGAAGCCAAAATTTCTAGATGGGGGAGAGGAGAAAGGGCATCCTAGAGAGATCTTGGAAAAAGTGTGGAAAGATTGGGAAGCCTTCGCGGCGTATGCCTTCAACAAATCTCACTCTACCTGTTATGCGTGGATCGCTTATCAAACCGCTTATTTAAAAGCGCATTATCCAGCAGAATATATGGCTGCGGTACTTTCAAATAACATGAGCGACATCAAGCAGGTTACCTTCTTCATGGAAGAATGTAAACGAATGAAACTTAAAGTGCTTGGGCCCGATGTAAATGAATCGTTTCATAAGTTCTCTGTTAATAAAGAAAATGCCGTCCGATTTGGGATGGGTGCTGTAAAAGGAGTTGGCTCTGGCGCCGTGGCCACTATAGTAGAAAATAGAAAAACAGAGCAGGGGCCCTATAAGTCCATTTTTGATATGGCCAAACGATTGGATCTCCGCGCGGCCAATAAAAAAGCCTTGGAAAATTTGGCACTTGCTGGAGGATTTGATGGCTTTGGAAATCATAGGGCACAGTATTTCCATGATGAAGGAGACGGGATTACCTTTTTGGAGAAGGTGATTAAATATGCTGTGAAATTTCAGGAGAACGAAAACTCTTCACAGGTAAGTTTATTTGGGGAAGCCAGTGATGTGCAGATCCCGGAACCAGTGGTGCCCCCTTGCGAAGAATGGGGAGGAATAGGAAAGCTGAAAAGGGAGAAAGAAGTGGTGGGGATTTATATTTCCGGCCATCCTTTAGATGATTTTAAATCTGAAATTCATTATTTCTGTAATTCCAAGGTATCCGATTTCAAGGAGCAGGAAAAATATGTGAACAGTGAGCTTTCCTTTGGGGGAGTGATTTCAGAAGTACAGCATAGAACCTCTAAAATGGGTAAAGGTTGGGCTGCTTTTTCTGTAGAAGATTACTGGGATTCCTACGAATTCAGGATATTTGGTGAAGAGTATTTAAAATATCAGCATTTTTTGGTGCCCAACGCATTTGTGTACATCAAGGCCTTTATTAAGGAAGGCTGGACCAATAAAGATACAGGTAGTAAAGGGGAGCCAAGAATTCAGTTCAATAATTTTCAGTTGTTGCATGATATCATGGATATCTATGCTAGAAAACTTACCATTCAATTGGATATAAATGAGTTGAAAGAAGAGAATATAGATTCGCTAAAGGATATTTTTCGGACTCATAAAGGAGATCATAACTTGCATTTTATAATTTATGAAATGAAAGAGCTTATAAAACTGAACTTGACAAGCAGGAAGCAAAAAGTAAAGATATCCCAAGAATTGCTGAACGCTTTGGAAGAGGAACAGGTGAAATATAAATTGAATTAAAGGCATTGCCTTTTGTAAGTTTTAAAATGTGGAATCCTGCTTATTGAAATGTGGAAATTTTATAGCGTATCCAATGAGGACAATTGCATTGGCATTTTCATTAAGGATAAGACCGCCTGATATTCGAATAGCCAAATCCGATACAAGCGCTGTAAGGTTTGGTGAAATAATTGACTATTTTTACATATTAATTGAAATAAACAAAAATTATGGCTTTAGAAATAACAGATGCTAATTTTGAAGAAACCGTATTAAAAAGTGAAAAACCAGTAATGGTTGATTTTTGGGCGGCATGGTGTGGACCTTGTAGAATGGTTGGACCAATTATAGAAGATATCAGTAAAGATTACGACGGAAAAGCTATCGTAGGAAAGCTGGATGTAGATGCTAACCAAGAATTTGCAGCTAAATATGGTGTGAGAAATATTCCAACAGTACTTATATTCCAAAACGGGGAAGTTGTGGGACGTCAAGTTGGGGTTGCACCTAAGAACACATATGCCGAGGCATTGGACGCTCTTTTATAGAGAACTTCAAAAGTAAAAATATAAGCCTCGCTAAATTTAGCGAGGCTTTTTAGCTTCAAAAATTATATTCCCTACCTTTCTTAAGTTAATAGTAGAATTAAAAAATGTTAGAACAGGAAGTCCAAAAATCCAGTGGGTTCATCAATTTGGAATTATTGGCCAGACAAGTGGTAGAAGGTTTTATTTCCGGAATTCATAAAAGTCCGTTTCATGGCTTTTCCGCAGAATTTGCCGAGCATAAAATTTACAATAATGGTGAAAGCACAAAGCATATAGACTGGAAACTATATGCCAAGACTGATAAGTTATATACAAAACGATATGAGGAAGAGACCAATTTAAGGTGTCATTTAATAATAGATAATTCTTCCTCTATGCACTTCCCTATAATGAAAAGCTTCAAAAGGGACTCATTAAATAAAATTGGTTTTTCAGCGCTGGCAGCAGCTTCCCTAATGCAAATTTTAAAGCGTCAGCGAGATGCCGTTGGTTTGAGCGTGTATAGCGACAATTACGATTTTTATGCCCCAGAGAAGGGCAGTGAGCGGCACCACCATATGCTGTTGAACGAATTGGATAGTATAGTTGCCAATCCAGTACAAAATAGGACTACAGATAGTTATTCATATTTGCATCAGATCGCAGAGAAATTAAAAAGAAGGTCTTTGGTATTTCTTTTTACAGATATGTTTCAGGAAGATAAAGAGGAAGCTGAATTGTTTGAAGCTTTAAAACATCTTAAATATAATAAGCATGAAGTGGTGCTTTTTCATGTCATAGATAAGAAAAAAGAAGTCAATTTCGAATTTGATAATGCTCCAAAACGATTTACAGATGTAGAATCGGGAGTTCATTTGGATATTTATGCTGAAAATTTGAAAGAACCTTATCAAAATTCAGTCGAAACATACTTCAATATGCTCAAATTGCAATGTGCAAAATACCGCATAAAGTACGTGCAGGCCGATATTGGCGGGAGTTTTGAAAAAATTTTAACCACCTATTTGGTTGAGAGACAAAAATTTGCAGGGTAGCCCTAAAATTAATCCGAAATTAATCCAAAAAACGTTTGTGGAAACTAAAAACAGGTGTATATTTGCCATCGCAATAACGCAACGGTCTGGTAGTTCAGTTGGTTAGAATACCTGCCTGTCACGCAGGGGGTCGCGAGTTCGAGTCTCGTCCAGACCGCTTTTAAGAAGAACAAAAAGTCTCAAAACCTTGTAAATCCTATGATTTGCAAGGTTTTTGGGTTTTAGGGAAATCCTTCAATTTGATGTTAAAAGTTCACAGATCGTCAACATCGAATTTTAATCATCAACATTCAGACAAATTGGAGTGCCTTCTCAATAATTTGTATAATTGATTTTGACTTTCGTCTCAAAATTAATGTTCAACAATTAAAGACGATAACTTCGCCGAAATTTATGTTTACAAGAGAAATAAAGATTTATGTCATTACTCTGTTTAAAATGGTCTAGGTTAGCAGGGTGAAGGGACGCTTCCGATAGTTCGTGTCGGCTTTGTTGTTTGTTAGTGGATGTATAAAATAGCACTTTTTACTCCTCCTGCTATTTGCTGTTCACCTATACCATGCCACGTTTTTCCACTCATTTGTTTATCTGCAAACTATGGGTTATACCAATTTTACTTATACAATGTCGCTATTTTTTTTGTATATTTACTAATGGCAAAACCACAGGAATTTACAATAACCCAAAGCGTTGAAGAGCTTAGGGCACTCCGCAAAAGTCAAACTAATATAAAGCATGAAAAGCGTGTTATGTTTTTAATCTATCTAAAAGAGAACAAATTTAAAACACGCCACGAGCTTTGCGATTATTTAGGTATTGATCCACGAACCCAACAACGCTGGACAAAACAGTATCTTGAAAATGGAATATCGTTTTTATTGACTGATTTGCCCAAGAACAAAAAGTCAAAAATAATCACTCCTGAAATACATAAGGAACTTGAAAAACGTTTGAATTCTAGCGACCAGGGATTTTTAGGATATTGGGATGCGCAAGCGTGGGTAAATAATGAATTTGACATAGATATACAATACCATTGGTTGCGCAAATATTTGATAAAGCATTTTAAGACCAAGCTTAAAAGCCCCCGTAAATCTCATTATAAAAAAGATGAAGAAGCTGGAAAAGCTTTTTTAAAAACTCCCTAATGACCTAGACAACATTAGAACAAGTCTAAATAAAAACAAGTATAAGCAAGTAAATTTGTACTTTCAAGATGAAGCTCGATTTGGTATGATGACCCATACCGGCAAACACTTAACAGCCTGCGGGATCAAACCTATTGTCAAATATCAACACATATTTAAAACAACTTATCTATATGGTAGTTATTCCCCAATAAACGGAAATAGTTTTGTCTGGGAAATTGATGGAGTAGATACTACTGTTTTCGAAGCTTATCTAGAGAACTTCTCTAAATACAAACCTCAAGAATTTAAAATTGTGATAATTGATAATGCTGGTTTTCATTCGACAAAAAACATTAATGTGCCCGAGAATATATATTTGTTGAGAATTCCGCCTTACACTCCAGAACTCAATCCGTGTGAACAAGTATGGCAGTATATTAAAAATCAAAGGTTTAAATCAATGCAGGAACTTAAACAATGGCTACATCAAATCGTAAAAGATATGGGCAAGCAAACAATAAAATCAATTACTGGCAATCACCATTATGTAAATGCATTTATTACGACTTTTAATAGTTAAATTGGTATAATACCATAAAGGAAATCTTCGAGGTTGACCAGGTTTTTATTGGTGATAATTTTGGCAAAAAAATATTGTCAGAGTCAGGCTTAATAAACTGATTCATATTACTGCAAAATTGGGTATACTTCCCATTAAACCCTTTATCGCGGATATTTTTGTATAAGGTTGGATAGTCCTGTTTCCCGTAAAATTTCGGAAGGTATTCCCTGAACTCATGAAAATTAGTCATAGTTGCTTGTGGTACAGGCGCTTGTCGTTTCGGGAATTCGTCATGCTGAATGTACTTCCCGATGGTTCGGGGGCCGGCTTGAAGCATTTTGGCAATTGTTTTTATCCTATATCCTTGCTGATGAAGTTCCTTTGCCTTTTCAAATTTCATTTGTCGCTGTGAGTTTGATGTACATTTAGGTGTTGGCAGTGAACGAGCCTTTTCTTCTTCCAATAGAGGTTCTCTATTGCCCGGACGGCTAAAAGCTATAAAGGCCGCTTTCAAAGTTGTACTGTGCTTGTGAAGTACCCTTTTAAAAGCATCCCTAAGGTTTACATGGAGGTGATATCTGTCAGCTACCTCGATGGCCTCTTTGGTACCTTCTTTAGTTCCCTTCGAATAGGCACCGGCGCGATCCCGTGATACTGTATGAATTTCTGGATGCTTTAGAAGCCACTGCTTCAACGTATCTGCTTCTCTATCCGGTAATAAGTCGACAACCTTCTTACGTTCAAGATCTACAATGATGGCCCCATAGTTCCTTCCTTTCTTAAATGCCCAATCATCCACTCCTATGACTCCAGAAGTAGTAGTTGTCCCTTCTATTTCCAACTGTTGAATTAGGCGCAAGATGGTCGAGGAACTCACCGGGTTACCTGCAATACGACTAATCAATGCCCCTTTGTTTCCACCTACTTCCAGGCCTATGCTACGCAGCACATCAATGGAACGGCATAAGCGCCTTGCATAAGGCAGAATATCCTGGCTAAAGCGTTCTGTAAATATTTTTCGCGGACAGCTTTTATTACGGCAGAAAAACTTTCTTGCCCTGAGCTGTAATTGTACCAATTTTCCTGATATTGGAAGATCTGCTAAACTTCGAACATAATGACTATGAATACGATTACCATATTTGTTACATAAAGGGCAGCTACTGCGCTTTTGTTTTGGAAGAATAGAGAAAATGATTTTTGTATCAGTATGGAATACAGCAATTTGCTTAATTTTTAATTTGCAGGAAAGCATAGTACATAGTTTAAAAACACCCTGTTAAATCACACAATTAATGTGTATATTTATATTCTTTTAGAAGAAAAATAATGGCAAAAAAAACACGTTAGACCCGAAAGAATTAAACCCTCAAGAGATCAAAAATATTCTCAAAAGCAGACAAGAATATAGAGTAGCTCTAAGGTTGCAAATGGTTTACCTGATCCACCAGGGAAAATCCAGCAGAGAGGTGGCCGATATCTATCAGGTAAGCTTTAAACAGGTGCTAAACTGGGTACATAGATTTAAACATCAGGGAATAGAAGGGCTCAAAGACAAAGTGGGGCGTGGTAGAAAAGCTAGCTTAAACAAAAAAGAATTAGATCATATTCGGCAGACTATTTTGAATACCGCTCCATCTGAATATGGGTACACATCCAAGCGATGGACAGGGCCTTTACTTTTGAAATGGATCAATAAAGAATATAAAACCGAATTTACAGCCACAACTATATATAAATTACTTGAAAAGATTGGGCTGGAGTCCCAAAACGGAAAAGGGTATGTCCCACTCGATTAGATCGTGTAAATAATTAATGATTTTTTCACCAAAAGTGACGAAGAACCCAATTTGATCCGAAGTATCCACAATCAGCCTGATGGAAAAAAATAATATTGGCTGGGCTTTTTGGCCCATGAAAAAGATCGAGAATTTAGCCGGGGTTACTTCGGTTTCAAGCACACCGGAATATGAGAAATTATTGCATTATTGGAAAAACGGGGGGACAAAGCCAACGGAAGCTTTTGCGAAATCGGCCTTAATGCAAATTGCCGAAAACTTCAAAATGGAAAATCTCACCATCAGATATGACGTGATCGATGCGATGTTCAGGCAAGCGCAGACATCAGATACCAAAAAATACAAAAACCACAGCCTGCCGGGGAAAGTGTTCGCCACAGAATATGATCTGGGACAAAACGGGTACGCTTATTTTGATAAAGATATTGCAAATTACGATGGGACTAAATTCACCAAATGGAACAAAGGCGGGGCAATGCGAAACGATGGTGTTGATATTCAATCTTGTAATGATTCTGTCACCAATGGATTTCAGGTGAGTTTTATAGAAGATGACGAATGGCTTCAATACACAATTGAAATGGTTTCAGAAAAAGTATTCGATGTCGATATTCGTTATTCCAGTGATGAGGTCGGAGGTAAACTTTTTCTTAAGGACGAAAACGGAAAAATTTCTGAAAGTATTGAGATTCCATTTTCCGGAGGAATTAATAGTTGGCAAACCCTGACCTTAAAAAATGTGGTTTTAAAACAAGGGATTAATAAAATCAAGGTTCATTTTGAAAAAGGGAATTTCAATTTAAACTTTTTAGAATTCAAAAACCCGGGAAGGACCAGCGGGTTAAAAAAATAAGAAATTCAGGAATAAAACATCCTTGAGGGTTTGTTGTGCCGTAACGATTTCTTTTTCTTTACTTGATATTTATGTAAAATGGAAATCCTGAACCCAGTCTACCTGCTGTTTAACATAAAGGAAATTTTATTTTTAGTTGAGTTAGCCTTTTTAATAGGGAAAGTCCTTCAAAGGCATGGTTATATATCCTTTCGGGTTTTAATTAAAGATCAATTTTCCCTTTTGCAGTAAATATTTTATTTGCGAATATCACTTAATAGTAGATGGTGAAAAGAGGTTATGAGGATCAGGTTTCTTTCCGAACCAACTGCTTTAGAAAATCGCTGTACCAGTTCCCGGATGATTTTATTGTTCTTTCCTGGGTTTTATAATTGATGTGTACGAGACCAAACCGAGGGTGATAGCCCTCGGCCCATTCAAAATTATCTGTAAAACTCCATATAAAATAACCTTTGACGTTCACCCCTTCTTTTTTGGCTTTCAATACCTCTTCCAGGTATTTCCGGATATAATCAAGCCTCTCGGGATCTTCTATTTTTCCATTTTCAGACTTATCGGGAAAGGCCGCACCATTTTCTGTGACTATAATATTTTTTATGCCTTTGTAAGAGTCGAACCTTTTAAGCATTTCATAGATCCCCTGAGGAAAAATTTCCCATTGCATGGTCGTGACCGGAACCTTTCGTTTTGTTGCTTTAATATTGATGGCCTGTATATAAGGTACTAAACAGGTGTGTTTAACCACTTCCCTGGTATAATTTTGAAGCCCAATAAAATCAAAATTAAATTTCAGCAGATCTTCATCCCCCGTTAAAAAATAGTTATCGAGGTGCTTTAAAAATTTTAAATCTTCCCGGGGATAACCCAAACCAAGTGCCGGTTCGAGAAATAAACGGTTTACAAGCGCATCCACCCGTTTTACCGCCAATTGATCTTTAGGGATATTCCTGTAAGGTTCTATAAGGGAACAGGAAAATGTGGTGCCTATTCGTGCTTCGGGCAATATATCTCTTAAAATACGGCCCCCCTCTGCCTGGCAAATTGCAGCATGGTGCATTGCAGGTAAAAAATTCTTCAAGCCTTTTTTTCCGGGGGCATGGACACCTAAAAAATATCCTGCGCCGGTAAATACCAGGGGTTCGTTCAGCACCATCCAGTTTTTCACCCTATCCCCAAATTCCCTGGCGCATAAAGAGACGTAGCCTGTAAACCAGTCAATAATTTTTCTATTGGTCCAGCCCCCTTTGTCTTCCAACGCCTGTGGCAAGTCCCAGTGATAGAGGGTAATCCATGGCGCTATGCCCAGTTCCAGGCACTTATCGATAACTTTATTATAAAAATCGATTCCTTTGGAGTTGGATTTTCCGATGCCTTTGGGCAAGATGCGGGGCCAGGAGAGCGAAAACCTGAAATTGGCAATGTTCATTGACTTCATTAGAAGAAGGTCTTGTTCAAACCGGTTATAGAAATCACAGGCTTCCCGGGCATCCTGACCCTTGTATATTTTTCCTTTTTGTTCCGAAAAAACATCCCAAATAGATAGGCCTTTTCCATCGGTCAATACGCTGCCTTCTGTTTGAAAAGCTGCTGCTGAGACCCCAAACTTAAAATCAGTTCCAAAATCTTCTTTACTGAAACGATCATGGCCAGCCTTAAAACTGTTATGCTGTATAATCATTTATAAAGCTTCTGGCTTTGGAGGAAATGAAAGTATGGAATGTGGGATGTATTCCCTTTGATAGTCCCCGAAAAGCAAGTCTATAATATCTTCGGTCTTATCAGGATACTCCATTTCGATGATTTTATCGGTTTTCAGCCATTGTCCTATTTCCGGGGAACGCTTTTTCTTTAGGTTTTCAAGTACGCAAACCCCCAAGCCTTTAAGGGCTGCCGCATTACAATGTTGTTCATACTGATTCTTCATAGGCACCACCAATAATTTCTTCCGAAGAAAAAGTACCTCGGCAGGTGTTTCAAAACCGGCGCCGCAAACCACTCCTTTACAGGAAGCAAGACTATTTAAAAACCTTTCATTATGGATGGGTTGTATATGGATATTTTTAACAATCACGTCCTTTTTATTATGCTTGGAAAAGACTTCCCATTTAATTTTAGGAAACCGGCCCAGGATCTTCACAAGTTTTTTATCGGAATAGGAGGGCAGATATACCGTATAGTGTTCACCGGTGGTCACCTTTAGTTGACGTACCTGCTTTCTAATTACCGGGGTAAAAATATTATGATTGAATTCGCTAAAATGAAAACCGTAGGCCTTTTTGGCCGGGGCATATTTTTTTAAGATAAACCTTCCAAAAGGATCTTTTTTCAAAGGCATTGGCGCATTTTTTGCCAATACCGCTGCCTGATGGCTTAAAGAAAAACAGGTTGCCCTTTTTATAACAGCTGACCAGGCGGAAACCGGTTCAAAATCATTGATGACAAGGTCATATTCTTCAAGGGGAAGTTTTTTTATATCTAAAAGGAACCTTCTGGAATCATTTTTTCTCCAGGTTTGCCATAAATCCACACCTCCTTTTTTTCCAAAAACAAAACTCAGGCCTTTAAACCTGTATTTGATCTTATAAGGCAAAACAATATCGGCCTGGGTGCCACTTATAAGGATATCTACTTCTCCTTTTTTCTGAAGGATGGGAACAATATCCAATGCCCTGCACAAATGCCCATTTCCAGTTCCCTGAATAGCATACAATATTCGCATATTTATGGCTTTATAAAATTTAATTCCTGAACTAAATTTTCAAAAAGTTGTGCATGGGTGGGTCCAGGGATTAGTTTTTTATCCTTTTCCAAACTTTTTATAATTCCCTGATCTTCCATGAAATAATAAAGTTTCCATTCCCCTTTGTTGTATTCCAGGCTGGTAAGGTTTTCTATCCAATCGCCAGAATTAAGATATTGCACCTCCCCTTCCACTTTTGTAATCGTTTTGATCTCTGGCTGGTGGATATGACCACATATCACATAGTCATAACCGTTGGAAATAGCAATGTCAGCGGCAATATCTTCAAAATCGTTTATAAATTTTACCGCACTTTTCACACTGTTTTTAATCTTTTTGGATAAAGACAATTTTCCTCTCCCTAATTTTTCTGAAATATAATTGGAGAACCTGTTTATAAGGATCAGTACATCATAGCCTTTGGCCCCCAGTTTTGCCAGCCATTTGGAATGCTGCATGGTAACATCAAAAACATCACCATGGAAAACCCACGCCCTTTTGCCGTTGAGTTTTAATACTACTTTGTTTACGATCTCCAGGGACCCGATTTTAAAGCCTGTAAATTTCCGCAACATTTCATCATGGTTGCCGGTCACGTAATATACTTTGACCCCTTTGGCCATTAAACCCATAATATGCTTGATTACCTTCATATGGGACTCTGGCCAATAGCTTTTATTAAACTGCCATATATCTATAATATCCCCATTAAGGATCAACTTTTTAGGTTTTACACTTTTAAGATAGCTTAAAAGTTCCCTGGCATGGCACCCATAGGTGCCTAGATGGGTGTCGGAAATTACCACCACTTCCACGTCACGCTTTTTCATAATGTTTAGAGATTGGTTTTTGGTATAGGTTTCTAAGAAAACCGCCTTTATACATGGCGGGAGAGAAAGAAGATGCAATTTTGTACCGAAATATCCCGGCAACGAGAAAGTCTTGAAAAAGGCTTTTAGTCTTACCAATCCCAAGTTTAAAAAAGGTAAAAAAATTAGGGGAGGGGTGTTGTAAAAGTACGGAAGGGCACTTTAAAGAAATTTTGTAACTATCCGATCCTTGATTGAACAAAATCGTTTTTTTAAATTAATAGGAAGTTACCCATTCAGGTTTAATTCATTATCAATGAATCATTATGTTTATTTTAAATGTTCAATCGAAACATATTTATTTTGTTATGGAATTTATCCAACTCCCTTAATACATCTTCAAGCAAGTAACCTTTTTATAATAAACAGCTTAAAAATGTAATTTTTTGGAAATAGTCAAAATTCCAAATTCTGATAAATTTGTACAAACATTCCTGTATGGCTTTTTTGGACTTTATTTCAAAACTAAATTATCTACCTTTACCACCAAAAGAGCCAATGTTCAGGTTTTATGTTGAAAAAAAAGCCAGGTTAAATGATACCCATATTGTTCATAGGGTCAACTGTGAACTATTACCCGATATAAGTGGGCGTATTGAAATAGGAGTATTTATTGAGCCTGACCTTGCGGAATTTAAGGCCAGGGAGCTATTTCCTTTGGTGAAATTATGCAAATATTGTAATAAGGATCAGTAGTATAGGGCTTGCTTTTACCGCACATTTCAATTTAAGGCATTTCATTTTATCATACAATTTTTTCAATCCCATTTGAATCCTTTCTTACTTCTTCAATTAATACTTTAATAATTATTCCTTTATCATATTTTAAACCTAATATGGCTGCTTATTTTTAATTTTAGACAATTCTTGCTTCTTTCACTTCTTTCAAGAAAAATCTAAAAAATGAAATATCGACCAATTAATGGGTTCCATTATGATCCCAAGAATCAAAAGCCAAAATTGAAAGAAACCCCGAATGTGAAATATCACTATTCCTATACCGTGGTGAACAACAATGACATAATAATAATGGAAGTGATAACCACCATTCAAGCCGAAAGTGGAATAAGGTTTAATCGAAAATCCATGCACCTTCTTAAGCCTAATGAAATAAAGCCATGTATTAAAGAATGTTTGTTGACCCATCTACTGAGCATAGGTGTACCGGGCAGGTATTCAACTTCCCTTCTGGCAAATTTTACTATAATTGCTAAGTAGTCAATAAATATGATAAGCAGTTTTCTTTCCGCCAACCTCAAGCCAGATCTTTTGCATTTTGTGATTACTTCTGACCTCGCAAACACACCCGAACCTTATATTTAGCACTTACCCGCCCTATTTTTTATTTACGGTTTTGTACCATAAAGTTTCCTGCGTGATTTTTCGACAAACGGTTTTTATCTTCTTTTCCTTGCGAATACTTTCCTAAGTATTATAACCCAAATATTCCATTCTGTCGTTTTTTTATTGGCAGTAAAGTTATTTTCTATTTTGTCCAATAAATCTTCAATTAGGGCATTGTGTAACGAACGGATTGCCAAAATATTTTTCTTTTATAGATCATTGATAGGTGCAGAAACCAGAGGGCACCAATATTTTTTACTATTAACCTAATCTTTTCAAAGATAACCCAGCGGCGCAACACTTGTCGTTGCGTGAGGTCTTCTGACCTCGCACCTGCCGCAATCACAAAAGAACAGGAAATCGTATTGAAGTCTCACGACCCTTGTTACAAATTGGTTAGAACTGACTACGAGTTTCAGGGCATAACAAAATTCGTTTCAACATCAGGATGGAGACGTTGAAGTGCCAAGTATTAAAAGTGGCTTAAAGTCATGAGACTTTGCCAGCTTGAGTTGCTATGCAGACTCCCGTTGGCAACAATTCACCATATCAAGAACTTCATTAATTTCATGATAACATCAAGAATTATAAATAGAAATACAGAAAATGAAAGGAATTTAAGATTTGAATACGAAAATAAAAATAAAAATAAAAATGGAAAATGGTTCAGATCATACGGTAATGAGAACTGGGAATTTAACAAAAATGGTCTAATGGAAAAAAGGTACGCAAGTATTAATGACCTTGAAATACAAGAAAAAGATAGACGATTGTAAAAAAAAAATACTGCATACAAATAATTTATTGTCAGTTCTAGCTTACTTACGAAAACGCTAACAGGTTTTCTATTCAGTATTTGTTAAATCAGGTACTTTAAAAACGCAACAAACCATATCCAAAATGTAGGTAATGTGATTTGACCTTCATATAATATTCCTAATGCACTATTTAATATAAACTTTGCATAGATTTAATTTAGAAGAATTTAAATAGAGTGATTTTTGCTGAAAAAATAAATGGGATTATTTATAATGATTTTTGGAGCATTATTCTCTGTTATGAACCCTTTTGGTACAGTTCCAGTTTTTGTTAGTTTAACTCAAGAACATAGTAAATCAGAGCGAAATAAAATAGCGTTTTGGACTTCTCTAAATGTTTTAATAATATTACTTATATCATTTTTTGCAGGGAAGTTTATTTTATTATTTTTCGGCATTACATTAAATTCTTTAAAAATTGCAGGAGGACTAATTATTGCTTCATCAGGTTTTGCTTTATTGACAGGAGAGTTTAATAAGCATAAGGGAATGAAGAAGGAAAAGGTAAAAGAAGATATTAGCAACCGAGCTGATATTTCATTAACTCCTTTAGCAATCCCAATGATAGCAGGTCCAGGGACTATATCTTTACTAATAGCATATAATCAAGAATTTGAGGAATTAAATGAAGTATTAATTATTCTTGGAGCAATTGTTTTATCCTTGGTATGTATTTATCTAATATTGAAAAGTTCATATTATATAACTAAATCACTTGGTGCCTCTGGTATAAATGCATTATCAAGAATTATTGGATTTATAGTTATAGCAATAGGTGTTGAGTTTATTATTTCTGCTGTGGTAAGTGTACTTAATATTGCCTAACTTTTTTTCTGACCAATATTTTTCTTAGCATTTTTACCCAAATATTCCATTCTGTCGTTTTTTTATTGGCAGTAAAGTTATTTTCTATTTTGTCCAATGAATCTTCAATTAGGGCATTGTGTAACGAACGGATTGCTAAAGGCCAAATTATTAAACCCTTTCCGGCAGTCCGCATATCGATTGTATGTTGGATTTCTGTTCTGTTTTTTCCTAATTGGTTAATCTCGAATTTGTTTGTCCGTAAAGCGTCCTAAACTGAAAAAGGACGTCATTCTGAACTTGTTTCAGAATCTCAGTACATTGGTAATCAATACCATATTAAGACCCTGAAATAAATTCAGCGTGACGAGAGAACAATTAGGACAAAAAGCGGATATACAAAATCTCGAACTTGTGAATTCCATTAAAACCTTCAGGTTTTGAAAATCGAAATTGGATTATTTCATTTGGTTCATATTTTTCAACGGAATATCTTATGGGTCCGTGCCCGCCATTTGCTCCGGTTCGAATTCCGTTTTTGAATTTCATTGCCGGCCATTTTTCTGTTGGCCAAATTTTATCATTTTCGGTTGCCAGGGTTTCAAGTAATTCCACCAGCTTTATTTTCGGTTGGTTTAAAATTCGTTTATGAATATTCGATACTTTCAATTATGGATAAAATTTGATGGTTTTACGAATTCTTATATATGGCACAACCTATTAATATAGAATAAGCCGATAAGGCAAACAGGTTATACCTAATTTACAAAATCAGGTTAAAAAGATAAGATACATACGAATGATACTTATGATACGATTAATGACTAGCACGTAACCTTACTGGTATTTCCAAATCCTGCTGAACAACAAATCTTGCTTTTTCACCAATTTTAACTCCGGCCCTTTTTAACATCCAGATATCTACAAAAAGCCGATATGGATAATTCTTTACAGGAACCAGTTTTTTATGGAAGCCAATGCCGTTAATTTTGCCCTTTACCCTTATATATTCATCTTGGGATATCTGGGATATCATAGTATCAGTAATAATTATTGGAACATCAATACAGCTATTTGTCAACACTTTGTATATTTTGGCATCAAACACATATTCCCTAATTTTTCCCATGACCTAGCATTTTTTATTTAGGTTACAACTTAGCCATAAAGAAATTTCTTGTTGTGAACTTAAACCTATTTTATCTTTAAATTACTATAAAGAAGGATCTTAGAATTATGATGACTAATCCAGAATATTATATATTTTATTTACGATATGGGTAGTATATAGTTGTTCTTTCTCTTTCACTTCCCCCAAAGGCTCCACACCTGCACCATAAAGCATTAGCCATACTTCGCCTGCACCATCCACTTTGGAGCCATGGCTTTTCCATGTGTCCAAAGGCTCTGTTCCCCTGCCATGGTCTGTGGTTACAATAAAAGTGGTTTTATTCCTGTAATAAGGATCTGCTTGGGTATAATCCCAAAGCTCCCTTAGGAATTCATCGGTGCTGTGGGCAGATTTTAAATATGCTTGATAATTGCCCCCATGTGCAAAATCGTCAGTTTCCCCATAAGAAATATAAACAATATCAGGATGCTTTCTTTTCATATATTCCAGTGCATAATTGTGAGTGAACATATCTAACCTTACTGAGCCCCAGGGGCTGGGGGTATGGGGCAGTGTTTTATTTAAAAACTGTTCTATCACAGTCAAATCTTTACCTTTGGCACTGTCAAAACCCGCGTTTACAGGGATACCACTTCTCTTGTCATTAATAATATAAGGAAAAACATCCCAGCTGGCAAAAGCAGCCACCTTACCGGAATACTGTTCAGTCCTGTTCAGTTTTTCAAGAATGGTCATATTGGGATTATATATTTTATCATTGCTGCGTATGTTTTCATCATCGGCCTTTCCCGTTAGAATCTCATTGTATCCCGGATAGGAAAACCACATATGGTTTGTTAGGTCCACCTTGCTCCCAAAATTTCTATTCCCATGAATTTCGCCTTCCCCTTCAATTTTATTCCAAATAAAAGGGAACAATACCTCCCGTCTGGATTGCGCGGTATTTTTCCAAAACATTGCTTTTAGAGAGGTGGTATCAGAAACATATTCTTTATTGGCAATTAACTTAGGGTCGGCGCCCGTAAATAATTCTTGCCAGCGTAGGCCATCAAGAGTAATAAGCACCACCTTATTTCTATTTTCCATAACTTTCTCCTGGGCATTTAACGGAGCATACATTAAGAATAGGTTTAGTATAAAAATTAAGTTTTTCATTGTAAGAATGTTTTTATTATTTGATTGTTTTAAAAATTCCATGAAAATAATCAGTTATCTTATTCAATTAACCACATTACCCCATTGATATCATCTGTTCCCCCGAACTGGTCACTTAGGGCCTGGTTCACATTTGCCTCATTGTTCTGAAATTCACTTTGTGGGTATTTCCACCTCAGGGGTATCTGGCCTCCATTGTTATTGGAAGGGCCAACATCAAAATTAGGTATGCCGGTCCTTCGATAATTAAAATAGGCCTCCCTACCCGAATTATTAAAGAATGCTATGTACTTTTGGGTAAGGATTTGCTTAAAGCCTTCACCATTATCTCCTTTATAAGAAATCATATCTTGGGATAAGTAATTTTCTATTTCAGTTTCCGGGATATTATAGAACAGCATAGAAGCTTCAATGCCATTTCTATAATGAGCTGTTGCATCCGCCGATATCCAGCCCCTGTTAATGGCTTCAGCAATTGTAAATTCCTGTTCAGGATATCCTAATATTATGTAGGGTTCCCCGCTATAATCATCATAATAACGCTCTTCATTTGGATAGGAAAGTTGGCCATTATCTGAAGCAACCTGAATAGGGCCTTGTTCATCCCCGGTATTGGCCCCTATATAAGCCGAAAAATCTTCAGGTTTGTTGGGATCATAAAATTCCGGTGCGGGGTCAGCGACTACGAAAATCCTGTGGTCATTCCTTTCTTTTAACAGATCAAGGTAAGTGGCGCCCATAATGTTCCTGTTCCTGTTAAAACCGAAATTACCGGGATTCAGTACATAAAAGTTATTTTGTTCATTCCCATAAACCCTTTGTAAATTATCTTCGTTGCTTTCCATTAAAGGATACTTTGCGGGGTCGTTAAGGATCTTTTGAAAACGACTTGGCACATCTATTTCCGTTGCCCTTTCACTTAACCCAATCAATACCCTAAGGTGAAAACTATTGATGACTTTTTGCCATTTTTCCAAATCCCCGTTCAATAATGGATCCCCTTCCAGTCTGCCTGTGCCAACTTCTGTCCTGGCTAGGGCCATTTGCGTATTTGCTTCTTCGAGCAACGCCAAAATATGTTCATAAACTTTTTTCTGGGAATCATAGGCGGGTTTTTCTATACTTCCTTCCCCAACCCCCTGAAGGGCTTCGGTCAATGGAATATCCCCAACCCTTTTGCTCATATAATCGAAATAATAGGCTTTCAGGAATTTGGCCATTGCTCCATATTTATTTTTAGAATCCAATTCTGCGGCTTCTTCTTCCAGTGCTTCTACGTTGGCCAATACATCGTATTTAAAATCGATGGCTCCCCAGTTGTAATCCTGATCCCCGTAGTAATCAAAGGAAATTACCCAAAATTGATTGTCCCTTTGTGCTTCGCTCCAGGGGCCATCCTCTTGGGCAAGGTTCCTTAATATTCCGGAAAGCAACAATGAGGGGGGTACTGTAGTTGCCGAGTTTGGATCGTCTGTCAACTCTTCAAATGGGGTACAGGATACCGTGAGGAGAATCAAAGAGAGTACGGTTATTGCTAAACTTTTGTGCGTAGTCTTCATTTTGCGATTTTTTAAAATTTAACATTGAAATTGATACCGTAACTTTTTACAGTTGGTGTTTGTAATGGGGATGAACCTTCATCAATAAATTGATCCAAATCGATATTTTTATGTTTTGAAAAGTAGAGCAGATCCCTTCCTATTAAGGAAACGGAAGCTTGATTTATAAATGAATTTTCAAGTATATTTCCAGGTAAATTATAAGTAAGGGCGATTTCCCTCAACTTAAAGAAGGTTTTATCAATAATATTGGCAGCTTCCCTTCCATGATAAGCTTTTGCATAATCCTGATAATAAACTTCAGTAGTGTTGGGGGTATAGATACGTGTATCTGAAATAATATTGCCCTCGCCATCCCTTACAAGTTCCCCGCCGGTCACTACAACCCCCGGGGCAACAAATGATTTTATCCCCTGAACATCATTAGCCCTTTCTGGGGTATCACTGTCTGGATGACGCCCACTTTGCCAAAGTTTACGATTTACATAGTTTTCAATCTTCCCGCCATATCGGCCGTCAAAGGTAAAATTAAGAGCCAGGTTTTTATAGTTAATGGAATTTGTCAACCCAGCTGCCCAATCAGGCGTCCTATAGCCTATAAGGCTTGGGTAATTATCCATAATGGGCTTACCATCATCTCCAACTATCAATTGACCGTCCCCACTTCGCATAAAATCATTGACATAGTACGGATCAAACCTATCCCCAACATTTATCCGACCATAATTCGTTATCTCTTCCTTAGTTTCGGGATCGGTATATACTTTATCCAAAAATTCCTTATAGGTGGACCAATTTAAGCCTACCTTCCAATTAAAATTTTCTTTTTGAACCGGTACCAAGTTTAAAGATATTTCCCAACCCTTTGTCTTTGTGGTAATCCCGTTTTGTTTTTTACCTGTATAACCTGATGCCAACGAATAATTAAGGTTAAATATCCTTGGGCCATTTTTATTTTCAAAATAAGTCATATTAAGTCCCAGCCTATTCTCGAATAGATCTGTCTCCAACCCAACCTCAGTAGAAGAATTATAAGCCGGCTCCAGGTTGGGGTTTGACAATATGGTGTTCACATAGGCAGGGTTATAAGTTTTTCCGGAAATAGTATAGGAACTTCCTAGGTTATAGGTGTCTAAATTGCTATATATGTTGGTCAAAGAGGTGCCTACTTTGGCGTAGGAGCCCCTTAATTTAAGAAAGTTGATTTGCTCCGGCAATTCCATCATACTGCTTAAAACCGCACTCAGGGATACCGAAGGATAGAAAAACGCATTGTTTTTTTCCGGTAATCTGGAATCCTTTTCATATCGACCTGTGACCCCTAAAAATAAATAATTTTTATAGGCTAAATCTGCCGCGCCATATAAGCTGTAAGTTTCATAATGGGTTTTATAATTGTTAGGCTGGGTGGGGGTTTGCGAATTGCTTAAATTATATAATCCCGGTACTATAAGGTAATCTGTTGCAGCATAGGTAGATCTTGTTTTGTTGATATCAAGGTTGGCCCCCAATAAACCATCTATGGCAAAATCACCAAAACTGTCATTATAATTAAGCATAGCATCAGAATAATTTTTCATACTATAATTATATCGTTCTTTATAGTCACCTTGAGCTTTTTCCCTGCCGTAGGTGGTGGCGGAATAAGGAAATTTTTCATCCTGAAACAAATTGTTAACTGCAATATTGGATCTTAAAACCAGATTGACATGCTTATTAAAACGGTGAGTAAGGCTTAGTTGTCCTGAATAATCATTGCTGTAATATCCCCTCAACCATTCGTAGGCCATAAAATAGGGGTTATTGTAACGGGTATACTCAAAATTCTTTTGTTGAAGACCCTCTTTTCCCTCCTGCCAATAATCTCTTAGATCGCGAACATCCCAGTCACTACCTCCCCATATCAACATATTATAGATATAACTGTTTGGGCCGTATTGTACATTTGGGTTGTTTGGGGAGGTTTGAAAATTAAAATTGGCATATCCATTTACTGTTGTATTTTCATTGAAATTATATACCCCAGATAAATTATAGTTAAAAATATTAAGCCTGGTATTAGGGTTAATCCCTTTTTGGAAAGTATGTGATGGTGAAAACCTAATACTTCCCGCATCAGAGCTGGAAGCCAGTGTTAAGTTGTTTGTTTCAAGAAAACCCACCTCCATAAAATTTTTAAAATTATCCACACCCCTGGCCAACCAAGGCGTGGGTATCCTATTTCCCTCCGCATCCAAGGGACTGTCATATTGTGGAATTAATTGTCCGTCAAATTTTGGACCCCATTGGTCATAATCAGCATCGTTAATCCCCCCACCTTTCCCATCTACAAAGGCATAATTTCCATAAGAACCGGGGCCATAAGAATGCTGAACTTCAGGCACGGCATTAAAACCTGATTGAAGCATTGAACTATTGTTCCATTCTATAACAACACCCCTATCATTCTCAGTCCCCCGTTTTGTGGTTATTTGGATAGCACCATTGGCACCATTGGCACCGTAAAGGGCCCCTGCATTAGCCCCCTTTAAAACAGTTATATTTTCTATATCATCTGGACTAATATTATAGGAATCAGTGCCTAAAGGAACCCCATCTACTACTAGTAGTGGGTTTTTCCCCCTTAAAGAGATATTGGGGCTTTTAAAAAATTCCGGGGATTGTGCTATTACCAATCCTGCTACTTTACCTGAAAGGGAATTTAGAAAGTTAGGATCCCTGGCTTTTGTAATATCCCCTTTAACTTCTTGGACAGAATAGCCCAGTTTCTTTTTGTCTTTTTTAATACCTAAAGCTGTGATGACAATTTCATCCAACTGGTCTGAATCCATTATTAGGTTTATAGTTGCCTGTGTTTTATTGGATGTATCCAGTTCGTAAGGTTTGTAGCCTAAAAAAGAGATAATCAAGATTTCTCCATCTCCTGGTATTTCAATAGAAAAATTCCCGTCAAAATCGGTCATCGTTCCAACCGAGGTGCCTTTAATAATAACAGACGCCCCTGGCAAGGGAAAGTTGTTTTCATCGAAAACAGTTCCTGTAAATGTACTTTGTGCCGCTCCCGTTAGGAATGCCAAAAAAGCAATTAGGCTACTTAATGTTTTTAGGTTCATTTTTTTACTATTTATAAAATTATCTGATTTTATTTTTACAAATATTAAAAACAAAGATTACCCTAATAAGCTTTTTATTTTAAATGATTGTTAGATTTATGGGTGCTTTATTATGTATAAGTTAAGGAAGAGTGTTTTACTATTAGTAAACATTTTTTAATTGGTTTTTTACAAGAGTAAAAAAATAAAAAATTAGTATTTTTATAAAAAACAGATGAAAGATTATTTAATTGGTATAGGAAAGCGCATTAAGGAAATTAGGAAAGAAAACAAAAAAACCATAAGTGATATCGCCAACATGGCCAATGTGAGCAATGGTTTAATCTCCCGTGTAGAAAATGGCCGTACGATCCCTTCATTACCTGTTTTGCTCAATATTATTAATTGCCTGGAGGTCGAGGTAGTGGAATTCTTTAAAGGAATGCCCAATACTAATGGGGCTAATTATATTGTTTCCAGAGCTGAAGAAAACTCGCTGGTAGAAAAAGAAGAAGAGGCCATAGGTTTTAATTATAAATTCATTTTTGGCAAGCAACTTTCTTCCATCGGGTTCGAAGCTGTTTTACTGGAAGTCTCCCCAAATTCGCAACGTGAAAAAGTTATTACTGATGCCTATGAATTCAAATATATGCTGGCAGGCGAATGTAATTATAGTATAGGTAATGAGGAAGTACTTCTAAAAGAAGGTGATTCTATATTCTTTGATGGGCGTATCCCCCATGTCCCATTTAACAGAAGCAACAGAACAGCAAGAATGCTTGTCATGTATTTTTACTTATAAAAAAAGAAAGCTCCATTTCTGAAGCTCTCTCCACCAACACAAACAAACTAAACGCTTCTTTCCAACAAAATTTTGGGCAATTCTTTCAATGTTTGAATAATATAATCCGGTAATGCCTGTTTTAACTGGTCTTTATTTTGAGCTCCAGTGGTAATTCCAAATGTTAATCCGCAACCTGCATTTTTACCTTCTTCAATGTCAACGCTGGAGTCACCTATTTTAAAAACCATTCCAGCATCATCAATCACAAATTCTTTCATGGCCAGTAAAATCATATCTGGTGCTGGCCTTCCATTTTTAACTTCATCGGCAGTAACCAATAAATCAAAATCAACACCTATTTGCCAGTTGAGGCCACTTAATAAATATTCAGCGGTCTCCCGATCATAACCGGTATTCAATACGATCTTAACCCCATCCTTTCTTAAACTCCTAAAAACTTCTAAAGCTCCGTCAAAAGGACGCACCTCAATGTGCCTATATACCATATCCAATTTATGCTTAAATTTTTCATATATTTTATCAGTCTCTCGATCTAAATTTGCCTTTATATTTAAAGCTTTAAGAATATCTTTAATGGCTTGATGTTTTTCCTTACCAGCACCATGTACCAATACAAATGATAAATTGACCTGGTAGCCATATTCCGAAATTGCTTCTTCTAGTGTTTTATAAACGAGGTTTTTTTCGTCCACTGTGGTCCCTGCCATATCGAACACGCCCATTTTAAATTTGTTCATTTTTATTTGATATTTAAAATTCTATTTATATTTTCTTTTGAAAAGCCTGCACTCCCTGTCATTCCCTTGCCGCCTATTGCTGTGGCTATATGTATATTTTCATCTATATCATACACAAATAAGTCTTTAGAGGTACATTGGGAATACAGGCCATACCATCTCCTCTGAATATCAAAATTGGGCAATTGGAAGATTTTTTTTGCTTCGTTGAGCATAAAATTGTCAATATTTTGGTCTAGATCGAAACCCAATTGGTCAATTTTATCTACTGTAGTGTATTCATGGGAATCCCCAATAATTATCGAACCATCCACAGCTTGTTTGAAAAGGATATGTACACCCCATTTTTTTTGCTTGCTATGCACGGCTTCGCGAGATTTTATCTCCTGATAAGACGGACACTCGACAAAAGCTTCGTAGCGACGGATGGACCAGCCGGTGAGAATGGAGCCCGGAAGGGTATAATTGACTTGGGGCTTGGTTTGTAGCATTTGTAATTTTGTAACTTCTATATTACTTTTTTCAAAGATTTCGGAAAAAAGAACTTTAAATTCGTTGCCATTACAAACGATGACTTTTTTTGCTTTGAGAGGCTCTGCTCTTTTGGAGATAGAAACTTCAACGTTATTATTCACTGTAATACAGTTTGTGACTGCTGTATTATATAAAATGTGAAGACTGTATTCTTCATTAAGGTAACGGTGTAGCTTATATATCATTGTACGGGGCTCTATGGTAACTTCCTGTGGAAAATATAAACCGGCCAGTGCATAAGAGGATTTTAGCCCCCTGTAATTTTTTAAGCACTCATTTTTGCTAAGTAACCTGGACTCATAATTGTTACGTTGATTAATTTGGAAAAGCTCTTCCAGCAACTGTTGCTCTTCCTGATTGGAAGCAAGATAAACCGTACCGTTCTGCCGTAAAGAAATATCAAAAACTTGTTGAATTTCCTTATAAATTCGCAAACTTTCACGTCCATATGCCTGCCATTTCAAGTTCATTCCAGAAGGTACTACTTGACCAAAATTACGTACAGTGGCCCCCATAGGTTTGGCATCTTTTTCAATTAAGGCCACTCTAAACCCTTTTTTTAAAGCGTGATAGGCATGAAATGTCCCCAGGACACCACCCCCTACTACAATCAAATCATATTTGTCTTCCATTCAAACTTAGATTATACAATTTACTATCTTTCTTTTTTCTCTTCTTCAATTTAAAGTAGACCATAGAAGCTGTGGCTGTACATAAGCCAATAAATGTTATCACGTAGCTGCCATATATAAAAAAATTCAACCATGATAAATTAGGCAGGCCAAAATTTTTGTATAAAAGGATAAGGATGCTGCCCAAATACCCAAAGCTATCAGCAATGTAAATAAGAAAACCTGAATTTCCTTTAATCCTGAAAGCTGCTACCATCCTGTCAAAAAATATACAATTGAATGGCACATAGCATATATAAAGTCCAAACCCCACCAGTACCATCCATAACGAGGGTGCCAAAATTCCAATTTGAAAACAAAATGTAGCCAGACCGGTAACCAAAACCCCAGCTATAAAAAGATAATGATAGGTAATAAAAGCCTTGTAATTATTCTTAATGAAGCCCAGAAAGCCCAAAATAATTATTACAAGGAAAGCAATGGGCAGTTCATAAACAGTATAAACCGAAGCATTGCCCTGAAAACCAATGGCATCCCAAATCTCCCTGGAAAAATTATCCCGAAAATCGCGAAATGCGGTTAAAAAAGTATAAAAAAGGACGAGTACCATAATAGGTAACAAAAAGGTTTTAATAAGTACCTTTCTTTCCTGCTTGGACATAGGGCCCCTTTTACACCTTAATCTTATATCCTCATGTGTTGGGGGCGGAATCTTACCAAGCATCCATGTAAATAAAATCAAAGGCAGAACAAACAAACCCCCGGTAACAGAAGGCATCCAAAATTGACTTACATTCCATTGCTGCATCACCACCAAGCCTACAGATTTAACTACTCCACTGGAAATAATAAAACTAGAAGTGAGTGCCAAACCCAAAAACTCTGTAAATTTCCTGCCTTCCAAATAAGAAAAAACAATGCCCCAAATCAATCCTAGTGGGAGTCCGTTCAAGAACATGAATATTATATTATAAGGCATGGGGGTAAAAGCAAATAAAATCAAACTGAGTTCAGCGAGACCTATTAAAACCAATAAATAAAAACCTCGTTTTCTAGGTTTTAATTCGGCTATTATTTTTATTCCTATAAACTTGGAAATCATATATCCAACAACTTGGGCAATAATGAGCCATATCTTATAGTCTATACCTAAAAAATTCAAGCCATCAAAAGTTGCCACAGTGAATGGTTTCCTAAAGGCGTACATACAAAAATAAGCTCCAAAAGAAGCTACCATTGCGTGTAAAATAAAAAATAATTGTGACCTTTTAATCATTTATTTACTTATAGTAAATTTATCATTCAAAAAAAGTCATTATTTTTAATATTTGTAAGATTATAAGGTTAGATAATCTTTAATTTTATGTAAAGAAAAATTATCGAAAATAGTCATTTATACGCTGATCTCTCGATCAGAATTCATAATAACCTATTTGTTTTAAAGTCAGAGAAATAAATTTAAAGGATCAACATAAAATCTTAAATATTTTCCTGATTTTTCTACCGAAACATTTTCATTATATTCTCTTGATACCTTCTTAAAATAAGAACGTCTATGTAAGGTTATATTTGTTCATTCATAAGTTTAGTTTTAGTTAGCCTCTAAAGAAGGAAGTAGGAATAATTCTGTCTTCCTTTTTTTTTGGAGATAATTTTTTATTCTCAAAAAGGCATTTTTCTTTTATAGATGATATGTAATAATAACTTTCATCGTTGAAATTAATTGAAGTAATTCTTCAATTTGTTGTATTACCACTTTTAAATGGCAAATTTATTTACATTAAATTATGATACATATTATTACCACCGGTGGGACCATTGAGGGCATAGGTAGTGAGCCCCTAGAAGCTAATTCCAACACTCCCCGAGTTTCCATTGGAACTTTTCTTCGGACTGCCAATATATCATTTTCCTATATCCTTGGGTCAAGTACTCTACCTCTTATGATAAGATTCCGAGAATTTTTAAACTTATAAAAGTAGAGGGGCATGGAAGATTTCCCACAATGGATCTAGAGAAAAGGTCTCATTTTAATACCTTAAACAGAATCATTATGTTGCCCTTCTTTCCATAGTTTTTGAATGATATAAACCTCCCCTTACTATTTCGCTACTCTTAAAGCTGTTGAAGAAAGTATCTTACCAGATGCTTATGCGATTGCGTTGCGGGTGGCGAAATAGTAAAGTAGAGATCTGTGTTAATCACAAATTTCGAATCTGATATATTATCTGTTTAAGAGCGGACTTAATTCCAAAGATGTAGGTTGGGAATGAAGCGTCCCTGCGTATTTCAGCAGGGGTAGCGCAATGGAAATCGGAAGCTTTGGAGTTGTGTCCAAGAGCTTTCTAATGAAGCGCTTTTCCCAAAATGAAGCTTTTTCTGCGGAAGGCAGGGGAATGGGCTGAGTGCATTTGGGTTAAATTGTATTTGAAACTAATTGTAAATAATTAATATCACTTCTAATAAATTCCTATATTCGCATATGATGAAAGCAAATTGAGTTATTGAATATTCTAATAAAGTTCACAGATCGTCAACATAGATTATAAGATTTTGCAAATATATTGTACTGACTGGGGTTAGGACAAAAGGTTCGAGTCTCGTCCAGACCGCTTTTAAGAGTAATAAAAAGTCTCAAAACCTTGTAAATCCTATGATTTGCAAGGTTTTTGGGTTTTGGGGAAATCCTTCAATTTGATGTTAAAAGTTCACAGATCGTCAACATCGAATTTTAATCATCAACATTCAGACAAATTGGAGTACCTTCTCAATAATTTGTATAATTGATTTTGACTTTCGTCTCAAAATTAATGTTCAACAATTAAAGACGATAACTTCGCCGAAATTTATGTTTACAAGAGAAATAAAGATTTATGTCATTACTCTGTTTAAAATGGTCTAGGTTAGCAGGGTGAAGGGACGCTTCCGATAGTTCGTGTCGGCTTTGTTGTTTGTTAGTGGATGTATAAAATAGCACTTTTTACTCCTCCTGCTATTTGCTGTTCACCTATACCATGCCACGTTTTTCCACTCATTTGTTTATCTGCAAACTATGGGTTATTCTTTTCAAGAACTTTTAGAAGTTCGGGAATAAAATCTTTCCACATCGGATATTTTTCTCGGTTATTCTCAAATTCAATTGCTTTTTCTTCCAATTGAGGAAGAAAGATAAAGTGTTCTTGATTTGTATGGTAATTACGTAAATAATTTGCTCTTTTTTTATCATTTTGTATTTCTGCAATTCTAATTTCGCCCAAACGTACAAGGCTTTCAATTACATATACTTTCCAATTTTGAATGCCCTTGGATTCCATCTCTTTTTTTAGGCTATCCGTAAATAAGTTAGAAGAATTTTGAATTTGATCTTGATAAGGCTCAAGTTCTGAATTGACAAAAGAATGTCCAAATTCATGAATTGTCAATGTTCTTGCTCTCGGTTGGTAGTCAAAACCAAATTTATCATAGACCTTTTCGGTTGATGTAACAGGCACTTGCACGTATGGACTCATAATTTCATATACGGTTTTTTTGTTGTTCTTTTCGACCGTTGCACCAATTCCGCGACCCTCATTATCTTCTATTGGCCAAATCATCATTGGACTGACCAATGCAATATATTTTTCCCTGCTATCCCCATAGTAAGTTTCCATTGCATTTGTAAAACCTTTGGGGATATTCGATTTGACTTCACTGATTGCGCCGTTGTAAAATTGAACATTTCTTTTATAAAATTCGCCAATGTCCTCATTCTGGTAGAAAGCATAAAGCGATTGTAGATAACTGGAAATTATTCTCTCCAATCGATATTTTTGTACGCCCTTTAAATGTGTTTGTGAAAACTTGAAATCGGATGGTTTTTTTGAAAGGTTAAATTCTGGCTGTTCTAATAAAATGCTCATCATTACATCGTTTCCGTATCCGAAACTTCCCAAAGTGTCGCTCAATTTGGCAGTTTCAATAGCAATTTGGTGGCTTGATAGCTCTCCATAATCAGCCAACGCTTTTGCTACTATTGGTTGATATTTCTTGCAGGTTTCCAGTTTGTGCTCTTCCCATTGTTTATTGGTTTTTCTATGGGGAATGGAAAGTATCTCTGCGAGAAAATATGTTTCTATGTTTTCGTTAAAATGGGCATCGAACTTCTCGGATTGTTTTTTTTCTGTTTTGCAGGAAAGGAATATTATTAAAATCCCCAAAATTGTAAGTTTTCGCATCACGTTTTGTCTTCTATTATTATAGACGTGAAATTTTATAAAATGGTTGTCTGAAGACGGATTTTTTTTAAAATGGGCACCACATTATAGCCTTGCTTCATAAATAGGGTGGAGTAGAAACGCATTCCTGTTGGTTTAGTGGTTTGCTACTTGGCCCCTAAAATTTTATTTTTCACCGGAATACCCGCTATTTGCGATTGATTGAGGTTGCCCATAAATTTATTTTAGTATCTGCAATTAATTCATTTCCATAGTAGATTCGGAAATTTTTTAGATCTTTTGGGGATGAAAAACATAAGTCAATTTTACAGGATTTTAATTCTTTATGATCTAAATAAGGGGATATCATTTTAGGTTTTTTCTTTGTACCAAAATTAATGTTTGGACATATATCTTTGTAGCCTTCAACCTTGAAGTTATTGAACGTATTCTTTATTTCTGGTTTGTATGAGACCCATTCATTTAGCCTTTTATCTTCCGGTTGAAAATTTACTAAATGGCCAAATCCAATATATATCCAGCCAACCGCATAATTACGCCTAACATCTATTGGTCTTACCCTTGTCTTGTATTTATCCGAGACTAAATAAAACTTATTGGGATCAAAATCATCCTGTTCGCCTAAGATAGATTTCATTTTAAACCTAACTTGAATTTTTTCAATATCCTCGGGTGTTTCAATAGTAAAATAATAGTTTCCGCCAACAGCTTTTTTTTGCTTTAATAATTTTGAATTTAAAATTATCAGCAGGAACATATTCTTGGCTATATAATTGAAAACTCATTGTTAAAATCCAAAAAAGGAAAAGTGTTTTTTTCATACAAACAAAAAAGCCACAACATAATTGTGGCCCTTTTTAATTTCCCTAATGTTAACCCCGAACTATTCAACGATAAATTTCCCCTGCATCAATGCATAGTGCCCTGGGAAAGTGCAAATAAAAGTGTACGTTCCAGGTTCAGGCGCTTCAAATTCGATAGTGTCACTTTCACCGCCACCAAGCATTTTGGTGTGAACAATGATTTGATCTTTGAGACTAGCAGGAATATAATCGGTATCCGCAGCTTCGGCAGCGGCCTGTCCAATGGCAGCCATATCGGCGTCCTTGGCTAGCAAAGCCCAGTTGTGGCCCATAATGTTTTTCTCCATTTTACCTACGTGTTGCAAGGTAAGCTTAACTTTTTGACCAGCTTTGACACGGATTTCGACCTTGTTGAATTTCATTTGGTCATTTCCTGTAATGGTTACATTGGCAACTGAATCATCAATAACTTCATCTTTTGTTGCAGCTGGTGTACTCTCTTCTACTTGGGTACCAATTTGCATATCAGACTTTTTTTCTTTTTTGTTGTCGCCACAGCTTATTGCTAATGCAGCAGTGAAGATTAGAATTAGTTTATTCATTGTTATTTAGTTTAGATTAATTATAAATAGTAAACAAAATTAACTTCAATTTTCAGCATTACAAAATATAAGTAGGAGGATTTTACAACAATCAAGAAAACGATATCATTTCAAAGCTGTTTGGAGAAAAGAACGCCCAAGAATACTTCAAAGATTGAGAGCGAAGTATGGAACCTTTAAAATAGAGAGGGTTCTCTTGGATTTCTTTTATGATTATTGACTGAGTCGCCTTTTATTCTGAAAAGTAAGCTTTCTCTTTCGATCGAAATCACTGGCACCCAATTCGAAGATCCATTATGTTCTTTGTTGAAGTTTTTTGGACATTTTTACAAGGGTCTTGGCCAACACAAGTAGGATGGAGTAGAGGCGCTCCCGATAGCTTGGGATCCTCGGTTTAGTTGTTTGTTACTTGGTGTCTAAAATAACATTCTTCACCAGAAAACCCGCTATTTGCTGGAACCGACGTTACCCACTGATGCTTACTCACTCCTTATAGGCACCTGAAGAATAAGTTAAGTCATAACTATGTGTATAAATTTCAAACACAATTCCAAAAGGATCTTCAACATAACACATTTTATAAGGCTTGTCTTTTGGATAATACTCCCTAATAGGCATTCTTTGTTTGCCCCCAAAAGAAACTATCTTTTTAATTAAGTTTTCAATATTTGGATCTTGTACACAAAAGTGAAAAAGTCCAGTGTTAAATGGATTAAATTCAGGCGCTTCTTTTTTTCCGTGTGGGAAAGAAAATAACTCAATTCCAATACCGTCTGATGTTGACATGTGAGCAATTTCAAATTCTTCCCAATCTTCACCAAAAATATCGATACACATTTGTCCAATAGCTGTTTCTTTTTCCTTTTTCACAGTTGAAGGCTCCATAATTGTATACCATCCCATAACTTCTGAATAAAATTTTACGGCCTTTGGTAGGTTCGGAACTGTAATCCCTATATGGGAGAATGATTTTGGATAATTTTCTTTTGTTTCCATATTAACTAATTTTTTAGTGCAAATTAAAGAGTTGATTGCTGATTATCAATAATTTAAAATTTATTTATGAGTGAAGTTTTTTGTTCCCTTAATCTAATAGGTACAAAATGGAAGCCTTTAGTTTTATTCCACTTATTGGAAGGAGCTCTTCGTTGTGGAGTACTACAGAAAAAAGTTCCAAATATTTAAAATAAAATGATTGCTCAAACGGTCAGGGAATGGGATTATTAAAGCTATACGCATTTTCTTTGCTTGTTGCCAACTCTTTATATCCATACCAATATATAGCTTAATGCAGAAAATTTCAGGGACAATGTAATTCTTTCGTCACAGTTATCAGGAATATAAAATAGGGTGTAAGCTTTATTAACCGCATGTGGCAGTCTTTAGCTTCCAAACCTGCTGTTACGCACAAAATAAAGGGTGCAGGCAGCCTATTCTTAAAGACCCCAACAAAAACAACCTAATCCCCATATAAGGCATCCGGCAAAGAACCGGTCCCGTCAACATGGCATTCATCTTAAGTCTTAGCGGCCACACGAACGCTTAGTTGTTGCGCCAGTTTTTCGTCTGTCATATTTTTTGTTTAACTGCTCTAGTCGCTATAAATGATGGTAAAAATTCGTCCATTATATTTTCTCCCCCCCCAATTGTCCTCAAACATTGCTGTTAGTGTAAAACCTGCGTCTAATTGTCCACCAATTTGGTCTGTCAAACTGTGTCCAAATATCAATGCTTCCTTTGTTCTTTTCAATGCTTCTAATTTTTCTGTCGGCAATGAATGCAGGTCCGAAAATGGTTGCTTGTAAATCAGCTTCAAATTATCTTCGTCAAGCTGAAGTGAAATTGGATTCATTAACCCTGTCATTAAAATCCCGTTGGGTTTCAATACCCGAAAACATTCTTTCCAAACCGGTAAAACATTGTCTACGAAGAGTATTGAGCAAGGGTTAAAAATCAGGTCGAATGACTCGTCTGTAAACACCGAAAGGTCTTTCATATCTCCTTGAACAGTTTTTATGTCAAGGTCAAATTTGTCGCTTAAAATTTTGTCTTGTTGTAATTGCTTTTCGGAATTGTCAAAAATTGTAACATCTGCACCCAATGTAGCAAGGATTGGGCCTTGCTGTCCACCACCAGAGGCAAGCCCCAGTATTTTTAAACCTGTCAGGCTAGGAAACCAATTATGTGGAACAGTTTTCTTAGGTGTCAAAACGATACTCCAATTTCCGTTTTTTGCATTTTCTAACTCTTCTTCTGAAACAGGAATTGTCCAACGGTCTTTTTTATCAACGTAATTGTCCCAAGCCGATTTATTATGTTTTGCTATGTCCATTTATTTGTCTATTTCCTTAATATATGATTGCACACAGGGGCTTCGCTCAAAGGCAAGTAGCGTGGAATGGGGATGCTTTCTTGCCGGCTATGTTGTTTGTTGCTTGGTGTGTAAAATAACACTTTTCAGCAAACTGCCCACTATTTCATAGGAGCCGATGTTCTTGCCGGTTTTGCTCGTTATAAATTTTATTAAGGATTATATTGATTTGCATAGATCACCATCATCTTATGGTCAAAATAGTTGCTTCCAATTTTCAAATAATTCTTTTGTACCCCATATTCCTTAAACCCTAATTTCTTATAAGTTTTTTCTGCTCCACTATTGGTTGTTATAACTCCTAATTCAATTTGTTCAATTCCATCTATTTGAAATGCTTTGTTTAAGGTAGATTTCAAAATATCGAGGCCAATATTTTTCCCTTGATATTCTTGCTTTACATAAACTTGAATAATTGTTCCTCTGTGTCTGGTTTTTTTAGCTTCATATCTATGAAATCCACAAAGAGCTATTAATTTTTCATTATCAAATCCGCCTATTACGAAATTGGCCGTATTGGAATTTTCAATATATGGCTGGAAAAACAATTTATCTTTTACCTTTTCATCATGATAATTCGATCCAAAATTTTCAGGATAAATTTTCAAGCATTCCAATCTTAATTCGCGATAGGAATTTGATTCTTTTTTTTGAAGTTTTCGAAATACAATCTTCATATGGAAATTGGCTAATGGTCTTTATTAAAGCAACTAGCGGATAGCAAGGAAATTTTTTCTAGCTATGTTGTTTGTTGCTTAATGTCTAAAATATCACTTTTTAAGCAATTGCCGGCTATTTGCCGTCTACCGGCTTTGTTGTACACCGTTTTAGTTCAGTTCATATAAGTAAATCCAATGTCTTTTTCCTAGATATTTAATTTCTTTGGTTTTTCTAAAGCCCCTGTTTTGAACAGCGGTAATGGAAGAATTGGCCTCATTAACAAAAAACATCAGGAGCCTGTTACCATAGGTTTGCAGGATTTTTCTGATAAATCATTCTTTTAAAGAAGGCAATAAAATAAAGATGTGGTCCATTCTTAGGCCATGCCTATAATTGAGCAAACACTAATGAAACTTTGGTTCCCGTCCCCAATTCACTTTCTATCTGAATTTTTCCACCATGTAGCATCATGATCTGTTTGGATAAGCTCAGGCCAATGCCACTTCCATTCTTTTTTGTAGTAAAAAACGGTATAAATATCTCTTCCATGATCTCTTCAGAAATACCAGTTCCATTATCGGCAACTCTTATGAACAAACGACCATCAGTTTTTTTCCCGGCAGAAACCTGTACTTTGGAATGCTCCATTTCCGTGCCGGCCTCAATTGCGTTTAGAATAAGGTTGATAAGCACCTGTTCCATTAGATAAGAATCTATCTCGATCCCTAGTTCTTTATTTGGAAGATAAAAGGCCAGGCCTATATTTTTATCTTTTAGCTGAGGTTTCATTAAATATTCTAGATCATCAAACAGTTCTTTCACCAAGACTTTTTCGAGGTTAAGACTGGTTACTTTATTTAGGCTACGGTAAGTTTTTGCAAATTTCAGCAAACCTTCACTGCGCTTTTCAATGCTGGAAAGGCCCGTGTCAAGATCTTCAATATCCAGCTGATTTGCTGCCGGATGCTCCCGATGCATTTGCACCTGGAATTTCAGTGTATTGGCAAGGGAAGAAATCGGGGCGATAGAATTCATGATTTCGTGGGTCATTACACTTAACAACTTTTTCCAAGCATCAGATTCGGTTTTGTTGAGCGTTTCCTCTATATTATGAATTACTACGAGTTTAAAGGTTTTTTCTTCCACCTTAAAAATACTGTTGGAGAGCAAAACCTTGATATTTTCTTTTTGAACAATCAAAGTCACAGCTGTTGATTTGGGATAAAATTTATCAAAAATCAGTTCATATACCTTCGGATTTCTACTAGAGACAAAATTGATATTTTTAAAAGATGGAAAATCTAGCGTATTCTGAAAGGATTCGTTGCTCCACAGCACTTTTCCGCTTTCAATTTCATAGGCTAGGATACCAATATCCACTAATTCCAGGATTTTCTGAAGATAGAGATGTTGGGTTTCCTTTTCTGAATTTATCTCACGAACTACTTCATTCACCGTATTGAAACCCTCATAGAAACGGCGAATATCTTTGGTTTTGTTTTCAGCCAAATACAGCCTGGAAAAATCTTTGTATTTAACCGATTCAAAAAAATCATCAATAACTTCAAATCGCTTACTTAAGAACCTGAAGAACTCATAGACCACAATAATGACTACCAAAAGACTGAAACTTCCGGCTAAATACCACCTCTTAAAAAAGCAAATTATGGCAGTTCCAAGAAGAAGCACAAGGATTAGGACCCTTAGAAGAATGCTTGTATGATAGGTCTTAAAGGTCATATTTATCTAATCTCCGGTACAGTGCAGCCCTTGTAATCCCAAGTTCTCGTGCCGATTTAGAAATATTGCCCTTGTTTTTATCTATCACCTTGAGAATTGTGTTCTTTTCGACCGTATCTAGGCGCATGTCCTGTATTTCTTCAGATTGCAATTTGCTTTCAATGGGTGAAAAGGAAAGATCGCTGTCTTTTAAAAGGTTCGAATCGCACATGATCACCGTTCGTTCTATCACGAATTGCAATTCCCTCACGTTGCCGGGAAACCGATGATTTTTAAGTTTCTTTAAAAAACTTTGATCTAGTTTGAAAGGGCCTTTGTTATATTTTTCTGAATACCGATCGAGAAAATGTCTGGTCAGCAATGTCACGTCGGTTCCTCTGTCACGAAGCGGTGGAACGATAAGATCTACCGTATTGATTCGGTAAATAAGATCTTTCCGGAATTTTGACTCGTCTGACAGTTCTGAAATATCCAGGTTCGTTGCGCAAATTAGGCGGATATCGACCGGGATCATTTCGTTTGAACCAAGCGGGGTAATATGCCTGTTTTGAAGGACGGTAAGTAATCTAGCCTGTTGGCGAAGACTGATATTGCCTATTTCATCTAAAAACAAGGTTCCACCATTTGCGGCTTCAAAACGTCCTTTCCTATCTTCGCGGGCATCAGTAAAGGCACCTTTCTTGTACCCGAAGAGTTCACTTTCGAATAATGTGGAGGTGAGCGCTCCAACATCCACTTTTACGAAAGCTTTATTCTTCCGGTTTGAATTTGCATGGATGGCTTTGGCAACCAGATCTTTACCGGTACCGTTCTCTCCAAGTACCAAAATATTGGCATCTGTAGGTGCCACTTTTTGTATTTTGGAAAACACTTCTTGAATTTCCTCACTTTCGCCCACTATTTTTCCACCTTCAATATGGAGCTTGCTGGATTTGGAACCTGTCTTTTTCTTGATCCGGACCATTTCTTTGATGGACTCGATCACTTTCTGGTTTTGCCAAGGTTTTACGATAAAGTCTGAAGCACCTTCTTTTAAGGACCGGATGGCAAGATCGATATCGCCATAGGCAGTTATAAGAATTACATTTGTATCTGGAGCGATTTCTTTTATTTTATTCAGCCAGTAAATGCCTTCATTCCCGGTATTCACCAATCCGTTGAAATTCATGTCCAAAATGATGATGTCAAATTTCTTTTCAGATATAATCGAAGTGAGATTGCCCGGATTTTTTTCAGTTAAAATTTCAGCAACAAAAGGTTTCAGCAAAAGGCGCATAGCAGTAAGTACATCTGCATCATCGTCTATGACAAGTATTTTAGCTTCTTTTAGCTGCATAAACACAATATTACGATTTTCTTTAGAGGCTGTTCCACTTTCAAAGGCAGAAATATGCCGGATATTGGAAATGTATTGTAACCGAACACAGCCTGTATCAAAACCGAACACCCTACACTATTAATCGCATTTTAATTAACTGGTTTACAGTATTTTAAATTTATGGCACCATATTGCTTATAATCTAAGTGGAAACAAAAGTATTTATGGACATACCTTTAAAAAAGAAACGCTTTACACCTAAGAAAATAGCAATTATTGTGGGCACTGTAGTTGTTGCAGTTTTGATCGTTTTTGTTCTTTTCTCATCCACTGGAAATTCCAAACTCAATGTGGAAAAAGAACGAATTACCATCAGCGAAGTTAAAAAAGGAAATTTTCAGGAAAATATTCCTGTAAATGGCGTAGTGCTTCCCATAACAACTATTTATCTGGATGCCATGGAAGGTGGCCGGGTAGAAGAACGATTTGTGGAAGATGGAACGATGATGAAAAAAGGAGAGCCCATTATAAGATTGTCCAATACAGATCTAGAATTGAGTCTGGTAAACCAGGAAACCCAGGTTTACAATCTTCTTACCCAAATGCAGATCTCGCAGAACGCCGCCAGGCAGAACACCATAAATAAGCGAAATAACCTCACCGATGTGGAGAATAATTTGATAGAAGCAAACCGCAAATATCAGCTTAACAAAAAACTGCTCGATAAAGGGGCAATTGGCAGGCAGGATTACATAGAAACAGAGAATAATTATAAGTACCAAAAAGAAAAGTATCAACTGGCAAATGAGGTGCTGGCGCAGGATTCCCTTTCCAGCAAGCAAGAATCGCAACAAGCACGTGAATCTTATGAGCGCACCAGAAAAGCCCTGGAGCTAATGCGCAGAAAAGTAGGTGATCTTGTGGTCAGGGCTCCAGTAGATGGGCAACTTACCGCGCTGGATGCCGAAATTGGCCAGTCAAAATCCAAAGGCGAAAGATTGGGGCAAATCGATGTAGTGAGCGGTTATAAGGTACGTGCCGAAATTGACGAACATTATATTTCCAGAATATTCAACGGACAGCGCGGTACTTTTATGTTTAACGGAAAAGATTTTGCCCTGGAAATAAAAAAGGTCTATACCCAGGTTTCAAACGGAAGGTTTCAGGTAGATATGCATTTTATAAAAGGTATCCCAGAAAATATACGCCGTGGGCAAAGCCTGCAGATAAAGCTTGCTTTGAGCCAGGAAAAAGAAGCGGTTTTGGTTTCAAAAGGAGGTTTTTTTCAACAGACAGGAGGCAACTGGATTTTTAAGCTTTCCGAAGATGGAGAGACCGCCTTCAAAACCCAAATTCGTTTGGGAAGCCAGAACACCGAGTATTATGAAGTCTTGGAAGGAATAAAAGCCGGTGACAAGGTTATAACTTCCAGCTATTCCAATTTTGGGGATATTGAAGAGTTGGTGTTAAGGTAAAAACTGTCAGTTTTCAGCTTTCAGGAAATGGGTTTAAAAATAGAATGAGAGCGGAAAAGATGGGCATGAAGCTAGCGGCTATTGTTTATAGTTTTGAAGTGTAGTGGAAAATCATTTTTCGAATTTCAATGGTTTCCCTGTGAAGTTCATTAAATAATTCTTCAGAAATATACGAAAGGTCTTTTGATAGAATTAATTGATATTGAATTTCTGAACAAGAACCGGATGCAATTTGTAGAAAATAGGCAAATTGCTGATTGGTGCTCCTTCCAGAACCTTCTGCGATATTTGTTGGAATGGAAGAAGAAGATCGACGCATTTGACTGGTTAACCCAAATAATTCTTCCTTAGGAAAAGAGTTTGTGGTTTTATAAATTTTCAAAGTCAATTTATGGCTTCGTTTCCAAATTTCAAGATTCAAAAAATTACGCATGACAAGGAATTTAATAATTTTTAGAAAATAAATATAACACCAATTTAGCCGTCAGCAATTAGTCATCAGCAGTCAGCGGTTAGCAGTCAGTTTTTAGCTGAAGGCCGAAAGCTGAAAGCCAATTAACAAACCTATACAACTATGATAAAAATAACCAACCTCGAGAAATATTACAAAACTGAAGAGGTACAGACCATCGCCCTTAACAAGCTTTCTTTTGAAGTAAAAGAAGGAGAATTTGCCGCCATTATGGGACCTTCAGGATGTGGAAAATCCACCTTATTGAATATTCTTGGATTACTGGACGATCCCGATGGTGGGAGCTATTTGTTCAATGGGATTGAGGTTGCAGGATATAACGAGCGCCAGAGAGCCAAGCTTAGAAAGCACAACATAGGTTTTGTTTTCCAGAGCTTTAATCTCATCGATGAACTAAGTGTTTTTGAAAATGTGGAGCTTCCTCTGATCTATACAGGAGTAAAACCTGCGGAACGTAAAGAACGGGTTCATGCAGTATTGGAAAAAATGCAGATCATGCATCGAAGAAAACACTTTCCACAGCAATTATCGGGAGGGCAGCAGCAACGGGTTGCGGTTGCCAGAGCCGTGGTTAATAACCCTAAACTCATTCTTGCCGATGAGCCTACAGGAAATTTGGACAGCAGCAACGGGAATGAGGTTATGGATTTGCTCACCGAACTCAACGAAGCGGGCACCACTATCATTATGGTTACGCACAGCGAACACGACGCAAAATTCAGCCACAGGATAATTAGGATGCTGGACGGGCAAAAAGTAACCGAGAATATACTGGTCTAAGGGGATCATTCATCAAGCAAAAAACCATTAAATGTTCGGAAATTATTTTAAAATAGCATTTAGAAGCCTAAAAAAGCAATCCTTTTTTACCTTGATCAATACAATGGGTCTTGCGATAGGTATGGCCGGTGGGTTGCTTATAGCGCTCTATATTTATGATGAGTTGAGCCATGACAAAATGTTTGCAGATGCAGACCGCATCTACAGAATCGATATGGACATCAAATTTGGTGGTGCAGAGATGAAAAGCGCCGCAACAGCTCCACCGATGGCTGCAACCTTAAAAAAAGATCTTGCGGAGGTTGAAAATACCGTTCGGTTTAGAACCCTAGGCAGTAATCTATTTAGGAGCAGTGATAAAACAACCAATATCAAAGAGCTTTCTACCACGTATGTGGATTCCACCTTTTTCAATATGTTCGGGATTGAGCTTATTAACGGTCACAAAGAATCGGCATTGAAAGAAACCAATACGCTGGTTATGAGCAGAACGGCTGCAGAAAATCATTTTGGTAGTGTCAATGTTGTAGGAATGAGTCTTTTATTAAATAATAAAGAGACCTATATAGTAACCGGTGTGATCGAGGATCTACCCGAAAACTCCTTTTTAAAAGATTACAGCATATTTATGGCAATGGCTGGAAACGTGGCCTCCCGTGAAAATATTTGGGGCAACAACAATTACTATACGTTTGTGAAACTATCGCCAGAAACCCGCCTTGATAATTTTCAGCTACAACTGGAAGATATGGTTGAAAAGTATGTGCTGCCTTGGGCCCAAAAAACGTTTCCAGGCATGACCAAGGAATCTTTTGCAGCGTCTGGAAATTATATTCGGTATCATACCATTCCGTTGACTGATATTCACCTGTATTCTGAAAATCAGATTGAAATGGGCGAGAAAGGAACGATCCAAAACGTATACATTCTGTCCTTCATTGGATTCTTCCTTATTTTTCTGGCATGCGTGAATTTCATGAATCTATCCACTGCGCATTCCCTAAAAAGAACCAAGGAGGTAGGTATACGCAAGACCCTGGGATCCAATAGGCTTCAATTAATTGTGCAATTCCTAACAGAATCTGGACTTGTTGCTTTTGCCTCAATGATCCTAGCAATTATAATTGCTTCAATTGCATTACCGTTTTTCAATGATCTGTCTGGTAGAAATATCAGCATCCCTTTTACAGAGCCTTTGTTTTATATTGCTATTTTAACTATCACTATACTTCTAGGGCTAGTTTCTGGTAGTTATCCAGCCTTTTTCTTATCTCGATTTGTTCCAGTAGATACCCTAAAGGGAAACGGAATGAAGAACAGTAGCAAATGGAATATTAGAAGCATGCTCGTTGTGTTTCAGTTTGGGGTTGCTGTGTTTTTGATTGTTGGTACCCTTGTGGTTTTTCAGCAATTGAAGTTTATACAAAACAAGGATCTGGGTTTTGACAAAGAACAGGTTTTAGTGATCAATGACACGTATGCAGCTGGAAAACAACTGAATGTTTTTAAACGGGATATTCTCAATTTGAGTGCCGTCCAAAGTGCTACAGTGAGCAGCTTCATGCCTACTCCATCTTCACGGTCCGACAGTTCCTTTTTTATAGAAGGCGCAATGGATCAAGAATATGCCATCCAGATGCAAACATGGGAAGTGGATGACAATTATTTAAACACATTAAGTTTGGAGTTGATCTCCGGTCGCGATTTCAATAGCGAATCTGCCGCAGATTCTACTGCCGTAATTATCAATGAAACCACCTTGGCGAAGCTGGGTCTAAGTGCAGGGGAAGCGCTTGGAACAAGAATAACGCAAGAAGTTGAACTTGAAAACCCTCAATTTTATCATGTTATAGGTGTCATTAAGGATTTTCATTATGAATCCTTACGTGAAAATATTGGTGCGTTGGGACTATTTATGAGCAGATCTACAGGATCCATGGCCATCAAGTTTAAATTAGATGATTTTGCCAGCGTCATTGCCAGCATCGAAAGCATTTGGATAAAAAGGGCTCCTGGCCAGCCTTTCAATTATCGCTTTATGGATGACGCATTTGAAACCTCCTACAAAGAGGAGCGTCGCTTGGGCAGCATCTTTATTGTATTTACAAGTTTATCCATATTTATCGCCTGTCTGGGCCTTTTTGGTCTGGCAGCATTCAATGCCCAGAATAGAACTAAGGAAATAGGGGTACGCAAGGTATTGGGAGCCAGTGTGAGCCAGATCACTATTGGGTTGACAACGGACTTTCTAAAACTTGTCGCCATCGCTACTCTTATTGCGTTGCCATTTGGCTGGTATTTTATGAATAACTGGTTGGAGGATTTTTCATATCGCATACAGATAGGCTGGGAAATAATGGCTTTTTCGGCATTCTTAGTTATAGGCATCGCTATAATTACAGTAAGCTACCAAAGTATCAAAGCAGCCATACAGAACCCGGTAAAAAGTTTAAGAACCGAATAAAGGTCCCTTTATCCTTCGGACATTTCCCCGGAAGGGTGAACATAGCAGTCGCAGTTAAAAAAAGACCTAACAGGTTTTTAAAACCTTACAGGTCTAAAAAACATAAAATTATGATTAAGAACTATTTAAAAATAGCGTGGCGTAATATCTCAAAACATAAAATCTTCTCGTTGATCAATATCATTAGCCTCTCCATAGGCCTAAGTGCGGCTTTGGTGATTGGGATGATGGTTTATTATGACTTTACCTTTGATAAATTTCATCCTGATGGCGATCGAATTTATCGGGTTACAAGCAAATTCAGCAATCCTGAAAGCACCTCTTTCAACCCCGGTGTACCAATCCCATTGGTTGATGCCGTTAAAAATGAAGTTGCAGGAATCGAGACGGCCGCTTTTTTTCACCAATTTAAATTAGTAAATGTTGGCTTGCCTCAAAGCAAAACAGAATTTAAAGAACAGGATTTTGTTGTTTTTGCTGATCAAAAATATTTTGACCTTTTCAATTATAAGTGGCTGGCTGGATCACGGCAGCACCCATTGTCAAATCCAAACGAGGTGGTGCTAACGGATTCCAGGGCTAAACTTTATTTCCCTAACCTGGTACCCTCACAAATACTTGGGCAAACACTCACTTACAACGACTCAACACCTGCGGTCGTTACCGGGATCGTGGCAGATTTTAAAGAGCGTACGGATATTGTATTTCAGGAATTCCTTTCACTAAAAACAGCACCCCAGACAGCTTTAAATAATCGAATAAACAACACTAGCTGGCACAGCACCTGGGGCACTTCGCAACTCTGGGTAAAACTCAAAGGAGGTACGTTAGTTAGTGGTTTTCAAGGACAACTGAATGAATTGGCCCTCGAACATGGTGATAAAGAATCGGTTAAATTTGGTGCTACCCGTGAGTTTTATGCCCAACCTTTAAGCAATCTACATTTCAACGATGACTTTGGTATCTACGATATAAATAAGGCCGTAGCAGACAAGGATGTCCTGATCATGCTTAGCCTTGTAGCCTTGTTTTTACTGCTACTGGGCTGTGCTAACTTCATAAACCTCAATACGGCGCAGGCTACACAAAGGGCCAAAGAAATAGGCATCAGGAAAACATTGGGCGGTTCTAAAAGACAGCTCATTTCCCAATTTCTGGGCGAGACTTTTTTATTGACGCTCATTGCTGGGATTATTTCGTTATTTCTATCGGTATGGCTTATAAAAATCTTCGATGATTTTATTGCAGATGGTATAAGCCTCACACTTTTACAGAACCCTTATTTATTAGGGTTCGTTGGGGTTTTGCTTATTCTAGTAACCTTGCTCGCAGGTTTTTATCCGGGCGTAGTGCTCTCAAAATTCCGGCCTGCCCGTGTATTAAAAGGACAGAACATTGCAGTTGGAGGGAAAAGCGGCCTACGGCAGTTTTTGACCGTATTCCAGTTTACCATCGCCTTTATTTTTATCATCTCCACTTTCCTGGTTGGTAAGCAGATCAACTACCTAATCAATAAAGATATGGGTTTTAAAACCGAATCGCTTGCTTCTATCCAGACGCCGAGAAAAGATGAAACCGTTGAGAACCGGAAACTGCTTGTGCAAAAATTAAAAACCATCTCACAACTGGAGAAGGTGAGTATGGGCGGACCGCCACCGGCCTCATTCGATAACTCTTCAACATCTTTCATTAATAAAGAGGGTACTGTGGAAACTCAAACTAGTGTCAAGTTGCTATTTGGCGATTCCGAGTATCTAGACTTATATAACATTCCCCTGTTGAAAGGTCGGTTGCCACTCAACGACACCATTCGCGAAGCCGTCATAAATTTGAAGGCCGTTGAAAAAATGGGTTTCAAAAAAGCTGAAGATGCCATTAATAAAACGGTTACTTCTGGTGGGACGCCTTATTTGATTTCGGGGGTGATGGCTGATTTCAACCAGGGTTCGCTCAAAGGTGAAATAGAACCTATGGCATTTGTAGGGGATATATGGAGGGCTTATTCCACGGGGTTTGATGTGATTCATTTTAGCCTGCCTGCTGGTAGTTCTAAAAACCTGAGTGCCATCCTTGCCGAGGTGGAAAATAAATACAAGGAGGTCTATCCGGCCGATGACATGGAACTGCAGTTTATTGATGAAACCATATTGGAGTTTTATAACAAAGAACGAAGTATGTCAAAGCTACTTGACTGGGCGATGGGGTTATCGGTTTTGATCAGTTGTTTGGGGTTGTTGGGCCTTGTTATCTATACCACGGAACGCCGTGTAAAGGAAATTGGAATCCGCAAAGTATTGGGCGCATCCATCGTGCAACTCAATGCATTGCTTTGCAAAGACTTTGTGGTATTGATACTTATAGCATTTGCCATCGCGATACCCGTAGCCTATTGGTTGCTGAATGATTGGTTACAAGATTTTGCCAATAGAACCGAACTGAGTTGGTGGATTTTCGCAGGTAGTGGTATGGTTATTATTTTATTGGCACTTGTGATCATGAGTATAAAGACGATTGCAACGGCGATGCAAAACCCGGTAAAAAGTTTAAGGACGGAATAAAAAGCCCCCTCTAACTCCCCCAAAGGGGGAGGATTTATACTCGAACGGTAAGTTGATGGTTGGGTGAAAATGAAAAAAAAGTAAACTCCTACAAGGTTTCCAAAACCTTGTAGGTCTTTAAAACATAAAAATTATGATCAGGAATTACTTAAAAATAGCGTGGAGGAGCCTCTGGAAAGAGAAGACCTTTAGTTCTCTAAATGTTTTCGGGCTTTCCGTAGCTTTTGGAGCCGCAATTTTACTTTCAATATATTCATTTTTCGAACTTTCTTATAATAAGTTCCATGAAAATGCCGACAACATTTATCAGGTTTACCATACAGAATATACTCCTAAAGGACCCGAAGCCGGCATAGCCAATCCGCTACCTTTTGCCGCTGCTCTTAAAGAAGAAGTTCCCGGAGTGGAGAAAATAACCCGGTTTAATGGTGGGGGCGTTCTGGCGAGTATTGGTGACAATCAGGTAAGGTTACAATCGGCTTTTGTAGATCCGGAATTCTTTTCAATCTTTACTTTTCCGGTTTTAAAAGGAAATAAAAATCCTGTTTCCGATAAATCTGAAGTTGCCCTTACCGAAAAAGCGGCAAAAATACTTTTTGGTAAAGAAACCGCACTCGGAAAAACAGTGAAAATTTTTATTGATGAACAGGAAGTCCCTTTTACAGTCACTTCCATTATTAAAAATATTCCTGCGGAAAGCAATATAGGATTCGATATCGCCTTAAATTTTAAGAGCCAGTCCCAACATGCATACGGAAGAAATATAGGCCGGTGGGATAATTCCAATCACGAAGTCTATATACAACTGGCTGAAGGGATTTCTCCTGCGGGGTTTGAAAAATCTACCCGGAATTTTTCAGAACTGCACTATGCAGATGCCATTACCAATGCTAAAAGGGATGGGGCAAAACCCGGTAAAGACGGACAATATATTCAGCAGCGACTTTTATCTGTAAAAGACCTGAATTTTGTAAAGGTTGAAAATGGTATGGCTATACCAAACAGAACCTATCCTTACCTGATCTTGGGCATCGCTTTTCTAATATTATTAATTGCTAGCGTGAATTTTATCAATATGAATATTGCTAAAAGTTCACAGCGACTTCGGGAAATTGGAATGCGAAAAACCCTTGGAGCACGGAAAATCCAGCTGTTTTTTCAGTTTTGGGGAGAAAGTATCCTTGTTTTTCTAAGCGCTACACTTATAGGATTATTGATCGCCTATCTATTCATAGAACCTTTTCAAACCCTTTTTAATACAAGTGCGAATTTCAATAATGTTATTGGTTTTCGAAGCCTGATCGGTTTTAGTTTTTTTATCATTTTCATTACCGTTATTGCCGGGGGGTATCCTGCCCTGCTTTTGAGCAAACTGGGCACCTTAAAAGCTTTAAAAGGGAAAATCAATTTACAGGGTGGCAATCAGGTACGGAACACCTTGATTGTAGTGCAGTTTAGCATTGCGATACTATTAATCAGCGGAACGCTTGTACTTTGGAATCAGCTTCAGTTTATGCGGAATAAAGACCTCGGGTTCAACAAAGAACAGGTGATTTCCTTTCCGCTGAATGGAAAAAAAGACGATTTCCGCACCATGCAATTGCTTAGAAACGAATTGAACGATAAACCGGGAATTAAAAGTATAACTGCTGCCAATAATATCCTGGGAATAGGAAAAGACCATAGCACTACAACCAGTGTTATGGGATTTGAACACCAGGGGAGAGTAGTTAAAACCAATATCCTTATGGTGGATTATGACTATGAGGGAACAGTTGACCTAGAGTTGATAAAAGGCAGAAGATTTGACCGTTCCCGTCCTTCAGACACGCTTTCTATGGTTATTAATGAAGCTATGGCCAAAGAACTCAGAGAAGAGGACATTCTTAACTCCAGTATTATCCTGGACGATAGCATTCGTTTTTCAATAATCGGCGTGGTGAAAGACTACAATTTTCAGTCAATGGACAAAGAAATTGAACCACTATCCCTCTTCCTAAAACCGAATTGGAATTTACGCTATGGATATGTGAAAGTAGCACCCCAAAACCTAAGCAATTCCTTTAATGAAGTAAAACTAGCCTGGAATAAAATTGAACCCAATGCAGAATTTCTGGGTTCTTTCCTCGATGAAAATATAGACCGCACCCTTATGAAAGAACGTATGATGACCACTATGATAAGCAGTGGTTCCATCCTAGCAATAGTTTTAAGCTGTATAGGGCTATTTGCGATCTCATTATTGGTGGTATCACAACGGCGCAAAGAAATTGGTATCAGAAAAGTGGTTGGAGCCAGCGTGTCAAAAATCACTGTATTACTCACTTCAGATTTCTTAAAACTTGTTGGGATCGCTTTTTTAATAGCGACGCCCATCGCCTGGTATTTCAGTAATGAATGGTTGCAAAGCTATCCGTATAGAATGGATTTGAATATCTGGATTTTTATAAGTGCGGGGGTTATCGCACTAGTGATCGCCATTCTAACGATAAGTTTTAGGACGATTCGTGCCGCAATGCAGAACCCGGTGAAGAGTTTGAGGACGGAGTAAAAAGCCCCCTTTGTCCTTCGAACATTTCCCCCGAAGGCTGAAAATAGTAGTCGCAGTTAAAAAAAGACCTAACAGGTTTTTAAAACCTGTTAGGTCTGAAAAAACATAAAATATGATCAAACACAATTTTAAAATAGCCTGGAGAAGCATTTGGAATGCCAAATCTTACACCCTCATTAATATCGTGGGACTTTCTGCCGGTTTGGCGAGCTTTATCATCGTACTGCTTTATCTCAATTATGAGCTAAGTTACGACACCTGGTCTCCACAACTGGAAAAGGTTTATCGCGTGGGTATGGAAACCAACGGGGATGTGCAATATAATACACCCGCCCCTCTGGCATCCTTTTTAGCTGAAAAAGATCCTAATATTATTACTTCCACTGCGATTCAGGAAAGTGGGGATTATGAAGGTTTGATCAGTACCAACGAGAAAAGTGTATATCAGGACGGTCTGATTATAGCCGATAGTAATTTCTTTAAGGTATTCCCACTTAAAATTGTACAGGGCGATACAAAAAATCCCCTGCAAGAACCTAATTCTGTTCTTATTAGTGAAAACCTCAGCGAAAAGTTATTTGGCAGTACAAATCCTATTGGGCAAACAATCAAGCTTTACAATTTTTTTGAGACTACGGTTACCGGGGTGATGGCACCATTGGAAACGCCGAGCCATCTTAAAATAAATTTAGTTGCAAATGATCCTTATGGACAAGAAGTTAACCACTGGCAAAATTTTTCCTATACCACCTATATTAAATTAAAAAATCCTGTTGCAGAATTAAATATCACCGATCGTATTAACAGGGCATATTTTAATGAGCAGCTGAAAAAAGAAAATCAAACTTTTGAAGATTATCAAAAGGGGACTAAGAAAACCAGTCTTTTTGTAGATGCCGTGCCCAATATTCACAATTTTTCAAAATATGTAAACAGCAACATAAAGACCGTTGTCGTACTTTTTATCCTTGCAATTCTATTATTGATTATTGGGGCTATTAATTTCAGCAATCTTAGTATCGCGAAATCACTCGGAAAAGCTAAAGAAATTGGAGTGCGAAAAGTACTTGGATCTGGAACCTGGAACCTGTTCTGGCAGTTTATGGCCGAAGCGATCCTGCAATGCGTTATAAGCCTGGTAATAGCAATTGGTGTCGTGCTTCTAAGTTTGCCGTATGTGAATAGCGTTTTTGGGCTTGAACTTAGCTTAAGCAGTAATTTTGAGTTTCTGGCCCAGATTGGTCTTTGTTTGGGAGCAATCATTCTCATTTCGGGTCTTTTCCCTTCTATTCTCTTATCCAGGTTCAATCTTTTGAAAATCCTGAATGGCGGAACTTCAAAAGGAAATAAAGGGCTCGTATTAAGAAATGTGCTGGTTGTTTTTCAATTTATCGTCACGTCATTTTTCATCATCGCCATTATAGTGATCAATAAACAATTGAATTATATCCAATCCAAGGACAAAGGTTTTTCAGAAGAACAGCTCGTACGTATTGAATCATCCCAGAATACCAGGGATACCAATTTTGAAACCGTAAGAGATCAATTGCTGGAGATTCCGGGCGTGGAAGCTGTTGCCAAAACGACGAACGTTCCCGGAGATAAGTATGCCGATTCTTCAACCGTCAATTTCAGTTTTAAAAATGAAGAATTTAAAATGAATTCGGTCAAAATAAGTGCAGATTATTTCGCGACCCTGGAAACAACTATTATGAAAGGCAGGGATTTTCAAAATACAGGGCCAGACCAGCATACAACAACTGCCATTATCAATGAAACTGCCGCTGCCAAATTGAGTTCTGAAAATTTACTGGGTGAAAACCTATTTTTTCCGGGCTGTGAAGAGAAACCAATGCAAATTGTGGGAATTGTAAAAGATTTCAATGTGTTGGGATTTGAAAATAAAGTTCAGCCTGCAGTTTTTACTATTGGGAACGAAGCCTGCATGTTCCAGTCTGGTGGTGCGATCCTGGCAAGATTAAACACTCGAAATCCTAAAGCCAGCATAGATAAAATAGAAACTCTATGGAAACAGGTTGAACCGGGAACACCCATGCGATATTCCTTTCTGGATGATAATTTTCAGCAATTATTTTCTTCTTATTACAGGCTACAGAAGGTTATCAGTTTCTTTGGAATCATTGCAATCGTTATTTCCATTATGGGATTATTTGCGCTAACAACCTTTATTTTAAAATATCGTGTAAAAGAAATAGGTGTACGAAAAGTCCTTGGGGCTGAAGTTTTCAATATCGTCGCCCTGATAAGTAAAGATTTTCTAATCCTTGTTTCCTTGGCAATTCTCTTCGCCATTCCCCTTGGATGGTATTTCATGAATAAATGGCTGGAAAATTTCGCCTATAAAACCGACCTAAGCTGGTGGATCTTTATATTATCAAGTCTTATCGTTTTAATGATCGCATTTATTACGATAGGCATAAAAACCATAAAAACGGCGATGCAAAACCCAGTAAAAAGTCTAAGAACCGAATAAAAGCCCCTTGGGAATAAGTAAGCAGTCGCAGTATGCAGATGGCAGAGACACAAATAACGATAAACAGATAACAATTAAGCTTTTTAAGATGATAAGGAATTACTTTAAAATAGCGTGGCGGAACTTAAAAAAGAAAAAGCTCAATACAGCTATACATATTCTAGGGCTGTTTATAGGGATCAGTTTTGCATTGCTTATTGCTGCTTTTGTGTGGCAGGAACTTCAGGTAAATAAAAACCTGAAAAATGCTGAAAGGCAATATCTTTTAACCAGCCAATGGAAAAACCCCAATACGGGAGCAGATTTTACAACTTTGGCACCTTTAGCTGAAAGTCTAAAAGAAAATTATCCACAATTGGTCGCTAATTATTATCGCTGGGATGGCATTACATCGATTATTTCTAACGGAAATATGAACTATAGGGAAGGCATTCAATTGGGCGATGAAAGTTTTTTGGAAATGTATGGTTTTGAATTGTTGCACGGAAATGCCAAAACTGCATTTGAGAATCCATTTTCAGTTATTATCAAATCTGGAAAAGCTATAAAATTCTTCGGAAAAACGGATGTGGTAGGAAAGACCTTGACTATTCAGAACTTTGATGGGGAAAGTAACGAATTTACGATTACTGGTGTGTTAGCCGAAATTTCAAAAAATTCTGTTTCCGAGTTTTTTGAGAAGGACGATAACGGATTTTTTATTGCCAAAAACTCTGCAACGTATTTTAACCGAGACAATTTTCAGAATTGGGAATCAACCATCTATGTTTCCTATATAGAACTTCAACCGGGCAAAACGCCCAGAGATTTAGAAATTCCCATTCAAGAATTGATAAAGAACCATACTTCCGAAGAAATTCAGAAAAACCTAAGCATTCTCCCCGTAAAATTAAGCGATTACTATTTGGAAAAAGACGACCGCACGATAAAACAGATGCTTTATACCTTATCATTTATCGGACTTTTCATCTTGCTAATGGCGATGATAAACTTTATAAATATCTCGATAAGCCACTCTGGAAGCCGAATGCGTGAGATTGGCATCCGTAAGGTTTTGGGCGGAAGAAAAAAACAATTGATTATACAATTTTTAAGTGAATCGATCATTTTAACAGGAATAGCAACCATTTTAGCCTGTATCGCATATCCATTTTTGGGAACGTGGTTTGGGGAATTAATTGGAAAGGAACTGATTTCTTTATCACAATTTCCAATTTATTTTATACTGATTCCGCTCTTGCTTGTACTGGTTATTGGCATATTGGCAGGACTTTATCCAGCAGTTGTGTTATCGTCCTTTAAATCTATCGATGCGCTAAAAGGGAAATTGAAGAATAATTATAGCAGCGAAACTTTACGCAAGACACTTTTAGGTTTTCAATACGTAACGGCACTTGTTGTTCTTATCTCGGCATTGATAGTTGCAAAACAGGTAGATTTTTTCTTCGGAAAAGGACTGGGGTACGATAAAGATTACGTTGTGACCGCTGCCGCACCAAGAGACTGGACACCGGAAGGTATTCAGAAAATGAAAACAATACGAGATGATTTTAAAAAAATACCTTCTGTACAAAATGTGAGCCTTTCTTATGAAATACCAAATGGTAATAATGGTTTTCAAATATCTTCCTATAAAGCCGGAGAAAATCCTGATCTGGCAATTTCGGCACAAGGTTTTGTTGCAGATGAATCGTATCTGGAAACATATAAAATTCCATTATTGGCAGGTAGAAATTTGCTAGACAATGAGCCTAACGCTAATAAGGTTGTAATCAACAAAAAGGCTGTGGAGGCTTACGGTTTTAAAAATGCACACGAGGCCATTGACCAACAACTAACGATTGTAGGAGAAGATGAACCCCTTATTATTACTGGTGTATTTGGCGATTTCCATTTTGAAACTATGCAGCAACCGATAAAACCTCAAGTGATTTTTAACGTAAACTCGAATGCCATCTATCGCTATTTCACTTTTAAAATAAACCCAAATTCTGTTCATCAAAGTCTGGCCGAAATTCAAAAAAAATGGCAAGTACTGATGCCTGGTTCATCTTTCGAATACAAATTTATGGACGAAACCTTGGAGAATTTGTATGCTCGCGAAATTAGATTTAGAAAGGCCGCAACTACAGCTACGGTATTGGCTTTGCTTATTGCCTTAATGGGAATTTTTGGAATGGTCGCATTGAATATAGATAAACGTATAAAGGAAATGGGGATAAGAAAGATTTTAGGTGCATCAATTAAAAGCATTGGTTATTTGTTTATAAAGGAATTTTTAATTGTTCTGGCAATAGCAATAATTATTGCTTGTTCTTTGGCTTATTGGCTAATGCAGCTTTGGCTAGAAAATTATTCCTATCGCATAACCATTGGTATAAAGCCATTTTTAACTGCAATCATTTTGATAGGAAGTATTACGGTAGTCCTTATTTTACTTCAAACCCTGAAAATTGCCATGGCAAACCCGGTAAAAAGTTTACGGACGGAATAAAAGCCCCCTAACCCCCGAAGGGGGAATAAAAAATGAAATAATGATCAAGAATTATTTAAAAACGGGCTGGCGGAATATCATTAAGAACAAAGGCACTTTTTCCATCAATATTATGGGGCTTGCCCTGGGAATTGCCTCGTGTATTATGATGATGCTCTATGTGGTAAATGAACTGAGCTACGATAAGTTTAACGTAAAGGCAGACCAGATAGTCCGGGTGGTTTTTAAGGCGAATATCAAAAACGAAGCGATAAAAGAGGCCGTGGTAATGGCTCCCGTTGCACAAACCCTCAAAAATGATCTTCCCGAAGTGATAGACGCCACCCGACTGGCAAAATCTTTTAACAACAGAATTGAATTCAACGGATCTTATTACGGCCAGAATAGTCTGGCGTATGTAGATCCCAATTTTTTCGATGTTTTTACACTGCCTATCATTCAGGGAAATAAAAATACCCCATTGAATGAACCAAATTCGGTAGTTATTTCAGAATCTTTGGCCAGGAATATTTTTGGGGATTCAGATCCTGTTGGAAAGACGATTACCGTTACAAATAGGGATGAAAAGCTAACTGTTTCTGGGGTGATGGAAGATATTCCCAAAAACTCACATTTTCATTTTGATATGCTCGTTTCTACTTTAGGTTATGCGCCAGCCAAAAATACCTCCTGGATGCAATCTGATTTTTTCACTTATTTGGTGCTCAAAAAAGGAACCGATATTGGTTCGGTTGAAGCCAAACTCCCCGAGATCAACAAAAAATATATGGGTCCGCAGATGATGGATGCGATTGGTACCTCTTACGAAGAATTTCAAAAAGACAACAGTCTGGGACTTTTCCTTCAGCCACTCACCCATATTCATCTATATTCTGATTTCTCTGATGCCACTACTTTGGAACAGGGCGGGGATATCAAGTACATCTATATTTTTAGTGCCGTGGCATTTTTTATGCTGGTGATTGCCTGTATCAACTTTATGAACCTCGCAACGGCCTCTGCTTCCAAAAGATCTAAAGAAGTCGGCATCCGCAAAGTCTTGGGATCCAATAAAAAGCAACTTATTTATCAGTTTTTATCAGAAGCTTTCGTTTCAACGCTGATCACCACTTTTCTGGCTATCGCTCTTTTCTCGATTGCACTGCCTTTTTTCAATCAATTAGCGGGAAAGGAAATAGAATTTGCAATGCTTTTAAAACCGGTCTATATTTTAGCCTTATTGGGACTTATCTTTCTTATCACCATTTTCGCGGGAGCATATCCTGCATTTTACCTCTCCTCTTTTAACCCGTTAAACGCTCTAAAGTCGAAATTTTCGGGCAGCGGAAAAAGTTCTGGGATTCGTAGTGGTTTGGTGATTTTTCAGTTCGTGGTCTCTACCGGGCTCATTCTCGCCACCTTGGTAGTGAAGGAGCAGATGAACTATATTCAGAACAAGGACATAGGCTATAACAAAGATCAGCTTCTGGTTGTTCGAAATACCTATTTACTGGAAAATAACGAAGATAATTTTATAGATAGGATAAAAAGGGATCCTCGTATTGAAAACCTAACCCATTCCGCATTTGTTCCTGCGGGTGAAAGTGATAATGAGGTAGGTGGGATTTTTTTGAATGGGGACTTCCAGCGCCGGATGTTCTTTTATAATGTAGATGAAAATTACATTCCCACAATGGGCATGGAACTGCTGCAGGGCAGGAATTTTTTCAAAGAATTTGGTGATGAAAGCGATAAGGTTATTGTGAATGAAAAAGCTGCCGAAGTTCTTGGCATAGGCAAAGACGCCATTGGCAAGATTTTTCAGCGGGATACCAATGAAGGTTTAAAGGATATAACCGTTATAGGGGTAATAAAAAATTTCAATTTTAAATCGCTGCACCAGGAAATTGAACCGCTTATCCTGAAGAAAAATCCTTATGGCGGAATGATCATCAGGTCTAAAGTTGCCGATATGTCTGGCATTATCCAAAACCTAGATGAAGATTGGAACAGTTATAATCCTAAAGAAGCTTTAAACTATAGTATTCTGGACGATTCCTTCAATCACACGTATCTCAAGGAACGTAAAATGGGAACTATCCTTACTCTTTTTGCCATTCTCACGATTATAGTTGCCTGCTTAGGACTATTCGGGCTCGTGACCTTTACGGCAGAACAGCGTTTTAAGGAAATAGGGATCAGGAAAGTGTTGGGCTCTTCGGCTACGCAGATCGTAACATTATTGTCAAAAGATTTTATCAAACTGGTAGGGATTTCATTTCTGATCGCGTTTCCCTTAAGTTATTATCTCATGAACAAATGGCTTCAGGATTTCGCCTATCGTATCCAGATCCACTGGTGGTTATTTTTGCTGGCCGCGATCATTACTCTTGGAATTGCATTTTTAACCATTGGTATTAAGAGTTTTAGGGCAGCCAGTGTAAATCCAATAAAAAGTTTGAAAACAGAATAAGCCCCCTCTGCCCTTTGGGCATCTCCCCCGAAGGGGGAGAACTAAGAAAATTAAAAAATGAAGCTGAAACAAATTCAGCTTGACATAAATAAATATAAAATATATGCTAAAATTAGAACACATCTATAAATGGGTAAAATCGGGCGGAAGAAGAATTTTTTTGCTCAACGATTTAAGCCTGAATGTCGAAAAAGGAGAATTTCTCTCTATCATGGGTCCATCGGGTTCCGGAAAATCCACATTGCTTAATGTTATCGCCATGCTCGACGAATTTAATGAAGGAGAATATTATTTTGAAGACGAAGCCATCCATGACCTCAGTTCGAAAAAAAGGACAGGGATTTTCAATCAGAATATCGGTTTTATTTTCCAGGCTTATCATTTGCTTGATGACCTCACTGTTTATGAGAATATCGAAACCCCGCTGCTTTACAAAAAAGTGAAAAGTTCAGAACGGAAAGCATTGGTGGCAGATATCCTGGACCGCTTTAATATGGTGGGAAAGAAAGACCTTTTTCCGCATCAATTAAGTGGGGGGCAACAGCAACTTGTTGGTATTGCACGGGCATTGATTATCAAACCTCAGCTCATTCTGGCCGATGAACCAACCGGAAACCTCAACTCCAAGCAAAGTGATGAGATCATGCATCTTTTTAAAGAGTTGAACAGTGAAGGAGTGACCATTATCCAGGCTACACATTCTAAAAGCAACGCCAAATATGGTTCCCGTACCATCAACTTATTGGATGGAAGTGTCAAACATTCTTAAAAATCATCATTTTGAAAAAAATCATCATTATACTAGTATTGATCACCACCAGTTTAAATGCCCAGAACACAAAAAATCAAGGGCTTTCCTTGGAAGAATGTATTCAGATAGCCTTGGACAACAACATCAATTTAAAGCGATCTTATCTACAGGCCAAAACAGAAAGACTTAATTTCCGAGGAACCAAATCTAGGGTGCTCCCAGCAATCAATGGTAGCTATAGTTATGCCGTGAATAAAGGAAGAAGTATAGATCCGTACACCAACGATGTGATTGATCAGCAATTTAGTTACAGCAATGCCGGATTACGTCTAAATGCCCCAATATTTAACGGATTTGAACTAAGAAACAGCATTCAACGGGACCGGTACAACATGGAAGCGGCCCAGGCTGAAAAGGAAGCGACAAAGCAACAGCTAATACTGGATGTTACTCTAGCTTATTTTCAGGTTTTGAACACCCGCGATTTGTGGGAACTCACAAAATTACGACTTGAAAGCACCATTAAGCAAACAAATCGCATTAAAAGCCTGAACGATGAGGGAGCTGGGAACCCGGCCGATTATACCGATATTAAAGGACAGTTAAACAATGATCAGTCGGCAGTGATTGCAGCAAAAAACAATATGCAACAATCACAACTAAATCTCGCACAACTGCTAAATGTGGACACTGAAGTCAAGGTTACGGAATTTCATGCACTGGCTGAAATAAAAAAACATGAACTTTCTGCGGAAGAAATCTATTTAGAATCCCTTGAAAACCTACAGGTTTTTGATGGGCAACGTTTACGCATAAAAGCAACAAAAGAAGATATAGCGGTTGCCAGATCTATATTTGTGCCAGATATTTCCCTTTTTGCACAATTGAACACCAATTATTCCAGTTTGGCAAGTTTGTTGAATGAAACCGGAACTCAGGTGCTGGAAACGGGGGGGTTTATTAGTATTAACGAGATTGCCTATCCGGTCCTTGCCAATGAAAGTCAGTTTTCACAGCAGGACATTTCGTATTTTGATCAGTTAGACAATAACCTTAGCTCTGTGGCTGGAATAAGCATGGATGTTCCAATTTTTAATGGTTTTCGGGGGAAAAGATCGGTCGCTTTGAAGAAAATCCAGATGGAAGATGCCAAGCTTCAATTGGAGAACACAAAAAATGAATATTTCCAAGCGATCAAACTAGCTTATAGCGATATGGAAGCTGCTTACGAAAACTATTTTGTTCTCCGGGACCAGGTACGGGCCTATGAACATTCTTACGAAGTAAACGAAATTAGGTTTACCGATGGGGTTTCCAATATCGTTGAATACATCATCAGCAAAAACAACCTTGACCGTTCCATGATCAACCAGACCAATGCCAAATATGAATTTCTTATCAGAATAAAGATTCTGGAGTATTATAGGGGAAAAATAGAATAAATAGGCAGAAATTGACTTTATTTAATCCCTCATTGAGGGTTTAATTCCCAAAGGTTGCCTCGAATTTTTAAAATTATTTTCCAAGGCATACCTCGTGGGCTTGCCCCGAGGTTCTTGATCACAATGGAGGCTTTTACAAGCCAAAGAACTGTTGATTGAAAGTGATAAATCGGTTGGAGAAATAGCGGCGGAAGTAAGTTGTCAATCTGAAGCTGCCTTTAACCGAGTTTTTTTAGTACATGACAAAAAATAATAAACAGCTGAAAACCCGTAAAACAAGGAGGTAGAAATTATAACAAAAGACTGATGTTCAGTATTTTAAAGGTAAAACAACCACGTAATGCCTTTAAAAAAGAATACCAGTCTCCATAACGGAGATACGCAATTATTGATACTATTTAAAGCCCATTTTGGAGGCTTTCTGAACTTGGCCAGGATCCGACTAATCTGTCATTTCATAACGGCCCTGTGCAAGATAAAGTCTGTGAATTATTCCAAGCTATCGGCTGGTTTCGATACCCAGGTCAATGCTTTAAGCAATTATGGGCGGATCCAGCGCTTTATGTCCGGTGCAGCATTGCCCATGGAGTGGGTGGCCAAGTTGATCTTTGCCTTGTTGCCCCAGAAAGGGGCCCTTGTTCTGGTGATGGACCGGACCAACTGGAAGTTTGGACAGAGCAACATCAACATATGAATGCTGGGGGCCTGTTACAAGAATGTGGCCTTTCCTTTGATGTTCCGTATGTTGGATAAGCGGGGGAACTCCAATACGCTTGAACGCATTGCACTGGTGAAGGATTTTATAGCGTGGTTTGGCCCAGAACGTATCGACTGTCTGTTGGCCGACCGGGAGTTTGTAGGAGGGGACTGGTTGGGTTTTTTAAACCGGTAAAATATCAGGTACCATATCAGGATACGGAACAATTTTAAGGTGTTCTCTCTAATACGGCAAAAACAGGTCACAGCCTGGCACCTGTTTAATAACCTGAAAGTTGGTGAGCTGGGACATTATCAGGGGATCGTCAAGATGTACGGCCAGTTGTGCTATCTCTCGGGGACCAGAACAATAAAGGATGGTAAAATAGAGTACCTCATCCTGGTCTGCTTTAACCAACCCGACCAAGCTTTGGAATATTATGGGAAGTGCTGGCAAGTGGAAACGCTCTTTCGAGGATTGAAATCCAGTGGGTTCAACATCGAGGACACCCATGTGATTGCCTTGGATCGACTGGAAAAATTGATGCTGTTGGTTATGATTGCCTTTGTCTGGTGCTACAAGATAGGGGATTTTATCGATAATGAGATTCGGCCCATTAGGATCAAAAAACACGGAAGGAGGGCCCTTAGTGTTTGTAAATATGGACTTGATTACCTCTCCAGGGTATTGCTTACAGGATATAACGAATTGAATATTAACCTATGGCAATTTTTGTCATGTACTTAGTCGTAAAACATTAAAAATCCAACTTGAATTTTTTTCATTTACTTTACTTTTTTTCAAATATTCATTAAAAATCACAGCTAATTGTCTTGGTTCGCAAGTTGCAAAATAAGGGACGTGAACTTGTCGGCTTAGTTGTTTTCTACTTGGTCTCTAAAATAACACTTTTCACCGGAATGCCCGCTATTTGCTGTTAAACGATGTTGTAAAACGTTGTGTGTCCTGTGTTGCTTCGGGATACAATTTAAGTAAAATTGAGGAGCAACAAAACTGTAATTGAGATGAGAGTCTCATAATTTTCTGGAAACGACCCCGGCATTTGTTTCGGGTGGAAACACGCAAGAAGGTTTTGGGGATTGGTCTCTCGGCTGGGATGTTTAGGCATACCGGTCAAACCGCCTTATGGGGCTTACCTTTCACGGGTTGGTCTTGAGCGATAAGGTCAAAGGCGCTACTGCCACTTGTAGGGTAATGTAGTTTGCTATGGTGGGGGTAAAGAAGCTGAACGAGATGTGAGTGAACCCTTGTAGAAGTGTCGTAAACAACTTTAGTATTGTCAAAATCGAGGGATGGGCGGTCCCGAGAGACAGGACTTGACGGGAGTAACCTATTTACTGGTCAAGTGGCAATCGGCATAAAGAGGGCAGGAGCTTTACTTACGGCTCAATTACGGAACAGGAGAAGCTAATGGCAGGTGCGAAAATTCCACAACCCCGAAGGGCAAGGAAGAAATTAGCCATACGTGCCATTAGTGACGGATTATCCCGTAGTAGCGATGAGCATCCTGTAATGGGATGGGAGCGAAGGGGCTGACTTAACAGTTTTAACTTGTATTACAACTAATGTAGATTAGGATGATTTTCAAAGAGAAACAAAAGTCGCAACCGATAGATAAGCGACAGGTAATGGAAGCCTTTAAGAAGGTACGCAGTAACAAGGGTGCATCGGGTGTCGATAAAGTATCGATTTCCGAAGTGTCCGCTCGCCCTATGAAATACCTTTATCCCGTATGGAACAGGTTAGCGAGTGGAAGTTACTTTCCCAAGCCCGTTCGCGAAGTAGAAATACCCAAAGCAGATGGCAGGATGCGGAAACTGGGCATCCCGACGGTACAAGACCGAACGGCTCAAATGGTAATTAGAGAGGAGCTGGAGCAGCTTGCAGATAAGCGGTTCAGCAAAAGTTCCTTTGGCTATCGACCGAACAAATCGGCGCACCAAGCCATAAAGCAATGCAGGGAAAACTGTATGGCGATGGATTGGGCAATAGATTTGGACATCAAGAGTTTTTTTGATGAGATAGACCACGATTTAATGCTCAAAGCATTGGGTCACTTTACCAAAGAGAAGCACATTCACTTGTACGTGACACGTTGGTTAAAAGCCAGTGTCCAAAAGAAAGATGGGAGTGTTCATCCCCGTAGCAAAGGCACACCACAGGGAGGTGTTATAAGCCCATTATTGGCAAACATTTTCCTAGACGTTGTTTTTGACAAATGGATTGAACAGCACCATCCCGAAGTAAAGTTTGAACGATATGCAGATGATATTATCATCCATTGTGCAAACTTCAAACAAGCCCTGCGGACTTTGGAAGCGGTAAAAGCCAGATTTGAGCAATGCAAGTTGCAGATAAAGAAAGGCAAGAGCAATATTGTTTATTGCAAGCGCAACCAAAAGAAGCACCCACCGTTCAAGGTCCACTATGTAACCTTCAGTTTTTTAGGTTTTACATTCAAACCAAGAATGGTAAAGGGCTACTACGGGAACTTTCATTTGGGTTTCACGCCCGCCATCAGCCGCCAAAGTCAAAAGCGAATCAATCAAACCTTGTTCAAGATGAAACTGCACCGTATGGTTCACTTGCGCCTGCCCGATTTGGCAGGCATTATAGCGAACAAAGTACGAGGGTGGATTCATTATTACGGCAAGGTGCGAATGAGCGAACTACATTATGTGTTCCGCTTTTTGAATATGCGACTGGCTAAATGGGTACGCAACAAATATCGGCGATTTAGGCGTAAACATTGGTTCTTTGCCTACAAATGGTTACAGGAGACTGCCAAGCAGTTTCCCAATCTATTTGTGCATTGGCAATATGGTTTTACGCCTTAGACTTGTTAAGAAGAGCCGTATGATGTGAGAGCATCACGTACGGTTCTGAGAGAGGTTTAGGGGTGCAATTCCCCTTTACCTACTCGACCTTTTCGCTATGCGGCTTGCGTTGGCAGAGACCTGTTCTTTATGGTTTTGACGCTGCGCAGGCTTAGCGACTGTAAATGTATATGGTTCGTAGAGTTAACTTATATGCTATATAATTTTTGAGGAATGATTGTATGGCAAGATTGAGGTAAAAGCCTATCCATTTGGAGAAATTTTTAGGCAGGGTATTCTTCGTGTTTCAACAGAATAGAGTGCTAAAAGGTTTGATTTTTTGTCAACCTATTTTGGGGCAATACGTAATTCCAAATCCTGTTATTAGAAAAGAAGTTATTGAAAATGACTTTTAAACTTTGGTATAAGCCCAATTCCTTTGAGTTGCTATTATATTTTAACATTTCAAATTAAAAGATAATGCGATGCTTTTTCGAAAGGCGTCAAAATACTGAACAGGCTTATAAAATGGATTATTCTCTAGAAGCAAGATTTAAAGCAGTTTGTTTCCGAAGATGGAAATTAGAATTTTTGTGGCCCTGTCCAAAACCTTTTAATCCCTCATTGAGGAGTTTAATTCCTCGAGGCTTGCCTCGAATTTTTAAAATTATTTTCCAATGCATACCTCGTGGGCTTGCCCCGAGGTTCTTGATTGAAGCACTTTTTTCGAAATGAGGCTTTTCGGCTTCGAACTGTTGGGAGCAGGGCAATGGGTTGAATGGGATGGTATCTTAATCATTAAATAATTTCTTTTTTAAGTACTAGAAATATAAGACCAGTTTAAGTTACTGGATAAACCTTTAGAGCTTCAGCCATTTCGTATATTTAGTTGAACAGCTTCTTATCCAAGCTTTCCTGTGGAATAATTGTTTTTTTGTGCGTCGTGCGGAACTTTATAGCGTGCTTTATAAATCCAACCCTGGATTATATCTTTAATTCCAACCACAGATTCTTTAGTAACTCCAGAGCATTACTGCAAACCACCCATGAAAAGCACAGTACGAGATAATTATAGTAGATCCTATTATAAACCACCCATTTAGCACTTTTCCTATACCGTTAAGACCCTGCCAATTTTTGTATAGAACGTAGGCCGCTACAAAAAGAAATATTGGTGCCAATAACGAAGTGATAAAAATAAATACAGAAAGTATACTGATGCTACCCAGTTTTTCCAGACTATTAAGAGAAGAATTTAACAGAAAAACGATCAGGGAAGAAAAGATGAGCCAATAAGGCAATGCCAAGATAAATGTCCTATAAAGACGTTGTTTCTTCCGAGTTCTTTTAAAAGCAAAGATGATCAGCCGAAATAGAAACACAGCAGTTATCGCAAAACCAGCAAATATACTTAAGACCAATACGAGCCTTAAAATAAAAATCCATGTGCTACTAACTGGTACCAGCACATCTTCGTAATAATAAAGCGATTTTTCATCGCCATTCATAGTAAGAAAAACGGAAGGATTAACTTCTCCAGTTCCAATGAAAGAATTGCCACCGCACCGGCTATAATTTTCTTCACTTCCTAACCTCTTGATTGAGATTGAATCTCCTTCTTTCTCCAGTTTTAATATATGAAATGGATAATTGAACAAACTGAAAATTTCATTTCGGGAATTTAAAATACGATACTCTCCCTCCCAGGCTTTAAAGTCATTTGGAATCTCCTGCGCAATCGGAGCACACACTTTTTCGGCAGAATTTTCCTCAGCAAAATGATCTATCAAAATATCTAATATTTCACCATTTCCGGCACCCCTGTTATTGCTGATCGCAATACCTATATTTAGGTCCCGGTCATAGATAAAATCGGTAGTAAAGCCATTGATGTAGCCATTATGTCCCAGGAATTGGTGATCATTTTTCCCAAATTCACGTGTATAAAGCCCCAGTCTGTAGCCGTCTTCAATATGGTTGGTGTTTTCGAACCATCCATGCAGTTTCTCCATTTCTTTCACTCCATTTCTTCCAATCAGCGGAATACAATCCTGCATTTCTTCGCTCAGCATGTATTGCAAAAACCGGGACAAATCCTCTGCATTGCTAAGCAGGCCGCCTACAGCTTCGCCTGCTAAATAGCCACTGTTAACCAATCGGTTATTCCCGTTATAGCCCTTTGCAAATTGAGAAGATGGTACATTGCGTCCGTTTTCACTAAGATATTGGGTATTATTCATGTTTAGCGGGAGCAGGACCTTGTTTCGAATGTATTCTTGGTATGGCTGACCGCTAATTTTTTCTATTAGATAACCCAGAATCACATAAGACGGATTGGAATAGGAATGAACAAGGCCCGGCTTCCATCGACTTCGAAAAGATTTTTTATAAATATCCACTTCCTCATGTGCAGTCATACCGGGTTTGGGTTCTATTGCAAATACAGAAAAGTGCATATCATCGAATCCAGCTTTGTGCTCCAACAAATGTTTTATTTTCACGGGATATTTTTCCTCCCATTTATTTTCAAAGGGGATTTCAGGAGCAATATCTTTTAGTTCATCATTTAGGCTCAATTTATTTTCTTCCACAAGTTTCATAACTGCAAGCGCTGTAAAGCTTTTCGAAACTGAACCAATCCTGAACAACGTCTGGGAGTCCACATTGCTGTGAGTAGAAATATCTTTGTATCCCAGAGCCTGTTGCCAAAGAAGGGAGTCTGCTGAAACTACCGTAACAAAAAATCCTGGAATGTTTTTCTTCTTTGTAATTTTGTTGATAGAATCTTGAAGTCCTTCATGAGAAACAGTTTGTGCTTGTAAATGATTAATGAAAGTAAGAACACTAATAATTGTAAATAGCAGATAAGTTTTCATAACAAGTATTAAATTAAAAATGGTGAGGATATTTTATTTATTAGTTTTCAAGATTCTGTCTCAATATTATTTCTTTACCCCTCAAAAGATTCTAATAGTTCAACTAATTAAAGCATTGTATAACCCGTAACATAGCATAACGATGTATAAATTCAAAAAAATGGATTATGTTCGTCCTCTTCTCTTTAGGCGGAGCAGCAAGGTAATTAGTACGTACAAAATAATTGTAACAAGGCTCATTACGGGAATAAACCAATTTCCCAATACCTCTTCAACTCCCTGAGTTTGTCTGGATTCTGAATTTATTGATCCCAATACAAAAAAAGCACCTTCTTTAAAAAACAATCCAACCTTATCTGGGTTAAATATTTTAGCCCCGATCACGAACAAAAAACCAAACAGCATAATATATAGAAAAGCAAATACTATGTAAGCAAGGCCATTGGTTATATTTAACACCAAGGCTTTAAACACATGTACCGGATTAAAAGTCTTTGTGGCCTGTTGAAGCTTTTTTTCGGCCACTAAAGGTTTTAAAACTTCTTCTGGAGCGCCGAGGTTTTCAATCACGTTCAATAAATTATCTACTTCATTATCACCAGAATGTCTTTGCATTCCCTCGTATATATGGCTGTTGAATTCCATAAGCACATCTTGCCGATCCTCTTTAGCCAAGGTGGTAGTGGTGCGCTTAATCCGGTTGATGTAATCGGTGTAAATTTTTTGTGATGCCGACTGTTGAAAACCCAGTACTTTCATTTTAATATCTTTTTGATTGAGACTTCAAGGGTTTCCCAGAAGATTCTCATCTGTTTCAAAGTTTCTTCCCCGGTAGGGGTAAGGGTGTAGTATTTTCTGGGTATGCCCGAATCCTGTTCTACCCACTTCGATGTAACAAGGTTTTCATTCTTGAGCCTGTTCATCAAGGGGTACAGCGTACCTTCAGCAATTTCAATAGCCGTGTTCTTCCGAACCTGTTCAATGAGTTCATAGCCATAAAATTCATTGTCTCCAAGAACATTTAATACGATAAAAGCCAAGGTTCCTTTCTTGACCTGTGATTTCCATTTATGTACAAACTCTTCGTTCATTTCACAAACCTAATACAAAATACATAGTTAAACAAGGTGTTTGCAATAATTATCATATTTTCATTTGCTAGGACAGTCAAATTTTAAAATTATAATGCCATAAAAAATGAACTTACCACTAGGTTTTATACGTAGTTTCAACTACTATATGTTGTTATTGTGCATTAAAAAAGTCCTTTTATTTCGTATCCTTTATTTTTAAAATTATTTATCTAGAATGATGCAACCACTAATAACTAATAGGAAAAATGTAATATTTAAATATTTAATAAGTCTTTAAAGAAAATAAGAGATTCATGAGACTATTTATTATTACTAGAGGAATAAGTTTTTTAATAATTGCACTATCAATTCTTGGATGTAAAGCTCAACTTACAGAAAACCAAAATGAGGCTAGATATGTCAAGCAAATCGATTCTCTAATAACAAAATCATACGAGAGAGACCTTTTTAATGGAAATGTTCTTGTTGTAAAAAAGGATAATATTATTTATCAAAAATCTTTTGGTTATACAGATGGCACCCAACAAATTAAATTAAATGATAAATCAATTTTTAATATCGGTTCTATTGCAAAGGAGTTTAATGGTGTCGCAATAATGATGCTTAATGAACGTGGTCTTCTAAACCTAGATGACACTATTTCTAACTTTAATTTTGGATTACCAAATTGGTCAGAAAAAGTTACCGTAAGACATCTACTAAATTATGCAGGAGGAATACCTCAAATCGACCCACTAAACCCTGGTAGCGATGAAGAGGCCTGGAATATTTTAAAAAATAACGATAGCTTACTTTTTAAACCAGGAACTGATTTTATCTATGACAATAGTAATGTGTTCTTACAGCGAAGAATCATTGAAAAAGTAACCGGACAATCGTTTGAGGAATTTGTTATTGAAAATATTCTTAGACCTTTAAAAATGACAAATTCGGTATTTGATCCAAAAGAAAATTATGATAACCGGACATCCTGTTACGATTTTGATAATATAAAGTGTCCCGAAATGAATTTTATTAGTGGTTGGTTATGGTTAGACATGAATGATTTATCCAAATGGATTGAAGCAATGAACTCAAATGTCTTGATCTCTCAAAAATCCTTTGATACCCTACTAAGAAATCCATATGTAAAAGATAAAACTTCATCCATTGGGGAATATTTTGAAGAAAAGAAACTACAAAGACACAATGGAACTTCTTATAAGTTTGAATCTATTTTTTTAAATGACTTTAAAAATAATATTACGATTATCCTATTATCCAACCATAGAAATAGAGTTTGGGATTTAGGGCATACTATTCATGATATAATGTTGGGGAAACCTTATATAGTTCCTGAAAAATCAATTTATCAAGCCATAAGAAAAGAGAGCCTGAAAGATGTATCCAAAGGAGTAGCATCATATTATTTGCTCAAGAAAAATCAACCAGATGAATACGCTTTTGAAGATCCGGACGAACTTAACAAATTGGGTTATGAACTTTATAGGGCTGGAAAAAGAAAAGAATTAATAGACATATTTAAGTTGGCAACCACAGAATTTCCCAATAATGCAAATTCATTCGATAGTTTAGGAGAGGCTTATTATATTAATGAACAGTATGATTTAGCATTAGCTAGCTATAACACAGCAATAAGCCTTGGAGGCACCAATGGGAATGCCGAAAAAATGGTGAACAAAATCAAAATGAAGAACATCAAATAATTGGCAAAAACAACTGTAGACTTTTTTCAATACCAATATTTAAAATGTGCCATATTATTTCCATCGAATCTAAAGCTGAATGGTCTTTAAAGTTGGAGCGGGGAAGGAAGTTTACCCGTCTTCCAATTTTTTTCGGAATGAGCGACAAGTGGAATGGACAATGCAACCTGTGAAGATGTGTCCAAAACTTTTGAAATGAAGTGCTTCTCCCGGAATAAAGAGGAATGAGCTGAATAGATATTTTTCTTTCTAAAACCTGAAATTTAAAAACCGCTTGACTTTAAAAAGTCAAGCGGGTAAAGCCAAATTCAAAAATTTATTCCTGTTTCTTCTTAATTTTCCTTAATTCCTTCTGTAAACTATCAACTTTTTGCTGCAATCTTTCAGCCTTCATTTTTAGGGCGCTAACCTCTTCCTTGTTTGAGCTTTTACCCAAGCGTTCCGCCTCGTGCTGCATTCGTTGAGCTTCCCTTTGCAGGTGTTGCGCCCTGCGTTTTAGGGCTTCCGCTTTTTGGTCTTCTTCGCCAGAAAGCAATTGATTGATTTCTTTGCCGGTACGTACAAATTTTTCAATCAGCGTATTTGCGGCCTCTTCTTTATCCAATTCCATTTTTAGTTTTCCGGAAGAAAATTTGATGCTGTAAACATCATCTTCTGCGCTCGACAACTTCCATTCCCATTTATCACCATCTTTTTCCAAATTTTCTTTTCCAAACTCATTCAGCAAAAGATCTTTTAGTGCCTTGTCGTTCTTCGAGGAAAATTTTGCACTTAATTTATAGGAGTTGTCCGATTCACTTATCGCAATTGACAGGTTTCCATCTTCATCTGTATCGCTATTCGAAACCGATCGAATGTAATTACTACTGGTGCTCGAAGAGGTACTTACCGTCGTTGAAGAAGTAGGAGTCTTGGGAGTTTGTTGAGCAAAACTTAAAGTACCCAGGCTCATCAATAAACTAGTTAAAAAAATTGCTTTCATAAGATTCAATATTTAAGTGGATTAAATTTATTAGTTAATTATTTTTCTTTTCTTCATCAATGTGCAAGGTGAGTCCAATCCCCCGGGTACTTTCAATACAAATGCTGGGGTCTGCTTTTAAATGTTTTCGGATACGACTGATGAACACATCCATACTCCGTCCAGAAAAAAAGTCATCGTTTTCCCAGATTGCATTCAAAATCTGCTCGCGTTTTAAAAGCTGATTTTTATGATGGAACAAATAACGGAGCAATTCAGCTTCTTTTTCGGTGATCTTTTGAAGCTTACCATTACGCAACAAGCAGTAATTTTTTGTGTCCAAGCTGTAACTGGCCATTTGGATTTTGGAAGGTTTTTTTATGCGTGCCCTGTTTTGCGTGCGCCGCAGGATATTGTTCAGCCGCAAAACCAAAATATCAGCATCAAAAGGTTTGATGATATAATCATCAGCTCCCAGTTTGAGCCCTTTTATTTTGTCTTCCTTTAGCTTTCTGGCCGTTAAGAATATAAAAGGCATTTCGGGAGCGATATCAATTATTTTTTCAGCCAACTGGAAACCATCTAGTTGTGGCATCATCACGTCCAATACACCCATGGCGAAAGGGTTCTTTTGGGATTGTTTAAAAATTTCCAATGCTTCTTTTCCATTTTTTGCCCAAGTGACTTTATAATGGTGTGCTTCCAAATATTGCTTGAGGATACTTCCAAAATCCACATCGTCTTCTGCCAATAAAATAGGTGTCTTTTTCATCTGTCCAACGGGATTTTTATTAAAAAAGCACTGCCTTTTCCCGGTTCACTTTCTACTGAAATCTCCCCGTGATGAGCTTTTACAATTTGTTGCGTGTAATACAAACCTAAGCCAAGTCCTTTCTGTACGTAAACGTCGCCTTGTGGAACGCGGTAAAATTTATCGAACAGGTGTTTTTGTGCCATTTTTGAAATCCCTATTCCTTGGTCTTGAATGGCAATTGTAAACTGGTTTTTATCAACGGTTGTCTTAACCATGATTTCGATAGGTTCTTCACTGTATTTTATAGCATTGTCCAGCAAATTGAACAAAGCGGTGGTAAAATAAAATTTGTCCAATCGCAGCAGGACTTCCTTTTGAAAAAAATCGGTTTTTAAAGTGAGCTTACGATGCTGTAAGCCCATTTTAAAATCTTCCAGTACTTCTTCCAAATAAGGACGTGCCAAGACCTGTGTGCGTTGCAACGGGATACTTTCAGCATGGAGGCTGTTGCTCATGACCTGGTCGATCAGTTTTTGGATGCGGTCGTTCTGCCGATCGATAATTGCTAGGGAATGGGTAATTGCTTTGGGATCATTCTGAATTTCTTTGACCTTCAATCCTTTGGTCGCAATTCCCAAAGTGGCCAAGGGTGTTTTGAGTTCATGGGTGATGTTGTTAATAAAGTCTGTTTTGATGGTATTTATTTTTTTCTGTTTTATAAGGGTTTTCAACGAATAATAAAATAAGCCCACCATCGCCAAAAAAATGATTGTAGAGCCCACCAGAAGACCCGTCATCTGCTTGAACACAATACTTTTTTCATCAATAATTTGCATCAAATCTTGTGCTTTTATCTCCAGGTTGTATTGTTGGGTAATAATCTCTTCCGCGGTTTGATTGATGAATTCATATTGGGAAAAAGTACGGGAAACACTCACTGAATTTGCTTTATCATTGGGGAAATCGGCGCCAAATATTCGAAAGGTCCCGGCTTGTTTCAGCGGAAAAATAGTATCGTTTTCCTTCCCAAAAATCACGATACTTTTAATATTTTTCTTGTAATTGACCGCATATCCCAGCTTTCTGTTTTGCAATTCGCTTTTGTAAATAGGGTAATATTGATCATTTAACGTATCAGCTTTTAATTTGATACGGTAGAGCAATTCCTTTTTGGTAATTCGTCCATTTTTGTAATCGGCAATTTGATTTTTTAATTCCTCGCCCCAAGAATCCAATATCGAATCCAACTCTTGGTTATAATCGATTTTTGAAATTCGATCGCGAGTTTGTTCAATAAAAGCATTCCGCTTTAGGGTATAGGTATTGTAAATCAAATAACCCTGAATACTCGAAAGTGCAATAAATACTACTATTGAAACCGTTATCAACCAAAAAAACTTCGTTTTCATATACTTTAATCTATTCCAAACTTAACACAGTTTCTTCTTTTTCTAGCTAAAATCCTTTCCGTTAACCCATCATTAACCCAGTAATATTTTATTGGTCTCAAAAAGTAGTTAAAACTATGCACTTTAGTACATTTCGCTTTAGCTTCTAAAAAGACCTATCTTTGGGTTTATGCCAGATCAGAGAACAAATGGCCATAGCGTTTCAAGATTAACTGCCCATATAGTTCGGAGTACCAAGTACCGCTACGATGTTCTAGTAGGGGATTTCAAATACGGTGCAGGACGTTGTTGCTAGAGATATGTGAATCGGAAGATGTATTGATATTGAAAGGGGTAGTTTCACAAGACCACGTTCACATGCATGCAGAATATCGCCCATTACTATCGATGAGCACTCTTGTAAAGCAAATGAAAGGACGCAGTTCACGAAAGCTACAGCAGGAATTCCCAGAGTTAAAAAAACGATATTGGGGCAGGCATTTTTGGGGGATAGGCTATGGGTGCTGGAGCACTGGGAATATTACAGATGAGATGGTCAATGAATATTTGGAGCACCATCGAAAACCCAACGATGGGGATGGCACCAATTTTATAATTGAGAAATAGCCGCATGTGTGACTTTAGTCACGAGCCGAAACTATGGACTTGTAGTCCATAGTGGTTCATTTGTTGTTCTTTAATTGCTTCAACAGATGTTGATACTGATAGCGATACTAAAAGTGCAGTATTGATTTTTCAAACGAAATCATTTCCATTTTAATCTAAAAATTCCCCGACGGCTCTGCCTCAGGGTTTTCTATTCACCTCTTCTCACGCTAATAAAACTTCAGTTTTTAGGGTTAAAAATCCATATGCTCCATGGATCCCTATGCAATTCGACAAATTTCTTTCGCCTTTTCTCAAAAAATATTGTCACGTGATGTAACCTTTTCTAATTTTAAGGGTATATACAATTGAAGACTCATTAAAGAAAACCACTTGGAGGGAATTACCGACGAAGAACTCATGCAACAGGTTGCGGAAGGAGACTTGGATCTACTAAAAATCTTGTTCGAAAGGCATCATCGGCATGTTTTCAACTTTTTAAATAAAATGACGGGAGACGGGATGTTGAGTGAAGACCTGACCCAAGAGGTGTTCTATAAGATCATGAAGTATAGAACCACCTATGCCAAGGGTCGATTTGTAGTCTGGATGTTCACCATTGCACGCAACAGTTTAAAAACGTATTACAAGAGAAACAATGGGCTCCATGATAGCCTTGACGAACAACATGAAAAATTGTTTAAAACGACGGATGAAGAGCCAGAAGATTATACCCAGCTTCAAAGGGCACTTGACAAGTTGGAAGCTCCAGACAGGGAGCTCTTGATACTAAACCGGTTGCGGGAGATAAAATATAACGAACTGGCAGAAATAATGAATAGCACACCCGGAGCTGTAAAGACCAAGGTGTGCAGGGCACTAAAAAAATTAAAAACAATTTACTTTGAAAATTTATAATCATGAAAAACGAACATATAACGCATCTGATTCCGGAATATCTGGAAGGTTTTCTGACCAACGACCAAAAGGCAGATGTAAAACAACATCTTAACGACTGCCCAAATTGTGCCAAGGAACTAGAGGAATATGAGACAATGCTACATGCATTCGATTCGGAAATGACAGAAGCACCCAATAAAACCCTATGGGAGGGATTCCATAAACTACTAGATGAGGAAAAGCGAATGTCCAGTGAATCCTTCCAATCAAAAACAATACATAAGAAGACTCCCATAAATTGGACTCTAAAAGCGCTTAAAATTGCCGCTGGCATTGCCTTGTTGGTGGGGAGTTACTTTTTTGGCAGTTATCAAACAGCAATAGAAACCAATAAGGAGATCGCCATGCTCAAGGAGAAAAACCTCGGAATCAGGCAGACTGCAATGCTTTCACTGATGGAGAATAAATCTGCCAGCAAACGCATACAAGGGGTCAATTATGTGGAAGAATTCAGCAAACCCGATGATGATATTCTTAAAGCTCTTACCGAAAGAATGTTGAATGACGAGAATGCCAATGTACGTTTAACAGCTGTAAATGCGCTTGCGGGTTTTGCCAACTCAAAAACCGCTAGAGAGGCACTTATCAAGACATTAAAATCAGAAAAAGATCCGAATATCCAAATCACACTCATCCACACCCTGGTAAAATTACAAGAGAAAAAAGCAGTTTACCCAATGAAGCAACTACTGGATCAAAAAGATACAGAACCCTTTGTAAAAGAACAGATCAAATCCTTGCTTCCAAGTATTATATAAACATAAAAAAGAACAATTATGAAATCATTATTGAGTATCCTTTTCGTGTGCTTCATCAGTATACAGTTTCAGGCACAAACCGATTATTCCCGCTCCCTCGAGGGTATCGAATGGGTAAAGATAGAATCTGCTACTCCCTTAAATATCGTAGCCAAAAGTCAGAATAAGCTTTTGATTAAATCAAATGATATGAAGAAAGTCCCGGTCAAGGCAGAGGGATTAAAATTAGTGGGATCAGGTGGCACCGATAATACTGGAACAGGATTTTATGTTGCCAAGGAAGGCAGCGAACTGATCGTCAAAAATATTCGAAAACGGGAGAATGAGGGTGCGACTTTATACCTTCCTGCCAACACGAACATCACTGTAAAGGGCAGCGGGATCTATAGCCATATAACCATATCTGGGTTTACAGGGGAGATAGAAGCCAGCACCAATGTGGTGGGCGATATCAAGTTTACAGATGTGACCGGTCCCATTACTGCAAATTCAAGTACCGGAAATATAGAAGTAATATTTGCAAAGGTACAGCAATCATCACCCATAAGTATTTCAACAGCCACGGGGGACGTGGATATAAGCTTGCCGAGAAATACCCCGGCAGATGTATCCCTCAGTTCCACCATGGGAGAAATCTACACCAACTTTGATCTGAGCATACCGGATAAGGATGGGCTCAAAGCCGTTTCTTCCCAAAAGGTTCAAGGGGTCATCAATAAAGGCGGTGTTAAAATCCGATTAAACTCCGCAACGGGCAATATTTATCTAAGAAAACAATAACAAATAAATCAAACATCATGAAAAACACAATAGCAATAGCCATTCTGATGATCTTGGGCCTTACAATGAACGCCCAAAAAACAATCGAAAAAAATATTGATTATAAAGATCAAGAGATAAATATCGACCTTGATTTTGCAACCAATATCGAGATAAAGACCTGGGAAAAGCCTTCAGTTTACATCAAAGCTGATTTGAGTACAGGTGATACAAAATATTTAGACTTGTATACCCTTGATGTTTCCGAAGGGGCTTCAGAAATAAATATAAAATCCAATGCCCATCCAATTTTTGAAGCTTTCCAGAAGGAACACAAAAAGAATTACACCGAGCAAAGAGATAACTATATTTACGTTAGCCCGAAGCATGAATTCAATTATATCCTTTATGTGCCAAAAGGTTCCAAGGTCAAGGTTTCCAGTATTAGCGGTCACTTATCTTCGGAAAATATTGAGGGAGATTTCACAGCCGATTTGATAAGTGGAAATATCAATATCAAACATTATAAGGGAAACCTGAACCTGACCACCATAAGCGGAGAGATCGATCTAAAAATAAAAAATGCAAGCTTGACCGCAGAAACCATCCAGGGCAATATCTATGCCGATGAGAAATTAAAATTTTCCTCAACCGACCGAATGGTTGGTCATAAAATAGCGGGAGAAACCGCTGATGTAAGCAGTACATTGACATTGAATACCATAACTGGGAACATGTATTTGAGATATTAAATTTTAAATGTTAACCAGGAAGGATCTAATATAAATAAAAGTCCCTGCAATTAATACCATATAAAATGATGCAAGTAATTCCTAAACCGATTTGAAAATATTTGGGAGATTTTAATATCTATTGATTTTATTGAATTGGAATTAATTTCACCTACATAAAATTAATTCAGTAAAATACTTATATTTGCCTGCGATTTAAACTAAGTGGGACTAGTAAATATCAAACGAAAGTTCACAAATCGTCAACATAGAGTAACAGGTTTTGAAATATATAGCGCTGTGGGGCTTTAGGACAAATAGTTCGAGTCTCTTCCAGACCGCAATCCCGATAGAAGTCGGGAGAAGAAATGAAGAGGCTTCAAGAAATTGGAGCTTTTTTAGCAAGTATAACGAAGTTGTGTTGTGTGTCCCGAGTAGTCGGGGCAACGTGGTTTAAATGTTGTTGTAACATTTACCAATGAGAAGCTTTTTTCCTTATTATTGGAAAAGGGCTTTTTTCTTTTATAACATCCTTGAAAAGTTTTTGATCCCTACCTAATTTATGAAAATATAATTTTTTAGAGGTCAGTATTTAAATTCATATCTTAGAAGTCAATGAAATTAGGAATAACATGAATGTTTTCAAGGGTCAAAATCTCCTAGAGTTCTCTGATCGGTTCAAAACGGATGAAGATTGTAAAGAATACTTGTCCGGGATTAAATGGAATGATGGTTTTGAGTGCCATAAGTGTGGTCATAAAAAATCCCAGGTAAGAAAGGATTTCTCAAGAACATGCAATATCTGTTCACACCAGGAGTCTGCTACTTCCAATACGCTTTTCCATAAAGTTAAGTTTGGTGTGCGCAAGGCTTTTTTTATCGTCTTCGAGATGGCTACCAGTACCAAAAGTCTTTCGGCGAGTTATGTTTCTGTGCGTTTCGGGGTGACAGAAAAGACAGCCCGCCTGTTTATGCACAAAGTTCGGGAAGCCATGGAAAGTAGTGGCAACCACCCGATGGATGGTACTGTCCACGTCGATGAGTTTGTTCTGGGTGGACGGGAGAAAGAACAAATTGGCCGAAGTTATAAAGCCCGTAAAAAGAAAGCAATAACAGCTGTTGAACTAACGGATGATGGCAAGGTCAAGAGAATGTACGCCATGCGTATCGATGATTTTTCGGCCAGATCCCTGCAATATATTTTTGTCAATCATATCAGCCGTGATGCGAAAATAACAACAGATAAATGGAGAGGATACCGACCCATTGCCAAGGCTTATGATATCACCCAGATCGATAGCAACGGTGGCTTAAACTTCAAAGCCCTTCATACCATGATTCACCAGATCAAGTCCTGGATAAGAACAACCTATTCCTGGGTGAGTGATTTCAACATCAATAGATATTTTAATGAGTTTTGTTTTAGAATCAATCGCACACAAAGCAAAGCCACAATTTTCAATAATCTAATAACCAAAATGGTCAAAAAAGATAAAGTATACCACAAACAAATCGTATGCAATTAACTACTGACCTATATAATTTTTTTCAGTTTAGGGCCATTCCAGTTCCAAGCTTATATCGATTCCTGCTTCCTCATTGCTTAGATTGATCTGGGCAGGTTTGGTATCCCTATAATCGTTTAAACGAATTCTTAATCCTTGGTAACTGCGGGTTAAATCTTCTCCAATCCCGTTTCCGTCATCATCGCCTATGCCAAATTCAAGTATAGAGCGATCTGAGATATAAAGCCCTTCTTGGGAGAGGTCCCATTCCAGTTGCTGCTCATTTGGGTAAACAGGAGAAAGATACCAGCGTCTCATATTTTGTTTGGGATCAGAAAAATGAGTGGTACTTAATTTCTGAAATGCATAAATTATATCGGCCAACCTATTGGGATCGTCACTGGCAAATTCTTGATCCCAAGTGCCGTGCATATTATAAAATGAATTGATCTTGAAACCGGTTATTTTAATTGCATTTCCACGAACAACCTCGAAATTCAATACTTTTGAAACTTTTTTTCCACTGATGCTGGTAAATTCCAAGGTTAGCTTCTGTAATCCAAGTTCCTCAAAGTGAATGTTCAAATTCATATATTGATCGTCCAGCCCTTGGTCAGGAAATGCTGCAGAAATACTTTGGGTGATATTTTCGTTTAGCCTCGTAATCTCATAAATGGCCTCATTGGATTGTACCTTGATGATAAATGGCACATCCACGGATACCTCGCCTTGTGAGGGGGTAAGGCTTACATTAAAGGCATCTTCAATTTCTGGCAGTTCTTCATCTGGCGAATCAGAACTACAAGAAAAGAAAACTGCCATTACGCATAGAAAGAGGAGTAGTTTTTTCATTTTAAACTATTTAAAAATCGAATAAATTTAATACAAATAGGGGTTGGAATTACATTTTTATAGTAACAGGAGTAATTTTTTTCCAAGCCTTAAAAATCGGTATTTTTCGTTTTTAGGAATGGCTTCATCTTGATTTTCTTTTTCACTGATCTCAGGCTGGCGAAGAACTATTAGGATAAAAACAGATTTACGCAATTATTTTTTTTCAGCTGAATATTAAAAGTTTCTTCAATACATCCAGTTTAATTGAAGGAACCCACAGGAAATAACAAGTCGCGAAACTCCCAAACCTTATAAACGTAGAGTATCAAAAAGCCAAAGGCAATTACAAACTCCATAAAACTCGATGCCAAAAATCCAATAAAAGACCCAAAGGCAGCTTTAAGTGCCGACCTGGAATTGCTTTTATTGATAATTTCCCCAATAAATGCGCCTACAAAAGGACCAATTAAAACACCAAAGGGGATAGGAGTTATTAATCCCACTATTAAACCAATAGTTGCTCCTATCATCCCAAATTTACTTCCTCCAAATCGTTTGGTGCCCATTGCCGGAATAACAAGGTTTAGTGCATAAATAAGAATGGCAATAACCAGAGTGACGCCAAGCAACCAATAGTTTATGGGAATGGAAGGAGCAAGGTGCAACACCAAAAGACCTAGCCAGCTTATAGGTACTCCAGGCAAAACCGGCAGAAAACTACCTAGAATTCCCACTATCATTAGAATTCCCCCAACTATTATTAAAATTAGGTCCATAGGTTTTTATTTTTCAGCTAAAATATAGTTTTAAAATGTTTTAAAAATTAAATATTGTATATCCGCTTAGTTCTTCGTCACACTAAATTTATTTCAGGGTCTCAGTAGGGTATTGATTTGGCTTAAAATGAGATTCTGAAACTCCCGAACGGTCGGGACAGAATGACGGCGGTTTTCAGTTTGGGATTCTTACTAGAGGAACAATATTTTTAAAATCATGTCTTGGTTCTTGTCTCCAAAAGTGGAGCGGTCTTTGATCTTTAACCGAACATTCAGGTTTATCCTCTTGTTGGAATTAAATCTTGACAATGCACTATTTTATATATCCTGAAAAATTTATCTGCAATTTCTAAAAAAATAAAATTTTAACTAAATAGTTGGTTCAACTAATTATTTAGTTTTATATTAGCTCAATATTATTCAACCAAAAATGAAACAATTAACCAAAGCCGAAGAAGAGATCATGCAGATCTTATGGCAACTTAAAGAAGGGAATGTCGCGGGGATCATCGAAGAGATGCCAGAGCCCAAACCCGCATATAACACGGTTTCTACAATCGTTAGGATCCTGGAATCCAAAGATTTTGTGGGACATCGGAAAGAGGGAAAAGGATATATCTATTTTCCTTTGGTAGCAAAGGAAACTTATTCCAACCAAAGCATGAACAAGCTCATGGATAATTATTTTAATGGCTCTTTTAAAAGTATGGTCTCTTTCTTCGTGAAGAAAAACGATCTGGACACTAAAGAGTTGGAGGCTATTTTAAAGGAAATTAACAAAGAGGATTAAGATGTCAGCAATTATTCTACAAATCATACTTTTTCAGCTGATGTTTCTGCTGGTATATGAGCTACTGCTTAAGAAAGAAACCTTTTTTAGATATAACAGGTGGTATCTTTTATTAAGTCCGGTTATTGCTTTAATGCTTCCATTTTTGAACATCACAGCACTTAATGAAATCGTACCACAGGAATCTGTTGCAGCAATCAATGGTTTTTTGCTCCCAGAGGTATTTATAGGAAATGCTCAACAATCTATGGGAACCTTGCCAGAAGTGCATATATCCTCTAATAAAACCTCTATAAATTGGTGGATGCTTATTTATAGCTTCGGAGTACTTTTAAGTTTGGGAATTGTCTTCAAAAAATTCTTAAACCTAAGAAAGCTGTTCCAATTCAATTTAATCAAAGTTGAAAATACTTACAGAATTATAGAAGTGCCAGCTTCCAATTTAGCTTGTACATTTTATAAAACGATATTTCTCGGGGATCGATTATTAGCTGCTGAAAAAAAGCAAATTTTGGCTCATGAATTAATTCATGTAAAAGAAAAACACAGTTTGGACTTGGTTTTCTTTGAAGTCTTCAAGATCGTATTCTGGTTCAATCCGCTTATTTACATATATCAAAATAGGATTGCCACTTTGCACGAATTTATTGCAGACTCCAATGTGGTAAATACAATAGAAAAGCGAAGTTATTACGAGCAGTTGCTAAACACTGCTTTCAATACCCAAAATATTTCATTCATCAATCAATTTTTCAATCATTCATTAATCAAAAAACGAATCGTTATGTTACAAAAATCACAATCCAAAACCATTTCAAAATTTAAGTATTTGATCATTCTACCAGTATTGCTGGCAATGCTTACAATTGTTTCCTGTACTCAAGATGATTCACAAATTTCTGCAAAAGATGAAACACTATTAGAACAACTTGAAAGGATACAAACAACTATTAATAACAGTAAGGAAATATCTGGCGAAGAAAAGGATAAAATGGTTGAAATTACAATGGCAGCTTTAAAAAAATCGGAAGAAGGAATGATTAATAATTCCGATGCGACTACAATAGACGAGAAAGTGGCAGATGTCCCGTTTGCGGTAATAGATCAAGTTCCTTTATTCCCGGGTTGTGAAAGCTTATCTTCTAACGAAGAGCAAAAGAAATGCATGTCCCAAAAAATTCAAGAACATGTAATCGCTAACTTTAATAGTGAACTGGGAAAAGAAGTTGGGCTTACCGGGGTAAACAGGGTTATTGTTCAATTTAAAATAGATAAAAATGGTGAAATTGTAGATGTTAAAGCACGAGCACCACATCCAAAATTGAAAGAAGAAGCAATAAGAGTAGTAAAATCTATACCCCAGATGATTCCAGGTAAACAAAAAGGAGAAGCAGTTGGTGTTATGTACTCACTTCCAATAGTTTTTGAAGTAAATGAATAAAATAAGTTTGAAGGTTAATTCCCAATAAATTCAAAAACTTCATTAAAATTAATTGACTTAGGCACTTAATTACTAATATTTTTTATAAGACATGGCGATGCGTTTACCATTCGTATCATAAGATTTTCGAATATTCCTTCCTTCATGAAGCTTCGGTTGAACCTATAGCAGTACTCATCCAAATAGTCCTGAAGGTCCCAGACGTGGTGGTGCATTCCCCTGAGCCATCCCTTGAGGTTCATTATAGCCCTATGGAGATCGGGGAAATTGGGTCCTTTCTTTCCCGACGGGATCTGCACTAGATTCTCGAAGACCTTGGCCAAGGGGCCATAACCTGACCATTGGTCAGTGGTCACATTGGCATCTACAGCGATATGATGCTTCATGAAATCACCCAGCGATGCTGCATCGGCATGGGATATCTCTCGGGCGTAGAGCCTTGAAACGCCCTTTTTCTTTTTCTGAATACCAACTACCACGAGCTTTTTGCTCCCATTTTTTCTTCCACGCACCCCCTCTTCCTGTCCACCAAAGACTGTTTCGTCCACTTCGGCGGTTCCGGTTATGGGGTGGTCTCCAGAGCTTTTCATGGCCTTCATGACCTTGCGCTTGAAAGACCAGCAGGTCTTTTGCCTAAGCTCCAATTTTCGGCTGAGTTCGGTAGAGGTGATGCCCTTTTTGTTTGTGGCCACGAAATAGACTATGTAGAACGCCTTGACAAGATCGAACTTGACCATATGAAAAAGTGTGTTGGCAGTCGGGGACTCCGTATAATTGCAACTGGTGCACTGCCGCGAAGCAGCTGGCACGCCCTTACAGGATTTCCCATGCCCGCATTTACGGCATAAAAAACCGTTGCCCCATTTTAGCTCTGCCAAATAGGCGAGGCAGTCTCCTTTCGAGGAATACCGTTCCTGAAACTCGAAAAGAGATAGGCTTTTAAATCTTTGCTCCATAATTTCAACAGTTGTTTGCCCTAATTTAATGACTTTATTACTAATAACAAAGTGCCTAAGTCAAAAAAATTAAAAAATTAAATACATGCGTTTAATTTATTTGCTTTTCTTAATATTTTGCCTAAGCTCCTGTAAAAAGAAAAAAGAGGTAAATCCATTTGTTGTTCTTTCAGGAAAAGTGGATTCTGAAGGAGTCGGTTTTTTGACACTTTTCACCAATCCACGGTTTAAATATCAAGAACAGCAGGAGCTTAAGTTGGATATTCAAGTGCAAAAGGATGGAACTTTTAAGGATACTTTGGAAATAACTGAAGGTCATTACCTACTTCAGTTCGGAAATAATAAGGTAAATCTCTTCCTAAAACCTGGTTATGACCTTCAAATAAAATTGAACGATAGAAATATTAGTTACGAAGGAAAAGGTGCACAGGAAAACAGGTATATAAAAGAAAGAGATTCTCTAATTGCAAAGGTGGGTGGAAATAACTTCTATCAATATTTTTCAAAACTTCCTGAAGAAAAATTTTTAAAATATGCTGATTCCCTTGAGAAACAGCGATTAGGAGTAATTAATAAGCATGGAAATATAGATTTACATCTCCAAAAAACCGAGAAACTTTGGGCAAACGTTGAAAAAGCTCACAAGTTTCAAAATTATTCTTTTACACGAGAAACTATAGATACTTCTTATTTGCCGTCTAAGAATTATCCCAATCCTTTAGAAGAGCTTAATATAAATGATGAAGATTTGTTAAATGTTGGTCTTTTTCCAATGCTTATTTATTCTCATTTCGGAGCAGTTGCTAAAGATCATGGGGTGGATGACTGGGAATATATTGTTCAAGATTCTTTTCCTATTTCTAACCCTAAAATAAGAGAAGTGGCATTTTATACCTCTGCGGTATTTTCTATGAAGAGTTTTGAAAAATTGGAGGAATTCTACGAGAAATCGCAGTCTTTTATTCAGGATAATGAATTTAAGGAAGCAATTACCAAACAATATTTAGCCTTAAAAGAGCTTTATCCTGGTAAACCGGCTCCCGATTTTACGCTTAGAAATATGGAAAATGAGCCAGTATCTCTTAAAGATTTTAATGGGAATATTGTTTATTTAGATTTTTGGGCCAGTTGGTGTAAACCCTGTATAGAAGAAATTCCTGCCTTTAAGAAGCTTCAGAAAAAGTATAAAAACAGGAAAATTGTCTTTGTTTCCATTGGAATTGAAAGTAAAAAGGAGAGCCTCCAAAGACTAATTGAAAAACATCGACTAAATGGAATCCATCTTTATGACCCGTCAAAGGAAAAAGAATTTAAGGCTGCTTATTCTGTAGGAGGAATTCCTCATTATGTGCTTATCGATAAATTTGGGAACATTATAAAAAATTTCTCCATGAAACCTTCAGATCCCCGAATTGTTAATCAGCTGGATAGCTTATTGGATTAAAGCTCATGAATTTTCTAACCATCATCGTATTTTTTTTGATAGTATTACAGATAAATGCCCAAACCCCAAATTTAGCTATTGCAGATAGTTTATATGCGGTGGGTAATTATTCGGAAGCTATTGAGCAACTGGAAAACCTTCAGGAGAAATCCAATGCTGCCCAAATTAGACTAGCAAAATCCTATGTGGCTGCAAGAGATCTTGATTCGGCATTAAAAACCTATAAGGATATTCTTCTTCAGCATCCTAAAAAATTGCTTTTGGCCATAGAATATGGGGAAGTTTTAATCAAGGCTGGAGAGCTGAAATCTGCAGATAGCCTCTTTGATCTGCTGGCAACAACATATCCTGAAAATGCCACTTTTCAATACCGGCTTGGAACTATTAAGGAAAAGCAAAAGGATAGCACCTTTATCGGTTTTCTCGAAAAAACGATTGAATTGGATCCCCATCATCAGCAAGCTTTGTACAAACTGTCAAAATATGCCTTAAGTAGAAGGGACTTTCCAGTTTCTGAAGCATTAAGCTTACAAGGCTTGGAGGCTAATCCAAAAAACCCTTCGCTCTTATCTATTCTTGCCCAAACTTATTTTAATGAAAACTCCTATATTTTGGCAATTACACCTTTTGAAAAGCTTTTAGAGCTTGGGCAGGGAAATGAATTTGTGCATTCCAAACTGGGGTTTTCTTATTATCAGGTAAGATATGTTAAAGATGCCATCAATCAGTACAACTTGGCATTAAGTTATGAGGACAGAAATTCAGACACTCATTATAACCTTGGAAAATTATATGCTAGAACAGGAGATCTAAAAAAATCTGAAACACATTTGCTCATGGCCTTGCTAATAAAAAAGCAACCGGTAGATGCGGAATTTCTCAGTCTGGCGTTAACTTACAAGCTTCAAGAGGATTATGAAAAAGCGTTTCAATATCTCAATAGTGCATTAGAAGAAAATCCAGATAATGAAAGGGCTTTGTACGAGCGGGCCATCGCGTCAGACAATTTTTTCAAGGATAAAAAAGCAGTTCTAAACTACTACCAATCCTATCTAGGAAAGTATTCTAAAAATGGCAATGAAAGTTTGATCCATTTAGCAGAAATTAGAATTAAAGATATTAAAGAAGAATTACATCTAAACGGGGAATAGTTTTTCCTAAGCTGCGTAAATTCACTATTTTTGACATTCCATAGCCTAGATAGTCAATTGCATGAGAAAAACATTACTTCTGCTTATTTTTCCGTTTTTGGTGTGTTGTAATAATTTTGAAACCAAAAAAATCTCTTCGGAAGAGGTGCTTAGTCAAGAATCAAAATCTTTAAATTGGCGGGAAGTAGATGAATATCCTGCTTTCGAAAATTGTAAAAGTATTACAGATCTTACCAATGCTCGTGCCTGTTTTGAGGCAACCGTAGCAAATTCTATTTATGCATATCTCACAAAACAAGAACCCATTGTTACACAAGCCATAGATGATACCTTGTTTTTATATCTGGAGATCTCCAAATCTGGAAAACCGGTGGTAGATTCCATTAGGGTGGATTCCATGGTTACCAATCAATTACCAGAACTGGATAAATGGGTGCGGCAAAGTGTGGATTCCCTGCCAAAAATATATCCAGCAATAAAACGTGGGATTCCTGTTTCGACTGTTTTTAAAATGCCAATCCTTATAAAAGCGGAATAGGTTTGCAGTGAAGAGTGAAGGGTGAAGGGTGAAGGGTAAAGAGTGAAGGGTGAAGGGTGAAGGGTGAAGGGTGAAGAGTTATTTCGACTGCACTCAATACAGGCTAAAATCGAGAGGTATTATTTCTTAAAAGATCTTCCTTTCCATTGAAATCCGGCAAACAAGGAAGCAATGGCTACTGTTGTGGAGAAAAATGGATAAAGTAGGCTAGACCATAGATAATGACTCAACACCAATTTTTTACCAAAGAAATTAGCTGAAACATAGAGCAAAGAAAGATCGGCAGTAAACTTTAGTGCAAAACTAAATAGCAGGAATTGGTAGTGGATCACTTCAATTAGTACCAATATAATTGTAAATATTAAGCTCAGATTCATCAACAAAACAATCGCTCCAATCAGCTTGGCAAAATCACTTTTATAAGCCGGAGCCTTTGCTGCCCATCGAATTCGCTGAGAAAATAAAGTTTCCAATGAAGGTTGAGGTTTTGTTTTTACTATAGCAGCTTGAGATTTTAAGAAGGTTACGGGATAATTTAATTCTGTGAATTTCTCAAGTAAAAAAACATCATCTCCGCCTGAAATGTTTGAATTTCCACAGTATCCCTCGGCCTTAAGAAAGGCCTCTTTTTTATAGCACATATTTGCTGCATTGCACATAAAGGGTATTTTTAATCCGAAGGCTCCAATCCCGACTGCTTGCAAACTCATAAAATCCAAACCTTGAAATGCAACCAGATAGTTCAGGAATTTTTCCTTTATAGATCGACCATTTAGGAAACTTACAGGGCCAGCGATCAGGCTTGCTTGAGTTTCTATGATCCTTTCATTATATGCCTGTAGCCACTTGAGAGGAACAATACAATCTGCATCGGTGGTCAAAATATATTCGAATCTGGACGATGCAAGTGCGGTTGTAATGGCATCTTTCTTAGGGGAATTTGTATTTCTCTTATTGTTGATTATAGAAAAAACCAGATCGGGGTGGGATTGTTTAAAGTGAAAACAGGCTTGCACAGAGTTGTCTTCAGACTCATCATTCACCAAAATGATCTCAAAATATGATCTTGGGTAGTCTAAATTGGATAACGAATAAAGTAGATCCGGCAAATTTTCGGCTTCATTTCTAAAAGGAATTATTATAGAAAATTTGTTTAGTGGAGCTACTTCTTTCAATTCAAATTTTTCGACCCTTTTCCAGCCGAAGAGGAGGGCAGATATCAATGCTACATAACTTATGGTTATTACAATCAAAAAAATTATAAGTAATTGCATGTTTACAGATCGCTGGATTAAAGAATTGCTAAGCAGAATTATGTAGCTTTGTAAAGCCCAATCAAAAGTAAACAAACTATTAAGAATGGGTAAGAGCTAAAGACTTTCCACTTTTGAAAAACGAACGAATTATTTTAGGAATCGATCCCGGAACCACTATTATGGGGTTTGGGTTGATCAAGGTGGTGAACAAAAAAATGGAGTTTTTACAACTTAATGAGTTGTTGCTTCAAAAATATACCGATCCTTATATTAAATTGAAAATTATTTTTGAACGAACGGTAGAATTAATTGACACTTTTCATCCAGATGAGATCGCTATTGAGGCGCCCTTTTTTGGAAAGAATGTACAATCCATGCTGAAGTTGGGTAGGGCACAAGGTGTGGCGATGGCTGCCGGTTTATCAAGAGAGGTGCCTATTACTGAATACCTACCTAAGAAAATTAAAATGGCCATTACTGGGAATGGGAATGCCAGTAAGGAGCAAGTTGCCAAGATGCTGCAAAGTTTATTAGGACTTAAGGAATTACCTAAGAATTTGGATTCTACCGATGGATTGGCGGCAGCAGTTTGCCATTTTTATAATTCTGGTAAAGTTGAAATTGGAAAAAGTTATACCGGTTGGGATTCTTTTGTGAAGCAAAACCCGAAGAAACTCGGTAGATAGTGAAGAGTGAAGAGTGAAGAGTGAAGAGTGAAGAGTGAAGAGTGAAGAGTGAAGAGTGAAGGGTGAAGAGTGAAGGGTGAAGGGTGAAGGGTGTACAGAAGTTGTCACTTCTGCGGGATTCAGAATATTTGGAATTAGAGGCTTTCCAAAATGCGTTTGAAAAAGCGGATGAACTATCCAAAATAATGTTTTCAATTTTGAAGACCACAAGAATCAAAAATTGATTATTGCTAATTGATCATTGTTTATTGAAACTATGTCTTCATTATATATTCATATTCCTTTTTGCAAGCAGGCTTGTCATTATTGTGATTTCCATTTTTCTACTTCTATCAAGAAAAAGGGGGAATTGGTTGGTATGTTGTGCGAAGAAATACGGCTTCGGAAGAACGAGTTACCCGAAAAACAATTGGATACTGTTTATTTTGGCGGAGGTACTCCTTCATTGCTTTCTTCAGAAGAGTTGAAGATGATTTTGGATTCGATAGATGCCAATTTTGAAGTGAGGAAAGATGCAGAGATCACTTTGGAAGCTAATCCAGATGATCTTAGTCTAGAGAATCTTAAGACCTTCAAGAATGCCGGAATAAATAGGTTGAGTATTGGAGTACAATCTTTTTTTGAAGAAGATTTGCAGCTAATGAATCGAGCACACAATGCAACTGAGGCTTTGGAAAGCATACAAATGGCCAAGCAATTTTTCGAGAATATTTCTATAGATCTTATATACGGAATTCCGGGAATGAGCAATGAAAGATGGAAAACCAACATTGAAACAGCATTGTCTCTTGGTTTGCCACATTTTTCATGCTATGCATTAACGATAGAGCCAAATACAGCTCTTAAGAAAATGATTGAAAAAGGAAAGGTGAAACCTGTAGATGATGAAGCTGCAAGGATGCATTTCGACATTTTAACTACAATCCTTAAAGAGGAAGGTTTTACACATTATGAATTTTCCAATTATGGAAAACAAGGGTATTTCTCTGAAAATAATACAGCCTATTGGTTTGGAAAGCCTTATTTGGGAATTGGGCCTTCGGCACATTCCTATGATGGGAAAAATAGGAAATGGAATATCAATAATAATACCCTCTATATAAAAGCTATCGAAAAAGGGGAGCTGCCTTTTGAAAAAGAAGAACTCTCAACTATAGATAGATATAACGAATATGTCATGACCCGACTGCGCACGATGTGGGGTATAAATATTAAAGAGATTGGGGAACGGTTTGGAAATATGTATAAAGCTCATTTTTTAAATGAAGCTTCCAAAGAAGTTGAATTGGGTTTATTGGAACAAAATGAAGATTCAATTACTGTCACCCAAAAAGGGAAGTTCTTAAGTGATGGGATTGCCAGTAATTTATTCTTTATAAATTAGGCGTCACCCTGAACTTGTTTCAGGGTCTCATACACAGGATTTGTGTTTAATTTTATATAAATATTTGAACAGATGCTAAAACAAGTTCAGCATGACGAATTATAATCATTACGTCACCCTGAACTGGTTTCAGGGTCTAATGCAGTATAGAGCTCTGATTATGTTAGATGCTGAAACTCCCGAAGTGTCGGCACAACATGTCATTACTAGTTGAAATTAAAAGATGAAAGCAGAAATAAAACATAAAAACAGCACCTATATTATAGATCTCTCCAAACCCTTGGACATTTCTCTAGTGCTTCGTGGTGACAATAAAAATCCGATTGCATGGTATTTGAATTCACCAAAGATTCAACCAGTGATTGATGGAGATTTTGTTGGAAAAGTTACTGCTGGGAGTTCTACTAATTTCAATAATATTTATTTCAATCCACACGCGCATGGCACGCATACCGAATGTGTGGGTCATATAACGAGAGAATTTCACAGTATAAATGAAACTTTAAAGACTTTCTTTTTCACTACAAAAGTGATCTCTATTGAACCTGAAAATCGTGGCGAAGATCAAGTGATCACCGAGGCACAAATTAGAAGTTTGTTGAAAGAAAATGAGGCTGAAGCACTTGTTATAAGAACCCTTCCCAATTATATTGAAAAGCGCAGCAAGAAATATTCTCATACCAATTGGGCTTACCTAGAAGAAGCTGCCGCCAAATACATTAGAGAATGTGGAATAAAGCACCTTTTGATCGATTTGCCTTCTGTAGATAAGGAAAAGGATGAAGGAAAGCTGTTAGCTCATAAAGCTTTTTGGAACTATCCTAAGAATACTAGATTCGACGCTTCCATAACAGAGCTAATCTATGTGGCTAATAAAGTTGAAGATGGATTATATATTCTAAACCTTCAAATAGCTTCTTTTGAGAATGATGCCTCTCCAAGTAAACCTGTATTATATAAACTTCAATGATATGAAACTTACCTTAAAATTAGAAGAATTGGGAATGTTGCTAACCGGTATAATTTTTTTTGGTTTTCTACCATTTTCATGGTGGTGGTTTTTAATATTATTTTTACTTCCAGATATTGGAATGTTAGGTTACTTAATAGGGAATAAGGCAGGAGCTATTTCTTATAACTTATTTCATCATGAAGGCCTAGCTGTTTTAATAGGGATCATTGGAACATATTTAGGATCCCATTATTTACAATTAGCTGGAATTATACTTTTTTCCCACGCCTCATTTGATAGGATATTGGGATATGGATTAAAATACGCGAGAGGATTTAAATTCACCCATTTAGGAGAAATAGGAAAATAAAAAAACCCGTTTCATTTAATTGAAACGGGTTGGTACAATTTAGCTTTTAAGAGATCATCCTAAAGCAACTCTTTCAAAAGCAACAACTTTAAGATCACTATCTACAGACTTAACGTAAGCAGCGACACTCATTTTGTTATCTTTAATATAATCTTGGTTCACTAAAGTGTTGTCTTTAAAGAAACGTTTTAGTTTGCCTTTAGCGATGTTGTCCAACATCTCTTCTGGTTTTCCTTCTTGTCTCAATTGATCTTTGGCGATCTCTATTTCTTTATCGATAGTAGATTGATCTACACCTTCTTCATTTAAAGCAACCGGGTTCATAGCAGCAGCCTGCATAGAAACGTTTTTTGCAGCTTCTTCAGCTCCATCAACGTTCTTGGAAAGACCTGTTAAAACAGCGATCCTATTACCAGCGTGAATGTAAGAACCTACAAAAGGAGCTTCCATTGTACGATAACCACCTATCTCTATTTTCTCACCGATAACTCCTGTTTGCTCGGTTAATTTATCCTGAACAGAAATCCCGTTGAAATCTGCGGCCAATAATTCTTCTTTAGAAGAAGTAGAAAGTGCGATTTCTGCAATTTGAGTAGCCATAGCTACGTAAGTATCATTTTTCGCAACGAAATCTGTCTCACAGTTTAAAGAAACGATCACCCCTTTGGTAGCATCCTCGTTTACTTTTGCTATTACAGCTCCTTCAGAAGAATCCCTGTCGGCACGCTTTGCTGCAACTTTTTGACCTTGTTTACGTAATACTTCGATTGCCAATTCAAAATCCCCATCAGCTTCCACTAATGCTTTTTTGCAATCCATCATACCGGCACCGGTAGATTTTCTTAATTTATTTACTTCTGCGGCTGTTATTTTTGCCATGATGTTTAAAATTTTTTAGTTTTTAAAAAATAAGTCGTTTAGCTTTGTTTGAAGAAAGATCTAAGAGCATGTTTAAAAACGATTCACAAGAATCATTCGATTCTATTGAGGATAATCTGACAATTCTGCCACAATACCCAATATTCCTGACTTTCCGGTGTTTTTTCATAATCCTTGTCCAGTCGCCTGAAGAAATTGAAGATCCCGAAGGTCCTTTCGGTGACCCATCTCCACTTTACCGGGACAAAGCCTTTCGAGGATGGCGGGCATGACGAGATCTCCACTTCCAGCCCTATTACCGTCCTCTCGACCCACTCCATGAACACCTTCTTGTAGGCATGGTCGGCCAGTATCTTTTCCATCCGGTCCAGATAGCCCAACAGGGGCTCCACCACCCTCTCGGCCACCGCCCCGTCGGCCTGGTTCGCCGCGCCTACCACAACGCCCCATACCAGGCCGAGGGTATCGGTGATCGCGTGCCGTTTCCGTCCGTTTATCTTCTTGTTCCCGTCGATGCCCTTCGACTCGGAGGTCATCGGCCCCGCCTTGACGGACTGGCTGTCGATCGACAGCATACTGGGCGTTGCCCCCTTTCCCTGCCGCTTCCTCTCCATCATGTTCAGCCCTGCGTTCAGCCTTGAAAGGGTGCCGTCCCGGCCCCACTTCCTGAAATGGTAGTAGACGCTCTCCCATTTGGGAAAGCATTCCGGTAGGTTCCGCCATTGGCAGCCAGTGCGCAATATCCAAAGGATGGCGTCGGCAATGTCGCGCAACTTATAGTGGCCCTTGATTTTAACGGGAAGGAATTTTTTCATAATTTCCCACTGTTGGGCAGTCGATCGGGTGTATCTCGATTTCATAAACTCTGTTTTATTTGTGAACTACAAAGTTTATACTGCCCAACTTTTTTTACAAACTTTCACCCAAATTTGTTTTTAAACATGCTCTAAACGACTTATATATTACTTAAAAAGTTGTATTATTTTTTCTCTTCGGTAGAATCAGCAGCTTTAGCTTTTGTTTCTTTTTTAGATTCTAATTTTACATCTTCTTTAGCCTCTTTCATCGCTTTTTTATCTTCAGCATCTGTAGAAGGAACTTCTACTTTAGCTTTAGCTTCTTTCGTTGCCTTTTTATCATCAGCATCTTTAGAAGGAGCTTCAACTTCAGCTTTCGTTTCTTTTTTGTCTTCAGTTTCTTTAGAAGGAGCTTCTACTTTATCATCAGATTTTTTTGCTTTTGCAACTTTAGGAGCCTTGTCGGCTTTCTCTTCTTTATTGTCTTCTTTGGCATCTTTGTTGGATTTTCTTTCCGAAAGGCCAGCAATAATAGATTCTGCCATATAAGAAACAACTTTGTCGATAGATTTTGAAGCATCATCATTAGATGGAATCACATATTCTACTTCGCGAGGATCAGAATTTGTATCAACCATTGCAAAAATTGGAATGTTTAATTTTTGAGCTTCTTTAACCGCAATGTGTTCACGGGTAATATCTACAACAAATAGAGCAGAAGGAAGACGGCTCATTTCTGAAATAGAACCTAAGTTTTTCTCTAACTTAGCTCTTAAACGGTCTACTTGCAAGCGCTCTTTCTTAGAAAGGGTGTTGAAAGTACCATCTTTTTTCATTCTATCGATAGAAGCCATTTTCTTAACAGCTTTACGTATAGTGATAAAGTTTGTAAGCATTCCACCAGGCCATCTTTCAGTGATATATGGCATGTTGGCTTTTGCTGCATGTTCTGCAACAATTTCTTTAGCTTGTTTTTTGGTAGCTACAAAAAGTATTTTACGTCCACTGGAAGCGATCTTATTAAGAGCTTCCCCAGCTTCCTGCATTTTTGCAGCACTTTTATATAGGTTTATGATGTGGATCCCATTGCGTTCCATATAGATATATGGGGCCATGTTTGGGTTCCATCTTCTTGTAAGGTGTCCAAAATGCACACCTGCATCAAGTAATTCTTTTACTTCTACTTTGTTTGCCATTTTTGTAATAGTTTACGTTCTGTTGAGATAGCAACCCCGCTAAGGCGTGGTTTAGATGCTAAACTAACCTCCGATAAACAACCGGAGCAACAACAAAAATTTTAATTTTTAAATGAACTTTCGGGCAATGCCCAATGATATTAACGTTTAGAGAACTGGAATTTCTTTCTAGCTTTCTTCTGTCCGAATTTCTTACGTTCTACCATTCTTGGATCTCTGGTCATTAAACCTTCAGGCTTTAAAGTAGCTCTGTTTTCCGGGTCCAATTCTACCATTGCTCTAGAAATAGCAAGACGGATAGCTTCAGCTTGTCCAGTGATACCACCACCATAAACATTAACTTTGATATCGAAGGCTTCTTCGTTCCCGGTCATGTTAAGAGGTTGCATTACCTTATAAACTAAAGGTCCTGTAGTGAAATAATCGTTAAGATCCTTTTTGTTGATAGTAATGTTGCCTTTTCCTTGTCCAACATATACACGTGCAACAGCCGTTTTTCTACGGCCAATTTTGTGAATAACTTCCATTACAAAAGATCGTTTAGGTTGATAGTTTTAGGCTTTTGTGCAGATTGATCATGTTCTGATCCTACATATACCTTTAAATTACGGAATATAGCTGCGCCCAATTTGTTTTTAGGCAGCATTCCTTTTACCGCATTTTCAATTAACCTTTCCGGTCCTTTATTGAATAATTCGGTTGCAGTTAGACTGCGTTGTCCCCCAGGGTAGCCAGTATGGCGAATGTATTCTTTAGAATCCCATTTCTTTCCTGTTAAGTTGATTTTCTCGGCATTGGTAACAATTACGTTATCACCGCAATCAACGTGTGGGGTGAAGTTAGGCTTGAATTTCCCTCTTAGCAATTTTGCAACCTGAGTAGAAAGACGACCTAAAGTCTGACCATCAGCATCCACGTGTACCCAATCTTTGGTCACGGTAGCCTTGTTGGCCGATACTGTTTTGTAGCTTAATGTGTCCACACTAATTAATTTTACTTGTTATTAAACATTCCATTCCCTGCCCCTAGATAAATCTATCGGGAAAACAGGGGTGCAAATGTACAATTATAAATTCAGAATGCAAATAGACCTCCATTAATTTATTAGAACAGAAATCATTGGTTGTCAATGCCTTTTGAATGCTGAAAATAAGGCCTTATAAACGAAGCTTATTTGAAAAAAGTCTGTATAAAATATATTAACAGCCCGCGAGTTAATATATCTCATGTATTCTAATCGACTAAAGGCATTATTTTGCGATAAATAGCAATTTAAGTGTTAATAATGTCATAATAATCCTTTTAAAATCTTTATGTTTGCCTTCTAGTTGCCCTAAAATCAAATACCTACGTTATGAAGTTACCGAAAACCATCCTGCTTTTTGCCTTGATCCCATTAATTTTTTCTTGTAGTAAAGAAGGTGAAGCCGACCCTAACTCTTCTTTTAAAACAAGCAATTTTGCTGCTACAATCAATCCCGATGACCTTGTGGGGGAATGGAATCTTTCTGCAATGCAGGCTGATACCTTAGTAGACCTGAATAAGGATGGAACAGGAGATACCAACCTATTAAATGAATCTTCTTGTTTTAATGATATGAAAGTAATTTTTAATCAGGATAGAACATTTTCTACAACGAATGCACGTCTCGATTTTAATGGAGGCACAAATAATGTTGAATTTGTTTGTGTGAAAAATAGGGTTGATTTTGGCACGTGGGATATCGAAGGCAGCGACCTTCTAATGGATATTACAATAGATGGTACAGCATACACCCAAAGAAAACCACTTAATTACAATACTTCAACTTTTGCATTCGATGTTTCTAAAGCTGAATCTAATGTGTATGTCAATGATCCAGGAGATACCTCTGCCTCAAAAATCAGAATCTTGGCATTGGAATATACACGGATATAAAATTTTTGTTTTACAATTCCCCACAACCTTACCAGTTAATGAAAAAAACATCTCGACTGCGCTCGATGTGACTTTAAATTCTATTACTGGTAAAAAGGCGGATGAGTATATTTAGTTTTAAGATGAAAAAGCCGATCAATTAAATTGACCGGCTTTTTTTTTGATTGTTCGTAAAGTATCATAATCTAATAAAGGACATCTTTCTGAATTCCTTTGAAGATCTACATGTAATGAATATTCAAAACATAAACTTAAACAGGTTCAAGGTGATAAAATGGATGGCCGGATGCCTTTCTGGCCAAAAAAGGACATTACATTTTTATTGTATTTAAGATAGATATATTTAGGAGTGTGCAATTTTACTGTTATGGATTTTAAATTAGTGACGAAAGAACTACAGTAATATACATTAGCATGATGTGATAATTTGATACTAAAAAAAAGGGCGAGAGTGTATTTTCTTGTTAAAAGCTACTTAACTAGTTGAATTAATATTCAGAATTAAGTAAATAAAAAGAGCCTTCAAATTTTGAAGACTCTTAATTTTATAAAATATAGTTAATTTTTAGAAGCCGCTAACGTTCAAACGCCCACCAGTAACACATTTTCCAGTTAAGGAAGATGTTGGTACTGCAGAACTCATGATAGCATTTTTAATCTCTGCAGCAGTAGCTCCCGGGTAAGAAGAAGCATAAAGTGCAGCTCCACCAGAAACATGTGGTGTTGCCATAGAGGTACCGCTATATGTTGCATACCCAGAAAGTATTTGACCCTTAGATCTTGTAGGGACTGAAGAATAAATTCCAGATCCCGGTGCTCCAAGATCTACAGTAGTTGCACCATAATTAGAAAAGCTACTTAATCCTCCAGAATTTGTAATTGAAGCAACAGCAATAATATTGCTATTAGTATAAGATCCTGGGTAAGATAAATTAGAGTCATTATTATTAGTCTCATTTCCAGCAGCAGCTATAAATAAGATCCCTGCTTGGTTTGCGCGGTCAATAGCATCGTAAAGACCTTGAGAGAAGCCTCCGCCACCCCAAGAGTTGTTTGTAGCAACAATATTTACCCCATTTTGCTTTAACCCTGTAAAATAATCTACAGCTTTAATCGCGTTAGCTGTTGTTCCACCGCGTCTTCCTAAGAATTTACCGCTCATTAATTTTACATTCCAAGCAACACCTGCAATACCGGTTCCGTTGTTTCCAACACCACCAATAGTACCCGCAACGTGAGTTCCGTGGTCGTCATCTATACCGTCAAAAACACTGTTGTCATTTCCGTCGAAATCCCAACCGTATACATCATCTATATATCCGTTATTATCATCATCTACACCATTTCCTGCTATTTCTCCAGGATTTGTTCCAGCATTGGCTGCTAGGTCTTCATGCATGTACATGTAACCTTCATCTATAATTCCAATATAAACTGTGTTAGAACCAGTGTTTCCAGCTGCCCAAGCTTCTCCTGCCTGACTACCATATTGGTTAGAAGGTGTGGTTGCATCTCCATACATACCCCAAAGTGTACCATTTGTATAAGCTGGATCGTTAGAGGTTGCATTATGGTGGTAGATAAAATTAGGCTCTGCATACTCTACTTCAGCCACTCCTTTTAACTGTGCAATTGCATTTAAAGTGCTTAATTTAGAACTTACTAAAAGTACTTCGTCTCTGTTTGCAGATTTCATGGCACTAGTTTGGATAGTCTCAACAACAACCCCTTGAATTAATGACAAGGCATTACTACGAGCTTTAGTGCTTGCTTTTCCATCTTTAAATTTAACTAGGACTTCGTTAGGAACAAAAGATAATTGTTCTTTAGCAACTACTGCTTCTTCCTGCTCTGCAGAGAAGTTGTCTTTTTCACAAGAAACTGTTAGTAACATTCCAGAAGCTAGTACTGGAAAAAGTAATTTGTTTAATTTCATAATAATTAGGTTAGGTTTAAATAATGTGGTTAAAAATTATTTCAGCGCCTAATCTAATGCTTTTATCGGTAAAATATTGCGAAATAGATAATTATTTGTAGGATTATACATCAATGTGCTTCTAGCCAATCTCTACCTTCCCCTAAATCTACATCTAAAGGTACTTCCATCTTAAAGGCATTTTCCATTTCAGCCTTGATCATTTTCTTCATTTCGGGCAATTCCTCATTGTAGGCATCAAAAACCAATTCATCATGCACTTGCAGAAGCATTTTAGTTTTGTAATTACCTTCTTTTAACTTTCGGTGGATATTTATCATTGCCAATTTAATAATATCTGCTGCGCTTCCTTGGATAGGAGCATTTACTGCATTACGTTCCGCAGCTCCGCGAACTACTGCATTTTGCGAATTGATATCCTTTAAATACCTGCGCCTGCCCAAAACTGTTTGTACATATCCATGATCTCTTGCAAAATCCACTTGCTCCTGCATATACCTTTTTAGTTTTGGATAGGTAGCGTAATAAGTTTCAATAAGTTCTTTGGATTCTCCTCTGGAAAGATCGGTCTGATTGCTCAAGCCAAATGCAGAAACCCCATAAATGATCCCGAAATTTACTGTTTTTGCATTGCTTCGTTGTTCCCGTGTTACTTCTTCTAAGGGCACATTAAAAACCTTGGCAGCGGTGGAAGCATGAATGTCTTCTCCCTTTTTAAAGGCTTCGATCATAGTATCCTCTTTGCTCAAGGCAGCAATAATTCGCAGTTCTATCTGGGAATAATCTGCCGCTAATAAGGTGTAATTCTCATCTCGGGGGATAAATGCCTTTCTAACCTGCCTTCCCCTTTCCGTTCTTATTGGGATATTCTGAAGGTTTGGATTGTTGGAACTCAATCTTCCGGTAGCAGCAACAGTTTGCATATAATCTGTATGCACCCTGCCCGTAGTTTTTTCAACCTGATTTGGCAATGCATCTACATAGGTATTCTTCAACTTTACAAGCCCTCTGTATTCTAGCACACTTTTCACGATCTCGTGTTCGGAAGCCAGGTAGGAAAGCACATCTTCACTTGTAGAATACTGTCCGGTTTTTGTCTTTTTTGGTTTCTTGACCAATTCCAGTTTTTCGAAAAGAATGATCCCGAGTTGTTTTGGAGATGCGATATTGAATTCTTCTCCTGCATCTTCATAAATTTTCTTTTCCAGCGTTGCGATATCTTTTTCTAATTCTGAAGAAAGCGATTTTAAGAAATTCTCGTCCAGATTGATGCCTTCCAGTTCCATATCGGCGAGCACACGAACTAGCGGAATTTCTATTTCATTGAAAAGTTTTTCGGTTTCAGCTTCTTTCAACTCTGGTTGAAAATGTTGTTTTAACTGAAGCGTGATGTCTGCATCTTCCACGGCATATTCGGTTTGCTTATCCAAAGGCACATCCCTCATGTTCCCTTGATTCTTTCCTTTCTTACCAATAAGCTCGGTAATGGATTGCGGAGTATAGTTGAGATAGGTTTCTGCAAGCACATCCATATTATGCCGCATATCTGGATTGATTAGATAATGCGCGATCATGGTATCGAATAAATTACCTTTTACTTCTATTTTATATTTTGCTAAGACTTTAATGTCATATTTTAAATTCTGACCAATCTTTTCAATTCCTTCTGCTTCAAAGAATGGGCGGAGCTTCTCTATTATCCCCTGCGCTTCCGTATCATCTTTCGGAAATGGCATATAAAACCCTTTTCCTGCTTCCCAAGAAAATGCAATTCCCACCAATTTTGCTTCCAACGGATTTAAACTCGTCGTTTCCGTATCAAAACAAACGCTGGTTTGCTTTAATAGATTTTTCAGAAACATTTCGATCGCCATATTGCTGGTAAGGCTCTGGTATACATGCCCGGAAGTTGATAAACTTTTCCTGCTAGAAGTCTCTTCAATAACAGTAGCATCGCCACCAAATAAAGAAAATTGTCCGGCTCCGGCAGTTGGATCTTTTGCCTGTGCTTTTGCGGTAGGTGTTCCAGAAACCTGGGTTGGGGTTGTGGTTTGCTCTCCTGAAAATAATTTTAAAAACTGATCCTTCAACCTTCGGAACTCCAGTTCTTCAAACAACAACTGGACTTTCTCGCCATCTGGATGGGACAATTCATAATTTTCAGCATGAAATTGTACATCGCAATCTGTAAGTATGGTCGCTAGTCTTTTTGAAAGAATTCCTAATTCTTTATTTGCTTCAATTTTCTCTTTCATTTTACCTTTTAGCTTATCTGTATTTGCTAAAAGTGCTTCCATACTGCCATATTCAGCTAAGAATTTCTTTGCTGTTTTTTCTCCCACGCCGGGAAGTCCGGGGATATTATCTGAGGCATCTCCCATCATCCCAAGAAAATCTATCACTTGTTCGGGTCGTTCGACTCCAAACTTCTTCTGGACTTCAGGGATCCCAAGAATTTCGATTCCGTTCCCCATTCGGGCAGGACGGTACATGAAAATATTCTCTGAAACCAATTGCGCGAAATCCTTGTCTGGGGTTACCATAAAGGTTTTATATCCCTCTTTTTCGGCTTGCTTTGCCAAGGTGCCTATCACATCATCTGCCTCGCAACCTGGTAATTCCACCACTGGAATGTGCATGGCATGTAGAATGTTTTTAATATATGGGATTGCAATCGAAATTGGTTCTGGTGTAGCATCTCTATTCGCTTTATAATCCGCATAAAGTTCGGTGCGCTCGTGGCTCCCATCCTTATCGAAGCATACAGCTAGATGATCTGGTCTTTCTCTACGAATTACATCGAAAAGGGAATTGGTAAAACCCATTATTGCAGAAGTATCTAATCCTTTGGAATTTATTCGAGGGTTTTTAATAAAAGCATAGTAGCCTCTAAAAATTAAAGCGTAAGCATCTAGTAGAAATAAGCGTTTTTGGTCTGCCATGGGTAAGTTTTATGTCGAATCTCAAAGCTACAAAGTTATTGCTGAATAACCGATTTTGAAATTTTAAAAGGTGGATATTTGTTAAGTATGTTAGTGAAAATTGATTTATGAACTTCTTTATTATTCCAGTGCGTAGTAGATATGTCAGGTTGAGCGCCCCGAAGTCTCCTATCGTGTGGACACATCTTTATGAATGGTCCACCCTTCCATGGCAGCCTTAAAATATTTCAATCCTATCCATAGGGTCGTTATGCCCGGATGCCTTTTGCTTTCATAGCCTTTCCATCCGCCAAGTCTTGCTATCGCCCAAACATATCTCTTTAGCCCTTTTTCCTTGTACGGGTTTTTTTGTTTCTCTGTCCTACCTTCCAGTCTTATTATCTGGTGCTCTAAAAACGTTTGTTCTTCTTCCGTGAAACAGCTATCGGCGCTCATCTCTCCTTCTGGTACCGCATACGCCAGCCGCATCAAGAACAGTTTGATGATGACCTCCATTATCAACAAGCTCAGTTTTCTTACCGATGACCCATACTCCAGCTCTGACGCCTCGATATTGTAGCCCTCTTTTTTTAATATCTTGAACACCTCTTCTATGGTCCACCTCCACTTATACCATTCCACGCACATTTCTGCCATTTCCAGAGTCTCTATGGGCAGGCTTGTCAACAACCTCCAGCACACCCTGTCCGGCCCGGTACGGTTCGCCTCTTTGGCCTCTACCAGGTATAGTTTTATGCTGGGTGCCACTGCTTTGCTTGCCGCCCTGGTCCTTTTAAGTTCCACCTCTTTATATCTGATTTCAATTTTTGCAATCCTTTTTTTTCTTCTGGTCTTTGCACAGGCATCCACCTGTACCTCATAGGATCCTTGATAGGGTTGGTCCGCCAGGCAGCTAAACAATTTTGACCCATCCGCCAAGGTCCTATCCGTACGGGCCCTTATCAATAGATCTGTTTGTGCATCTGGTATGGTTGCAAACTGTTCGTAGATATCGCCTTCCCTATCTTGTACGATCACCATTCCCGCTACCACGCCCCTTAGCGAGGCCTGTGTGTTTTTGGAAACTTCTATCCACTTATAGGACTCTTTTTCTTCTATGGGCAGCTTGCCGTACTGTCTTTCATGCTTTGATGCGAACTCCAAGGGCCTGTTCCAGATCTTTATATCAGAATAGCCGTAGGGGGTGCCGCTCACGGCATCCAAGACCAAACTTGGGTGGATGAAGAACCCCAGTCCCTGGGAATTCTTCGCATTGGTCGTGCCCACAAAGCCATCTTTATTGATCCTATTACCATGGCTGCTTAGGTTGACCTCCGTGGTATCTTGGATACAGACAACAAATTTGCCCGCACAAGCCATCTGGCAATTATGTACCAAGTTCTCTACTATATCTCCTTCACTGACCCTATCGTTCTGCAAAAAACGGTAAACGGCCTTTGCGTCTGATTCGTTCCTGCTGAGCTGACGGATCGAATGGACGCTCTTGCTGAACAGGTCCGATAAAATCTTGTTGCCCCGATAAACCAACCGTTTATCCCCTAAGCCTGTGAACCCCCTTCTCATTTTTTGAGTAAAATTAATGCTAATCCCTTAAAATATTAAATAATTGTGTCCACACGATAGGAAGTCTCGGGGGGAAATTCTTATTTAAGCTAATAAGTTCTCGACTGGGCTGGAACAGACAAGCCAAGATAATATAACTGGAAATAAACCCTCCATCAGGGTTTAAAAATTATAGGAACTTGGGATATTTTCGTTCTTACCATATTGAAATTTCACATAGCTGAATCCTTTTTGAATGCAATGAGACCCTATTTCTCCTTTTTTGTTTACGGCAATGAATGCTGCTTGGAATTCTTTATAATTAGGATTTGCTTTAATAATTCTATTAATTGCTTCTTCGCAAGCCTCTTGTGGTGATTTTCCTTGTCTCATTAGTTCTACTATTAAAAAGCTACCTACACTTTTCATAATTGCTTCTCCCATTCCTGTGGCAACGGCACCGCCAATTTCATTGTCCAAAAATAAGCCAGAGCCAATAATTGGTGAATCTCCAATACGACCGTTTACTTTGTAGGAAAGTCCAGAACTAGTGCATGCTCCGGCTAAGTCTCCATTTTCATCTATACACAACATTCCAATTGTATCGTGATTTTCGATATTTATGATTGGCTTATATTCCTTTTTAACTAGCCACTTTTCGTAATCTTTTTTGGCGCTTTCAGTAAATAATTCTTCTTTTTCGAAGCCTTGCTGAGCAGCAAATAAATCGGCACCCTCACCAGCAAGCATCACATGTGGGGTTTCTTCCATTACTTTTCTAGCAACAGAAGCTGCCTTAAAGGTATGTTTTAAATAAACTACTGCTCCTGCATCTCCGCTTGGCGACATAATGCAAGCGTCCAATGTAACATTTCCATCCCTGTCTGGAGCGCCACCTTTTCCAACCGTTGTGTTTTTAATATCGGCCTCTTCTACCATTACACCTTGTTCCACAGCATCTAGCGCAGTAGTTCCTTTTGCTAATAATTCTCCTGCTCTTTTACTAGCGTTCGGGAAATTCCATGTGGCGATAGTTAAAGGGAATATATCTGAATTTTCTTTACTCATTTCTGAAGTTTTCAATGTTTTAGTAGTATTAAATGCTGAAAGTGTACTGGAAAAGTAGCTTAATCCGGCAGTCCCGATAATTGATTTAATTATGAAATTTTTTCTTTTCAAGCTTTCAACTTTTTATAAGTGCTAAATATAAATTTTATTAAGGCATAATCAAATTTGAAGTGTGATACTATATAAGAGATCATACATGAACAAGAATTCATGTTTTTTTTAAATCAAGATGAGGCGTTAATTTATCTTTAAAATCAAAACATAAAACGGTGATTAAAAGTATCTTCGCAAAAAATTGAATGCCCCATGCGTTGGTTCCTTTTTATCTGTTTTTATATTCTTGTAGATATTTATGCTTTTCAGGTGGTTAAAACTCTTACGAAGAGTAATTATTTATATACTACCTATATTATTCTTTCGCTAATTGTTTTGGGGAATTTTATTTACCAATTTTCTCAACCAAGTCCTAGTGGCACTTTTGATGGGAGTAGGGGATATGCTATGGGATTCATACTGGCATTCATGGTGAGTAAAATTTTGCTTACCGTTTTTATGTTTGGTGAAGATATAGTACGAATTGTTGTAGCAAGTTTTAATAAGCTGTTTTCTTCCCAGTCTTCTTTTGAAATGCCATCCAGAAGGACATTTTTGAGTCAGATTGCTTTAGGGGTGGCAGCTATACCATTTGCTTCGTTATTATATGGTATGTACAAAGGAAAATATAACTATAAAGTGCTAAATTATACTTTGTATTTTGAAGATCTGCCAGATGCTTTTGATGGATATAGGATTTCTCAGATTAGTGATATTCACAGTGGTAGTTTCGATAATAAAGAAAAAATAGAATATGCTATAGACCTTGTAAATGAACAAAAAGCAGATACTATTTTATTTACGGGAGATTTGGTAAATAATAAAGCCACAGAAATGGACTCTTGGATAGAGACTTTTTCTAAGTTGAATGCTAAGGATGGTGTTTTTTCTGTACTGGGAAATCATGACTATGGAGATTATGTAGCCTGGGAAAGCGATCAGGCTAGATTAAATAATCTTGAAGCCTTAAAAAATGTACATTCCAAGATGGGATGGAACTTGTTGCTTAATGAACATCGTTTTTTAGAGAGAGGTAATGATAGAATCGCATTAATTGGAGTGGAGAATTGGGGCGCTGGTGGTTTTAAGAAAAAAGGGGATTTAGATAAGGCAGGAAAAGGATTGGCTAAGCAAGATTTTAAAGTCCTTATGAGTCATGACCCTTCGTATTGGCAAGAGAAGATTAAAAAAGACGAAAAGCATTATCATTTAACCCTAAGCGGGCATACGCATGGTATGCAGTTTGGGATCGAAATACCGGGATGGTTTAAATGGAGCCCTGTACAATATAGGTATGAGAATTGGGCTGGTATCTACGAGGAGTTTGGAAGATACATTAATGTTAACCGTGGATTTGGGTATTTAGCGTATCCAGGGAGAGTAGGGATTTGGCCAGAAGTATCTGTGATAGAATTGCGAAAGGGCGCAAAGCCCGCATAATTCAAAGAAATTAGTATATTTGATTTTATTACAAATAAAGGTATTAAGATCTAACCTAAACGTAGCTTTTAAATTTTATGTCGAAATTTGGTGAATTAATAGATTTAAACATTCCAGTTTTATTAGACTTTTATACTGAATGGAATGAGGCTTCTACTGCTATGCACCCTGTTCTTAGGGATGTTGCCGCCGCACTTGGTGATAAGGCAAAGATTATTAAGATAGATGTAGATAAAAATCCGCAATTAGCTGAAGCGTTAAGAGTGAAAGGCCTTCCAACACTTATGATCTACAAAGGCGGAGAGATGAGATGGAGGCAAAATGGAGAACAAGATGCCAATACTCTCATTGGTTTGTTAAAGGAATATGTTTAGATTCCTTTAAAATTATATCCTTTTTCTTTATAATGCTCAAGTACTTTAGGTAGTACAACTTTCAGCTTATTCTTTGCTTTTTGGCTATCGTGAAATACGATTATACTGCCAGCCTTACTTTCTCTTATCACATTATAATAACATTCTTCTGTAGAAATGCTAGTATCAAAATCGCCGCTAAGAGCATCCCACATAACCACTTTGTAATTTAATAATTGTAGTTGCTTAACTTGAGAAGGTTTAATCTTTCCATAGGGAGGTCTAAATAGTTTATCCTTATCTGATTTCATCATCGAAAATCTCGAAATAACAGCTTCTGCTTCAATAATATTTTCTAGGTAATGAGGCGTAGAAATTCTCCAACCCTTTAAATGATTGTGAGTATGATTCCCATGGGAATGCCCTTCAGAAATTAGATTTTTAAAGACTTCCGGGTGTCTTTCTATATTTTCGCCTACGCAAAAGAATGTCGCTTTTGCATCATATTTCTTTAGCGTATCTAGTACCCACGGTGTAATTTCAGGGTGTGGGCCATCATCGAAAGTTAAATATATCGACTTTTGGTCTCGAGGCATATTCCATAAAAGAGAAGGGTATAGAAATCTCCCTAATGCAGATATGTTTTTGAAATATGCCATTTTATTAAGCCATTATTCTACCGTACTGTCTAAATCTTGTAAGCTTTGCTCTGTTTGAAATTCACTTTCTATTGCCGCGTCCGTAGGTAGGGTGGGAGTTTCTTCCGCTTCCTCACTATCATCATAGAACCTCGGGAATAACTTTAAGTAGTTGTTAAATTCTTCAGCTTTCTTACGAGCAAATTCCTGCTCTCCGTTTCTAAAAAGTAAATCTATTAGAGAACGATATCGTTCCATGTCTGTAATAATATCATCGGCAAAATTATACTGCCTTTCTTCATCCCAGCCACTGTAATATTTTAAATTCTCTTGATATTTCTCGGCAATTTTAGTCCATAGTTCCTTTGCTTTTTCGGGCTCTCCAACTTCAAAGTAACCATTTATATAAGGTTCCAAAAGAGTGTAATATCCGTAATAATCTACTGGCATTTTTTCCATAGCAAGATCTATGATCTCCTTAGCTCTTGCAGTATCTTCTTCAATAAGCAATTGCTCGATAAGCCTTCCTAAATTACTTCTATAGGTAATTGAATTTTTCCTTGTCTCGGGATCATGATAAATTGTAGTGTCACCCATATTGCCCCAATCCCAATTCTTGGCAATCTTATAAATCTTTTCAGAATCTACACGACCCATTTCATATGGATTACGAGGGCTTATTGGTGTTTGGATTGGCACCAGTTTATATGCTACGCCGTCCAACTGAAGGTAATCCTTCATCCATAAATAATCGTCGTCTCCATAACTGCCTCCTGTAAAATAGATTGGGCGTTCCCAATTATTATTGGCAATAATGTCAAGCATTAGAAGCCTGTTCTTATAGATCACATTTCCTTCCAGTTCAATAAAAATATTATCGACAATAAGGTCTGCATCTTTTTTGGATACAATTCCATTTTTTAAAACTTCATTTTTATCTACAGGAATCCTGATGTTTTTTGTAGGGAAGGTGTTCACTACTTGTCCGCTTTGAAGCTGCCCCTGAGTTCCCGGATTGTCACTTGCAATCCAATTCATCCAATTTTTAATAGCCATGGTATCTTTTGTAACCTGCTGATACATGACAAATTCATTGGTTCCTGCACGGTATTGTTTATGTTCTAATTGTGAAGGAATAGGGTCGCTATCCCATGCCTTACGTTTCATTTGAGAGATATACCAATCTGTCGCAAAAAGGCTGGTGTTCACGATGCGCACATCTTTTCTATAGCCTTCGATTTGTTGGGCATACCAAAGCGCAAAAGTGTCATTGTCCCCAATGGTAAATAAAATGGCATTTTCATCTACAGAATCCAGGTACATTTTTGCCATAGCCAAGGCAGAATACCTATCGGACCTATCGTGATCGTCCCAGTTTTGAGAAGCTAGAACAGTTGGTACCGCCAAAAGGCAAGCAGCAATTGCTATTGGAGCAGCAAGGGAGGGTTTCAGGTATTTTTTGATGGAATCGAAGATTGCGTAGACCCCAAATCCTATCCAAATGGCAAATACGTAGAAGGAACCAACCAGGGCATAATCTCGTTCCCTAGGTTCAAAGGGGCGTTCATTTAAATAGATTTTTAGTGCAATTCCGGTAAAAAGAAAAAACACCATAAGCACCCAAAAGCTTTTTTTATCTCTTTTGAAATGAAAGAGAAGTCCAATGAGTCCTAATATTAAAGGTAAAAAGTAATAGGTGTTTCGAGCCTTATTATTCTTCATGTCTGAAGGGAGATTGTCTTGGGAGCCCAATCTTATTTCATCTATAAATTTTATTCCGCTTAACCAATTTCCATTGATATCGGAATATTGACCTTGGACATCATTTTGTCTTCCCACAAAATTCCACATGAAATATCGCCAGTACATATAGCCGAATTGATATTCGAACAAATAGCTAAGGTTAGATCCAAAAGAAGGTTTTTCCACGTTAAGATATTCGCTAAACTGATTAAGGAAATTGTGATAATCTTCATTGTCTATTCTTCCCAGTGCAACATTTTTTCTAAATTCAGCAATAGCAGTTAGCAGCTGATCTTCGCTTTGATATCCCTCTTTGATCGTGAACTTTAGCGGACCGGTGAATTGCATATAATTAGCCGCATGTTGCGTGCTCCACATTCTTGGAAGTACCGTTTTATGACTGTCGTCCAAATTTTGGCGTGCATTTTTATAATCGTTAACAATAACATATTTCCCAAGTTCCCTGTCTTTTTCGTAGTTAGGCGCATCGTCCAAATAAGGGTTTTCTGGATCTAGGCCACTATACATTTCAGTAAATTGTGGCCCATAAAATAAATGGGTCTCCCCATATTGTTCCCTGTTGTAATAGGCCAATAACTCACGAGCATTGTCTGGACTGTTTTCATTGATCACGGTATTTGCATTCGCGCGTATAGGAAGCATGGTCCAGCTTGAGAAACCAATCAGGATGAACAGAACAGAAAGTAACAGCGTATTTAATTGATAGTAATTCTTTTTTAAAGTATATCGAATCCCGAAGTAAAAAGCAGCGACAATGACTAAAAGGGCTATAATGGTTCCTGAGTTGAAAGGGAGGCCAATGGAATTGGTAAAGAAAACTTCAGCAGTAGCGAAAAATGTTAGGGTATACGGTAATAATAGTTTAAAAATGAACATTAAAACAGCCACTACTGCGAGATTGGCAACAATAAAATTCTTAACAGTTATTTTTTTGTAATTCTTGAAGTAATATAAAAAACCGATTGCTGGGATGGTAAGAAGTCCCATAAAGTGAATTCCAAAGGAAAGCCCTACTACAAAAGAGATCAAGATCACCCATCTGTTCCCTCGAGGTGCAAACATATCTCGTTCCCATAGCAAGCCTAGATAAAACAAAATAGACATCATACAGGCTGCCATGGCATATACTTCAGCCTCTACCGCATTAAACCAAAAGCTATCTGTAAAGGTAAAAGCTAAAGAACCAACCAAGGCACTTCCTAAAATGGCAATTTTTTTGCTATCGCTTAAACCTACTACCGGACCAGTAACTTTTTGAAGTAACAATACTATAGACCAAAACATAAAAAGAATGGTAAAGGCACTGGCCAAGCCAGACATCATATTAACCAAAAGGGCAACCTGGGCAGCTTCCGGTGCAAAAGTGGAGAAAAAGGCGCCCATCATTTGGTACAGCGGTGCTCCTGGCGGATGTCCTACTTCTAGGTTTGCCGCAGTAGCTATATATTCCCCGGCATCCCAAAAACTAGCCGTGGGTTCAACGGTTAACCAATACGTAGTAAGAGAAATTATAAATACCAGCCAGCCTAGTATTTTGTTCCATTTACCGAAGTTAAAGTCTGTCATATTATGCGTATATTGAGTATGATGAGGCGAATTTAAGAATAATTACAGGAATGTATTTATAACGGCACTTAAAAGAGAATATTTTTAGTTGCATTTAGATTAGCTGAAAACAAAAAATAATTCACAAAAAACCTAAAAAATGTTTGTGTAAAATAAAGTTTGTTTTAAATTTGCACCCGTATTGAAATACTGGCCTATGGTGTAACTGGCAACACGTCTGTTTTTGGTACAGAAGAGTCTAGGTTCGAGCCCTAGTAGGCCAACTTCAATAGAAAACCCGAACTGTTTAGTTTGGGTTTTTTTGTTCCTAATATTGTTGGGCGAGAAGCCTGTCCCGAGCGTAGTCGAGGGGAGCCCTAGTAGGCCAACTTCAATAGAAAACCCGAACTGTTTAGTTTGGGTTTTTTGTTTTATGGAGTTTTTCGAAAAATAAGATATAATTTTTTGAACCCAGAAGTGTAAAAGGAAGGTTTGTTTTTCTGAAAACTTCTCACTATTCACGTTCTTTTTTTAGGAATGCGATTCTATAATTCTTACCAACTCCGCTTTTGGCACCACGCCAGATTGTCGCCACAATTGTTGCCCATCTTTGAACAGCATTAGGGTTGGTACTCCCCGAACCTGATATTGCGCAGCCAAGGGTTGATTTTTGTCTACATCTATTTTCACGATCTTCACTTTATCCCCAAGGCTGGATTTAGTTTCTTTTAAAATAGGTGCTAAAGTTTTGCAAGGTCCGCACCAATCTGCATAAAAATCCACCAGGGTAAGGGTTTCCCCTTTTATGATCTCACTGAAATTGCTTTTCATTTGGGTTTAGTTTTAAATGTATTATTCATTAAATTAGATCGAAGGACATTAAAATTACAAAATAAAAAAGATAATCTGTTTTTTGTCCAGGAATATAACGGACCATCTCTTTTCACTGTCCTTATTTATTTGGATCGAGAAGTGGTTTTTACTTAGAGATTCATCCGTATTCTGCATTTATCCCGATAGGAGGGACCATGATAAATAAATTCCCTTTTACCAATAGAAGATCGGTGTTTTTTTTAGGTTCTAATTTAGGACAGCTAGATTAAAATTAATCTCAATTTCTTTTTTGACAACCACCATTCCGAAGAATTTCTTTGGGGGTTCCAGGTTAAAATCGTCAATATTTAGTTTTAAAAGACCTTTAAAATATGGAGAATTTTTGGATACGATTTCTACGGGGACTTTATAATCTTTATTTATACCGGCAATAGACAATACAACATCTGCCACCGCACGATTTTTACCTTCAAAAGTTATCTTTTTTAGTTCAAGGCTTATTTCAGGGTATTTATCTGTTTGGATCAAGGTATGGAAATCCTTGTTTATTGCTTTGTTCCCACAGTCAAAACCAGTATTCTCCAACCTAAGTAAAGCATCCTCGAAACATATGGATGATTCTCCCTCATAAAACTTAATTTGTTTGTTCTTGGAAATTAAGGCAGTATTAAATTCACATAAAAATTCGTTGATATTTGTATCTCCCGTAATGGTGAGGCGGCTTTTGGGTAAAATTTCTATTGAGGTACTGTCAAAACCATTCTGTGCAAAAAAACTCGTACAGGCTAAAATCATTATCCAGGTAAGTTGTAATCTTCTCATGGTGATAAATTTAAATAAGGCTGTCTAAAAAGGTCTTTACGTAAAAACACTTTTAAGGCAACCTTATTATTAGCTAATTCAAACTTTTTTTAGAAACTTATAGCTGCTTCTACCATTAATCCGTTGATTTTTCCATCATTAAGAATATCAGTTAGTGGATAGTCATTGTAGTTCTGGTTCATGTATTCAACCTTCATCAGGATGTTTTTGGTCATAAACCAACCTGCACTAAGGGATAAACGGTTCACGTCTACATCGTCTCCGCTTTCGAGTTCACCGCTGGCTACATTGTAACGACCACCAAGGTATAAATTTTCTTTTGCACCAAACCTGTAAATAAGCTCTCCTGAATACTGGTTCCAGGTTCTTGTATCAGACTCAGATGATTTTTTTCCTGTTGCAGATTCATAGATCCCGAAAAATTCCAGGCCTTTGTATTTTAAGAACGGGTTGATCATTATGGCAGTCAATTCATTTTTTAAATCCGGGTTGATCCTTCCAGATCTAAAATTATCTCCACCTACAGGTATCATTACGTTATAATAACGGGATCCCGCGCGGTCACCACTGTAAAGGTAGGCACTACCGGTTTGGTTTGTATGGTAAATAGATCCTGTTAACCTTACCCTGAAATCATCATTAAGGTAATTATCGTATCCTATTTTTGCAAGAAAGGATGGGCTTACGGTTTCAGGATTTGTTACAGCTTGGTTTAATTTACCATTGGTAAAACCCAACATTCCCAACCATCCGTTTTTGAACAAATATAACTCAGCTCCAACCTCTGTGGTAAAGCTGTCCATTAAATAGTTTCCTACAAATGGGTTATAAGTGGACATCGCGTTATCGGTCCTTCTGAAGTGGGCATCCCCATAGTTGTTTTCCATGTGACCAATTTTAATCCTGGCATAGTCCATAATGCCCTTCGCAAAACCTTTGCTTATAAAATCCAATTTATCAATCTGGATATAACCACCTTTTACATAGGTGTTAGTGTGATTTTGGGAAGAAAGATAGGTTCTTAAGTGCATCCTTACACCATCGTAAAGTGCTACGTCCAAATCTAAATTGGCAGTCGCCAGGTTAAAGTTGTACCCAATTTCCTCCAATGGAATTTCGCCTGAGTTTTCATGATCCAGGGCCTGGAACTGGATAGTGGAAGCCCCACCCACCCTTACATGTACACCATCAAAAGTAGAAACTGTGTCCTTTGGGGCCTCAAACATATTTACTCCTCTTTGGTCTGGGTCCCTGAAATTGTCTAGGTCCCTTTGGGTTTGTGCTTGCATTTGCAAGCCGAATATAGCGATTAACGCAATACTTAAATAGTGAAATAGATTTTTCATTTTTAGGTAATTTTTAAGGTTATATATTTAATTATTTAGTGAATACGGTTTTAAATTTTATTTTTACCTCGTCCCCCGTTGTAATAGTCCCAAACAGGGCTGTTGGAGGTTCTACATTGTATGTGGACATTTTAAAAGAGGTGCTGCCGGTTAAGGAGATTTCATCGTCATTTATCTTAGCGTCAAAAACAAGGTCTATTGATTTTTTTGTGCCAGCAATGGTTAAATATCCTTTGGCAATAATTTTACATTTACTGCTGGAAGTGCAATCAATATTGTCCACCTTTACCAGGTTATAAGTGATTTTTGGAAATTTATCGGTTTTAAGTGCTTTATAGGTGTTTTTGTCCATTCCTCCTTTTCCGCTCTTAAGGCTTTCAGCAATTACAGTAAAGTCCAGCTTTTCAATTTTAACGAGTTGTTCGTCTATTATCTCTACGCTCATGGTGCCTTGAAGTTCTTCGGCGGTTATTTCCCAATCGTGCACATTGGATGTTCCTTCTACTTTCACGTCTGAGGAACTATTAGTGATTTTAAATGTTTGCGCGAGGGAAACTTGGCAGGAAAAAAACAAGATCATAGTGCTTCCAAGAGCCAGGTACAGGTTTTTCGCATTTTTCATAACTTTAGGTTTTTAATTTTATACAAAGTTCCAACAGAAATGTATTCCAGATTATGACGATTGTCAGGTTTTAGGATTTTGTTCTAAAAAACCAAGAAATGCGAAGATTAAATTTTGTGGATATAAGATGGAAGTATTTTGGAGGGCACCCTAAATAATTATTCAATTGGGAATATTTTGGGGATAATTATGCTTAATGTATGCTGAATGAAATAAAATCCTGTTAATTCCAAGATACTTGGTCTTTTACGTCCTATGCTTATCTTGGAGCTACTGTACTATATTTGTGGGTTTAGTAGATGGATGTTGGAAATTTTAATCAACAAAAAACCCCAACGTTAACGTTGGGGTTTTTGCTTGCTGCGAATTTCTGTTCTTACGCCGCGCTTACAATATTGTAATGTGTAAGAAGATTCTGATAGAAATAAAGACTTTTTTCATCTGTCTTTATGCAAGATATTATAAAACTCTCCAAATCCAAACACTCAAAAGTAATAGGAGTGAATTTATTTTTAGATACTGGCAATTTAAGATCTACGGTTTGATCTATATAGTCGATCCTGATATTTTTCGCGTCAAAATATCTTTGGATTATTGCCTTGTGAAGGCTTTCAAATTTGGAGTTGTCCACATCTTTGTTGGTAATGCTATACGAGATCAAATTTTTAACATCATCTAGAATTACATCCAAGTTAAAATTTTGCATAATCAAGTTCATTAATGTTTATATAAATATATTATTATGGCGTAAAGTTACACTTCGTAATGTTAACAAAAACCTAATACTTGCCTGATTAGCAATTAATTAACTATTAAAAACCTTTAACGACCAAATAGGATCTTTATCGATGTTTTACTGCAATTGGGGGATTTATTAACCTATAAGTTTTATCTAAAGAGGAAGAATTAATATAGGTCGTTCTTTCTGTTTTCACTGTACCATAGTCATTGTGTACGTGACCAAAAATATGATGGGTGATATTTAATTCACTTATTCTCTCGGCTAGATTTTTACAACCGATCATTGTTTTATTGTCCAATTCATCCAATATCCCAAAGGGTGGGCTATGGGTGATCAAAACATTTGTGTTTTTAGGAATTTTGTCCCAATGTTTGGAAATTGGTTTTCCCCGATCTTTTGTAAATGCCCAGCTAGTGTCTCCAGGTGTGTAAGGAGACCCCCAGAAGTTTACCTGCCCAATTGTTACACCACTATCTTCTAAATAATGAATATTTGTTGGGATTAACTGATTTAACTCATAAGATTTTTTCTGTAAATAAAAATCGTGATTACCGGCTATAAGAATCTTATGTTTATATGGAGTTGAAGAAAACCATTCCAGAAAATTCATGGTTTCTTTTTTGGTGCCTGCTTCTGTGAAATCCCCTGCATGAACTATACAATCGCCACCCGGAAGTATTAATTTTTCATGTTTATTATGTGTATCGGATATGCAAATGATCTTCATATATGATTGTAAAAAAATCCGATGAATTTAATTTCATCGGATTTTCCAAATTATAGTCCTTATCACTTTCAATCTTAACAACAACTTTAACTATAATTTAATTTAACGGTAAATTTTCTTTTTCTCTATATTCTTCAGGAACAATATCATCACTAGGAAACGAATCAATATCTGAAGGCAATATTCTATTTGTAAACTTTGTAATAGCAAATGCCACAATAACGGCAGTAAAAGCAAAAAATAAAAATTTTATTGCCAAACTATCGGTCATGACCAAACTGTAAAAGCCAAGGAATATCTCGATGGCCAAAAACACAATTTTTATTGCTAATTTAAATATCATTTTAAAGGAAAGTAACAGTTTTTATAAGTTCTAATTTTAGACTCTTCAAATATAATACCCTAAGTCGTGATTTGAAGATAAAAATTACACTTTGACTTAAATTTAACGTATGGATTTTCAGAAGTTTAAACATAAATTAGTTAAAATATGCCCAACAGGATTCAAGAAAACCCTGCGGGTTTGTAAATTGGCTTTATAAGTAGATAATATAGTGGAGAAAAAATACAAGATTTTACTTTATACTTTTATTGGGTTATCTTTTTTATTGGGCTTGATGTTTTTCGCAAATAAGTTGGTCAAGCAAAAAATAAAAGCTGCAATAGAAAAAGAGTTGGTAAACTCTAATGTGGAATATAAGGATATTACGGTAGATATTATTAGTGGTGGCTCGGTGGTTTCAAGCCCTAAACTAAAGCTTGGAAGCGCCACAATAAGTTCTGAGGAGCTACGCGTAATAGATCTGGACTACAAAGAATACTTCTCCAACAAAAAAATTGTCTTTGATAGAATTGTTTTTAAAAAACCCGAAATTCTAATAACCCCAGCTGATACCCTTAAAAAACAGAAAGATGAAAAATCCAAAAAAGATTTTAAAGAGGATATTAAAATCAGGCATTTGGTAATTCAAGACGGCTATCTAAAAATATCAAAAAATGATACGGTTAAAGATGGCTTATTTGTTTCTTTGAAAAGCATGGATATCTATGATCTTCATATAACTGAAGAAAGCCTTAAAAACAAAATCCCATTTGGTTTCAGTGAAGTTTCGCTAAACAGCGACTCCTTGTTTTATACTTTAAATTCCAATCACGATCTTCATGCTAAAAATTTAAAGCTGAAGAAAGGCAGGCTCCATATTTCCGATTTCAGGATTATCCCGAAATACAGCAAAGCCGAATTTGATAAAAGACAAAGAGTGGAAAATGATAGATTTGACCTTAAGATCCCTAGAATAAAAATGACCGATTTCAATTGGGGGTTCAATGGGGATAAACTGCAACTGGAAAGTGGTCAAACGAAGATTGATAAAGCAAAATTCCATATTTACAGAAACAAACTTTTGCCAGATGATAATACAATAAAACCATTGTACAGTAAGGCATTGAGGGATCTAGAAACAAAATTGAAATTTGATGAGGTCAAAATTTCCAATTCCAATCTTGTTTATGAAGAAAAATCCAGGGCAGGGGAACCCCCGGGAAAAGTGACGTTTTCTAAACTGGAGGTCACTATTGCAAATGTGTCCAATTTAAATATGGAAGCACAAGATTTCCCACTAACGACCATAAAAGCCAAAACCAAGTTTATGGGTGAATCCAAATTGAATTTCAATATGGAATTCGATATAAAAGACCCCGAAGATAAATTCAACTTTTCTGGAAATTTGGCTGGTTTATCTGCTGGGGCAATGAATTCATTTTTAAAACCGGCATTAAATATAGAAGTTCAAGGAAAGATCTCTTCCATGCATTTTAATTTCTTTGGGAATAATGATAACGCTTTGGGCGACACTCGCTTACAATATCACGATTTTAAAGTAGAAGTGCTTAAAAAAGATGGTGAGAAAAAAAACAAACTCCTCTCTGGATTGGCCAATTTAATTTTGAAGAACAATGTCACCACTAAAAAAATGAATCAAAAAAATATTTCGGCTGTTAGGGATAAAACAAAATCCTTTTGGAATTTTCTTTGGTTGTGCATTCGTAATGGAGCGCTCAAGAGCTTTATCTAAATTTTAAAGGTTACCACTGGCTGGTTGGCATGATTCACCAGATCTTCGCTTATGCTGCCATTAAAGAAATGTGCCAATCCTTTTCTGCCATGAGTGCTAATACCAATTAAGCCTGCATTGATGCCTTTCGCAAAATTAAGAATACCTTTTTCCACAGTAACATCATTGTACACATTGAGGCTGTGATGGTGTAAATCTGCCCCTTTCACAAAATCGTTAAGTGATTGAGTGGCCTCTATGCTTGTTTTAAAATTATTGGCTGTATTAATATAGACCAAATGCAAATGTGCATTGATCTTGTTGGCAAACTGGATGGCCTTGTTTAAAGTGTGTTTATGTTCCAGGTCACAGTCTGTTGCAAATACAAAGCTGTTAATGTCAAATTCTTCGTGTTCATTTTTAATTACCAATACCGGAATAGTGGAATTTCGAACCACTTTTTCTGTGTTGGATCCAATAAACACCTCTTTAAGTCCGCTAGATCCATGGGAGCCCATTACAATAAGATCACAATTATGTTCTTTGCTCACTTCCATGATCCCGTCAAAAGCTTGATGGAATTGGACGATATCATGAACTTTAATCCCTTCTAAAAATGGGGCGTCTATAAGTTTCTTAAATTTATTTTTGGCTAATTTCATGAAAAACAATGCCTCGGGCAGGTTTTGAGTGCCACTACCGCTCACCGGATCCACCAATTGCAATGGTAGTTCCAGCATGTGCAAGAGAAAGACTTCGCCATTAAAGCGGTTCGCTAATTGAGCGGCTACTTTTAATGCGTTTTCCGCTTGCGCAGAAAAGTCGGTTGGGACAAGGATTCTTTTCATAGTAAAGCTTTAAAAATGATTGTATTATTAAAATTACGAATAAAATTTCATTTACAAAGTGGTTTCAATTCTTCAATAATTTTTATTATATTTGCAGCGTTGAAACGAAAATAAATACAGCGAGGGGACGAAAAGTCCCCTCTTTTTATAAACATTATGTTGCAGGACCGAGTAGAAAATTTACTGGAAGAAGCCTTTCAAGAGAATAATTCCTTATTTTTAATAGCCTTGAATATCTCCGATCAAAATCACATAAGCATTGTGATAGATGGGGATAATGGGGTTACTGTAAGCGATTGTGTGGCGGTAAGTAGAAAAGTGGAAGGGGAATTGGATGAAGATGAACTCGATTTTTCTTTGGAAGTTGCTTCAGCGGGTGCGGCAGCGCCTTTGAAATTTTCGAGACAGTACAAAAAAAATATCGGAAGAACACTGGCTGTCCAAACAAAATCCAATAAATTTGAAGGGCAATTAAAGGAGGTTTCAGAAGATGGAATCAGCATTGCTTGGCAAGCTAGAGAGCCAAAGCCTGTTGGTAAAGGAAAGGTGACCGTAGATAAAGAAGCTACAATAGCATTTCAAGACATTTTGGAAGCTAAAGTTGTGATAACATTTTAATAATAATTTGATATGGAAAATATCGCTTTAATAGAGTCTTTTTCAGAATTTAAAGACGATAAGCTGATAGATCGAGTAACTTTAATGGCAATTTTGGAAGATGTTTTCAGAAGTGCCTTAAAGAAGAAATATGGGGAAGATGATAACTTTGATATCATTGTGAACCCAGATAAAGGGGATTTGGAGATTTGGAGAAACCGAGTGGTTGTTGCAGATGGAGAGGTGGAAGACCCAAATCAAGAAATATCACTTACTCAGGCTAGAAAGATTGAGCCAGATTTTGAAGTTGGTGAAGATGTATCTGAAGAAGTTAAATTAATGGATCTTGGGCGAAGGTCTATTTTGGCATTGCGCCAGAATTTGATCGCTAAGATTCACGAACACGATAATACAAACATATACAAGCAGTTTAAGGATCTTGAAGGAGAGATTTATACTGCAGAAGTGCATCATATTCGTCATAGGGCAATTATATTGTTGGATGATGAAGGGAATGAAATCATACTTCCAAAAGATCGTCAGATTCCTTCAGATTTCTTCAGGAAAGGAGAAAATGTAAGAGGGATTATTGAAAGTGTGGAATTAAAAGGAAGCAAGCCGCAAATCATTATGTCGCGCACCGCTCCGGTTTTCCTTGAGAAATTGTTCGAACAGGAGATTCCAGAAGTTTTCGACGGATTGATCACAGTTAAAAAAGTGGTTCGTATCCCTGGAGAAAAAGCAAAAGTTGCTGTAGATTCCTACGATGATAGAATAGATCCTGTGGGAGCATGTGTGGGAATGAAAGGTTCAAGAATCCACAGCATTGTGCGTGAATTGGGCAATGAAAATATTGATGTTATCAATTATACCAGTAACGATCAATTATTTATCACCAGGGCTTTAAGTCCGGCGAAAATTGTTTCCATTAAATTGGATGATGAGACAAAACGCGCAGAAGTGATACTTAAACCAGAAGAAGTTTCCAAAGCCATTGGCCGTGGAGGTCACAACATCAGGCTTGCGGGACAACTTACAGGTTATGAGATAGATGTGTTTAGGGATGGGGGAGAAGAAGATGTGGAACTTAAGGAATTTTCTGATGAAATCGAAGACTGGGTGATTGCAGAGTTTGCAAAAATTGGTTTGGATACTGCCAAGAGTATTTTGGAACAAGATGTGAATGATCTTGTTAGAAGGACAGATCTTGAGGAAGAGACCGTGCTCCAAGTAATACAGGTTTTAAGAAATGAATTTGAATAAATATCGATTTTTTTTAAATTGATAACATATAAAATAAGAGGTTAAATTAGAGGCAATTTATGGCTGAAGCAAAAACAATGCGATTAAACAAGGTACTACGCGAATTCAATATTTCGCTAGATCGTGCTGTGGAATTTTTAAATTCCAAGGGTCACGAAATAGAGGCGCGTCCTACCACGAAAATTTCTGAGGGCATTTATCAAGTCTTGGCTGATCAATTTCAGACAGATAAGAGCAAGAAAGTGCAATCCAAAGAAGTTGGGGAAGAAAAACGCAAAGAGAAGGAGGAGTTGCGTTTAGCTCGTGAGAAAGAGCTAGATGACAAAAAGCAGGAGGAGCAAAAAAAGCAGGATGTTATAAGTGCCAGAACTAAGCTTGAAGGCCCTAAACAGGTTGGAAAAATAGACCTGGACAAAAAATTTGAGGAGAAAAAGCAGGAGGTTGAAAAAACCGAAGCTAAAACTCCAGAAGCAGAAACGCCTAAGGAGGAGAAAGCTAAAGAGGAGCCAGTTGCGAAACAGGTTGAACCAAAAGCTGAACCAAAAAAAGTGGAAAAGCCAGTGGCTGAAACTACTGAAAAACCTAAAGCTAAAGCCGCAGGAAAAGAAGAGGTCAAGGAAACTACCGCAACTCCAAAAGCAGCAGAAGAAAAGGCCGAAGAAAAAACGGCCCCAGCGAAAGTTGGCAGCGATGCTGCGCCGGCAAAGGTGGGAAGTGAAGAAGCAGCGGAGAAAGATCCTGAAAATGAAACGCTTAAAACGAATTACACCAAATTAAACGGCCCAAACTTTACCGGGGAAAAAATTGATCTTTCCAAATTCAAGAAACCGGTTAAAAAGAAGGACGATAAAAAGGTTGCAGATGACAAGAACAAAAAACGTCGTCGTAGGATCAGTAAAGATGTGAAGCCTGGAACAGCGGCACCTGCTGGTACATTTAGCAAGTCTCGTGCTGGAGGCAAAAGACCATCTAGGCCAGCTATCGTAAAAGAAGAGCCAAGTGAAGAAGAAGTTCAAAAACAAGTTAGGGAGACCTTGGAAAAACTTCAGGGTAAATCCAGCAAAGGTAAAGGAGCTAAATATAGAAGGGGAAAACGAGATCAGCACCGTCAACGTACAGAAGATGATGCTGCACAACAAGAGTTGGACAACAAGGTCCTTAAAGTAACCGAGTTCGTTACTGTAAGTGAAGTTGCCACCATGATGGATGTGCCGGTTACCAAGATCATCTCAGCCTGTATGTCTCTTGGAATGATGGTAACGATGAATCAGCGTTTAGATGCGGAGACCTTATCTATCGTTGCCAGTGAATTTGATTATGAAGTAGAATTTGTTTCTGCAGATATAGAAATAGCAACAGAAGAAGAAAAAGATAAGCCGGAAGATCTTAAACCTAGAGCACCAATCGTTACGGTGATGGGACATGTAGATCACGGTAAAACATCTTTATTGGATTATATACGTGAAGAAAATGTAATTGCAGGTGAAAGCGGTGGAATCACACAGCATATTGGTGCCTACGGGGTAGAATTAAGTGGAGGTCAAAAAATAGCATTTTTGGATACTCCTGGTCACGAGGCCTTTACCGCGATGCGTGCAAGGGGTGCACAAGTAACGGATATTGCAATTATTGTAATTGCAGCAGATGACGATGTGATGCCTCAAACAAAAGAAGCGATCTCTCATGCTCAGGCGGCGGGAGTGCCTATTGTGTTTGCAATAAATAAATCTGATTTGCCTACGGCGAACCCAGAAAAGATAAAAGAAAAATTGGCTGCCATGAACCTTCTTGTAGAAGATTGGGGTGGTAAAATTCAGTCTCACGATATCTCTGCCAAAACAGGATTGGGCGTTAAGGAATTACTTGAAAAAGTATTGCTGGAAGCAGAGATCCTGGAATTACAGGCTAATCCAGATAAACCTGCAAAAGGTACTGTGGTAGAGGCATTCTTGGATAAAGGTAGGGGATATGTTTCTACTATTTTGGTACAAGAAGGATCTTTAAAAGTAGGGGATTATGTGTTGGCTGGCCGCAATAGTGGTAAGATCAAGGCAATGCAGGATGAAAGAGGGAAAGATGTAAAATTGGCAGGGCCTTCTACTCCGGTTTCGATCTTAGGATTGGATGGCGCACCACAAGCAGGTGATAAATTCAAGGTAATGCTAGATGAGCGTGAAGCTAAAGATGTTGCAGCGAAACGCACGCAATTACAACGTGAGCAATCTGTTCGTACACAGCGTCACATTACATTGGATGAAATTGGAAGACGTATTGCACTTGGTGAATTTAAAGAGATCAATATTATCTTGAAAGGGGATGTGGATGGTTCTGTAGAAGCATTGACCGACAGTTTCCAGAAATTATCTACAGAAGAAATTCAAGTAAGCATCATACATAAAGGAGTGGGTCCTATTACCGAGAGTGACGTGTTATTGGCTTCGGCTTCAGATGCGGTTATTATTGGATTTAATGTGCGTCCTGCGGGAAATGCGAGACAAATTGCAGATAAGGAAGAAATCGATATCAGAACATATTCTATTATCTACGATGCAATCAACGATCTTAGGGATGCAATGGAGGGAATGTTATCCCCAGAAATGAAAGAAGAGATCACGGGTACTGCAGAGATCAGGGAACTGTTCAAGATATCCAAAATTGGAACGATTGCAGGTTGTATGGTAACAGCTGGGAAGATCTTTAGAAATGAAGGAATTAGATTGATTCGTGATGGAGTTGTGGTTCACACAGGTGAGCTAATTGCCCTGCGTAGATTTAAAGACGATGTAAAAGAAGTTGCCAAAGGATACGATTGTGGTATGCAGATCAAAAACTACAACGATATTAAGGAAGGCGATATAATTGAAGGATATAGGGAGATTGCTGTGAAGAAGAAAATGAAGAAGTAGGAGTAATTCTTATAAATTTAAAAAGAGGCTGTTTGGATTAAATCCCAACAGCCTTTTTTGCTTTTAGATATTGGATAATTAAACTGTTACCCTGTACTTTTGTAGAAGGGTCTTTTTTATATTCCTATAATGAAATAGATTGCCTCATCCCGATACGGGACGTTGGAATGACAAAAGATAGAAGTGTCATTCTGAACGAGAGCAGCGAAGTGAAGAATCCCAATGAAGCGGTACCTCTATTTAAAAGAGATTCCTCCTGCCGTGGGAATGACACATCCTTTGAATGTCATCCTGAATTTATTTCAGGATCTTTTTTTCTTTTGTCCAGATGCTGAAACAAGTTCAGCATGACGACAATTCCCCATCGTCACCCTGAACTGGTTTCAGGGTCTTGGATTCACGAATAAATAAAAACACATCAATGCTAGCGTAGACGAAAAGCCTTCTATTACTTCTCAACCTTAAAATGAGTTTCTTCCTAGCACTGGAATGACATAGAGCGAAAGTGTCATTCAGAGCGCAACGCAGTGGAGCGAAGAATCTTAGGGAACCCAAATGGGATTCCTCCTAGCGTCGGAATGACAAGTCGGAACTCTTCCAATAAAAAAGCCTCATATTTCTATGAGGCTAAAATTTCTAGAATATCCACTTCGGCAAAAAATTCAACTTAATCATCCCCGTTGTGGTTTTGGTATGAATGCTGAAGGAAAATCACCTTTTATCTTTATAAGCGCACGATCTGCCTCTAAACGGTTCCTAAAATTCCCAATCCATACTTTGTAATTTGGTGTTTCGTAGATTATTTGAGAAGGCCATTCGGAATATTGGGACCTAAATTTCTTTATCACATCACTTGCAGAATTGTTGTCGCCATAATATAATTGGATCTTGTAACGCTCCCCAAGCTTTCCGTCTTTGGTCATTGCCGTCTTTATCTCTAGTAAATTAGGGATATTTGAGTCCTGCTGAATGTTAACTTTCCCTGTTTGTGCTACTCCAATTTGCTGAATTCCGAAGAGGAAAACGCCTATAAAAAAACAATCTTTAATTTTTAATATTCTCATTATAAAAAGATTTGGTGTAAAAGTAAAATTAAATAACTGATTAAGGTGCGTATTTATTATTTAGAACTATTATAAATTACGTGTTAACACTTCTGCAACATTTCCAAAATCGACTTTAAGTGTTACTTTTGTGCCTGAATTTTAGGGGTGCGATGTCTGTTTTTTATAGTTTTATATAAGCAATAGTTATAAAATATCGTGCCAAACATAAGACGTTAATTCAACTTACAATATGAAAAAGGTGAAATTCCGCCATTCAACTTCCAGATTACTACTGCTTTCCGTGGTTTTTCTGCTTTCATTTACCAATTTACATTATGCCCAGGAGGCTCAAGTTCCAGCTGGAGCAGAGCAGTCTTCAGAGGTCCAGGCTACAGAACCCAGCTCGGGGGATGCTGCAAATGGTAAAGCATTATTCAATTCGCTATGTGCAGCATGTCACAAACCTTATTCTAAATCTATCGGGCCAGCTCTTAACGGAGTGTCAGATAAATACTCTAGGACATGGATAGATTCATGGATCCATAATTCAGCTGGAATGATTGCCTCTGGAGATGCACAGGCAGTTGCTATTTACGAAGAGTACAACAAAACGGCAATGCCGGCCTTCCCTCAATTATCCGAGGCGGAGATTGGAGATATCCTTGCGTATGTAGAGCAGCCTAAACCAACTCCTGTAGCGGCCGTTGATGGGGTATCGGGTGGCGGTGAGAGTTCTGGAGGAGGGATTTCAAACAATGTGATTCTTGTTATACTGGCATTTGTATTGTTCATGCTACTAATTGTGCTGTTCTTGGTGAACAAGACACTTAGAAGTTTTGCTGCTGCAGGTGGGGTGGAGCTTCCTGTTAAGGAAAAAAGAAAACCGCTTTATAAATCTTTTGTGGAGAATCAATTTTTAGTATTGGTAACTGCGGTAATTGTTTTACTTGCCAGTGGATATTTGGTGTATGGATTTTTTATGCAAGTAGGAGTGGATCAGGGATATCAGCCTATACAACCTATACATTATTCCCATAGAATCCATGCGGGAGATAACCAGATAGATTGTAAATTTTGTCATTCTTCTGCGAGAACTTCAAAGCAGTCAGGGATTCCATCTTTAAATGTTTGTATGAACTGTCATAAATCGATTGGGGAAGTTGCAGAATCTACAGCTACAGATGAGTATTCTAAAGAATTTTACGATAAAGAAATCCAAAAACTTTATGATGCGACTGGTTGGGATCCTGAAAATCAGGCTTACACTGGGGAAACTAAGCCGGTAAAATGGGTTAGAATTCACAACTTGCCGGATTTCGCTTATTTCAATCACTCACAACACGTTTCTGTTGCGGGGATCGATTGTCAGAAATGTCATGGCCCAATCCAGGAGATGGAAGTTGTTTATCAAGATGCTCCTTTAACTATGGGGTGGTGTATTAACTGCCATAGAGAGACCAACGTGAAGATGGCTGGAAATGAATATTACGAAAAGATTCACGAAGAGTTGTCCAAAAAATACGGAGTAGAGGAATTGACTGCTGCTCAGTTAGGTGGTTTGGAATGTGCAAAATGTCACTATTAATAAAAAGTCAGGCCTGGGCAATCGGGTAATTAATTAAGAAGTAATATCTAGATATATATGTCATCAAACAAGAAATACTGGAAAAGTGTTGAAGAGCTAAATGAAAACAGCTCTATTGTTGAGACGCTCCAACAAAAAGAGTTTGCAGAAGAAATCCCTACCGATGAGTTTTTAGGAGATAAGGGTTCTTTAAGTAGTTCTTCCACAACTCGTCGTGATTTCCTTAAATATGTGGGTTTTAGTACGGCAGCGGCTTCTTTGGCGGCTTGTGAAGGTCCGGTTATTAAATCCATTCCTTATTTAGTGCAGCCGGAAAGAATTGTGCCTGGAATTGCAAACTATTATGCAACTACGATTGCAGATGGTTTTGATTTTTCTAGCGTACTGGTGAAGACTCGCGAAGGACGTCCAATAAAAATTGATAACAATACATTGTCCGCTGGAAGATCTGGTGCAAACGCAAGAGTGAATGCCTCTGTACTTTCATTATATGACAGTAAAAGGGTAAAAAGGCCAATGGTTAATGGCCAGAATGTGTCTTGGGAAGATTTTGATGCTCAGGTAGGTGCTGCGTTAGAAGGAGTGACCGGAGAGCTTGCTCTTTTAACTCAAACATTTGCGAGTCCTTCTACTTCAAAATTAATAAATGAATTTTCTGGTAAATTTGGGGATGTTCGGCACGTTGTGTACGATACAGTTTCGGAAGATGCTGCATTAAGTGCTTTTCAAGCTAAATACGGAACCAGGGCATTGCCAAATTACGATTTTTCCAAAGCTGGAACTATTGTTTCCGTAGGTGCGGATTTTCTGGGAGATTGGCAAGGTGGTGGTTATGATGCTGGTTATGCCAAGACAAGAATTCCTGAAAATGGTAAAATGTCTCGCCATATTCAGTTTGAATCTAATATGTCTCTATCTGGTGCAAATGCAGATAAACGTATCCCTGTTACTCCGGCACAGCAACGTGCTGTTTTAGCTGCGTTATATGGTTATATTGCTGGGGGTTCTTCTAGCAGTGAGCTATCTGGTAAATTGGACGATGCGGTGGTAAAAGCTGCTTCACAATTAAGAAAAGCAGGAAGTAAAGGAGTAGTTGTTTCCGGGCTTACAGATGTAGATGCCCAGACATTGGTATTGGCGATCAATGAGGCTTTAGGTAGCCAAGTGATGGATACCGCCAATCCAAAAATGACCCGCCAAGGGAGTGCAGCTGCTGTTACCAAGTTGGTAGAAGATATGCAGAATGGACGCATCGGTGCGATTTTAATTGCAGGGGTGAACCCAGTGTATAGTTTGCCTAATTCAAAAGAATTTGTAAAAGCATTAAAAGATATAGAAGTTTCTGTTGCTTTCTCCATGAAGGAAGATGAAACGGCTAAATTGTGCAAGTTCATCGCAGCTACGCCCCATTACTTAGAGAGCTGGGGAGATGTTCAATTCACTAAGAACAATTTCAGCTTGATGCAACCTACTATCAAACCTTTGTTTGATACCAGACAATTTCAAGATAGTTTGTTAAAATGGACTGGAGCTGATAAATCTTATTACGAATACATCAAGGAAACTTGGAGCTCTTTAGGGACAGATGCTTGGAACACTGCATTGCATGACGGTGTTTTCGAAGGAACTGCTCCTGCTTCAGGTGCAATTCCTGCTCCAGGGTTTGTTGGAGGCACAATCAATACAGGTGCTGCTCTTCGTAATCTAAGCGCAGCTTCAGAAGGTAAAGGTTTTCAGTTAAGCCTTTACACCAAAATATCTATGGGAGATGGGCAACAGGCCAACAACCCTTGGTTGCAGGAAATGCCGGACCCTCTTACAAGATCATCTTGGGACAACTACTTAACAATATCCAGGGAAGATGCAGATAAGTTAGAGCTTATAAATGAAAATGTTGCAAATGGAGCCTTAAACGGTAGCTATGTGAACATTAAAATGGATGGAGTGGAGTTGAAAAATGTTCCTGTACTTATTCAGCCTGGTCAGGCAAAGGGATCTGTTGGTCTTGCGCTGGGTTATGGGAAGAAAGAAGGAATTCAAAAGGAAATGCAGGTAGGTGTTAATGCTTATCCGCTATATAAAGATTTCAGTACTGTTCAGTATGTAAATATCGAAAAAGTTGCTGGGGTTCATGAGTTTGCAAGCGTTCAGTTGCAAAACACGCTTATGGGTAGGGGGGATATCATCAAGGAGACTACCTTGGAGATCTTCAATACCAAAGATAAAAATGCGTATAACAAAATTCCGGAAGTTTCTTTAAATCATATTGAAACCCCGGTAACTTCGCCAGAAGTGGATCTTTGGGAGAGTTTTGATATGGGAATAGGACATCACTTCAATCTTTCAATAGATTTAAATGCGTGTACCGGATGTGGGGCTTGTGTAATTGCATGTCATTCTGAAAACAACGTTCCTGTTGTTGGAAAACAAGAGATCAGAAAATCTAGGGATATGCACTGGTTGCGTATAGACAGATACTATTCTTCTGAAGATACTTTTACAGAAGATATAGAAAAGAAAGAAGATATTTCTGGATTGGGAGATTCCTTGTCTCAGCTAGCAGAAATGGAATCCCCAGCAGATAATCCTCAAGTGGTTTTCCAACCGGTAATGTGCCAACATTGTAACCATGCACCTTGTGAGACTGTTTGTCCTGTTGCGGCAATATCCCACGGTCGTCAGGGTCAAAACCAAATGATTTATAACAGATGTGTGGGTACGAGATATTGTGCAAACAACTGTCCTTATAAAGTGCGTCGTTTTAACTGGTTCAAATATGCCAAGAACGATGAGTTTGATTATAATATGAACAATGACCTAGGTAGAATGGTATTGAACCCAGATGTTACTGTACGTTCTAGAGGTGTTATGGAAAAATGTTCTATGTGTATTCAAAAAACACAGAAAACGATCCTTGATGCTAAGCGCGAGGGTAGGGTCATAGAAGATGGAGAGTTCCATACAGCGTGTTCTGCAGCATGTGATAAAGGCGCTATGGTCTTTGGGGATGTGAACGATAAGGAAGCTAAAATTCTTACCAAAGTTGAAGATAAGAGAATGTATCACTTATTGGAATCTGTTGGAACCAAGCCAAATGTGATGTATCAAACCAAGGTTAGAAATACTTCAGAAGCTTAAAAATTAAAATTAGTAAAGAATCAATTATAAAAGGATATGTCTCATTACGAAGCACCTATTAGAAAGCCTTTAATTACCGGGAACAAGAGCTATCACGATGTAACCATAGATGTGGCTGCACCTGTTGAAGGTCGGGCGAACAAACACTGGTGGATAGTTTTTTCTATTGCACTGGTCGCTTTTCTTTGGGGATTAGGTTGTATAATTTATACCGTTTCTACAGGAATTGGAACCTGGGGATTAAACAAGACTGTGGAATGGGCCTGGGATATTACCAACTTTGTTTGGTGGGTAGGTATCGGGCACGCAGGAACCCTTATTTCTGCGGTATTACTATTGTTCCGTCAAAAATGGAGAATGGCAATTAACCGGTCTGCAGAAGCAATGACCATTTTCTCTGTAATGCAAGCAGGTTTATTCCCAATTATCCATATGGGTCGTCCATGGCTGGCATATTGGGTATTGCCAATACCAAACCAGTTTGGTTCGTTATGGGTAAACTTTAACTCTCCATTGCTTTGGGATGTATTCGCAATTTCTACATACTTATCGGTATCACTTGTATTCTGGTGGACAGGTTTGCTTCCGGATTTTGCAATGATCCGGGATAGGGCAATTACGCCTTTCAACAAAAAGATCTACGGAATTCTATCTTTTGGATGGAGTGGCCGCGCAAAAGATTGGCAACGTTTTGAAGAAGTATCTTTGGTACTTGCAGGATTGGCAACCCCCTTAGTACTTTCGGTACACACCATTGTATCTTTTGACTTTGCTACTTCGGTAATTCCAGGATGGCACACCACCATTTTCCCTCCGTACTTTGTTGCTGGAGCGGTATTCTCTGGATTTGCAATGGTAAATACACTTTTGATCATTATGAGAAAAGTGTCCAATCTTGAAGACTATATTACGGTTCAGCATATCGAATTAATGAACATTGTAATCATGATTACAGGTTCTATTGTAGGTGTCGCTTATATTACAGAGTTGTTTGTAGCTTGGTATTCTGGCGTGGAATACGAGCAGTATGCTTTCCTTAACAGGGCAACCGGGCCTTACTGGTGGGCTTATTGGGCGATGATGACGTGCAATGTTTTCTCTCCCCAATTCATGTGGTTCCCAAAATTAAGAAGAAGTATCATGTTCTCTTTTTTCATCTCTATCGTTGTAAACATCGGGATGTGGTTCGAACGTTTTGTAATTATTGTGACCTCCTTGCACCGTGATTATTTACCCTCTTCTTGGACGATGTTCTCGCCTACATTCGTTGATATTGGGATATTTATTGGGACCATTGGATTCTTCTTTGTATTGTTCTTATTGTATGCACGTTCTTTCCCAGTGATTGCGCAAGCAGAAGTAAAAACAATCCTAAAATCTTCTGGAGCCATGTACAAGAAATTGCGTGCAGACCATGGAGATCACGCAGATCATCATAACTCGGCTTTTATGGCAGATCCTCCAGCAAATGAAGCTCATGGTTTACATCGCCAAATGAATAAGGGTACCAACGATAGCCATGAAGGGACTGTAAATGCGGACGTATTAATAACATCAGAAGTTCAAAAAGATAAGTTGGATCAAATGCTTTCCAGAATTGGGGTGTACGATCCTGCAATTCAAACCGCCAGCGATCTTACCAAATTGAAAGCTGCTGGACCCATATTGCAACAACGTCTGCACCAAGTAGGAATTTACACTTTTGCTCAAGTAAGCAGATTGGAATCAATGGATTTTGAATTGTTGAATGAGCTTATAGAGAATTTCCCTCAGGAAAATAGAAGAGAAGATTGGGTTGCTCAGGCAATAAAACTTAATAATAATAACTAATTAGGATGGCATCAAAAGTAATACACGCTATTTATACCGATGATGATTTATTGCTACAAGCAGTAAAGCAAGTTCGTAACGCCCGTTACCACATCTCTGAGATTTATTCACCATTTCCTGTTCACGGTTTGGACAAAGCAATGGGGCTAGAGCCAACCCGTTTGGCAATAGCTTCTTTTATATATGGAGTAATAGGCTTGATTGTATCAATAATAATGATGAACTATATGATGATAGAGGATTGGCCACAAAACATTGGTGGAAAGCCAAGTTTCAGCTTTGTGCAGAATTCTCCCGCTTTTGTGCCAATTATCTTTGAACTTACAGTGTTTTTTGCAGCTCACCTTATGGTTATTACTTTTTATATGAGAAGTAAATTATGGCCTTATAAAGCTGCCGAAAACCCCGATGTACGAACTACAGACGATCATTTCTTAATGGAAATTGATGTGGCAAGCCATAGTGTAGAAGAACTTTCCAAATTCTTATACGATACGGGAGCTCTTGAAATTAAATTAATTGAAAATTAATTAGACAGAATGAAAAGTTTATTTCATAAATCAATAGTTTTATTCCTTGTTGTTGCTACGGCTACCTCTTGTTTCAATAAAGAGAAGCCCAACTATCAATATTTCCCCGATATGTACGAGCCTGTACCTTACGAAGCTTTTGGAGAGTACGATATTTTTGTAAATGGGCAAGAAGCTAAGTTACCGGTGGAAGGTACCATCCCAAGAGGGTGGACTCCTTACGGCTTCGAAAATTCTTTTGATGGTTATTTGCAATCTAAAGCGCAGTTAACCAACCCGTTGCCTTATTCTGAAAAGAATATCGCTGCAGGGCAACAATTGTATACAATTTACTGTGCGGTTTGTCATGGAGATCAAGGAGACGGAAAAGGGATCTTGGTAGAACGGGAAAAAATATTGGGGGTACCTAGTTATGACGATGCGGGAAGGGCGATTACGGAAGGTAGTATCTATCACGTTATGTACTATGGGATAAACTCCATGGGGTCTTATGCCTCACAAACAACTATCGAAGAACGTTGGCAAATAGATCATTATGTGATGAAGTTGAAAGGAACTTTGGAAGGAAAACCTGAAAGAACATTTCAAAGTGATACGGCTTCCGTAAAAAAGAATCTAGTTCCTGCAGTAAATGCTGATGAAACCATTTTAGGTGCCGATGCCAATGCGGAACAAGACCAAGAAAGTACAAACTAAAAATAACTGCACTTAGATATATTAATATGTACACGCTATCAAGTAGATTAAAATTAACAGCAATCATTTTTATGGTTGTTGGAGCTATTGGCCTTGTTTACGGCTTTATTGCTGCCCCAGATACTATAGAAGATGTAAAGGAAATGATGGCCGCAGATGCACACGATGGTCCCGAAGAGGTTGCAGTTTTAGAAAACGATGCCCACCTTGCTAACCCAGAACCTACCGAAGGACATGATGCGACTGTAGGAGAAGCTGGCCACGATAATGAACATTATGAGCATATATTGCACCAATTGCAAAACAAGCCTTGGGCTGCTGTTTATATTGCTGCATTTTTCTTTTTTATGATTGCCCTTGGGACAATGGCTTTTTATGCCCTTCAACAAGCTTCACAGGCAGGATGGTCTCCTGTATTGTTTAGGGTCATGGATGGAATCACGGCTTATTTGTTGCCGGGAAGTATCATTATGTTTATCCTTCTGGCACTATCTGGTTTCCATTTTAACCATTTGTTCACTTGGATGGATCCAGAGGTTGTAGCTCACGATGAACTTATTCAGAACAAAACAGCATATTTAAATGTGCCATTTTTATTGATAAGGGCTGCAATTTACATAGCAGGTTGGAACATCTTTAGATATTTGATAAGAAGAAACTCATTAAGATTGGATGAAGCCACAGATGATAGGTTGCACAAAACAAACTTTAAACTAGCTGCAGGGTTCTTGGTGTTCTTTTTGGTTACAGAATCCATGATGTCCTGGGATTGGATCATGAGTGTAGATCCGCACTGGTTTAGTACCTTGTTTGGATGGTACGTATTTTCAAGTTTGATCGTATCTGCGGTTACTATGATTGCTTTAGTTTCTATATATTTAAAATCTAGAGGGTATTTGGAATATGTGAATGATTCCCATATCCATGATTTGGCAAAATACATGTTTGGTTTTAGTATTTTCTGGGCCTATCTTTGGTTCTCTCAATATATGTTGATCTGGTATTCGAATATCCCGGAAGAAGTGACCTATTTTATAACAAGAATAGAAGACTATAACTTGCCTTTCTTTGGAATGGTGGTATTGAACTTTGTATTCCCGGTATTGTTGCTTATGAATAGCGACTATAAACGAATTAATTTGTTCGTAATTATATCTGGGATTATCATTCTATGTGGCCATTATTTGGATATTTTTGTAATGATTATGCCAGCCACGGTTGGGGAGTCATGGTTTATAGGAATACCTGAAATTAGTGCTTTATTGCTGTTTTCAGGCTTGTTTGTATTTGTAGTGTTTCGTGGACTTACAAAAGCTCCGTTGCTGCCAAAACGCAATCCGTTTATTGAGGAGAGCAAGCATTTTCATTATTAATAAAAGATTGTTTAAAGAAGAAATAAAAAAATGACTGTATTTTTAGTAATCATTGTAATAGCACTTTTTGCCGTAACCATATGGCAAATGTCCAAGATTTTTCAGCTGTCCAAAGGTTCCAATGCCGATAGTTCTGAAATAGCTAACGATAATGATAATAGGCAGCAAGCGAAGCTTATGCTTTGGTTTATGATTTTTATCTATGTGGGGATGGCCTATAGTTTTTGGCACTACAGCAAATTCTATTTGCCGGAAGCTTCTTCTGCCCACGGGAGTGAAGTAGATACTTTGATGTTTATCACTATTGCGCTTATCATGTTCGTACAAGTGATTACACAAGGATTGCTGCACTGGTTCGCATACAAGTATCGTGGGAAAAAAGGGAAGAAAGCATTGTTCTTTGCAGATAACGACAGACTGGAATTTATCTGGACCATTATTCCAGTAATAGTATTGGCAGGATTGATTATCTACGGATTGTTCACTTGGTCCGATATTATGAATATCAACGAAGAGGAAGACCCTATAGTTATTGAGATCTATGCATACCAGTTTGCTTGGAGAGCTCGTTATGCTGGAGCAGATAATACACTTGGAAAAGCAAATGTTCGTTTTATTCAGGGAGTAAATCAGTTAGGGGTAGACGAGAGTGATTCTTATGGCAATGATGATGTTGTTATCAATGAATTGCACTTGCCAGTAGGAAAACCGGTACTCTTCAAATTTAGATCTCAAGATGTATTGCACTCTGCATATTTTCCTCACTTTAGGGCACAAATGAATGTTGTGCCCGGTATGATCACTCAGTTTGGTTTTACACCAACAATTACTTCTGAAGAAATTAGAGAAAGTGAGTATATGGTTGAAAAAGTGGGTAGGATTAACGAAATTAGAAAAGATAAATCGGAAGGACTAGCGGCTGCAGGGGAAATGCCTTTAGATGCTTATGAGTTTGAATATTACTTGCTATGTAACAAGATTTGTGGCCAAGGGCACTACAACATGCAAATGAAGATAGTTGTGGAAAGTGAAGAGGATTACAATGCTTGGTTGAAAGAACAACAAACATTTGGAGAGACCATGGCAGCACAACCAAAAACGCAACAAAATGTTCCTGTTGAGTTGGAAGAAGCCCCTATGGAAACAGAAGATGTAGAAGTAGCAGTAGTTGAAAAAAAGAACAATTAAAAGTAAAGATTAAGAGATATGTCAGCAGTAGGACACGCAACGGTAGCTCACGCACATGATGACCATGGACATGACCATCATCATAAGCAAACCTTTATAACGAAATACATTTTTAGTACAGACCATAAGATGATTGCCAAGCAATATCTTATCACTGGACTGTTAATGGGTATTGTTGGAATCTCAATGTCGGTTCTATTTAGAATGCAATTGGCATGGCCAGAAGAATCTTTTTGGATCTTCGAAGCACTTCTGGGTAAATGGGCTCCAGGTGGGGTGATGACTCCTGAAATCTATTTGGCATTAGTGACCATTCATGGCACTATCATGGTGTTCTTTGTGCTTACTGCCGGATTGAGTGGTACATTTAGTAACCTTTTAATTCCACTGCAAATTGGGGCAAGGGATATGGCATCTGGTTTCTTGAACATGATCTCTTACTGGTTATTTTTCTTATCCAGTGTGGTGATGTTAAGTTCTCTATTTGTGGAAGCAGGACCTGCATCTGCCGGTTGGACGATTTATCCTCCATTAAGTGCCTTGCCACAAGCAATTGGTGGTTCTGGAATGGGAATGACACTTTGGTTGACTTCTATGGCTATTTTCATCGCGTCTTCTTTAATGGGATCTTTGAACTACATTGTAACCGTGATCAATCTTAGAACTAAGGGAATGTCTATGACCAGGCTGCCTTTAACCATTTGGGCCTTCTTTGTAACTGCAATTATTGGGGTTGTTTCTTTCCCGGTGTTGCTTTCTGCAGCATTACTACTTATTATGGATAGAAGTTTTGGAACTTCGTTCTTCTTAAGTGATATCTTTATTCAAGGGGAAGTATTAAGCCATCAAGGTGGTTCACCTGTATTGTTCGAACATTTGTTCTGGTTCTTGGGACACCCGGAAGTATATATCGTGATCTTACCTGCCATGGGTCTGGTATCGGAAATTATGGCAACCAACTCTCGTAAACCAATTTTTGGATATAGGGCGATGGTAGCTTCAATCTTGGCAATTGCATTTCTATCTACAATTGTGTGGGGCCACCATATGTTTGTCTCTGGGATGAATCCGTTCCTAGGATCGGTATTTACCTTTACAACCTTGTTGATTGCAATTCCATCTGCCGTAAAGGCCTTTAACTGGATTACTACTTTATGGAAAGGTAATTTACAAATGAACCCGGCAATGTTGTTCTCTATAGGTTTCGTTTCCACATTTATTACCGGTGGTTTAACAGGGATTATCTTAGGGGATAGTACCTTGGATATCAACGTTCACGATACCTATTTTGTAATTGCTCACTTCCATTTGGTAATGGGGATCTCTGCACTGTACGGATTATTGGCGGGGGTTTATCACTGGTTCCCCAAGATGTTTGGTAGAATGATGAACAAGAACCTTGGTTATGTTCACTTTTGGGTAACCGCGATTGGAGCGTATGGGGTATTCTTCCCAATGCACTTTATCGGGATGGCAGGACTACCGCGTAGATATTACACGAACACGGCATTTCCTTATTTCGATGATCTTGCAGATGTGAATGTGGTTATTACCGTGTTTGCTATCATTACTGCAGCAGTACAATTGGTTTTCTTATGGAATTTCTTTAGCTCTATTTTCTTCGGAAAGAAAGCTGTAATGAATCCTTGGAATGCAAATACTTTAGAATGGACTGCTCCGGTAGAACACATCCATGGAAATTGGTACGGTGAAATTCCTTCAGTATATAGATGGCCTTACGATTATAGTAAAACCAATGAAGACGGAGAATACGTGATTGCAGGACAAGATTTTGTTCCGCAGAACGTACCACTTCAAGAAGGGGAAGAAGAAATGAATCATTAAACAAGATTTACTTATATAACACAAAAAAGCCCAGAAATTAATTTCTGGGCTTTTTTGCTTGAATAACGTAGCTCAAGTTACCTCTACCATGATTTAAAGTCCTCTCCTCAGGGAGCCCGTCTCTCTGCCCGCCAGGTTATACTAGCTTTAGACACCATCTTGGTTAGAAGTTATATTAAAAATAGTGACTTACGTTGAATATTGTTTATCAGTCGTTCACAATCAAGTCTTTGTTCTTGTCTCTAGCAGCGAAGCAGTTCTTAATCCTTACAGCTACTAATGATTTAGTTTGTATTTAACCATCCCAATCCCGGCCAATTTCCCAAGGGAAGGGAGCAAAGTTTTCTTGTTACAAATGCTTTTCTAAACTAGACCAATAACTTTTATAAATAAAGCCAGTAGGTGACCTTTAAGTTCATGGTTCTAAACCTAGGGGTTAAGGAATCGTTTGTATAATAATTATCGTTGTAGATCAAATAAAGGTCGGAGAGTGGCGCAAACCTCCATTGCAGTCTAGAATTAAACCCAAGGTTATCTTCCTGATTGCTATATTGGATCAAGGTGGCCCAAAAAATAGATTTTGTTAATGTGACATCTATATTAGCACCTAACAGCCATATTTCATTGCCGGCATAGGGAGAGGGCAGGTCTAATTTATCGTACCGGACATTTAACCCTATTAAATATTTTGGTTGTATTCTCAAATTAACTTCTACTTGTGGTGTTAAAATCGTTCCATTAAAAAATTGCCCATAGGTAAGACCTGCACTATACGAGAAAGCCGCTCTTTCGTCACTCCTATACCTAATGTTCCCACTGGTATAATAATAGTCTGTATTTGCCGGTAAAGGAGTTTTTCCAGATCTGGACGGGTCAAAAGAATTAAAGAGATAGGTGTATTTGTTGAATAAATTAAAAGACACTTCTGAAGTATTCTTAAACCCAAGGTTCCATTCTGTTCTAATGTCGTAATCTGTTAGCTGAAAATCTAAACCGGGTTTCCAAGTAACATTTGGAGTGATACTAAGGTTGTGGAGGTTTACTGTTCCTTTTTTTGGAAAGATCAAATATTCAACTTGGGGATCTATCCTAAAAATTCCTTTTCTGGGAACAAAACCTAAATCTGACGTGAAATTATTTCCAATAAAAAAGCCGCTCCCGCGAATCCGCCATTTTTCATTATTATATGTTAGTGTCGCGCCCGAGGAATAATTATCTGCTTCTTCCTTTTCTGGGCTAAAGGAGGTATGGGTATAAAATTTTCCATTCCAAGTGTTGTCCTTATTGGCTAAATTATAGTCTAACCCCACCACCCTATTATATTTACCGGTGGCTGTTGCGAAACCTTCATCGCTTGTGTTTTGTCGATTTACGAAAATCGCGCTTATATTGGAGCGGCTAAATAATTTATGCTGCAATGCAACAACCATATTATTATTAGATGCTATCTGGAAAGCCTCATCTTTCGCAGTTTGCATATTCAAAATTCCTATTCGAAAATTGTTGTTCACTTTTCCACTTAATCTTGCCCCAGCAATTATATCGTTGGACCTATTAATACCACTGCTATCTTTTGCTATCCCAATACGTCTGGAAAAAAAGGGATTGGCACTTTCAGGATTTCCAAAATCGGCAAAAAGATCATTGTTTTCAATAAAAAATTGCCGACGTTCTGGTAAGTTTATTTCAAATCTAGTAAGGTTGGTAATTAAATTATCTGCTTCTACTTGAGAAAAATCAGGATTCACAGTTAGGTCTACATTCAAACTGTTGCCCAGTATGAATTTTGCATCACCCCCCACTTTAAAATCAGATAGGTTTTTGTTAAACTCAAAATCTTTTCCAAGCCCGGCGCTAACATATGGAATGATAGAGATAGGACTTTTGATCCCCTTGAGGGGTTGCTCAAAGATCATATTGCCCATAAATGCCAAATTAAAGATGTATTGACTTCTAGGAATACGTATCCAAGTATTTCGCTCGTTTCCTTGGGTATCGAATTGATAGGAATTAAACCGCCATTTTGTCTCTCCGGGATTAAATTTGAAAGCTGAGAGGGGGATAGACCATTCACTAATATAATAACCATCATAGATCTTGGTTTCCCCATACCATTTGGTGTCCCAACTTGTGGTAAAGCCACTTAAACTGGTTCCTCCCCCAGACACCAAGGCTTCCCGCCTCACCCCGGCAGGGTTTGCCCCAAATAAAAAAGCATTTGATCCATCATTAAAAGTATCGAACAAAAGCGTGATATTGTCGCTCCCCCCAGCTCTAAAATCCCTCCTTAAAGATGGAACTATGTAGTTATTTCCAATAGAATTTACCCTTATACCAACATAGAGGTTCTTCTCATCGTACATCATTTTGATCTCTGTATGGTTTGTTGCGAGGAGACTATCTGTTGGAAAGTATTGCCAAAAGTCTTTAGCGGGCTCTGAAGTATTCCACGCAGGTTCATCTAGAATAGCATCTAGTTTAATAGGTTCAGAAATTTTTTTAACGATAACGTTTTTTTCTTGTGCTATGAGTACTGTTGTGACGAACAAGAAAACTAAATAGAAGTAAGCTTTAGCCATAAGATGTTTACAATGCATTACTAAAATAGTAAATGAGAAGTGATTAATCCCTGTGATACTTTATTTAATCCATTCAATTAAGATTTGTCTATTCCAACGATTTGTATATTTGTGAAATGAACGAGCATCTAGACCCAACCAATGAGAATTTTTCTTCAGAAGAAGTAGATATAGACAGGGCATTACGCCCCCTCAGTTTCGACGATTTTGCAGGTCAGGATCAAGTACTGGGAAATCTTAAAATCTTTGTGCAGGCTGCAAACCAACGTGGGGAAGCATTGGACCATACCTTGTTTCATGGACCTCCAGGCTTGGGCAAGACCACTTTGGCCCATATTCTGGCCAATGAGCTGGGAGTGGGCATTAAAGTAACCTCTGGGCCTGTTGTGGATAAACCTGGGGACCTTGCTGGATTATTGACCAACCTGGAAGAACGGGATGTATTGTTCATAGATGAGATCCATAGGTTGAGCCCTATTGTAGAGGAATATTTATATTCTGCAATGGAGGACTATAAGATCGATATCATGATCGAGAGCGGGCCAAATGCAAGAACAGTTCAAATAAATTTGAATCCGTTTACCTTAATTGGGGCCACCACCAGGTCTGGGTTGTTAACAGCTCCAATGCGGGCAAGGTTCGGGATTTCCAGCCGACTTCAATACTACACCACAGAACTACTTTCTACCATCCTTCAACGAAGTGCAGATATTTTGAACGTGCCTTTGGCTTTGGATGCCGCCATAGAGATTGCTGGGCGAAGCAGGGGAACACCCCGTATTGCAAATGCATTATTAAGGAGGGTGCGGGATTTTGCCCAAATTAAAGGGAATGGAAAAATCGATATGGAAATAGCCAAATACAGCTTAAAAGCACTAAATGTGGACGCACATGGTTTGGATGAAATGGATAATAAGATCTTGACCACCATTATAGATAAATTTAAAGGAGGTCCGGTAGGGATAACTACCTTGGCAACCGCGGTGAGTGAAAATGCTGAAACTATTGAAGAAGTGTACGAACCGTTTTTGATCCAACAAGGTTTTATTTTTAGAACTCCAAGAGGTAGGGAAGTTACGGAGGCGGCTTACAAACATTTGGGTCGGATTAAAGGAAGCACTCAAGGTGGACTTTTTTAAAATTGAATTTATTCTACGTATATTCTTTTTTCCAATAAAGCACTTAACCATCTTGTCACCCTAAGACCTGTGATAGAAAAATTTATCTAGCGTAGGAAATTGACGTATTTTTTATATAAGCTGATGCGATGCTGAAACAAGTTCAGCATGACGACAATTCCGCATCGTCACCCTGAACTGGTTTCAGGGTCTTGGATTCACAAATAAATAAAAATCCGTCAATGATAGCTGGTTTCAGGGTCTCCTTCGGACATAGTGAGATGCTGAAACGAGTTCAGCATGACGAAAAACCTGACTATAAATAGATAAATCAAAGTACTCGTACTAAACCTCAAAATAGTTTGTTTTTAAAAATTCAAAACAATGAGCAAAAAAAATATTCCACGAGTTTCCTTTTTCAAATTTTTGAAGCATGCCCAGAATATTCTTAAAAACCCACTGCCCTTCCATCATAGAAATTTCGAAAAGCATGGGGATACCTTTCGGTTGGTCATCGGACCTGGGAAATCTGTTATATTTTCCAGAGATGCCTATTTAGCAGAGTATGTGCTTCAAAAAAACCAGAAGGACTACGCGAAATCTCCTATTCAAACCAAAGATCTGGCAAAATATGTAGGCCGCGGATTATTGACTGCGGAAGGGGAGCATTGGAAAAAACAGCGAAAATTAATTCAGCCGGCATTTCACAAAAAACAACTCACTTTGTTGTTGGAAAGCATTCAAAATGCAGTCCTCACAGAACTGCATAAAATTGAAACAGGGAAAGAAATCGATGTTTTTCCCATTTTTAATGATCTCGCCTTTCAAACGGTGGTAAAATCATTGTTTAGTAGTGCGGTTGGAGATAAAGATATTGCCAGATTGCAGTATATAACCGAAGCTGCTCAAAAAATGCTGGTTAAAGAACTGCGCCAGCCCTTTAAAAGTTGGTGGTTCAAAATTGGTGGCGAGATCAAGAAACATACAGATCTTACCGATGAAGCACGGGTGATCCTCAAAAAATTGGTGAAAGCTAGAAAGGAAAGTGAACAACGGCACAATGACCTTTTGGATATGCTTTTGGATGCCCGATATGAGGATGGAACCGAAATGGACGAGGAGCAATTGATAGATGAAATCTTGATCTTATTTGTCGCAGGCCACGAAACCACCTCTAATGCCTTGACATTTGCCGTTCTGTTATTGGCAAGAAACCCAGAAGCCCAGGATAAAATCGTTTTAGAAGTTGCAGCTGCAAAAGAAAATCCTTCGTGTTTAATGGAATTTATCCAAACTTGTAGCTACACAAAAAAGGTGGTCGAGGAAACCATGCGTTTATATCCTCCGGCCTACTTTATAGATCGCATTAGTTTGGAAGATGATGAATTTGAAAATATGCCAATTCCAAAAGGTTCCAATTTATTGTTTTCCTTTCACGAGATCCATAGGCATCCTTCGCATTGGGCAGATCCAGAGAAATTCGATCCAGAAAGATTTTCAAGTTCAGATCCTTATTTGCACACTCCTTTTTATGCACCATTTGGTGCGGGTCCAAGAAAATGTATAGGCAATAACTTCGCGATGTTCGAAATGATAATTGCAATTGCAGAAATGGTAGAAAATTACAAAATTTCTCCAAAGACAACTCCAATTGAAATCCTGCCTTTAATTACTTTGAAGCCAAAAAATGCTATTTTAAGGTTTCAAAAGAGATAGCAGTGATGTTGCAAAAAGCTAAATATTCTAAACTTATAAAAACTAAGGCTAAACGCCTCGGTTTTATGTCTTGTGGCATTTCCAAAGCTGGATTTCTAGAAGAGGAGGCTCCACGTTTGGAAAATTGGTTGAAACAGGATATGCAGGGAGAAATGCACTATATGGAGAATCATTTCGACAAACGACTTGATCCCACAAAACTAGTGGAAGGTTCAAAAAGTGTAATTTCTTTGTTGCTTAATTATTATCCTTCAGCACTACAGCGGGAAGATTCCTATAAAATCAGCAAATATGCTTACGGCATAGATTATCATTTCGTGATCAAAGAGAAACTGAAGCATTTGCTTCAGTTCATTCAGCAAGAAATAGGAGAAGTAGGTGGGCGAGCTTTTGTGGACTCGGCTCCAGTATTGGATAAAGCTTGGGCTGCAAAAAGTGGACTAGGTTGGATTGGGAAACATTCAAACCTTTTGACCAAACAAGCTGGTTCTTTCTATTTCATCGCAGAACTCATTGTGGATCTGGATCTGGAATACGACCTTCCAGTGACTGATCACTGTGGAAGCTGCACGGCCTGCATAGATGCTTGCCCAACTCAAGCCATTGTAGAGCCTTATAAAGTAGATGGCAGTAAATGCATTTCTTACTTCACGATCGAATTGAAGAATGAGTTGCCAAACACCTATAAGAATCAGTTCGACGATTGGATGTTCGGTTGTGATGTTTGCCAGGATGTATGCCCTTGGAACAAGTTCTCAAAATCCCATAATGAACCTTTGTTCGATCCCAATCCGCAGCTTTTAAATTTTGATAGGAAAGATTGGGAAGAGCTCACAAAGGAAACTTTTGATGAGATCTTTAGAAAATCGGCTGTAAAAAGGACTAAGTTCGATGGTTTAAAAAGGAATATCGAGTTTCTGAAAGAATAGATTTTTAACTTCATTTTTTTGGATTCCCTTAAATCCGCAAGCCATTGTTGATAAGAAAGTGGAAAAGTCAATGAAAACAATGCTCCAGAGACTTTTCCCTTTCAATTATTTTCACCTGTTTGGGTGAAAACATCCTGACAGATGAAATGTACATATTCACCACAAAACATACAATCTTTTGGCGGGATAAATTTCGCCGATAAAATTTTACGCAACGCCGGCATCTATGGCCATATAAATGAGGCCCTTGGAAACAGGGGCGTTATGGCCACTTATGGGCATAGCGACCTTTTCCGCTCCTACCTCTCCATGATCCTGTGCGGCGGGGAATGTGCCGAGGACATCACCGAGCACCTCACCAGTGAACTGTCATCTTTAAAGGGCTTCAGGCCGCCTTCTGCCGATACCCTGTTGCGTGTTTATTTCAACTGAAAAGTATAAATAAACTCATATTTAAATATCGTAAGTTGAAATATCAACCGCTTTAGAGAATCGGCTTTAGGATGGAATAGCGTTTTTTTTATAGCTGATTTTCAGGCGCCTCAAGGCATAGTATATAGCACTTTGACTTACCCCAAACTTTTTTGCGCGTTCATATTGAAAATGATCTGGATTGTCCTCAACATCTTTACGTAAGGCCTCCATATCTATTTTGGTAGATGGCTTATTACGTTTGGATTTTGGTTCTATACGGTTTTGCCATCTGAAGAGCGTTCGTATTGGAACACCAAACCTATCACTTACTTCTTGAAAAGTGAGCTTCTCTTTTTGTTTTATTTTAAATACTTGTCCTCGAAAATCTACTGAATATCCCATACAGAAAGATACAAAAAATATGATAAATTATAATGATTTGTCTATAGCCCACGGGCGCATGGATTGTGGCTCGTTCACCAAAGACGTGGTGTCCGTGCTGGAGGCCAATACCTCCTTTTTCTATGTGCGGGCGCAACGCTGCGCCAACCTGCACGGAATCGTTTCAAAGATCGACCATTGGCAAAAAGTGGAAATAGGCCATAAAGAATACCAACTGGCCTCTATAGAATACGCCCCCATTTGGCGGGGGGAAGGCATACCGCTATGTGATAGGCCGCGAGAAAAAGACGAACGCCCAGGGAGACTTCTTCACCGGTGACCACTTCCTATATGGGGCCATCATGACCAACAACCGGGAGATGACAGACTTGGAGGTGATCAATTTTTACAACGACAGGGGCAACAGCGAACGCTTGTTCGATGAAATGAACAATGACTTCCTTTGGAAAAAAATGCCCTTCTCTTTCTTGCAGGAAAACACGGTGTTTTTGATCATGATGGGGATCTGCCGAAACCTGTACCACTTCCTCACCGAACACACCAGTAAAAAACTGGATTTTATAAAACCCAACTTCAGGTTGAAGAAGTTCATCTTCCGATTTATGGCCGTGCCCGCAAAATGGATAAAAAGTGGACGGCAATGGGTGCTGAAACTCTTTACGTCGAAAGATTACCACCCCTTGCTGGAGTGACCAAAAGAGGTGCTTCCACGGCACCAATGAAATGGCTTGCTTTTCAGTCAAATATACAACCCTTATAATCAGTATTTTGCAAATAAATAGGTTAACGGGCCTTTCGGCAACGGATCGCAGGAGCACGGGATTGGACAAAAAGTAAAATAGACGCCAAAAAATCACGGATCCAAACCAAACTGGGAGAAAAAGCAGGAAGGGTTTGCCCAGTTCAAACCTAAAAAATCGTGTTTTTCAAACCAAATTTTTAACCTGCGTATTTAAGGTAATTAAAAATTAATCGAGTTTTGCTTGAAAATTAATTAATTAAGATTTGAATAATCCGTTTTTAATTCTACCTTTGCAGACCCTAAAAAATAGGGAAGGTAATTTTATAACAATATAAGTGTAAAAGAAATTATGCCAACAATTTCACAATTAGTACGAAAAGGAAGAGCCAAAATAACCAAGAAGAGTAAATCGGCTGCTTTGGAATCGTGCCCTCAAAGACGAGGTGTGTGTACGCGTGTTTACACAACTACTCCTAAAAAACCTAACTCTGCAATGCGTAAAGTTGCAAGGGTAAGGTTGACCAATGGAAAAGAAGTGAACGCATACATCCCTGGTGAAGGACACAATCTACAAGAGCACTCGATAGTATTGGTTAGAGGCGGAAGGGTAAAAGATTTACCGGGAGTTAGATATCACATTGTTCGTGGTGCCTTGGATACCGCAGGTGTTGAAGGTAGAACGCAAAGAAGATCTAAGTACGGTGCAAAACGCCCTAAAAAGTAAAAAAGGTTAAAAGTTGTCAGTTAATAGTGAATGCTCTTTCACTTATAACCAATAACAATTAACAATTAACTTATTACAAAAAAGACATGAGAAAAAGACAGGCAAAAAAGAGGCCTCTTTTACCAGATCCAAAATTCAATGATCAGTTAGTAACCCGTTTTGTTAACATGATGATGTGGGATGGTAAAAAATCAGTTTCTTTCAAAGTATTCTATGATGCTATTGCGATTGTAGAAGAGAAAAAACAAGATGAAGAGAAGACAGGCCTTGAGGTTTGGAAAGATGCTCTTTCTAATGTAATGCCACACGTGGAAGTAAGGAGTAGACGTGTTGGAGGTGCAACTTTTCAGATCCCTATGCAAATTAGGCCAGATCGTAAAGTTTCAACTGCAATGAAATGGTTGATCTCTTATTCTAGAAAGCGTAACGAGAAATCTATGGCCCAGAGATTGGCTGCAGAAGTAATTGCTGCTGCCAAGGAAGAAGGTGCTGCTGTTAAGAAAAGAGTAGATACCCATAAGATGGCTGAAGCTAACAAAGCATTCTCTCACTTTAGATTCTAAAAAAATGGCACAAAGAGATTTAAAATTCACAAGAAATATAGGTATTGCTGCGCATATTGATGCTGGTAAAACCACGACTACAGAGCGTGTCTTGTTTTATACGGGTGTAAGTCACAAGATTGGGGAAGTCCATGACGGTGCAGCTACTATGGACTGGATGGAGCAGGAGCAGGAAAGAGGTATTACAATTACTTCTGCTGCTACGCATTGTAAGTGGATGTATCGGGATCAAGAATTCACGGTAAATATTATTGATACCCCAGGTCACGTAGATTTTACCGTAGAGGTAGAGCGTTCTTTACGTGTATTGGATGGTATGGTTGCTTTGTTCAGTGCAGTTGATGGTGTTGAGCCTCAGTCTGAAACTGTGTGGAGACAAGCAGATAAATATAGGGTTCCTCGTTTAGGGTTTGTAAACAAAATGGATCGTCAGGGATCTGACTTTTTTAATGTTTGTAATCAGGTAAAAGAGATGCTAGGTGGAAACCCGGTGCCTTTGCAAATACCAATTGGGGAGGAGAACGATTTTAAAGGTGTTGTAGATTTAATATCTAAAACAGCTATCGTTTGGAATGAAGAGGATTTTGGGATGACCTATGAGACCATAGATATTCCAGCTGAATTGAGGGACGACGTTAATAAGTATAGAACTTTATTGGTAGAGGCTGTGGCTGATTACGATGAAGCTTTAATGGAGAAATTCTTTGAAGATGAAAATTCTATTACTGAAGACGAAATTATTGCTGCATTAAGAGCTGCTACCATAGATATGTCTATCATACCTATGATGTGTGGATCTGCCTTTAAGAACAAAGGTGTTCAAATGATGTTGGATGCGGTAATGCGTTATTTGCCTTCTCCTGTAGATATTGAAGCTATCATTGGAATGAATCCCGATACTGAAGAAGAGGAAAGTCGTAAGCCCAATGTGGATTCACCTTTTTCTGCTTTAGCTTTTAAAATTGCTACCGATCCTTTCGTGGGGCGTTTGGCATTCTTTAGGGTTTATTCAGGAGCCTTGGATGCGGGTTCTTATGTGTTGAATAACCGTTCTGGTAAAAAAGAACGTATTTCACGTATCTACCAAATGCACGCTAACAAGCAAGAGCCTATCGATAGGATCGAAGCTGGGGATATTGGAGCTGCTGTAGGTTTTAAAGATATTAAAACCGGGGATACGCTTACAGATGAGAAGCACCCTATTACATTAGAATCTATGTCTTTCCCGGCCCCGGTAATTGGTATTGCAGTGGAGCCTAAAACAAAGGCAGATGTGGATAAAATGGGTATGGCTTTGGCTAAATTGGCTGAAGAAGATCCAACTTTCCAGGTTAAGACAGATGAAGCTTCAGGGCAAACAATTATCTCGGGAATGGGAGAGTTGCACTTGGAGATCTTGGTAGATCGTTTAAAAAGGGAATTCAAAGTTGAAGTTAACGAAGGTCAACCTCAAGTAGAATATAAAGAGACTATTACTAGAAGTGCAGACCATAGAGAAGTTTACAAAAAACAATCTGGTGGTCGTGGTAAATTTGGTGATATCGTATTTGAGATGTCTCCGGCAGATGAGGACTTTAAAGGTCCGGGGCTACAATTTATCGACTCTGTAAAAGGTGGGCGTATTCCTAAAGAATTTATTCCTTCTGTGGAAAAAGGATTTAGGGAAGCTATGAAAACTGGCCCTTTGGCAGGTTTCAAAATGGATACTTTAAAAGTTGAATTGAAAGATGGATCTTTCCACCCTGTGGATTCCGATCAACTTTCTTTTGAATTGGCTGCAAAAATGGGTTACAAAGTAGCTGCTAAAAAAGCTGGTGCTGTAATTCTTGAGCCAATAATGAAAGTAGAAGTAGTAACTCCGGAAGAAAACATGGGGGATATCGTAGGGGATCTCAACAGAAGAAGAGGTCAAGTAAACGATATGTCAGATAGATCTGGCGCAAAAGTTATCAAGGCTGAAGTGCCACTTTCTGAAATGTTTGGATATGTAACTACCCTAAGAACATTGTCTTCTGGTAGAGCTACCTCTACAATGGAATTTTCTCATTATGCTGAAACTCCATCAAACATTTCTGAGTCAGTTATAAAAGCAGCAAAGGGTACAAACGATTAATAATAGGGATATGAGTCAGAAAATCAGAATAAAACTTAAATCTTACGATCATAACTTGGTGGACAAGTCTGCAGAGAAGATCGTAAAGACCGTAAAAACTACGGGTGCTGTAGTAACGGGACCAATCCCATTGCCAACGCATAAAAAAATCTTTACAGTATTACGTTCTCCGCACGTTAATAAAAAGGCACGTGAACAATTTCAATTAAGCTCTTATAAAAGGTTGTTGGACATTTATAGTTCTTCATCCAAGACTATCGATGCTTTGATGAAATTGGAATTACCAAGCGGAGTAGAAGTAGAGATCAAGGTGTGATAATTCTTGACTTTTGTGAGCTTAGGCGAAACAAAAGTATAGAAGTATCCATCCCGACGAAGGAGGGATCTTTACCAATCAAAAAATTTAGAATTCAAAATTTTTGAATTCAAAATTAATTACATGTCCCGAGCAGTTGTCGAGGGAAAAACGGAAAAATACATTCAGGATTGGAAGTATTTTCAGTCCTGAATATTTTTAAATAAATAATTTTAATTTAATCAATAATTAATTATGTCTGGGTTAATAGGAAAAAAAATAGGCATGACTAGCATATTTGACGAGAACGGGAAGAATATTCCTTGTACCGTTATACAAGCTGGTCCTTGCGTAATTACCCAAGTCAGAACCAAAGAAGTTGACGGGTATGAAGCTCTTCAGCTAGGTTTCGATGACAAAAAGACCGCTAACAAGGCTGCCGCTGGGCATGCTAAAAAAGCCGGTGCTGCAGCAATGCGCAAAGTCGTTGAATTTAAAGGTTTTGATGGGGATCACAAATTAGGTGATAGTATTACTGTAGAACATTTTACTGAAGGAGAGTTCGTGGACGTTTCAGGAACTAGTAAAGGTAAAGGTTTTCAAGGTGTAGTAAAGAGACACGGTTTTGGCGGGGTAGGACAAGCTACCCACGGTCAACATAACCGTTTAAGAGCTCCTGGTTCGATTGGTGCTGCGTCATATCCTGCGAGAGTGTTCAAGGGAATGCGCATGGCTGGCCGTATGGGTGGTGAAAAAGTGAAATTAGAAAACTTAAGAGTTTTAAAAGTAGTTGCAGATAAAAACCTACTTGTTGTAAAAGGATGTGTTCCTGGTCACAATAACTCATACGTAATCATTCAGAAGTAATGGAAATAGCAGTTGTAGATATTAAAGGAAAAGAAACAGGAAGAAAGGTGAACCTTTCAGATGCTGTTTTCGGAATAGAGCCTAACAATCATGCTGTATATCTTGATGTAAAACAATACTTGGCCAATCAACGTCAAGGAACGCACAAATCTAAGGAGCGTGCGGAAATTACAGGAAGTACACGCAAGATTAAGAAACAAAAAGGTACCGGTACAGCTCGTGCTGGTAGTATAAAATCTGGTGTTTTTAGAGGTGGTGGACGCATTTTTGGACCACGCCCAAGAAACTATGGTTTTAAATTGAACAAGAACTTAAAGAGATTGGCAAGAAAATCTGCACTTTCTATTAAGGCAAATGATAAAGCAATTATCATAGTAGAAGATTTTCAATTTGATACTCCAAAAACCAAAAACTTCATCGATGTTTTAAAAGGTTTAGGGATAGATAATAAAAAATCTCTTATAGTGTTGGGTGACTCGAATAAAAATGTATATTTGTCGTCACGCAATTTAAAAGGCACCGAGGTTGTAAGTAGCTCAGAATTAAGCACTTATAAAATATTAAACGCAAATAATCTTGTGTTTGTTGAGGGGTCTTTAGAAGGAATTGAGTTGAATTTAAGTAAATAAACGATATGAGTATCTTAATAAAACCTATTATTACAGAAAAAGCGACAGCAGATAGCGAGTTGAACAACCGTTATTCGTTTGTTGTTGATAATAAGGCGAACAAGATTGAAATTAAAGGCGCAATAGAGTCTGCTTATGGAGTTTCAGTTACTAAAGTTCGCACAATGAATGTCCGTCCAGATCGTAAGTCCCGTTTTACAAAAACAGGAGTGATCACTGGTAAAACAAGTGCTTATAAGAAAGCATTAGTACAGGTTGCGGAAGGTGAAACTATTGATTTATACAGTAATCTTTAAGATTAAAGAATGTCAGTTAGAAAATTAAAACCAATCACCCCTGGTCAGCGTTTTAGAGTAGTTAATGGTTTTGACGCCATTACTACTGATAAGCCGGAGAAGAGTTTAATTGCTCCGATTAAAAAGTCAGGTGGTAGAAACAGTCAAGGAAAAATGACCATGCGCTATAAAGGTGGTGGTCACAAAAGACGTTACAGAATTATAGATTTTAAACGTGATAAGCATGGAGTTCCTGCTACCGTTGCGTCTATAGAATATGATCCTAACAGAACGGCCTTTATCGCCCTTTTGAATTATCAGGATGGTGAGAAAAGATATGTAATTGCTCAAAATGGTCTTCAGGTAGATCAGAACATTGTTTCTGATGCTGAGAGTGCTGCTCCAGAAATTGGAAATGCAATGCCGCTTTCTGCTATTCCGTTGGGAACTATTATTTCTTGTATAGAATTACGTCCTGCGCAAGGAGCTGTTATGGCTCGAAGTGCTGGTGCTTTTGCACAGTTAGTGGCAAAAGAGGGAAAATATGCAACCATCAAACTTCCTTCAGGAGAAATTAGAAGGGTGTTGGTAACTTGTATGGCTACTATTGGAGCTATCTCCAACAGTGACCATCAGTTAATTGTATCTGGTAAAGCAGGTAGAAGCAGGTGGTTGGGTAGACGACCAAGAACAAGACCGGTAGTGATGAACCCTGTGGATCACCCAATGGGTGGTGGTGAAGGGAAATCTTCTGGAGGTCACCCACGTTCTAGAAAAGGTATACCTGCTAAAGGGTATAGAACCAGATCTAAGACAAAAGCGAGTAATAAATATATTGTAGAACGTAGAAAGAAATAATAAGATATGGCACGTTCATTAAAAAAAGGACCTTACGTTCACTATAAACTAGATAAGAAAGTTGCTACAAACGTAGAATCTGGAAAAAAGACGGTAATCAAGACTTGGTCTAGAGCCTCTATGATAACTCCAGACTTCGTTGGGCAAACCATCGCTGTGCATAACGGGAAACAATTTGTTCCTGTGTATGTTACTGAAAATATGGTAGGGCACAAATTAGGAGAATTCTCACCAACAAGATCTTTTAGGGGTCATGCAGGTGCGAAAAATAAAGGTAAAAGATAACTGAAGCTATGGGAGTTCGTAAAAGAGAAAAAGCAGATCAGACAAAAGAGGCTAAAAAGCTAGTAGCTTTTGCAAAACTGAATAACTGCCCTACTTCGCCAAGAAAAATGCGATTAGTTGCAGATTTAGTTCGAGGTGAAAAAGTAGAAAGAGCGCTTCATGTGTTGAGATTTAGCTCTAAGGAAGCATCACGTAGATTGGAGAAATTACTTCTTTCTGCTATTGCTAACTGGCAAGCAAAAAATGAAGATGCTAACATCGAGGAAGCAAATTTATTTGTAAAAGAGATACGCGTAGACGGTGGAAGTATGTTGAAGAGACTTCGTCCTGCACCACAAGGTCGCGCACATAGAATTAGAAAACGTTCCAACCACGTTACAATAGTGATTGGAGACAACAAAAATACACAAAGCTAAGAGTATGGGACAAAAAACAAATCCAATCGGGAATCGCCTTGGTATCATTAGAGGATGGGAATCCAACTGGTACGGAGGAAATGACTACGGCGATAAATTAGCCGAAGACGATAAGATTAGAAAGTATATCCATGCTCGTTTATCCAAAGCGAGTGTATCCAGAGTAATTATCGAGCGTACTCTTAAACTTGTAACCGTTACTATCACTACTGCAAGACCTGGTATCATTATCGGGAAAGGTGGACAAGAGGTAGACAAGTTGAAAGAAGAGCTTAAGAAAATTACAGACAAAGAAGTTCAGATAAACATCTTTGAAATTAAGAGGCCAGAATTAGATGCTCATTTGGTTGGTTCTAGTGTAGCTAGACAAATCGAGAATCGTATTTCTTACCGTCGTGCTATCAAAATGGCTATTGCAGCCGCTATGAGAATGAATGCCGAAGGTATTAAAATACAAATTTCAGGTCGTTTGAACGGGGCAGAGATGGCACGTTCAGAATCTTACAAAGATGGTAGAATTCCTTTGTCGACTTTTAGAGCCGATATTGATTATGCTTTAGTTGAGGCACACACTACTTATGGTAGGCTTGGTGTTAAAGTATGGATCATGAAAGGTGAGGTTTACGGAAAAAGAGAACTTTCCCCACTTGTTGGTATGACTACCAAGAAGCCAGGAGGAAAATCCGGACCAGCACGAGGAGGTAACAACAAGCCACGTCGTAGAAAGTAATTTTTTAAAGAAACAAAAATGTTACAGCCTAAAAGAACAAAATATCGTAAGATGCAAAAGGGCCGTATGAAAGGAAACTCTCAAAGAGGGCATAGACTTTCAAACGGAACATTCGGGATCAAATCATTGGACTCAAGTTTCCTTACTGCACGTCAAATAGAAGCAGCTCGTATCGCCGCTACCCGTTTTATGAAAAGAGAAGGTTCGTTATGGATTAAAATATTTCCAGACAAGCCTATTACAAAGAAACCTCTTGAAGTGCGTATGGGTAAAGGTAAGGGTGCTGTAGAATATTGGGCAGCAGTTGTAAAACCGGGAAGGATCTTATTTGAAATAGGAGGAGTTCCTTTTGATGTTGCTAAAGAAGCATTGCGTCTTGCAGCACAGAAATTGCCTGTGAAAACTAAGTTTATCGTAGCTAGGGATTATCAAGCTTAATTAAGAGAAGTTATGAAACAATCAGAAGTAAGAGAATCATCTGTAGCAGATTTACAAGAAGAACTTGGTAAATCCAGAAAAGCATATTCAGATTTAAAAATGGCTCACGCAGTTTCGCCATTGGAGAACCCAATACAACTAAGAGTTGTAAGAAGATCTATAGCGAGAATTGCTACAGAGTTAACTAAAAGAGAACAACAATAAGTGTTATTCTGCTGAAAGATGGAAAAAAGAAATTTAAGAAAAGAGCGTATAGGTGTAGTTACCAGTAATAAAATGCAGAAATCAATTGTGGTTGCTGAAGTTAAAAAGGTAAAACATCCCATGTATGGTAAATTCGTTTTAAAAACGAAAAAATACGTGGCTCACGACGAAACAAATGACTGCAATATTGGAGATACAGTAAAAATAATGGAGACACGTCCATTGAGTAAATCCAAATGTTGGAGATTAGTAGAAATTATAGAAAGAGCTAAGTAAAATGGTACAACAAGAGTCTAGATTAAGAGTAGCAGACAATACCGGGGCAAAAGAAGTTTTGACCATTAGGGTATTAGGAGGTACAAAAAGAAGATACGCTTCTGTTGGAGACAAAATAGTTGTCAGCGTTAAAGAAGCTACACCTAATGGAAACATTAAGAAGGGTGCAGTTTCAACGGCAGTTGTTGTTCGTACCAAGAAAGAAGTGCGTAGGCCAGATGGATCATATATCCGTTTTGATGACAACGCATGTGTTCTTCTAAATCCAACTGGCGAAATGCGCGGTACCCGTGTATTTGGTCCAGTAGCACGTGAACTTCGTGATAAACAATTCATGAAGATTGTATCATTAGCACCAGAGGTGCTTTAATACATAGAAATAATGACAAAGCTGAAAATAAAATCTGGAGATACAGTTAGACTTATTGCCGGAGACCATAAAGGTCAAGAAGGAAAAGTTCAAAAAATTCTTCGAGATAAAAATAAAGCAATTGTGGAAGGTGTAAATATGGTCTCTAAACATGAGAAACCAAGTGCATCCAACCCACAAGGAGGTATAGTTAAGAAGGAAGCACCTATCCATTTATCCAACTTATCCTTAATCGATAAAAAGGGGGATACTACCCGTATTGGTTATAGAATGGAAGATGGCAAGAAAGTGAGATTTTCCAAAAAATCAAATGAAGTAATTTAGTTATGGCATACGCACCAAGACTTAAACAAGAGTATAAAGACAGAGTAGTGTCTGCTCTTACAGAAGAATTCAGTTACTCAAACATCATGCAGGTTCCAAAACTACAAAAGATAGTTTTAAGCCGTGGAGTTGGAGCAGCTGTCGCAGATAAAAAACTTATTGACCATGCCGTAGATGAATTAACTATGATCACTGGTCAAAAAGCGGTATCAACCATTTCTAAAAAGGATGTTGCTTCATTTAAATTGCGTAAAGGAATGCCAATTGGGGCAAAAGTTACGTTACGTGGTGAGAAAATGTACGAATTCCTAGATCGTTTTATCACCTCTGCCCTTCCAAGGGTTCGTGATTTTAGTGGTATCAAGGCTACAGGTTTTGATGGAAGAGGGAATTATAATTTAGGTGTTACCGAGCAAATCATCTTCCCAGAGATCGATATTGATAAAGTGAATAAAATTTCAGGGATGGATATCACTTTTGTAACTTCCGCACCAACAGACAAGGAAGCAAAATCATTGCTAACGGAACTAGGTTTACCTTTTAAAAAGAATTAAGATATGGCTAAAGAATCAATGAAAGCCCGTGAGGTGAAGAGACAAGAAGTGGTGAAGAAATATGCTGAAAAACGCAAAGCTTTGAAAGAAGCCGGTGATTTTGAAGGATTGCAAAAACTTCCAAAAAATGCCTCTCCAGTGCGTTTACACAACCGTTGTAAATTAACAGGAAGACCTAAAGGATACATGAGACAATTTGGACTTTCCCGGGTTATGTTTAGGGAAATGGCCAACCAAGGATTAATTCCAGGAGTAAGAAAAGCTAGTTGGTAATATTATAAATTGATGAAAGGTTCAGTAAAGACTGAAAACCCTTGTCGTAAATTAAAAAAATGACTACAGATCCAGTTGCAGATTATTTAACAAGAATTAGAAATGCGGTGTCTGCCAACCATAGAGTGGTAGAGATCCCAGCATCTAATCTTAAAAAGGAGATCACTAAAATATTGTTCGATCAAGGATATATTCTTAGTTACAAGTTTGAAGATACTACCGCACAAGGTACTATCAAGATAGCTCTTAAGTACGACAAACTTACTAAAGACCCTGTAATTAAGAAAATTCAACGAATAAGTAAACCAGGTTTACGTAAATATGCAGGAGCAAATGAAGTTCCACGTATCTTAAACGGTCTTGGAATTGCTATCGTTTCTACTTCTCACGGAGTTATGACAGGTAGGCAAGCCCAAGCTGAAAAAGTTGGTGGTGAAGTTTTATGCTACGTTTACTAATACTTAAAGACTTAAGAAATGTCAAGAATAGGTAAAAACCCAATCACTATCCCAGAAGGCGTTACAGTTAGCCTGAAAGACAAGGTGGTGACGGTAAAAGGAAAATTGGGCGAACTAACTCAAGAAATTAAAGACATCGATGTGAAAATTGAAGATGATTTGATTACTTTTGAGCGCTCTTCAGATAAGAAGGACCAAAAAGCAAAGCACGGGTTATACCGTTCTTTGGTAAATAATATGATTGAAGGAGTATCCAAAGGGTATACTAAAGAATTGGAACTGGTAGGAGTAGGTTATCGTGCTTCCAACCAAGGACAAAAATTAGAACTAGCTGTAGGATTCTCCCATAATATTGTTTTTGAACTAGCACCAGAGGTGAAGGTAGAGACCGTTTCAGATAAAGGGAAAAACCCAATCGTGAAATTGTCTTCCCATGATAAGCAATTGGTTGGTCAAATAGCAGCTAAAATTCGTTCCTTCCGTGCTCCAGAGCCGTACAAAGGAAAAGGAATCAAGTTTGTAGGAGAACAATTAAGAAGAAAAGCTGGTAAATCAGCTTAATAAAGTGTAGATATGGCATTTTCAAAACAAGCAAGAAGAACAAAGATTAAGAAGAGGATCCGTAAAGATATTACGGGAACCCAAAGTCGCCCTAGATTGGCTGTATTTAGAAGCAATAAAGAAATTTATGCTCAAATAGTGGACGATGTTGAAGGTACAACGTTGGTTGCCGCTTCTTCTAGAGATAAAGACGTAACTGCTTCTGATAGTAATAAGTTGGAGAAAGCTGCCTTGGTTGGTAAAGCTTTGGCAGAAAAAGCGTTAAAGGCCGGAATAGATTCGATCTCTTTTGATAGAGGTGGTTATTTATATCACGGAAGAGTTAAATCATTGGCAGATGGTGCTCGTGAAGGAGGACTAAAATTCTAATAAGATATGTATCAAGATTATAAAAATGTAGAACTTGTAAAACCAGCAGGCCTTGAATTAAAAGATCGTTTGGTTGGTGTGCAACGTGTTACAAAAGTTACAAAAGGTGGTAGAGCATTTGGTTTTTCTGCTATTGTAGTAGTAGGTAATGAGGATGGAGTAGTAGGTCAAGGATTGGGAAAATCCAAGGACGTTGCTAGTGCAATCGCAAAATCCATTGAGGATGCCAAAAAGAATTTGGTAAGAATCCCCATTTATAAAGGATCTATTCCCCATGAGCAAAAAGGTAAATATGGTGGAGCAAGGGTTTTATTGATCCCTGCTGCAACTGGTACCGGAGTAATAGCTGGTGGTGCAATTCGTGCCGTATTGGAGGCTGTTGGTGTACATGATGTACTTTCAAAAAACCAAGGATCTTCAAACCCGCATAACGTTGTAAAAGCAACTTTTGATGCCCTATTGCAATTGCGTAGCGCTCAAACCGTAGCTAAACAACGTGGTATTACATTAGACAAAGTTTTTAAAGGATAATACAAGGACAAGATGGCAAAGATATATGTAAAGCAGGTTAAAAGTGCGATCAAACGTACTGCAAACCAGAAACGTACTTTAGAAGCACTTGGTTTAAGAAGACTTAACCAAGTTGTAGAGCACGAAAACACACCAAACATCCTTGGTATGGTAAATAAAGTTCAACACTTAGTTTCTGTAGAGGAAACAAAATAATAAACTCACATGGATTTAAGTAACTTAAGACCTGCGAAAGGTTCAGTTCAAAATAACAGTAAGCGTGTAGGTAGAGGACAGGGATCCGGTAAAGGAGGAACAGCTACCCGTGGACATAAGGGAGCTAAATCTCGTTCTGGTTACTCTAGAAAAATAGGTTTTGAAGGTGGGCAAATGCCACTTCAACGAAGAGTGCCTAAATTTGGTTTCACCAACATCAACCGTAAAGATTATCAAGGGATCAACCTTGATACACTTCAAGGGCTTGTAGATAGCGGACGTGTTAAAGACACCGTGGATATGCAAGTTTTAGTAGAAAACGGACTGGCTCGTAAAAACGAATTAGTAAAGATATTAGGTAGAGGGGAATTAAAAGCAACATTGAAAATATCTGTTCATAAATTTACTGCCTCGGCCAAGGAAGCTATCGAAGCTGCCGGAGGAGAAGTAGTTACTTTATAATAGATAAAAGATGAAATTTATCAATACTATAAAAAATATTTGGAAAATTGAGGAACTAAAAAATAGAATTTTAGTGACCCTTGGTTTGTTATTGGTATACCGTTTTGGTGCACAGGTTGTGCTTCCTGGGATAGATGCTTCACAGTTATCTAACCTAGCTAGTCAAACTGAAAGTGGGCTTTTGGGTCTGCTTAACGCATTTACAGGTGGTGCTTTTTCAAACGCTTCCGTTTTTGCATTGGGAATTATGCCCTACATCTCTGCTTCCATTGTGGTGCAGTTAATGGGAATCGCAGTTCCTTACTTGCAGAAACTTCAAAAAGAAGGAGAAAGCGGAAGAAGAAGGATCAACCAGATAACAAGATGGTTGACTATTGCTATTACCTTGGTTCAAGGGCCGGGTTATATTTATAACTTGTTTGCTACCCTACCTCAAAGTGCCTTTTTATTGGGTAACACTGTAACTTTTGTTGCATCCTCGGTAATAATTCTTACTACCGGAACTATATTTGCAATGTGGTTAGGTGAAAAAATTACCGATAAAGGAATAGGGAATGGTATTTCCTTATTGATTATGGTTGGTATTATAGCAACATTGCCTCAGGCTTTTATTCAGGAATTTGCTTCCCGGGTATTTGAGTCCAATGGTGGATTGGTTATGATCCTTATAGAATTGGTAATTTGGTTTGCTATTATAATGGCTTCTATCATGTTAGTGATGGCTGTCCGGCAAATAGCAGTGCAATATGCGCGAAGAACGGCATCTGGAGGATATGAGAAGAATGTATTTGGATCAAGACAATACATTCCGCTTAAATTGAATGCTTCTGGAGTAATGCCTATTATCTTCGCTCAGGCAATAATGTTTATACCAGCTGCCGTGGCAGGACTTTCCGATGGAGAGACTTCTCAAGGTGTTGCAGCTGCGTTTAGTGATATATTTGGATTTTGGTACAACTTGGTTTTTGCGTTGTTAATTATAGTATTTACTTACTTTTATACGGCAATTACAGTACCTACCAATAAAATGGCAGATGATCTTAAGAGAAGTGGTGGATTTATACCTGGGATTCGTCCAGGGGGGGATACTGCAGAGTACTTAGATAGAATCATGTCTCAGATAACCCTTCCGGGTTCAATTTTCCTCGCTCTTATAGCAGTGTTCCCTGCTATAGTGTATCAACTGTTGGGTGTACAACAGGGATGGGCATTGTTCTTTGGAGGTACCTCATTGTTGATTATGGTGGGGGTTGCGATTGATACTATGCAGCAAGTGAATTCATACTTGTTGAATAGACATTACGATGGTTTGATGAAAACCGGTAAAAATAGAAAAGCAGTAGCATAACTATGGCAAAGCAATCAGCAATAGAACAAGACGGAACAATTATAGAAGCATTATCAAATGCTATGTTTCGTGTGGAACTTGAGAACGGCCACGTGGTGACCGCCCACATTTCAGGAAAGATGCGTATGCATTATATTAAATTACTTCCTGGCGATAAAGTGAAATTAGAAATGAGTCCTTACGATTTATCTAAGGCTCGAATAACTTACAGATACTAATTAAGATGAAAGTAAGAGCATCAGTTAAAAAAAGAAGTGCCGACTGCAAAATAGTGCGCAGAAAAGGTAGACTTTACGTGATTAACAAAAAGAATCCAAAATTTAAACAAAGACAAGGTTAAGTTATGGCTAGAATTGCAGGTGTTGATATACCAAAACAAAAACGCGGAGTTATAGCATTGACCTATATCTTCGGAATTGGCAAAAGTAGGGCTGAAAGAATCCTGAAAGAAGCCAACGTAGACGAGAGTATTAAAGTTTCAGATTGGGACGATGACCAAATTGGTAGGATTCGTGAAGCTGTTGGAACTTTTAAAATTGAAGGTGAATTACGTTCAGAAGTGCAAATGAGTATCAAACGTCTTATGGATATAGGATGTTACCGTGGTGTGCGTCATAGATCTGGTCTTCCATTAAGGGGGCAAAGAACTAAGAACAATTCAAGAACCAGAAAAGGTAGAAGAAAAACAGTTGCCAATAAGAAGAAAGCAACTAAATAATAAGTAAGATGGCAAAAACTCAAAAAACTGCTCAAAAGAAACGTAAAGTAATCGTTGAGTCTAATGGAGAAGCGCATATTACTGCTTCTTTTAACAACATCATTATTTCTTTAACAAACAAAAAAGGAGATTTGATCTCTTGGTCATCTGCCGGTAAAATGGGTTTTAGAGGATCTAAGAAAAACACTCCCTACGCCGCTCAATTAGCTGCTGAAGATGCATCGAAAGTTGCACATGAAGCTGGTTTAAGAAAAGTAAAAGTATATGTTAAAGGACCAGGAAATGGTAGGGAATCTGCTATGCGTTCTATCCACAATTCAGGAATAGAAGTAACCGAAATTATCGATGTTACTCCTTTGCCGCACAATGGATGTAGACCTCCTAAAAGACGTAGGGTTTAATTAATTATTAAGTATAAACGAGAAAGCAACAAGATCTGCGAAGGACAGTGACCTTAATTCCTGATCGCTTTCTTAAAAAAACAATTTTCAATGGCAAGATATACTGGTCCAAAGACTAAAATAGCTCGTAAATTTGGCGAGGCTATATTCGGAGACGACAAGTCTTTCGAAAAAAGAAATTACCCTCCGGGACAACATGGTAACAACCGTAGAAGAGGTAAAAAATCTGAATATGCAATCCAATTAATGGAGAAGCAAAAAGCAAAGTACACGTATGGTGTATTGGAGCGTCAGTTCAGGAACATGTTTGAAAAAGCAACCAGATCTACCGGTATTACTGGTGAGGTTCTTTTGCAATTATGTGAATCCAGATTAGATAATGTAGTTTACAGAATGGGAGTTTCTCCTTCTAGAAGTGGTGCGAGACAATTGGTTTCCCACAGGCACATCACTGTAAACGGAGATGTATTAAACGTACCATCTTACCAAGTGAAGCCAGGAGATGTAATTGCGGTAAGGGAAAAATCTAAATCTTTGGAAGCGATCAATAATTCGCTTGCAAATTCAAGTGCCACTTATGAGTGGATGACCTGGAACAACGAAACTAAGCAAGGAACGTTTGTTTCTGTTCCTGCAAGAGTACAGATTCCAGAAAATATAAATGAACAATTCATAGTCGAATTATATTCGAAATAATAATTCACAGAAGTCGTAATATGGCAATACTAAATTTTCAGAAGCCCGATAAAGTTATAATGATTGATTCCACTGAATTCGAAGGGAAGTTTGAATTTCGCCCTTTGGAACCAGGATATGGATTAACTGTTGGTAACGCTTTAAGGAGAGTACTGTTATCATCTTTAGAAGGATTCGCAATAACTTCAGTTCGCATTGAGGGGGTTGATCACGAATTCTCTACTATCCCTGGGGTAGTGGAAGATGTTACAGAAATTATATTAAACCTGAAACAAGTAAGGTTTAAAAGGCAAATTGATGAAATAGACAATGAAGCCGTTACAATTTCTGTTTCTGGACAAGAGCAGCTTACAGCCGGTCATTTTCAAAAATTCATCTCTGGTTTCCAGATCCTAAATCCAGATTTAGTGATTTGTAACCTTGATAAAAAAGTGAGTTTCAACATGGAACTTTCAGTGGAAAAAGGTCGTGGGTATGTTCCTGCAGAAGAAAACAAAAAAGCAAACGCACCTTTAGGTACTATTTTTACAGATTCGGTGTACACTCCGATCAAAAATGTGAAATATAGCATCGAGAACTTCCGTGTAGAGCAAAAAACCGATTATGAAAAATTGGTTTTTGAAATCATCTCGGACGGTTCTATTCATCCTAAGGATGCATTAACAGAAGCTGCAAAAACCTTGATCCACCATTTTATGTTGTTCTCTGATGAGCGTATTACGCTAGAGGCAGATGAGATAGCACAAACTGAAACTTATGATGAAGAATCCCTTCACATGAGACAGTTGCTAAAAACCAAATTGGTAGATATGGATCTTTCTGTAAGGGCGCTTAACTGTTTAAAGGCTGCTGAAGTTGACACCTTGGGTGATTTAGTATCCTACAACAAAAATGACTTGATGAAGTTCCGTAATTTCGGGAAGAAATCTTTGACCGAGCTGGAAGAGCTTGTGAACAATAAAGGTTTAAACTTTGGAATGGATCTTTCAAAATATAAATTGGATAAAGACTAGTACGATCCTTTACAGGAAATCTTAGTCTAAAAGAGAATAGTAATGAGACACGGAAAAAAAATAAATCATTTAGGAAGAAAAACGGCACATCGTAAGTCAATGTTGGCTAACATGGCGTGTTCCCTAATTGAGCATAAAAGAATAAACACCACTGTTGCTAAAGCGAAAGCTTTAAAGCAGTTTGTGGAGCCTTTGATCACAAAATCCAAAGAAGATACAACTCACAACAGAAGATTGGTTTTCGCTAAACTTCGTCAGAAAGATTTCGTTGCAGAATTGTTCCGAGATGTTGCTGCTAAAATAGGTGACCGTCCGGGTGGATATACAAGAATTATCAAATTAGGTAATAGACTTGGTGATAACGCGGATATGGCAATGATAGAATTAGTTGATTACAACGAAATCTACAACCTTACGAAGCCAGAGAAGAAAAAATCTACTCGTAGAGCTGGTAAAAAGAAAGCTACAGAAGGAACTACGGCAAAAGCTGAAACTAAAACTTCTGAAAAGAAAGCTGAGAAAAAGGCTGACAAAAAAGACGATAAAAAAGAAGACTAACAATGATTCTTTTCTGATCAAAATTATTAAAAGGGATAAGCCAACATGGTTTATCCCTTTTTTTTAAGCATAAAAGTGAAAAATATATTTTTGGTTCCTACCATTTAATTAATTTTGCCACATATAGTTAAAAATAAATAGTGCCTGCAATAATATTATGAAATACCAAACTAGAAAAAAAGCAATTATTCTTTTAGCAGACGGAACCATTTTTCATGGAAAATCTGTTGGAGACAAAGATGGAAGTGCAGTAGGAGAAGTATGTTTTAATACTGGGATGACAGGATATCAGGAGATCTTTACAGATCCCTCTTATTTTGGCCAATTAATGGTTACTACCAATGCACATATTGGAAATTATGGGGTAAAGGAAGAAGAGAACGAATCTGAAAAAGCCAAGATCTCAGGATTGATCTGTAAGAATTTCAGTTATAATTATTCTCGTCCTTCGGCAGATGGATCCTTATCTAGTTTTCTAGATGATAGTAATCTTTTTGCTATCTCAGATATAGATACCAGAGCCTTGGTGGCTTATATCCGAGAGAATGGAGCAATGAACGCTATTATTTCTACAGATGTAGATAATATAGAAGGTCTTAAAGAGCAATTGAAAGCAGTTCCAGATATGAATGGTTTGGAATTAGCTTCAAAAGTGTCTACTAAAGAACCTTATTTCTTCGGAAATAAAAACGCTACTTATAAAATTGCAGCATTGGATATAGGAATTAAGAAAAATATTCTAAGAAATTTAGCTGAAAGGGATGCCTATATAAAAGTATTTCCTTTTGATGCTACTTATGAAGACCTTAGTTCTTGGAGCCCTGATGGATATTTTCTCTCTAATGGTCCCGGTGATCCACAACCACTTAGCGCTGCTATTAATTTGACCAAAAGAATTTTGGAGAAAGATCATCCATTATTTGGAATTTGTTTGGGACATCAAGTTATAGCTATAGCAAATGGCATTTCCACTTATAAGATGCATCATGGGCATCGAGGGATAAACCATCCAGTACTTAACTTAAAAACCGGCAGAGGAGAGATCACTTCTCAGAATCACGGTTTCTCTGTAGATAGGGCAGAAACGGAGGCACATCCAAATGTAAAGATCACGCACGTTTGTATAAATGATAATACAATTGGTGGAATGGAAATCACCAACAAGAATTGTTTTTCTGTACAGTATCATCCAGAAGCAAGTCCGGGACCACATGATGCAAGTTATTTATTCGACGAATTTATAGAGCGAATAAAAACTTCTAACATATAATTATAAAATAACAGAGATCAGTAGATAAACACATATTATCCTGTTAATAATCAGTATTTTAATCTTTGCCAAAATATCAGTTCGAGTGCAGTCGAGAACTCTTCGTTCTCTAAATAAAGGTTTCGACTACGCTCAACCTGACAGATAGCGACATTGATAAATTTTTCAATAGGTAAGTATCTATTGACCTTTAAAAAAACAGTAAAAAAGAGGAAAAAATATGTTTTTGGTCTCTTTTTTGCAATAAAATTTTTCGATAATTCAAAAAATTATATAATTTACTAACTCCCCCCTTTTTTATGAAATTTTTTTTACTCTCAACATTCTTATTACTAAGTTTATGCATTCAAGCTCAAGATCAAAAATCTCCCGAAGTATCTAACAAAGTTTTTTCGGTTAATTTTCTTACCCCTGGTTTGGAATTGGAATCTAAGCTTTCAGAAAAAACAACTATCGATCTAAATTTAACTACAGGATTTGCGCTTACTGGAGGATCTAATAGGGATACCGAATTTGGTATATTTCCAACATTTGAATCTCAATACCGTTTTTACTATAATTTAGAGAAGAGGATGAAGAAAGGAAAGAATATCGAAAATAATAGTGGAAATTATGTGGGGGCTATGGCCAGTATAAGAAGTGGAAAACCAATTATTGGAGATATAGAATTCGAAGATGATTTTGCTGTTTTCTTAGGTCCAGTATGGGGATTACAGCGTTATTATGGTAGTGGTTTCAAATTAAATTTAAATCTTGGGGCAGGTTATGTTTTTGATAATGCAGATAATTCCTATGTTTCTCTTTTGGTAGGTTTGCGATTAGGATGGAAACTCGGAAAATAGTATTTATTCATATCCAGCTCCTTGAGAAGTATGCTGAAATTCAGATTTTAGAATACCTTTTTTTAGAGAATAGCAGAAAAAAGTAATATCAGAAATTATTAAACTTTATTCTCTTAAGTTCCTATATCCGAAAACGTTATCGCAAATAATAGCCTTAAATTTTAAAATTTTATTCATAATACTACCTGTATTTGTATCTTGCAGTTAACAAAAAACAATCCATATTATGAGTATAATAATAAACATTCATGCCCGTCAAATATTTGATTCACGCGGAAACCCAACTGTAGAAGTAGATGTATTAACCGAAAATGGCATACTGGGCAGGGCAGCGGTCCCTTCTGGAGCGTCTACCGGTGAACACGAAGCTGTGGAGCTTCGTGATGGCGGCAAAGCATATATGGGAAAAGGAGTTTCCAAAGCGGTGGATAATGTAAATAAAATCATTGGCGAAGAACTTTTGGGGTTTTCAATTTTCGATCAAAATCTAATTGATCAGGTAATGATCGAGATCGACGGAACTCCAAATAAAGCAAAATTGGGGGCAAATGCAATTTTAGGAGTTTCCCTAGCCGTGGCAAAAGCTGCTGCACAGGAACTTGGATTGCCATTATATAGATATATTGGAGGGGTAAGTGCTAATACGCTTCCAGTGCCAATGATGAATATCATTAACGGAGGCTCACATAGTGATGCGCCAATCGCATTTCAGGAATTCATGGTGATGCCTGTAAAAGCAAAAAGTTTTACCCATGCCATGCAAATGGGGTCGGAGATCTTTCATCATTTAAAAAAGGTGTTACATGATAGGGGCTTGAGCACTGCGGTTGGAGATGAAGGTGGTTTTGCGCCAACTTTGGACGGAACTGAAGATGCTTTGGAGACTATTTTGCTTGCCATAAAAAATGCAGGTTATAAAGGAGGGGATGAAGTGATGATCGCCTTAGATTGTGCTGCTGCGGAATTCTATGTAAAAGGAAAATACGACTATACAAAATTTGAAGGGGATCAAGGAAAAATAAGGACTAGTGAAGAGCAAGCAACTTATCTGACCGAGCTTTCAGAAAAATATCCTATTATTTCTATTGAAGATGGTATGGATGAAAATGACTGGGAAGGATGGAAATCTTTAACAGATAAATGTGGAGATAAAGTGCAGCTTGTTGGAGACGATCTTTTTGTGACCAATGTAGAGCGTTTATCAAGAGGGATTAAGGAAGGAATTGCAAATTCTATTTTAATTAAAGTAAACCAAATTGGAACTTTAACTGAAACAATTGCAACAGTGAATATGGCCAAAAATGCTGGGTACACTTGTGTGATGTCCCACAGATCTGGTGAAACAGAAGATAATACCATTGCAGATCTTGCAGTGGCATTAAATACGGGTCAAATTAAAACAGGTTCTGCCTCCAGAAGTGATAGAATGGCTAAATACAATCAGTTATTAAGGATTGAAGAAGAACTGGAAAGTGTGGCATATTATCCACAAATGAATGCCTTTAAGGTTTAATATATTTAGATATTTTATATTTAAGACCCTTTCCAATATTGAAAGGGTCTTTTTTGTTCCTCTTTTTTCCTAAAAACCCACTAAAATTCTACTTTAATTGAGAAATTCCTTTTGGATTAGGTACTATTTTATACGCTTATTTTGTATTTTAGCAGTCCGCAAAATTAATCAGAAAAAGTTTAGAATATATGTCAAAAGTCGCTACGTTAGAGATAGATGGAAAGAAATACGAATTCCCGGTAATAGTTGGATCAGAAAATGAAGTTGCCATAGATATCAAGAATCTTAGAGGAGGGTCGGGGGTAATTACCTTGGATCCGGGATTTAAGAATACAGGTAGTTGTGAAAGTGCAATTACATTTTTGGATGGGGAAAAGGGAATCTTAAGATATAGGGGATATTCCATAGAGGAATTGGCAGAAAAAGCCGACTTTTTGGAAGTGGTGTTTTTATTGATTTTCGGTGAATTGCCAACTAAGGTGGAATTGGATAAATTTAAAGAAGATATCAAGCTTCAAAGTGAAGTGAACCTTGATATGAAAAAGGTGATAAAAGGCTTTCCCTCTACGGCACACCCAATGGGAATGCTTTCTTCCCTAACTAGTGCCCTTATTGCCTTCAATCCAAAATCTGTAAATGTAGATTCTGAAGAAGATATGTACAAGGCAGTTGTTAAGTTGTTGGCCAAATTCCCAACGCTTGCTGCTTGGACATTAAGAAGAATAAATAACCAACCATTAGAAAATAGAGATAACAATTTAGGTTATGTAGAGAGCTTCTTGAAAATGATGTTCCAAAAACCAGGTGAAGAATATAAACTGAATAAGAATGTAGTGGAAGCTTTGGATAAGTTATTGATCCTACATGCAGATCACGAGCAAAACTGCTCTACTTCCACAGTAAGAATCGTTGGTTCTTCTAAAGCAGGGTTATTTGCCTCAATTTCGGCCGGGGTGTCTGCATTATGGGGACCACTTCATGGTGGAGCTAACCAAGCAGTTATCGAAATGCTGGAAGAGATCAAAGCCGATGGTGGGGATACTTCAAAATTCATAGCGAAAGCAAAAGATAAAGAAGACCCATTTAGATTGATGGGCTTTGGGCATAGGGTATACAAGAATTTCGACCCTAGGGCCAAAATCATTAAAAAAGCAGCAGATGAAGTTTTAGCAGAACTTGGGGTAGAAGATCCTATTTTGGATATTGCTAAAAGCCTGGAAAAAGCAGCTTTGGAAGATGAATATTTCGTAGAGCGTAAATTGTATCCCAACGTAGATTTCTATTCAGGAATTATTTACCGTGCAATGGGAATTCCAACCGAAATGTTCACGGTGATGTTTGCAGTAGGAAGATTGCCGGGATGGATCGCTCAATGGAGGGAGATGAGATTAGGAAAGGAACCAATCGGGAGGCCACGCCAAGTTTATATTGGAGAAAACTTAAGGTCTTTTAATGAGCTCGATAATAGATAATATTTTGAATTTCATAAATTTTAAAAGCTTCATTTTCCAATGAAGCTTTTTTTATATTTGCACAAAACAACCAAAAATGCTGAAACTGAATATTAAGAGTGAAACTTCCCCTTTAAAAGCGGTGGTATTGGGTACGGCTAAAAGTAATGGAGGGACACCCGAATATAAAGACGCCTACGATCCCAAATCTGCAGAACATATCAAAGCTGGAACATATCCACTAGAAGAAGATATGGTAAAAGAGATGGAAGCGGTAGCTGCGGTTTTTGAAAAGTACAATGTTCAGGTTTTTAGGCCAAAAATTATAGAAGATTATAATCAGATCTTTACAAGGGATATCGCATTTGTAATTGATGACAAGTTTGTGATAGCCAATATTTTGCCCAATAGGGATGAAGAAATCGAGGCCATTAACCATGTACTTGTTCAGATAGACCCAGATAAGATCTTGACGATGCCAGAATCTGCACATATTGAAGGTGGGGATGTGATGCCATATAAAGATTATATTTTGGTAGGTACATACAAGGGCGAAGACTATAAGGACTTTATTACTGCAAGGACCAACATGAAAGGCGTGAAGGCACTTCAGGAATTATTTCCAAATAGAAAAGTGGTTTCCTTCAGTTTGAGGAAATCCAATACAGTGGCCAAGGATAATGCACTACATTTGGATTGTTGCTTTCAACCCGTTGGTAAAAATAAGGCTATCATGTATAAAGGAGGGTTCTTAATTGAAGAAGAATATAATTGGTTGGTGAATCTCTTCGGAAAAGAAAATATATTTGAGATCACCCGAGATGAGATGTATAATATGAATTCCAATATTTTTTCAATTTCTGAAGATGTTGTAATTTCTGAAAGGAATTTTACCAGATTGAACACTTGGTTGAGGGAGCAGGGAATTACAGTAGAAAAAGTTCCTTATGCTGAGATTTCCAAGCAAGAAGGATTATTAAGATGTTCTACCTTACCATTAATAAGAGAATAAGAAAGCCATGGAGCAAATAACAAATACTATTCTAATGGTTCGTCCTGTAAATTTCAGGATGAATGAAGAAACTGCCGTTAATAATTATTTTCAGGAAGACCTTCAGTTAAAGAATGAAGAGATAAATGCCAAAGCTCAAAATGAATTCGATGCTTTTGTAAACAAGTTAAAAGCTGTTGGAGTAAATGTGGTTGTTGTAAACGATAAAAAAGATTTTGATACTCCAGATTCTATTTTCCCCAATAACTGGGTTTCCTTTCATCAAGATGGAAAAGTGGCGGTATATCCAATGTTTGCTGAAAATAGGCGTAGAGAGCGCAGAATGGAATTTTTTGAAGTTTTGGAAGCTCAAGGTTTTAAGATTTCAGATGTTGTGGATTATACCGAAGCTGAAGATGAAAAAGTATATTTAGAGGGCACCGGGGTTTTAATCCTGGACCGGATAAACAGAAAAGCCTATTGTGCACTCTCTGTAAGGGCCGATGAGGAATTGCTTATTGAATTTTGTGAAGATTTCGAATATTCTCCAGTGATTTTTCATGCTTATCAAGATGTAGATGGTAAAAGATTGCCTATTTACCATACCAATGTAATGATGTGTGTGGCGGAAGAATTTGCTGTGATATGTGCAGATTCTATTGATGATGCCAAGGAGCGCAAAAGTGTTTTAAAACACTTAAAGCAAGATGGAAAACAAGTGATCACTATCACGGAGGCTCAAATGCATCAGTTCGCAGGGAATATGTTACAAGTAAAGGGAGAAGCAGATAAAAAATATTTGGTGATGAGTGCAGCTGCACATAAAAGTTTAACGAATTCCCAGATTAGCACTATAGAAAAGCATTGTGAAATATTAAGTTCAGACTTAAGCACAATAGAAACCTGTGGAGGGGGAAGTGCCCGCTGTATGATGGCTGAAGTGTTCTTGCCAAAAGCTTAAGCTCATTAAACACAAAATCCTAAGGATAGCTTATTTTGCCATTTTTCGTCCTGCTGTCCCGAAACAGCTGGAGTTTCAGCATCCCTGTTAGACTGGAGTAGATCCTGAAAATAGTTATCATTGACGTATTTTAATTTTTTAATGTAATTATAGACCCTGAAACAAGTTCAGGGTGACGATACCGGTACTGAAATTGTCGTCATGCTGAACTCGTTTCAGCATCTCTTTAGATATCTAATAAATACGTCAATTTTCTACGCTAGATAATTTTTAGCGCAGGTCTCAGGGTGACGAGATTGTCAAGTGATTTGTGAAAAGCAACTTGGTGGTACATAATAAAAAGCAAGCTTAAGATTTAAAAGATTCCCAGGTTATTTTTTTTATACTTTTTTGAATAGGGTTCGTGATAGCAAGATCATTACAATTACCGTAAAGAACGCAAAGGGGAGGGAACCGATAATTAGGAATTTCTGCATGGCCGTTAGCACATTGGTGTCTGGTTTAATATTCCCCAAGACTATAATTGCTTCAGAAAATATTAGAATTAGAATAGCCCAGATTAACCTATATCTTCTTTTTGGATGTTCGCTCCCCTTTGATGTAAACATACTAAGTACATAAATGGCAGAATCTACTGACGTCACCAGAAAGCTGATAAGCAATATTACCGTTAAAATATTGGCGAAAATTGCCAATGGGTAATTGGAGAAGAACATAAAAAGGGATGTGAAAACATTTCCAAATTCATTTTGATAGGTTCCCCATTGTTCTATTAGGTTGAAAGCAGATGTCCCAAAAACGCTAAACCAAAGAAAAGTACCTAAAGAGGGAATAAGCAATACTCCTAGAATGATCTCCCTTATTGTTCGCCCTTTGGAAATCCGTGCGATGAATATTCCTGTAAATGGTGCCCAAGCGAGCCAAAATGCCCAGTAATAATAGGTCCAATCTGTTAAAAATTCTTTTCCCGGATCGTAATTTCCTAGCGCTAAACTTAAAGGAACAAAATCTACTATATAATGATAGGTTGCCAAAAGGAAGTTTTTTAGCATTAGTAATATATCGCCTTGCATAAATACAAAAAACAGCAAAAGCAAGGTGAGGTAAATATTCCAATTGGATAATCTCTTAATCCCTTTATCTATACCCACCCAAGCCGATAAAAACGCAATGAAACAAATTAAGAAGACAAGGAACAAGGTAAGTGATAAATTGCCACTGCCGAGATCTAACAAGTGACCAATCCCTCCTTCAATTTGCGTGGTTCCCAAGCCAATAGCGGCAACTAAACCAGCCACGGTTGTTAGGATTGTTAAAAGATCTATTCCGGAAGGCAGAAATTTAACTCGTTTAAAATAATGCAAACTCGTACCTAATCTTATATTCCTATTTTTCACGAATAGAGAATGGCCTACGAGAATTGCGAACATGGCATAAAAAGCCCACGCAGTAAAACCCCATTGGTAAAAAGTGTATTCTAAGGCAATAATTTCATTGGGTTGCCCTGTTTTAATAGGTGGATTAAGGAGCATATACACGGGTTCTTGTACCCCTCGCAATAAAATTCCAGCTCCCATTCCCGCACTATACAGCATCGCAATCCAGGACCACCTGTTAAATTCGGGTGGGGCATTCCCTAAACGCAATTTCCCAACTTTGGTAAATGCTAGGACTAACAAGAAAACGACACATATTAAGCCAAGCCATAGATAGAAACCACCAAACCATTCCCTTACCCATAAACTTCCATTTTCAATGAGCGCGTAGAATGTTTCGGTAAACAAGAAAATATAAACAGCGACAAAAAACAGTACAAAAGCAGCAACCGTTAGAAGCAAGTTTTTTCGGAAGTGTGATAAAAGTGATTTCAATATGACTTTTAATATTAATATTTATTTTATTATTCATCAATGATACTAAACACTTCGTCACCCTGAGACCTGTGATAAAAAAATTTATCTAGCGTAGGAAATTGACATGTTTTTATATAAGCTGATGGGATGCTGAAACAAGTTCAGCATGACGACAATCCCGCATCGTCACCCTGAACTTGTTTCAGGGTCTTGGATTCACAAATAAATAAAAATACGTCAATGGTAACTTGTTTCAGGGTCTCTTTCGATAAAATTAGATGCTGAAACTCCCGATGTTTTGGGACAGCATGACGAATACATGAGCTTTGCTTTAAAATCAATTAACCTTTAGCGATTTTATTCAACATTCCTTCAAAGATAAAATAATGAAATGGCAACATGGTATACCAGTAAATTCGTCCCCATAATCCCCTTGGTCTAAAGGTGGCAGTTTGATGTAGGATATCATTATCATCTATTTCAAATTCCAGCCAAGCTTCTCCAGGCACTTTCATTTCAGCAAATAACAGCAATCTTTTTTTCTCCTTATCGGCAAGCAACACCCTCCAAAAATCCAAGGAATCTCCGGAAGCTATTTCAGAAGAATGCGTTCTGCCACGCCTTAATCCCACACCGCCAAAAAGTTTGTCGAAATACCCACGAATTCTCCAAAGCCAATTTCCATAATACCAACCTGTGTTGCCGCCAATTGCCCAAATACGTTCCAATACTTCTTCTGGGTTTTTCACTTTTATAGACTGGGCGTCTTTCACACAACCAAATGTAGGCACTTGTATGTATTTATTGAGGTCTTTTCTAAACCTTCCACTGCTCATAGAATCTTTCCAACTGGAAACCACCTGATTTTGTTCTATTTTATAAAAAGCAAGTGCTATGGATTCTTTATAGGTTATAGGGTTTATTGCTAATAATTCCTGTAGTCGTTTGTCATTGGTGATTACTTCAACCTTCATGCTATCTACAAGGTTTTTCGCAAGCTTATAAGAGGTAGAGGTAACAAAATATAGCCAATAAGATGATAATTTAGGAGATAGAAAAGGGACATCGATTATTAAAATTTTCAAACCACGCACCTCCGCATATTGCTGCATCATTTGTTTATAGGAGATAATGTCTGGCCCACCAATATCGAAAGATTCATTATATGCCTTTTCTAAACCTAGTATCCCGGTCAAGAATTGAAGCACATCTCTTATGGCAATTGGTTGGCATTTTGTTTTTACCCAACTAGGAGTGACCATTATGGGAAGTTTTTCACAGAGATCACGTATAATTTCAAAAGATGAACTTCCCGAGCCTACTATAATGGCTGCCCTTAAAACAGTGATGTTGAAGTTTCCATGATATAAGATTTCTTCGACTTTTTTCCTGGATTCCAAATGTTTGGAGAGCTCTTCGGTATTTATAATCCCACTAAGATAAATAACTTGCTTAACGCTGGTGCTGGCCATGATCTCATTAAAAGTTGTCGCTGCCTGCGCTTCTTGGCTGTCGAAATCTGTGGTAGAAGCAGACATGGAATGAATAAGGTAATAGGCAATATCTATGTCCTTAATTTCCTCTGGAACTTGGGTAGGTTGTAAAAAGTCAATTTCTACCACTTCAATCTTATCCAAAAGCTCCTTTTTTTTGGAAAATCTTTTTTTATCCCTAACCGCACAAACCACTTCGTGGTCAAGTTCCAATAGTTGGGGCAATAATCTAAGTCCTATATACCCATTGGCACCCGTAAGTAAGATCTTCATTTCAATATTTAATTTGGTTATAATTTAGGAATTAATTGTTTACTTTCGGTTTAAACAAATATTAATATAAAATGAATAACACCCTTAAAATTGTTCTGTTAATTGTTGGAGTTGTATTGGTTGGTTATGGCTTATATACCCTTATCACCCCGGAAGTTGCTTTTGAGGCTGGTCCACTAAAAGTACAGGCACAAGGCGATAATACCCAGTCCTATGCCATGATTGGTTTAGGCATTTTGTCACTTATTGGCGGAATTGCGTTTAATAAGAGATAATTTTTTATTCGAAATGTTACCTGATGTCTTCTATCTGCGGAAGTGCAGTATCTGCTTTATAGCCTAATATCTTCATCATGAATTTATGGATAGCGGGACTGTCTGCTTTCACTTTTATAAAATACTGATCTTTATAAACAGAATATTCTTCAGCCTTTCCTTTGTAGAGGTTTAGTTTGTAATAAGGGATTACCAAGGCATAGGTTTCCAATAAAGCCCTGAACATTACCATAATGCCTTTAGGCCGTAATTCTATGTTGCAGATATTGGTATTGGAATCTAGGATCAATAAGTTGTGAATTTCTATACTGGTAGAAGTAATGAGCAATTTGGGGGAACCGGTGCCTTTTAGTTTTATCCGCTCTATAAGTGGGAATGGAGCTCCAACTTCTTTGTTGATTTTTTCCTTATTTTCTTGATTGTTATAGCTTATATTCAGGAGCATTCTTCGCTTTTTCATAAAGATAGGGATTTGCTCTCAAAGCACTATAGCTTGCAGGTATTTTCTGTTATCTTTACGGCTTGTATTTCAGCATAAAAAGACAATAAAATTATCCGGAATGAGTATTCAGAATAAAATTGAGCAAAAAGTTAAGGAAGCAGTTTCGCATCTGCATAAAGTAGATCTTGCACAAGTAGAATTTCAACCTACTCGCAAGGATTTTGAGGGAGATATCACACTGGTAACTTTCCCTATGCTCCGCCAAATTAAAACGAATCCCGTTCAGCTTGGAAATGCCATTGGGGAATATCTAATTGAAAATGTTGAAGAAATAGTGCGATTTAATGTGGTTCAAGGTTTTTTGAATATAGTGTTAAGCAATAAATTTTATTTAAATTCTTTTGAAACGATCTCGAAAAATGCAGATTTTGGAAGGGTTCGGGTAACTGAAGATTCCGACACCATTATGGTGGAATATTCTTCCCCTAATACCAATAAGCCATTGCATTTAGGACATATTCGAAACAATTTGTTGGGATTTTCTGTTGCTGAAATCTTAAAAGCGAGCGGTAAACAGGTTTATAAAACACAGATTATCAACGATCGCGGAATCCACATTTGTAAATCCATGTTGGCGTGGGAACGATGGGGAAATGGGGAGACACCAGATTCTACCGGACTAAAAGGTGATAAATTGGTAGGGAACTACTATGTGAAATTCGATAAGGAATATAAAAAGGAAATCGCTCAACTTATTGCTGAAGGTAAAACAGAGGATGAAGCAAATGTACAAGCCCCACTTTTAGTAGCTGCTCAAGAAATGTTGATAAAATGGGAAGCTGGAGATGAAGAGGTGAAAGCACTTTGGGAGAAAATGAACCAGTGGGTGTACGATGGTTTCGAGAAAACCTATGATACTCTTGGGGTAGATTTTGATAAGAATTATTACGAAAGCAACACCTATTTACTGGGAAAAGATGTTGTTGCAGAAGGCCTTGAAAAAGGGGTTTTCTTTAGAAAAGATGATGGAAGCGTTTGGATAGATCTTACTGAAGATGGCCTGGACGAAAAAATTGTACTTAGAAGTGATGGTACGGCAGTATATATGACCCAGGATATTGGAACCGCGATACAACGAGTAAAGGATTTTGATATCGACGGAATGGTGTATACGGTTGGGAACGAACAGGATTACCATTTTAAAGTCTTGTTTTTGATCTTGAGTAAATTAGGCTACGAATGGGCAAATAACTTATATCATTTAAGTTATGGAATGGTCGATCTTCCTTCAGGAAAAATGAAAAGTAGAGAGGGAACGGTTGTAGATGCCGATGATTTGATAGCACAAATGACCCAAACCGCTAAAGCTATTTCCGAAGAACTGGGAAAGCTAGGAGAATATTCTTCAGAAGAAAAAGAAGAACTTTATAAGATGATCGGGCTAGGTGCTTTAAAATATTATATTTTGAAAGTAGATCCTAGAAAACGGATCTTGTTCAACCCTGAAGAATCGGTGGATTTTCAGGGGAATACAGGGCCCTTTATTCAGTATACCTACGCAAGGATTCAGTCTATCTTAAGAAAAGCAAATCTTGAAAAGGATACATTAAACTTGCCAGAGGGTTACGAGTTGCATGAAAAGGAAAAGGAATTGATCAAACAATTACAATTGTATCCAGATACCATTCAGTTGGCCGCAGATAACCATAGTCCGGCCTTGATTGCGAATTACACCTACGATCTGGTGAAGGAATTCAATTCATTTTATCAGAATGTGACTATTTTAGGAACTTCAGATAAAGCCGAAAAGAATTTTAGGGTGCAACTTTCTAAAGCTGTGGGAGATACTATAAAGTCGGCATTTGGTTTGTTGGGAATTCAGGTGCCAGAGAGAATGTAGGTTTTCAATAAACAATAAACAGTAAACACTTTTCAGTTGGCAGTTTTCAGTGATAAACAAACAACAAACAACAAACAGTTATAGGTTAATAGTTATTGGTTATTTTCATCTAACATCTAACATCTAGCATCTAACATCTAGCATCTAGCATCTAGCATCTAGCATCTAGCATCTAACATCTAGCAACAAACAACAAACAACAAACAACAAACAACAAACAACAAACAACAAACAACAAACAACAAACAATTTACAATTTACAAATAACAAATAACAAATAACAAATAACCATTAACAAGGAACAGGTTTCAGGTGGCGATTACATATTACAAATAACAATAACCTATAGGAAAAAGAAGGTAGTGTCCAGGAAAGTATTTGTTTCCAAATAAAACTTTTCACTTCAGCATCAAATCATTAAATTTGCAATCCGCTGATAGGCGCAAGAATAATAAATTACACGAAGAATTATGTTTGATAATTTAAGCGATAAGTTAGATAATGCCTTGCACATCCTAAAGGGACATGGGCAGATTACAGAAGTAAACGTTGCCGAGACCTTAAAGGAAGTACGTAGGGCCTTGGTGGAAGCCGATGTTAACTATAAGATAGCGAAAGAATTTACGAGCACTGTAAAAGAAAAAGCTTTAGGTCAAGATGTATTAACTGCATTGAAGCCTGGGCAACTTATGGTGAAATTGGTCAAGGATGAACTTACCCAATTAATGGGAGGGGAAATGGAAGAAATAGATCTTTCCGGGAATCCTTCTGTGATCTTAATGTCTGGTCTACAAGGAAGTGGTAAAACTACTTTTTCCGGAAAACTGGCTAATTTCTTAAAAACAAAAAAGAACAAGAACCCACTTTTGGTTGCCTGTGATATATACCGTCCTGCGGCGATCAATCAGTTGCAAATTGTTGGAGAGCAAATAGGAGTTGAGGTTTTTAGCGATGTTGGGAACCAGGATCCTGTTGCTATTTCTAAAGCGGCCATTGCCCATGCCAAGCAAAACGGATTTAATGTGGTTATTATAGATACCGCCGGTCGTCTTGCTGTAGATGAGGCGATGATGACGGAAATCGCAAATATTCATGCTGCTGTAAAACCTGAAGAAACCTTATTTGTTGTGGATTCCATGACTGGTCAGGATGCGGTGAATACCGCAAAAGCCTTTAACGATAAATTGAATTTTGATGGGGTGATCCTTACGAAATTGGATGGTGATACCCGTGGTGGTGCGGCAATTTCGATTAAATCGGTGGTAAATAAACCAATCAAATTTATTGGTACAGGAGAGAAAATGGATGCCATAGATGTGTTCTATCCTTCCCGTATGGCCGATAGGATCTTGGGGATGGGAGATGTTGTTTCCTTGGTGGAAAGAGCGCAGGAGCAATATGATGAAGAAGAGGCCAGAAAACTTCAGAAAAAGATCGCCAAGAACCAATTTGGATTTGATGATTTCCTCAAGCAATTGCACCAGATCAAGAAAATGGGTTCTATGAAGGACTTAATGGGAATGATCCCGGGAGCAGGAAAAATGTTAAAGGATATCGATATTGATGATGATGCTTTTAAACATATAGAAGCCATTATATATTCCATGACCCCTGCGGAAAGAAGTACCCCAACGCTGATCAATTCGGTTAGAAAGAAAAGGATTGCCGGTGGATCCGGGACTTCGGTTCAGCAAGTAAACCAATTATTGAAGCAATTCAACCAAATGGGAAAAATGATGAAGATGATGCAAGGCGGCGGTGGCCAAAAAATGATGCAAATGATGAAGGGGATGAAATAGTTCAGTATGCAGTCTCTCAGTATGCAGTCTCAGTGTTCAATAAATATTAAAGTATGGATTTTAAATCTTTGAAGTCTTACCATATTGCTTTTGAACTGGCTATGGAAATTTTTGAAATTTCGAAAAGATTTCCAAAAGAGGAGACTTATAGTTTAACAGACCAGATTAGAAGAAGTTCCCGATCGGTTTGTTTTAATATAGCTGAAGCATACAGGAAGAGAAGTTACCCCAATCACTTCAGAAGTAAATTAAGGGATAGTGATTCTGAGAATCCAGAAACACAAAGTTGGTGGCACTTTGCCAATGAGTGTGGATATATTAGAAAGTTGGAATTTGAAGATTTCAATACAAAAAGTGAAGAAGTAGGGAAACTTCTAAATTTTATGATTAATAATCCTGGTAAATTTGGAGTTAAGGCATAATAACTGCCAACTCCAACTGCCAACTGAATACTAAAAACATGACTATTCTCGACGGTAAAAAAGTAAGTAACGAAATTAAGGATGAAATTGCTGCGGAAGTTCAGCAAATGAAGAATCTAGGGGAAAAAGTGCCACATTTGGCAGCTATTATTGTTGGGAATGACGGTGCGAGCTTAACATACGTGAATAGTAAAGTGAAAGCTTGTGAGCGTGTAGGTTTTGAATCGACATTGGTTAAACTATCCAGTACCATTAGTGAGACCGAACTTTTAAAAAAGATAAAGGAACTAAATGAAAATCCAGATATCGATGGGTTTATCGTCCAACTACCACTTCCAGAACAAATAGATACTCAAAAAGTATTGCTTACCGTGAATCCAGATAAAGATGTAGATGGTTTTCATCCCACCAATTTTGGAAAAATGGCCTTGGATATGAGTAGTTTTATCCCTGCCACCCCATATGGGATCTTAGAATTGTTGGAACGATATAAAGTAGAGACAAAAGGAAAACACACGGTTGTAATTGGCCGTAGCCATATTGTGGGCAGGCCTATGAGTATCTTAATGGGCAGAAAAGGGTTTCCGGGGAATTCTACCGTTACAGTTACCCATAGTTACACTAAGAATATCACCCAAATCACTTCTCAAGCAGATATTATTATTACCGCTTTGGGAAATCCTGGATTTTTAAAAGCAGAGATGGTAAAAGATGATGCCGTTGTTATAGATGTGGGCATCACCAGGGTGCCGGATGAAGATGCTCCCAGAGGATACAGAATTACTGGGGATGTGGATTTCGAAAATGTAAGTAAAAAGGCTTCATTTATAACGCCTGTGCCAGGTGGGGTTGGACCAATGACGATTGCCATGTTGCTTAAGAACACTTTATTGGCAAGGGAAAATCATAGATTGCGCTAGAACATTTTGGATGTAATTAACAAGAAGGTTGTCCCTAAGTTGGATTTTCGTCAAGCTGAACTTGTTTCAGCTTCTCAAAAAGCTATAGCTAATAATTTAATATTTTAGATCCTCAAATAATTTCAGGATTACTAAATTTTAACTTCAAAAAAAAAGGAGTTGTCTTTTTAATGACAGCTCCTTTTTTTGTAAAATACTGTTCTCTATGCATCAGATTCTAACTTCCAATCCAAATAATTGTGAAGATCTGTTTCGATAAACCGCAAACCAAACGAAAGAACTGCTAGATCATCTATATATCCTAACCCAGGAATAAAATCTGGAATGATATCCAAAGGGTTCAGTACGTATAAGAACCCGAAAGCGATGGAGGCAATGGTAAACCATGGCACATTTGTATAAATGCCTTTTCGGTAATCCTTGAGCATTCCAAACATCACTTTAGCCAATTCTGTGTATTTCTCTAACATATTAGTGCTAGCGATTTTTTTGGAGATATCTTCTTCTTTATTCATTACCACTTCCACATCCTCTTCTTTGATCTTGGTAATTTCCCCACTCATGTACTCTTCTTCTATTTCTTGCTTTTTTTTGCTGAATATATTTTTCATAATTAGTTTTTATAAATTGTCATTAATATTGCCGTATTCTGTTTTGTATATTTTTAATATAAGTAAAAATAAGGAGATAAGTAAAGGCCCAAAAATTAGTCCTATAAACCCGAAAAGTGGAACTCCTACTACTACTCCAAATAGAGTGATTAAAGGGTGGACACTGGCTAATTTTTCGAGTATATATAATCGTACGAGATTATCTGTAGAGCCAACTACAACCACTCCGTAAATTAAAATTGCAATTGCCTGCCATTCCATATCTTGGGAAAATAATAGGATGGTAACCGGGATAATTCCTAGGGCAGTGCCTACAAATGGAATCATGGACCCTACGGCGGTTATTACAAACCAAAATAGCGGATCGGGGACTCCGAAGATCAGAAAACCAATCAATGCGATAACTCCTTGTATTAATGCCACCAATGGGATTCCTAAAGCGTTGGACCGGACAGAAAGATCGCTTTCTTTCCCAATTAGCAGGATGTTATCTGATGCCAAAGGAATATAGGACCTCAGTAATCCGTTTAATTTCACTCTCGACGTAAGCATATAATATAACATAAAATACATAATTCCTATAGCAATAAATGCATTGAATGTACCTCCTGCAAAACTTTGCAGATTTGTAGACACCCAACTAGTGATAGAATTACTATCTATATTACTACTAAAATCGTAGCCTAAAACTTCTTCATATTTGTTTACCTGCTCCTTAACAGCAATGATCACTTTTTCTGAATTTGAAACCGCTTTTCCTATTTTAGAGGTAAGCATGATCACAATAAGCGTAACCGGAATTAAAATTCCAATAAACGATGCTAGCATAAGAACTCCTGCAGCAATCGATTTTCTCCAGCCTCTATTCACCAATTTTATCATCCACTGTCGCATAAGTACATATAACGTAATTGCACCTAGAATCCCCGAGAGATACGGAATGATTTCCTTGAATATTAAGATCCCCAAGAAAAGGATAAGAAGCAAAACAAAAATTTGTCTTACCAAAATGGGGCTTAATTTTTTCATAAAAGATTTTTATTTGGCAAAAAGCTGGTCTATATTTTTGAAAGCCTTAAACTCCAGTGCATTTCCTGAAGGATCCTTAAAAAACATAGTTGCTTGCTCCCCTGTTTTTCCTTCGAACCGGATATAGGGCTCAATAACAAATTCAATATTATTGCTTTTTAGCTTTTCGGAAAATCCTTGAAAAACCTCCCATTCCAGAACAACCCCAAAATGAGGAATTGGCACCTCTTTTCCATCAACCGGATTGGCTTTTCCTATCGATTTGGGTTGCGGCTCTTGTACATGGAGCACCAATTGATGTCCGAAAAAGTTGAAATCTACCCAATGATCACTACTTCTGCCTTCTTTACAACCCAAGAAGTCCCTATAAAAAACCCTGTTTTCTTCTAGATTGGTAACAGGAATTGCTAAATGAAAAGGTTGGATTTTCCCCATATTTTAATTGTTTCTCAATGCGTTAATTAATTCAGATTTGGACATTTTGGATCTACCGGAAATTCCAACTTTTTTAGCCTGACTATATAATTCTGCCTTTGTGCGTTCTTCATAGTCTTTGGCCTTTCCGCCTTTTACACCAGAATCTGGGGTATTGGCAATTCTAGCAGACTTCTCCTTGCTATATCCTTTTTCCAACAAAGCTTCATATTGAGCTTCATTTTTTATTCGACTGTTTGAAGTTCCCATTTTTCCTTTAAAAATAGAAAGTTCTGTTTAAACAATCAGCTTTAGCACCGCTAATTATGTGTTAAGATTTATATCTTCGGGATTTTGAGCTACCTGAAAATTTTGGGGCTTCTTTAGGTTTAGTGCCCTTGGAATGAAATTTCCCTGCCTTCTCTTCGTCGTATTTCGGATTCCTTTTTTTGGGTTCAGGTGCTTTATATGTCTTTATGGAATTGGCTACCATTTCATTAATGGTGTTCAATTCTTCTGCAGTAATGTCCCTCCATTCTCCAACCGGTATATCTAGTAAAACATTCATGATCCTGATGCGCTTTAGGCTGGTAACTTCATAATCCAATGCTTCACACATCCTTCGTATTTGCCTATTTAGTCCTTGGGTAAGAACAATCCTAAAATCGTAATTTCCCAAGCGTTCTACTTCACATTTTTTGGTAACTGTGTCTAGAATGGAAATTCCCATTCCCATCCTATCTATAAAAGTAGAAGAGATAGGTTTGTTTACGGTAACAACATATTCCTTTTCATGATTATTACTGGCACGTAATATTTTATTAACGATATCCCCGTCATTGGTGAGGAAGATGAGGCCTTCACTGGCTTTATCCAATCTTCCAATGGGAAAAATTCTTTTTGGATAGTTTATAAAGTCAATGATATTGTCTTTTTCTACTCCAGCATCGGTGGTGCACACAATACCTACAGGTTTGTTAAAAGCAATATAAACCGGTTTTTCATCTTGATTGACAATGGTTTTACCGTTTACACGAACAATATCGCCGGTAGTAATTTTGGTTCCCATTTCGGGAACTTCACCATTTACTGTAACTCTTCCCTGATCTATTAATTTATCGGCTTCTCTTCTGGAGCAATACCCAGCTTCACTTAAGTATTTATTGATTCGGGTAAGTTGCATATTAAAAATGAATTAGGGTAGCAAAGATAAAGATTCAGCAATTATTAAGTTGCTCAATTCTGTTTTAATCTTTGCTACCCTAAAATTATTTATTCTGCTTTTTTGTTTTCTACAGCCACTTCATCTGTATCCTTACGATATTTCAACATAGAGATACCAGCAATAAAAAATACAAATCCCAGAATTGCTAATGCCCACGGATTCATCATTAAAGCAACGCTTCCAAAAACCCCTAAAACCCCCATTATTAGGGCAATGGCGCCTCCAATTAACATAATTACAGCTATAATCTTGATCATAATAATAAGTATTGGTTAAGAAGTAAAGGTACTTAAAGAATTGAAAAATGAGGGGTTATTAACATTTTCTAAAGATTTTAAGCTTAAACACTTGTTAATTTCACCTAATAATTTGCTTGCGTCATGCTGAACTCGTTTCAGCATCTCTCTGTAAGTACTGAAGAGGCCCCGAAGCGAGTTACCATTGATGTATTTTTATTTATTTGTGGATCCAAGACCCTGAAAGCAGTTCAGGGTGACGATGCGGAATTGTCGTCATGCTGAACTCGTTTCAGCATCTCTTTGTAAGTACTGAAGAGGCCCCAAAGCGAGTTTGGGGGGACGAATTGCCTATATGAAACTACAAACAGATAATCGATATGATTTGTGATTAAAATATTGTGGTTTTAAAGAAATAACGCTTACCAACTAACCATAAAATACTTGATTTTGGCATCGTCTGGTATTTGTGATGCGGTGATTCTGGAATCTGTATCGTAGCGAAGGCTGGCCGGAAGATCCTTTTTATCTATAGTGAGGTATAGATTTAGTTCATCTATAAAAACCACGGCAGAACTCAAGGTGTTCTCAATTCTTGAGATCTCATAATTTTTAACTACCTCTCCAAAAGTGCTTGCACTGCTAAGCCCTTTAGCAGTTTGAAATCTAGGATCCATGATCTGAATATACCCCACAGTGCTGGTGGAATCAAATTGCTGAATCGGCTCTAAAATCAATAGGGACTTGCCATCTTTATCGAATATTTCTATTTCGCTTGTGGAATTGAAAAACTGATTTCCAGAATTTTTTCTAACAATGGAATCTTCGCTGAAAACAGAATCCAATTGATTGATCTTAATTTCTTTGGTAAGCGATCCAACCCTAGTGGTATCTATTAGAAATGGGTCGGAATCGCGACCGCATGATATTAAAATTATGGTGAGGAATGCTAATAAACTTAATCTTCTCATATTGTACTCTTGTATTCTATTTAAATGCTTTGTTCAAAATGCTCATAACCCCTCTAATAAAAGTAGCACTGGTTAAAACTTTTATTACTGCACTCTGGGTTTTTTTGGATTTTTTTGATGTTCTTGAACTTGTTCGAGAAACTTTCTCGCGGTCTTCTTTTGCCTTTTCCCTTGCTTCTTCTTGATCGGCTTGAGCAATCTTTTTATTCAATAATTCATAAGCACTCTCCCGATCGATCTCTTTATTATATTTAGAAATCAGCTTAGAAGAACCTATCAAATCTTTTAATTCTCCTGAAGTTAAAACGTCCATCCTGCTCATGGGAGCTCTCATCATGGTAGCCGCCAAAGGAGAAGGCCTTCCTTTTTCGTCTAAAGATGAAATAAATGCTTCCCCAATACCTAACGAGGTTAAAACTTCTTTGGTATCGTAGTATTCAGAAATAGGATAATTTTCAGCAGTTAATTTGATCGCTTTTCTATCGTTTGCGGTAAAAGCACGTAAGGAATGCTGAATCTTTAAACCTAACTGACTTAATATTTCCTTTGGGACATCGGTTGGGTTTTGGGTCACAAAATAAATCCCGACTCCTTTAGATCGAATCAATTTTATGATACTTTCAATTTGATCCAACAAAGCATCGGAAGCTTCCTTGAAAATTAAATGTGCTTCATCTATAAACATAATCAACTCTGGTCTGTCACTGTCTCCTTTTTCAGGTAATGTTGAATATATTTCTGCAAGTAAACTCAGCATAAATGTAGAGAACAATTTGGGCTTATCCTGAATGTCATCCAACCTGATGATATTTATCATCCCACGACCGTCGAGGTTCGTTCTCATGAGGTCTTCCACTTCAAAAGATGGCTCCCCGAAAAAGAGATCGGCATCCTGCTGTTCTAAAGCAACGATCTTTCTTAAAATAGATCCGGTCGAAGATTTGGACATTCTGCCATAATCTTTTTCGAATTCCTCTTTTCCATCATCTGTTGCATAATGAATGATCTTTTTAAGGTCTTTTAGGTCCAGAAGAGGTAATTGATTGTCGTCGCAATATTTAAAAACAATAGCTAAAATCCCCGTTTGCGTATCTGTAAGATCTAATATTCTCGATAAAAGTATAGGACCAAATTCACTAACGGTCGCTTTTAACCTCACCCCTGGTTGTTCAGAAAGGCTTAATATTTCTACAGGAGAAGCTTGAGGTGTGAACTCGAAATTTAAAAGTTGATGGCGGGCATCAATTTTTTTATGTCCAGGAGATGGCATTGCAATTCCACTAAGATCTCCTTTTATATCCATCATCAAGACTGGAACCCCTTTTTCTGAAAGGTTTTCTGCAATAATCTGTAAGGTTTTTGTTTTGCCTGTTCCTGTAGCCCCGGCAATAAGTCCATGCCGATTCATGGTTTTTAAAGGGATTTTAATCTGGGCTTCCGGAATGGTTTTTCCATCCAACATGGCAGCGCCCATGTATATAAAATCTCCTTTTGGAGCGTACCCCTGCTGAATGTGTTCTATAAACTTTTTTGGATCTTTCATGCCTCTAAGTTATTGTAAAATTAAACAGTCTCCCTGCTTAATGAAATTTATGGTATTTAGTTTTTAAGATACAGCAGCAGATAGCATCGTTATTGTGCCCTTATCTGCATCGATGGCAGCATTTATTCCATTTGGGATCGTGGAATTGTCATCTACATGACCAAACATGGCTCCAGAATACGCTGGAATTTCCAGTGGTTTAATATAATGGTCTATTACCTCTTCTAAAGTTAAGGAGCCATATCCGCTGCCTCCAGGATCACAATCGGTGCATTTTCCGAAGACAAATCCTGAGATCTTATCTAAAACTCCGGCTAATTTAAGTTGAGACATCATCCTGTCTATCGCATAAATCTTTTCGCCAACTTCTTCTAGGTATAAAATTTTATTCTCCCAATTTGGTAAGTAATCAGATCCCATAATCCCGGTGAGTACTGAAAGGTTTCCGCCGAGTAAAACACCTTCAGCTTTCCCAGGGGTAATTGTTCGAATTCGGTTTTTGATTTGCACCAGGTTATCCCCGGTTTCTTTTGTGTTTTCAAATGTAAAGGCATTTTTATTGAAAAGGATTTCTTTGAATATTGTGTAACTGAAGTTGTTCCAAGTGGAAATTGCCATTGGCCCGTGAAAAGTGACCAATCCGGTTTTAGCGTAGATTGCCATATGAATTGCCGTAATATCACTATACCCGATAAATATTTTCGGGTTTTTCTTTATAGCATCATAATCGATTTTGTCTAGGATTCGCGCCGCACCAGATCCTCCTCGCAGGGCTATAATCGCATCTACTTCTGGGTCTTTAAACATGTTGTTGAAGTCTTCGGCCCGATCCTCATCGGTGCCTGCCAGATGTCCGTAATGTGAGTTGATGTGTTTCCCGAGTTTCACTTTTAAGTCCATGGCTTGAAACGTCTCTACCGCTATTTCGTAGGGTTCCGATTCAAATTTATTGGAAGCAGGACTTATGATCCCGATAGTGTCTCCTTCAGAAAGATGTTTTGGGATTAGTTCTTTTAGCGTGGTTGGATTTAATTCTGAAGAAAAAGCCACAGGAGCAATAAATGAAGATAATCCTACTGCTAAACTGCCCGTCCCTATATTCCTTAAAAAATTTCTTCTCTCCATTATTGTGCTAAATATAATTCTGCTCTAAAATAAATAATTATTAGTTGGTTCCCCTAGAATTATGTGGTTAATAAGAATTTATTAATGTATATCCGTTTTTTGTCCTAATAGTTCTTTCGTTACCCTGAATTTATTTCAGGGTCTCAATATTGAATTGATTTACATTGAAATGAGATTCTGGTACTCCCGAACGGTCGGGACAGAATGACGCCTTTTTCAATTTAGGATACTTTACGGATAAACAATATTTCTTATTTCCAAAAGTATTTTTTCCATTTCTTTTTTTATTTCTGAAGAAGGAACCACGTAGTTGTTGTTCATAAAACTGAAGATCATCAACTTGCCAGATTTGGTCTTTAAATAACCGCTTAAAGAGTAATTGTTTCGAAGAGAACCCGATTTTGCATAGATATAGGGTTCCTCCAGTGCATCCCAATTTTTCAGGGTTCCCGTTTTCCCATTAACGGGAAGGAGCCTAAAAAGTTTCACTTTTGGCACTTCTTCTAAGATCCTTTCAAGAATATTTACCAAGCTGTGCGGAGTAATTAAATTATATCGTGATAACCCAGAGCCATCCACCCATTTGATTTCGTCTGTTAAGTCTTTGAAATAAGTAGATTGTAGATATTCTATTATTGATTTTGTGTTTAAATTATCGTTTATCTTTTCAGAAATAAGCAAAAGCAATTGTTCTGCTATAAAATTGTCACTTTCTACGAGCATTTCTTTATAAAGGCTGTCTGCTGCAACAGAGTATATGGTTTGGATGTTTCTATTTTGAAGCCTCGACTGTTTAGATGTAAGTGTAACGCGTTTTTTTAAGGTGTCGCTCAATAATTTTACCGTCAATTCAGGGGAAGTTTTAAAAGGAATATTGAATTCAATTTCCTCTTCATTTGAAAAATGATATCTAAAAGTGTTGGCATCCACATCCCTTCGAATAGTGTTGGAGAGTTCTTGATCCTTGACCAAGGAGTCAGAAAAATAAGAAGGGAAACTTACCGGCAGCGTATCCTTAGAATTCCATTTAAAGTTGACGAGGTTTCCATAAACAGGAAATTGTGATCGCTCGGCAGAATAGGCGTCATTATAATCATCCCAAGCCCAACCAGATCCAAGTGGGGGATTAGTAGTTGCTGAAGTTGCGAAATATAGCTCTTTAGAAGTGCTCTTCAAAAAGTCGAAAACCTTGGAATTTGAAAACTTAGGATTTAAAAAACTGGGATCTCCCGTGCTCCAAAAAACCAACGAATCTTCGGTTGAATAATATCTGATTCCAGGGATAGAATCTCCTAAAACCTTTAAACCTGCGTAAAATGTGAACAGTTTTATATTGGAGGCAGGAGTGAAATATTTATTGGAGTTCTGTTCTATGATAAATTTCCTTTTTTCTAGATCGTATAAAGAGAAGCCTGTAAAACTTTGATCGAAGACTTCAGAAGTTAAATGTTGGGAGAGCTCTTTCCTTAATTTACGGGTGCTGGAACAAGAAGCCAACAGCAAGATTATTAGGAATAGGGATAAGGAATGTAGAATTTTTGATCTCACTAAAATGATTTTAGATTTTATTATGGGTAATCCAATATTAAAAAAAACAAAGAAACCTAGTCCTTGGGAATAAGCTCAGGAAACCTACAGATTACTAACTAATTTTAAAATTATGACAAGCTCGATGTTATAAACCCCCAATGAGGGTTTAAATTATGACATTTCTTTTTAACCACACCTTGATGACAGGGAATCTTTATTGATTATTTCTGGTTTTTGTTCATCAATTAGTTACAGTCAAGTCTTTGTTCTTATCTCTAGCAGCAAAGCGGTCTTTGGTTTTTCATGGGACGCCACCTCTAGAAATTTAAAATCTAAAATATGTTGAAATTCAATCCATAACGATGCTATGTTAGGTCTTAAAGAATAGTTATCTTTGCAGGCTATGATTACAGAAGATACAAAAGTGCTGGTGGACAAGGGAATTATGCTTCCATTAATGGAAGAATTTTATACCATACAAGGGGAAGGATTCTATAAAGGAACGGCTGCTTATTTTATTAGAATAGGGGGTTGCGATGTTGGTTGCCACTGGTGTGACGTTAAAGAAAGTTGGGATGCGTCTCTACATCCTCCAACTCATATTGGGAAAATTGTGGAAAATGCCGTTTCCCATAGTGATACTGTTGTGATCACCGGGGGAGAACCTTTAACATGGGACATGACCATTCTTACTGAGGCATTAAAAGCCAAAGGCTGCAAGGTCCATATAGAAACTTCCGGGGCTTATAAACTAACAGGAATATGGGATTGGATATGTTTATCTCCTAAAAAAATAAAACTGCCTACAGAAGAGATCTATAAGGTTGCCAATGAATTAAAAGTAATCGTTTACAATCAGCATGATTTAAAATTTGCTGAAGAACAAGCTGCAAAGGTTAATAAGGGTTGTATTCTATATCTCCAGCCAGAATGGAGCAAGCGCGATGCTGTGATCCCGATGATCGTAGATTATGTAATGAAAAACCCTAAATGGAAAGTATCCTTGCAAACCCATAAATATTTGAATATCCCGTAATAAAAACGGCTTCAATTATCGATAATTGAAGCCGTTTTAGATCTTACTTGTTATTTTTAAAAACTTATTGAACCGCTTTAAAGGGCACTTCTACGTATTTATTGTCCCAACCCATTAAAAGATCGGCGCCATCAGTTTTGGTTACGAATGCCATAGAGAAAGATTCAATGGTTGAAGGCGCGTTGCGCACAGGAACCTTAATTCTTACTCTATCTTCTTGGTCGCTATATTCATAAGCTCCCCAAGTGTTTGTTCTATTGTTTAGTATCACTGTCCATTCTTTTTCTCCAGGAATTGTGTACACAGTATAAGTTCCTGCTTCTACAACTACATCGGCTACTTTCATGTCTTTGTACAAGGTAAGCTCTGTGGCTTCATTGGCACCAGTCCTCCAAACTTGGTCATAAGGCACCAGATTGCCAAAAATCTCTCTGTCCCTTTTTTGAGGCCTACTATAAATAACCCTGGCCAAAACTTCCTCATCTTGGTTTTTATAAATAACCAGATCCATTGGGCTTGCGTCCACTTTTGAGAAACTTGGTGCAGCCTTGGATTTTTCTTGGGCATTCACAGGATTGCTTTGAAGCGCAAAGATTGCTATTACTGCTAATAAGAATATTCTTTTCATAATATTTGAAATTAATTTAAAGAGATAAAGGTAGTATTTAAGCGAAACCAGGGGTGTTAATGAAGTCTTATATTTTTTTAAACTACTCAGCTTTTAACTCGATAGCGAACGGCATAAATTTAATCGAATATGGTTCCATAATGATACTAATTCAATATTATAAGTTGTCATTTGTAATCACTTTATGTTTAAATGTTTTTATTGGATAATGAATGCTGCAAATTTGTTTATAATTAAAACTTAAAATTATGTGTGGTATTTTAGCAGTTGTTGGAAAAAAGGAAGATCAAGAGCTGGTTTCCCAGCTTTCTAAAAGGATGAGTCATCGTGGACCAGATGAAAGTGATGTACATGTTACTGAAACCGGAGCGATATTATGTCATGAACGCTTGGCAATAATGGATGTAACCACAGGAAAGCAACCAATACAGGGAACTTCCTCTGCTTGGATGATCCATAACGGCGAAATATATAATTACAAGGCACTTAAGGAGAATGAACTAAAAGATCATACGTTTCGCACCACAGGAGATTCAGAAGTGATCGTGCACTTATATGAAAAATACGGATATGGTTTCTTGAACAAGTTAGATGGGGATTTTGCTTTTGTGGTAGTCGATGGAAACGATTTTATTGCTGCAAGGGATCCAATTGGAGTAAAACCTCTTTATTATGGGAAAGATGCTGAAGGGGCACTTTGGTTTGCGAGTGAGATGAAAGTATTGGCGGATCAATGTGTGGAATTTCAAGCTTTTCCTCCCGGATATTATTATACGCCAACTACAGGATTTGTTCAATATTACAAGCCAGAATGGTATTCTTTGGAAGAATGTCATGAAGAGGCAGATTTAAAAAGGTTAAGGGAATCTTTGATTGCCGCAACTAAGAAAAGATTGATGTCTGATGTTCCATTAGGAGTATTGTTAAGCGGAGGCTTAGATTCTTCTTTAACTTCTTCTATAGCCGCAAGGTTACTTAAAGAAAAAGGCAAAAAATTACATTCTTTCTCTATAGGTTTAAATGAAGATGCACCAGATTTAATCGCTGCTCGAAAAGTAGCCGAATTTCTGGGAACCGATCATCATGAAATTCATTTTACTGTTGAAGAAGGAATAGGGATTATAAAAAAATTGATCTGGCATCTGGAAACGTATGATGTAACTTCTATAAGAGCGAGTACTCCAATGTATTTCCTTTCAAAAGCAATTACTGAAAAAGGGATTAAAGTGGTGCTTTCCGGGGAAGGTGCCGATGAGATTTTTGGCGGTTACCTTTATTTTAAAAACGCGCCTTCTGCTGAAGAATTCCAAAAAGAAACAATTAGCAGGGTGAAAAGATTGTCTACCGCAGATTGTTTGAGGGCAGATAAGTCTACAATGGCTCATGGTTTAGAGGCAAGGGTTCCGTTTTTGGATAAGTCCTTTTTACAAACTGCCATGGAAATTGCTCCAGGGCATAAAATGCCAAAAACGCATGGCGGTGTTGAGAAGTATATTCTAAGAAAAGCATTTGATACTCCAGAGAAGCCTTTTCTTCCAGATGAAGTATTGTGGAGGCAAAAAGAGCAGTTTAGCGATGGCGTTGGTTACAGTTGGATAGATAACCTTATAGAATTCACAAAGTCGCAGGTAAGTGATGTGGAAATGGAAACTGCATCGGTAAAATATCCTATTAATACTCCTTCAACTAAAGAGGCATATTTTTATAGAGAGATTTTTAACGAATATTTCCCGCAAGAATCTGCAGCAAAATCAGTTAAAAAATGGGTTCCAAAATGGCAAAAGGATCTAGATCCAAGTGGTAGGGCAAGTTCAACTCATGTTGCACAAACCAGTTTTATGAAGGCTCAAAAAGTTTAAATTCTTTATCAACTAAAAAGCAGGGTTTTTCACAAAGATTGTTAATAACTTAAGGGTATTGAGGTGCGCTTCAAGCTAATAGGAGTAGGGGTTTTGTTATATTTGTTCGTTGCATAAAAAGACAAATTTCAACAGAATCATATATGAGCGAAGAAGTTAAGAAAAACAGTTATTCGGCAGATAGTATTCAGGCGCTTGAGGGAATGGAGCATGTGCGCATGCGTCCTTCCATGTATATTGGTGATACTGGAGTAAGAGGATTGCACCATTTGGTGTATGAGGTTGTGGATAACTCTATAGATGAAGCAATGGCTGGCCATTGTGATACTATAAAAGTAACTATTACAAAAGAAGGATCTATCACCACCGAGGATAATGGGCGTGGTATTCCTATAGATTTACATAAAAAAGAAGGGGTTTCTGCCTTAGAGGTGGTAATGACCAAGATTGGTGCCGGAGGGAAGTTCGATAAAGATTCCTATAAAGTTTCCGGTGGTTTGCACGGAGTTGGGGTGAGTTGTGTGAATGCACTTTCCGCTCATTTAAGCGCTACGGTTTACAGGGAAGGCGTAATTTGGCGCCAAGAATATGAAAAGGGCAAGCCAATGTATCCTGTTAAATCTATTGGTGAAACAGAGCTTAGGGGAACGGTAGTTACTTTTACACCAGATTCAACCATATTTCAACAAACGGTAGAATACAATTACGATACGCTTGCAAGTAGAATGCGCGAGCTTTCTTTCTTAAATAAAGGCTTAAAACTTGTATTAACAGATGAGCGCCAAGTCAATGAAGATGGCTCATTTGTTTCAGAATCGTTCCATTCAGAAGAAGGCTTAAGAGAATTTATACAATTCCTTGATCAAAATAGGGATCCTATTATTGCCAATGTAATCTCCATGGAAGGGGAAAAGAACGACATTCCTGTGGAGGTTGCAATGATCTACAACACTTCCTTTAATGAAAATTTACATTCTTATGTAAACAACATTAATACGCACGAAGGGGGAACACACTTGTCTGGTTTTAGAAGAGGTTTAACAACAACCCTTAAGAAGTATGCAGATGCTTCCGGGATGTTGGACAAACTGAAATTTGAAATCGCAGGTGACGATTTTCGTGAAGGTTTAACCGCAATTATTTCCGTTAAAGTGGGGGAGCCTCAATTTGAAGGACAAACCAAAACAAAACTTGGGAATAGGGAAGTTACTTCGGCTGTATCCCAAGCAGTTTCAGAGATGTTGGAGAATTATTTGGAAGAAAACCCAAGTGATGCCAAAATTATTGTTGAAAAAGTGATCCTTGCGGCCCAAGCTAGGCATGCTGCCAAGAAAGCACGTGAAATGGTGCAGCGTAAAACGGTAATGAGCATAGGTGGTTTACCTGGAAAATTATCGGATTGTTCTGAACAAGATCCTGCAAAATGTGAAGTGTACCTGGTAGAGGGGGATTCTGCAGGTGGAACGGCAAAACAAGGTCGGGATAGGGCTTTTCAAGCTATCCTTCCACTACGTGGTAAGATCTTGAATGTCGAAAAAGCCATGAGGCACCGCGTTTTTGATAATGAAGAAATCAAGAACATCTACACTGCTTTAGGGGTTACAATTGGAACTGAAGAAGATAGCAAGGCCTTGAACCTTGCCAAGTTAAGATATCATAAAATAGTGATCATGTGTGATGCCGATGTAGATGGTAGCCATATTGAAACATTGATCCTTACCTTCTTCTTTAGGTATATGAAGGAACTTATAGAAAATGGACATATCTATATCGCAACCCCACCCTTGTATTTAGTGAAAAAAGGGCAGAAAAAACAATATGCTTGGAACGATAAGGAACGGGATGCCATTGCTGAAAGTTATAGTGGAGGTGTTCAAATCCAACGATATAAAGGTTTGGGGGAGATGAATGCCGAACAATTATGGGATACCACCATGAACCCTGAATTCAGGACGCTTCGTCAGGTTAATATAGACAACAGCGGGGAGGCCGATAGGATTTTCTCTATGTTAATGGGAGATGAGGTGCCGCCACGTAGAGAGTTTATAGAAAAGAACGCTGTCTATGCGAATGTAGATATCTAAAGATTTAGAGCCCGCAATATTTGTGGGCTTTTTTTGTTACTGTTTCGTTAAAATCGATTTTCTGAATTTTAACATACTCTATTTTGTTATTTTTACGTTAATAATAAAACCCATACTGTGAGAAAGCTCCTAAAACCTACATTTATCATTGCCCTTTTTTTTGTTTCAAACTTTTCATTTGCTCAAAATGATATAAATGATTTAATTGACGACATGCTTTTAATTGCCGATAATTTTGCTGCGCCCGGGGCAGAAGGTGCAACCTTGCAATCCAGTGCGGGTTGGTTCTCTTCGGCATCCACTTTAAATAAATGGCAAGTAGAGGTTTCGGTTCATGGAAACGCCTTATTTGTTCCTAGTTCCAAACAAAATAAATTGATCAACAACAACCAATTTAATATTTTAGAAGTAAGTAGTCCTAATGGTAACGCTCTATTGCCAACTGTTTATGGTGGAGACACAGATGTAATGTTTAGTGGAGAAATAACGAATCCTTTTAATCAAAACGAAAAAATCCCTATTATTTTTGATGCCATAGACGGTTTGGATAAGAAAATTGTTTTACATGCTTTTCCACAGGTAACCATTGGTTTGCCATTTAAGACTGAAATCGCAGTGAGGTATTTGCCCAAGGTGTTTATTAACGACGTTGGAATTAGCACTGTTGGTTTAGGACTAAAGCACAACTTTTCTCAATATTTTTATAAAAGGTTCAACCCTGAAGATTTCCAATTCGCATTGGTAGCTAATTATAGCAATTTTAAAGCAGATTATAAATTCCTTCCCATAGATATAGAAATCGCTAATTTAAATAGGATAGAAGTAGATGCGAACATGTACAATGTTCAATTAATTGGCTCTAAGCTCTATGATAATTTTGAGGTAATGGGCGGTCTTGGTTATACCAATTCGGATTTTGATTATTCGTTTGGTGGAACCGGAGCCTCATTGCCTATTCTAAATGAACAATTAGGTGCTCTAGGAACCAGCGAAGGAAAATTTAAAGGGAATATAGGATTCAACTACTACGCGAATAAGTTTAAATTTAGTACGGTGTTTTCTGCAAGCGGATTGTTCAACGCAAATGTTGGACTTCATTACCGTTTTAACTAAGGTACATTTAACCAAAGCTTGTTATTTAACTGCTACATAATTTGTATTTTCGTAAAAAATTTATTGTTTGTCCGCAAAGTATCCAAAATAAAAAAAACGTCATTCTGTCCCGACCGTTCGGGAGTATCAGAATCTCATTACAATGTAAATCAATTCAATACCGAGACCCTGAAATAAATTCAGGGTGACGAAATAACAAATAACAGATATACATAAAATCAAAAATTAACACTAAAAACTATATAAAATGAAAGTTACTATCGTTGGAGCAGGTGCTGTTGGAGCCAGTTGTGCTGAATATATCGCCATAAAGAATTTTGCTTCAGAAATTGTTTTAGTAGATATTAAAGAGGGTGTTGCTGAAGGAAAAGCAATGGATCTAATGCAAACAGCAACCCTTAACGGATTCGATTCCAAGATTGTAGGTTCAACAAACGATTATAGTAAGACTTCCGGTAGTGATGTGGTGGTTATTACAAGTGGAATTCCTAGAAAACCGGGAATGACAAGAGAGGAATTAATTGGGATCAATGCTGGAATTGTAAAAGAAGTTTCGGGAAATTTAATTAAGCATTCTCCAAATACGGTGATTATCGTGGTGAGCAACCCAATGGATACAATGACCTATTTGGTGCATAAAACCACGGGCCTTCCTAAAAATAGAATTATTGGAATGGGCGGTGCTTTGGATAGTGCACGTTTCAAATTTAGATTAAGTGAAGCATTGGAATGCCCTCCTTCAGATGTGGATGGAATGGTAATAGGTGGCCATAGTGATACTGGAATGGTGCCTTTAACAAGATTGGCAACAAGAAATAGTATTCCTGTAACTGCCTTTCTTTCTGAAGGAAGATTGAATCAAGTTTCTGAAGACACGAAAGTAGGTGGGGCAACCTTAACCAAATTATTGGGAACCAGTGCATGGTATGCGCCGGGTGCTGCAGTTTCTGCTATGGTTCAAGCAATTGCTTGCGATCAGAAAAAAATGTTCCCATGTTCTGCCTTATTGGAAGGAGAATACGGTCTAAATGACCTTTGTATAGGTGTTCCATCAATTTTGGGGAAAGACGGATTGGAAAAGATCGTTGAAATTGAATTGACCGATGCCGAAAAAGCGAAGATTAAAGAAAGTGCTGAGGGGGTTAAGAAAACCAATGATTTGTTGACGTTTTAAGCATAAATCGTATTATATTTCAGTGAAAACTGAAATCCGAAAAAGGCCACTTTGTAAGTGGTCTTTTTTAATGTCAAAAAGTTAAATTTTTCAAAAAAAAATAATTGGCATTTGAATAATGAAGTCCTATATTTGTCCGTTTTAAAAAATGACATTAAATAACAAAAAATAATGCAGAATAAAGGACTGATCAAGATTTTTGCGATTTTATTTGGTCTGGTATGTATTTACCAGCTATCATTTACATTTATTGCCAGCGGAGTAGAGAGTGATGCAGAGGCGTTTGCTAAGCAAAAAATAGGAACTAACGTAGAGGGATATTCTGTACTGCGAGATATTGAAGAAAGTAGATATTTGGATTCTATTGGTAATAAGGAGATCATTGCCGGGATTACTTACAATTCGGCAAAAGACAAGGAGCTTAATAAAGGGCTCGATCTTAAAGGAGGAATCAATGTGATCCTTCAAATTTCCGTAAAGGATATCTTAAAAGGATTGGCCAACAACAGTAGCGATCCCGCATTCAATAAGGCTTTGGCTAAAGCAGATGCTGCCCAAAAAGATAGTCAGGAAAGTTATTTAGACCTTTTCTTTGAGGCTTTCGAGCAAAATGAAGGTGCTAAATTAGCTTCTCCGGATATTTTTGCCAATAAGACCCTCAGCGATCAGGTGAATTTTGAAATGACCAATGATGTTGTTAAACCTATCATTAGGAAAAAGGTAGACGAATCAATCACCTCAGCTTTCGAAGTATTGCGCAAGCGTATAGATAAGTTTGGGGTGGCACAACCCAACATCCAACGTTTGGGGAATACCGGTAGGATCTTGGTAGAGCTTCCTGGCGCAAAAGACATCAGTCGTGTTAAAACATTGCTTCAAAGTACCGCTCAGTTAGAATTCTGGTTTGTACATAAAAATACAGATTTTGGAAATTTCTTGATCAATGCAAACAACACGCTTGCACAAATGCTTGCGAAAGAAGATAAATCTGCAGAGAAAAAAGATACGCTTGCGGCTTCAGAAGAAGATGAAGAAATTGAAGCCTTGCTTGCTAGTACAGAGGATTCTTCTGAAGTTCAAACAGCAAACAACCCTTTGTTGGATCTAATGGTTTCTCCAGGTTTCCAAGGAAGTCCGGTTTTAGCTTCCTTTTCTTCAAAAGATACCGCACAGGTCAGGGAATATTTAAACAAATCTCAAGTACGGGCTCTCTTGCCAACAGATCTGCGTTTTGCAGAATTTGTATGGGGAGTATCAAAAGATAATGTTTCAGACCTTTATGCTTTAAAAGGGGATCGTGAAATGCTTCCTGCATTAACGGGAGATGTGATTACAGATGCCACACAAACTTACGATCAGTTAGGTAGAGTGGCAGTATCCATGCAAATGAACGGGAAAGGTGCCAAGACCTGGGAAGAAATGACCGGCCAGGCATATAATGAAAAAAGCAATATTGCTATTGTTTTGGATAAGGTGGTGTATTCTGCACCAACTGTTTCTACAGGACCCATTAGTGGTGGTAGAAGTGAGATCACGGGAGATTTTGATATTACGGAAGGCCAGGATTTGGCAAACGTACTTAGGGCGGGTAAACTACCTGCTTCTGCAGATATTATTCAGAGTGAGATCGTAGGTCCATCTTTAGGACAAGAAGCTATAGATAGCGGTGTGAATTCCTTCCTTATCGCTTTGACAATTGTTTTGTTATGGATGATCTTCTATTACGGAAAAGCTGGTCTTTTTGCTGATGTTGCCCTTGTAGTGAACATCATCTTTATCTTCGGAATTTTGGCCGGTCTTGGAGCTGTGCTTACCTTACCTGGAATTGCGGGTATCGTATTGACTATAGGTATGTCGGTAGATGCGAACGTGCTTATTTTCGAACGTATTAAAGAGGAATTGGCAAAAGGAAAATCGCAAAAAGATGCTATTAAAGATGGTTTCAACAATGCGCTCTCTTCCATTTTAGATGCCAACATTACTACGGGTCTTACGGGTTTAATATTATTGATATTAGGAACGGGGCCAATTAAAGGTTTCGCTACAACTTTATTGATAGGTATTGCCACTTCATTGTTTACCGCAATTTTCATTACAAGATTGTTCATTGATGGATACGGTAAAAATGGAAAATCACTAGCCTTTAGTACTTCAATTACCAAGAACCTTTTCAAGAACATGAATATCGATTTCTTGGGAAAACGAAAAATAGCATATACAATCTCCGGGATTTTTATTCTAATAAGCATTGGGTCTTTCTTTATTAACGAATTGAATCAAGGTGTGGATTTTGTGGGAGGTAGAACATATACGGTGAGGTTCGCAGATGATGTAAATTCTTCGGAAGTTGAAAAAGATCTTATTGCTGCTTTTGAAAGTGCGGAAGCAAAAACTTTTGGAGCAAACAATCAGCTAAAGATCACCACAAAATATAAGGTTGAAGATGATGGAGAGGAAGTAGATACGGAAATCCAAAGAATGATGTTTGATGCTTTGCAACCTCATTTACCTACAGATTTAACTTTCGATGATTTTACTGTTGGGGGTAATGATCGGGAAATTGGAATTATGCAATCCATGAAAGTTGGTCCTACGATTGCCGATGATATTAAAAATGATTCATTCTGGGCAGTACTTGGATCTTTAATCGTGGTATTCCTTTATATCTTATTGAGATTTAGAAAATGGCAATATAGTTTAGGTGCTGTAACTGCGGTTTTCCATGATGTATTAATCGTATTGGGGATCTTTTCTTTAGCATATAATATCATGCCTTTTAGTATGGAGATCAACCAGGCGTTTATTGCGGCTATACTTACTGTAATAGGATATTCCTTAAATGATACGGTGGTTGTGTTTGATAGGATTCGTGAATTTGCGAACGAGCACACAACATGGCCTAAGAGCAAGATAATTAACAGCGCTTTGAATAGTACATTGGGTAGGACATTGAATACTTCTTTAACTACCTTATTGGTATTGTTAGCGATCTTTATTTTTGGAGGTGAAAGCCTGAGAGGATTTATGTTTGCCATGATAGTGGGTGTTATAGTGGGTACGTATTCGTCTCTGTTCATCGCAACTCCTGTGATGTTTGATAGTGATAAAAAGAAAGCTGAGAGAGACAGTAGAAAGAATAAAGAGGTAGTTGCTTAATAAATGGCAATATTTCTTGGATAATAAAAGCTGCCCAGTAATGGGCAGCTTTTTTTGTTTCTAAATCCCCCAAGGATTTGTCACCTGTTTGTCATTCTGAAGGGAACGCAGTGGACTGAAGAATCTCGATATAGCAGAAGTAATTTAATTGGAGATCCCTCCTGACGTCGGGATGACACATGTGTAAAATTGTTATACAGTCCTGATGACTTTCATCAGGAAGAGTTTTTCAAAACCTTGGAGATATGTCGATTGTAACTTGTTCTAAGATTTCGTAAAATAATACGATAGATGCTGAAATAAATTCAGCATGACGTTTTTTTATTAGGGCGTCACCCTGAACTCGTTTCAGGGTCTCATTGGTTAAGAACAAGCATATGATGACAATCTATTGTCATCCCGACCGGAGGAGGGATCTCTTTTAAAATGAAATGCTGGTTCATTGAGATTCTTCATTGCGCTTTGCTTCATTCAGAATGACAATTTATTGCATCTCGTATCCTTGTTCCGGTAGCTATCGGAATCGTTCCAGGGTTCTTCGTGAATTTCACTTATTAGATATCTGGGATTCTGAAATAATCCTTAAAAAACTTTAATTTCTAGAAATCGCCATTTTATCCCCTTCTGCAAGGTTCCATTGCTCCACCTTGCCCGCATTTACTTCCAAGATGAATTGAGCAGGTACTTTAGAGGGCAACGAAGTTTCATCCAAAGGCGTTGCATTTTCTTGAAAACTAACGATAGTACTATCTTTTCCGAAGAAAACAAGGTCTAAGGGAATATAGGTATTCTTCATATAGAAGCTGTGCATGGTTTCTTCTGGATAGACAAAGAGCATCGCTTGATTCTCTTGCATGGATTTTCTGTACATCAAACCTGTTTGCTGCTCATACGAGGTTTCAGCGAACTCTATGTCCAGCTTCTGTAGGGTGTCTCCTGCTTTCAAAAGAAACAATTCACCTTCTTTGGCAAACTCAATTTCATCAGTCTCTATGGAAGTATTCTTTACTTCATCTGCACAAGAAAATAGTATTCCGAAGATAGCCCCCACGCTAAGAATTCTCTTTAGCTTTTTCATGCCGTAATCCTTTTTGAAGGTCTAAGCATAAAGTAAAGACCAGCTATAATAAATGGAATACTAAGCCATTGTCCTGTATTGATAAGCCATATTGCGCGCTCTTCTACCTGAGGCTCTTTTAGGAATTCTATAAAGAACCGTACGGTCCAAAGCAATACCAGGAATAATCCGAAAAGAAATCCTATCTTTTGTTTTTTATCTGTTTTCCAGTAAACGAACCATAGAAGCAAAAAGATCAATAAGTAGCAAAAAGATTCATAAAGTTGGGCAGGATGCCTCGGGAAGGTTTCCCCCAAATTTTTAAAGATCACGCCGTAATCGCTATTAGTTGGTTTTCCTATGATTTCAGAATTCATGAAATTCCCGATCCTGATAAAAATAGCACCACTGGCAACAGGAATTACCACTCGGTCCAAGATCCATAAAATTGGTTTGTCCAAAATATTTTTTTTGTAAAGGTACATGGCTACTATAATCCCAATGGCGGCACCATGACTAGCAAGTCCGCGGAAACCTGTAAATTCAAATTCTGGTTCAAACCGAACGGGAAGGAAGATTTCCAATAAATGATGCTGGAAATAATCCCAGTCATAAAAGAAGACATGCCCTAATCTCGCACCTATTAAAGTAGCTAAAACGGTGTATATAAATAGCGGATCTAATTTTTCTATGGAAACCCCCTCGTTCTTGTAAATGCTTTTCATGATATACCAGCCTAGTCCAAAGGCGATAAGGAACATTAAACTGTAATAGTGAAGGGTGAAAAATCCCAAATCCAATCCTTCAGAAGGGCTCCAGGTTATTGCGTTGAAAAGCATGTGGTATTTTTTATAATTGTACGGTAAAGATACATTTTTGCACGGTTTTGCAATAATTCTTTAAAATAAATAGCTTATTGTTCATGGAACGGGATCATGGCCAGAGCTTCCCCAAGGATTGCAACTGGCAATTCTTTTAAGGCTCATCCAACCACCTTTGAAAATGCCATATTTCTCAAGTGCTACCAACGTATATTGAGAACACGATGGAGTATACCTACAGGTTGCGGGAGTTAATGGTGAGATTGCCTTCTGATAAAATTTTACCAGTATAACAAAGGGATATGCCAAATATTTTTTTAACACAGAATATGTTTTAATCTGCCAGGCTAAAAACGGTTCCTTCTTTCCCATCTTTTAGTTGAATTCCCAATGCCAGTAATTGATCCCTAATTTGATCGCTGGTAGCAAAATCTTTATTGTTTCTTGCCTCTGTCCTTAATTTAATAAGCAATTCTACCGTCCCAGAAAGTTTTTCAGAATTATCTTGATTGGTTATAGTTGTATCCAACAAACCAAGCACATCGAAAATAAAATCGTGCATGGTTGTGTGCAAGAGCTCCTTGTCTTCAGCAGTGATTTGCTCGTTGCCTCCTTTGACTCCTACGATGTATTTTACAGCTTCAAATAAAGTGGCGATCAAGATAGGACTATTAAAGTCGTCGTTCATGGCATCATAACAGCGTTGTTTCCATTCAGAAACAGAAAAGGAGGAGCTTGATGAAACAGGTAGTTGCAAACTATTTCTATAAGCGTCCATGAGCCTGTTAAAGCCTTTTTCACTTGCTAGCAATGCGGTATTGGAAAAATCCAGGATGCTCCTATAATTGGCCTGAAGCATAAAAAATCGTGCTACAGACGGGCTAAAACCTTTACTTAGATTATCGTTATCCCCGGTAAATATTTCATTTGGAAGAATATTGTTTCCAGTGCTTTTTGCCATTTTTTGCCCGTTAAGGGTGAGCATATTGGCATGTATCCAGTAATTTACAGGATTTTTCCCGGTAGAAGCTTCCCCTTGCGCGATCTCACATTCGTGATGTGGGAATTTTAGATCCATTCCACCACCGTGAATGTCGAACTGCTCGCCTAAGTATTTAGTGCTCATCACGGTACATTCTAGGTGCCAGCCAGGAAACCCGTCACTCCAAGGAGATGGCCAGCGCATAATATGTTGTGGTTCTGCCTTTTTCCAAAGCGCGAAATCCTGCGGATTCTTCTTGTCACTTTGACCGGCAAGTTCACGCGTATTTGCAATCATATCTTCAATAGATCGACCGCTAAGTTTTCCGTAGTCATGATCTTTGTTGAATTTTAATACATCAAAATAAACAGATCCATTTACCTCGTACGCAAAGCCTTTCTTAATAATGGTTTTTATTGTTTCTATCTGCTCTACAATATGCCCTGTAGCGGTAGGTTCGATACTTGGGGGCAGGTTGTTGAATTTTTGCAATGTATTGTGAAAATCTACGGTATACCGTTGAACCACTTCCATAGGTTCAATTTGCTCTAATCGGGCTTTTTTGGCAATTCTGTCCTCTCCACTATCTGCATCATTTTCCAAATGTCCGGCATCAGTAATATTTCTCACGTAGCGAACTTTATAGCCTAAATGTTTTAGGTATCTAAAAATAAGATCGAAAGAAATAAAAGTACGACAGTTTCCTAGATGAACATTGCTATAAACGGTGGGCCCACACACATACATTCCTACGTGGCCTTCATTTATTGGTTTAAAAATTTCCTTTTCTCCTGTGATCGAGTTGTAAAGTGTTAAGCTTTGTTCCTTATAAAGAGCCATAAATTATTGCGTGCTTAGATTTTGTTTTTAAAAATTCAAATTAAAAAGAAGTGTCCAGTTTAATATAGTCCAAAAACTCCCTTTTTATGGATGTTTCTTTGAAAGCACCCCCAAACTCACTTGTTACCGTGCTGCTTTCTATATCACGAATCCCTCTGCTGTTAACACAAAGGTGCTTGGCATCTATTACACAGGCAACATCTTGTGTTCCTAGTGCATTTTGCAGTTCCTGTACTATTTGCATGGTCATTCTCTCTTGGACTTGAGGTCTTTTGGCAAAATAATCCACAATTCTGTTCATTTTTGAAAGGCCTATTACACTTCCGTTGGAAATATAAGCTACATGCGCTCTCCCCACAATAGGTAATAAGTGATGTTCACAGGTAGAGTAAATGGTAATATTTTTCTCTACCAACATCTCTCCATACTTGTATTTATTTTCGAACGTTGAAGCTTTGGGTTTTCTTTTAGGGTCCAAACCACCAAATATTTCATTCACAAACATTTTAGCAACCCGTTGTGGAGTTCCTTTAATACTGTCGTCCGTAAGATCCATTCCTAAAGTTCTTAGGATGCTTTTAACATCACTGTTGATAAGGGCAATTTTCTCTTCATTGCTCAAATCAAAAGCGTCTTCTCTTAGTGGGTTATTTGCACTTGTAGAAACATGGGCATCGCCCATTTCATCTATTTTATTTTCCATATGATCTATCTTCATGGCACTTTATTCAATACTTGTTGTAATCTATATATTTGGGTTGCAAAGATACATATTTTATGACTCTTTAGGGCAAAGATTCTAAAAAGCCAAACGCTGTAGTTACTGTAAAATTTGTAATTTGCAATTCTTTGGTAACTTGATATATGAAGTCCCTAACACATCTTATACTGTTTGTTGTTATTTCTCTTGCGGGAGCATGCCATATTTATGCCCAAGGAGATCGCTGTTCTAGTATCCAGCCCTTTTGTGCCGGGACTTCCCAATTTATTTTTCCTAATTCTAATTTGTTTAATGGGGATATTGCAGTTGCAGAATCGGGGCCAAATTATAGATGTTTGGACACTCAGCCTTATCCTGCATGGTTCTATTTGCAAATTGAAGACTCCGGCAACCTGAATTTTAGAATTAGTCAAACGGTTAATTCCGACGGGACAGGGGGTACTTTAGATGTAGATTTTATTGCCTGGGGACCTTTCAATGAGGAGGACGAACTTTGTAGCGCCAGTGCATTATCATCATCCAGAGTTGTAGACTGTAGTTATTCGCCATCGGCAACAGAGGAATTTGTAATAAATAACGCTGCGAGAGGTCAGATTTATGTGGTGCTCATTACTAATTATTCTGAAAAGCCAGGGTTTATTAGACTTGAGCAAACTAATATAGATCAGTCTAACTCTGGTTCCACAGATTGTTCCATAGTTAATATTCTTGGGGACGATCTTACCTTATGCGAGGAGGGGCCGGTGCAATTAATGGCTACCAATATAATTGCAACCAGATACGAGTATTATGTTTTTGATAATGGTATAAACGATTTTGTGCTACTTTCCAATCAGGCTAGTCCTAATTTAACTGTTACCAAGTCGGGACTTTACAAGGTGATCGCAATAAACGACAATACCGGCTTAGCATTTGATGATGAAGTTTTAGTTGAATATTTTGAAAAGCCTATTGCAGCAACACCACAAGACATCTTGGTATGTAGTGATGATCCAACAGCGATTTTCGATCTCACGCAAGTGTATGATGATATTACTCAAGATCCTCAAAACCTGAATTCTTCATTCAGTCTGAATTTTTATAGCAATCAAACCAATTTAGACAATGATATAGCAATAGAGACCCCCGCTTCTTTTGAAGCGGCAGATCAGCAAAAGATTATCGCCACAATTACCAATGAAAGATCTGGCTGTGTTTCGAATGCTGTGGAATTCAATTTAAAAATAGCTTCGGTCCCGATCATAGATTTAGAAGCAGAAACCATGTTTTGTGTAGATGCTAATGGCAATCTCGTAAATTCACAAAATATAGGAGAGGATTTGGGTTCAGGGTATATCTATAATTGGAACGTGAACAATGATCCTGATGGCGATGGGGTGCAAAACCCCATTTTATCGTTCACCCAAATTCCTGCTAATCCGGATATTTCGCTTGAAATTATAAATAAACAAACTGGTTGTTCCAATAATTTTAATACCAAGATCATTTACTATTCAGCGCCCAAGAATGTCACATTCGATATTTCAGGGAACGATTTTGAAGATGGATATGTAGTTACAGTAAGTGCAAATGCTACCTCAGGTACCACTCCTGTTTATGAATATCGACTGGATAGTGGGGCGTGGCAATCGCAATCCAATTTTGCCAATGTGCAGCCAGGGCTACATACCGTTTCTGCAAGGGATGTTTTTGGCTGCGGAATAGCTACTTCAGTTGCTTTTAGACTAATTGGATATGCCAGGTTCTTCACTCCTAATGGTGACGGTTATAATGATACTTGGAATGTGATAAACGACCCACAGGTTTCTATCTCCAAAGTATTGATTTACGATAGATATGGCAAACTCCTAAAGCAGTTGGATCCTCGTGTAGGTGGTTGGGACGGGACTTATAATGGGAAGGTAATGCCAGCAGATGATTATTGGTTTGTAGTGGATTTAAGAGATCAGGCCACCGGAAAGGTATCAGAATTCACAGGGCATTTTACTTTGAAGCTATAACAATAAAAGATCATAAATAAAAAGCTCGGACCCTTCCCTTTTATAGGACCCGAGCTTTTTATTTAGTTATCTACTTCATTTTTGTTATATGCCGAAGCTTAAGGACAATACAATACTTGAGAAATCTCTCTGGATATTGGCAGTATTTACAAGTCCAACTTGGTACAATTGGGGATTGTCGGTCCTGGAAGAATGATCGTAGGATACATCTGCTTTTATCGCTCCAAAATTGTAGCCCACTCCTGCGGAATACCCATTTAGATCGCCCAAAGTGGTTTCATTTTTATAAGGACTTTCTTCAAATCTATAACCTCCTCTTAAACTCCAATTTTCAATCCTATATTCTCCTCCTAGTTTATAAGTAGAAGCTACTTTTAAATTATCAGACATCAAATTATTTTGAAATTCAAATTCAGGATCATTGGATGGTCGCAATTCCGTGTTCGAAAAATCTTTATAGGAATAATCAAAACTGATCAATCCGGTATCCCCAAAAAGCACAGCTAAACTTCCTGTAAGTTTTCCAGGGGTCTTTAAGCGGTAATTTGGATATACATTGATAACATTGGGATCAACAATTACCCGCTCATCAAATTCATCGCTAAAAGTTTCCAAACGTTGAGAGGCTTGTTCTTCTATTGAAAACCAAGTTGGAGTATCATAAGTTAAACCTAACCTTACATTATCGGTAACATTTGCAATACCTCCAAGCTGAAGTGAAAATCCATTTCCACTGGTGCTTAGATTATTTGAAAAGATGATTTCATTGGTTTCGCTCCCAGCATTCGAATTTTGTTCAACCAAACGGGTCGCCCTGTCATAATTTAAAAAATGCGCATTCAAATTAATTCCCAAATGAAGAAAATCCTGGTACTTTGTGGCAAAATTGAATGCAAATTTCCCATTTAAACCAGTTGCTCTATAAGAATAGCGCTGATCAAAGCTTCCGGATGCTACATTTGAGGTGTAAGAGGTATTATCTAGATCGTTGCTAACAGGATCTATAATAAAACCTTGAAAACCTAAGAATGCCTGTTGCGCACCAAAGCCTTCATTCTCACCTAAGAACAAATAAAGATCTGTAATAGTCTCATTGTCCATGGTTTCCAAAAGTTCCAAAGGAACTCCATTGGCAAATTCCAGAAAATAATTGTCTATGGAACTAGAACTTGTTCCCTGCGCTAAAAAGCTATCGTCAAAAGTGTTGTTTTGAGAATAATTAACTCCTAGGGTAAATCTTTTCCACGGAGTGTTTTCATTAGTGCTATTAAACACCAAAACAGCGCCGGCCTGATCGAAATATACATCAGAATCATCATTGGTCGTTGCTCCATTAAAATAACGAGTGTCGTTTTGCCTGTTGTTATAGCTTAAAGTAACGGTAGCTGCACTGCTTAAAAATACGGCAGATCCCGCCGGGTTTATTGATATGGCAGAGAGATCCCCGCCAAGGGCACCAAAAGCGCCGCTCATGGCTCTGTACCTAGCAGTTCCTGATAGCTGATCTGATGAATATCTCACAGCATCTGTAATGTCTTGTGCTTGAGAAAAGGTCATAACCGCTAGGGCTATGACCGTGAAATATAGCTTTTTCATAGATTAAAATTGTTTTTAGTGATTGCCTCTTCCTCTACTGCTACTACTAGATCGGGTTGTGGAGGATGAGCTAGAACTTCGGCCCGAACTGCTTCTTCCTGAGTTAGAACTTCTAACCGTGGAAGATGAACTTCTATTAGAGCTGGATCTAGAATAACTTCCATTGCTTCTACTTCTTGGAGTGGAATTAACAGATGGGCGCCTACTTCCAGAATAAGTTCCATTAGAATTGGAACTTGTTCTGTATGTTCTGGATGAAGTGTTCCTTCTTGTAATACCATACTCATCGTTTGAATTCCTGATATTTCGAATAGATCTAGAATAAGTGGAGCCTCTACCTCTGTTATCTAAAGATGTTGCATTTCTAATAGCGGAACTTCTATTGGTACCATAGCTATTAGCTCCTCTCCGACCATTATTGTAGGCAACGTTTTGTCTAAAACTATGCTGTCTGGAAGAATAACTATTGTATGGGTTGTAGTACCCGCCGCCTCCATAAATAAATGGGTGTATAGAAAATCCTATCCCGTATCCATAGCCATGACCATAACCGTACCCGAATCCATAACCAAACCCATATCCATATGGGTAATAGAAACCAGAACCATAATAAGATCCATAGTAATATCCATTTCCCCAAAATGGATCGTAAGCATAATAACCATTTCCCCAATAAGGATAATATCCTCCATAAAATCCATCATTATAAATATTTATGGAATAACTGTCTGGAGAATTGCCCCAAGGTGCATTTCCACCTTGGTAATTGATGTTTTCGTTATTGTAATCGTAATTTTCTGTAGAAGAATAAGCATCTACATCAGTAAAAATAGCGTCATCAGCTAAAACTTCTCCATAAAGGGCAGCTTCTTCTTCAAATAATTTTTTATAATACCCAGAATTTCCTTCCCTGGCTCCATATTCGATTTCTTCGGAAACTACTTCCTGGCTATCGCCATAGATTCCATCATTGGAAGCGCCGGCATATTGGTAAGAACCACAAGATGCAAACAAAAGGGTAGATACAGCAGCCATGAAGAAATATATGTATTTTGATATATGATTATAAAGTTTCATTAGCAGTGGTTTTAATTGTTGAACATTACAAAATTAGTTAGTTTTGCGCTAACTAGTTGCAACTTGAGTAAAATAGCTACAACGCTAATAAAAGTGCAACATTTATGCCAAATAACAGGAATGGGTAAGAAATTAACTACTAGGAAAGAAGATTATTCGAAATGGTATAACGAATTGGTAATCAGTGCCGATTTAGCCGAAAACTCCGCTGTGAGAGGCTGCATGGTAATTAAACCTTATGGCTATGCTATATGGGAAAAAATGCAGGCCGAATTGGATAGGATGTTCAAGGAAACAGGTCATCAAAATGCCTATTTTCCATTATTTGTACCAAAAAGCCTATTTGAAGCTGAAGAAAAAAATGCGGAAGGTTTTGCTAAGGAATGTGCCGTAGTTACTCATTACAGGTTAAAGACCGATCCTGAAAATAGTTCCAAATTAATTGTAGATCCAGATGCAAAGCTGGAAGAAGAACTTATTGTAAGGCCAACTTCTGAAGCTATTATTTGGAGCACCTACAAAGGCTGGATACAGTCTTATAGAGATCTGCCTATTCTTATAAATCAATGGGCCAACGTGGTACGATGGGAAATGCGCACCAGGTTGTTCCTTAGAACGGCCGAATTTTTATGGCAAGAAGGGCATACGGCACATGCTACAAAACAAGAAGCAATTGAAGAGGCTGAACAAATGAATGATATTTATGCCGAGTTTGCAGAAAATTTCATGGCTATTCCGGTTGTGAAAGGAACCAAATCTGCTAACGAGCGTTTTGCCGGAGCTGAAGAAACTTATTGCATAGAAGCCTTAATGCAAGATGGAAAGGCTTTACAAGCTGGAACATCTCACTTCCTAGGGCAAAATTTTGCCAAAGCTTTCGATGTGAAATTTGCTTCAAAAGAAGGAAAATTGGAACATGTATGGGCTACTTCTTGGGGAGTTTCCACTAGATTAATGGGAGCATTGATCATGACGCATAGCGATGATCAAGGCCTTGTGTTGCCTCCAAATTTAGCGCCAATACAAGTTGTAATAGTTCCTATATATAAAGGGGAAGAGCAATTGGCTCAAATTTCGGTAGTTGCAAATCAGTTGGCAGCAGACCTAAAAAAGGCTGGGATTATTGTAAAGTACGATAATCGTGATACATATAAGCCGGGTTGGAAATTTGCGCAATACGAATTGCAAGGAGTGCCGGTAAGAATTGCTATAGGGCCTAAAGATCTTGAGAAGGGGAGTGTGGAGCTGGCAAGAAGAGATACTTTAACCAAAGAATTTGTCTCTCAAAATAAGGTAGTGGAGAAAGTAAAAGATCTTATGGTTGAAATTCAGGAGAACCTTTATAACCGAGCTAGAGATTATAGGGATTCCCATACTACAAAAGTGGACACTTTTGAAGAGTTTAAAGAAGTTTTAAAAACCAAAGGCGGATTTGTATCTGCACATTGGGATGGAACTTCAGAAACAGAATTGAAGATAAAAGATAAAACCAAGGCTACAATTCGTTGTATCCCTATGGATCAAAAACAAGAAGTAGGGAAGTGTGTTTTCACAGGAAATCCATCTTCGCAGCGCGTTCTTTTTGCCAAAGCTTACTAAGGCAAACTAATTTGTTGCTTTATTGAAAAATTTCAGTCTTCTTTTGGGTTAAAAAGGCAGGTCTAAAAACGAGTAAATTTTGGCTAGGACAGGTCAAACCATTAGGAGATAGAGGGCTTGATGAAATTGTGACGGTTTGGATTTGTGGAAGAAAAGCAAAGCTCGGATTATTTTCAGAAAAATATAGATCAACATTTGCGTCATTAAAAAATAGTTGTATTTTTGCATCCGCATTAAAGCAAAAAACTGGTCCGTTCGTCTAGGGGTTAGGACGCATGGTTTTCATCCATGTAACAGGGGTTCGATTCCCCTACGGACTACAATAAATATTGAAATACCAATTCTGGATTCAGGATTAAAAAACGGTCCGTTCGTCTAGGGGTTAGGACGCATGGTTTTCATCCATGTAACAGGGGTTCGATTCCCCTACGGACTACTTTAAAAATAATTAAATACATTAGTAATGGCAAATCATAAGTCAGCGTTAAAAAGAATCCGTAGCAATGAGACCAAACGTCTTAGAAACCGCTACCAGCACAAAACTACAAGAAACGCTATCAAAAAATTGCGTGAAGCAGACAAAAAGGGTGCTGAAACATTATATCCTTCTGTAGCTTCAATGATCGACAAATTGGCGAAGAACAATATCATACATGACAATAAAGCTGCAAACTTGAAGTCTAAGTTGGCTAAGCACGTAGCTGCACTATAACATATCGTTAGTGTTTAATGTTTTTATGAACTGTTGAAAATGAAAATTTTCAGCAGTTTTTTTGTTGCTTGATTTTTTGGAATAGCTTCCTGATTGCATGGTTCCATATCAGTATTACTTAAATGCAATATTCAGATTTTTCGTCATGCTGAACTCGTTTCAGCATCCCAGTGAGATTAGTTTAGGGGAGACCCTGAAAACTCCCGATGCTTCGGGACAGGGTGACAAGTATTCTGGACGAAAAATAGATATGTATTGCTTTTTTGAAGATCGATTTCTAAGCAAAAATAAATGGAGGCCTAATTGGAGATAAACTGAGTATTTAAATCCTCGATATATTTAAGCACTTCTTCTCGTCCCAGATCATTTGTAGAACTGGTGGTAAAGTACACTGGCATCTCCTCCCAAATTTCCAACATCTTTTCTTTATAAACTTCTACATTCCTAGTTAAGGCGTTCGGCTTAAGTTTATCTGCTTTGGTAAAGATGATGCAAAATGGAATTCCGTGCCCTCCAAGCCATTGCATAAATTCCAGATCTATAGGTTGTGGGGGGTGCCTACTGTCTATTAGAACAAAAGCACATAACATTTGTTCCCTTTTTTCAAAATATTGTGTAATAAATTTTTGAAAGGTCTTTTTGATGGATTTTGACACTCGCGCATAACCATACCCAGGTAAATCTACCAAATGCCAATCTTTATTGATCAAAAAATGATTGATCAGCTGGGTTTTCCCTGGTCTTCCAGATGTTTTGGCGAGACTTTTTCTAGCGGTAAGCATGTTGATAAGTGAGGATTTCCCTACGTTGCTCCTGCCAATAAATGCATATTCCGGCAATTTACTGTTTGGGCATTTTGCAACATCACTGTTGCTTACTACGAATTCAGAAGATTTTATTATCATTGGTTAAACCTTAGAAAGATCTCTTTTGAAGCCACTCGAACATTAGCTCATTAAATATATCTGGATGCTCCATCATTGCTGCATGACCACATTCTTCTATCCAATAGAGGTCAGAATCCGGCAGTAACTTATTAAAGTCTTCTGCAACATCCGGCGGAGTTACATTATCGTTTTTGCCCCAGATTATACACGTTGGCGTTTTCATTTTAGGAAGGTCGTTTGCCATATTATGGCGAATAGCACTTTTAGCGATAGCCAATGTTTTCACCAGTTTGTTTCTATCACCAATCGTATAATAAACTTCATCTACAATTTCCTTGGTGGCAACTGTTGGATCGTAAAAAACATTTTGCGCCTTTTTCTTGATAAATTCGTAGTCACCGCGTCTTGGATAACTCTCGCCCATGGCATTTTCGTAAAGGCCAGAACTTCCCGTGATCACCAAACCTTTTACCAATTCCGGGTACATCTTTGTGCACAGAAGGGCGATATGGCCTCCTAGTGAATTCCCAAGAAGGATCACTTCAGAAAACCCCTTGGATTTTATAAAATCCCTAAGATATTTTGCAAAGGTGCCTACACTTGTTTTAAGTAAGGACATGTTATAAAGTGGTAATTGCGGAATCAAAACTTTATAGCCTTTTTCTGGAAAATAATTCACAACCCCATCAAAATTACTTAAGCCACCCATGAGACCATGTAAAATAACTATCGGTGTACCTTCCCCTTTTTCCAGGTATGTAAATTTTCCTTCTTGCTGTAAATCGTGTTCCATGAATGCTATTTGCAATTAGCAATCGCAAATATAGCGATTTCAGCACAAGTATAATCATTTTTACGTAATACACAGCTTTATTGAGGAACGCATTTCCGGTTTAAAAAAACAAATTTTTCCTATTAAAATTCACCTAAAATTTTCAAAAAAAACCAAGCGTCTGAAACATAATGAACTAGGTGTATTTAGAAGTGTTTCAGTACAATAGGTGGAAAAACTTATCAACAAAGTGGTAAAATGTGGTAAAATGTGGTAATAATTTCAATATATTTGACTCTATAAAGTTATTGAGTGGTAAATCTAATTGGAACATACGAGTGTAAAGTTGATGCGAAAGGGCGCCTTATGGTTCCGGCTGCATTAAAAAAACAGCTGACACCGGTTTTGCAGGAAGGTTTTGTTTTGAAAAGATCTGTTTTTCAGCCTTGTTTGGAATTATATCCAATGGAGGAATGGAACGAAATGATGAAAAAGATCAATGGATTGAACAGGTTCAAGAAGAAGAACAATGATTTTATACGAAGATTTACAGCAGGTGTTAAAACGGTGGAAGTAGATGCAAATGGACGTTTATTGATCCCCAAAGATCTTTTTGGTTTTGCTGAAATGGATAAGGAGATCGTTCTTTCTTCTGCAATTAACATTATTGAGATCTGGGATAAAGATAAATATGAAAACACCATAGATGCTTCTGCCGATGATTTTGCAGATTTAGCTGAAGAAGTTATGGGCAATGATGATTTTAATGGAGTATCATAACCCTGTTTTATTAAAAGAATCTGTAGATGGTTTAAATATTAAGCCAGATGGAGTGTATGTAGATGTGACTTTTGGGGGCGGTGGACATTCCTCTGAGATATTGAGTCGACTGGGCGAAAAAGGAAGATTATTTGCATTCGATCAAGATGAAGATGCGTTGGATAATGCCATAGATGATCCTCGCTTCGTGCTAATAAACGAAAATTTCAGGTTCATTAAGCGTTTTTTAAGGTTCCACGGAATAAAAAAAGTGGACGGAATTCTTGGGGATTTTGGGGTTTCCTCTCATCAATTCAATGTTGCAGAGCGGGGTTTTTCAACCAGGTTCGAAGCGAAATTGGATATGAGGATGAGCAAGAAAAGCAGTTTGAGCGCTTACGAAGTGATCAACGAGTACGATCATGAGCAGCTTAAAAAATTATTCTTTGAATATGCCGATCTAAGAAATGCTGGAAAAATTGCTGCTGAGATAATTAAGGCCAGGGAAGTTGCCCCAATCGAGAGTAGTGATCAATTAAAAGTAGTGCTTAAGCCTTTTCTATTTAAGGAAAAGGAGCATAAAATATTGGCCCAGATCTATCAGGCAATTCGTATAGAGGTGAATCAAGAGATTGAGGTTCTTAAGGAATTTCTATTGCAAACCGAAGAACTGCTGGATAAAGGTGGAAGAATAAGCCTTATTTCTTATCACTCCTTAGAAGACAGGTTGGTGAAACGATATATAAGAAGTGGGCTTTTTGAAGGGGAACCTGAGAAAGATTTTTATGGAAATATAACTGTCCCGTTTAAAAAAGTAAAGGGATTAATAGTTCCTTCCGCAGAGGAAATCTATAAAAATAATAGGGCTCGAAGCGCAAAATTAAGAATAGCACTAAAGTTATAATTCTGAATAATTTCAGAAGCAACTTATAGCAAATCAAGGATGAAAAAGGGATTGTACAACATATTGAAAGCTGATTTTTTAATAAGCAACGATGCGATTAAGAACTGGCGATTTATTGTGTTCTGTACATTTCTTGCCATTATAATGATCGCTTGTTCGCATAGTGCCGAGCGCAAGGTGCACAATATAGCTAAGTTAAATACAGAGGTGCGCGAATTGCGAAGCGAATTTGTGGATATGCGTTCTGCCCTTATGAAACTTAAAATGGAATCCACCATTACCAATAAAATGGCTGCAAGAGGCGTAAAACCTTCGGAAACGCCGCCTTATAAAATAAAAATTAATATAACAGACTAAGTAGACCTTTGGCAACCAACGAAAAGCACATATTAAACCGATTGTACTTTGTAGCCGGATGTATGTTCATCTTTGCGGTGGCGGTAGCTGTGCAGTTGCTTAATATTCAGTTCGTAGAAGGGGATAAATATAAGCAGCTTTCCGAAGAGAGAACTTTAAAAAATTTCACCATTCCCGCTAATCGTGGAAACCTATATGATACCAATGGGAATTTATTGGCAACGTCCATTCCTAAGTACGATATAAGATTTGATGCGGTTACGGTAACTGATAAAAATTTTGAAGAAAACATAGTGCCTCTTTCCAAAGAGCTTTATAAAATGTTTGGTAAAAGTGCTGCTTATTGGGCCTTGTCCCTAAGAACGGCAAGGGTTAATAAGCATCGGTATTTTTTGATCGCTAGAAATTTGGGGTATTCAGATTATATGAAAGTGAAAGATTTTCCACTTTTTAACCTTGGAACCTATAAAGGCGGAATGATCGTAGAGCAACGAACTGTGCGTGAACATCCCCTTGGGGAAATTGCTGCCAGAACTGTTGGCTACGAGCGAAAGGACAAGCAAGGATATTATACAAGAGTTGGTTTAGAAGGGGCTTTTGGACCATTTCTGGAAGGAACAGATGGACATAGGCTGAAGCAAAAAATCGCGAAAGGCCAATGGAAGCCGATAAGTGATAATAATGAAGTAGAGCCAAAAGATGGGTATGATGTTATCTCTACCATAGATGTGAACATCCAGGATATAGCGCATCATGCATTGTTGGCCCAGTTAGAAAAATATGAAGCGGATCATGGAACCGTGGTGGTTATGGAAACCAAAACAGGTGAGATAAAAGCTATTTCTAACCTTGGCAGAACTTCTAAAGGAAAATATTACGAAAAGCTAAACTATGCAGTTGGCGAAACTCATGAACCAGGATCCACATTTAAATTAATGGCATTGGTGGTTGCTTTAGAGGATAAAGTGATAGATACCAGTACAATTGTGGACACGGAAAATGGAATAATGAGCGTGCGCGGTTATAAAGTAAGGGATTCACATCGCGGCGGATATGGAAAAATATCTGCGGCCAAGGCTTTTGAGGTTTCTTCGAATGTGGGAGTGGTAAAATTGATCTACGATAATTATAAAGACAAGCCCCAGAAATTCATTGATGGTTTGAATAGAATGAACCTGAACCAAAAATTAGGGATCTCTATTAAAGGAGAGGGTGAGCCGTACATTCCAAAGCCCGGTGATAAAAAATGGTCCGGACTTTCTTTGCCCTGGATGGCGTATGGCTATGGAAGTATTCAAATTACACCTTTGCAAACCTTGGCCTTTTATAATGCAATTGCAAATAATGGGGTATTGCTAAAACCCCGTTTTATCAAAGAAGTGCGGGAGTGGGATAAAGTGATAGAGAAAAATGAATTAACTGTGCTGAATCCGGCAATCTGCTCTCAAGAAACGGTAAATAAGGTGAAAGCAATGATGGAGAACGTGGTAGTACGAGGTACTGCTAAGAGCTTATATTCCTCTAATTTCTCTATGGCCGGTAAAACCGGAACTGCACAAACTGAATATTGGATGAAAGATTGGAACTCGAACAAAAGGTACATTTCTTCCTTTGTGGGGTATTTTCCTGCGGACAATCCAAAGTATACAAGCATCGTAATTATTCATAAGCCTAACAATAAAGTAGGATATTATGGAGCCGATGTTAGCGGACCGGTCTTCAAAAGAATTGCTCAAAAAATTTATACAGATACTCCTATTGAAGATACCATAGAATCTCTAAAAGTAAAAAATGATGCAAGTTCTAAAGATTTCGAAAAATACTTTGCAGCAGCCCAAAGCACTAAAAAATTGATGCCAAATGTGGTGGGAATGCCAGCTATGGATGCACTTTCTTTATTGGAAAACTTAGGATTATCGGTACGTATTAATGGCGAGGGCAAAGTGAAAAATCAATCGATCCCTGCGGGACAAAAAATCAAGAATAATCAACAAGTAGCACTTAGTTTAAGTTGAAGATATTAAAAGACATATTATATAAAGTTCCTATGGAAGCCGTAATTGGCAATACCGGGATTACCGTGAATACAATTCAATTCGATTCCAGAAAAGTTGAACTGAATGATGTGTTTGTGGCTGTAAAGGGAACTGTGTCAGATGGACATCAATTTATCACTAAGGCTGTTAATCAAGGAGCTTTGGCGGTAATCTGCCAGGAAATGCCAGAGCAAATCGTAAATGGCGTTACGTATATTCAAGTCGCAAATTCTCAAAGGACATTGGCGATCATGGCTGCCAATTATTACGATTCTCCTTCAGAGAACTTAAAATTAGTTGGAGTTACTGGTACCAATGGAAAAACTACCGTAGCTACTTTATTATACCATTTGTTCAGCAAAGCGGGATTTAAAGTTGGTTTGCTTTCTACCGTAAATATCATGGTAGGAGAAAAAACCTATGCTGCATCGCATACAACCCCAGATTCGTTGACCATCAATTCTTATTTGAAAATGATGAATGATGAGGGAGTTGAATTTTGCTTTATGGAAGTGAGTTCTCATGGGATTGCACAAGATAGGACCACAGGGCTAAAGTTTGCCGGCGGCATTTTCACCAACCTATCGCATGAGCATTTAGATTACCATAAAACCTTCGCAGAATATCGCGATGTGAAAAAGCTGTTTTTCGATCAGCTGCCAGCAACTGCTTTTGCTTTGGTAAATGGAGATGATAAAAATGGAACGGTAATGCTTCAGAATACAAAAGCTCAAAAGAAAACCTATGCATTAAAGTCTTTTGCCGATTTTAATGCGAAAATCTTGGAAAATCAATTTGGCGGATTGCTTCTGAAGATAAATGGGGATGAGGTTTGGACAAAGTTAATTGGAAATTTCAATGCCTATAACATACTGGCAATTTATGCTACAGGGGAACTGCTAGGCCTCGAAAAGCAGGAAAATTTAAGGCTTATTAGTGAGTTGAATTCTGTAAGCGGAAGATTTCAATATATGGTTTCCAATAAAAAGATCACCGCGATTGTAGATTACGCACATACTCCAGATGCGTTGAAAAATGTGCTGGAAACCATTAATGCTATTCGAACCAAAAATGAAGAATTGATTACCGTAGTTGGTTGTGGAGGAGATCGTGATAAAACTAAAAGGCCAAAAATGGGAAATATCGCTGCTGCCCTAAGCACCAAAGTGATCTTTACCAGCGATAATCCAAGAACCGAAGATCCGGAAGAAATATTGAAAGATGTTGAGGCAGGCGTAGGTCCCTTGGATTTTAAGAAAACGATGACAGTGGTTAACAGAAAACAGGCAATCAAAACTGCTTGCCAGCTGGCAAACCCAAATGATATCATTCTTATTGCAGGAAAAGGTCATGAAACCTATCAGGAGGTAAACGGAGTACGATCTGATTTTGATGATTATAAAATTGTAAATGAATTTTTAAGCCAACTTGAAAAATAGCAATTCCCAAAGAGGACAAAAGGACTAGAAGATAAGATATGTTATACTATTTGTTTGATTATTTAGATAAACGCTACCAGGTTCCTGGAGCAGGTTTGTTCGAATTTATTTCGTTCCGCTCTGCGATGGCGATTATTTTGTCCTTGGCAATATCTACCATTTATGGAAAAAAGATCATCAATTATCTTTTAAGAAAACAAGTAGGGGAAAGTGTTCGGGACCTTGGTTTAAAAGGGCAAAGTGAAAAAGCGGGAACCCCGACCATGGGTGGATTGATTATTATTATCTCCACGCTCATTCCTGTATTGTTGTTTGCGAAATTGGATAACATCTATGTCATTTTGCTGATTGTTACCACCCTTTGGATGGGAACCATTGGTTTTATAGATGATTATTTAAAAATTTTCAAAAAAGACAAAGAAGGTTTAAAAGGAATTTTTAAAGTACTGGGACAAGTTGGTCTTGGGCTTATTGTAGGTGGAACTATGTACCTGCATCCTGGAATCACGGTTAAGGAAGATACCAATAGTCCATCTTTTACAAATGAGCTCGTTGTAGATGGAGATGAAGAGGTAAAAGCTGGAGTTGAAGAGAAATCTACCACTACCACCATTCCGTTTGTAAAGAACAATGAGTTCGATTACGCAAGTTTGATCAGTTGGATCAATCCATCATTGGTTAATTATGCGTGGTTGATCTTTATCCCGATCGTGATATTTATAGTAACAGCGGTTTCCAACGGTGCAAATTTAACAGATGGGATAGATGGGCTTGCAGCCGGCTCTTCTGCTATAATTGTACTAACGCTCGGGATTTTTGCATGGGTTTCTGGTAACATTATATTTTCAGACTATCTCAATATCATGTACATCCCACGTTCTGGAGAGATGACCATATTCATTACCGCGTTTGCGGGATCCTTGGTAGGATTTTTATGGTATAATACCTATCCGGCACAAGTATTTATGGGAGATACCGGGAGTTTGACCATTGGAGGAATAATTGCCGTGATAGCAATCGCCACCCGAAAAGAATTATTGATCCCCATTTTATGCGGAATATTTCTCTTGGAAAACCTATCTGTGGTCCTACAAGTAGGATGGTTCAAGATTACCAAAAGAAAATATGGAGAAGGAAGACGAATATTTCTGATGTCCCCATTGCATCATCATTACCAGAAAAAAGGTTTGCATGAAAGCAAGATCGTAGTGAGATTTTGGATCGTTGGGATTTTCCTTGCGATCGTAACCATTATTACTTTGAAAGTTAGATAACATGAACAAAAACAAAAAAATAGCAATTCTTGGAGGCGGAGAAAGCGGTGTAGGTACTGCAATTCTTGCGCTGAAGCAGGGCTATGATGTTTTTGTTTCAGATTTTGGAAAAATAAAAGATAAGTATAAAGCAGAACTGGAAAAGCTAGGAGTAGACTGGGAAGAGGATGGACATACCGAATTCAAGATCATGGATGCTTCAGTAGTTATGAAAAGCCCCGGAATCCCAGATACAGCGCCGCTGGTTAAAAAGATCAAGGAGCAGGGGATTCCTGTTATTTCTGAAATTGAATTTGGCGCAGAATTTACTTCAGCAAAAATTATAGGGATTACCGGCAGCAACGGGAAGACCACTACAACTAAGTGGGTACATCATATCCTGAAAAATGCAGGATTAAATGTATCTATGGCAGGAAATGTAGGAGACAGTTTTGCAAAGCAGGTAGCGGGCGACCCTGTAGATTATTTCATCCTGGAGCTAAGCAGTTTCCAACTAGATGGAATAGTGGATTTTAGGCCGGATATCGCAGTACTTACCAACATTACCCCAGACCATCTTGACAGATACAATTATAACCTGGATGAATACATCGCATCTAAATTCAGAATAACAAAGAATCAGAAAGAGTCCGATTTCTTTATTTATGATGCCGATGACGAATTAATTGCAAAGTGGCTTGAATCCAATTCAGTAAAAGCCGAAAAATTGCCTTTTTCACTTCAGAAGAAACTGGAAAAAGGCGCATATGTAGAAGATAACAATATTAAAATAAACCTCAACAACACCCAATTTATTATGCCAACATCATCCTTAGCACTCGAAGGTAAGCACAACACAAAAAATGCCATGGCAGCCTCTACGGTTTCCCAATTATTAAGAATTAGAAAAGAAACCATCCGTGCGAGCATGGAGAATTTTCAAGGGGTGGAACACCGATTGGAAAAAGTGCTTAAAATCAATAACGTGATGTACGTGAACGATTCCAAGGCTACTAATACCAACGCAACTTATTATGCTTTGGAAAGTATGGAAACGGAGACGGTTTGGATCGTTGGTGGTGTGGATAAAGGAAATGTGTATTCAGAATTGTTGCCTTTGGTAAATGAAAAGGTGAAAGCGATTATTTGTCTAGGAGTAGATAATTCCAAGATTTTTGAGGCTTTTGGAAATTGTGTGGATACCATTGTGGAAACACATTCCATGAAAGAAGCTGTGGGAATGGCATATAAATTATCTGAAAGGGGAAATACGGTTTTGCTTTCTCCGGCCTGTTCAAGTTTCGATTTATTCGAAAACTATGAGGATAGGGGAAGGCAATTTAAAGAAAGCGTTAGAAACCTATAATAGTAAGAGTTAAAGCTGAATGAACAACTTGTTTTCAAATATAAAAGGTGATAAGGTTATTTGGGCCACGACCGCGTTATTGGCAATTTTTTCGTTTTTGCCGGTGTACAGTGCGAGTAGCAACCTGGCCTATTTGTATGGGGATGGAAGCACAAGTAGTTATTTAGTTGTTCATTTTTTTCATTTGGTATTGGGGTTTTGTTTGTTGTTTGCGATTCACAAAATTCCCTATCATTATTTTAAAGGCTTGTCCATATTAATGTTGCCCATTGTCTTTTTGTTGCTTATTTATACGGTTGCACAAGGCGCCACAATAGATGGCGCCAATGCGAGCAGATGGATTCAGATTCCTGTGGTAGGGGTGACATTTCAGACTTCTACCTTGGCGGCAGTGGTGCTTATGGCCTATGTAGCGAGATATTTATCGAGGATTACCGAGAAAGAAGTGACTTTTAAGGAAACGATATTGCCTTTATGGATGCCTGTTTTTGTGATTTTAATGTTGATCCTACCTGCCAACTTTTCTACTACCGCTATTATTTTCACGATGGTGATCATGCTGGTTTTTCTTGGTGGATATCCGTTGAAATATTTGGGGATTATTGTTGGAACAGGTTTGTTGTTGTTAACGATGTTCATATTAACAGCAAAAGCGTTTCCAGGTTTATTGCCTAACCGCGTGGACACATGGACCAGTAGAATAGAGAATTTTGCAAATGATGAAGATACCGAAGCCGATTACCAGATAGAAAAAGCCAAGATCGCTATTGCTAGGGGAGGAATTGCAGGAGCTGGGATTGGAAAAAGCATTCAAAGGAATTTTTTGCCACAGTCGTCTTCAGATTTTATCTATGCGATCATCGTTGAAGAAATGGGACTAATTGGAGGCTTTGGAGTAATGTTGGCTTATTTAATGCTGCTGTTTAGGATAGTGATCGTGGCAACCAAAGCAAATACAATCTTCGGAAAATTATTGGTTATTGGAGTTGGATTGCCTATTGTCTTCCAAGCATTGGTAAATATGGCGGTTGCGGTGGAATTATTTCCGGTAACAGGGCAAACCTTGCCATTGGTAAGTAGCGGGGGAACCTCTATTTGGATGACATGTTTGGCGCTGGGAATTGTGTTGAGTGTAAGTGCAAAAAGAGAAGAGGAGATAAAATTATCCGAAGAATCTGATAGGGAAAGAGAAGAAGAAAATCCTTTGGACATTTTAAGCGAAGCGATATGATGGAGAAGTTAAAAGTAATAATATCTGGTGGAGGCACAGGGGGGCATATTTATCCTGCAATCTCTATTGCCGATGAAATTATAAGGCGATATCCATCTGCTGAGATCCTATTTGTAGGAGCGAAAGATAGAATGGAAATGACCAAAGTGCCACAAGCAGGCTATAAAATCGAAGGTCTTTGGATTTCTGGGATCGATAGAAGTTTGACCACAAGAAATTTGAGCTTTCCTTTTAAGCTAATAAGCAGTCTCTGGGAATCCAGAAAAATCATCAAGAAATTTAAGCCAGATGTGGTGATAGGAACCGGTGGTTTTGCAAGTGGGCCTTTGCTGAAAGTTGCAAATACAATGAATATTCCAACCTTAATTCAGGAGCAGAATTCCTATCCTGGAATCACAAATAGGTTATTGGGAAAAAAAGCCGATGCAATTTGCACAGCGTACGATCATTTGGAAAGTTATTTTCCTTTAGAAAAAACGGTTAAAACAGGAAATCCTGTAAGACAGGATATTTTGGATGTTGCAAGCAAAAGGGAAGAAGCACGGGAATTCTTTAAACTGAAAAAGGAAGGAAAAGCCTTATTGGTATTAGGCGGAAGCTTAGGTGCTAGAAGAATAAACCAGCTAATGGAAGCTTTTGTAGATGTTTTTGAAAAAGAAGATATACAGCTTATCTGGCAAACAGGTTCTTTGTATTACGATGAATATAAAAAGTTTGACAACGAATTAGTGCAAACCCATGCTTTTTTAAGCAGAATGGATCTTGCTTATGCTGCTGCCGATGTTATCGTTTCTCGTGCCGGAGCCATTAGTGTTTCCGAATTATGCATTGTTGGGAAGCCGGTAATTTTTATTCCGTCCCCCAATGTTGCTGAAAATCATCAGGCAAAAAATGCCCTGACGGTCGCAAATGAGGATGCCGCCTATGTGTTGAATGAAAAGGATCTGGCTAAGGAATTTTCAGAAACCATATTATTGGTTTTAAAGTCCGAAAAGGTTCAAAAAAACCTTTCAGAAAACATCAAAAAATTGGCGCTACCGGGAGCAACAGCTGCTATCGTAGATACTATGGAAAAAATTATAAAGAAGCAGAAGTTAAATTAATGAATCATTTTAAAAACATAGAAAATCTTTATTTTATCGGCATCGGCGGAATAGGAATGAGCGCGTTGGCGCGATATTTCAACTCTCTAGGAAAGCAGGTTGCCGGTTACGATAAAACTTCTACCGTGCTTACAAGGGTGTTGGAAGATGAAGGGATTCATGTTTTTTATAAAGATGAAATAGGGGTAATTCCAGATAGCTTCAGAAATACAAAAAACACCTTAATTGTATATACTCCTGCAATTCCTAAGGACAGTAAGCAGTATAATTATTTTATTCAGGAGGAATTTCAGCTTAAAAAGCGGGCAGTGGTTTTAGGGATGATCACCCAAGGAGTATTCACATTGGCTGTGGCAGGAACCCACGGTAAAACCACCACGACAGCTATTTTAGGACATTTATTGAAGGAGACAGGAGCGAAGGTTACCGCATTTCTTGGTGGGATAAGTGAGGATATCCAGAGCAATCTTATTCTTAATGGGAATGAGGTGATGGTTGTGGAGGCAGATGAATTCGACAGATCGTTTTTAAATCTATCGCCAAATATTGCCGCGATCACCTCTATGGATGCCGATCATTTAGACATTTATGGCGCTCCCGAAGAGTTAATTAAATCTTTTAATGATTTCGCAGCTTTAATCCCGGAGAACGGCACCCTTTTTGTAAAGAATGGACTACCACTTCATGGGAAAACCATTGGAATTGAAGACAACGCAGATTATTCTGCTCAAAATATTATAGTAAAGAACGGAACTTATCATTTCGATCTGATCACCCCAACACAAATTATAGAAGGTTTAAAGTTTAGCCTCCCTGGCAAACACAATTTATTAAATGCTATTACTGCCCTGGCGATTGCCATTCATTATGGATCCCCAACCAATGAACTCGCCAGGGCATTAGATAGTTTTAAAGGTGTAAAACGAAGATTTACGTACAGGCTCAAATCTGAAAAGCGAATTTTAATCGATGATTATGCGCATCACCCGGCAGAAATCGCTGCCGTGCACCAAGCTGTTAGAGAAATGCACCCCGGTAAAAAGGTGATTGCAGTTTTTCAGCCGCACTTATTTAGCAGGACTAAAGATTTTGCAGATGATTTTGCCGAAAGCCTAAGTAAGTTCGATGAAGTGCGATTACTGGATATTTATCCTGCGAGGGAACTCCCAATGGAAGGGATTACTTCTGAATGGTTGTTGCAAAAAATTAAGAACCGGAACAAAAAATTAATAGAAAAAGACCAGATTATAAACGAGTTGAATCTTTCGGAAAGTCCTGTTATAGTTATGATGGGCGCTGGAGATATTGGAGAAGAGATCATTAAAGTTGAAAAATATTTTAAGGATGAAAATTAACTTCAATTATATAAAAGGTATTTTGCTACTTGCCTTGATCATCTTTTTTTATGGTTTTGCTGAAAAGCGAAATAACGATAGAAAACTGGAAAAAGTTGAAGTGCAATTCACCCAATTTGAAAACCTATATGTGTCCGAAGAATCGGTTAATAAATTGTTAATACAAAATAACATAGAGGTCTCAAGTATAGCTAAAGAAACTTTAGATTTGAATAGGGTAGAAACGCTGTTGAACAAACACGAGATGATAGAAAATGCAGAGGTATTTCTTACGCTGGATGGAATTTTAAAAACCAAAATAAGTCAACGTCGCCCTATTGGTAGGGTTTTGGGGAACAATGCATTTTATTTGGACAGATTGGGCAAAAAAATGCCACTTTCTAACCGTTATTCTGCAAGGGTTCCGGTGCTGGTGAATGTAAAAGAAAAGGATATTAAAGAAGCATTTCCTTTAGTGGATTATATTAATAAAGATCAATTTTTGACAGAGCATATTACCTCCATTACTCGTTTGAACAAGGGGGTTTATCAATTGGAGCTAAGAAAAACAGGTTTTGATATTTTCTTCGGAAAAGTGACCCGGATAGATGAGAAATTCAACAATTTTAAAGCTTTTTACAAAAAAGCGCTAAAAGATAGTTTAATAAACACTTACAAAATGGTGGATCTACAATTTGGGAATCAGGTTGTTTGCACTAAAAAATAAGGGATGGAACACAACGAAATTGCAGTAGGGCTGGATATTGGGACCACGAAGATCGTGGCCATGATAGGGCGGAAGAATGAGTACGGTAAAATGGAGATCATAGGGATTGGCAAATCCAAAAGTTTAGGTGTCCATCGCGGGGTTGTGAACAATATTACCCAAACCATTCAATCTATTCAGCAAGCCATACAGGAAGCAGAAGCAGATTCAGGATTAAAAATAGAGGAAGTGGTTGTTGGTATTGCAGGACAACATATTAGAAGTTTGCAACATAGCGATTATATCACCCGACCAAATCCAGATGAGGTAATAGATGGCGACGATATTTATACACTTTGCAACCAAGTTCATAAACTGGTGATGTTACCAGGGGAAGAGATAATTCATGTCTTGCCACAAGAATTCAAGGTAGATGGACAGGCAGAGATCAAGGAGCCAATTGGAATGTATGGTGGAAGGTTGGAAGCTAACTTTCATGTAGTAGTTGGCCAGGTTTCTTCTATAAGGAATATTGGACGATGTGTTAAAAGTGCTGGGTTGGAACTTTCAGCAGTAACCTTGGAACCATTGGCATCTGCAAATGCGGTATTGAGCCAGGAAGAAAAAGAAGCCGGGGTTGCACTAATAGATATAGGTGGGGGGACTACAGATCTTGCCATTTTTAAAGATGGAATAATTCGGCATACGGCAGTGATTCCATTTGGAGGGAATGTGATTACTGAAGATATCAAAGAAGGTTGTTCCATTATAGAAAAGCAGGCAGAACTATTAAAAATAAAATTTGGATCTGCTTGGCCAGGGGAAAATAAGGATAACGAGATTGTTTCTATTCCGGGATTACGAGGAAGAGAGCCAAAAGAGATCACCCTTAAAAACCTTTCCAAGATCATCCATGCCCGTGTAGTGGAAATTATTGAGCAAGTATATCTTGAAATTAAAAACTACGGACACGAAGAGCAAAAGAAAAAATTAATTGCCGGAATGGTAATAACCGGTGGGGGTGCCCAGTTAAAGCATTTAAAGCAATTGGCAGAATATATTACCGGAATGGATACCAGAATTGGCTATCCCAATGAGCATTTAGCAGGAGATAGCGATATTGAAACCACGAGTCCGCTTTATGCAACCGCAGTAGGATTGGTCTTGAACAGCTTAGAGCAAAAAAATGCCAAGTTTCAAAATAAGGCAGGTACAGTAAAGCAAGAAGCAATTGTAGAGGAAGGAACACATTCCTTTCATACAGAAGATGAAGAGCAAGAAACTTCTTCAGCAAAATCAAAAGCATCCAAAAAGAGCGTTTTTGATAAGTGGGCAGAAAAGTTCAAAGATTTTTTAGACAACGCAGAATAACAATATAGAACCAGTAAAACAGGATTTATGAGCAGTAAAGAATTCGAAAATATTTCATTCGATTTACCCAAAAACCAATCCAATGTGATCAAGGTTATTGGAGTAGGAGGGGGTGGTAGCAATGCCATCAACCACATGTTCCAACAAGGGATCAAGGGTGTGGATTTTATTATTTGTAATACAGATTCCCAAGCCTTGGAAAATAGCACCGTTCCAAATAAAATTCAGTTAGGGGTTCACCTAACCGAAGGATTGGGAGCTGGCGCAGACCCAAAAGTGGGGGAAAATGCAGCTATAGAAAGTAGTGAAGAGATTAAACGCATGCTTGGCACCAATACAAAAATGGTATTTATTACCGCTGGTATGGGTGGAGGAACTGGAACGGGAGCTGCGCCTGTGATCGCCAAGCAGGCCAAAGAAATGGATATCCTTACGGTGGGGATCGTTACAATTCCTTTTCAGTTTGAAGGGAAAATGCGAAATGAACAGGCGCAACTGGGAGTAGAAAACCTGCGCAGGCATGTAGATTCGTTAATTGTTATTAATAATAATAAATTAAGGGAGGTTTATGGAAACCTCGGCTTTAAAGCTGGATTTTCCAAAGCCGATGAGGTTTTGGCAACTGCTTCTAGGGGAATTGCCGAAGTTATTACTCATCACTATACACAAAACATCGATTTACGTGATGCCAAAACGGTTCTTAGTAACAGTGGTACTGCTATTATGGGGTCCGCATCTGCATCTGGAGCAAGTAGGGCAAATGACGCGATCATTAAAGCTTTAGATTCTCCGTTATTGAATGACAACAAAATTAAAGGCGCTCAAAATGTGTTGCTATTGATCGTCTCTGGATCTGAAGAAATCACCATAGATGAAATTGGGGAAATCAACGATCATATCCAGAACGAAGCTGGACATAGTGCCAATATTATTATGGGGGTTGGTGAAGATGAAGCTTTGGAAGATGCAATTGCAGTAACGATTATTGCTACGGGTTTTAATGTAGAGCAGCAAAATGAAATTGTAAATACCGAAACCAAAAAGATTATCCATACCCTGGAAGACGAACAAAAAGCGGTGCATAATTTTGGTCAGAATAAGTTTCAAAGACCTACGCAAATTGAAGAAGCTCCAGAAGAGGTAAATGAGCAAAAGATCGTTCATACCTTAGGGGAAGATGAAGATACTGAAGCCCAAGAAATAAAAGAAAACCTACGCACCCCGCCAAGTGCCAGGAACATGGAAGTGGAATACGAAGAAGTGTCTTACAAGGAAGATGATTTTATAATCACAGATACTTCAGCTAAAATAAATAAACTGGAGAAGCAAGAAAAAGAAGATTTAAACGATGATGCTGAAGATCAGTTCATGTTTACTTTCGATTTTCCTATAAATCAGCAACAAGAAGAACCTAACGAAGAAACCAAAAAGCCTCAAGCTAAAGAGCCTGAGAAGCCAAAGACTAGCAAGATCATCCACGATCTTCATGAGGAGGCTAGGGATATGGAAGTAAATGAGCCTATAGAGATCATTCCCGTAACCGAAAACTCTTCAACAGGAGAAAAGCGTTATAGTTTAGATGACTATATGGAAGTAGAGCAAATGCTTAAAAAGTCGAAACCTGTTCAGAAAAAAGATAAAGACGAAGAGGAAGAAGCTGTGGTTTTTGAAAAGAAAACGGTAGCTCCAGAGCCATCTAGAAAAACTTCTGAAGATGATGAGAATGATCCTTTTGACAACCCTATTTCTGAAGGTTTGATAGAAAGGGCTGCAGAAAGAAGAGCTAAGATGAAAGAATTCAACTATAAGTTTCGAAGCAACACTGCTCAAATAGATGAAATTGAAAAGCAGCCGGCATATAAACGTGCAGGCATAGATTTGGACAATTCCAGAAAAGCAGAAGAGAAGCTTTCCAGAACCACCTTGGGTGGCGATAATGACGATCTTAAGTTTAGAAGTAACAATTCGTTTCTACACGATAACGTAGACTAAACTTAAAATTACCCTAACAATAAACCTGAGATTCCCCCACGAATTTCAGGTTTTATTTTTATATTCGCAGTCTTAAATCAACACACTTGTTATGAGTTTACAAGACCAGGTAATGACCGAATTGAAGGCAGCGATGCGAGCTAAGGACGCGGTGAAATTAGAGGCTCTTCGTGCCATTAAAAGTGGAATATTATTGGCGCAAACCGAGAGTGGTTCTAAAGAGGAAATCACAGAGGAAGAGGAGTTGAAGTTATTGCAGAAATTGGTAAAACAACGCAAGGACAGTGCTGCTATTTACAAGGAACAAAATAGAGAAGATCTGGCACAACCAGAACTGGATCAAGCCGCAGTGATCGAGCAGTTTTTACCAGCCCAGTTAAGCGAGGCAGAAATAGAACAAAAAGTAAAAGACATCATTGCTAAAACCGGAGCTTCAGGAATGAAGGATATGGGAAAAGTGATGGGAATGGCTTCTGGGGAATTGGCAGGAAAAGCTGATGGAAAAACCATCTCTATGATTGTTAAAAGAGAACTGAGCAATTAACAATAAGCAATAAACAATGATCATTGGTAATTGTTAATTGATTATTGAATTGGCCGCGTGGCGCAACTGAATAGCGCATCAGATTTCGGCTCTGAGGGTTGGGGGTTTGAATCCCTTCGCGGTCACAGAAAAATCCGTAGCGAAAGCTGCGGATTTTTTATTTTAATATCATTAAAAATTCCATATGGATCGAGCAATCTTTTTAATTTCTCGTGGGTGGAATTGAATTTATTGCTTTCCAAGTAAGAAATGATCTTTTTAAGGTCTTCAGTGTTCTTAATAGTGTTGAACTTGCTGCTATATTCATTAAAAACGGAACCTGGATATTCCTTTTCTATATCCACAAAAATATTCTTGTGCCTTGGGTCTAATTTTATTTGATTATAAAATAGATCGTTGATAGTTTCTTTATTATCCTCCAAAATTTGAAAAATATTACCAGAACCAGAACTAAAAAGCAAAATACCTTTTATGTTTTTGGAATTGTTAAATGAAGTTACCTGTTCAAAGAGTATATTAATATCTTTTTCAACTAAATTTTTACTTGCATTACTTACGTAACAAATAGTATGGAACATGAGTAAATTTAATTGTTTGTTTAGTAATAACTTGAGTAAATATACTCGTTTTAATTAGCTTAATTAGATAGATCAAAATTACCAGTAGTCACTCTGTTTATTATATTTGCTTACAAAGTACCAATACCCCATTTATTTATGACTAAAATAGACGCATTTATTGCCGATTTTGCCTCATTTGTATGGGGACTTCCTCTTTTAATATTACTAATTGGTGGTGGATTCTACCTTCTGGTTATTTCAAAATTTCTTCCTTTTAGATATTTGGGTCATGCCTTGCAAGTATTACGTGGCAAGTACGATAATCCAGATGATCCTGGAGAAATTAGTCATTTTCAGGCATTATCTACAGCACTATCGGCTACGGTGGGGATGGGAAATATTGCAGGGGTTGCTGTGGCAATAGCCATTGGAGGTCCCGGAGCCATTTTCTGGCTGTGGGTAAGCGCCATTATAGGGATGGCAACAAAATTCTTCACCAATAGTTTAGCGGTTATGTACCGAGGGAAGGATTCTCATGGAAAAATCCAGGGTGGACCTATGTACTTTATCATGGAAGGATTGGGCAAAAGATGGAAGGCCTTGGCCGTGATGTTTAGTGTTGCAGGATTGGTAGGAGCCCTTCCGGTTTTTAATGTGAATCAGTTAACGCAAGCTATTAATTTTATCCTCTTAGAGCCAAATGGGGTAGAAGTAGGTTTTGGGTCTAATTTAATTATTGGATTAATTTTAGTGACTATCACTTCCATAGTGATCTTTGGTGGACTTTCAAGGATCAGTAAAACTGTTTCTAAACTAGTGCCCTTAATGGTAGTGATGTATTTTGCTTCGGTACTTATTATTTTATTCGTGAACTTAGATCAGGTACCTTATTATTTAGGTTTGATATTTACCGATGCTTTTGCTGCAAACAACTTTACCGGAGATTCATTTTTAGGAGGGGTTTTAGGTGGACTTATAATTTTAGGAATCCGTAGGGGAGCATTTTCCAACGAAGCAGGAATTGGAACTGCACCCATGGCGCATGGAGCGGCCAAGACGAACGAGCCGATTCGGGAAGGATTGGTAGCTATGCTCGGTCCAGCCATAGATACATTGGTGGTTTGTACATTAACCGCATTGGCGATCTTGGTTACCGGGGTTTGGCAGACTTCAGACCAAAATGGGGTGAGTTTAACGGCTGCCGCTTTTAATGATGCGATGCCTGTATATGGGAATTATATATTGCTGATCTGTATCGCATTTTTCAGTATTTCTTCTTTGTTCTCCTATTCTTACTATGGAACAAAATGTCTTTCATTCTTGATGGGAGCCGATAAGAAGCATTATTATAATTACTTCTATATCTTGAGTATTCTAATGGGAGCGACCACCACATTAAGCATGATGATCAATTTGATTGACGGCTTCTTTGCCTTAATGGCAATCCCAACAATGATCTCAACCTTGATCCTCGCTCCAAAAGTCTTAAAAGCAGCTAAGGACTATTTTAGAAGAATGGATCTTAGGAAGAGAGAAGTGATGGAAACTGTGAGGGATTAGTGTGTTGAGATCCTTCACGCTGTTCAGGATGACAGACAATACAATGAAATGTCTCCTCCTCCCGATGGCCATCGGGAGGAGTCGAGAGGTAATTAAAATCAATTACTTCTCTAACAAAGTTTCATTGAACAACTTTAGGATCCTCTTGTACTCATCGGTCCAACTGCTTGGTTCTACAAATCCGTGACCTTCTACAGGATATAAGGCCATTTCCCAATTGTCTTTCTTTAGTTCTATTAAGCGTTGAGCCAATCTCACAACATCTTGAAAATGCACATTCGTGTCTACCATTCCGTGAGCGATCAGAAGATTACCTTTTAATCCTTCAGCAAAATAAATAGGGGAAGAACGTCTATACGCAATTGGATCCTCTACCGGTGTATTTAGAATATTAGAAGTATAGCCATCATTATAATGTGCCCAATCTGTTACCGATCTCAAGGCGGCACCAGATTTAAAAGTGTCACTTTCATTGAACATCGCCATCAAGGTTATAAATCCACCATAGCTCCCGCCATAAATCCCAATTTTGTCTTGATCTATGCCATGCGATTCCACTAAATAATGTGCGCCATCTACTTGATCGGAGAGATCTTTCCCGCCCATGTGCCTATAAATACTGGTTCGCCAATCCCTTCCATAGCCAGCGCTTCCCCGATAATCCATATCCAAAACGGTATAGCCAAGATCTGTTAATAGGTTATGGAACATATATTCCCTAAAATAAGAGGACCACCAATTATGGGCATTTTGAAGATAGCCTGCGCCATGTACAAAAATTACCGCAGCCCCATTTTTTACATCATCTTTCGGTTTATACAGTCTGGCCGGGACCATGGTTCCATCCTCAGCTTTAACTTCTATTCTATTTGGTGCCCGCCAGTTGTAAGCCTTAAATGCTTCAGATTTCCCTTTCGTTAATTGTTTAGCTTTCTCCTTGGACCCAGTTTTTTTGAGGTATAATTCCCAAGGCTGGTTGCTGGAAGAATATAAAATTGCCATCTGTTTTTCATCTGGGGAAAGTGTGACTTGATTGCTTCCGAGCATGCTGGTTAATCGAGTCATTTTTCCTCCCATTACGGGCATTTTGTAAAAGTGACGTTCTCCGGCATCAACTTCAGAAGTGGTTAAAAACCAACTTTTTCCATCTTTGGACAATTGGGGATCGAACACCTCATATTCTCCAGAAGTTACGGCTGTTTTCTTCCCGTTATCTGTGTTCAGTAAATATAAATGGGAATAACCTGTTTCTTCAGATTGAAAATAAACATGTTTGTTATCTGGTAACCAACCAAGGGTTCCGCCCCCAAAAGAATATCCAATTCCAGGGCCATTTATCCACGCCTCATCCCGTTGCCTGTCTAAATTTTTTAAAGTTCCATTTTCCAAGTCCAATAGGGTAATCCATCGATCTTTATTATCGTGGGAACGCACATTTACCAAGGCTTTTTTACCATTTTCAGAAAAACTGGCTCCCCAAGCGATTACATCTCTTGGGGCCTCTTCCCATTCCTTATCTGGATAATCGCCCACATAATCGGGAAGATCTTTGATCCCCGGGAGCTCATCAGATTTCACCATATACACAGTGTCTTTTACAAAGTTGTAAATAGCCAGTTCCACCTTCGTGATATCGTCTCCTACTTTAGATCTCGCATTAAGGTCCACGGTATATCCCGATGCATCCACATAATTGGGAACAATGGTGTTCTTGTTATCTGCCCTGGTAATAAGGTTAAAAGTGGCATATTTGGCGTTGGACGATAGCTGTAAATTGGTGACAGACCTTTTCCCGGTATAAAAAGTAAAAGCTTCTTTTTTAATTTTACTTTGATATGCCTTGCTGGAATCTTCTTTTTGTATCCTTTCCAATACCACGCTCAATAAATCTAAATTATCCTCCTCTAACCATGCTTCCTTTTTAGATAGGGCTTTGTCATCTTTCGTTTTGTCTTCTCCATTTTTAATTGAAGTCAGTTTTTTTAGGCTTCCTTTTTTTAGATCGTAGAGGTATAAATTATCCTCCAATTCAAAAGAAACCAAGTCTTCATTTAGTTGAAAATTAGGATTTGAGATGTTTTCTCCCAGCTCTAATAATGTTTTAACAGAACTGTCTTTGGCTGAATAAAGCATTAGATTTCCATCTTTAACAAAGATCTTTTGAGAATGGTCTTTGTTATAATCTCCTCTGGATGAAATTCTTTTTTGTTGTTCCTTGGGAGAAACTTTTGTAATAGTTGCTTGTTGAGAAAGTTGGATCTTATAAAGGGAATCTGAAGGATCCTTTTGGAGATTGTAATCAAAATAGATGGTTTTACTATCCTCCCCCCAGTTAATGTTGGAAGGGAATGTTCCCATCCATGAAGGATCTTGCATTATTTTTTCTACTGAAAGTTCACTGCTCTGGGCGGCTCCCGAAAAAGATATCAAAGAAACAAAGAAGAAGAAAAAGAATGAGTTGAGCTTTAGGGGATTAAATTGATGGATTCTCATATAATAAAGGCTAATATATTTTTGCTGCAAGAGCGAATCGTGGTTAAAATAAATTGAATAAGCAATATAATTAAAATTTTAGTGGGCGTGTACGGCTTTGAGCTGGAAATATTTGAGTTTGTAGACTGAATTAGCCAAATTATTGAATCCTTATGATTATTTTTATGAGATCTAAAATGCTCCTTCATGACCGATTTAAGTAAATATATTCGCGAGGTTCCCAATTTTCCTAAAGATGGGATACAGTTTAAGGATATTACTCCGCTGTTGCAAAATCCAGAAGCTATTAAGGAAGCAGTGGCGCAATTTTTATCACTTATTGGGGATGAGAAAATAGACAAGGTCGTAGCTATAGAATCCCGCGGATTTTTATTTGGATTGCTATTGGCCGAAAAATTGAATGCAGGTTTTGTACCCATAAGAAAGCCTGGAAAATTGCCTGCCGAAACCTATGCGGAGGTATACGATATGGAATATGGAAAAGACACCTTGGAAATTCATTGTGACGCCATCAAAAAAGGGGAACGAATTATTTTACATGACGATGTTTTGGCAACCGGAGGCACGGCAAGAACTGCTTGTAACTTGGTAAAAAAAATGGGTGCAGAGATCGTGCAATGCAATTTCTTGGTAGAACTGGAATTTTTGAATGGTAGAAATAAATTGAATTCTTATGCTGTCGAATCCTTGCTTAAATATTAATCCCTCATTGAGGATCTAACCGGCTTGGACGGCTGTACAAATTTACCCGAAGTTCTTAATTTAATCCAAGGCTTTTTTTGTCACCCAAAGTTTCCACCCGAATATGGCTAATTGTAGTTTGCTTGCTTTTTGAAGATCCAATTGTTTTTTTGAGTAACTCGGTAAAATCTTTTTGTTGATTTTGGACAAAGTCTTGAAAAAGCGATTTTTCATAAAAGCATAGATTTGTTTTTTAATAACAAATGCTGTCATTCCGCACGAAGAATGAGGAGGAATCTCATTCTATTGAGGTTTCTCGTCGCTCATACTTCTTCCGATAGTTATCGGAACCGCGGAAATGACAAAGCATTAAAAATCAAAGATATAATAAAAAAACAACGAATTTTATATCGAACCCAGGTTTAAAGGTATTTAAAATCAGGGAAGACGAAAAACTGGAATTTTTGATTATAGTAAAATCGAGAGCTTTAATCCAATAATTCCCTGACGGCTTTGCTTCGCTCAATAAAATTGGGCAATAAACTTAATCCTCTTTATTTTCCAAGGCTTGCTTAATATGTGCCAGGTGATGGTTCCCATGCCAGGCATAAAGTGCAATAGTATCTTTGAGATCCAGGGGCTGCGCCTTTTCCGGATGTATATATTGCTTGCTGAGAGCTAAAGCATCTAGGGATTTTAGCAGCACGGTCCATCGTGCATGCAAACCTTCAAGGAGTTTCAAGGATGTAGAAACATCCGTTTCCGTGGTATCTGGTAACTCCGCCCATTTATCTTCATGATAGGTTTTAATGGTGGGAAGTTCCTCTGTAAGACATAATTTAAATCTCACAAAGCTGTTCATGTGGCTATCTGCACAGTGGTGGACGACTTGTTTTATCGTCCATCCTTCTGGCCTGTACCTATAATTTAGCTCACTGGCAGAAAGGTAAGGCACCAATTTATTCAGTCTATTGGGAAATTGTTCAATAGCTGCGATCCAACTTTTTATAGCTGCTTCGGAAATTGTTTCCGGGAGACTGAATTTCCCAATTGGGTATTTTAATTTTTCTAAAACTGAGTGCGATTCCATTTTCTGATAAATAATTAGTTAGAATAGATGATAATAGTACCACCTTCTTTTTCTCCGAAATAAATATCGGATATTCCAGCTGATTCTGAGTAATTTCCAGATACCATTTTTCTTGAATTATCTTTAAATTTTATCGAAATAGTGCTAATAAGCCCTTTCTTGTTTCTTTTAATATCATCTAAAGAAAGTTTAAAGCCTGTAGTTGAAGCAACAGTTAACTTTAGGTTTTCTAATTCAGCATCGGTCATCTTTGGTGAAATTTTAAATAGTTTATTGTTTATTGTATTTATTTGCACCACCCCATTTATGCCTTTAGCACCATATTTTCTTATTGCAGAAGAATCTTTAAGAACATACACGTTCTCGATATTTGAAGGATTTATTTTTTCTGAATTGAAATCATCATTTTTAACTACTCCATCAACAATATAAAGCGGCCTGTCCTTCTTCTCCCTTGAAATTACTTTTATCTCCTTGGAAATATTGGATGCATTGGTATGAGAACTGTCTAGAACGATTATTCTATATGTGCTTTTGATGGTATCGGTATCACTGGATGTCCATGTGATGCGATTGCCATTTTTTGTGTTCACATTTATAATCTTGCCATTTCCGCTAATGGAATCGCTGTCTGTTGAATAATAATGGACCTTGTTTCCAACTGAAAATGGACCTCCGGAAATATTCTTGTTTGGATCTACAACTATTATACGCTCTTTTGTTACATCGCCGAGGTCTTCTTTGTAACCTATAGTTTCATGCGTTAAAGTGGCATCCATACCAAGAGGATTGGAATCGCTTATAAATACAAATTCATTTTTTTTATTCCTGTTATTGGGAGACCGAAATTCAATTTTTAAATCTTCTGATAAAATAATTTCGATATCATCTATTGGGGAATCTCCATTTTTATTGAAGTTCCCGGAGTCTCCGGTCTTTTCAACTGCATATTTGATATTGATTCGGGTCAACATCCCTTCCTTTGAAAATTTCAGTTTTTTGAATTGAAGTTCTGCTCCTTGTTTTTTAAATTCTCTAGCTACATCTTCCAGTTGTTCTTTTGTTGAATTTTTTGTGATGATAGCTGAGGCCAGTGCATCAGGATAAAATTGAACATCGTTTATCACAACTTTAGACCCTTGTTTTACCTTAGCTTCCGTTTTCACATTAAAAGTGAGCATAAAAGCTAAAAGCAAAGGAAGAATTAAGCTCATCTTAGAGATATTGCTGTGGTTTGATGATTTTTTGTTTAACATAACTATTCGTTTTTTGATGAAGGATTGATAAAAATGATTGACCAATACGCTTTGATATTGATTTGTTGTAACTTTTACGAGAACATGTTGGTACTGCTGGATACATTCCAATGCTTGTGCTGTTTCATGATCTGCAATAAATTCCAGATTTTGCTCGACTGCTTTTTTGTAATACCAGCTTATCGGGTTGAACCATAAGATTGCAGCGAGAAGGTGGGATGCCAACATATCGAAAGAATGAAACTGGCTGGCATGTACTTTTTCATGCCGCAGCATTATGGGATATTCCTCTTCTGGAATTGTTTTAGTATTTATAAAGAGATAATTAAAGAAGGAAAAGGGGCCAGCGATGTCCAGGGTTTCAACAATTTTGAACTTTCCTTCTTTTTTGATATTGCTGAAATGGATCATTTTATAGATCTGGAAGATCCTGAAACAAAATCGAAGTAGGAAGAACCCGGTTATTATTAAATAGCTTGTTCCGGCGATCATCCACCAATCCATTTCTAAAGAAGTGCTTTCCGGTATTGTGATGAAATTTGAATTTAGTGAGGATTCAGAATAGACTATTTCAGGAGCATTAACCATTATCCTTTTGGTAAAGTAGATGGCCGGCAAAACCAAAGAAGTAAAGATCCCTCCCAATAAAAATTTCCTGTTTGCGGTAAAAGAAGTGTCATTTTTAAGCAACACTATATATAGTAAATAAAAGAGGCTTAATAAACCCGCGCTTTTTAATAAATAGGTAAGCAAACTTTCCATTATTTCTCCTTTTTTTCTATAATAGCCAAGATTTCCCGCAATTCTTCCGCAGAAATTTTTTCTTCTTTTGCAAAAAACGAAACCATACTTTTATAAGAATTGTCGAAGAATTTTTTGGTGGCTGTGTTCATAAATTGCTTTCTATAGGCCTCTTTGGAAACTGTTGGATAATATTGGTGTGTTTTTCCGAAAGCTTTATGCGCCACATAGCCTTTCTCTTCCAGGTTCCTAATAATAGTAGAAACCGTGTTGTAATGAAGTTTCTCATCGGTCAATTCTGCCTGAACTTCCTTTACAAAGGCTTTTTTAAGCTTCCATAAAATATGCATGATCGCTTCTTCTTTATTCGTGAGTTTCTGCATAGATCTTTTTTTTAAATAGGGTTTAGAAGTTTAAATCAAAGATAACGATAAAAATAGTTATAAACCTATATCTGTAGTTTTAAATTTGTGTTATGTAGCACTCGGAACTTTCTTTATCTTCGCATCAAAATGAAATAGATGAGCATAGTTTATATATTAATTGGATTTGTTCTATTGGTTGTGGGCGGGGAATTCTTGGTAAGATCTTCGGTAGCAATTTCATTTAAATTCAATATCTCAAAAATGATAATTGGGTTAACGGTGGTGTCTTTTGCCACTTCTGCCCCTGAGTTATTAGTGAGTTTGCAAGCGGCTTTGGCTGGGTTCTCAGATATTGCTTTAGGAAACGTGATTGGCTCCAACATTGCAAATATTGGTTTGGTACTGGGAATCACGGCCATAATCTCCCCATTGATTATAGACAAGGATTTTTATAAGTTCAACTGGCCCATTATGATGTTCTTCTCTTTTGCTTTGTATCTTTTCCTTTACACTGGAGGTAATATATCCAGAATTGAAGGAGCGGCCTTGTTAATAGGCATCATTATATATGTGCTTTTCTTGATACAGCGGGCTAGAAAAAACCGGATAGAGGTAGAAGGTGTAGATGATTCTTTAGAAGCTATTTCTGGCTTTAAAATCATAGTTTGGTTGCTAATTGGTGGAGTGGCACTTTATGGAGGCTCAGAATTGTTGGTTACCGGTGCTGTAGACCTTGCTGAAATGATCGGGGTTAGCGAACGCGTGATTTCGGTGAGTATTATTGCAGTGGGAACAAGTGTACCGGAGTTGGCCGCTTCAGTAATTGCCGCATTAAAAAAGGAAAAAGCAATTTCGCTCGGAAATTTAATAGGATCCAATATTTTCAATATTGCTTCGGTTCTGGGAATCACAGCCCTTATTCAACCTATTTATTTAAAGTCGGAACAACTACTTACCAACGACATCTTTTGGATGCTGGGTTTTTCTTTTGTACTAATTCCTTTAGCTTTTCTTCCAGAGAGATTTAGTATCTCCAGGTATAAGGGAATGATCCTCTTTGGTGCCTATGTTGTTTTTATAGGATTGGCTTTTTTAAAATAGCCAAAAGAGGGGGTTAAATTCCAATAAAAGTTAAAATTTAATTTTTTGCCCCCAAAATTTAGGGGGTGTAACCTTAAAATGTATATTTTTGTCGCTTAATTGTAAAATTTAAACGATATCACATGGCAACTTTAAGATTTCAGGCTTTAAAAGAAACATTGAATAGGAAACCAATTAAGATAGAGGAAACCGATCGTAGATCTGAACTTTTTGGAAGAAATGTATTTAACGAGACGGTGATGAGACAATTCCTTACCAAGGAAGCTTATCAAAGTGTTAGGGATGCCAGTCTTAAAGGGACAAAAATCAGTAGGGGGGTTGCCGATCATATTTCTACTGGGATGAAGGAGTGGGCAATCTCTAAAGGGGTTACACATTATACGCATTGGTTTCAGCCCCTAACGGGAGCCACCGCAGAGAAGCATGATGCTTTTTTTGAAACTATTGGGGATGGTCTTGCTATAGAAAAATTTGGGGGAATGCAATTGGTCCAACAAGAACCAGATGCATCCAGCTTTCCGCATGGAGGAATTAGAAATACTTTTGAGGCAAGAGGATATACTGCGTGGGATCCTACATCTCCGGCATTTATATACGGCACCACATTATGTATCCCCACCGTTTATGTTTCCTACACTGGGGAAGCATTGGATTATAAAACACCACTTTTAAGGGCCCTGCAATCGGTGGATTCTGCAGCAACCGCAGTTTGTAAATATTTCGATAAAAATGTAACTAAAGTTATCGCTACCCTGGGATGGGAGCAGGAATATTTCTTGATAGATTCTGCTTTATATGCATCCAGACCAGATCTACAACTTTCTGGAAGAACTTTGTTGGGACATTCCCCTGCAAAAGGACAACAATTGGACGATCATTATTTTGGATCTATTCCCAGTAGGGCTTTGGCTTATATGAGGGATTTGGAAATAGAATGCATGTTATTGGGGATTCCGGTAAAAACAAGACATAACGAGGTAGCTCCAAATCAGTTTGAACTAGCTCCAATCTTTGAAGAGGCTAATCTTGCCGTGGACCATAACTCCCTGCTTATGGACCTTATGGATAAAATTGGGGAAAGGCACAATTTTAAAGTGCTTTTTCATGAAAAACCATTTGCAGGAATCAACGGGAGTGGAAAGCACAATAACTGGTCTTTAAGTACAGATACTGGAACTAATTTACTTAGCCCGGGAAGTACCCCAATGAAGAACCTTCAGTTTTTGACATTTTTCATCAATACCATTAAAGCAGTTCACGATTATGAAGAATTGTTGAGGGCGACTATTGCAAGTGCCTCCAACGATCATAGATTGGGAGCAAACGAAGCACCACCGGCAATTATTTCGGCATTTATAGGAAGCCAGTTAACAGAGGTGTTAAATGAACTGGAAAAAGTGACCGATGGGAAACTGTCCCCACAAGAAAAAACAGACCTTAAATTAAATGTGGTGGGTAAAATTCCTGAAATCCTGCTAGACAATACAGATAGAAACAGAACCTCTCCTTTTGCCTTTACAGGCAATAAATTCGAATTTAGGGCCGTAGGTTCTACCGCAAATTGTGCAAATCCTATGACCGTATTAAATACCATAGTTGCAAAGCAACTTAAGGAATTTAAAAAGAGTGTAGATGCGTTGGTGAAGGACAAGAAGATGAAGAAGGACGATGCGATCTTTAATATCTTGAGGGAGTATATCAAAAAATCGAAGAAAATTAGATTTGAAGGAGATGGGTATGCAGACGCATGGCAAGATGAAGCTAAAAAACGTGGTTTAAGCAATAATAAAACCACGCCACTAGCTTTAAAAGCAAAGGTTTCCAAACAAACAATAGATTTGTACAAGGAAATGAAAGTGATGAACAAGAGGGAAGTAGAAGCCCGTTATGAAATTGAATTGGAAGATTATTCCATGAGGATTCAAATCGAAGGACGGATTTTGGGCGATATCGCAAGAAATCATGTAATTCCAACTACGATACGTTATCAAAATGTTTTAATAGAAAATGTTCGTGGATTAAAGGAAATTTTCGAGAAGGATTTCAAAAAACATTCTAAAGAACAAATAGGGATCATTGAAGCTATTTCTGGGCATATAGAACATATTAATGCCGATGTGAACAAGATGACAGATGCCCGTAAAAAAGCAAATGTGATTGAAGATGCAGAAAAAAGGGCTATTGCATATTGCGATAATGTAAAACCATTTTTCGAAGAAATTAGATACCACTGTGATAAATTGGAGTTATTGGTGGATGATGAGATCTGGCCACTAACCAAATACAGGGAATTGTTGTTTACTAGATAGGTATATTGGCACATCCTGGGATTATCTAAAAACCCGCATCTTAGGATGTGGGTTTTTTATGTAAAATATTTTTGTTAAATTTAACAAAAACTTAACAAGTCAAGCAACTGCTTTTTTTTTAGTTAAACTCACATGACCTTGTAGTTAAAATTGTTAAAGGGGGAAAACCCTAAAGGTTAATTCTTACAAATAAGGGAGATAATGTATTCTGCTAATATTAAAATTTTGCTGAATTCATATTTAATTCGCATATTTGAATTGTTAACTACATATAATTATACGTATAATTAATTATTTCGTTTTTTTTAAAGAAATATTTTTTTGTTCAATTCAGATTTTTAAAACCTGAATTTTAGGAATGAGCTTTCAAATTAATGATTTCTTAAAAACAGCACCCTAAAGGCTGTTAAATAATTTTAATTTTGAACAAGTCAATATTAATGTTTTTCTTAACATTATGTTATTAAGAGTTATTGAGGTTCCTTTATTATGAATCTTACTAACGTGATTATTACTGCGATCGTTCTATTTTTTAACCGGTTTCCCACCCTACTATTAGATTTCCCACCCCACTATTAAAATTTTACAAAACTTCCCCATAAATTATTTTTAAAATATTATGATGTGCTCAAAATTATGGCATGCATAAGTTAGGTTCAATTAATATTAACAATTAAATTCAAGTATTATGAAAAAAGCAATTTTTTGCGCGGCAGCGTTAATTCTAGGAGCAATGGGGTTTGCTCAAAACACAAGTACAGGTACCCAAACAGGCTCGGGTAACAATGCAGTTATCAACCAATCAGGAAACAACAATAGTAAAGTTGATCAGGAGTTTACGGATAACAAAGCCTTTGTGGATCAGGTACATAAGAATAAATCTACTATATCTCAGCATGGGGATAATAGCCCATCAAGTGGTAATTCTAATTATGCCAAAGTAGATCAACATGGTTGGGATCAGGTTTCTTGGATGGAACAAGGTGGAGATGATAACCGTGGAATTGTAGAACAGGATGGAGATCGTAACAATTCATGGTTGCAACAGGGCAATAATGCCAAGGCTGAGGATAACAAGGCTAATATTAAGCAAGATGGGGACGATAACAGATCCCGTGTATTGCAAAGACATGACAATAATATCGCTGATATTGACCAAGAGGGTAATGATAACTCTGTCAATTTGGAACAATTTTCAAAACCTAACCAAACACGTGGTAATTATTCCAAGATAGACCAATATGGTAATGATAACAAAGCAGTTAGTTATCAGGAAACTGCGGATCCTGCTCATGGATCTTCTATAAGTAACCGCGAGTATGTTGACCAGGATGATAATAATAACTACTCAAACTTGTCACAAATAGGTGATGATAACCTTTCTCGTGTAACACAGTCAGGTAATAAACATAATGTTTGGGCAGGTTATAGTAACTATGCAAAGGTTATGCAAACTGGTGATGAAAACAGATCTTTTATCACTCAGGAGGACGGACCTGGTTCGTTGGCTAACAGTGCTGATAATACCGCCAGAGTAAGTCAGACTGGTTTTGGAAATACTAGCACACTATATCAATATGGTGCCAATTCTGCAAATGTAACTCAGACTAATCCATAAGTCTTTAATACTAAGAGGAAGCTTCTGGATGTAGCTTCCTCTTTTTTTTATTCATAATAAATAAAATCTAAAATTATGTTAAAACAAATATTTTATGCTATATTTATTTTAATTGTTTCCGGAAAAGTTCATGCTCAGACGGTAACTGAATATAATGATTTAAAGAGAATTAGTTTATTAAATGAATTTTTTCAGCCTAAAATTCAGGCTAATGAATATACTAATGAAAATTCGGTTTATTTGTCCCAGATTGGTAGTGGTAATGAAGCCATAGTTAATATGAAGTCAAGTAATAGTGTACTTGAATTAAAGCAATATGGTGAGAATAATGGATTATTTGTATATGCAAAAGCAAAAGAGATACATGAATATATAAACCAAACCGGGAATGATCATAAGCTTTTTAATTTTGTTTCAGATTCCTCTCAACCTGTAGTGTTGAATGTGGAACAAACAGGAGAAAACACTCATTTTGAAATGTATGGAGCGAATAGCATAAGCAATAAATTGAAGTTTAAATTAAATGGCAATCTCAAATCTTTAATTGTAAAAAATTATAAATAAAAAAGGTATTAATATGAAATCCTTTAGCAAATACATATTTATAGTTGTATTGATTTTTTGTTTTTCAGGGATGACTGCCCAAAATTTGAACACTAAAGTGGAGGCTGGTATTAAAACCAATGATGTTGAAAATGGTATGCTGGAGATTACCGGGGTAGCTACAAGCCTTACCGAAACAACTTATAGCTTGCGCTATGAACTTTCGGTTATTTCAACTACGGGCAAGAATAATTCTTCAAAGAATTCACAATCGGGAAAATTCACATTGGGACCATTTGAAACTAAAAGCCTTTCGCAAACATCTGTCCACATCAATCCAGAAATGAAGACCACCATCCTCCTATTAATTTATAATAATGAGGATGATAAGTTATTGGGAACGGATAGAAAAGAGTACGACCTTACCGAAAGCAAGAAGAAGGAAAATGAAATGTCTTATAGCAAACCCAATGAAGGTATTGTTTTAAAGGGAATGGTTACAGAAAATACCAAGACCAAACCCGGAAAGGATTTTTATGATTTTTTCTATCAGAAGTATAGTCTTAATCCTGAAAAAGGCAATAAAATTATCCAGATTGATGAAATGATCAGTTTTGGCCGGACAACCAAAATAATGGTTAAAATTGAAGATCAAATCGTCTATCAATTCTATGCCAGGCCTAAATTGGATTTCCTTGAAGATAAGGCTACACAGGCCTTAAGCCAGGTAAATCGATATTTTGAATACCTTAAGAATAGAAATGAATCCAATCGACAATACTAACCCAAACTTCTATCCATGAAAAAAATTACTTTAATAATTTTTTTATTCTTAAGCTTTAACTCCTTTTCACAGGATTTGGTCTATAAACCTATTAATCCCGCCTTTGGAGGAGATACATTCAATTATCAGTGGATGCTTAGTTCGGCACAGGCTCAGAACTCCTTCACTGATGACGCTGCAAGAGAAAATTTTGATAGATCTGAATTAGAAGATTTCACACAAAGTCTTAATTCACAATTATTGGGACAGGTTAGCAGGAGGCTTTTTACTACACAATTTGGAGAGTTAACTTTACAACCAGGAACATATTCGTTTGGTAGTCTAGCTCTGGACATTTATACATCTAACGAAGGATTAGTTATTAATATTTTAGATACTAATACCGGGGAACAAACACAAATAGTAATCCCCAATTCTTAAAATTTATGAAATATCCAATCTTAGTAGTATTAGTGGTTTCTACCTTTTTGTTTAATTCATGCGGAACCCCCTTAAATAAGCCAATAGATTTTAACGGTGCGAGGATAGGAGAAACAACAAAGGTCACAAAAAAGCTAAACCAATTACCGGAACCGGAAGAAAAGGTAGTAGTTGGGGTTTATAATTTCAGGGATCTTACCGGCCAATATAAACCATCTGATGTTGGGAGTACATTTAGTACTGCCGTTACACAGGGTGGTACGGCAATTTTAATTGAAGCCCTTGAGAATTCCGGATGGTTTACCCCCATTGAAAGAGAAAATATTGGGAATCTTTTAAATGAAAGAAATATAATTAGATCTACCAGACAGGAATATCAAGGTTCCAAAGAAAACACACCTCAGGTCCCTCCATTATTGTTTGCAGGTATTCTTTTGGAAGGAGGTATAGTTTCTTATGATACCAATATTATCACTGGTGGTGCTGGGGTTCGATATTTTGGCGTGGGTGGGAGTACGCAATACCGTCAGGATCGTGTGACGGTTTACCTACGTGCAATCTCCACGTCAAGCGGTGAAATTCTTAAGAATATATATATATCCAAAACAATCCTTTCGCAGGCTATAGATGCAAGCATTTTTAAGTATGTGAAGTTTCAGAGATTAATGGAGGCCGAGGTAGGGTTTACACGAAATGAACCAGTACAACTTGCCGTGAAGGAGGCTATTGAAAAAGCTGTAGAGGGCCTCATTGTTGAGGGCGTTGAAGAAGAATTATGGAAGGTGAAGGAAGGAGGAGCGTCCCAGAAGTTTATTGCTGATTATTATTTGGAAAAGCAGGAAGCCGAATTAACCGGGCTTTATAATCGGAAATACATTGTCAGAAACTATAATAGATCTCTTGGGGTAAGCCTTGGTGGAAGCGTTATTAGCGGGGACTACAATGGAGCAGAAATCTCTCCCATGATCAAAATTGAATATTCTTCTAAATTAGGCAACGCATTTTTTATTAATATCGCAGGTAACGGCTTCCAACTATCAAACGAAAAAGTTTTTTCCGAAAGTTTTTTAGGTCTTGATTTAAATGCTGGATTTCTTGTTCTTCCTCATGACAATTTTAGTCCATTTGTATATGGAGGTGGTGGTTATATCTTTAATATTGGTAATGGGGATATACCTGAAGGAGTGGATAAATCTTTTTTTAAAATGCAATATGGCCTTGGTCTGGAATATTTGCTGTCCCAAAAGATTGGTTTAAAGATCTTTGCAGAGCACAATATTTCATTCTCAGATCAGCTTGATTATGTTATACAAGGAAAGAGAGATGATCATTACTTTAATTTTGGTTTGGGGGTGAATTTTAACCTCGGAGCCAATGGAAATGCCAAATCAAATCAAAATAAATAAAATCATGAAATTCTTAAAAATAATTTTTATATTTTTTCTTTTAGCGGTGGTTTTATCCTGTAGTGAAGACACGATTGACTCCTTAGGAAATGGTACAATTACTGGGACGGTGGTGAAAGAAGGATCTAATGAACCGATTGAAAATGTGAAAATATCCACAAGTCCTGCTTCTTCAACAGTATTTACTGATGAAGATGGAAATTTCATTCTTGGAAATGTGTCGGAAGGTGAATATTCTGTTCAGGCTAGGAAAGATGGGTTTCTAACTCAATTCGAAGGCGCAACCGTTAGAACCAATAACGAGGTAAATGTCATTTTCGAGCTTTTAACTGAAACAGCGAATAATAGGCAACCCTCAACCCCTAAATTGCTCTTACCAGAAGATGGAGCATCAGACCAAGATTTAAGTATAGAATTTAATTGGAGTTCCTCAGACCCAGAGCAAGACGAACTTACTTATGAGTTGGAGATTAAAAATGACAGGAATAATGAAATTTTAAATTTTTCAGGAATTCAGGATACGACGTATACCGTTGATGATTTAAATTATGGGTATAAATATTTTTGGCAAGTAAAGGTTTCTGATAGTATTAATGAAAGGGTTTTTAGTGAAGTATATTCTTTTACTACAGCCGATGCGCCAGTAAACAATAATTACCTTTTTGTAAGGAACATTAATGGGAATAATGTGATATTTTCTTCAAATAATGAAGGTGATGAAGTACAACTTACTTCTTCTTCCAATAACAGTTTTAGGCCACGAAAAAATCTGAATGTAAACCTTATAGCATTTTATAGAACTACAGGTGGGGCAACTCATCTTTTTACCATGCAACCCGATGGAACAAATCAAAAACAAATAACCAATAGTATTCCAGCGAATGGAATTAACAACGAAACTTTAGACTTTTCTTGGGCAGATAACGGGGGGTATTTGCTATATCCAAATTTCGATAAGGTTTATAAAATAAATATAGACGGCAGTGGTAAAGAGATTGCTTATCAAGCACCACCTGGTAGATATGTTTTGGATATCCAACAAAGTGAGGATGGTACGCGCATACTTGTTTTAGAAACTAATCTTCAGGGGTACGATGGTTCTATTTTTACTATTGATAATTCTGGAGAAAAGATCGATGTTTTTGTTCAAAATGTTAAAGGAACCCTAGGAGGTATTGATATTTCTGTAGATAATAATTTAATATTGTTTACACGAGATATTTCAGAATTTGAAAGTCCAGGTAATAGGCAATTGAATTCCAAGATGTTTATTTATAAGGTAGATACAAATCAAACTATTGCTATAAGTACAGAAAAGCCAAATGGCACCAATGATACCGATCCTAGGTTTGTTCCAAATGAAGCTTCTGTTGTTTTTGTGAATTCTTCCAATGAGGCATCAGCTGTTAAATCTATTTATCAGGTGAGCTATGATGAGGAATTTGAAACTATAGAAGAGGTTCGGAAATTACTAAAAGAAAATGCAAAAATGCCCGATTGGGAATAAAGAACACATTAAAAGAAGAATATAAAAAGCGGCACCTTAATGTGTCGCTTTTTTGGTTTTATTAGCAACACATTCTATGTACCTTTGGAATCTCATCAAAATTAATGCTCAATGAGTCAGGAAATAAGTAAAAGATACGCCGGGAGAGGTGTTTCTGCAGGAAAAGAAGATGTGCACAATGCCATTAAAAATGTCGATAAGGGATTATTTCCCCAAGCATTCTGTAAAATTGTTCCCGACTATCTTACTGGTGATGAGGATTACTGCCTTATTATGCATGCAGATGGTGCGGGCACAAAGTCTTCTTTAGCCTATATGTATTGGAAAGAAACCGGGGACCTTTCTGTCTGGAAAGGTATCGCCCAGGATGCACTTATCATGAATATAGATGATCTGCTTTGCGTGGGAGCGGTAGATAATATCATGCTTTCATCTACGATTGGTAGAAATAAAAACCGCATTCCGGGAGAAGTTATTTCAGCAATTATCAATGGAACCGAGGAATTACTTGAAGATTTAAAAGGTTTTGGGGTAGAAATTCATTCCACGGGTGGGGAAACCGCAGATGTGGGAGACCTTGTTAGGACCATAATCGTAGATTCTACCGTTACGGCGAGAATAAAGAAAAGTGACGTGATAGACAATGCCAATATTCAAGCTGGGGATGTGATCGTTGGCTTGGCTTCTTTTGGGCAAGCAACTTATGAAAAAGAGTACAATGGCGGGATGGGAAGCAACGGACTTACCTCGGCCAGACATGATGTTTTTTCTAAAAATTTAGCTGAAAGATACCCGGAGAGTTTTGATAGCAGCATTCCTGAAGGGCTTATTTATTCTGGAACCAAATCTTTGACTGAAGAAGTAGAAAATTCACCCCTAAATGCAGGGAAATTAGTGCTATCTCCAACGCGTACCTACGCGCCTATCATCAAAAAAATCCTTTCAAAATATACCAATTCCGATATCCACGGAATGGTACATTGTAGTGGAGGGGCACAAACGAAGGTCCTTCATTTTATAAATAACCTTCATATTGTAAAAGATAATTTATTTGAAGTGCCGCCTTTATTCAAATTGATTCAGCAAGAAAGTAAAACCGATTGGAAGGAAATGTACCAGGTGTTCAATATGGGGCACCGAATGGAACTTTACGTGAACGAAGGGATTGCCGAAGAGCTTATTTCCATTTCAAATTCTTTTAACGTAGATGCCAAAATAATAGGAAGGGTGCAGCCTTCGGATGTTAAAAAACTTACGATAAAAAGTGAATTTGGGGAATTCCAGTATTAAGAAGCTTAGCAATTCCATCTTGAAGCAGCAGCTAGTAAGTTTCAATAGGGTCGAAATATGTCCTTTTTTAGGTGCTTTCAAATATTTCAGTTAGAAAAGCAGAAAAAACGTCCCTATATAATTGGTGAAATTAATGTAAATTTGCACTGAAAAATCATTAGAAAAATTTATGATTGAGAAGTTGAATATCGTGAAGCAACGCTTTGATGAAGTGAATGATCTTATCATTCAGCCTGATATTATATCAGATCAAAAGCGCTATGTAGAATTGAACAAGGAATATAAGGATTTGAAGGCACTCATGGATGTGCGTGAAAAATATATGGAGCTCACAAATAATATCCAAGAATCTGAAGAGATCATTGCCGATGGCAGTGATGCGGAGATGACAGAAATGGCAAAACTCCAATTGGAGGAAGCTAAATCTGAATTACCAAAATTGGATGAAAAAATAAGAATGATGTTGGTGCCCAAGGATCCAGAAGATGCCAAGAATGTGGTGATGGAAATTCGGGCAGGAGCAGGTGGCGACGAAGCCAGTATCTTTGCAGGAGATTTGTATAAAATGTACAATAAATATGCCGACAGTCGGGGCTGGAAATGCAATATTGTAGATTATAATGAAGGTACCAATGGAGGTTTTAAGGAGATGATTTTTGAAATTTCCGGAGAAGAGGTGTATGGCACCTTGAAATTTGAAGCTGGGGTTCACCGGGTTCAACGGGTGCCTCAAACAGAAACCCAAGGGCGTGTGCATACTTCGGCTGCGACGGTAATGGTACTGCCAGAGGCAGAAGAATTCGATGTGGAGATCAACCCTAAGGAAGTACGGGTGGATTTTTTCTGTTCTTCAGGTCCTGGAGGACAATCGGTAAACACTACGTATTCTGCGGTGCGTTTAACGCATATTCCAACCGGTTTGGTTGCCCAGTGTCAAGATCAGAAATCCCAGCACAAGAACAAGGAAAAAGCATTTAGGGTACTGCGTTCCAGGTTATATGATATGGAGCTGGCCAAGAAATTGGAGGCAGATTCTGCTAAACGTAATTCCATGGTTTCCAGTGGGGATAGAAGCGCGAAGATTAGAACCTATAATTATTCTCAAGGAAGGGTTACAGATCATAGAATTAACTTGACTTTATATGATCTCTCCAATATTATAAATGGAGATATCCAAAAAATAGTAGATGAACTGCAATTGGTTGAAAACACTGAAAAGCTGAAAGAGAACAGCGATGCTTTTTAAATATTGAAATTAAAATCCCGCAATTGCGGGATTTTTTATATCCTTATTCTAAATAATTCCCCCGACGCATTACCTAGGGGTTTCCATTTCACCTCTCCTTGGGAGAGGTCGGAACTGCTTTTTTGCAGTTCCAGGTGAGGTAAAATACAAAATTTAGGTTTTTGATCTAGAGGTTAAAATGAAACTGACGAAATACCTCTATGACTCTGCCTTTAGGTTAGTCGGTTTCAAGAAATTTTTTATTTTTGATATTAATAAAAATTGATTTTTATGACCACTAAGGACCTTATTGCTCAAATACATAAAAAGAAATCCTTCCTATGTATAGGATTGGACACCGATCTGGATAAGATTCCAACCTATTTACTTACTGAAGAAGATCCAATTTTCACCTTTAATCAAGCGATCATAGATGCTACCCATAAATTCACAGTGGCATATAAGCCAAATACGGCATTTTATGAGGCCTATGGTAGAAAGGGATGGAAATCTTTGGACAAGACAATAGATTATATAAATACCAAATATCCTGATATATTTACCATAGCCGATGCCAAACGCGGGGATATTGGGAATACTTCAAGTATGTATGCAAAGGCATTCTTCCACGAAATGGCCTTCGATTCGGTTACCGTTGCTCCATATATGGGAAGGGATTCCGTAGAGCCCTTTTTGGAATTTAGGGATAAGCATGCTATTCTTTTGGCGCTTACTTCCAATGAAGGTGCCTTCGACTTTCAAACTTTAAAAAGTGACGGAAAAGAATTATATAAGAAAGTATTGGAAACTTCCAAGACCTATAAGAATTCAGATCAGCTCATGTATGTGGTAGGAGCAACAAAGGCAGAGTTCCTTTTAGAGATCAGGAAAATTGTTCCGGATAGTTTTCTTTTGGTGCCCGGCGTTGGAGCCCAAGGGGGGAGTTTGGAAGAAGTTTGTAAATACGGAATGAACAAAAATGTTGGTCTACTGGTAAATTCTTCCAGGGCAATTATTTATGCTTCCCAAACTTCGAACTTTGCTGAAATCGCTGCCGCCAAGGCCGAGGTAATGCAACGGGAAATGGCCTCTCAAATGGCTGCGATCTTGTCTTAAATTAAGAAGGGATGCTTGTTAAAGATCAGCTAGGCAGGGGAATTGATATATCAAAACCCTTTAATCGGATCATCTCATTGGTTCCAAGCTTCACCGAGTTAGTAGTCCATTTGGGTTTAGAGGAAAAACTAGTGGGAATTACAAAATTTTGTGTTCATCCTGAGAGTTTAAAAAACATAAAAACAATAGTTGGAGGCACCAAACAGGTTCATTTAGATAAAATCCGTGATCTAAAACCAGATCTTATTCTTTGCAATAAAGAAGAAAATACGCTCGAAATGGTGCAGGAGCTGGAGAAAACCTATCAAGTGCATGTTTCAAATATCATCACTTTTTCTGATTCTTTAGAGCTTATAACAATGTATGGCTTACTGTTCGATAAGGAAAAGGAGGCCCACAAACTGGCTTCAGAATTATCCCAGAAAAAGAAGTCTTTTCAGAATAATTTAACAACCAAGAAATTAAGGGTAGCTTATTTTATTTGGAGAAAACCTTGGATGGTGGTGGGAGGCAATACCTATATCGATGTTATGCTAGAGTTGAATGGCTGGGAAAATATATATAAACAAGCAGAGGGGAGATACCCAGAAATAGAACTTAAATTATTGGAAGAGAAAGATCCGGAACTTATCCTTTTATCCTCAGAACCCTTCCCTTTTAAGAAAAAACATATAGAAGAAATAGGAAAATATTCCAATGTTCGTATAGAACTTGTAAATGGCGAGTTCTTTAGTTGGTATGGCTCCCGGCAATTACAAGCTTTTAAATATTTTGAGTACCTACAGAACTACTTATCGAGACCCTTATAGTTCATCCTTTTCAGCTGTTCCATTATTTTTTTTGCTCGTGCATTTATTTTATCGCTTTTCTCTTTATCGAATAAAGCAGTTTTAAATGCTTTCTCCATGAGCGCCGTATACTTTTGGCATAATCGCTCTTCTTCGGTTTTAAACAACATTACATCAATCATCATTAAGGGTTTATGCTGCAAATGTACCAGCAATGACAATTAATATGTATTAAGTTGAGGTTAAAGTAATTATAAATTTTATAACAAATAATTATAATAGTTAATCTTGTAGTCCGAAAACCCTTCTCAATAAATCCGTAGTTCTTGCTCCAAAATTATTTCTTATATCTTTTTCTTCCACTGCGATCATTGTAAACACGCCATCTAGCGCTTCATTGGTCACATAATCTGCTAGATCTGGATTTACTTTTGAAGTTAAGGGAAGGGAATTATATTTATCTATTATATTGGACCAAACTTTTGTGGCTCCAACTTTGTTCAATGAATTTGTAATAACAGGGTTAAACTTGGCATATAATTGGGTTTCCGTTTTCTGATTCAAATAAGTAGTGGCTGAAGTGTTGTTTCCTAATAGGATATTTCGGGCATCGGTAAAAGTGATCTCTTTTACGGCACTTACAAAAATTGGTGTTGCTTCCTTAACGGCATCTTCAGCAGCTCTATTCAATACTTTTAAGCCTTCATCTGCTAAGGCGTCCAAACCAACATCCCTCAAAGTTTTGTCTACTTTTTGCAGTTCTGCGGGTAAGGTAATACGCACCAGTTCATTTCTGAAAAAGCCATCTTCTTGAGTTAGTTTGGAAACCTGCTTGTCTATTCCAAAATCCAGTGCTTGTCGTAATCCCGAAGCAATTTCTGCATCCGACACTCCATATGCCCCGCCCGGAAGCTGAGTGGCAATTCCTTGTAATTCTGCGCAACCAAAAAATAATGGGATAAATAGCAGTATGTATAATTTTTTCATGAGGATATTTTCGATAAAAGTATCAATTTATATTCCAATCTTATTATCGAGGGATGTTATACTTATATTAAAACAATCGATTTTGATTATAATAAATCAAATCTTATCTTTAGTAAAATCAATAAATCCAAAAAAATGAGTAACAAGAACAATAAGTTAACGACTGCTTCTGGTCGTCCTTATGTAGAAAATGAAGATTCCCTTAGTGTTGGAAAAAGAGGGCCTCTGTTAGTGGAAGATTATATTCTTCATGAAAAAATGGCTCACTTTAATAGAGAACGTATTCCAGAAAGAGTGGTGCATGCAAAAGGTTCTGGGGCTTATGGAACTTTTACCGTTACTCATGATATTACAAAATATACAAGAGCTAAAATATTTTCCAAAGTAGGCAAGAAGACCGATATGATCGCTCGTTTTTCTACCGTGGGAGGTGAAAAAGGTTCTGCGGATACAGAAAGGGATCCGCGTGGCTTTGCATTAAAATTTTATACTGAAGATGGAAATTGGGATATGGTAGGAAACAATACGCCCATTTTCTTTGTTAAGGATCCCAAAAAATTCAGTGATTTTATCCATACACAAAAACGGGATCCATATACGAATATGAAATCTCCGACGATGATGTGGGATTTTTGGTCCCTACGCCCTGAATCTTTGCATCAAGTCACCATTTTAATGAGTGACCGCGGAACACCATACGGTGTTAGACATATGAACGGCTATGGGTCCCACACTTTTTCTTTGATCAATAAGGATAATGAGCGTTTTTATGTGAAATTTCATTTCAAAACAGCTCAGGGAATTAAGAATTTTACAGATAAAGAAGCTGCAGAAATGAGAGGAATAGATCCGGATTTTTCTCAAAGGGATCTTCTGGAAAATATTGAAAAAGGAAATTACCCAAAGTGGAATTTGAGAATTCAGGTAATGCCTGAAGCCGAAGCCGTGGGTTATCATATAAATCCATTCGATCTTACAAAGGTATGGCCACATGGGGATTATCCGTTAATAGACGTTGGGCTGATGGAGTTGAATAGAAATCCTGAAAATTATTTTGCTGAAATTGAGCAATTGGCAACTTCACCGGCGCATATAGTGGACGGAATAGGATATTCCCCGGACAAGATGTTGCAAGGTAGATTGCTTTCTTATCCAGATGCGCATAGATATAGATTGGGCGCCAATTACGAGCAAATCCCAGTGAACCGCTGCCCGTTTATGAAGGAAAGCAATAATTATCAACGAGATGGTTTTATGAGGGTGGATGGAAATCAAGGGCGTAAACCAAATTATTTCCCTAATAGTTTCGATGATATTGAAGTAGATGAAAGCTACAAACAACTCCCACCAACTATTGTGGATGCTGAAGCAGATTGGTTTGATAGAAATGCTCCGGGAGAAGACGATCATTACACTCAGCCCGGAAATCTTTTCAGAATAATGGACGATCAAGCTCAAAAGAATCTTATTAGCAACATTGTTGGCGCTATGAGCGGAATTGACGGCCCTAAAAAAGATGAAATTATAAACAGACAATTATGCCACTGGTTTAGGGCAGATCCTACTTTAGGAGCAGGAGTTGCCAATGGACTGGGAGTGAAAGTAGACGAAAGTATGTTTGCCAGATAATCTTGATTTATTAGTTGAAGAAGAGCGTCCCTATATTTTTTAGGGGCGTTTTTTATATTAAGGAATTCCTTAAAAATGGAACTTATAAGGAAAAATCTTTACGAATTTAGTAAATTGCAGCTCCAAAAATTTAGAATAACAATGCAAGATCAAACTCCATATATCCCTACCAATAAAGTAAGAATAGTAACAGCAGCCTCGCTTTTTGATGGACATGATGCCGCGATTAATATTATGCGCCGTATCATTCAGTCTACAGGGGTAGAAGTGATTCATTTGGGTCATGATCGCAGTGTAGAAGAAGTAGTGAATTGTGCGATTCAAGAAGATGCCAATGCTATTGCCATGACTTCCTACCAAGGTGGGCATAATGAGTATTTTAAATACATGTACGATTTGCTTAAGGAAAAAGGAGCAGAGCATATCAAAATCTTTGGCGGCGGCGGTGGAGTGATCCTTCCATCAGAGATCAAAGAACTTATGGGTTATGGAATTACCAAAATCTATGCACCCGATGATGGACGAGAAATGGGCTTGCAGGGAATGATCAACGATTTGGTGAAAACTTCAGATACTCCAACTCCTGCTCTGGAAAAAGCCGATAAAACACAAAGCCTTTTAAAGGAAAAAAATATAAACACCATTGCCAGATTGATTTCTTTAGCTGAAAACAGGCATGAAGATTTTAAGAAGGCTTTCAATAAGATAGAACTTAACGGAAAGAAAACTCCTGTTCTGGGAATTACCGGAACCGGGGGGTCTGGAAAATCTTCTTTGGTAGATGAATTGGTAAGAAGGTTTTTAATCGACTTCCCGGAAAAAACCATCGGAATTGTATCTGTAGATCCATCAAAACGTAAAACCGGTGGCGCTTTATTGGGAGATAGAATCCGAATGAATGCCATTAATAATGATCGGGTTTATATGCGTTCTTTGGCAACCCGTCAGTCTAATTTGGCTTTGTCTAAATATGTTTCTGAAGCGGTTGAAGTATTAAAAGCAGCAAATTTCGACCTTATTATTTTAGAAACTTCAGGAATAGGACAATCCGATACCGAGATCTTAGAACATTCTGATGCTTCTTTATATGTAATGACCCCGGAATTTGGAGCAGCTACGCAATTGGAGAAAATAGATATGCTGGACTTCGCAGATCTGGTAGCGATCAATAAATTCGATAAACGAGGAGCTTTAGATGCGCTTCGCGATGTGAAGAAACAATATCAGCGTAATCATGGCTTATGGCATGACGATCCTGAAACACTCCCTGTATATGGAACTATTGCTTCCCAGTTCAACGATCCGGGGATGAATACGCTATACCGAAAGTTGATGAATAAAGTAGATGAAAAAACAGAGGCCGCTTTATCTTCCACTTTTCATGTTGATGAAGATAAAAGTGAAAAAATTTATGTGATCCCACCAAGCAGGGTAAGATACCTTTCTGAAATTTCTGAAAATAACAGAAAATATGATGATACAGCCAGTACGCAGCAGGAAGTTGCACAGAAGCTTTATGGGATTTATAAAACCATAGGTTCTGTTGCAAATGTCACGTCGAGCGAAGTCGAGAAGTCTTTTTTAGATAAACACGGTGTAGATTCAGATGAGATTCTGAAACAAGTTCAGAATGACGAGAAGAAAGATTTTCTAAAACTTCTTATTGCTGAATTTGATAGGGTAAAGATGGATCTCGATCCATATAACTGGGAGATCATAACTGGTTGGGATGAAAAAGTGAATAAATACAAGGAGCCGGTTTATTCTTTTAAAGTGAGGGACAAGGAAATAAAAATAGAAACGCATATCGGGTCTCTTTCCCACACTCAAATTCCAAAGATATCTTTACCTAAATATCAGGCTTGGGGAGACATTTTAAAATGGGGTTTACAAGAAAATGTACCGGGCGAATTCCCATACACCGCCGGATTATACCCATTTAAGAGAGCGGGGGAAGATCCAAGCAGAATGTTTGCTGGAGAGGGCGGACCGGAAAGAACAAATAGACGTTTTCATTATGTGAGTGCGGGTTTACCAGCTAAGAGACTTTCTACAGCTTTCGATTCGGTAACACTTTATGGTAACGACCCAGATATTAGGCCAGATATTTACGGAAAAATAGGAAATGCGGGAGTATCTATTTGTTGTTTGGATGATGCAAAAAAATTGTATTCAGGATTCGATCTAGCAGATGCCATGACTTCGGTGAGTATGACTATTAATGGTCCCGCTCCAATGTTGCTGGGTTTCTTTATGAATGCGGCTATCGATCAGCAGTGTGAGAAATATATTATAGAAAATGAACTTCAGAAAGAGGTAGAGGAAAAGATCAAAAAAATATACAAGGATAAAAAAATAGATCGCCCTGCGTATCAAGGAGAACTTCCGGAAGGTAATAACGGCTTGGGACTAATGTTATTGGGGGTAACCGGCGATAAAGTACTTCCTGCAGATGTATATGCCAAAATCAAAAAGAACACTTTAAATGTAGTTCGTGGAACTGTGCAAGCAGATATTTTAAAAGAAGATCAGGCACAAAACACCTGTATCTTCTCTACGGAATATGCCTTGAGGTTGATGGGAGATGTACAGGAATATTTTATTGAAGAGCAAGTAAGAAACTTTTATTCGGTTTCTATTTCTGGATATCATATTGCCGAAGCGGGAGCAAATCCTGTTACTCAGTTGGCATTGACCTTGGCCAACGGATTTACGTATGTTGAGTATTATTTGAGTAGAGGAATGGATATCAATAAATTTGGGCCCAACCTTTCGTTCTTTTTCTCCAACGGAGTAGATCCTGAGTATGCAGTAATTGGTAGGGTGGCAAGAAAGATTTGGGCAAAGGCATTAAAATATAAATACGGAGCGAATCCAAGAGCCCAGATGCTGAAATACCACATTCAAACTTCTGGACGTTCACTTCATGCGCAGGAAATAGATTTCAACGACATTAGAACAACGCTTCAAGCGCTCTATGCTATCTATGACAACTGTAATTCCTTACATACCAATGCGTATGATGAAGCAATTACAACGCCTACAGAAGCTTCAGTAAGAAGAGCGATGGCTATTCAGCTTATCATCAATAAAGAGTTGGGACTTACTAAAAATGAGAACCCAATTCAGGGAGCATTCATTATAGAAGAGTTAACAGATCTTGTGGAAGAAGCCGTTCTTTTGGAATTCGATAGAATTACAGAAAGAGGTGGAGTTTTGGGAGCTATGGAAACCATGTACCAACGCAGTAAGATCCAAGAAGAAAGCTTGTACTACGAAACCTTGAAACACAACGGCGAATTTCCAATTGTAGGAGTAAATACTTTTTTGAGTTCTACAGGTTCTCCCACGGTTACGCCAGGAGAAGTTATTAGAGCTACAGAAGAAGAAAAACAATACCAGATTTCTACTTTGAAAAATTTACATAAAGCCTTTGAGAAAGAATCTGCGGAAGCTTTGGAACTGATCCAAGAAGCGGCTATTAAAAATGAAAATTTATTTGAAGTCTTAATGGATGCAACTAAAGTTTGTTCTTTAGGTCAGATCACAACAGCGATGTTTGAAGTAGGAGGGCAGTATAGAAGAAATATGTAAGCAGAGAGCCACATTTCATTTTTTCATTAAATGTGTGCGAATCGCTTATCCCGATGAGCGCAGCGATATCGGGATCTCTTCAAGCAGGATCATGTTATCAGCAGAATTAAGTTAGTAAAGAGTATGCGAATCGCTTATCTGTTTTTGTGCCAGTATTGCTTTTAAGCAACTATGCCCAGGCTTATCGTCATGCTGAACTTGTTTCAGCATCCCAGTAAGTCCGGAGCAGATCCTGAAACTCCATGCTTCGGGACAGGGTGACTAGATAGTCAGATGAAATGCTGGACTAAAAACGTATATACAATAAGATAATTATAAAACACAGAATCAAAAATCCCAATTCCCTAAGAGTTGGGATTTTTTGGTTTTATAGGTTAAATATTATTTTCAATATCTTTAAAATTAAATATAGAGGTCAGTATTTATGTTCATATCGAAATTATAATGTGTAATAAGGATGTCAGGTTGAGCATTTCGACTGCGCTCAATACAGGCTAAAGTTGAAACCAATTTTTTAAATTGATGGGTTCTCGACTGCGCTCGAACGGACAAAATGATATATTTTCAACTATTTGAATACCGTTAAATTGAATAACAAAAATGGATTGTATTTATCTTCGGATCTCTAATTAAATATTTCAATTTGCTATCAATTATAGAATATACCGTTACTGCAATTGTTTGCCTTATATCAGCAATCATAATTCAACGAATTTTCATCAAAGAACGAAAAGAAGGCTCTGGCGAAAATACTATTAAAGGAATTATGTGGTTTGGTCTCGCTATTTTAGTTTGGGGCTTGGGAGCTGTACTAAATTTAATTTTGGTTTTTGGCTTCGGCTGGGATCCTTCCAATAAGATCATTATTTATTTAGGGGTGCTGGTTTCATTAACCAATTCACTTTTTATATTGCTATCCCTTCCATCCATAGAACACAATAAAAGGAGGGGGATCGTGGTGAGACTGGTTCAAAAATTCAGTACTAAGGATTTTGTAGGGGTGTATTTTGGCGTGTTATCCATGATTGCTTTTGTTTTCTTGGCTACCTCTATAAACAACATAGAAATAAGCAACAGTTTTATATGGCTTATAGATATTCCTATTTCGGTAGTGGTTGCATTTTCTTTGTTGTATGAACTGAACAAAGCATTTTCAACACGAAAAATGCGATTTATGTATTTACCTACCCTCGTATTATTCGTCCTAATAATTATTGCCGTAACACACAGGATCATACCACAGGATAGGGCAATTCAGCTTGTAGATCAAGAATTTTGGTCAATTGCTGGGAGCATAACTGCCATCTCATTCAAATTCCTGTTTATATTATTGTTCTCCATTCTATTATATAGTTGGAAATTCCTTTCTGAAAAAGAACAACAACAAGGATTAGCAGATAAATTAGCTACAGAAAATTTAAAGTTCAAGAAAAAATTGGAACAGCAAGAACTTGCAAACGAAAGTCATCTGGATACTATAAAGAGCATGAAAAATGAACTGATAGTACTAAGAGAAGCTGCTAAAATCGAGCTTTCAGATCGTCAAAAAGAGGTTTTGGGCAATCTCGCCTATTACGGTACAAATAAATCCTATCCTGAAATAGCAGAGCTAATGAATATTAGTAACGACGGATTTCAAACCCATATTCATCAAATAAAAAAGCTGTTGAATATAAGTGGGAAAGGCGGGAAAGAACAATTAATTGAATATGCCAAAAAGAATAATCTACTTCAATATTCTTCAATAAAAGACAATGCTTAAGCATAGCGACACTAAAATTTCAACAGTACGTAACCTTTCCTAAAGACTTGTTTTAGAGCAATTTGCTAAAAAATCAAGTTTATGTCCATTTTTATTCAGATTGCCAATTCCACATTAGATGAAAGGATCAACGAAAAATTTAGTGATGCAACCCGCTGGTTTATCGATGGGATTTTTGCTGAAATTCCTTTAACCGATACAACCGGAATCCCATGGGTTCTTGTGGTGCTCATTCTAGGTGCAGCTTATTTCACTTTGTATTTTAGGTTCGTGAATTTCACGAATTTTTTTACGGCTATTAAGGTGGTTCAAGGAAAATACGATCATCTTGAAACTGAAGGTATTGTAGAGGCCAGCTCATCCGTACATCTCGTAGATGGTGATAATCCGGATACTATTCGAGTTGAGGGAGCAGGGGAGGTGAGCCATTTTCAAGCTTTAACAGCAGCCGTTTCTGCGACCGTAGGCCTAGGGAATATAGCCGGAGTTGCAATTGCTCTGGGAATAGGAGGCCCAGGGGCAACTTTTTGGATGATCTTGGTTGGTTTACTTGGAATGTCCTCAAAGTTTGTAGAATGTACGCTCGGGGTAAAATATAGGGAAGTAAATGCTGAAGGAACCATTTTTGGTGGCCCGATGTACTATCTCAAAAAAGGGCTTGAGGAAAAAGGGCTTAAGAAATTGGGAAAAGTATTGGCCATATTATTTGCCGTCATGTGCATAGGAGGATCCTTTGGAGGTGGGAATATGTTTCAGGTAAATCAAGCCTTTAAATTATTTGAATATGTAACAGGCGCCGAAGATAGTTTTATAGCTGGCAAGGGATGGGTTTTTGGTTTGGTTATGGCAATTTTGGTTGGTGTTGTGATCATTGGAGGAATAAAGAAAATAGCAAGCGTCACAGATAAGATAGTTCCTTTCATGGTTATCACGTATATGTTGGCAGTACTAATAGTCCTGGGAATTAATTATACGGAAATTCCGAATGCATTTATTTCCATATGGGAGGGGGCATTTAATCCTGAAGGAGTTATTGGAGGTTTCGTGGGGGTATTAATTCAGGGATTTAAAAGAGCTGCATTTAGCAACGAAGCCGGAATAGGAAGTGCTTCCATAGCTCATAGTGCCGTTAAAACCAAATTTCCTGCTAGTGAGGGACTAGTGGCTTTATTGGAACCATTTATAGACACTGTGGTAGTTTGTACGTTAACAGCCTTGGCATTGATAATTACTGGTCAAATAGTTCCCGGAATGATCCTAAATGATGAGGAAGGAGTGCTCTTAACGGCTTCAGCGCTGGAAAGTGGGGTGTCGTGGTTTCCCTATTTATTGACCCTTGCGGTTGTTCTTTTTGCCTTTTCTTCCATGATTTCTTGGTCTTATTACGGCTATCAAGCTTGGAGCTATTTGTTTGGAAGGGGGAAAAGAACAGGCTATATTTATAAATTGCTATTTTGTTGTTTTACGGTAATTGGTGCAGCAGCTACTTTGGGAGCGGTAACAGATTTTAGCGATGCCATGATCTTTGCGATGCTGGTGCCCAATATGATAGGACTATTTATTCTAAGTCCTAAGGTGGCAGAAGAATTAAAAAGCTATTTGAAAATTATAAAAAAGGATAAGATTTAAAAATCACAAAGTCAATTTCCAGATACGCTGTAATTTTCTGAACTTTTTCAATTCGAATCTCAAGATTCTTATAAATTCCCTTCCATTGCTGTTGGAAAGTTCCAAACGCTCACAATTCTTGTACAGCAAATTGGTAAGTCGAGTTACAGAAGCTGCATATTTATGTTTTTCTTCTGCAAAAGGCTCGCTTTCTGCTCGCAAAATATGAGGCATCAATGAGGTAGACTGCTGTATGATGTCCCCAGAAAAGTAAATATCTTGATCTTCCTTTCCGTTTTGCTTTAGAATGGCCAGATCCTGAACCACATAATTGGAAATATGCCTGGAAATATTAAGTATCTCTATCGCTTGGCGATATACAGGAGAATAATTAAAATCTGATCTGCTAACGGAATTCATGCTTCGCTAATTTTTATTTGATTTCCATAAAATTAGTGAGATATCGGCTATATGTTATTTCGATTTTAAAGTGAATGAGTATATTAGCTTTAAATTTATTAAGTTTAATAGTTAAAAATATTAAATATGCCTATAGATGCGTTAAACTGGCAAATCTTGGAATCACTTCAAAAAAATGCACGACTTTCCTTTGCCGAAATTGGAAGAAAAGTTGGACTTACTTCCCCAGCCGTTACAGAAAGGGTGAAAAAGATGGAGGATAGCGGAATTATATGTGGTTATAAGGCTCAAGTATCTTATCATAAAACCGGTCATCAATTAAAAGCAGTGATCACCTTGCGTGCTTTTATGGGGAGATTGAAACCGTTCTTGGAAAAAGTGAAAGAATTCAAGGAAGTAATAAATTGTTATAGAATTACAGGAAATGAAAATATTATTATGGAAGTGGTTTTATATGATCAATCTCACTTGGAGGAATTTATAGATAAACTAATTACTTATGGGGAAACGAAAACCCATATTATCCTCTCCAACGTAGTGGAACAGGGGCCTATAAAAAGAAGGGGATAAAATAAATCTATTTTGTGCCACTAACCAAATACATCAACGATCCTCCGGCTGCGTGGTACTGTTCCCGTTGCAATGCGCCCATTAAATGGTCGTCCCTTCGGGCATATTTCTCCTGATATTCAAAATAAAAGGGCATAAATTCTTCTCCTGCGGCGCTAAAAAAATCGATATCCTTTTGAGTATTGGATTTCCAGGAACTCCCGGTCATCCATTGTTTTAAAGTTGCCATTTGCTCTTTTGTACTATAAGGCGGATACATAGCGATGGCCTTGTCCGATAATCGAACTTCAATAGTATGCATTTCAGCCAAAGCGAACATTCCGGGCAATAGATCTCCCAAAGAATTATCTCCTTGCCCCATGTTTTTCTTGCCTTTTTCTATGATCAGTCTATACTTAATGTGATCTAATGTTTCTTCTATAGAGTCGTTCTTTGAAAGCGATGTTTTGGTAAGGCTTTGGATTATGTTATTTGGTTCTACACATAACAAGGTGCCCCCGGGTTTTAACACCCGCTTCATTTCTTCCAATGCCTGTTGAGGTTTAGGAACATGGATTAGCACCGTTTGGCAGGTCACAAGATCGAATTGATTATCCTCAAAGGGCAATTGCTGTGCGTTTCCTTTTGTTAAAGTAAATGGATTATTGGATTTCTTAAAAAGCCGTTCTAATTCTTCGTTTTTGGAATACCATCTTTTGTCATTATCCACAGCAATGATTTTGGCTTTGGGCGCAAGAAGTGGCGCTAATATTTGTGTCCAATGGCCTTGTCCGCAACCAACATCCAACATAGAATTATGCTTGCCTAATTCCAGCCTCTTCGCGGTGAGCTCGATAAACGTAGGATTCCACCAGAAATCTCGGTAGTCCCCAAAATAACTCTCGGAGTGTCCTTTATTACCTTCTTGATCTGCCAACATTATTCCTTTTAGATGAATTTCCTCCGGAGCTTTTCGTGTTATTGGAATTCCCATTTCTATTTCGGGAAGGTCTTCGTTGTTGTGGCTTCTTTTCCGGAATTTCAAAGAATTCCATAGGATAATCGTGTTCTTCTATTACAGGAACCTTTTGGTCTATTAATTTCTGAATATCTTTTAAATATGCTTTTTCTTCAAAATCACAAAAAGAGATCGCTTTTCCACTAGCACCTGCTCTTCCTGTTCGTCCAATTCTGTGCACGTAGGTTTCGGCAATGTTGGGGACTTCATAATTTATAACTAATGCTAGATCATCGATATCAATACCCCGGGCAGCAATATCTGTAGCTACCAAAACCCGAGTAGTCTTATCCTTGAAATTTTTCAATGCTTTTTGACGGGCATTTTGAGTCTTGTTTCCGTGGATAGCTTCAGCTTTAATCCCTACTTTAATAAGGTCTTTTACCACTTTATTGGCACCGTGCTTTGTTCTGGTAAAAACCAAAACCCTAACTTCTTCAGAAGTTTTCAAAAGATCTTTTAATAAGTTCTTTTTATTGGTTTTATCTATGAAATACACTTCCTGCCCAATTCTTTCTGCAGTAGAAGAAACGGGAGTAACCGATACTTTTAAAGGATTGGTTAAAATACTATTTGCAAGATCTATGATGGAATTTGGCATAGTTGCCGAAAAGAATAGAGTTTGCCTTTTAACAGGAATTTTTTTGATCACTTTCTTCACATCATGAACAAACCCCATATCCAGCATCCTATCTGCTTCATCCAAAGTGAAAATCTCGATCTGGGACAGGGAAATGAATCCTTGATCCATAAGATCCAATAATCTCCCGGGAGTTGCTACCAATATGTCCACGCCATTTCTAAGCGCTCTTACTTGGGAATTCTGATTAACACCACCAAAAATCACAAGATGTTTAAGATCACTAAACTGACCATACTCGGCTATGCTTTCCCCAATTTGGATCGCAAGCTCGCGGGTAGGGGTTAAAATAAGGCTCTTTATAGTTGTTTTGCGACCTCCGTTATTGAGATTGCTATTTAATAGTTGAATGGTTGGAATGGAGAACGCTGCCGTTTTTCCGGTCCCGGTTTGCGCACAACCTAAGATATCCCTTCCTTTTAAAATGGCTGGGATAGATTGGGCTTGAATTGGGGTTGGTGTAGTATATCCTACTTTTTGAACTGCCTTGGATAAGGGTTCAGTTAATTGTAAATCGTTAAATGTCATGTATGAATTATAAATGCCGTCCGGTATTAATATATTTATAATTGGACAGGTTATGTGTAAAATGTTGCTTACTGGAGAAGGTTGCAACCGGCTGCAAATGTACTATTTTATTTTAATATGGGATTATCTTTAACAATCACCTTCCCATCCCTCCTAAATCCTCCCCTGCGGGGAAGACTTCCAAACAATGCTGGAGAAAACTACAACTATTAAAATAGTCTTTTTTAGTTAAATATATCTCAATTGTAATTTAGTTAGTAATTGTACGACTACTAAGCAGTTATCTTTGAAAAAAAATAAGAACACGATGAAAAATTATACTTTACATTTCCTTATAATGACTATAGTAACAGGATTGCTTGGGTTTGCGGGAGGTAATTTCTTTGGAATTGAAGTTGTGAGGGTATTGTTTTTGATTTTTGCCGATTTATTGATCGTTGCATTAATTTCAAAAATATTTTTCTCGGATGGTAAAGGGATTAGATTACAAAGAGTCAAGAAATAATATCCAACAAAATTACCCTACAAATTGAATCAGGCCGCAGCGATGTGGTCTTTTTTATTTCCTTTAATTGCACTAATTTAGAAGTATGAAACTCACTTCTCCTATAAAAATGGGACTTTTAGCCCTCTTTTTTCCATTACAATTGCTTTTTGCACAAGAACTATCGCTTCGAAAAGGCGCTGCTATAGATAGTTTGCCAATAAATGATAGTATTTCTGAAAGTTTTGCAATGTATTTGCCCAGCAATTATTCAAGTGATAAAAAGTGGCCCATTGTTTTTGTGTTCGATCCAGAAGGAAGGGGAATAAGTTCAGCTAGACTTTTTAGTCAGGCTGCAAATGAGCAAGGCTATTTAATTGTGGCCTCTAATAATATTTCCAGAAATGATTCTTTGGCAACTAATTTAGAAACTGCTGTTAGGCTCTTAGAGAAGGTGTTATTGAATTTTCCGATTGATGAAAAAAGGGTTTATGCCGCAGGCTTGCGCCAAGGGGCACATGTAGCAAGTACCTTACCAGCTGTGTATCCTAAAATCAAAGGCATTGTGGTTGTGGAGGATATTTGGATGAACAAGGATTTTTTGGTTCAAAACACTAACAAATATTCTATAATAGGTTTTGCAAGCTATAAAAGTGATTCATATAATAATTTCAACGAAAGCTTTAATTTATTTAAAATCCTAGATTATAAAAAGTTCATTTATAACTATGAAGATGAGGGAATGTGGCCTTCGGCAAAATTAATTTCACACGGGTTAGGGACTTTTACTTTGGAAGCAATGCTTGATGGCAGCCAGCCTAAGGATGCTGAAATGGTAAATAATTTATACGAATCTGAATTAGCTACTGCAGAAAGTTGGAGGCGACAACTAAATTTTTATAAAGCTTATGAGTTGCTGAAACTCATGCGGGACAAATATAAATATTTCGATAAGAAAGATGAAATCCGGGACCTTCAGAAAGAAATTAGAAGGGAGTCCATTTATAAAGAACAGCGTTCTCAATATAATTCAGCAAAAATAAAAGAACAGGATTTGCGCTATCAATATGCATACTTGATTGAAGAAGATCTTGTTTTGAAAAGTTTTGAAAATATAGGTTGGTGGGCGCAGCAATACAAAGAAATAGACTCTTTAAAAAACAGTAAAATAACAGCCGAATCTGAACTAAGTTATAGATTAGAGGATTATTTACAAACCTATACCAAAAGGAGATTTGAAGAATTAAAGCTAGCCAAGTTTGGAATAGATAGATTGATCCTTGTTTCGATACTTCGTACTATATTCGATAAAGAGAATCCGGAAGGATACTTTTCAATAATTTCTTTGAGTGCTCAAGATGGGGATTACTATACTGCACTATTATATTTAGAAGACCTTCTTATAACTGGATATGATGATCTGGAACAATTATATGATATCCCTGGAACTTTGGATCTCAAGTTAAGCCCTGAGTTTAATGAGTTGGTGAAAAAGTATTTGGGAGAATCAAAGTATTACAATATTCCAAGCGATAACTAGCTACTGGCTAGTTTTTCTTTTTTTAATAAATATCCCAAATAAACCAAGAATCCGCAAGCTACCGTAGCTAAGGTAATCATTGCATTCCACGTAAATACATATCCAAATTTACTGATCAATTGCATCCCAGAGTTATGACCAAAAATGTGGCTCAAGGAAAACGCGATACTATATAATGCCATATAGGAGCCTTGTTTGCCTTTGTCTGCCCTAGTTAATGCAAACGTATTGGAAAAGGGAAAAGCAATCATTTCCCCAATGGTCATTAAGAGCATGCCTATAACTAAAATTCCTGCCCAGCCTGTAAGGTTTACCGCCACAAAACTTAGGCCTACCAATATTGTCCCAACGATAACATGAAAGATCGCTGTTGTTTTTCTAGTTTCAAGATGTTTTATCAATGGCATTTCCAAAAGGAAAATTAAAAACCCGTTCATTCCCAATAAAATCCCTATTTCCAATTCTGTGAGTCCATGTTGTTGGGCATAAAACAAAGGCATTGTAGAGAAGTATTGCAAGAATATGAACCCGAACAAAACCATGGCTGCTATAAAAATTAAGTAGGGAAAATCTTTTAGCACTCCTTGTGGATTCAAATTCACCTCTCTAATATTTTCAACTGCCTTCTTAGGGTGCAATAGTTTAAGCAATAAGATCCCTGCAAGTAAACAGGTAATTCCGTCTACCCAAAATAAACCGCTATATCCCGCACTAGCTATTATCAATCCTCCAATTGCCGGACCAGCAGAAAAACCCAAGTTTATCGCCAATCTAATTAAGGTTACAGATCTCGTTCTATTTTGTGGTTTGCTGTAGGCACTAATTGCCACGAAAACGGCAGGTCTAAAAATATCGGCAGCCGCCATTACCAAAAAGATCCCTAGACAAATTCCCCAAAAGGAGCTTGGAAATTGTAAGAGAACAAAAAGCACCGAAGAGATAAGTAAGCTTCCTGCCATTGTTTTGTAATGCCCAATGCTGTCCACTAATTTACCACCCAGCCAGGATCCGGTTACAGACCCAAGTCCGAAAAAGGTAAGGATCCACCCAACTTCTTCCAGGGAAAACCCACGGCTCTTTGTAAGGTATAGAGAAAGGAAAGGGATTACCATGGTACCGGCCCTGTTAATAAAGGTTATTAACGCAAGCAGCCAAACCTCCCGCCGTAAATCGCTAAAGGAGTCTACATAAGAACGGAAGATTTTTTGAAACATTTAGATTGGTTAGGGATCAAAATTAGTTAAATTTTTCAAAGAAATTTTTTAAAATAAAGCTTCAATTATTTAGGTGAATTGATCTGGCTAAACCTGAATTTTGTATATACGTTTTCTGTCCTAAAAGTTTTTTTGTCACCCTGAGACCCGTGATAAAAAAATTATCCAGCGTAGTAAATTGTCGTAATGCTGAAACCAGTTCAGCATGACGACAATTCCCCATCGTCACCCTGAACTGGTTTCAGGGTCTTGGATTCACAAATAAATAAAAATACGTCAATGGTAATTTATTTCAGGATCTCAATTTTGCATTGATTTACATTGAAAATGAGATTCTGAAACAATTCCGACAGCTATCGGAACAGAACGACCTCATTTTTCAGTTTAGGATACTTTATGGACAAACAATACCTGAATTTTGCGAAAAGCTTAAAAAGTATAGTTCAAATAAAATTCCCCATTTTTGTATTCTAAATTTAAGAAGATGAAAAAGTTGTTTTTTTCGATGTTCTTAATTTTGAATATTTCGCTACTTGTTGCGCAGGATATTTCAAAAGTGGAGGATATTGTTGCCTTTCAAGAGCACTTAAATTCAGAATTTGCAAATCCAGAAGAATCCCCACTGACTTCAGAAGACCTGAAAAAATTTAAGGCCTTGGAGTTTTTTGATATTGATACTACCTACGTGATTGAAGCAGAATTTCTAAGGACCCCTGCAGAACCTCCTTTTGCCATGCCCACCACTACCAACAGGATGCCGATATATGTGAAATACGGAGAGGCTTATTTTGATCTTGAAGGGCAATCATTCAAGTTAAATAGCTATCAAAACCAGGAGTTGATAACCAAACCGGGCTATGTGGATTATCTTTTTGTTCCATTTACAGATGCTACCAATGGGGAAACCAGTTATGGTGGTGGTGGAAGATATCTGGATTTGCGTATTCCTACAGGAAATACCATTACACTTAATTTCAACAAGGCATATAACCCTTACTGTGCCTACAACGGTAAATATTCTTGTTCTATCCCTCCTTTAGAAAATGAGATTTCTGTCGCTATTCCTGTGGGTGTAAAGAAGCACAAGAAATAGTTTAGGCCAATTTAGAAAGGTACAAGCCCAAAAATACTGCGGCGAACCCGGCTACGATGCTTCCTAAAGAATAAATTGCAAAGCTAGAGTAATCGCCGGTCCTTAAAAACACCTGATTCTCATAACTAAAGGTGGAAAATGTGGTGAAGCCGCCACAAAAGCCGGTTGCGAGAAATAACATGGTATTGTTGGAAAAGGCACCAGATTTTAGGGAGATTCCAAGGATTAATCCCAATAAAAGGCTTCCCAAGATATTTACGGTAAAAGTGCCAAATGGGATGTCCAGTGCAGATTTATTTAAAACCCTCGATATCACGAAGCGTAATGCGCTTCCCAATCCCCCTCCTAAAAAAACCATTAAGATCGCTTTCATTTAAAGGAATATAGTTTACAAGGTAGGTTCTTCAACTTCCAAAAGCGGAATATAGATCTCGGTCACCCAATTTGCAGGATTTGGGGATTTATCCGGACCAATTGAATATACTTCGAAAGCGGGACTATTTGGATTTACTGGCAAATTGTTTTCCTGGGTATATTTATAAGCAGCATCCCAAGCTTCTTTTAAGTTTTTGTAATCTCCTTTTAAGGTTGTCTTTACAACCTTTTGCACTGGCATCATCCCGTTTAAAACGGTGCTTTCGGTAGGCGTTATAATTAAACTTGGTGTAAAGTATCCGGTGGAATAGATAGCCGAATTATTTTGTTCGTCCCAATTGTTATATAGTACAAAAGGATTTCCCATTGAAGGGATATTGTTTTGTTCCATATATAAAGATACATCTGCCAACATTTTTTGCATCTTGGACGGGATCTGGGAAATTTTGGTGGCCGTAGTGGAGTACATATAAAATCCTCCCCCGTGAGTGGTAATTCCATCGACATTTACAGAATAGCTGCTCATTTTTTCCAGTACAACGCTATTCAATTTTTCTAAACCTTCTTGATACATCGGGCGTATCATTTCAGGAAAACTTTTGTCCATAAAAGTGAATGCAAGTTTGTCCATAAAACTTTGCTTTCCTTGGATTCCCCAAGTTACTTTTGTGCCTTCTTCCACTTCAACAAAATCCCAATACACATCACTTTGAGATTCCCCATAAGGAGATTTAAAAATTAGTTGCTGTTCTATTGCCAAGTCTGGAATTACCTTTGTGTTTCTAATAGAACCATCACCCATTTCTTCACTTTTCCAGGAATAGCTGGCATTTTCACCTATCGTTTTTTCAGAATAATTAATAATGATATCATCTGAATCATCCATCCATGGTCCCCATTGATCCCAATTTTTAAAGTTGTTTACTTCATTAAAGACCACTGGAACCGGAGCATGGATAACTGCGGTTTCCTCCACTTGATAATTTCCATCTTTGGTAGCTACATAAATAGCTCCTGCAATGATCACAATGAGCAGTAAAAAGAATAAATATTTTAAAATTTTCATTTAAAATTGGGTGTTAATGTGGTTCAGTATGCTAATATAGTTAAATATCAAGCTGCTAATTGCTACATTTGTAGGAAAATTAAACAGAAATATATGAAACTTAAATTCATTATGGCATTAGTATTAATGTCTTCTTTATTGTATTCCTGCAAGGATGATGATAAGGATAAAGAGATTGCTGAGGTGGAAACTTCTACCGAAACTGAGTTTGATTACAAGGTAGAAGAATTTGCTGACATCAAAATTTTGCGATATCAAATTCCCGGGTTCGAGGATTTAACGCTTAAAGAGCAGAAATTGGTGTACTACCTTACACAAGCTGGATTAAGCGGCCGTGATATTATGTGGGACCAGAATTATAGACACAATCTGGAAATTAGGGATGCCTTAGAAAACATCTATGCTACCTATGCTGGAGATAAAGATGCTTCAGATTGGAATGCTTTTGAAACGTATATGAAAAGAGTGTGGTTCTCTAATGGGATCCACCACCATTATGCTAACGATAAGATAAAGCCTGAATTCGGCAAAGAATATTTTGATATGCTTTTAGCTGAAACCAAAACAGAACTTACAGGGGAGCCTTATGAGGTGATCTTTAACGATAAGGATGCTAAAAAAGTGAACTTAGATCCGTCCAAAGGTTTATTGAAAGGATCTGCCATCAATTTTTATGGTCCAGATGTAACTGCCGCAGAGGCCGAAGCATTCTATAAAAAGAAATCTTCCCCAAATAAAGACAAGCCACTTTCTTATGGTTTGAATTCTACTTTGGTTAAGGAAAAAGGACAACTGGTAGAAAAAGTTTGGAAAAGCGGTGGATTATATGGTGCAGCCATAGATGAAATTGTAAAATGGTTAGAGAAAGCACAAGGTGTTGCTGAAAATGAAAAGCAAGGAAATGCACTTGGGTTGCTGATTAAATATTATAATACAGGGGATCTTCAAACTTGGGATGACTATAATGTTGCTTGGGTTGAAGCCACCGAAGGAAATATAGATTACATCAACAGTTTTATTGAAGTATACAACGATCCCTTGGGATACCGTGGATCTTACGAAACTATTGTGCAAATCAAGGATTTTGAAATGTCCAAAAAAATGAAGGTTTTAGAAGACAACGTACAATGGTTTGAAGATAACTCGCCATTAATGCCAGAACACAAAAAGAAATCTGTTGTTGGAGTAACCTATAAAACAGTAATAGTTGCCGGAGAAGCTGGGGATGCGTCGCCTAGTACGCCAATTGGTGTGAATTTACCCAATGCAAACTGGATTAGGGCCGCTCATGGAAGTAAATCTGTTTCTTTAGGTAACATTATTGAAGCCTATAACAACGCTGGAAGTTCTGGTGTGTTAAAGGAATTTGCCAATGATGAAGAGGAAGTTGCATTAGAAGAAGAATATGGAAAAAATGCCGATAAATTGCATACAGCGCTTCATGAGGTTGTAGGTCATGCATCCGGGCAATTGAATCCCGGAGTTGGAGAAACCAAAGAAACCTTAAAGAATTATGCGTCTACGATGGAAGAAGGAAGAGCAGATCTTGTTGGGCTTTATTACTTAATGGATCCAAAAATCCAGGAATTGGGCTTGACCGATGATTGGAAGAAAACTGGAATGGCTGCATACGATGGTTATATTAGAAATGGACTAATGACCCAGTTAAGAAGATTGAAAATTGGGGATGATGTAGAAGAAGCCCATATGCGTAATAGACAATGGGTAAGCGCTTGGGTTTTCGAAAAAGGACAAAAAGAAGGAGTTATAGAAAAAGTTACCAGGGATGGAAAAACGTATTTCGACATCAAGGATTATGAGCGTTTACGCGAATTGTTTGGAGAGTTGTTAAAAGAAACACAGAGAATCAAGTCTGAGGGTGATTTTAATGCTGCAAAGAATCTTGTAGAAAACTACGGAGTAAAAGTAGATCAAGAGATCCACAAAGAAGTTCTGGATAGGAATGCACAGTTTAAATCTCCTCCTTATAGTGGATTTGTAAATCCGGTATTGGTTGCAGAAATGGATGATAACAATGAGATCAAAGCTTTAAAGGTTACACAGCCTAAAGATTTTGCATCTCAAATGATGGAGTATACTAAAAACTACCATTTTTTGAAAATGAATAAAGAAGTTGCTGTACCGGTAGAGTAGGCAAAATTTAATAGATTGAAAAAAGCCTCGATAATCTAAAGTTATCGGGGCTTTTTAGTAATTATTTGTTTGGCAGTAAATTATCCTAAACTGAAAAATGACGTCATTCTGTCCCGACCGTTCGGGAGTTTCAGAATCTCATTTCAATGTAAACCACTAAAATATTGAGACCCTGAAATAAATTCAGGGTGACGATAGAACTTTTACGACAGAAAACGGTTATACATATAATTATCCATTATTAGTTTTTTAAATATGCTTTTATCACAAACAACAATCCAATAAAAATCAAAAAGCCAAGCAAGACGTATAAACTGCCTTTGTGGTATTTTTTGTGGATCGCGATATCTTTTCTATAACTAAAGATTATTACTACTACAAACGAAAGAAAAAATATTGCAGCAAAAATCCATTGTCCGGTACTAAACATTTTTGTTATTTTAGGGCAAAGTTAACTTTTTAAAAACGCAATTTATAATGAAAAGAAGAATTGAAGCCGTACAAGAATTCCATACCGCTTTTGGATTGGGAATGAATGATCAACCTATCGCAGATCTTGGAGGGGCAAAAAACATGCTTCGTTTTAATTTAATGAAGGAGGAGAACGAGGAATATCTGGAAGCTGCCAATAATAATGATCTTACAGAAGTGGCAGATGCTTTGGGCGATATGTTATATATTTTATGTGGCACCATTATAGAACATGGGATGCAACATAAAATAGAAGAGGTTTTTGAGGAGATTCAGCGAAGTAATATGAGCAAGCTCGGGGAAAACGGAAAACCCATCTATAGAGAAGATGGAAAAGTGCTTAAAGGCCCCAATTATTTTAAGCCTGAGATCCAGAAGATTTTGGAGAAATAAATTCAGTTGTTTTTAAATAAAATCTGCATCATCCTGAAATAATTATTGTCTTCGCCAAATTGGCGATGGGGAATAGACGCTGAATTTATACTTCTTCGTCAAGCTGAACTTGTTTCAGCTTCTGTTATTTAGAAATATGTTTTGTTAAGATCCTAAAATGAATTCAGGATGACCTACATTATTGAGATATTTCAGTTCACTACGTTTCCTTCAGAATGGCAATTCTGTTATATTGTCATCCCAACGCTAGGAGGGATCCCCCTTTTCAAGAGAGATAATAATATTACGTTGAGATTCTTCACTCCGCTACGCTGCGTTCAGAATGACATTTAAGGCCTTTTTTATATTGGGTTTTAAAATATTTATTTCACTAAATATCTCCAACCATGCTTATCTTCAGCTAGATTATATTGAATTTTCATCAATTTATCTTTAAAGTAACTCGCATAAGAATCGGTTAATTTTGGCAGTTCATGTTTCTCGCCTTGATACCCAAATCCGGCAATTGGATTTATTACTGCTGCCGTACCCGTACCAAAAATCTCTTTTAATGTCCCTTTCTTAGCGGCATCTACGATTTCCTGAACAGGAACTTTTCTTATTTCAATATTAATATCGTTCTCTTCAGCCAAAGTGATCAAACTTTTTCTGGTAATACCGTCCAAAATCCGGTCGTTGGTAGGGGTCGTGATTAAAGTGTCATTTATTCTGAAGAAAATATTCATAGTTCCCGCTTCTTCTAGGAATCTATGTGTATTTGCATCGGTCCAGATAATTTGCTGATATCCTTCTTCCTTGGCCAAATGGGTTGGATAGAATTGTGCACCATAATTTCCTGCTGCTTTTGCAAAACCAACACCACCATCTGCGGCGCGGCTATAGCTTTCAGAGAATTTCACCCTAACTTCTCCTGTATAATAGGATTTTGCTGGAGAGCAAATAATCATGAATTTGTAGTTTGTTCCTGGGGAAGCCGATACCCCCGCTTCGGTAGCGATCACAAAAGGCCGAATATATAGCGAGTTTCCAAAGCCTTTTTTAATCCAGTCTTTTTCTAATTTCAACAGGGCCTCCAAAGAATTAAAAAAGTAATCTTTCGGAAATTCTGGAATGGCCATTCTTTTAGAAGATTTATTGATGCGCTTAAGATTCTCCTCTGGCCTAAACATCCAGATTTGATCTTGATCATCTTTATAGGCTTTCATTCCTTCAAATACCGCCTGGCCATAATGAAAAACCTTTGCAGAAGGTTCCATGGAAATAGGTCCGTAGGGCATTATTTTAGGTGCCTGCCAGGATCCATTTTCATAATCGCAAGCCATCATATGATCTGTAAAAATATGCCCGAATTTTAAATCTTCAAAATCTATTGAATCTATTTTAGAGGTAGGGACTCTTTTTATATCAATATCGATGGTTGCATCGTTTTTCATTATCTAGGTTTTAGTATTTGCAAATTTACCTAATTAAAAACAAAATCAAAGTTGGGAATTTGAATAATTTAACAAGTGTTTAGTTTGAAATGCTTAAAGGTGAATAATTAATTTTAATAGGGAGAATGGGAGTTCTATTAAATAATGACATTTTTCACACCGCTTAGTCTAAATAGGATTTAATATATTTACCCAAACAGTTTAAAGATTAAAATAAAAGCTAGTCATTTATTGTTTAATTAATTTCGAATCCTTTATAATTAAGACACATAATGAAGAACACATTTTCTATCGCAATACATGGAGGAGCTGGCACACTTTTAAAAGGTCAAATGACCCAGGAAAAAGAATTGGCCTATAAAAATGCCTTGCAAAGTGCTTTAACAGAAGGCTACGATGTTTTAAAAAATGGAGGAAGTTCCATAGATGCAGTTGAGAAGGCCGTGATCATCCTTGAAAACTGTCCTTTGTTCAATGCAGGAAAGGGAAGTGTTTTTACCGCTGAAGGTACACATGAGATGGATGCAGCTATAATGGAAGGGAATAAACTACAAGCTGGGGCAGTTTCCTTAATAACAGGAATTGCAAATCCAATCTCCTTGGCCCGTAATATAATGGATAAGAGCGAGCATGTTTTTTTGGCAGGAGATGGCGCATTGGAGTTCGCGAAAATCAATGGGTTTTCTTTAGAGCCAGCATCGTATTTCTATGATGAACTTCGTTACAACCAATGGCAGGATCTAAAGGGAAGCGACAATTTTCAATTGGACCATTCGGTAAAAAAAGATTCCAAATTTGGAACTGTGGGCGCTGTTGCCTGTGATAAATATGGGAATATTGCAGCGGCTACTTCAACAGGAGGAATGACCAATAAAAAGTGGGGAAGAGTGGGTGATAGTCCAATGATTGGAGCCGGGAACTATGCCAACAACAAAACTTGCGCTGTAAGCTGTACGGGCAGTGGGGAATTTTTCATACGAGGGGTCGTTGCATACGACGTTTCCTGTTTAATGGAATATAAAGGCATGTCTTTGGAAGCTGCATGTAACGAGGTAATAAATAAACGAATCTTAAGCATTGGAGGAGATGGAGGCTTAATTGCTGTAGATGCAAAAGGCAATATTTCCATGCCCTTTAATACAGAGGGCATGTATAGGGCATGTAAATCTTCTATTGGAATAGAGGAAGTTTTAATATATGAAAATTAGTGCCAATTCAAATGACGGATTCCGTTGGAACAATCAACCAATCTTAAATTAGCAAGGCTTAAGCCACAATTAATTTGTTTAGGTAAGTTTAAATCACTCATTAAGGTGTAATTCTGAGAGATCTGCTAATACTACAGTTCTTCGGATATTCTTACACCTTATTTCAACTTTTTTTATTCAGCTTTTTAAAAAAATATTTTATAGCATATGTTCTTCGACGGTCAAAACTTTAACTTTTCGTTTATCGATATCAAAACAATCCCCAGATGAAAGTACATGGGTAATTAAATTTGTCATGGTAAGCGGTGTGCCATCTTTCAGGATATCAAAATTATTGTGGGTAAGTTTTCCAGGATCGAAAACAATGACCATCCCTGAGCCAATTATCTCACAATAGTTTCCTTTTTTAATAACCAATCCGGTATCTTCTGCCAACCCAATTCCTATACGATCATAATAGCGCGCCACGGCTTCAGATAATCTTCCAAAACGTCCTCTTTGAATAAAATGGGTGTCTATAATTATTTCTGGAATTAATGACATTCCCTCACGCATTTTAGTAGCGGCTTTTATAAACGATTCTTTACTACTTCCCCCTATGATCATTTCCATGGACATGCACATTGCGCCAGCGCTGGTTCCTGCTACTACTATTTCTTCGTTCTGGTAACGCTCTAATAAAATTTTGTGAAATTGTGTGTTTTTTATCTTAGTTGTGATTTTAGACTGATTCCCTCCAGAAAGCATAATGCAATCGGCATTTTTCAACATTTCAAGGTTTTCCTCTAAGTCAGCATCTATTTTAGAGTCTATAAATAATGTTTGCACATTATGGCATCCCAAAAGATCAAACGCATCAATATAATTTTTGCCTACTATTTCTGGAATGCCAGAAGCTGTAGTGATCACCAAAATTTTCGAATCTTTTCCTCCGCTTTCTTTTACTACCCTAGACAAAATTCCCTGGCTAATATAATCTAGTCGAAACCTATCTGCTTTATGAAATCCTTTATCTTCATTCCCTCCAATGGGAATTAAAGTTCCTTTAATCATAATTAAAAATTAAATTTTGGCGTAAAAATAGTTTAATATTTTACCTATACATAAATTACAGTCAAAAATACATTTCTTTCCAAGTAGGGAAAAATCAAATAAATAGATAACAATGAAGATCCTAGAAATAAATGCGATGCGTGGTCCTAACTATTGGTCAGTTCGCCGACATAAATTAATAGTAATGGTACTTGATCTAGGGAAGATGGAAGAATTTCCATCTAATAAAGTTCCCGGGTTTTCAGATCGGTTAAAAAAGATGTTTCCTAGTTTGTATTCTCATAGATGTTCTGTGGGAACTCCGGGTGGTTTTTTTGAACGTGTAGATGAAGGTACTTGGATGGGGCATATTATAGAACACATCGCGCTGGAAATTCAAACCTTGGCAGGCATGGATACCGGCTTTGGGAGAACTAGGGGATATGGAGAAAAGGGTGTGTATAATGTGGTTTTTTCTTATATGGAAGAAAGTGTTGGTCGTTACGCTGCCAAAGCATCCGTTGAAATATGTAAGGCTTTAATTTCTGCTAAAGATTACGATTTGGATAAAGATATCCAGCATATGAGGGAGTTAAGGGAGTCTGAAAGATTGGGACCTAGCACGGGTTCTATAGTTGAAGAAGCAGAAAGTAGAGGTATTCCTTGGATTAGATTAAATAAATATTCTCTGTGTCAGTTAGGATATGGGGCCAATCAAAAAAGAATTCAGGCAACAGTAACTTCAGAAACGAGCAGTATAGGAGTAGAGTTGGCATGCGATAAAGAAGATACAAAAGATTTATTGGAGCAAGCTGAAATTGCTGTACCCAGAGGGAAGATTCTTTCTTTAGAAAGCAATCTCGAGAAGGTTTGTAATTATGTGGGCTATCCATTGGTAATTAAACCTATAGATGGAAATCACGGCAGAGGGATTACAGTAAACATACATACGTATAAAGAAGCAATAGAAGCGTTTAATGCTGCCAAGGAAGTTTCCAATCGTGTAATTGTAGAGAAATATATTACAGGAGAAGATTATAGATTATTGGTGATTAATAATGTGTTGGTTGCTGCTGCAAAAAGAACTCCAGCCCATGTAATTGGGGATGGAGAATCAAGTATTGAAGATTTAATTAAAGAGGTAAACAGGGATCCGAGAAGAGGTTTTGGACATGAAAAGGTACTCACGCAAATCACAATAAATAAATTAACAGAAACAATAATAGAAGATGCCGGATATACTTTGATCTCGGTACTTCCAAAAAATGAAAAACTAGTCTTAAAGGATACGGCAAATTTAAGTACAGGAGGTACTGCGGAAGATATTACAGATATTGTTCATCCTGCAAATGTATCTATGGCAGAAAGAATTTCAAAAATAATAGATCTGGATATCTGCGGAATCGATATTATGACCACCGATATCAGCCAACCTTTATTTGAAACCGGGGGTGCGGTTTTAGAAGTAAATGCCGGTCCTGGATTTAGAATGCATTTAGCACCAACAACAGGTCTTCCTAGAAATGTAGCATCACCTGTGGTGGATAAATTATTTCCTACCCAAGGAAATACTGGTAGAATTCCAATTGTTGCAATTACTGGAACCAATGGTAAGACAACTACTAGTAGACTAATTGCACATATGGCTAAATTAAAAGGTTATAGGGTAGGATATACAACTAGTGATGGGGTTTATATCCAAAATAGACTTTTAATGAGAGGCGATTGTACAGGGCCGTCCAGTGCAGAATTTGTATTAAGGGATCCTACGGTTAACTTTGCTGTCTTGGAATGTGCAAGAGGCGGTTTGCTAAGGGCAGGTCTTGGCTTTGCACATTGCGATGTCGCTATAGTTACCAACGTCGCTGCAGACCATCTCGGACTCAAAGGAATTCATACCATAGAGCAGTTAGCGAAAGTTAAAGGTGTTTTACCTGAAACCGTACTGCCGGATGGTTATGCTATTTTAAATGCAGATGATGATCTAGTGTACGAAATGAGGAAAGATTTATCTTGTAATTTAGCACTGTTTTCTATGGATGAGGAGAACCCTAGGATTAAGGCATTACAAAGAAAAGGGGGTATAACTGCCGTTTATGAAAATGGATATGTAACGCTTTGTAGAGGTTCTTGGAAAATGCGTATAATGCGTGCTGAAGAAATTCCATTAACTTATGGAGGCAAAGCAGATTTTATGGTTCAAAATGTATTGGCAGCGGTAATAGCGGCTAATGTAAGAGGTATTAGTATTGAAGACATGAAAGCCGGTTTGGAAACGTTTATACCTTCTCCTGCACAAACTCCGGGGAGACTAAATCTTTTTGAGTTCGAAAATTTTAAAATCCTATTAGATTATGCCCATAATCCGGCAGGTATGCGTGCGCTCAAAAAATTCACAGATAAACTTGAATGTACAGTTAGAGTGGGTATTATCGCTGGTATTGGGGATAGGCGAGTAGAAGATAATAATGAAATGGGTAGCATTGCTGCTGATATGTTTGACGAAATAATTATTAGACAGGACAAACATTTAAGGGGCAAAACAGAAGAAGAACTTATAAATATGCTGGAAACCGGCATCAAAATGAAAGACCCTAATAAGAAAATTACAATTATACCCTCAGAAAGGGATGCCATAATATATGCTGTATCTCATGCTCGTAAAGGAACTTTAATAGTTTTATGTAGCGATGTGGTTCCTGATGCCCTAGATCTTGTAAAAGAATTGAAAGAGAAAGAGTCTAAAGGTGAGAAAGTTTTCGCTAGTTAAATAAATATTTTTTTTTTAAAAGGCTTCCAATTATGGTGGCCTTTTTATTTTTTACAAGCTTCATTTTCAAAATCTTCTAGACATCTTTTATTCACGTAATTTTGCTTCAAAATATAATAAGGTTTGAAAAGAGAAATAATTATTACGGGAGATGGTTCTTCCACCATTCATATTCCAGAATGGAACGAGCAATACCATTCCAAGCATGGAGCTTTGCAGGAAGCCAGACATGTTTTTATAGATATGGGATTAATCCCCATTAGTAGAAGAGAAGATTTGCACGAAATTTCAATCCTGGAAATTGGCTTCGGAACCGGACTAAATGCATTGGTAACTTGGGAGGAAGCTCAAAATTTAAAAAAAAGTATTGATTACAATGGCGTAGAAGCTTATCCTGTAGCTCAAGAGGAGGTAGAAAAATTGAATTTCAGTGCAATCATCAAAGACCCTTTGGCAGTAGGTTTCTTTGATAAGATCCATGAAAGTGAATGGGAAAAGAAAGTAGAGATCACAAAATATTTTTCACTTACCAAACAGCAGAAGTTTTTTCAGGAAATTGAAGATACCCAGTTGTATAACCTGATTTATTTCGATGCTTTTGGAGCTAGGGTTCAACCAGAGCTATGGTCGGTAGAAATTTTGAGAAAAATGTACAATGCACTCAAAAACAATGGTGTCCTTGTAACTTATGCTGCAAAGGGAAGTGTTAGAAGGGCAATGCTGGAAGTAGGGTTTTTAGTCGAACGTCTGCCTGGACCTCCAGGGAAGCGCGAAATGTTAAGGGCAACAAAAAATATTTAGGGACTGCTGTTAAACCTAGTGAAATTCTTAGCTATAAAGCAACCCCTTATCTATATTGCAAATAAAAATATATGCGAATTCTTATTACAGGTGCAACGGGTTTGGTTGGTTCGAGAATCGCTAAAAAATGCTTGGCGAAAGGTTTTGAAGTTAATTATTTAACCACGAGCAAGGATAAAATTGAAAATAAAGCCGGGTTTAAAGGTTTTTATTGGGATCCTTCCAATTATGAAATCGATCCTCATTGCTTGGATGGTGTAGATGCCATTTTTCATTTGGCAGGTGCCAGTATTGCAAAACGATGGACAAGTAGTTATAAAAAGGAAATCTTAGCTAGCCGGGTAGTAACAGCAAATTTGTTGTTCAATACTCTAAAATCCACAAACCATTCTATTTCTCAATTTATTTCTGCCAGCGCTGTGGGTATTTATCCCAGTTCTTATCTAAATTTATATAATGAGGAAGATGAAAAACGGGACGATTCTTTCTTGGGAGAGGTTGTGGAGAAATGGGAGCTGGCTGCCGATAAGTTCAAAGAATTAAATATTAAAGTTGCAAAAGTTCGTACAGGATTGGTGCTGGCAGAAGATGGTGGGGCATTGCAAAAGATGAAAGAGCCTGCAGATTTTAATTTGGGTGCCGCATTTGGTAGTGGCAAACAATGGCAATCTTGGATCCATATAGAAGATCTTGCTAACCTATATATGCACATTTTGGAGACTGGGCTTGAAGGCATTTATAATGGGGTGGCCCCAAATCCTGTTACAAACAATGAATTAATGGAGGGCATCGCCAAGCAACTGGATAAAAATGTTTGGTTGCCAAATGTACCTGCCATCGCGTTAAAAGTGGCGTTAGGAGATATGTCTACAGTAGTTTTATCCAGCCAGTTAGTGAGTTCGGATAAAATAGAAAACACGGGATTTTCCTTTAAGTACAAGAATTTAACAAAAGCCTTGGAGAATTTGTTGTAACAAAAAGAGGCTGCAATTTGCAGCCTCTTTTCATATATCGAGGAATGTATTAAGCTTTCTTCGCTTTCACTTCGATCTCCAATTCAACTTCGTCGTTGATGAATTTATCCCCTAAACCATCAAAGACAGATTTAGAACCATAATTCACGTTCCATTTAGTCCTGTCTATATTGAATTTTTCACTTGTTAATTCCAAGGTGTCTCCATTCATTTTGATGGTCACAGGAAATTCAACGTTTTTGGTAACATCTTTTAAAGTAAGATTACCCTGCAACATTGTTTTCCCATCTTTTTCAGAAACTCCAGTAACTTCAAAAGTACCGGTAGGATACTTGGTTACGTTGAAAAAATCTCCTTCTTTACCTTCTACAGTTCCTTTAAGGTGATTTTCAAGGTCCAATTTATCGTCTCCTTCAAGATCTGTATCTTTAATGGAGTTCATATCTATAACAAAAGTTCCACTTTCAATTATGCTATCATTGGCCTTAAAAGTTCCTTCTGTCAACTTGATGGTTCCTATGTGAGTTCCCGTTGGTTTTTGGCCTTTCCATTTAATTATAGAGGCAGTAGTGTCCACCTTAAAAGCCACAGCCTCCATGGTTGCATCTGCAACTTCTCGAGCATCTGTAGTTTCAACTTCTTTATTTTCGTTTTTACATCCAACTGTTGCCAACCCTATTGCAGCAATTGTAAAGATGTTCAATATTGTTTTCTTCATTTAAACCTGATTTTTAATGAAGTGCAAAATTATGGATAAGACGAATGCACTGCTCATAAATAAATATTAAAATTTGAAGATGACATTTTGACATTTTGAAAGGAATGGCAACAAATTTGACCTTTCACTGAAAACAAATTTTGCGCAACTATGAATAAACATAAGGATACCAATAATAGCGAGAATAATAATGAATCCATCAAAGATCAGATAGAAGAGCTTATAGATGAAGCCATTGAAGAAGTAGAGGAAGCTGAAGAGGGGGGGCAACCATCAGAGAACGATCGATTAAAAGCAGATCTTGAAAAAGAAAAAGATAAGTTTTTAAGGCTTTTTGCTGAATTCGAAAATTTCAAGCGAAGAACTTCTAAAGAGCGAATCGAGTTGTTTAGAACCGCTAATCAGGAAGTTGTGTCAGCTATGTTGCCTGTTTTAGACGATTTTGACAGAGCGCTGCTTGAAATCAAAAAAGCCAAAGACAAGAACTTGCTAAAAGGAGTAGAGCTTATTTATAATAAGTTTAATGAGACTTTGCTAAATAAAGGCCTAGAGCCAATGAACGTGAAGCAAGGTGATGTGTTTGATGCCGATATGCATGAGGCGATCACTCAAATCCCAGCTCCTTCCGATAAATTGAAAGGCAAGATAGTTGATGTGGTGGAACGCGGATATAAACTTGGAGAAAAAATTATTCGCTATCCAAAAGTGGTGACAGGAAAGTAATTCAAAATTAAGTCACTACTAAAAATCAAAAAATGAAACAGGATTATTACGAAATATTAGGTTTAAGCAAAAGCGCAACGACAGCAGAAATAAAAAAGGCTTATAGAAAAAAGGCCATAGAATTTCATCCGGATAAGAATCCAGGAGATAGTAAGGCAGAAGAAACCTTTAAAAAAGCTGCTGAGGCATATGAAATTCTAAGCAATGACGATAAGCGTGCTAAATATGATCGTTTTGGTCATCAGGCATTCGACGGCGGTTTCGGTGGTGGCGGAGGCGGTATGAACATGGATGACATATTCAGCCAATTTGGCGATATTTTTGGAAGCGGTTTTGGCGGCGGCAGTGGCGGATTCTCTGGTTTTGGAGGTTTCGGCGGTAGCGGTGGCCAAAGACGAGTTAAAGGGAGCAACTTGCGCATAAGGGTTAGTTTAACCCTCGAAGAAATTGCCAATGGTGCCGAGAAAAAAATAAAAGTAAAACGTAAAGTTCAGGCAGAAGGAACTACTTATAAAACTTGCTCTACTTGTAATGGCACAGGACAGGTGACCCGCATTACAAATACTATTCTTGGTAGAATGCAAACAGCATCCCCATGTACAGTTTGCGGGGGTGCAGGGCAAACTATAGATAAAAAGCCAGCAGATACCGATGCTCATGGACTTAAGGTAAAAGAAGAAACGGTAACCATTAAAATCCCTGCCGGGGTAGAAGATGGAATGCAATTAAAAGTTTCCGGCAAAGGGAACGAAGCTCCGGGGAATGGTATTCCAGGAGATCTTTTGGTAGCTATTGAAGAAAAAGCACATCCCACTTTACAACGAGAAGGGGATAACCTTCATTACGATCTTTATATAAGTTATTCCGAAGCAGCATTGGGAGCAAGTAGGGAAATAGATACGGTGTCTGGCAAAGTGCGAATTAAGATCGACGAAGGAGTTCAGTCTGGAAAAATATTGAGGCTTCGTGGTAAAGGTATCTCGAATATCAATGGTTATGGAAAAGGGGATCTCTTGGTACATGTGAATGTTTGGACTCCAAAAGTTCTAAATAAAGAGCAAAAAGACTTTTTCGAGAAAATGGCCAATGATGATAATTTTCAGCCTAATCCAGAGAAAAGCGATAAATCTTTTTTTGAGAAGGTAAAAGATATGTTTTCATAATTAAGATAATTTTAAGATAATTTTTATATATTTGGGTATCACTAATTTAATTTAGTGATACTTTTTCTTTTTCATAGCAATTTTTTTCCCATCCTTATTTTTAATTTAAGGGTGGGTTTTTGTTTTAAAACAGCGGCGTTGGCAAGTGTGAATAAATTTTTTAGGATATAAAAGCATTTCTGCGCTATTTCAATATATTTACGAGATAATAGACTTTTATGGATAATCTTCTGGTTGCAGAAAATATTTGCAAACAATTTGGAAATTTTACTGCGCTAAACAATGTCTCCATCAATATCCCAAGAGAGAGCATTTTTGGGCTCCTGGGACCAAATGGTGCAGGAAAGACCACTTTTATTAGGATAATCAATCAAATAACCATGCCCGATAGCGGGATGGTTTATCTGGATGGGAAACCATTGCACCCAGATGATGTTGGCCATATAGGGTATTTGCCAGAGGAACGCGGACTTTATAAATCAATGAAGGTGGGAGAACAAGCGCTCTATTTAGCTAGGCTGAAAGGTTTGACCAAGGCCGAAGCTAAGGAACGTTTGGATTACTGGTTCACTAAATTGGATATCACGCACTGGTGGGACAAGAAGATCCAAGAACTATCCAAAGGGATGGCCCAAAAAGTGCAATTTGTGATCACGGTACTTCACCGCCCTAAATTATTGATCTTTGATGAACCTTTTAGTGGTTTTGATCCTGTAAATGCCGACCTTATTAAAAATGAAATTTTACAGCTTCGCAAAGAAGGTGCTACCATCTTGTTTTCTACACACAGAATGGAAAGTGTCGAAGAATTATGCGATTATATGGCATTGATCCATGAATCCAATAAATTGCTGGACGGAAAAGTAGACGATATTAAAAGGGCACATAAAACCAATACTTTTGAAGTTGGAATGCATCCATTTAATGAAAACGAGTTGTTATCTGAATTAAAAGGGAATTTTAAAATTGGGAAAGCACAATTTAAATCACTTTCCGACGATTTAAAATTGAGCATTCAAATAAAACCAAACGAATCGCCAAACGATCTTTTACAATATTTAATCACAAAATCCAGGGTCAATCATTTTGTAGAGGTTGTGCCTTCAGTAAATGATATCTTTATTAAAACCGTTACTACAAATGAATAACCTTAAATTAATTATTCAAAGGGAGTATCTGGCAAGGGTAAGAAACAGGACCTTTATTGTAATGACCTTTTTGAGCCCCTTGATCCTTGTGGGGATGTTTTCTTTAATTGCCTATCTAAGTATGCTCAACAACAGTGAAACCCATACTATTGCGGTTAAAGATGATAGTGGCTTATTTAAAGGCGAATTCGAGAATAAAGAAGAAATAGATTTTGTGGATGTATCAGCAGTTTCCTTGGATGATGCCAAACTTTTGGTAAAAGAGAAAGAGTATTACGGGGTATTGTATATTCCAGATACCAAGAGTAATGTTGAGTTGGCCAAATCAATCCGGTTTTTCGGCAAGGAAGCTCCATCTATTGGCATTTTAAGGCAGATAGAACAAACCATTTCAGAAAACCTAACAACTCGAGAGCTTATTTCCCGTGGCATGGATATTTCGCAAATTAAAGCGGCCGAGGCTCAGGTAGACATCCGTATAGAAAATTTCGAAGGAAAGCGCACCTCAAAAATGTCCAATTATATAAAGATGATATTTGGAGGCGCAGCGGGATATTTGCTCATGATGTTCATTATCATCTACGGAAACATGGTAATGCGCAGCGTTATTGAGGAAAAAACCAATAGAATTATCGAAATTATAATATCATCGGTAAAACCCATTCAGCTGATGCTTGGGAAAATTATAGGAACCTCCCTGGCGGGAATTACCCAGTTCTCTATTTGGGTGATCTTAGGAACCGTTCTTTTATTGATAACTTCCTCCCTTACCGGAATGAACTTATTGGAAGCACAGCCGCAAATGCAGGATATAGACCAGGTTTCTAACGGGGAAATGCAGCAGCTGATAATAGATATTACCAACTTGCCTATTCTCACATTGATAATCTCATTTTTGGTGTATTTTATAGGAGGTTATTTTCTTTATAGTGCTATTTACGCTGCTATAGGTGCCGCGGTAGATTCAGAAACCGATACCCAGCAATTTATGTTCCCCATAATTTTGCCATTAATGTTGGGGATCTATGTGGGGTTCTTCTCGGTGATAGAAAATCCGCATGGTACAGTTTCTACCATATTTTCCATGATTCCATTAACATCCCCAATCGTAATGCTAATGCGCATTCCTTTTGGGGTGCCGTGGTATGAATTGGCGATTTCTGTAATCCTATTGTTCGCTACCAATGCAGGGGTAGTGTGGTTGGCAGCTAAAATTTATAGGGTGGGAATTTTAATGTATGGTAAAAAACCAACCTATAAGGAATTGTATAAATGGATTAAATATTAATCAATGCAAGGGAATGTAGAAAAAGTTAAGGAAGTGATAGAACAGGATATCTGGGGCCTAATCCAAGATTTTCTCAATATTACCCTGTATCCTTTTAATGGCGACGAAGACGGTAAAATCCATATTACCGTAGGTGTCGTTCTACTGGTTGTTTTTACTTTTGTGGTTACCACGATTGCACTTAAATTAATTCGTATATTCCTAACCAGGAAGTTGGAAGAGAACGATAAACTTAAATTTATAAGCGTTTTCAAATTTATAAAATACCTGGTATATCTTATAGTTGTAATTCTTACTTTAAGTTCTTCGGGAATAGATATTACAGTGTTGCTCACTGCTTCTGCGGCCCTATTTGTTGGTTTAGGTTTAGCCTTGCAGGAACTCTTTCAGGATATTATAGGGGGTTTGTTTATTATCGTGGATAAATCGCTACTGGTGGGGGATATTATCGAAATAGAAGGTCGAGTAGGTAGGGTCATAGATATTAAATTAAGAACCACCCGCGTTCTCACAAGGGATGATAAGGTAATGATTATCCCCAACCATAAATTTATTAGTGAGATCCTGTTCAATTTCACTCAAAACCATAGGTCCACCAGGGAATTTGTAAGTGTTGGGGTAGCCTACGGAAGTGATACAGAGAGGGTGCAAGCCATATTGTTGGAATGTGCCAAAGAACAAACAGGAATTGTTAAAAAACCTGAGCCTTTTGTCCTTTTTGATGATTTTGGCGATTCGGCACTGGTCTTTTCCCTACACTTTTTCGTTACAGATAGCTTTGTAGATCCTAAAATCAAAAGTCAGTTAAGATTTAAAATAGACAATTTGTTTAGATTGAACGGAATTACCATTCCGTTCCCTCAACGAGATGTACATATGTTCCACCCCGCCAGTGCAAGCAATCCTACAATTCCTCCAAAAAATGAAGAAAATTCTTAAGATAATCTTTTTCTTGTTCGTGATGGGAATAACTGTGGCAATGCATGGTCAGGCAACCGATTTGGCAAGAATAGAATATACGAATTTTCCGCAATCCAAGTCTGATAATTCTTTTAACCGTTTTAAGTCTTTTTTGAGGTTTCCTATTAAACTTAAAGATAGTGGAACTTATTTGGTACCGGGAATTAAATATGAGAATGTTAATTTTCAATATAAAGATGCTGCTTCTTTTCCTACGGGAAAGTTGGAACATTTAATATCATATGCTTTTAGCTTAGGCTATACTTTTAAAATGACCGAAGAATGGCGTTTTGGGGCAGAGGGAGAGATAAATGCGACTTCCAATTTCGAAACAGGAGAGTTGCAAAGTGAAGATGTTGAATATACTGGATCCATTTATTTTATAAAATCCAAAAAAGACGAAGGGTTTATTCAACCATGGAGATTGATATTGGGATTGCGTTATGCTACCTCTTCCAGTGTGAGGTTCCCATTGCCAATAGTTAATTATTACCGAAGATTCGATCCTAAATGGTCCTATACCTTGGGAGTACCAAAAACGAATCTAAAATATTATTTTGGAAAAAGCTCTTTACAGGCCTATGTTACCGTAGATGGATTTTATGCAAATATTCAAGAAAAATTTAATCCAGACGCAGTTAACACTCCAAATCAAAAATTGGCTCAAAATATTTCAATGACCACTGTTTTATCTGGGATTGGTTACGAATTACAGTTCTCGGAGTATTTTTCTTTTTATATTTACGGTAGTCATAGCCTTATTAATAATATTCGTTTGAGGGATGAAAATCAGGATAGGGTATATGTCATAAACGATACAAATTATTTATATGGCCGTACAGGTCTTAAATTCAGTATATTATAATGGCAAAAATTTTAGTAATAGAAGATGAAGCGGCAATACGAAGGGTTTTGGTTAAAATTCTTTCTGAAGAAAACAAAGCCTATCAGCTGGAAGAAGCTGAAGACGGATTGATTGGGATAGAGAAGGTCAAGGATGAAGAATACGATCTAGTTTTATGCGATATCAAGATGCCAAAAATGGATGGAATCGAAGTCCTTGATGCCATAAAAAAAATTAAGCCCGAAGTGCCAGTTGTTATGATCTCTGGCCATGGAGATCTGGATACTGCTGTAAATACTATGAGAATGGGGGCTTTCGATTATATTTCCAAGCCGCCAGACCTTAACAGGTTATTGAATACCGTTCGCAATGCACTGGACAGAAAAGAATTGGTGGTAGAAAACACGCTGCTTAAGAAAAAAGTGGGAAAAAAATACCAGATGATCGGGGAATCTCCCGCTATCACTTCCATTAAGGAAATTATAGAAAAAGTCGCACAAACAGATGCCAGGGTATTAATTACTGGGCCCAATGGTACGGGCAAAGAATTGGTGGCGCATTGGATACACCAAAAAAGCGACCGGTCCAGCGGGCCTATGGTAGAGGTGAATTGTGCTGCGATCCCTTCAGAATTAATAGAAAGTGAACTTTTTGGACATGTAAAAGGAGCTTTTACTTCGGCAAATAAAGATAGAGCTGGGAAATTTGAAGCGGCCAATGGCGGGACCATTTTTTTGGATGAAATAGGCGATATGAGCCTATCTGCTCAAGCAAAGGTATTGCGTGCATTACAAGAAAACAAGATTTCCCGCGTTGGGAGCGATAAGGATATAAAAGTCGACGTGCGAGTAGTTGCGGCCACTAACAAAAACCTTAAAAAAGAAATTGAGGATAAAAAATTCAGGGAAGATTTGTATCATAGGCTAGCTGTCATCCTTATTAAAGTGCCACCGCTAAATGAACGTAGAGATGATATTCCACTTTTGGTGAAATTCTTTACAGAAAAAATAGCAGAAGAACATGGGAGCAACGTCAAGGTATTTACCGCAAAGGCTATAGATCAGTTAAAGGATTATGACTGGACAGGGAACATTCGGGAATTACGAAATGTTGTGGAACGCCTCATTATACTTGGAGGTTCAGAAGTGACTGAAGAAGATGTGAAGCTTTTTGCCAGTAAATCCTAATATTTTGAGACAAGAATTATTCTTTGGTTTTTAAAGATTCTGGAATATACCTTAAAAAATACATGGTGTCCCCACTTGGATGTTTCCACTCATTAAAAAGTTCGAATCCAAATCTTTGGTAAACCAAGGCATTTTGACGCATTCTGGTTTCGGCATATAGCGGAATGTTGTAAAGATTTGCTTGACGATAGAATTCGTCTTTCATTTCTTTTCCTACTTGTTTGTCCGCCCCCCGGGAATCTTCTAAAATCCCCCAAAACCAACAGTATAAATATTCACCCTCTTGTGGTCGCTGGTTCTTGATGTGTTTTTGTGTCTTTAAGATATTTAAAGCATTCTTTATTCCCGTAACATTCCAAACAAGACCCAATTGTTCAGGCAATTCTTTCCAAAAATTCTCCTCTTTTTTGCTTGTTTTAAAAAGGATGGCAAAACCTTTTTGGTTCTCGGAAACAATAAGGGCATCCTTCTTAAGTGCCTTATCTACCATGTGAGTCGCCAAATAATGGAATCGTTGATCTCTTCTAGAATCATTCTTTACCACCTCCATAGAACTAGGAATTTCCTTTAGTAGGGTGGCAACATTCTGTATTATCTCTTCTCTTTCCAAGCTGTTGAATTTAAAGGCGAAGATAAAAAAAATATGTTTCTTAAAGATCGTATATTTAGCATTCAACGATTTAGAATATGGATAAATTAGATCTTGCTCACTTTCGAATAGATTCTGAGATTAAATTAAAAAACAAATCGACTTCCTTTTCTTTGAAAACCAAGGGAGAGGAGATTGAAGATATGCTAGAGGATACCAGGGAAAAACTGGGCAAATGGCAGGATAAATTATATGCACATGGCAAATATGCAGTGCTTATTTGCCTACAAGGGATGGATACTGCTGGGAAAGATAGTTTGATTAGGGAGGTGTTCAAAGATTTTAATTCCAGGGGTGTGGTAGTGCACAGTTTTAAAGTACCAACTTCTTTAGAGTTAAAGCATGATTTTTTATGGAGACATTATATCGCACTTCCTGCTCGGGGTAAATTCGGAGTATTTAATAGAACACATTATGAAAATGTATTGGTTACTAAAGTGCATCCAGAATACATTTTGGGAGAAAATTTGCCGGAGGTAACAAGTTTGGAAGATGTAAACGAAAAATTTTGGGAAGACCGTTACGAGTCTATCCGAAATTTTGAAAAGCATATTGCTGAAAATGGGACTTTGATCTTTAAATTTTTTCTTCATATCTCTAAAGAAGAACAGCGGCAACGCTTATTACGTAGACTAGATAAACAGGAAAAAAATTGGAAGTTTTCCCCAGGAGATCTTAAGGAGCGAAAATTATGGAATCAATATCAAGATGCCTATGAGCAGGCTATAAATGCTACCTCCAAACCTCATGCTCCTTGGTATGTGATCCCTGCAGACGATAAGGATACGGCACGTTATTTGGTTGCTAAGATCTTGTACGATGTGCTTACAGAATATAAAGATGTTCAGGAGCCAGAGTTATCTCAAGAGATCAAAAATAACCTTGAAGAATACAGGGAAATCTTAAAAAAAGAAATCTTATAATTACCTTTTTTAAATTCAAAAAAACATCCAAAATGAAAAAAATAGTTATAGTAGGACTTGCCATTTTGTGCAGTCAGCTATCATTTTCACAAATTAGTAGCAAACAAGAAGATTCGTTGAATCTTCGAAAATTATACGATATGTCTTTGCTTAATGGCAAGTCCTATCTATGGTTGGAACATTTGTCCAATGATATTGGAGGGAGGCTTTCTGGCTCTTTAGATGCGCAAAAAGCGGTAGAATACACTAAAAAGGAATTGGAGACCTTAGGATTGGACAAGGTTTGGTTACAACCCGTTATGGTCCCAAAATGGGTGCGTGGTGCTAAGGAATTTGCTTACATAGAAACTGCTCCCGGTAGCACCAGGAATATCAATATTACGGCACTTGGGGGCTCTGTGTCTACCCCAGTGGGCGGAGCGAAAGCCCAGGTTATAGAAGTGCAGGGAATAGAAGATCTTGCAAGGTATGGAGAAGCCCAAATTAAAGGGAAAATCGTATTTTATAATAGGCCAATGCGGGCAGATCTTATAAATACCTTTGAAGCTTATGGTGGTTGTGTAGATCAGCGGTATTCTGGTGCTGCAGAAGCCGCAAAATATGGGGCAATTGGTGTGCTGGTAAGATCCATGAATTTAAGGTTGGACGATTTCCCGCACACTGGAACCATGAGTTATGGCGAATTAAGGCCTTCTCAAAGAATTCCGGCAGCAGCAATAAGCACCAATGATGCAGAATATTTAAGCGGTCTTTTGAAAATTGAAAAGAAAACAGAGGTTTATTTTAAACTGAATAGTGAACAATTGCCAGATGTGCAAAGTTACAATGTAATTGGTGAGATTACCGGAAGCCAATTTCCTGATGAATATATTGTGGTAGGCGGACATTTGGATTCCTGGGACGTAGGCGATGGTTCTCATGATGATGGTGCTGGAGTGGTTCAATCCATGGAAGTTTTGCGACTATTAAAAGAATCTGGAATAAAGCCTAAAAGATCTATTCGTGTGGTCTTGTTCATGAATGAAGAGAATGGTTTACGTGGCGGCAATAAATATGCTGAAGTAGCTAAAGGGAAGAAGGAAAACCACATTTTTGCCTTGGAAAGTGATGCTGGTGGATTCACTCCCAGAGGATTTTCTTTTGAAGCAAAACAAGATCAATTTGATCAAATAGCAGCTTGGGAACCGTTGTTTAAGCCTTATTTAATTCACTATTTCGAGATTGGTCATGGAGGAGCAGATATTGGTCCGTTGAAAAATGGCAAAACCGTACTTGCTGGTTTGGTACCAGATTCTCAACGCTATTTCGATCATCATCATTCAGAAAATGACACTTTTGATCATATTAATAAAAGGGAACTGGAACTAGGTGCTGCTACTATGGCATCCATGGTTTACTTAGTAGATAAATATGGAATTTCAAAGCTTTAGGTGACAGTATTACCTTTTTAAAGTCTAGTTTTTTATATCATTTTTTTTTCCAAATAAATCATTATCCTTCTAAAAGGATCACACCACCCTGTCCCGAAGGCTTTCGGGATTGTTTTAGGATCTTCAACATAGATTAAAGTGATGGTGCAATAATTCCGAGGCGACCTGAAAAGCATGAAGAAAACCAAAGAATTTAATGATTTAAAAATGCGTTTCTGTAGCAAACCCGGATGATTGGTTCCATTTTAATTTTCTAAAAATCATAGCTGCTCTCTTTATTGAAAATTAAAATGGAATTCAATTTTTGCCCAAACAAATCCTGTTATCTTTGCCACTTAATTTTAGAAATTGCAGCTAACAGCCTACACCAAAGAGTTCAAATATAATTTAAGCATCGCCTTTCCTGTAATGATGGGACAACTGGGTCATGTGTTGGTGGGTCTTGCCGATAATTTAATGATCGGGCGGCTAGGTGCTGCCCAATTGGCAGCAGTGTCTTTGGGAAATAGCTTGGTCTTTATTGCCTTGTCCTTAGGGATTGGTTTTTCCTTTGCAATAACCCCGTTAATTGCCGAGGCAGATGGAGCGGGAAATATAGAAAAGGGAAGAAGTTATTTTCATCATGGCGTGATGTTGTGTACCGTAAATGGAGTTGCCCTTTTCCTGCTGTTATTGTTGGCTAAGCCTATTTTATATCATTTGGATCAGCCGCCAGAAGTGGTTGCATTGGCCCTTCCATATCTGGAAATAGTTGCTTTTTCCATGATCCCTTTAATGATCTTTCAGGCATATAAGCAGTTTGCCGATGGATTGTCACAAACAAAATATGCCATGTACGCCACCTTGCTCGCAAATGTGGTAAATGTAGTATTCAATTTTATATTAATCTATGGCTTTTGGATCTTCCCAAGGCTGGAGCTGGAAGGGGCGGCCATAGGAACCTTGATCTCCAGATTCTTTATGCTATGGTTTTTATGGGAAGTATTAAGAAAGAAAAAGAAATTCAAACCTTATTTTATTTGGTCTAAAAACGAATTTTTTAAAATTGCAATCTTCAAAAGAATATTGGCGCTTGGATTTCCTACTGCTTTACAGATGTTCTTTGAGGTAGCCATCTTTACTGGCACGATTTTCTTGGCAGGAATGTTAGGAACCAATCCGCAGGCTGCAAATCAAATAGCACTCAATTTGGCCTCTATGACTTTTATGATTGCCGTTGGGTTGGGAGTAACTGCAACCATACGGGTTGGAAATCAAAAAGGACTGCATAATTATAAAGAACTCCGGCGGATTGCAATATCCACTTTCTTACTGGTGTTTTTAATTGAAGCCGTTTTTGCCATTCTCTTTATTTTAATGAAGGATTGGTTGCCAACATTATATCTGGACAATGTAGACGTGATTATTCTAGCCGCTCAATTATTGGTGGTTGCTGCTTTATTTCAACTAAGTGATGGCCTTCAGGTTGTGATTCTCGGAGCATTAAGAGGATTGCAGGACGTGAAAATTCCGACAGTAATTTGTTTTATAGCATACTGGATCATCGGGTTCCCAGTTTCAATTTATTATGGAAGAGCAGAAAATTTGGGCAGTATGGGGATTTGGCTTGGCTTATTGGCAGGTTTAACGGCATCGGCTATAATGTTGTATTTTAGGTTCAATTATTTAAGTAAAAAATTAATTCTGAAGCTTGCTTGATTTTATGCTGAAATGATTTCAGAATAAATTTATCAGTTGAAAATAGAAAAAGGATATTGAGCTATCCTGAAGAATAATATAGGATGAAAAATGGCATTTTTGACAGCCTTCCTTTTGAAAATTATAAAAAATATAAACTATGGAATTCCCAAAATTTCTTTTAGGTGATAATACCGATTTTCCGGATGCTATTTTTGTGATCCACACAGAATATCCGAGATTTATAATCAATTTGGAAAACGACGATGTAGAGTGGTTGGAAGATTTTGATAAAGGTGATGAAAAGGAACTTGCTACCGAAGCTGAGATCTTGATCACACAGGCAAATGAATTTTACGATAGGGAAGTATCCAGATACGACGATTAATTTTATATGTATCCGTTTTTTGTCATAAAATTCATGTCGTCACCCTGAATTTATTTCAGGGTCGTTAAAGTGTAATGAGATTCTGAAACAAGTTCAGAATGACCGTTGCTTATCGATTATGATACTTTAAGAACACCCAATTAATTTTTAATGTTAGATGAACTAATAGAATACGACAGGGAGCTATTCCTTTATTTAAATAATCTTGGCAACCCTACGTGGGATCCTTTTTGGCTTTTGATGACCGATAAATGGACTGCCATTCCGCTGTATGCGGTGTTATTATTTTTGATTTATAAAAAAATTGGTGTCAAAGGAACCTTGATCACTATGGTGTTGGTTGCTTTAATGATTACCTGTACCGACCAGTTAGCAAATCTTTTTAAACATGGTTTTGAAAGACCAAGACCTTGCGGACAAGAAGGCGTGAAAGAGGCGACACGATTTATTGCAGAGCGTTGTGGCAGATTTGGTTATTTTTCTGCACATGCATCTAATTCTACAGCCTTGGCAGTATTTGTTGGATTAATTCTGAAAAAATTCTATCCAAAACTTATTTATTTCCTACTCTTTTGGGCGTTAATAGTAACCTACAGTAGAATTTACGTTGGGGTTCATTATCCTTTAGATGTGATCACCGGGATGTTAATAGGAACATTATTGGGCTTATTATTTGTGGTTTTGCATAAATTTTTCTTCCAAAAATTCAAGATTGTTTTTTAGTCAACACATAGAATTCTCGAATCAACCGGCTGTTCTTTCCTTTATCCATTGTTGGATTGAGATCTAAGGTGTCAATCAGCTTAAAATTATAGCTTCGGAATTTTTCCTGCCACTCCGGTTTTTCCTCTTGAGACACTAGGATTCCAAATTTATTATCGTTGGCTTGAGTTGGAAGTTCTTCTTCAGATTTTACGATAGGCATAGGTTTTCCATATTCAAAAATGAACTCAGGAATAATTCCGGAGGCTTCATAAATTCGTATATTTTCAGCTTCTTCAAATTTAATAAGCGTTGCTATATTTGGCACATTTCGATGTGGAGAGATCAATTCGGCTAAGGGAAAACCGAAATTTAAAATCGCCAAAATCATTAGAAATTGTAACCCAAACAGCAATTTTGGTTTCTTTTTAAGCAAGCCAAAGACAAAGCCAGCTCCCATTAAAAGCAATGCAATACTCACTAAAACAAAGCTGAAAGATTTCTCCCAGATTACTTCGCCAAAGAAATTATAAAGCACAAAAGGAGCAGCAATTGCAATTATTGCCAATACTATAAAATTGAGATAAACTGGAAATCGCTCTATTTTTGATAATCCCTGTCTGAAATTCTTAATGATGTATTCCACATAAAATCCCGTAGTCAATGCCAAAGGAATTAATACCGGCAATAAGTACCTGCTTTTCTTTTCAGGAATTAAGGAAAGTAAAACAACCGAAAAGAGCGTCCATAGGATATAGAATCTATAAGCTTTTAAATTAGAAACCCTTGGTTTTAAATACCAATAGAACAAGCTTACAAAAGCTGGAATAGTCCAAATTCCACTTTGGGTAAAGAAACTCCAATAATACCAAATAGGCCGCACGTTATAATTAAGCCACCTACTACTTTCAAGTTCTGCCACTGCGGCGAAAGCTTCAGCATCGTAATAGTGCACCACCACACTCCACCACGCACCAGATGAGACTCCTACAATTAGAAATAGGAGAAGGGCTGGCCATTTTTCAGAAAGATTTTTGAACTTATAACTTATTCCGTACGCTATCAAAAATGGCAAAAACAAGGCATATAAGGAAACCGGCCCTTTGCTCAACACAGAAATTCCAAAAAATAATCCGGCAAAAATCGCATAGGGATAGTTGTTCTTTTTAGTTTTAAATAAACGAATAATGAAATAAATACAACCCATCATAAAGGCATGGGTAAAAATATCCCACTGCCCGTCCCTGCCTGAAAAAATAATATAAAAAGAAGTCATTAAAATTAGACTGGAGATAAATGCGAGCTTCTTTTTTATTACCAATAACAGCTGAAGCTTATAAAATATAAAAGAGAGAAAAATTGAAGTTAAAGCTGCTGGCAAACGATAGGCAAACAAGCTTTCCATACCAAATAGATAGGCGGAAATCGCTGTTAACCACGTTGGGAACGGAGGTTTTTCATAGCGAGCTGCCTCATTCATCGTGGTGAAGATCCAATTATTATGAGTGAGCATTTCCCTGGCACTAATAAAATTACGGGCCTCCATGATATTTACCATAAGTACATCCAGATTAGTGATAAAAATTAAAACCCCCAAAAGAAGGAGCAACACTACGGGATAATTGTGGTAGGCCTTTTTTAAAATCTTCATAAGGGAAATGAGGGCTTAAATTTTTAAATGCGTTGTATTTTCAGCAATAATTTTGCGGCTGCGAAAGGCGTGGTTTCATTATTTTCTATGGCTCGCAATTGTTCTTCCAATGCTTTTTTGATTTTGGGATCTTTATAGAACCTGCTTTTTAAATGCTCGTTGATGGTTTGTAATAACCAGAATTTATTCTGATTATGGCGATTAATTTGAAAATAATTGTTTTTATCTACCAACGCTTTATATTTTAAAATCATCTCCCAAACTTCGGTGATCCCAGTTTCCTCTAAAGCACTGCACAAAGAGACTTTTGGTTGCCATTCACTGGCTTTTGGAGGATATAAATGCAAGGCCCTGTTAAATTCCAGTTTCGCATTTTTGGCAGCTTTCAAATTATCCCCATCGGCTTTGTTTATTACAATAGCATCAGCCATTTCTATAATTCCGCGTTTAATTCCTTGTAGTTCATCTCCTGCACCGGCCAATTTCAGCAATAAGAAAAAATCTGTCATGCTATGCACGGTGGTCTCACTTTGTCCCACGCCAACAGTTTCTATAAGTAAAATGTCAAAACCCGCAGCTTCACAGAGAATGATGGATTCCCTGGTTTTTTTTGCAACGCCGCCAAGGGAATCCCCGGATGGAGAGGGGCGAATAAAGGCATTTTCTTCGGTCACCAGCTTCTCCATTCGGGTTTTATCGCCCATAATACTTCCGTGAGAAACAGAACTACTTGGATCTACCGCTAAAACAGCTACTTTTTTGCCTTGTTGGATCAAGTAACTACCAAAAGCTTCAATAAAGGTGCTTTTTCCTACCCCGGGAACGCCCGTGATCCCAATTCTAAGAGACTTATGAGCATGCGGCAGACATTCTTCTATCAATTTTTCGGCAATTGCCTGATGATCGCTTTGGTTGCTTTCCACCAAGGTGATCCCTCTACTCAAGGCAGTTTTGTCTCCTGCCAACAGTTTCGCAGCTAAAGTAGAATCTTCAAATAGTTTTTTTCTTGAAGTCTTGATCTTAGCTTTCGACGCCGGATTAATATTTGGAGTTGCAGGGATGCTTGCTGATTGGTGTAAGGCAGATTTTTTAGCTGATTTGGACAAGATGGAAATTGAGATTTATGACAAATTTATGAGCACTTCTTTTGAAGTAAATGGCTTATGTTGGTATCTTCAAATTTAATTAAAATTAATCAAAAATATACAAGATGAAAACATTGTACAAAGCCAAAGTTACAACTTCTGGAGGACGGGAAGGACATGTAAAAAGTGACGATGGTATATTAGATATGAGAGTAAGCATGCCGAAAGGTATGGGTGGGAAAGGCGAAGATTTCACCAATCCGGAACAGTTGTTTGCAGCCGTATATTCTGCTTGTTTTGGAAGCGCTCTACAGGTAATTGCTAAGAAACACAAAGTAAATCTAGGAGATTTTAACGTTACGGCAACCGTGAAATTGGGAACCCTGGAAGACGGTAATCTACAATTGGCAGCTGTTTTGGACTGTTATATTCCTGGGGTAGAGGTAGAAAAAGGAGAACAGTTGGTAAACGAGGCGCACGAAATTTGCCCTTATTCTAGAGCTACAAGAGATAATATAGATGTTACATTAAATTTAATGTTGGATGAATAATTGAGGAAAAACTCAATTATAGTATTCTAGTTAGCTAAAGCAAGAGCTGTTCGAAATTTAATTTTTTGGACAGCTCTTTTATTTTTTAATCGGGATAGTAATTTTAACATCATCCCAGGCTAGATTGAATAGAACAAGATCGTTGGCCTTTTCAAAATAAATACTGAATTGATCCAAGGTGTCCTGAACCTTGATCACAGGAGCTTCTAACATCAAAACATCGAAATTGGGATCGCGAGCTGCTTTTTTTTCCAGATTGATGCCCCAAGGATACATCTTGGAATTAAAGATCACCTTCCAAGAATCTTGATTGGGGATGGTCCATAACGTATAGGTTCCACTTTGAAGGGGGGAACCATCAACTAAAATATCTTTATTCGTAGAAAAAGTGGTGGCTTCATTGGCTCCCGTCCTCCAAACTTTACCATAAGGCACTAGTTGACCAAATATTTTCCTTCCTTTTTTATAAGGCCTATTATAAACGACTTCCATTTTTAAAGAATCTTCAGAAAACACACTTATATCTTCTGGGCTATGAGCCTTGGTAGCATAACGCCATATAAGTATTGACCCAATGATAACTGCAATTACTGCGATAATGATCTTTATGGGAAAGCGCTGTGACCTTTTCATTTGAATTGTACCTTGTTTAAAAATTGTTTTCTAAAATTATACCAAATGCCTTAAATTAAAAATGATTGTTTGTATATCCTTTTTTTGTCCTAGAGTTCTTTCGTCACCTTGAGGGCTGTAATAAAAATTTTCCAGCGCAGGAAATTGACGTGTTTTTTATATAAATTGATGGGATGCTGAAACAAGTTCAGCATGACGACAATTCCGCATCGTCACCCTGAACTGGTTTCAGGGTCTCTATTTACTGTATTGGTTCTTAGTGTTATGAGGTTCTCAAACAAGTTCAGAATGATGGTATATAACACTTTATGATACTTTACGAATATACATATGATTGTTAATCAAAATTGCACAACACCTTTCAGAATGAATTTTTTCAAAAATAATCACTAATTTTTGCAACAAGAGGATTTTTAGCTCGTCTTTCAAGTACTAACCAATTAAGCAGTATCAAATTTTGTTAAAGCATCAACTCATAGAAGATTGTCGTGCCAACAACAGAAAAGCACAATTAAAACTATACAATAGTTATTGTGACGGGATGTTCATTGTTGCCAGCAGATTCCTTCGGGATACAGCCGAGGCAGAAGATGCCATGCAAGAAGCCTTTGTAAAGGCCTTTGCCAAACTGCATCAATATTCTGGAGAAGTAACTTTTGGGGCATGGTTAAAGCGGATCGTTATCAATAAGTGCCTCGATCAATTAAAGGCCAAAAAACTTGAATATGTTGCACTGAACGAGCAGTTGATGGAGAAGGTGGCAGATGATGAGGCTCAAGATTGGCAGGTGGATGATGGCATTGGAGTAGCGGAAGTGAAAGCTGAAATTCAGGAACTTCCAGAAAAGTATAAATATCCTCTTATGCTTTATTTAATTGAAGGTTATGATCATGAAGAGATTTCAGAAATATTGAAGATCTCACAAGTAGCCTCCAGAACATTAGTACATAGAGGAAAAAAGAAATTACAGGAAAAATTAAAAGCATTTAGAAATGGCACAGGATATTAGAGATATGTTCAAGGATGATGAGCCTTGGACTAAGGAAAAGTTAAGTAAAGGCCATCAAGAACGTTTTGAGGCAAAGCTGGATGCTGCGTTGCCAACACAAAAGAACAGCAATACGTTTGGCTTTTTAAAAATTGCGGCAATATTTATTGTAGCAGTAGGAATTGGAGCATTCTTTTTGAACAAAGACAGAATTATTAAAACGGAAACTCCACTGGTTGTTTCTCCAGAGATCAAAGAAGATGGAAATGAGCTTCCGGTTAAAGAATTTCAGTTAAGCGAGGTTTCCCCAGATTTTAAAAAGATCGAAAACTATTATTTAGCAGGGATCAATATGGAATTGGCCAAACTGGAAGTAAATCCTACCAACAAAGCCTTGATAGATTCCTTCATGGGAAAAATGTCCGAATTAAATAAAGAATATAAACGCTTGAATGCCGAGTTTAATGAAACAGGTCCCAATGAGCAAACTATTGAAGCAATGGTCGAAAACCTTCAATTTCGTTTGGACTTGCTGTACAAGCTCAAGAATAAATTAAATGAAATCAAACAAACTAAAAAAACACGTAATGAAAACTATAAAGTCTAATTATATCCTACTTTTCTGCTTACTATTTTCGGTAGGGATATTTGCACAAACTAAAAAACTCGAGAAGACTTATAAAACCAAACAGGATGTTTCTGTAGTGATAGATGCAAAATACACCAATATAATTATTGAAAATTGGGATAAGAATGAAGTAGCTATAGAAGCCTATCTGGAAGCAGGAAATTTAAAAGGCGAAGATGCCAAAAAAGCATTGGAAAGCTGGAAATTGGAGACCTCAGGAAATTCAGATAAAATTGAAATCAACTCCGGCGGTGGAACTACTGGCATGAACTTAAACATGGACCTTTCTTCATTAACCGAATCTATGGGAGATTTACAAAATATTCTCGGACCTATGATGACAGATATGATAGCGCCAATGTTGGAAAATATCAGTAAAAATCCGTTACCGCCAGAATTCCATGAGAAGATGGGAAATATGGACTTTGATTATGATGCCTATAAAAAGGATGGAGATAAGTATATGGAGAAATGGGAGAAAAAGATGGAGAAGAACTTCGGAAAGGATTTTGAAAAATCCATGGAAGCCTGGGGGAAACAATTCGAGGAGAACTCTGAGGTATGGGAAAAGGATTTTGAAAAGAAAATGGAAGCCTGGGGAGAAGATTTTGAAAAGAATTTTGGAAAAGACATGGAAAAATGGGGTGAGAGTTTTGGAAAAAAAATGGAAACCTGGGGCGAGAATTTTGGAAAAGAAATGGAAGCAAAACAAAGTTATAAAGGAGAAGGAAACGGAACCACAAGAGTTTCTTCTCAAGGCAAACGTATAATTAAAATCAAAATCCCGAAAAATGCCAATTTAGATTTGGATGTGCGATATGGCGAATTGAAATTGGGAGAAAAAACCACTAATTTAAAAGCTAATTTATCGCACAGTAGCCTTTCTGCAAATATTATTGAAGGCGAGAAAACTAAAGTTAATGTATCCTATAGTCCAATAAATATAAATGTTTGGAATTATGGAATCCTTAAAACCAATTATGTAGAGAATTGTGAGATTGGCAAGGCTAAAAGCATTAAACTCATTTCCAATTCCAGCGATGTAACTATCAAGGAGATCACTGATACAGGGATACTTTCCGGGACATTTGGAGAATTGTCGGTTGGTAAATTGGATACAGGGTTTAAAAATTTAGATATCACTTTAGAAAATAGCGACCTAAGATTGTCTTTACCAAGCGCTCCTTTAAATTTCAATTATAATGGCACTCAAAGCAATATTGAATATCCAAAAGCAACCTCTATAAAATCTACTAAATCTTACGATAACGAGATCCTTAATGGGTACTATAAATCCAAGGATGGAAATGGAAGTGTTAACATAAATGCAAGTTTTAGCGACGTGTATATAAAATAAGTTATTTTTGAAAAAAATAGCTCAATGTCCAAATCAAATTTCGTTGAATTTATAAAGGATTGTACCAAAGAATTCACTCCTGTTCTGGATAAAACCTTTGCAAAGAAGGATTTTGTTCACATAGATCTTTCCGAAACAAATAAGGATATTCGAGAGATGCCCATTCCATCTGCGAATGCAGTGAAGACTTTTATAGAAGGCTATGTTGCTTCCAAAAACGCAAAAGTGGCTTATGGCGGTTATAATGAGAAGCGTTCCCTATACCAACGCAGTGTGATCTTCAAAAACGAAACAACCCCTTCTGAAAGGAACATACATATAGGATTGGATCTTTGGTGCGATACCGGAACTCCAATATTGGCAGCCTTAGAAGGTACGGTACATAGTTTTAAGGACAACGAAGGTTTTGGTAATTACGGACCAACAATCATCTTGGAACATATGGTGGGAGATAGAACTTTTTATACGCTTTACGGCCATTTAAGCAAAGACTCTATTAAAAACCTAAGTTTCGGGCAGATTGTGGAAGCTGGAGATAAAATCGGGGCACTTGGTTCCCGGAAGGTGAATGGAGATTATGCACCGCATTTACATTTTCAGGTTATCAAAGATATACAGGGTTTTACCGGGGATTATCCAGGAGTTACATCTGCAGACAAACTGGATTTTTATTTAGAAAATTGTCCAGATCCTAATCTATTGCTGAAGATTGATTGAATTTGTTATCTCGAACCTAGTGAGAGATCTCAAGGGAACTGTATGTCCGAAGTAAAAAAGATTTCTCGGTCGCGAAAGGCTCCTTCGAAATGACAGTTTTTTTTAATTATATAATTGATTTTTTTGGTTTGTCATCTCGACCATCGGGAGAGATCTCAAGGGAACTGCCTGTCCGAAGTAAAAAAAGATTTCTCGGTCGCAGAAGACTCCTTCGAAATGACAGTATTTTTTTTGCTTGAAACCTTATTCCTTCTTCGTCTTTAAAAACCATGCAACTGCTGCTGAGGTTACCACGCCCATTACCAATGCTCCAAAAGTAGCCTGAATAATGTAGGATTTCAAATTGAAATAAGCTTCAGCTTGCTCTTGGTTCATCACTTTAGTTTCCACACTATAAGCAATCACATTATTAAAATAATCGGGAGTTATATAGGTACTGGTGACAAACTGGGATAAAGGCGACAACACTGTAATTACAATGGTTACGATTAGCCCTGCCACGAAACCTTGACGCCAAGTCATGATTCCATTATAGAAATTTGCTTTTTTGTCCCTTAAAGCAAGGACAAAAATTAATACGGCTATTATTCCGAAGAAATTGGTATAAATAGCATGCTTGGCAATATAAACATCATGCCAGCCCATAGCTTTTTCAAAAACCATCCAAAGCAGGGCTATAATTGTAAAAATAACACCCCACTTAATTTCTATTGAAACTTTATTCATTTTTGAGATCCTTTGGTTAGAAGGCTAAAGGTATCAAAAACTAAGAATTATTTTATTTTTAAAAAAGAAGCTACATAGAATTTCGAAGTTCGTCATCCTGAGGCCCGTGATAAAAAAATTATCTAGCGTAGGAAATTGACGTGTTTAAAATTCTAAAGGAAATTTATTTCCAGATTTTTAATATTTTAAGACCAGTTCAGCATTGTTCGGCGTTTTGTTGATTCTCTGGATATTGCCACGAATTCACGAATAATTTTCCAGGATTGTTATAACCAATAATTCGTGCATTTGTGGCCAATGATCCTGTTTATTGTTGGTCATCTTAAAATTTTTGCTAAAAACATAAAGCATAGGAAATTGATATATTTTAGGAATCCGTCAATGGTAACTTGTTTCAGGATCTTTATTATTTGAAAGCTGATAAGTTACTGGTCAAACTAAGCCTGTTGAAGGATCTCGGTAAAGCAATATATTCCATTTCAAAAGATTCCTCCTACCGTCGGAATGACAAAATACGCAAATGTCATCCTGAATGAAGTGAAGAATCTTAGGGAAATCACTTTATCATAGTAAATACTTCCCGACTCCGCTCGAAGTGACAAAACCCAGAATGTCAAACCGAGCCTGTCAAAGTTTATAGTAAATCGAATTTTTAATTATTTTCCAATGTATACCTCGTGGGCTTGCCCCGAGGTTCTTGATTTCTAATTTTCAAATAATAGAGATCCTGAAATAAATTCAGGATGACGTTTAAACCATCTCATCTACTATTAAAAACACCAAACCCGGCAATTTGCCGGGTTTGGTGTTTTTGGAAAACGTTTTATTCTAGCTTTCTTGACCGGTAAGCACCCAGTCTCCTTTATCCAAAAGCGGGATTGCTTGCTTGTACTTTAAGGTTTTATTCTCACCACTCATCACATTTTTAATGGTAACCTTATCATTCCTATTAATCTTTGGTTGATCGCGAACAATGGTTTCGGTTACTTGAGGACGGGATTGTGTTTGACCCGCAGCCCTGCTTTGTGCGGAGCGTTCATCTAGATTTGGAATTTCTTCCTTAGTGGTTTCAATTTTTTCACGACGTTTAGGCTGACGTGCTTCCTGGATATTGGTAGTATTTCCTTCTGGAATTTCTCCTTTGAACAGGAATGAGATCACATCTTTGTTTACTTGTTCTATCATGGATTTAAACAGCTCAAAAGCTTCAAACTTATAGATCAATAAAGGATCTTTTTGTTCGTGTACCGCTAATTGCACACTCTGCTTCAATTCGTCCATCTTACGCAAATGCGTTTTCCAGGATTCATCTATAATTGCAAGGGTGATGTTCTTTTCAAAATCTTTTGTCAGTTGTTTTCCTTCCGTTTCGTATGCTTTTTCAAGATTGGTGACAACCTGTAAGCTTTTCACACCATCTGTAAAAGGAACTGCGATACGCTCGAAATTATTAGCTGGATCTTCGTATACATTTTTAATAATTGGATACGCCAACGTAGCCGTGCGTTCCATCTTATTATGATAATGCTCGAATGCTGCCTTATAAACAATTCCAGCGATCTGTTGCACATCCATTTTTCCAAAATCCTCTTCAGAAACGGGAGAGCTCATAGAGAAGTAACGGATAAGTTCGAATTCAAAATTCTTATAATCGGATGCTGCTTTGTTATATTCAGCTATAACTTCAGAAGTATCAAAGATCATATTGGCGATATCTACCTTTAACCGATCCCCAAAAAGTGCATGGTAACGACGTTTGTAGATCACCTCTCTTTGGGCATTCATTACATCATCGTACTCCAATAAACGTTTACGAACCCCAAAGTTGTTTTCTTCAACTTTTTTCTGTGCACGTTCAATGGATTTGGAGATCATGGAATGCTGAATTACTTCACCTTCTTCCAAGCCCATTCTATCCATTAATTTCGCGATCCTTTCAGATCCAAATAAACGCATCAAATTATCTTCCAACGAAACGTAGAACTGGGAACTTCCCGGATCTCCCTGACGACCTGCACGACCACGTAACTGTCTATCGACACGCCTGGAGTCATGGCGTTCTGTACCTATAATGGCCAAACCACCTGCTTCTTTAACCTCTTTGCTCAATTTAATATCCGTACCACGACCTGCCATGTTGGTTGCAATTGTAACGATCCCAGCATTTCCAGCTTCAGCAACAATATCTGCTTCTTTCTTGTGCAATTTTGCATTCAATACATTATGGGGAACGTTTCTCAATTTCAGCATTCTACTCAACAATTCCGAAATCTCTACAGAAGTTGTTCCAATAAGAACTGGTCTTCCAGCATTCGAAAGTTTGGTTACTTCATCTATCACCGCATTGAATTTTTCACGCTTGGTCTTGTAAACAAGGTCCTCACGGTCAAATCGTACAATTGGTCTATTGGTTGGAATTTCCACCACATCCAATTTATAGATCTCCCATAATTCCCCCGCTTCAGTAACCGCAGTTCCCGTCATCCCTGAAAGTTTGCGGTACATTCTAAAGAAATTCTGTAGGGTTACCGTTGCAAAAGTTTGCGTAGCATCTTCAATTTTTACATTCTCTTTAGCTTCAATAGCTTGGTGCAAACCATCGCTATATCTTCTCCCGTCCATGATACGACCAGTTTGCTCATCTACGATCTTCACTTTGTTCTCCATGACCACATATTCTGTGTCCTTTTCAAACAAGGTATAGGCTTTTAACAACTGGCGCATGGTATGTATACGGTCACTTTTCACACTATATTCACGGAAAAGCTCTTCTTTTTTCTCTACTTCCTCTTCCTTGCTAAGTCCTTCATTATCGATCTTAGCGATCTCCATCCCAATTTCCGGCATTACGAAAAAGTCCGGATCATCTTTTCCAGATAAAAATTCCACCCCTTTATCGGTAAGATCTATCTGATTGTTTTTTTCTTCGATAACAAAATAAAGTTCTTCATCTACTTTTGGCATCTCACGATTGTTATCTGCCATGTAATGATTCTCGGTTTTCTGAAGAAGCTGCTTAATACCCTCTTCACTGAGGAATTTTATAAGTGCCTTGTTTTTTGGTAAACCCCTAAAAACCCTTAAAAGTTGAAGTCCACCTTCTTTAGTGTCACCGGCAGCTATCAATTTTTTGGCTTCAGCTAGCACCTTGATCAGATGACTTCTCTGAACGTCTACAATATTCTGGATTGCAGGTTTTAAAGCTTCAAATTCATGAATATCTCCTTTTGGAATAGGACCTGAAATGATCAAAGGTGTTCTTGCATCATCTACCAAAACCGAATCCACCTCATCTACAATTGCAAAATTGTGTGGGCGTTGCACCAAATCATCTGGAGAATGGGACATGTTATCCCTTAAATAATCGAAACCAAACTCATTGTTGGTGCCATACGTGATGTCTGCATTATATGCTTTTCTTCTTGCAGCAGAGTTTGGCCTGTGATAATCTATACAATCGATACTAATTCCGTGGAACTGAAAAATGGGAGCCATCCAAGCGCTATCCCTTTTTGCCAAATAATCGTTCACGGTCACAAGGTGTACCCCGTTTCCGCTTAAGGCATTTAAATACATGGGAAGGGTTGCAACGAGTGTCTTACCTTCCCCAGTTTGCATTTCGGCAATTTTACCTTGGTGCATGGCCACACCACCAATTAACTGAACATCATAATGAATCATGTCCCAAGTGATCGGTTTTCCGGCAGCATCCCAAGAGTTGCTCCAAATTGCATGATCTCCTTCCAACTCCACATAGTCTTTCTCTGCAGAGATTTCTCTATCGAAAGCTGTAGCGGTAACCTTTAGCTTGGGATTATATACAAAACGTTTGGCCGTTTCTTTTACGGTAGCAAAGGCTTCGGGAAGAATGTCGTTAAGGATACCTTCTGTGGTATTATACATTTCATCCTTTAAGGCATCGACCTCTGCGTAGATATCTTCATTTCTGGTAATATCTTCAGATGCATCTGCTTCGCTGTTTAAGGCTTCAATTTTTGAGCGGATATCTTTAGTGCCATCGGCGATTTTCTTTCTAAAAACAACTGTTTTTTCCCGTAGTTCATCTAAAGAAAGCGCTTCGAACTCCTTTTCCAAAGCTTTGATTTTCTCTACTATAGGTTGTATTTCTTTAACGTCTTTCTTGGACTTATCGCCAACAAAGACTTTTAATACAGAATCTAAAAAACTCATAGTTTTTTGTGTTTAATATGGTTCAAATGTACGCAAAAAAAAAGCCTCTTTTGGGAGACTTTTTTAGTATTTACGTGTTATGTTTTTCTAATATTCATCCTCGTTCCAAAGGTAATCTTCGTCTGTAGGATAGTCGGGCCAGATTTCTTCAATAGAGTCATATGAATCTCCTTCATCCTCTATGGATTGAAGGTTTTCTACTACTTCTAATGGTGCTCCCGTTCGAATTGCGTAGTCAATTAATTCATCTTTTGTTGCCGGCCAAGGTGCATCGCTTAAATAAGATGCCAATTCTAATGTCCAATACATTGATTTATCGGTGTTTATTTTTTGCAAAAATAATTTTTTTGTTGTAATAGGCAAGTAAAAAATCTATTATTTAGTCAATAATGTTAAGAACATGGTCTAAAATGTCAATTTCTTCAAGAAATCTCCAAGCTAGCTGAATAATTTTCAATTTGTTTAATTCCTCTTTTCAGGAATCCATTTTACCTCATTTGCATGTAAGTCTTTGGACAATTTCCGTGCCAGCACAAATAGGTAGTCAGATAGCCTGTTAAGGTATTGTAAAACCAATTCGTCGAACGGACTTAACTCGTAAAGAGCTGTAGATAAACGCTCTGCACGACGGCAAACGCAGCGAGCTATGTGACATATTGACACAGAGGAATGCCCTCCGGGAAGCACAAAATGAGTCATTTCTGGCAGCTCCTCATTCATGGAATCCATTTCCTTTTCCAGAAGTTGGATGTCTTCTGCTGTTATCGTAGGGATATTTAAACGTTCCTGTCCGCTTTTTAAAACTGCCTTTTCAGGATCTGTTGCAAGGGTTGCTCCTATGGTAAACAACCTATCTTGGATCCTATTTAATATGTTCCGGGTTTGGTCCCCAACTTCCTGATCTTTTACCAGCCCAATATGTGAATTCAATTCATCTATTGTTCCGTAACTCTCTATTCGAATGTGGTGTTTTGGAACCCTGGTTCCCCCAAATAGGGAAGTAGTTCCTTTATCACCGGTTTTGGTGTATATTTTCATGTTGATTTTATTTTGAAAAACTCAAAGATACAAACATTCAAAGAAGGTAATTAAGGAAATGTATGTCTGTATTTACTCATAAAATTGAATTTGTAATTAGACCGTCATGCTGTTCCGATAGTTATCGGAATTATTTCAGCATCTAACATGAGTAGAATCTAACCATAACTAGACCCTGAAACCATCCCGAAAGCCTTCGGGACCGGGTGACGTCCTAGCTAGAAATACATTTAAATATACTTTTCCAATATCAATACATGTGAATTTTTAAATCGGGCTACCCAGCTTTCTTTTTCTTTTTGCGTGCTAAATAGCGCATCCTGAAATTTTTGTTTTTTTTATGTTTGCGAAGTCTACTTGCACTGCCTTTATTCCAAAGAAAATAGGTGATCACAGCTGCAATTATCAATAAATAAATCCAGGTTTCCCTGTCAAAATCGATCATTTTGTAGATGAATTTAATACAAGGTAAGAAAATGAACTTTAAAAGCCAAGTTCAATTATTTCCATTTCGACGTCCGGATAGCTATCTGGATAGAAATAATTTTTTAAGTATTGTCGCTTCGAGCGCAGTCGAGAAGCATTTAATCCCTCATCGAGGGTTTAATCCCCCGAGGCTTGCCTCGAATTTTTTAAAAATAGTTTCCAATGCATACCTCGTGGGCTTGCCCCGAGGTTCTTGATTATAATACAGTAATGTCTTTGAGATTCTTCACTTCATTGCACTACTTTCAGAATGACATTTGTGTATTTGTCATTCCGACGGTAGGAGGAATCTCTTTTTGGTAAAGGTAATGCTTCGTTTAGATTCTTATTTTATAAACTTTTATCTGAAGCTATGGTCTCTTTTCGAACATCACTTTCAACAATTCCATCTCTAAGTCTTATAATTCTGTGGGCATGTTTTGCAACATCCTCTTCATGAGTTACTAGGATCACCGTGTTTCCAGCAGCATGAATCTCATCAAATAAATTCATGATCTCCAAAGAAGTAATAGAATCCAGGTTTCCGGTTGGCTCATCGGCAAGAATAATGGAGGGTTTGTTAACCAAGGCCCTTCCTACTGCCACACGCTGACGCTGCCCTCCCGATAACTGATTGGGTTTATGGTCCATTCTATCGGCTAGCCCAACATTGGCAAGCACTTCTTCTGCGCGAGTTTTACGCTCGGCTTTAGAGAAACCGGCATACACCATGGGCAATGCAACATTTTCCAGTGCGGTGGTTCGTGGCAATAAATTAAAAGTTTGGAACACAAAACCAATTTCCTTGTTGCGAATTTCTGCAAGTTCATCGTCACTCATCTTACTTACATCGTTCCCGTTAAGAATATATTGACCAGAAGTTGGTGTGTCCAGGCAACCAAGGAGATTCATTAAAGTGGATTTTCCAGAACCGGAAGGTCCCATAAATGCTACATATTCTCCTCTTTCTATATCCAGATCTATTCCCTTTAAAACCTTAATGATCTCTTGTCCTAAGGGAAAATCCCGAGTAATGCTTCGTATCTCAATAACCTTGCTCATAGTATAGTTCCAATAAATTTATAGCCTCAATAGGACGACCAGTTTTGATATTTGTTACAATCGAATTGTGAAATGCTCTTTTTCCTGCTCTTTTCTAAAAAAAACAATTCCCCAGAAAAAACTATCTATCGTTACCCTCACTTCAGGGTATTCTTTTATCTCTTCCCAAGCTTCCTCCATTTCTTGGGACCAATGGATATCATCAAATATAAAAACCGAATTGTTATGGGCCAAAGGTAAAAGTGTTTCAAAGTATTTTAAAGTAGGTTCTTTTTGATGGTTTCCGTCAAAATAAATGAGATCGAATTTTTGATGTGGTTCTTTTAAGATGGAATTCAGACTTATATCGAATTCCCCAATTTGTAGATTGATGTTTTTTAATCCAAATTCCTTAAAATAGCTTTGAGCTACTTTGGCCGTTTCTGGGCAACCTTCTAGCGTGGTTAGTGAAATAGGGTTTCCCATGGCAATTGCCATGGATGAGATCCCAATAGAGGTTCCTAGTTCCAGCCCAGATTCAAACTGAAAATAAGAAACCAATTTGTTTAAAAGAAGTGCTCTCTTTAAAGGAATTCCTGCATTTTTTGCGATAGCTGAAACCTGGCGATCATTGGATTTAAAAACCCGACTTCCAGCACCAAACTCCGTTACCTTGATGGTTTTTTTGTCGTTTCGGAGTTTGGTGTAATATTCTTGAAACTTGTTTTTATGAGGATTGTTTTCTTTTGAATAAAGACATTTTGTAAGCAGGTCATATACAAAAGGCGAGTGTACCCCATGTTGATTGGTAGATTTGTACAAGAATTTTATGTATGCTAAAATTTGGTGCAATTTTTTTAAAAGTTAAAATTACCTCTCTCCCGAAGCTGTCGGGACGCTCGAGGTGACATTTCATTAATTTTCAAAATTCAAAATTTCAGAAACCTGAACCCCTCGCCCTTCACCCCTCACGTTTAGGCTTCTTTAGCCCCCAATTCAAAATAGCGCTCTGTTTTTGTTTCAATACTATCAGAAACCTCCTTTAATTCTATGGATTTTTCAGCAATCTCATCTGCATTTAATGGCTCTAAAAATTGTTGCTGGATTTTTTCTTTCTTCTTCTCTAGATTAGCGATTTCTTTTTCGAGCTTATTGAATTCCTTCTTTTCGTTATAGGTTAGTCCACTATCTTCTTTGTTTTCAACTTTAACCGAAGTTGCTTTTGCTTCAGTATTTTTTGGTTTTCCGTTGGCTTCAGCAATCTGGCTGGATTCATATTCCCGGTAATCGGAATAATTGCCCGGGAAATCTTCCACTTCAGCATGACCTTTAAAAACAAAAAGATGATCCACGATTTTATCCATAAAATACCTGTCGTGAGAAACCACAACCAAACAACCAGGGAAATCCAGCAAGAAATTCTCCAAGACGTTTAGGGTAACAATGTCCAGATCGTTTGTTGGTTCATCCAAGATCAGAAAGTTTGGATTCTGAATAAGAACAGTACACAAATAAAGCCGCTTGCGTTCTCCACCACTTAACTTCTCTACAAAGTCGTATTGCTTTTTACGATCGAAAAGGAAACGTTCCAATAGCTGCTGTGCAGAAATCTGTCTTCCTTTTTGCAATGGGATGAAATCTCCAAACTCACGAATCACATCGATCACTTTTTGACCCGGTTTAGCCTGAATTCCACCTTGCGTATAATATCCAAATTTAATGGTGTCTCCAATAATCACTTTTCCGGAATCTGGCTTTACCGCACTGGTTAAAATGTTTAAAAATGTGGATTTTCCGGTTCCGTTTTTCCCAATGATCCCGATACGCTCCCCTTTTTGAAAGTTGTATTCAAATTTATCCAAGAGTTGTTTGCCTTCGTAGCTTTTAGAGATCTTGTGGATCTCTACGATCTTGCTTCCCAAACGTTCCATATTGATTTCCAGCTGAACCTGGTGATCTTTGCGCCTTTTGGAAGCTCGATCCTTGATTTCATGAAAATCGTCTATACGGGATTTGGATTTGGTGGTCCGGGCTTTTGGCTGCCTGCGCATCCAATCCAGTTCCTTTTTAAAAAGTTGCTTTGCTTTATCGGTATTTATTTGATCTACCTCTATTCTCGCATCTTTTTTATCCAAATAATAGGAGTAATTTCCTTTATAGGTATAAAGATTTCCATCTTCCAATTCCACGATCTCGTTGCACACATTCTCAAGAAAATACCTATCATGGGTTACCATGAAAATGGTAAAATTCTCTTTCCGGAAGAATTCTTCCAACCATTCTATCATATCCAAATCGAGGTGGTTGGTAGGCTCATCCAGAATAATAAAATCTGGTTTGCTTAAGAGCATCACTGTTAACGCCAACCGTTTCTTCTGTCCGCCCGAAAGATCCCCCACTTTTTTGTCTAACTGATCCAGTTTCATCTTGAAAAGGATCTGGGTATATTGAGTTTCAAAATCCCATGCCTGATGCATTTCCATAAGTTCGAAGGCTTTCTGATAGGCATCGGCATCATTGGGGTTTTCGAGGGCTTTTTCGTATTGGGCAATTACCCGCATGATTTCATTATCTGAAGCGAAAATAGTTTCTTCTACAGTTAAATTAGGATCCAAATCTGGTTCTTGGGCTAAAAATGCCGAAGTAATATCTTTCCTGTACACCACCCGTCCTTCATCTGGAGACTCGGTACCTGCCAAAATATGCAGCAAAGTGGTTTTTCCACTTCCGTTTTTAGCTACAAAGCCTACTTTTTGTCCTTCATTGATCCCGAAAGAAATATTGGAGAACAGTCCGACTTCCCCAAAAGATTTAGCTATATTTTCAACCGATAAGTAATTCACAGAATAATTTTTTGCAAAAATAGCTAGAATTTACGGAGTTAAAAGAAGATAAATTTTATTATTAGCCCACAACCGTTATATTTGTTTTTCAGGTTTAACTTTCGTGGTATATTTAACTATTATGAATTGCATAAACTTATGCACTGCATCAAGTGTTGCTGAATTTATTTACATCGCTCCCCGCTTATGAATTATAAATTATTAGCATTAATTGGAATTGTGGTTTTAAGTTTCACCTCTTGCATTTCCACAAAGAAGATCACCTATTTACAGCAGGATGCAACAGCGGCTGATAGTATTGTTCAAATTCAGCGTCTTCAAAAACCATATAGGATCCAGATAAATGACCTTTTGAGCATTCGTGTAAAAGCCCTCGATCAGGAATTGGTTGGCATGTTTAATCCAATTAATGAAGCTAATGTAAGTGCAACAGGAGAACAACGTTTATATTATGATGGCTTTTTGGTAGATCCGCATGGTAATATTAGGATTCCGTCCTTAGGTGAGATCAATGTCATGGGTTTTACCGTAGAGGAGGTGCGGGAACGAATAGAAAAAGAATTGTTGGATCAATATTTTAAAGATGAAGCAAATATTTTTGTCACTGTGAAATTGGCAGGAATACGTTATACAACATTAGGTGAAATAGGCTCTGGTAGCCAAGTGGTATATAAAGAACAGGTAACCATTATGGAAGCTGTGGCAAATGCAGGAGGAGTTACAGAATATGGAGACTTAACCAATATTAAAATTATCAGGCAGTACCCGGGAGGTGAAAAAATTCATAGTATAGATCTTACTTCGATAACAGCAACAAAAAGTCCGTATTATTATATTCAACCCAATGATCTAATCTTGGTAGATCCATTACCTCAAAAAGCATTGGGATTTGGTACCACGGGCTTAGCGACCGCCAGGGATATTGTAGGAGTGGTTACTTTGCTGACTTCTGTAATCTTAATTTTCACAAGATAATTATGGCGAATGAAGATGATCATATCTCGGACGTAGGTTCCACTTTCGATTTTAAGGGATTTATCCTTAAAATTCTAAGTTACTGGCAACTTATTCTAGTTTCTGTGGGGATAAGCATGGCAGTTGCCTATTACAACAATGTTAGAAAACTACCCGTTTACCAGTTGGGGAATTCGATTTCCATAAAAGACGATCAAAACCCATTTTTTACCACCAATACAAGTCTTACTTTTAATTGGGGAGGGGTTTCAGATAAAGTGAGTACGGCAACCACAATTTTAAAGTCTAGATCCCATAATGAAGAGGTGGTAGAAAAGCTACAATATTATCTTCAATATTTAAGCGATGGGGAATATCAGAGAATAGATGCCTATGGGACTGCTCCATTTATAGTTGAAGTAGACACAAGTAGGTTTCAGGCTATTAACTTGCCAATTACCATTACTTTTAAATCTGAAAACACGTTTAATTTAAAAGCTGATATTCCATCTTCACTTTCCACTCAAAATTACGGGACCAAAGAGAAGGGCTCCTTGAGCTTGGATACCCAAGATTTCAGCAGGGATTTTAAGGTAGGAGAACCTATTCAATTACCTTTTTTCAGCGGGGCAATAAATAGGAGTAAGCAGGCCTTGCAAGTTGCAAAACCCTTCTATATAAATTTCTTGAATTTTGATTCAGCGGTTGGGCAATATCGGGGAGTGTCCATTGGAGCAGATAATATGAATGGCTCTATGCTAAATTTGTCAATGAGCGGTGGTAATAAAGCGAGGATTGTTGAGTATTTAAATGGAACCGTTGCCGTGCTGAGCGAGAATATGTTGGAGCGCAAAAATTTGTTCGCCACAAAAACAATCAGGTTTATAGACAGCAGTTTAGCTGTAAAATCTCGGGAATTAAAAGATGTTGAGGACGAATTAAACGATTTTAGGAATGAGAATGCTATTCTCGATATCTCTGCAGAAAGCTCTCAAATTTCCTCAAAACTTGCAGGATTTGATGTGCGGAAAGAAGATATAAGAAGGCAACTAGCTTATTTTAATACACTAGAAAGTTACTTGCAAACCAAGACAGATTATAGCAATGTTCCAGCACCTTCGGTTGCAGGTATTAATGAAGGAAGTATTACATCTGGGGTAGGAAAAATTTTGGAATTATCTCAGGAGCGAAGTAAGTATCAATATTCCTTAAAAGAAAACTCCCCGGTGTTTGCAGATATCGACAGGCAGATCAATTCTGTAAAAACAGTACTTCTGGAGAATATCAGTTCTTCAACGGGATTGTTACAAGGAGAATTAAGATCTATCAATGGACAAATTGCTCAATCTGAAGCCGCAATAAAAAAATTGCCGCAGGAAGAGCAAGATCTTTTAAAGATTCAGCGTAAATATAGTATTAGTGAAAAGACCTATAATCTTTTCTTAGAAAAGAGAAGTGAGGCCAGTTTGATAAAAGCAGCGAATGTAAGTGATGTAATGATTATAGACGGTGCTAAAGATACCGGAGGGGGTCAAATAGGGCCTAATACCCAATTAAACTATGTGATGGCATTATTGGTGGGGGCTGTTATCCCGTTGGTTTTTGTATTTCTTATAGTTTTCTTAAATACCAATGTATTAAATGCACAAGAAGTTTCGAGATTGTCCCCTATTCCAATTTTAGGGTTGATAGGGAAGAACAAGGTGGATTCTAATTTGGTGGTTTTCGAAAAACCAAAATCGGCCATTTCAGAAGGTTTTCGGGGAATTCGGAGTAGTTTGCAATTCATGTATAAAAAGCTGAGTGTTACCGGTTCCAAAACCGTAATGATCACTTCTTCGGTTTCTGGGGAAGGAAAAACCTTTTGTGCCATGAACTTGGCGACTGTTTTTGCATTAAGCGGAAAGAAAACGGTATTATTGGGACTGGATTTACGTAAGCCTAAGATTTTTGATGACTTTGAATTGGACAACGATCTTGGGGTAGTAAATTATCTAATCGGCAATAATTCGGTAGATGATATCATCCAACCCAGTAAAATTCCTTTTTTGGATGTAGTGACGGCAGGACCCATTCCACCAAACCCTTCAGAATTATTGATGACAGATGAAATGGAAACTTTAATGAATGAGTTAAAGGAGAAATATGATTATATCATAATGGATACGCCCCCCATTGGAATTGTCGCCGATGCCATGAATTTGGTTAAATATGCAGATACCACGCTATTTTTGATAAGACAAGATTATACCAAAAGAGGGATGCTAGAGTCTATAAATGAGAAATATTCTAAAGGAGAGATCAAGAATATTAGCTTTGTACTTAACTATTTCCAACATCGCGCAAAATATGGCTATGGTTACGGCTATGGCTATGGCTATGGCTACGGTTATGGCTATTCCTACAATAAATACAACGCTTATGGGGAAGCTCCCGGAAAAATTGCCCAGTTTAAAAAATGGTGGAGAAATGCGATGCGGAATTTTGAATAGGTTTTGGAAGTGAAGAGTGAAGGGGTGAAGTGTGAAAGAGAAAAGGGTGAAGAGTTAGGAGTGAATGGATAATTATAATAAGGATTAAAAAATGAATCATAAGGATCTGGAAGTATGGAAAAAAGCTATGGATTTGGTAGAACAAATTTATCTACTAACTTCTACTTTTCCTTCTTCTGAAATGTATGGATTGACTAATCAGTTACGCAGGGCAGCAGTTTCAATACCCTCAAATATAGCTGAGGGATCAGCGCGAAAAGGGGATAAGGAATTACTTTATTTTATAAACATGGCAACTGGGTCACTAGCTGAAATTGAAACTCAGCTTTTAATTGGCGTTAGATTGAAATATATAAAAGAACAAAACGAAATTTTTGATAAAATAATCGAAGTCCGAAAAATGTTGCTCGGTTTTAGAAATTATATAAACAGAAAATCATAATGAAACCATCCATCATGAAAAACACCCCTTCACCCTTCACTCTTGAATCTCGTCCTTTGACAGAAGACTCTTCACCCTTCACCCTTCACTCTTCACTTTTATGAGCGAAGCGAATAATGACTGGCTTTACGAAATAACCCCCAAACGAAAACTGATCGATCTTAATTTTAAGGAGATCTGGCGTTATAGGGATCTTTTGATACTTTTTGTGAAACGGAATATTGTTACCGTTTATAAACAAACTATTCTTGGTCCATTATGGTATTTTATACAGCCAATGTTTACGGCGATTACATTCACATTGGTGTTTAATAACATTGCCAATATCCCTACCGGTGATGTACCTCCTTTTTTATTTAACCTTACAGGTATAACCGCCTGGAATTACTTTAGCCAGTGTCTTACAGGAACCTCCGATACTTTTAGGGCCAATGCCGGAATTTTTGGTAAGGTATATTTTCCAAGAGTAATCATGCCTCTCTCGAATGTGATAACAAACTTGTTCAAATTTGGGATTCAGCTTTTGGTATTGCTGGTTTCTTACATTTATGTGGTTTGGAGCGGAGTCGAAATAAGTCCCAATCTTAATCTTCTTTTGCTTCCCATTTATATTATAATGATGGCTATGCTTGGCTTGGGTCTTGGAATGATCATCTCTGCCTTTACAACAAAATATAGGGATCTTACGGTTCTGGTGGGATTTGCAACTTCATTATTGGTTTATTTTTCTGCTGTACCTTATCCCTTGAGTGAAGTTGAAAACAAAATGCCGGATTATGCGTGGATCGTTCAATATAATCCGTTGACCCAAATTATAGAGGGATTCCGATATATGATTCTAGATACTGGAACATTTACGTGGTTTGGATTCACTTATACGTTGATAATTTCAATATCCTTGTTTTTATTCGGATTGGTAGTCTTTAATCGTACGGAAAAGAATTTTATAGATACTGTATAGGGTGAGGAGTGAAGGAGTGAGTAGTGAAGGAGTGAGTAGTGAAGGAGTAGTGAGTAGTGAGTAGTGAGTAGTGAGGAGTGAGTAGTGAGTAGTGAGTAGTGAGTAGTGAGAAATTTACAATAAAACTTTTAATTTACGGATTAACTTTTTATTTTCTGATAACTGATAACTGTTTATTTTAATAACATCGCAGCATTCACCAATTGCCAAATATGAAAACTTGATTCTTGGTTCCCAACGAGATAGGCCTGCCATTCTTTTTCGATTTGATTATTATCGAACCAATCTAAATCCTTAAGGTTTGCTAAGTTTGACTCTACCCATTCTTTAAGTTCTTCTCCTAGCCATTCTCGTTGAGGAGTTTGCAAAGGGCGTTTGGGAGCAAAGGAAATATCCTGGGGAGCCACAGATTTCAAAATTTCCCTAAGCATATATTTTTGAACCCTATGATGAATTTTAAATTCTGGAGGTTGGGCAAAAGCGAACTCTACAAGTCGGTGATCTAGGAAGGGTTCCCGAAGTTCTGTGCTATACGCCATAGAGATCCGGTCATTGAATCTAAGTGCACGGGGAATTTTGGTATAAAACAGGTCCCGGAATTGCTTGTTTTGAAGGTTGTTGTCAAAAAGTTGGGGATAAGATGGTTTCTCCGCAAGTAATCTTAGTTTATCAGTTAAGACATTGGGTTTGTACGGACTGTTATTTCCTACTCCCTGAATGATGTTTTGAGAATCGGTTTTTGGAAGATAATAATCATAACCAGCCCATTGCTCATCCATGCCCTGTCCATCCAGCAAAACTTTTATCCCATCTTTTTGCGCCTGTTCAAAAATCTTGGAATAGGCCAGCGTGGGGATTCCCCCAAAAGGTTCATCTTGTATTTCTGCTATTAATTTTGCTGAATTTTCAACTTCCCTAGCAACAAATTTTACACTTGTAAGTGGGTTTTTGGTAGTAGAAATCATTTTTTCTACCCAGGGGAGTTCATCATATTTTAAATCTCCCGTATAAAAGGTATAGGCATTGATCCTTTTTTTATCTTCAAATTCATTAACCAAGGCAAGAAGCAATGAACTATCAACGCCCCCGCTAATATTAAAACCAAGAGGAACATCGGCTCTAAACCGAAGCGCGATGCTATCTTTTAAAAGACTCAAATAAATATTCTTTGCTTCTTCAAAGCTATTTTTAGTATCGATCTTTGACACTGCTTCCGTAAAATTATACCATTTCTTTATTACTAATTTCTCATTGGAAAATGTTAAAAAATGGCCTCCTGGAAGTTGATGGATATCTTCAAAAAATGTTTCATCTGGCAATCCATAAGAGCCATAAGTAAAATAAGTGGCCCACACTTTTTCGTTGGGTAAATTTCGTTTTAAAACCGAGCGGATAGCCTTGATCTCACTGCTGAAGTATAAGAAACCGTTTTCCTGAGTATAAAAAAAAGGTTTTACCCCAAACCGATCCCTGGCTGCAAAAAGCGATTTTTCCTTGATGTCCCAAATTGTAAAAGCAAACATGCCAATAAATTTGTCCAAACATTTCTTGCCCCATTTAATATAAGCTGCAAGCAGTACTTCTGTGTCCGAAGTGGTTTTAAAATGGTAAGAGTTTTTTAATTCCTCTTTAAGTTCTTTATAATTATAGATCTCGCCATTGAAGGTGAGTTGGTACCTCCCAGAAATATCGGTAAATGGTTGATTTGCATCTGGAGAAAGGTCGATAATTGCAAGCCTGTTGTGTCCTAGTGCAGCAAAACCCTCATCTATAAAAATTCCCGTGTAATCTGGACCGCGATGAACTTGTTTTTTTAGCATTGCTTTAAGATCCTTTTCCGATGCTTCGGAAGAAATTATACCCGCTATTCCGCACATTAGCCTTCTGTTTTTTTGATTATATCTTCAGCTAGGTTCCAATCCTTTTGGGTATCTATATTTACATAGAAATTATTTTTAGATTCTATATAGCCTATGGAATTTCCATAAAGTGAATCCTGATTTAATATGACATCTGTCTTGGTAATATAAATGGCACCATCGCGATGAAAAGCTTTTGGTAAATCTTGTCGTCTGGAAATTATTTTATCTTCTCCGGTTGCGATTTTAAGATGATTATTAGCGTCTGCTTCAAATATCCAATGCGGATTAAAATCGGTGGGTACTTCCCTTACTGAAATTAGGCACTCCAAATTTTCGCTCTCGAATTTTTGGATGGATTTATCGATGAGGCCTTCCTCTCTAAATGGGGTAGTAACTTGTAATAGGCAAATTGCATCAAATTTTTCATTTTTGGCTTCAAAAAATGCCAGGGCATGTTTAATTGCGGAAAGGGAGGGAGTGTCATCTTGGGATAAATTTTCTGGCCGTATAAAAGGGACATCTAAACCTATTTTTTTTGCAACTTCAATAATTTCATTATCATTAGAACTAAGTATCACCCGGCTAAGTAATTTTGAAGCCAAAGCAGATTTGGCCGTATATTCCAATAATGGGATTCCTCCCAATAATTTGATATTCTTCTTTGGGATTCCTTTGCTTCCGCCTCGAGCTGGGATTATTCCTAGTACTTTCATTGCCCTGTTAATTTTGGAATTTATAATGTATAAAGTAGCTCTTTAATAGGTTATTGTTTTGCTGAAGGTCAATTCTGTAGTTGCAAGAATGTTGGCTATTTTGGCGCCAGCATCTCCATTTCCATATATTGTAGAAACTTCAAAACTTCTTGAATTTATAGCTGTTCTTATTGCAGATTCTATTTCTATCTGATTATAAGAAACATCAGTAACATTTTCAGCACGATTCCTTCGGAATTGGCGGTTCCCTATATTTACTACTGGAAGACCTAAATAGGCACATTCCCTTAGGCCAGCACTGGAATTGCCAACAAGTGCTTTGGAATTGCTAAGTAATTTCAAAAAATCCAAAGGTTCCATGTTTTTAAAGAAATGGATATTGGTAGGCTGTTCCAGTTCTCGAAAAGCCCTGATCCCATTTGAAGTCCCATCGGAACCGGCATCTACATTTGGCCAGAACCAGAATGTGGGATAGTTTAAAGATTTTATGGCTTTTAACGTCTCCTGAATATGATTCTTAGACTCCTTATATTCAGTGGTTACAGGATGTTGCATTACGACTATATAGCCATTTTCCCACTTAAGTTGAGCACCAACACCTCCATATTTATCTAAAGGGTTAAAATCAAGATTTGGAGACTTGGAAATTTCTTTTGCCAGATCTATAGAAGGGCATCCGGTATTAATGACTTTTTCAGGATTTTCACCTAGTTTGATAACGCGTTCCCTGGCATCTTCACTTGCTACTAAATGAAGGTCTGCAAGCTTCGTATTTGCGTGCCTAACTTTTTCATCGATACTACCAGTTACTTCCCCGCCCTGAATATGTACGAGTGGGATATTCTGATATGCCGCTGCAATGGAAGTTGCAATAGTTTCAAATCTGTCGGCAATGGTAACAACAGCATCGGGTTTAAGGTTGTAGAACACATTGGTAAGCTCCATCACCCCAAGCCCAGTGGTTTTGGCCATGGTGGTGGGGTTTTCACCTTCAAGCACCATAAATACCTTGGCAGCAATTGGAAATCCATCTTTTTCAATAAAATCTACTGCATTTCCATACCTATCTAGCAAGGCCGAACCGGCAATTACTAATTGTAATTCCAGATCCGGATGATTTTGAATAGCTGTTAAAGCAGATTTTATTCTGCTATAAGAAGGTCGGGCAGTAACTACCACGCAGATTTTACGTTTGGGCATTTATTGACGGTTTGGAGTTAAAGGTAATGGATTATCAAATAATACAAAAAGATATAATTTAGGATTTCACCCGTCATTGCGAAGGAGTCTTTACGACCGTTGCGTTCTTCCCACCCGTCATTGCGAGGGAGTTTTTACGACTGCGGCAATCCCATGATGTTAACTCCAAAGATGGGATTGCTTCGCTCACCGGATTTTCAACTAATTTGAAGGCTTTTGGCTTTCGCTCGCAATGACGTTCCCAAGGGTTGAAACTTGAGTAAATAAATTATCTATATAATATGTATATTTAAAAATGCAATTTTCCGCGGTTTATATTATTACTAACAAAAATCACACGGTACTTTATACTGGGGTGACTTCAAATCTAGTTAAAAGGATTTACCAACATAAAACAAAAGCTTATATAGGTTTTTCCTCGATATATAATTGTGATCAATTGGTATATTTCAAAGAGTTTTCTAGTATTATAGAAGCGATTTCTTATGAAAAGAAACTGAAGGCCGGTAGCAGAGCTAACAAGGAAAAATTGATTAATTCCTTAAATCCAGAGTGGAAGGATCTGTCAGATGGGTGGGTGTTTAATTTTAATTAGTTGGATTTCATTTACTCACCACTCATTGCAAAGGAGCGGCAAAGGAGTTGCAAGGGAGCCTCTGCGACCGAAGCAATCACGACCGCGGCAATTTCATGATGTTTATTTCCAAATATGGGATTGCGTCGCTCAGTTATATTTTATGTTGATTGAAGGTTTCTGGTTTTCGCTCGCAAAGACGTACTTATCGTCTTTGCGAAGGAGTATTTCACGACCGACGCAATCCTATAATTGTTAAGACAGAATGTTTTTTTTAATCACACTTTTATAAAACCCAATATTCCTCTCAACCACCACCTCCGTAAAAAACTTTGCTACCACCTGTTCGCTTGCAAATCCTGTTACACGACCATTTTGAATCAATCCCAACTGTTGGTGACAATACAAGACAACAGTCCCGACAAAAATTAAAATTTAGTATATTTGAATAAAAGTTATAATAATGACAGTTGCCGAAAAATATATCGTAAATACCTATTCAGATCTTTTTGAGGGACTAAATTGGATTAGTAAGATTGAATTATTAGAAAAACTTGCGAAATCCCTGAAAAAAGACCGGAAAAGTAGGGATAGGGATTTCTTTAATTCTTTTGGAGCCTTTGGTTCTGAAAATTCAGCAGAAAAAATCTCTAAAGAAATTAAAGAGAGTAGAAAGTTTAATCGTGAAGATTTGAAATTTTAATCATTTATGCAGTATTTACTGGACACGAATACTTGCGTGTTTTTCCTTCGTGGAAAATTGAATCTTGACGAATTAATAAGAAGTATAGGTATTGAGAATTGCTTTATTTCAGAATTAACTGTGTTTGAACTAAAATATGGTGCGGAAAACAGTGAGAATCCAAATAAATCTCATCAAGCCGTTTCTAAATTTATCAGCGGATTATCAGTAATACCAATTTATGGAGTTGTCGAAAAATATGCTGAAGAAAAAGTTCGCTTAAGAAATAATGGTACGCCAATGCACGATGAGTTTGATTTAATAATTGGAGTTACCGCAATCGTAAATAATTTAACTTTAGTAACTGATAACATAAAAGATTTTAAATATCTGAAGAAACTAAAAATTGAAAATTGGTTTCAACGAAAATAAGTACTGCGACCAAAGAAATCTCTACCCATTTGCGAAGGAGTTGCGAAGGAGCCAAGCGACTGAAGCAATCATGACCGACGCAATTACTATCGATTTGCGAGGGAGCCTCGCGACTGACGCAATCTCATGATACCAACTCCAAAAAAGGGTTTGCATCGTTCAGTTGTATTTTATGTAGGTTGAATACTTCTAGTTTTCGCTCGCAAAGTCGTTTCCTTCAGCATTGCGAAGGAGTTGCCACTTCTCACCGTCTTTGCGAAGGAGCCGCCAAGGCGACTGAAGCAATCTCACGAGCGGGACTCCTCACATGAGATTGCATCGCTCAATTATATTTCGACTGAGTTGAATGTTTCCATTTTCGCTCGCATAGACGTACTTATCGTCTTTGCGAAGGAGCCGCAAAGGCGACTGAAGCAATCTCATAGTATGAACCACACTCATGAGATCCCTTAACTTTTTTTAATCACACTTTTATAAAACTCAATATTCCTTTCTACAACCACTTGCGTAGAAAATTTAGCTACCACCTGTTGCCGGGCCGATTTTCCCATTTCCTTTGCAAGCTTAGGATTTTCCAATAATTGCAGGACTTTCCTAGCGTATTCCTGATGCTCTTTTGGGTCTACAGTAAACCCGGTTATACCATCTATCATCACTTCTTTTGCCCAGCCAATATTTGATGTTACCATTGCCTTTTCCATCGCCATTGCTTCTATCCACGTCATTGGTAAAGCTTCCGCAAAACTGGGGAGTACAATTACTTGGGCTTTGCCAATCTGTGTTAATACCTTTTCATAAGGAAGCACGCCAAGCGATGCTGTGTTTTTCTTGGCTACTGGAGAAAGTTTATCAAGTATCAATTGTTTGGTGGAACTGCCTGTAAAATGATCTTTTACATCTTTTCCTGCAAAAAGAAGCCTGGCTGTTGGTTTCGCCTCCACTATAAGGTTAAAGATTTCTGCTAGTTCCAAAATCCCTTTTTTTCTGATGATGCTTCCAAAATAAAGAATGGTATTAGGTTCAATCTCGGTATTGTTGGGTTTAAAATAGTTTATATCCACCGAATTGGGAATGACTTCAATTTCTTTTTTTAAGCTGAAAAGTTCTGTGGTTTTCTTCGCGGTGAATTCACTCACAGAAAGCAGGTGATTTGCTCCTGTAAATGCTTTTTTCTCAAACCAGAAATTCTTTTTTTTCTGCGCCCGGTTTTCAAGATGGCAAAAATAGGTGTCACTGCCATTCATTCTAATTACTAGCGGACATTTGAGATTCATAAAAGCGGTAATCCCGGTCCAGTCAGGGGCTTCAATAGCGCCTATTTTGTCTTGTACAATTGCTTTGTTGAGGTAATGCTGAAGAAATTTCCGGTGCAGGTACCAGCCTAGAAACATATATTTTTGCTGCTTTATCAAATGAAATTTTATTCCGTCTTCAATAAAAACCTCATCTCTTGTCTGGCCGTAGATAAATAGAGAAACTTTCACCCCTTTTTCCACTAGGGCTGTAACCATGTTTTTAATGCTGGTGCCAATCCCCGCGGCAGGATTCGTTTTAGGATGTGGGTATTCGGAGGTTAAAAAGCCTAAGTGCATTTTTTTGCGATTTTATCAATTTCCTCCCAGATTCTTTCAGAAGCTTTTTCTGGCGGAGAAAGATTTATTTTTTTGAACCAATTTTTAGCATGATTAACGGTCTCTCTTGAGTTAGTTAGAATTAAATTTAGCTTAGGTGCAATTTCTGTTTTGGAATTTAACCAAATAACCTCTTTCCCATTTGGCATAGATCTAAAATGCACAAACTTATAAATCTTTTTTGATGACCAATTGGAATCCATCTGTTTTTCAACATCGTAGTTTAAATATAGACAGGGCTTGTTTAGTAATGTATAATCGAAAACCATTGAGGAGCCTAAATTTATAACTGCTTCTGTATGAAGAATGGTATTTATTTGTAATTGAAGATCTTCTTTAGTTGGGATAACTGCATTCCAGTTCTCACCAACTTGTTTCCATTTGGGAACCAGGGAAACTATCATATTTTGATATTTATTTAAAACATTATCATATCTATCAGAAAAATCCACAGGACATCGCCTAAATATAATTCCAATGTTTTCCCCATTACTATTTAATTTCTCTATTACTGTTGCTACATCCCGTAAATAATGAGGATCATCTGGACTAGTGGTTTTATCGTCCCCACTAAAACAAATATATTCCTTAACGGGATTTAAGTTGTTCTCTCGAAAAAAATCTTCTCTTGCCTTTCTAAGGCCCAAATTAAAATGAGGTTCGAACTGTGGGCTCCCGGTAATAAAGATATTGTCTGGCTTAATAAAAGGATAATACGTAAGTAATTCATCTTTCATATATTCGCTCCACACGAAGTAGAAATCTGGTTCTACAACCATGGTTGCCTTGGGAAGATTGTCCCAGGAAAAAATAAAAGTGCTGGTGGGAATCCCCAGGTCTTGTGCTGCGGTTAAGGGGGCAATAGCATTTACCGGCCGCTGATTGGTGCAAAATATAAAATCTGGTTTTTCTCTTTCCAAAACTCCTTTGCAATGTTTATAAAAAGCGGATTTTCTTTCGGATGCTTTTAATTTCCCCCGTAATTTTTGCAGTCCCTTTTCTCCTTTATATATTTTAGTGAGTTGAGTAACAATTGTATTTTTAATTTTGGATTTTATGCCTTTATTGGAGGAAGGGAATTTGTAGGTTTGGTATACTTTATCTTTAAATTTTTTTTCAAAATAATTCAGCTCCACATTGATTTTCGCCCGTTTTAAAAGATCGGTGTAAGCGCGAGGTTTTCCGTGAAGTTTGAGTTCTTTGTAACCCAATTCGGTGAGGTCAAAAGGGGTTTGATTCCAGAATATCACGTTCCAACCCATTTGTTCTCCTATCTTAACAAAAGATGTAAAAGCGAAATTTCGTAAGCCGACGCCATCGGGAAGCAGGATGAAGATTTTTTTTGATTTCAAGTCGGGTAATGGTTTTGGCTTGTTCAAATATAGGGAAAATGTTATGATGTGACGGAGTGATGATGTGATGTAGTAAAGGAGCAACGTGGGGAATTAGGATAGCTCGTTAAACCCCTGGTTCCTAAATGGGAAAGAAAACAGAAGAAGGTGAGATAAGTGGAAAGATAGAGAGGAGATAGAATTCTAAAATCAACAAATTACGAATCCCGAATTAACCAATCCCAAATTAACGAATCACACTAAACAAAAATCATTACTTTTGAATTTAAGAAAATCTAAATTTGATGTCATCCCAAAGCATTCCATTGTTTTACTGGAGCGAGATAAAATTTATCTTTAAGAAAAAAGAAAATTATGGCGATCTGCTTTCCAAATATCTAGTAGAGAAAATTTCGGGAAAAGAAACAAGATGGATACATCCCAAAAAACAGCCTTGGTATAAGTGGAACAAAAAAAATTATTTAGCTATTGGCAGTATCATACACCACGCTACAAAAAACAGTATTGTGTGGGGAAGTGGCATTATTAATAAGGAACAAACAATTGAAAAGGCAGATTTTCGTGCAGTACGAGGTCCACAAACCAGAAAATTTTTAATGGAGTTGGGTTATGAGTGCCCTGAAGTTTATGGAGATCCGGCATTGCTACTGCCAAAATGTTATTATCCCGAAATTGAGAAAAAATATAAATTAGGTATCACACCGCATTATCATGACTATAAATGGGTGGTAGAAAATTTTAAAAATGATCCTGAAATTCTGGTCATCGATCTCATGACGATGGATATAGAAGAAGTCACCAAACAAATTTTGAGCTGTGAAAAAACTATATCTTCTTCTTTACACGGAATAATTGTTTCCCATGCTTATGGAATTCCCAGTATTTGGGTGGAGTTTTCAGATAAAATTTTTGGCGATGGAATCAAGTATAGGGATTATTTTGAATCTGTGGAAATTCCTTATTATCAGGTTGAATTTCTGGGCAAAAAAATGTTTTTGCAAGAAATTGAGGATTTGTTTGAAAAATATCCTGCCTTACCAGCAGTTGGGAAAGTTGAGAAATTATGTGATGGATTGATGGAGGTTTGTCCGTTTGGTTGGGATAAGAGAGAAGAGTGAGGAGTGAGGAGTGAAAAGTCAAAAGTCAAAAGTGAAGAGGGAAGAAAAATTAAAATTATACCTTGCTGATTTAAGTAATTAATGGAAGAGAAAGATCTAAATCAGGAAAAAAATAAGGCACACTACGAAACATTGTATGCCAATTATCCTATCAGCAATATCCTTCATTGGATAAATAACCTCGATAAATTTCTCGACGCTGCGACCACTACCGAAACCAGTTGGTTTGGTCTTTATCAAAACAATTTTCGGGAGAAAATAAAAGGGAAGAAAGTATTGGAGATGGGCTGTGGCGATTGTACCAATGCGGCAGTAATGGCTGCTTTGGGTGCCGAGGTGTATGCCAATGACATCGCATCGGCAAGTGGCGAAATTATAAAACAGGTAAACGATAATTTTACTTTTAAATTTCCAATCCAATTTGTAGATGGAGATTTTTTGGAAAACAAACTGTCATCTCATAGCTTTGATTTTGTGATAGGAAAAGCCTTTTTACATCATTTAACGATCCCAGTAGAGAAATTATTTTTGAAGGAGACTGCCAGGCTGTTAAAGCCCGAGGGGGAAGCCCGCTTTTTTGAACCCGCGGTTAATTCAAAGATCTTGGATGAGATCCGTTGGCATGTTCCCATTGGGGGCAGGCCTTCTAAATTCAATAAAACAGCTTTTGCTAGATGGAAAGAAGAAGATCCTCATCCAGATAGAAGTTTTAATTCCAAACATTGGGAAAAAGCGGGGGAAGAATTTTTTAAGGAAGTGGAAATAATTCCTGTGGGAACCTTGGAGAGGTTTAGCCGGTTGTTTGGCTGGGGAGAAAGAAAAAATAAATTCAAGCGCTGGGCCTTGAAAAACGAAAGATTATTGCCGGATTCAATTAACAAAAAGTTTACAAGAAGCCAATTAATAATTTACAAAAATCATTGTACTACTAAGCAAGTTTTCTAACTCACAACTCCTTCTCGTCAAAGAAAAGAAAAGGGGGATTTTTGTATCTTCCCAAAAATAATTGGTCTTTTAACTAAAAAAAAATAAATTTAGTGAGCATAATTTTAAAAGCTGAAAATATCTCCAAACAATACCGGCTTGGTAAGGTTGGTACGGGAACACTCAGCCATGATCTTAATCGTTGGTGGCACGGCGTAAGAGGTAAGGAAGATCCATATCTCAAAATAGGTGCGGTTAATGATAGGAGCTCAAAGGCGACTGAAGATTACATTTGGGCTTTACGGGATATAAATTTTGAAGTAAAGACAGGGGAGGTATTGGGAATAATAGGTAAAAATGGGGCAGGAAAAACCACTTTGCTTAAAATTTTATCCCGCGTAACTTCTCCTACCACAGGTTATATAAAAACCAAGGGAAGGATTGCTTCTTTATTAGAGGTTGGAACGGGATTTCACGGGGAGCTCACCGGGCGGGAGAATATTTTTATGAATGGTGCGGTTCTCGGGATGACTAAAACAGAGATTAAAAGAAAACTAGACGAAATCATAGATTTTTCGGGCTGCGAGATGTATATAGATACCCCGGTAAAAAGATATAGCAGTGGGATGACGGTGCGTCTTGGTTTCGCTGTCGCCGCGCACCTAGAACCCGAGATTTTGGTGGTAGATGAGGTCTTGGCGGTTGGAGATGCCGAGTTCCAAAAAAAAGCGATTGGTAAAATGCAGGACTTATCTCATGGAGAAGGGAGAACAGTGCTGTTTGTAAGCCATAATATGGCTAGTGTAAAAAGTTTGTGTGACCGTGGTATAGTATTAGAAAACGGAACATCTGTATTTGATGGGGAAACTGAAAATGCGATCAATTGTTATCTTTCAGATGAAAAGCAAATAATTCAAAAGGATCTTAGTTCAATTAGAGACCGGAGTGGCACGGGTATAGTAAAATTTCGAAGCTTTCAAATTGAGCATAGAAATGGGCAAATAATTGAAAATGTATTAAATGGAGATACAATTAAATTTTCTTTTAAAATTGATGTGAGGAATCTCACTAATATTTCAAATATTGACTTAGGATTTTCTATTCATACCCTGGATGATGAATTAATAACAGTTCTTTATAATTCTTACCAAAACAAAACTATACAAGTAACTGAAGATGGTGAATATACAATCAAATGTGTTATTCCAGAATTAGCTTTAAATGAAGGAGCATATATTGTAAAAGGACGAATTGAATGTGATAAAATAGAATCAGATTGGCCAAAAGAACCATTAGGTAAATTTATTGTTATAAAAGGTGATTTTTACAAAACAGGAAATCTTGGTTTTAATGGTAAGTCGAAACTTCTAATAAAAGGGGAATGGGATTTAGTGAATTGAAAAAATTTATTTTTAAAATAACTCCAATTAAGATCCTAAAAATGTATCAGGAGCCTATAAAAAATCAAGTTAGAGAATTGGACTCTTTTTCAACTCTATCATATTCACAGGAAGGAGAAGATTTAATTTTAAAAAGAATATTTGAAGGCCAAAAAACAGGATTTTATATAGATGTTGGAGCCCATCATCCTCAAAGGTTTTCTAATACCTATTTATTTTATAAGATGGGGTGGAGAGGGATTAATATTGATGCCATGCCTGGTAGTATGGTTAAATTTAAAGAATTAAGGCCTGGAGATATTAATGTTGAAATTGCAGTTTCAGATAAAGAAGAAATATTGACATTTCATATTTTTAATGAACCAGCCCTTAATACTTTTGATACATTAAATGCTGATAGGTATCAATTAGATACTAATTATAAAGTTATTGCGAAAAAAGAATTAAAGGTATTTCCTTTAGTAGATGTATTAGATAAATACAATTCAGAAGAAAAGCAAATTGACTTCATGAATATAGATGTTGAAGGTTTAGATTTACATGTTTTGAAATCCAATAATTGGATAAAATATAAACCTTTAATTATTTTAATAGAATTACTGGAAATGAAATCAATTGATGAAATTCAGAAAAGCGAAATTTATATTTTTTTGATTTCTAAGGGTTATGTGTTTTTTGCAAAAACAGTAAATACTTGCATTTTCAAAGTCTTAAATTAATTTGATTGTTTTTTTAAAATGTTTAATACCCCAATTCTTTTTATCATTTTTAATCGCCCAGATATAACATCTAGGGTTTTTAAAGAGATTAAAAAACAGAAGCCTAAATTTTTATTTGTTGCAGCTGATGGCCCTCGGCCAGGTGTTGAATATGATATTGATAAGTGCAGAAAGGCAAGAGAGTTAGTTTTGAATGGGATAGATTGGGATTGTGAAGTAAAAACTTTATTCAGGAAGGAGAATTTAGGTTGTGGAAAAGGGGTTTCATCTGCTATAGATTGGTTTTTTGAAAATGTAGAACAAGGAATTATTTTGGAAGATGATTGTTTGCCGCATCCTAGTTTTTTTATGTATTGCGAAACTTTACTTAATAAGTATAAACATAATGAGAATATTTATGCGATAAGTGGTGATAATTTCCAAAATGGAATTCGAAGAGGCGATGCGTCCTATTATTTTTCACATTACGTGTATGTTTGGGGTTGGGCTAGCTGGAGAAGGGCATGGAAACATTATGATTTCGATTTGGGAGAATTAGAGGAGCTTAAAAGCAATAAATTATTTGAGAAAATAGATAAAAGAAAAAATTTCAAAGAATATTGGTTAAAATTATTTGAAAAAGTTAAGCAAAAAGAAATAGACACCTGGGATTACCAGTGGCTATTTACAATTTGGAAAAATAACGGATTAACTGTTGTTCCAAATACTAATTTGATCAGTAATATCGGCTTCAGTAAAGAAGCCACTCATACAAAAGATTTAAGTTTGTTAGCTAATCTAGAAACTGAGGATATTGGATTAATAAAGTCGCCAAAAATTATTACAGTTGATATCAGTGCCCATAACTATGATTCTAAAATGGTTTATAATATAAATTCCGGAAAAGATAAATTAAAAGGGTTTTTAAATGTTTTACTTGAAAAATATAAACGTAAAAAATTTAAACAAAAAATAAATCTTAAAAAAAAATTAAGAAAATTAATTGCCCGTGAAATAATTGATTTATTAAAACGTAAAACCGGCAATTCAACAAACAAAACCCCGAAATTATTACAACTACCACGCTATACCAAGACAACAATTGAGCTAAATGGTAAGGAATTAATTATCCCAGATAATGCCTCTTTTCGGTTTATGTATAGAGAGATTTTTGAGGAAGAAATTTATAAATTCATCACTACTAATTCTGAACCCTATATAATTGATGGAGGAGCAAATATTGGATTAGCAGCAATATATTTCAAAGAGCTATATCCTAATGCTAAAATAATAGCTTTTGAACCCGATCCCGAAATTTTTAAAATATTAAAAAATAACATTGAAGTATTTAATTTTCAAAACATTGAATTGGTACAAAAAGGACTTTGGGACAGCAAATCAAAATTAAACTTTTTCTCTGAGGGTGCGGATGCTGGTTTGATAACAACTTTAGATAATTCCCGGGTTTCCCCCTTAGAAATTGAAACTATCTCACTTAAAGAATATTTAAATCAACCTGTAGATTTTTTAAAGCTGGATATAGAAGGTGCAGAAACAATTGTTTTAAAAGACATCGAAGACGATCTTTGTAAAGTTGAAAGGATTTTCGTTGAATATCATTCGTTTGTAGACCAACCCCAAACCCTTAATGAAATCGTAAACATTTTAACAAGGGCTAAGTTTAGAATTTATATGTCAATCCCAGGAAATAATTCCCTGAAATCACCCTTTTTAGGTCTTATACCATATAACAATATGGATTTTCAGTTAAATTTTTTTGGTTATAAGGAAGAAATAAAAACCAATAACAAAATATGAAGTTTTTAAATTTAGGATGTGGGAATAGCTATCATAAAGATTGGACTAATATAGATTTCACCTCTAGCAGTGAATATGTAATAGAGCATAATTTATTAAAGGGAATTCCCCTGAATGACGCTTCTATGGAGGTGGTATACCATTCCCATGTTTTAGAACATTTTTCAAAAAAGGATGGAGAGGAACTAATGAAAGAATGTAATCGGGTTTTGAAAAAGAATGGTATTATGAGGGTTGCAGTCCCAGATTTGGAAACCATAGCAATAGAATATTTACGCAATTTAAATTTGGCAATTGAAGGAGGTAATGATGCTAGACATAATTATGAATGGATAAAGCTAGAATTGTTTGACCAAATGGTAAGAAATAAATCTGGCGGTGAAATGGGGAAATATCTTCATCAAGCTTTTATACCAAATGAAGAATATGTCTTTAATAGGATTGGGTTAGAAGGAAAAAATATCAGGGAAGCCTTTTTATCCGAACAAAATAAGGAAAGGCCAGTTGGAAATAAATCTTTATATAGACCTTCCAGAAAGAAGAAGGTTAAGAAACTTATCAAACGATATATATTTTGGTTGCTAAAAAAAGTTAAACTTCAGGAACCTATTCCTGAAGCAGAAATAGTATATACCGGTAACTTTAGATTATCTGGCGAAATTCATCAGTGGATGTATGACCGTTATTCACTAACAGAACTCTTAAAAAAAGTTGGTTTTGCAGATATTAGAATATGTAATGCTTTTGAAAGCAGAATTAAAGATTGGGAGAAATATAAACTAGATGTAGTTAATAAGGAAATTAGAAAACCCGATTCTTTATTTATTGAGGGAAGAAAATTATGAAAATCTTAATTGTAAATACCTACGATAAAGGAGGAGCTGCAAATTCCTGTATTAGATTATATAAAGGATTAATTAAGAACGGGGTAAAAACAAGTTTACTTTTACAGAAGAAAACGAAAAATCTTCCATCAGCAGAAATTGCCAAACCACTGCAGCTTAAAATCACTAAACTTCAAAAAGCAAAGAAGGGCTTAAAAAAGGTTTTAAAAGAGCTTAATTTGTATTCTAACCCTCCTCTAAAAGAAACCCCTTTTGTTTGGAAAAGAGCTTCTAAATTGGAAATGTTTAGTTATCCTGCGTCCAATTTTGATATCATGCAAACATCAGCTTACAAAGAGGCCGATATTGTAAACCTTCATTGGGTAGCAAATTTCCTGGATTATAAAAGTTTTTTTAAAAACAACAAAAAACCTGTTGTATGGACCCTCCATGATATGAATCCGTTTTCTGGAGGGGAACATTATACCGAACTTTTTTCAGGGTTGGATGAAGAAGGTTATCCAATAAAAAGATTAATTACCGGTTTCGAAAAACAAGAATTTGAAAAAGTTGTTCAAATTAAAAAAAATGCTTTAGAATATTTTAAAAATTTAACAATTGTGGCGCCTTCCCATTGGTTGGCAAATGAGGCTAGAAATAGCGAAGTCTTTAAGGGGATGGATGTACAATGTATTCCGTATGGTTTAGATCCCCAAATATTTGCGCCCAGGGATAAAGCATTTTCCAGAAAATTATTGAATATTCCCCAAGATAAAGTAATGATTTTGTTTGTTGCAGATTCAACAAGCATCCCTCGTAAAGGTTTTGAGTTTCTTAAGAGAGCCATTAAACAAATTAAGATGGAAAATTTAATTTTATGTGCTATTGGAAGTAAAAACGCTGAACTTGAGTCTGACAATGATATTATAGAATTAGGATCTATTAAAGACGAAAGATTAATGAGCGTTGCCTACTCTGCAGCCGATATTTTTGTAATTCCTTCTATTATGGATAATTTGCCAAACACGGTTTTAGAATCATTAATGTGTGGCACCCCTGTAATTGGTTTCCCTGTTGGTGGCATTCCAGATATGATAGAACCCGGAAAAAATGGCTTATTAACCAAAGAAATAAGCGCTAATGCGTTGGTAGAAACTTTAACCGAATTTTTAAATGATCCTGAAAAGTTTGATAGTAAAAAAATCAGAAAGGAGGCACTAGCTAAATACGATCATAAAATTCAGGCGGAGAGGTACCACAAATTGTTTAAGAATATTCTTGAAAATAACGATAAAATCTAATCCAGTACAAGTGAAAACAGCTCTTATAACAGGCATCACAGGACAAGACGGCACATATTTAGCAGAATTATTTAGGCAAGGGGTATGTAGTTCATGGCATTAAAAGAAGGAGTTCTTCGTTCAATACAGATAGGATAGACCATCTATACCAAGATCCGCATGAGAAAAATATTAGATTTAAATTGCATTATGGAGATTTAAGCGACCCTCTAAACCTTACCCATATTATCCAGGAGGTACAGCCCGATGAGATCTACAACCTTGGAGCGATGGCCCATGTAAAGGTGAGTTTTGATACTCCGGAGTATACCGGTAATATAGATGGCTTGGGCACTTTACGTATTTTGGAAGCGGTTAGATTGTTAGGTCTTTCTAAAAAAAACAAAGATATATCAAGCCTCTACTTCAGAATTATATGGAAAAGTACAAGAAAGCCCTCAAACCGAGAATACACCATTTTATCCAAGAAGTCCCTATGGGGTAGCCACATTATACGCCTATTGGATCACGGTAAACTATGGGAAGCTTATGGCATGTTTGTATGTAATGGAATTTTATTTAACCATGAATCTCCGCTTAGGGGAGAAACCTTTGTAACTAGAAAAATCACGAGGGCAGCTTCCAGAATAGCTTTAGGGATGCAGGATGTTTTGTATCTTGGGAATCTGGATGCACAAAGAGACTGGGGCCATGCAAAAGATTATGTTTTGGCTATGTGGTTAATGCTTCAGCAAGATGAGCCGGAGGATTTTGTGATCGCTACGGGGGTAACAACTTCGGTTAGGGAATTTGTAAATTTAGCATTTGCCAAAGTAGGAGTCAGTTTGGAACACGAGGGTAAATTGGAAAATGAAATAGGAAAGATAGCGTCTTGTACCAATCCAGAATATCAGCTACCAGTTGGAAAAGTGGTGATAAAGATAGATCCAAAATATTATCGACCCACAGAAGTTGATATGCTAATTGGGGATGCCACAAAATGTAAAGAGAAATTGAATTGGGAACCAACACATTCTATAGATGAATTGGTTTTAGATATGATGATGGCAGACTTAAAATTATTTAAGAAAGAGAAATACTTGAAAGATGGAGGACACGATACTTTGAATTATAATGAGTAAAAAATAAAAGGTCAAAGTTCAAGATTCAAAGGTTCAACTACGAACTTCCTCTCAAAATTATTTTTAATTAGAGTTAATTCATTTTAATTCGGGTAAATTCGCAACAAATGGAGAAAGATTCTAAAATATACGTTGCAGGTCATACTGGAATGGTGGGTTCTGCACTTGTAAGGAAATTGGAAAAGGAAGGATATTCAAATCTCGTAAAGAAAGCATCTAAAGAACTCGATCTTAAAAATCAACAGGCAGTTATTGCGTTTTTTGAAGAGGAAAAACCCGAATATGTTTTCTTAACTGCTGCCAAGGTTGGGGGGATAGAAGCCAACAATAAATATAGAGCCCAGTTTTTATATGAGAATTTGATGATCCAGAACAATATGATCCATCAAAGTTATTTGCACAAGGTTAAAAAATTGTTGTTTTTGGCATCATCGTGTATTTACCCAAAACTGGCCCCACAACCCATTAAAGAATCTTATTTGCTAACAGGGGAACTCGAACCCACCAATGAGCCTTATGCCATTGCGAAGATAGCTGGAGTAAAAATGTGTGAAAATTACAATAGGCAATATGGGTGTAATTTCATCTCTGTAATGCCCACCAATTTATATGGACCCAATGATAATTACGATTTAAATACTGCTCATGTTTCACCTGCCTTGCTGCGCAAATTTCATGAAGCAAAGATTTGCCATGAAAAAACAGGTTACCATGAGCCTGTGGAACTGTGGGGAACAGGCACTCCTTTGCGGGAATTTTTGCATGTAGATGATCTAGCGGAAGCCTGCTTTCATTTAATGCAAACGTATCAAGGAAATATAAGTGTGAATATTGGAACAGGGAAAGATATATCTATTCATGACCTAGCTTTACTAATAAAGGATATTGTTGGTTATGAAGGAAAGTTGATATGGAATAATGAAAAGCCGGATGGAACCCCAAGAAAGTTACTTGATGTAAGTTTGAGCCATAGTTTGGATTGGAAACATACGATCGGGTTGGAAGAGGGGATAAAAGACGTGTATAAGCATAAATTTATGAAACAAAATGCCTGAAAAGCCACTAATTTCATTTATAACGGTAAACCTAAATGATGTTGAAGGTCTCAAAAGGACAATGTTCAGTATTTTTGGGCAAATCTGGCAGAAATTTGAATATATAGTTATCGATGGAGGTTCCATAGATGGGAGCAGGGAATTTATTGAAAGCCATAGTAATAAAATTGACTATTGGGTAAGTGAAAAGGATTCCGGGATTTACAATGCGATGAACAAGGGAATAAAAGCAGCCAATGGCGAGTATTTGTTGTTTTTGAACAGTGGGGATCATTTATTTGGTAATCAAGTACTATCTAAAAATATCCATGAATTAGGATTTTTCGATTTAGTATATTTTAATATCCAGATTATAAATAAAAACAATGTACACATAATCTCATATCCTAGTCATCTACGTTTTACAGATCTATTTTATGGTACTTTATGCCACCAATGTGTTTTTATAAAAAAGACTTTATTTGCTGAAATTTCTTTATATGATGAAAATTTAAAGATAGTGTCAGACTGGAAATTTTTGATTTTAGCACTTTTTAAATTTAATTGTAGTTATAAAAAAGTTGATAACCTTCTTAGTACTTATTATTCGGATGGGATCAGTGCAGATAATCAAAATGAACAGATAATTATGGAGGAAAGGCAACGAGTTTTAAAAAAATACTTTGAAAATTTTTTTTATGAAATGGATGAGTTAAACGAACTAAGAAGTACAATTAAAAATTTAAAAGGATCTAAGAAGATTAATTTATTAATAAAGTTTGGTTTATTAAATAAATTTTAAATCTATTATTTATAGAATAAAAAGTTATAATCCTTTAATTGTATTTAGAGAGACTAAATTAATGTATATCCGTTTTCTGTCCTAAAAGTTCTTTCGTCACCCTGAGACCTGTGATAAAAAAATTTATCTAGCGTAGGAAATTGACGTATGATGGTTCTTAGCAGATTTATCGTTTTTAAGAACTTCTTTTTTGCAGTGTAGTGCTTCCCCAGCGTAAAATTTTCGAAGCCTTGGAGAAAATTTAGCTGGGGGAGTACGGTTCCGTTTTTTTTGGACAAACAAAAAAATGAACAATCATTAAAATTAATCAAAGCTTTATAGACCAAAGGGAGTGTTTTACAAATTCTTGGAATTACCGCAATGAGAACAAAAAGCGCATTAAAAAATGGCCAAGGCATTAGGTACTATAATTATATATAAATCAGCAATTTATAAAAATACGGCAATGGTAACTGGTTTCAGGGTCTAGGATTCACAAACAAATAAAAACACGTCAATGGTAATTTATTTCAGGGTCTCAATATTGTATTGATTTACATTGAAATGAGATTCTGAAACTCCCGAACGGTCGGGACAGAATGACGTCATTTTTCAGTTTAGGATACTTTACCGACAAACAAACTAAATTATAAGTTTAGTTCTATAATCTAATTATAAATCCCAAGCTTAGGTATTTTGTGATTTTTAGTAAGCAAAACCATTTAGAAATTAAGAATAAACAGAAAAATCATAGAATAAAGCCCTAGTTTTTTAAAATGAAATTATTAATAAGCACCCCTTATCTCTCTGTAGTGGGAGGAACCGAGATAGAAACCTTAACAACCGCCCAGGAACTTGCAAATTCTGGCAAGTTTAAACAAGTTGAAATATTTTGTCCATATAAGCCTAACCATCCAATTTATTTAGACCTCGCTTCCAACCCCAAGATAAAGTTTAGTACTTATCCTTCTTTCTTTAAAAATGAAAATGTAAAAAAAATCAACAAGGCTTTTAGGATCACATTTAATTTAAAAACTTCATTTCTTGAAAATGCGTATTGGTTTTTAAAACGTTTAAAAGGATTTGATTATGTTTACATTTTTGCAATGACTTCTCAAAAATACTACTTGCCCTTGCTTAATAATTTTAAAGGAAATAAATGCCTGCTCAAATTTACTATAGTTTACAAAGAAGAAATTCCGGAGTGGAAAAAACAATTTTTAAGGCCTTTGAAAAGAATTGTTGTATCTAATATTCTCCATCAAAAGTTTTTATCTATCAGTTTACAGAGCGATAATGTGATTGTTCAGGATTTGATTATAGCTAATGAAAAAAAACTTTTGCAAACTGAAACCACTAGAAAATTTACTTTTGGAATGCTTTGCCGGTTTTCAAAAGAGAAAAGGATTGAACAAGCTATAAGACTGATAGAAAGGCTAAATTCCAATGGGAAAAATGCTACTTTAATAATCCAAGGGAAAGGAGATGAAGAATATTTTGATCAGTTGAACGAGTTGATAATTTCTCTTCATTTAAACCAATTTATTAAGTTAATTAAGATGAACATCCCCCCCGCCCAAACTCATTTGTTTTATAAAAATATTTCCTTCTTCCTTATAACTTCTGAGTTTGAAACAGGACCATTAACAGGTCTGGAAGCCATGGCAGCAGGCATTCCCGTTTTATCTTATAATGTTGGAGCTATGCAAACAAGATTTAAGGATCATGACTTTCTAATTGTGAATAAATTTGATGAAATGTTTGAAATGGCACAACAATTAATAGAATTGAAAAAAATAGAATATAAAACACTTTCAAATTCCATACGACAAACGTATATTTCCCAATGCTCCAATACCCCTAAAGTAGAAAAATTAGAGGATCTTTTTTTTCAAAAATAAACAGATGGATAAATTAGTTTCCGTAGTAATTCCCTGTTATAACGATGGTGCTTATATCGAAAAAGCAGTTCAATCTATCTTAGGCCAAACTTACTCCAACAGAGAAATAATCATAATTGATGATGGATCTGATCAAAAAACCAAAGAGGTCTTAAAAAGGCTAAATGAAAAAGCTCATCTTTTAATTTATCAGGAAAACAAAGGTCCTAGTGGTGCAAGGAACAGGGGAATCATGGCTGCAAATGGAGAATATATACTCACTTTGGATGCGGATGATTATTTTGAACCCACTTTTATTCAAAAGGCGGCAGCCGTTTTAGATAATTATCCAAAAGTTGGGTTGGTAAGTTGCCATGCTCACCTCTTTATTGGAAATACAATACGTGGTGAGATTATTTCCAGTGGTGGCGAGGCAAAAGGCCTTTTAATTAAGAATGGAGCGCTTGCAAGTTCATTATTCAGGAAAAAAATTTGGCAGGATGTTCATGGGTATGATGAAAAAATGGAAAAGGGTTATGAGGATTGGGATTTTAATATTTCAATCACTAAAGCAGGATGGAAGATTTACATTTTAAAAGAGCACCTATTCCATTATCGTTTAAAAGAAAAATCACGAAATCATTTTGCAGACCTTTCTTTTAAATATGATCTTCTCGCCTATATTTATATAAAGCATAAGGATATCTTCATTAATAATTATGAGGATAATATTATTAATCTTTTTTCCAGAATTGATAAATCAGAAAAAGAAAAAAGAAAAATAAAAAATACTTTCACCTATAAATTTGGTGCTACTGCTCTCCAACCCTTTAAATTTATTGCAAGAAAAATCAATGAAGGCTCTAACACAGAAAAATAAGGAGGTAAAAATTCAAAATATGTTTGGGAGTAAAAATTTTGTTATTATCAAACTTTTTGGTGGCTTGGGAAACCAAATGTTTCAATATGTTATTGCAAAATTAATCGCAGAAAAGAAAAATTCCCAGGTCTTAATTGATACTTCCTTTTATAATGATAACAATGAGAATTTAAAAAATTTCCCAAGATACTTTAGCGTTGGAATTTTTAATAATTTATTAAGGGTAGCGACCAAAGAGGAAATTTATTTTTTTTATATCTTAACTACACTTGAGAAGTTGAAGAAAAAACTGGGTTTAAATTATCCCAAGGTTTATGAGGAATTATCATTTGGTTTTGATCCTAAGGTGCTAAATTTACAAGCACCTGTTTATTTAAAAGGATACTTTCAAAGTCATAATTATTTCTCAAGAAGAGAAAAATTTATACAGAATATTTTTAAATTTCCTATAAATGAGTTAGATGAAAGGAATGAGAAAATTAGGCTTCTAATAGTTTCAGGAATCTCTGTCTCTATCCATGTTCGGCGGGGTGATTATGTGGCAGACGATAAAACAAAGAATTTTCACGGAAACTGTACCATGTCCTACTATAAAAAAGCTATTGCATTCTTTTCATCGCGATTAACTAATTTTAATTTAGTTTTCTTTTCCGACGATATACAATGGGTTCAGCAGGAATTTAAAAATTTTCCTAATAAAAATATTTTTGTTCCTGGAAACACGGAGGAAGATAGCTGGAAGGATATGTATTTAATGAGCTTATGTAACCATAATATAATAGCTAATAGCTCCTTTAGTTGGTGGGCAGCTTGGCTGAATGAACATTCCGATAAGATAATCATTGCTCCCAAAAAGTGGTTTTTGGATGCTGAGCAAGAGAAGAATTCTAAAGATTTAATTCCACAAAAGTGGATCAGGCTATAATTTAGTGCTTTAATCGTTAAAAATGATTATGAATAAACCAGATCCTTTAATTTCAATAGTAATTCCTTGCTATAATGATCCTTATTATATTGTAAAAAGCGTGCAATCAGCGATTGAACAAACCTATAAAAACAAAGAAATTATAGTAGTTGATGACGGCTCCAATTTAAAAACTAAAAAAGTTTTAGCAAACATAAAAACCAAAATTGATCTACTAATAACACAGGAGAATAAAGGATTGAGTGCTGCCAGAAATGCGGGTATAAACCAATCTAATGGAGACCTTATTTTGGTTCTGGATTCCGATGATTTCTTCGAACCAGAATTTTGTGCCAAAGCTGCTGAAGTACTTCAGAGTTCAGAAGATATAAAAATAGCCACCTGCTATGCGAGGAGATTTAACGAAGAAGGCATTATTGACATTTTTAAGCCTTCAGGTGGAGGTATTGAAAAATTTTTGCTTTTCAATGCTGCCATTGGTAATTCGCTTTATAGAAAAAAGGAGTGGGAAACTGTAAAAGGGTATGATGAAAAAATGATTAAAGGATACGAGGATTGGGAATTTTATATAAGGCTTTTAGCTGGAAGTGGAGAAGCTTATGTAATTAATGAACCCCTCTTTAATTATCGGCAGAAAAAACAATCTATGAGAATAGACGCAAATAAAATTAAATATGAACTGCAAAAGTATATTTATTTCAAGCATTCCAATCTTTATAAAGAGCATTATACTTTGTTTATTGAGGATTTGTTAAAACGAATTGAAGCGGAAGAAAAAGAAAAATTAAAAAATACCCGCAGAATTGAGTTTAAAATTGGAAAAACAATTTTAAAACCCATTAAATTTTTAAAGTCTAAATTTGGGAGTAGTCCAAGCAGATAGGGAGAACATTTAAATTCCAAAAACTAAATAAAAATGAACCCTTCCCCAATAGTTTCTATTATCATGGCAACCTATAATCGGGAACATTTGATTTCTGAAACGCTTGTGAGTATTCAAAATCAAACCTTCCCCAATTGGGAATGCCTAATTATAGATGATGGCAGCACCGATGACACGAAAGAAATCCTAAGGCCTTTTCTAGATGGAGAGTCACGCTTTAAGTATATAAAACGTAGCTCAAAATATAAAAAAGGATTGCCTGGTTGTCGAAATATGGGTTTGGATATAGCGAAAGGGGAGTATGTTGTTTTTTTTGATGATGATGATATTGTACATCCTGAAAATTTAAAAATTTCAGTCGATAATTTTAAAAATAATGTCAAGTATGTTAGATATTTAAGAAAGGTTTTTTGGGGAGATTTTCATTATAATTTCGATGGTAATACTAAATATAATTCTGAACTACTGGATATCTCTGTTTTAGATAAAATGATTACTAATAAGATCCCTTTTAATTCATGTCAGGTAATGTGGAGAAGGGAATGTTTTATTATGAACAGATTTAATGAAGCTTTAATGTACGCGGAAGAATGGGAATGTTATTCAAGAATTCTTTCATCGGGGATTAAAGGAATTTCTGTAAACAAAGTGCTTTTTTATGGAAGGAAACACTCCAATTCCAATACAGGAGAGTTTCATTCTGGAAATAATATAAGGAGGGATTCCCAAATTAAAGCTTCTTTCCTTATAATGGAAAAGCTAAAAAAAAATAATCTTTGGAATGAAGTTCTTGAAAAGTTTTTTATACGTTTGGGATTTTCTATTCAATCTTTTAGTGTAACAAAAACTGCTTTAGCTGCTGGGAACAGTTCAAATTGGAAGTCGTTCAAATATAAATTTGGCTATCAGTTTTATTTTGTTCTAAAACCAATTTTTGAATTAAAATCCAAAATGATCAAATCTTGAAAATCCTAGTCTGTTTTGGCACCCGCCCCGAAGCCATAAAAATGGCTCCAATTATTCATGAACTTCAAAAAGAAAACCTTCCTTTTAAAGTTTGTGTAACAGCCCAACACCGGGAAATGCTGGATCAGGTGTTGGATTTCTTTGAAATAGTGCCAGATCACGATCTCGATTTAATGCAACCAAACCAGTCATTGAATGCGCTTAGCGCAAAAATTCTTAGTGAAATCGACCGTATATTGGAAGAGGAAAATCCCGATCTTGTTTTGGTGCATGGAGATACTACCAGTGCAGCCCTGGTTGGCCTTGCCGCTTTTCACAAGGGTGTAAAAGTGGGGCATGTGGAGGCGGGTTTACGCACTTACAATAAAGCAGCTCCTTTTCCTGAGGAAATAAACCGCCAGCTTACTGCAAGGATCGCCGACTTCCATTTTGCACCTACAGGTAAAGCACATGCCAACTTATTAAGTGAAAAAATTCAAAAAGATCAGCTTTATGTTACAGGAAATACCGTGGTAGATGCCTTGCATTGGGCAATTGATAAAATGGATTCGAAGCCATTGAGCGAAGAAATTAAGAAAATCAAAGCCATGCTCAACCCGAATAAAAAATTGATCCTTGTTACAGGGCATCGCAGGGAAAATTTTGGAGAAGGATTTATTAAAATATGTGAAGCTTTGCGGGAATTGTCAGAAACCAAAAATATGGAATTGATTTTCCCCCTTCATTTAAATCCCAATGTAAAAAATCCCTTGCAGGACATGCTTAGGCACAAAAACAATATTCATCTTATGGAACCGGTGGCTTATCCCACCATGCTTTGGCTGATGCAGCGTTGCAGCCTTATAATTTCTGATTCTGGCGGAATTCAGGAGGAAGCCCCTACTTTTAAAAAACCCGTGCTCGTAACCAGGGACGTTTCAGAAAGAATGGAAGGCGTGGAAGCTGGGTTTTCTATTTTGGTGGGTACCGATAAAGATAAAATAGTGGAGGAGGCTGCTCGACTTTTGGATAATCTTCCAGATTTTAAGAATATAGCAAATCCTTATGGGGATGGAAATGCGGCTTTTAGAATTGTTGAGTTTCTGAAAAATAAAATTGAGTAATTAGCATTGAGTATTCAGAAAAGTGAATTGTGAAGAGTGATGGGTGAAGAAATGTAAAAACAGTAAACAGCAGATTACCACGGCTACGCCTTGCAATGACTCACGGATAATAGAAAACAGGACAACTCTTTTTAATAAGGTTCCTCTAAATTTCATAGTTTTACAACAAACCATAAACTAAGAACCATAAACCCCAAACAACATTTGCCAACCCAAAAGAAAATATTAGTCGTTGTTGAATCTATTGACGTGGAAGACAGCAGTGGTTCTAAGGCAAATTTAGCACTAATTAAAAACTTAAACGAAGCCGGGTTAGAGGTGTTGGTATACCATTACACCCGTAAAGAAATGCAAATACCCGAAATACAATGCGTAGCCATAAAGGAAAAAAGATGGACTTGGTTATTTTTCTTAAGCCGGCTGGAAAGGCAAATTCGATATAAATTAAAAATACATCTTAATAAACCGCTCGAAAAGATTTTCGGTTTTTCTTTTACCCTTTTTAACGATCGTAACAGTATAATAACAGCATTAGGAGAAATAAAAGATTTTGAGCCAGATTTAGTGCTTACCTTAAGTAAGGGGGGAAGTTTTAGGCCTCATCACGCTTTATTAAAAATACCGAAATGGCATAAGAAATGGATAGCTTATATTCACGATCCTTATCCGTTTGCATATTATCCAAGGCCTTATGACTGGGTAGAGCCGGGACATGAACAAAAAAGGATGTTTTTTGTGAAAGTTTCACAGCAAGCGGCTTTTGCGGCTTACCCCAGTTTGCTTTTAGCCGAGTGGATGGAGAGTTACTTTCCGTTTTTCAGAAATAAACGTTTAATTATTCCGCACCAAATTCAAGAAAGGAAGAGCTCCATTGCCTTACCAGATTTTTTTGATAAATCTAAATTTAATATTGTGCATGCGGGTGCTTTAATGGGGCCCAGGAACCCTTTAGGTCTTTTAAAAGCATTTGAATTATTCTTGCATAATAATCCGGAAGCAAAACTAAATGCAAGTTTAATCATGATTGGAAGGCAGTCGCAATTTTCAAAGAAATTTCAGGAAATGATGATCGCGATACCGCAATTCTATGCCAGTGAAAAAACCATTGATTTTGATACGGTATATAAAATTCAACAAGATGCTACGGTAAATGTGATTTTGGAAGCTAAGGCTTCAATAAGCCCATTTCTGCCTGGTAAATTTCCACACTGCATAGCATCAGGCAAACCAATTTTACTATTGGGACCCAATATTAGTGAATCTCATCGTTTACTGGGTAAGGATTATTTGTACTGGTCAGAAATTTCAGATATTGAAAACATTCAAAGAAAAATTGAAACACTGTATCAAAATTGGAAAGAAGAAAAAGATATAAGTCTAAATAGAATGGATTTAAACAAATATTTATCTGTTGATCATCTTAAAAACCTTATTAAAAAAGTGGTTTGATCCGCTTAGCATTAAGCTCAATAGAAAGTATAAATCAATTAAAATGAAGAAGTGAAAACAGCCTTGGTTTCTATAATTATTCCAACCTATAACAGGGCTCAACTTCTTGAGAAAACCCTCGATTCCATTTTGGAACAAACATATCGCAGTTGGGAATGTTTGGTTATAGACGATAACAGTACCGATAATACCCGCGAAATTCTTGAAAAATATATAGCAAGGGATTCCAGGTTTAAATATTTAAAAAGCCCCAGACATAAACCCAAAGGAGGAAATAGCGCAAGAAATTTTGGATTTTTGGAGAGCAAGGGGCACTTCATACATTGGTTTGATAGTGACGATTTAATGCAGAAAGACAATTTAAGTCTTAAAGTTAATTACTTAATCAATAATAATGACTGTGATTATTGCATTTGTAAAACGGTACAATTTTATGAAGAAAACAATAAATGGTATAAACGTAAAAATGAAAAACGATTAGAAATTAAGGAGGATGTCTATGAAGAATATGTGCTTGGTAAAATTTCTATTTTAAATGTAGTGCCGTTATGGCGTAAAAGTGCATTGCTGAATAAAAAACTTTATGATGAAAAAATACATCAGTTGCAAGATCTGGATTTCTTCTCAAGAATCATTTTTAAAAATGCCAATATTGGAATTTTAGATAAGGAATTGATTTATGTTCGCAGAGGTAATGAGTCTATAACCACACATAAAAACAAATTACAAATTGAGATAAATTCTTTTGTGGAAGTTTATAAAAGAATTATGGATAGAACTCCCAACAATCAAAAAATAGTATTACATTCTGTAAAGAACCTACTATGGGCGATGAGATGGAAGATGGCTGAAAGAAAATATGCCGAAGCTCAAGAATGTATAAATCTTAGTTTTTTATATTTTCGGAATTTATCTTTGAAAAACAGACTAGGACTTTTGAAGGTTTTTGTCTTCTATCAGGTTTTCAAAACCCTAAAAACCGGGGATACAAGGTTTAAGAAATTCTTGAAAATTTAAAATAATTTGCTTTGAAAATTCTTATGGTCTCTATGTTTTCCAATCATTTTTTTCGTTGGACGGAACAATTAAAAGATTCCGGGCATGAAATTTACTGGCTGGATGTCTTTGATTCCAATACCAGAGGAGAAAAAATAGATTTTGTACAGCAAATAATTGGTTGGCGTCAAAAAATTAAATATCCAGGTAGGTACGCCATAAAGCATCAATTACCGAGATTATACGATTATATAAATTCATTTAACCAAAGACAACTTTCTGATGTTTTTGAAGGAAAACTCAAAGAAATACAGCCCGATGTGGTGCATAGTTTTGTTATGTATTCGGCTTGCGTGCCAATTTTAGAAATAATTAAAAAGCATCCTGAAATTAAATGGATATATTCTGCTTGGGGAAACGATTTGTTCTTTTATCAAAATAATGCTCAAATGTTACAGGACATGAAGAGCGTATTTCCTCGTATGGATTATATGTTCGCTGATTGTGCCCGAGATTTTATTATCGCCAAAAGACATGGCTTTGATGGAGAATATTTAGGGAATTACCCTGGAGGAGGAGGTTACGTACTTGATAATTATAATAAGTATATAAAGGAGCATATAGAACGAAATATAATCTTAATAAAGGGATATCAGCATACATTTGGAAGGGGTAATAATATTTTAGAGGCTGTTTCAAGTTTGAAAAAGAAACTATCGACTTACGAAATTGTGGTTTTTGGAACTCATCAAACTATTTTCGATTTTGTGGAAAGTTCCGAAAAATTGAGTTCAATGGAAAACCTGAAGTTAATCGGCCAGGTTAGTCATGATGAGGTACTGGAACTTATGGGGAAAGCTGTTATTTATATAGGCAACAGTATCTCCGATGGTACGCCCAATACGCTTTTGGAAGCCATAATTATGGAAGTTTTCCCCATACAATCTAATCCCGGAGGTGCAACCGCTGAAATTATTGAACATGATAAAAATGGATTGTTGATTGATGAGCCCGAAGATAGTGATGAAATTGCAGCACTGATTTTAAAAGCTATTGGTAATCCAGAATTGATAATGAAAGGAATTGCTTATAATACAGCCAATATTAGACCCAGGTTGGAAAGAAAGTACATTCAGAAACAAGTTTTAGAAAAGTATAAATTGGTTGAAGATAATTTAAAAAGATAAACTTGCTATCCATCATCTACCCATACCGAAACCGCGATTTACAAAGGCTAATATATTCCTTCGAGTCTTTGGCGGGGCAAACCAGCAAAGATTTTAAGGTTTTTTTTGTGGATTATGGCTCGCGGCCGGAAACTGCGGAAAAAGTAAAAAAGCTATGTACCGCTTATCCTTTTATAACTTACCAATATTGTTTTACCCAATTTCAGCCATGGAATAAAAGCCGTGCGTTAAACTCGGTGATCAAAAACTTAGATTTCGGTTTTTGCTTTGTGGCTGATGTGGATATGGTTTTTCATTCTAAATTTGTTGAAAAAGCTATCGCCCTCCAAAACCCAGAAACCACTACTTATTTTCAGATAGGGTTTACTACCAATAAAGATGATATTTCCCAAATTTCAGAAGAAAGATTTAGCGGTTTTAGAAAGAGCACGGCAGAAGCGACCGGGCTCAGCATGTTTCCGGTAGAAATTTTACAGAAATTACGTGGGTTTGATGAATTTTTTCACTTTTGGGGTGCCGAAGATACCGATATGCACAACCGGCTTCGCAATGCGGGCTATAAACTGCAATATTACAATGAAAATGTTTTGATGCTACACCAATGGCATATCAGTTATCACTTGGCTGAGAAAAAAGATGTACATACAGATTTGCAAATTAAAGGTATTGTTAAATTAAATCATGAACATTTAAAATACAATAAACAAAACCACTTAACGCAGGTAAATAGTGATAATTGGGGCGATACTCTACAAAAAATAGAATTGCAGAAACTTTTAGAGGTGCCCACTTCTTTGGAATTGGACAATACCAAAGCGTCGATTGATCATTTCTTGTTTATACAGCTACCTTTAATACAGGGAATTCATAAAGTTAAGATCAGCCGCAGCAATTTTGAGAAAAGTGCAAAGTATAAAACGAAAAAAATGTTTAACAAGAAAGTTCCCACTTATTACAGTTTAAAAGAGATTAATGATAAGTTGCTGTTGCATAGTGTCGCCTTTTATCGTAACAAGCCTTATATATATAAAATTTCAGAAGGCTTGGATGCCCTAGAGTTTACCATTAAAAAATAAGTATAAACATGTTCATAATCGCCGAAATAGCGCAAGCCCACAATGGAGGTTTTCAAACTGCGTTGGAATATATAAATGCTTTGGCGAAAACCGGAGTAGATGCGGTTAAATTTCAAGTGCATATTGCCGAGGCCGAAAGCAGTATTCATGAACCATTTAGAGTGAAGCTGGATACACCGGACAAAACCCGTTTCGATTACTGGAAACGCATGGAATTTTCATTGGTTGAGTGGAAAGAACTAAAACAACACTGTGCGGAAGCGGGAATGGAATTTTTGGCTTCTCCTTTTAGCAACGCCGCAGTGGATTTACTGGAAGAAGTGGGGGCAACGCGATATAAAATCGGCTCGGGGGAGGTGAATAATTTTTTATTGTTGGAAAAAATAGTGGGCACTGGGAAGCCAATGGTTCTATCTTCCGGAATGAGTTCCTTTGAAGAACTGGATCGCACTATGAGATTTTTAAAGAAAAGAAAGGTGGAAGTTTCAATCTTACAATGCACCACGGCTTATCCCACCCAACCCGAGAATTATGGGTTGAATGTGATCGGGGAATTAAAGGAACGATATGGAGTTCCAGTAGGATATTCAGATCACTCCGCTAAAATAGAAACCTGTATCGCCGCTGCCGCATTGGGCGTGGAGATCTTGGAGTTTCACGCTGTTTTTAGTCGGGACAGTTTAGGACCGGATGCCAGTTCTTCCTTGGAAATTGAGGAAATCGCTCAATTGGTAAAAGCTGTAGGAAATATCCAAAGGGCTCTGCAACATCCTGTGGATAAAAATGACAATTCCAATTTTATGGAGTTAAAAAATATTTTCGAAAAATCATTAGCGGTAAATAAAGATTTAAAGGCAGGGTACGTATTGAGATTTGAAGATTTGGAAGCGAAAAAGCCTAAAGGATTTGGAATAGAGGCTTCGAGGTTTGGGGAGGTAATTGGAAAGAGGTTGAATAAGGATTTGAAGCAGTGGGAATTTTTGAATTGGGAAGATGTTTTGGAGTGAAGGGGGTGAAGTGTGAAGGGTGAAGAGTGAAGAAAAGATGCAATGCCATTTCGAGCGAGCGCAGCGACGAGAAATCTCGTTTTTGATCATGAGATTTCTCAATCGCCGAAAAGACTCATTGCGAAATGACGGGGTTGTCATTTCGACAGAGCGGTTTTACCTTAAGGGCTAATTTTATATCAAGAATTAATTTTAATTGGGATTTTTAAGTATTGGATAATGAAAGCGACGAGAAATCTCGTTTTTGACCATGAGATTTCTCAGTCGCTCAAAAAGCTCCTTCGAAATGACGTGGGTTGTCATTTCGAGCGAGCGCAGCGACGAGAAATCTGCGCCTTGAGTGTTGAGATTTCTCAATCGCTGAAAAAGCTCCTTCGAAATGACTTTGAGTACGTTTTTTGTTCTTTTTATAATAGAAGTTTCCAGTCATTTCGAGCGAGCGCAGCGACGAGAAATCTGTGTCTTGAATCGGGAGATTTCTCAATCGCCGAAAAGGCTCATTTCGAAATGACTCAGTACGTTTTTTTTCTTTTGAAATGCCCAGTTGGTAAGAGCGTTTTCCTTTGTATATTGGCATCATAAAAGTCCCAATAATGTATAAAGTTGTTGTTCATTTTAATTCTACACTTCATCATTTCAGTCAGCTCCTTGCCGGCCTTGAAATTCTGAGCAAGGAGAAGAAGATAGTTCTAAGCTATAATCTCGAGCTAGACAAATATCCAATCGATATTTTTAGGATTGAATTTAATGGATTGAACGTTTTCTTTGACCTAGCAGATAATAGTAGGATTTACAAGACTATCTACGAGCAAAGTGATTTCTATGTAAAAAGGATGCTGCTTAAAACAGATTTTGGCCAAAAGAAAAAACTTGTCCCATACGGTCTTTACTACCCGGTTTATTTTCAAAACCCGAGTTTAAAATGGCTTTTTCTTCAAAATTTTTCATTATTTAAATATGCATTGAAATACTGGAAATTTTTTTCAGGCATAATGAATGTAAAAGATAGTATTGCGGTAAATGAACTTTCCAGGTTAGAATCAAAACCTTGCCATACTAATCAGGTGATTTTTAGGGCGAGATTATGGAATCCCGGTAATAACGATACAGAGTGGAAAAAAAAGGAAAGAATCTTTTTAAACCAACAACGTATTGATATCAACAGGTTGCTAATCGAGAATTATTCTTCAAACTTTAAGGGTGGGATCTTAAGAGATGCATATTCTGAAGAAGTTTGTCCCGATATATTACTTCCCGAAAATGAATACCACAGGAAGGTGTATCTTAAAGAAGTAAAAAATTCCTCCATTGGCATTGTAAATCATGGGTTGGAAGACAGTATAGGTGCTAAAATGGGAGAATATGTAGCAAATGGTTTATGTGTCTTAACAACTTCCATAGATAAATACAAATTACCGGGCAACTTCATTGAAGGGCAAAATTATCTATCCTATGAAACAGCAGAAGATTGTTTAAAATTGACATCTAATATATTGGAAGATCTTCAATTACGGGAGAATATACAGGAAAATAATGCGGTGTATTATGAGAAATACCTGCACCCGGCAAAAAAAATTCAGATTATTATTGATCAAATAATAAAATAACGAAACGTAAATTTAATTCTTATAAAGCTCCTAATATTTTAATATGCTGATTATTGTCCATGAAAATTCGAAAATAGTAGTAGAAATTATTAGGGACAATAAGGCTGTTTCTATTGTGTTTTTGGATTTGGCTAAGGAATTCCGAAGAGTAGTAACAGCCTATCCCGAAGAGTTAATTATATGGATTGATAAACGGTTTTTTAAAAATTTAAATATCAATGAAATTGAAAATGTTTTCCATCATGATTTAATTATGGCCTCTTTTTCGGTTAATGAGCAATATTTTCCTGAAACTATTGGGTATATAGATCAGTTGCCTTTTATTAATCCAAACTACAATGTTCCCTATCCTACCTGGAGAATGAGTGCAAATGTAGGTGGTATTAGGAGTAATGTGGCCCGGTCTTTTCTTGATTTAACAAGGAATAATGATGATTTCGGTTATATAATAAATGGAATTGCCAAAGTGGGACAACAAAATTCTCTTTTTTGCTATTCAAACCCTTTTTTGATAAAAGATTTAAAAGCAACAAGAAATGGGAACAACAGTGCCCCAACAACCAAACTTTTTAAATTTGTCTACCAGTTTTACAAAACAGAATGGCTATTTATTTTGCTTTTTTGTTATATAAGATATGAATTCAAGTTTCCTGTTTTGGCTTTTATAAATGCATTTCTTAATAAAAAAAACTTTAACAGGGAAATTATTTTAAGTGATATTAAAACAAAAAACATTCAAAGGCATAGTGAATTGAATGAAACTATTGATGTAGTGATTCCTACTTTAAAACGGACTGAATATTTAAAGCAGGTTCTAATCGACCTTAAAGATCAGAGCCTTTGCCCAACACGAGTTATAGTAATAGAGCAGGATCCTGAAGTTGGTTCAAATTCTCAAATTTTGGAACTTCTTGAAATGCAATGGCCCTTTGAGATAATACATCGTTTTGTAAATAAAACGGGAGCTTGCATGGCACGAAATATGGCACTTAAAGAGGTGAGATCAAAATGGATATTTTTTGCCGATGATGATTTAAGAATGCCCCCAGATGTTCTTAAAAATGCGCTTTTAGAGATCAATAGGTTGGATATTTCTGCACTAAATTTAAACTGCCTGCAACCAGCGGAAGTCACAACATTTAATAAAATTAAGCAATGGGGAACCTTTGGATCCGGCACTTCAATTGTAGCGGCTGAGTATGCCCTAAAATGCAGGTTTAGAAAAATATATGAGCATGGATTTGGAGAGGATACAGATTTTGGATTACAATTGAGATCAATAGGAGCGGATATTATTTATCATCCGGAGATTAAAATTACTCATTTAAAAGCAGAAAGAGGTGGGTTTCGGGAAACTAATAATGCTCCCTGGGAATTAACAGAGATGATCCCAAAGCCATCTCCAACAATGATGCTTTTAGTACTTACGCATTACACGCCCTGGATGATAAAAGGTTATAAGGTATCTTTGTTTATAAAATTTTATTCAAAACAATCTATAAAAAATCCTATCAAATATATAAGGTTAATGGAAAGAAAATGGATGTACAGCCGAAAATTGGCCGATAAACTTTTGATAGAATCCAGAAGGTCACAGGCAATATGCTAAAATTTTTATTATGAGATTCAGCCTTATTATTTGCACCTATTGTCGCGCCCATTCTTTATACAGATTACTGGAATCTATAAAAAAACAAACATTGTATCCAGATGAAATCCTCATCGTAGATGGGTCTCCCGATTCTCAAACGGAACAGATGCTGAATGATCATGTATACGCCAGCCTTCGATATTACAAAGTAGATAAATATCACCGGGGGCTTACAAAACAAAGGAATTTAGGGGTTAAAAAATCTCATCAGGATTCCGAAATTTTGTGTTTTCTGGATGACGATATCGTTTTAAAACCAGATTACTTTAAGCATTTAGTTTCAACATTTTCGATTCATCCTGGTGCGGTGGGAGTGGGTGGGGCAATTATAAATGCCAGAGTCTGGAAAAAAAGCATTCCGGGATCTCCTAAAATGTTTAAGGCCTATTATTATAAAGAATGGGAACGGAAATTGGGAAGTAGAAATGTGCTGAGAAAGAGATTGGGATTGTTAAGTGATAGACCTCCCGGTATAATGCCAGTTTTTTCTAATGGATTTTCAATTGGATATTATCCACCCTTGGGGGAGATCCATCAGGTTGAATTTTTTATGGGTGGAGTTTCGGCTTACAGGAAGGAGTTATTTAGTCAAATCAATTTCTCTGAATATTTTCAAGGATATGGTTTATATGAAGATATGGACTTTTGTCTTCGTGCATCCAAAATAGGATTACTTTATTTAAATACTGCTGCACAGGTGTACCATCTTCATGAAGCAGGTGGCCGGCCAAATCATTTTAAATATGGTCAAATGGTTATAAGGAACGGTTTTTATGTCTGGAGGGTTAAGTATCCCAAACCTACAATCCTTGCCAGATTTCAGTGGCATTCGATCGCACTTTTGTTAACTTTGGTTCGTTTGGGAAATGTGGTAACTACCAGCCAAAAAAAAGAAGCTTTAACCGAAAGCCTGGGCAGAATAGCCGGGTGGTGGAGTCTTTTTTTTAAAGAACCAGGAACAAATGATTAAAAAATCCTTCATAATTCTTGCTGTATTTGCCACATTGGGTGTAACTACCCTTTTTATAAGTAATTTAAGGTATAGTTTTTATCCAATTCCTGGAAGTGGCTGGTCTATAGGTTTTAAAAATATTAAAAATCCTTTAGAAGAGTTCGAACCTTCAACAATACAAATTTTAAGCCCAGACTGGTTAAATAGCCGGACGCCACAAAATACAAGATTTTTAGCCGATCCTTTTGTGATTATGGAAAACCAGGAATATTATATATTTTTTGAACATCAGGCTGAGGGAAATGCTAATATAGGATTATTGAAATCCCAGAATGGTCAAGAATTTGAATATTTAGGCGAAGTGCTTGATGAAGATTTTCACCTTTCTTTTCCGCAGGTTTTTAAGTACAATGGAGCATTTTATATGTTGCCGGAAACGAAACAGGCAGGTCATGTTTTATTATACAAAGCTGAAAATTTCCCCAATAATTGGAAGCTTTACGATACTTTAATCAAAAATGTGGCCCTTCAAGATCCTGCAATTTTAATTTCCGATTCTTTATACCTTATTAGCGGCCGTTCTGAAAATCTTACCCAATATGTTTATACATCTGCATCTTTAAATGGAAAGTGGAAAAAAGACAAACGATTTACGCTACGGAAAGGCGATGAAACACGTGCGGCCGGAAATTTTTTTAACATTGAAGGGCGGTGGTATATTCCATTTCAAAAAAACAATAATGGCTATGGGAGCGGTGTATCATTATACGAATTAAATATTACGGGAAGGAATATAAAATTTAAAAGAATAATAAAATCATATTTGACAAAATCTGATAAAATAAAATTGTTTAACAAAGGAATGCACCATTTTTCTATTACTAAATTAGATAAAGATTACTTTAGTGTTTTTGATGGGGATATGAAAGATCATTCAAAACCTAGGACACCAAACTGGAAAGCTTCCCTTAAATACAATTTTTATGATTTTATGGATTTATTAAATGGAAAAAATTCAGAATGAAATTTGACAGAGAATCCATCAATCTAAAACAAAAGGAATTTTACGATTCTAAGAAAAAAAATCCTGCCACCCGTCTATGGTCTTATTTTCGCAATGGTTTATTAAATAACCTTAAAAAGGATATAGGGGTTGAAAAAGATATTTATAACTTACATAAAACATGGTTTGGGGACCTTTCGGGAAAAAAAGTTCTTGATTTAGGGTGTTATGAAGGAAATTCACTGAGTATATACTTGGCACAGCATTCAAATGAATATATTGGGATTGATCTAAGCTCAAAAGGTATAGACAATCTGAGCCGGCGACTCGAAAATATTTCAGGTGCCCGGGCAGAGGTAATGGACTTCTTTTCAAAAGATTTTGAAGAAAAGGATTTCCACCTTATCTATGCTTATGGAGTACTGCATCATTTTAAAGATGTGGATGAACTTATTGTTAAACTAAAGGAAAAACTTCAGCTTGACGGAGAAATCATAAGTCACGACCCCCTGCAAACAAGCTTGTCAATTAAATTAATTAGAAGCCTTTACCGTCCTTTTCAAAGTGACAAGGCCTGGGAATGGCCTTTTTCCAGAAAGACCTATTATAAGTTTGAAAATGCTTTCGAAATTAAAGAACGCCGAGCGGTTTTAGGGAATGCAAAATGGAGCGCATTAACTGGGCTCCTACCTCTTTCTGATGAAAAAAACCTTAAAAAAGCCAAAGACTGGCACCGGGAAGATTGGGAAAAATCTGCGATATCTGATAAGCATATGTTTAGGTGTATGCAGTTAAGCCTATTTATGAAAAGAAAAAAATCTAATCTTTTATGGAAAGAATAAGGTGTAAACTTTGTGGAAACAAGACAGAAATAATTAATTATTCACACAGTTTGCTGAGATGTTTGAATTGCAAATTGATTTTTTCTTCTCAGCATTTCAGCCAGGCACAGCTCGAAGCAATTTATAATGAACTATATAACGCTGATGATCCTATTTATAAAAGGCGGAGCATTTTTGAGTATAATTTATTAAAAAATGGAAAACCCACTATTTCTTATAATAGAAAATTACTATTAGCTAAATGGTTGAAGCCAACTTCGCAAATTCTTGAGATTGGTGCAGGTATAGGCACTTTAGGAATGTATATTCAAAAAAAATTTAAGAACCATAATTATACTGGTTTGGAATTGGATAAAACTACCGCAAGTAAAGCGAGGGATTTAGGGATTAATGTTTTAGAAGGTGATTTTTCATCCATAAAAAACTTTAAAAAAAAATATGATCTAATCCTTATGTGGGAAGTATTAGAACATATTCAGGATTTAAAATTGTGCCTTAAACTTATTTATGAACGTTTATCAAGTGGGGGAGTTTTATTGTTCTCAGTTCCAAATTACAAGAAAAAAGACAACTATAATTCTAATTCAGAAGTTTTACACCAGGTTGGTCCGCCAGTTCATTTAAATTTCTTCACCATTGAATCTCTGCATAAAATTATAGAGAATGCAGGATTTGAGGTAATAAAGTTGAGAAAGAAAAGAATTCCCTATTTAAGTAGAAATAAAAGTTTTTTTAAAATGATTCCAGTGGTTATATCCTTAAAATTTGAGGGTCCAACTATTTTTGGTGTAGTTCGTAAACCTTTGAAGTAATGAGACTTGCCGTATTCACTCACGTAATTCATCAGGAATTGGAAGAAAGGTATTATGCCTATATTCCTTATGTGCGCGAGATGAATATTTGGGTGCGGCAAGTGGAGGAAGTGGAAGTTGTGGCTCCCTCCTGGTTAGCAATCAGGGCGAGGGATGGAAAGCCCCCCAACCCCCGAAGACGAAGTGGTTTCGGAGCGTCCTATATCCATTCTCATCTTATTTTTACTAAAATCCCAAGTTTTCACCTGATGAACTTCAATGCAACTGTTGAAGCCATTTTTATTATTCCCCTGATCTTTTTCAGGATGCTGGGTGCGATGCGAAGAGCAGATCATATACATCTTCGATGTCCTGGGAACGTTGGGTTAATAGCCTGTTTTGCCCAAATATTTTTCCCACAAACCCCCAAAACAGCAAAATATGCCGGGAACTGGGATTCAAACTCGAAACAACCCAGAAGCTATAAGCTCCAGAAATGGATCCTTTCAAATACTTACCTTACCCGGAATATGACGGTGCTTGTTTATGGCAAATGGGCCAAGCAGACGAAAAATATCCTTCCGTTTTTTACGGCCTCATTTTCTGAAAAGGAAAGAGAAATTAAAAATAAAGAATTTACTACCCCTTATAAATTTTTATTTGTCGGGAACCTTGTTATTGGAAAACGCCCTGACATAGCAATAAAAGTTGTAGAAACTTTGAATAAAAGAAATATACAAGCTGAATTACATTTTTATGGAGATGGAGAACTGATGGCTTCATTACAAGACCAGTCAAATAATAAAACTTACATTCATCTGCATGGTAATGAATCCTTAGAAGTTTTAAAGCAGGCTTACAAAGATTCTCATTTTTTAATCCTTCCCTCAAAAAGTGAAGGCTGGCCAAAAGCGGTTGCAGAAGCAATGTTTTTTGGGTGTATCCCAATTGCAACGACGGTGAGTTGTATTCCATGGATGCTTGGGGAAGGGAGTCGGGGGGTTTTAATATCTGGTAGTATAAGAGAGGGTAGAGGTAAGAGGGCTGTGGATAGTGTAGGAGTTGAAAGTTGGGAGAGGAACCTGTCCAAACCGATAGGAGCGGGAGAGGCGAGCCAAGAGGTATTAGACGGTATAGTGGAGAAGATAATTGAACTTATTCAGATTCCAGAGGAAATGAAGAGGATGTCATTGGAGGCGCAGGAATGGAGTCAGGAGTATACGTTGGAAAGGTTTGAAGAGGAAATAAAAAAAGTTCTGAACGTTTAGAGTTTAACGTTCAGTGATCAGGGGTAAAAGAGTGTTTAATTTTATCAATACGTAAATGGGAAAGATGGAAAAGTTTGAAAATTTGTAGGTTTGACAATTGGTAAGAGAAATTTGTCAGGATCTTGAGAAGCTTTTCAACAACCCAGCATTAAGAAAGCGATATGCACTCCAGAACCAAATGGATAGGAGTTCCGGTTCAATAATGGATAATATTGCTGACGGTCTTGGGAGAGGAAAGAATTTGGAATTTCGTAATTTTCTGGGGTTTGCACGTAGTTCCTGCGCCGTATTAAGGTCGCAACTTTCTCGTACTTTAGATAAGGAACTAATTACTCCAGAACAATTCAAAGATCTGGATCAAAAATGTGATAAAATAAAAGCGTTTCATGTTCAGGGTTCAGTGTTTAAATGTTCAAGATATTGTCTAAAAGATCACTGTTGATTTTTAAATAGGAGCGACGCTAAACGCTGAACATTTAAACACTAAACGTCAAACGGAAAAAAAACACCAAACCAAGAAAGAAGTTATGCGTGTACTTCAACTAATAGATAGTTTACGCCCCGGCGGAGCAGAACGAATGGCTGTTAATCTTGCCAATGCCCTCGTCCCGCATGTGTCAGGTTCTTTTGTTTGTTGTACGCGTATGGAAGGGGATTTAATACAAGCTTTAGGACCTTCTGTAAAATATCTTTTGCTGGAAAAGAAAAACAGTCTGGATATTAGAGCTTTAAAAAAACTGAAACGGTATATTAAAAATAACAATATAGATATAGTTCACGCCCATGGGACATCCTATTTTTTAGCAGGATTATTGAAAATTACCGGAACAAATATAAAAATTGTGTGGCATGAACATTACGGGGGCCGTAGTTTAAAAAAAGTATTTAATTTCCCAATTCTATATACATTTTCTTATTTATTTAATGGAATTATTACTGTGAATCCTGATCTTTTATTGTGGGCAGAAAAATATCTTAAGGGGAAGAACAAAATCCATATCCCGAATTTTGTTCCTAATCAGCCCCTTTTGAGACCTCAGGAAAGCCTGATTATTAAAGATGATTATATTGTTTGCCTGGCCAATCTTAAAGTTCCTAAAAACCATCTAAATTTGCTCAAATCTTTTCTTCGTGTCGTAAAAGAATATCCAGGCATTAAATTATATTTAATTGGTAAGGATAATAATGATGATTATAAAAAAGAATTAGAAATTTTTATAAATACTCATAACATAGGCAATAACATTATTTTTAAGGGAGAGATTATGAATAACTTTGCCTTATTGAAAAATGCCAAAATTGGCGTTCTTTCCTCAGATTCGGAAGGTTTACCAATGGCCTTGCTGGAATATGGTAATGCCGGAATTCCGATTGTCTGTACTGATGTTGGGCTATGTGGTGATCTTGTCAAAGGATATGGCAAGGTAGTTCCTGTCCGGGATGATGAGGCTTTAGCTAAAGGGATACTATTTTATTTAAAAAATCCTGATCTTGGTAGCATAGATGGAAACTTATTCCAGAATCTTATCGAAATAAGTTATTCTGAAAAAAAAAATATTCCTGAATTTCTTAAATTATATAATAAATTAAATTTGCATAAAGGTTAACCATGGCCCGTACTCAAATAAACCCTAACGTACAGTATGTTCAGTTATTGCTGCTTCATATAGGGATTGCTTTGGCAATATACCTTTATCGACCGCTATCCTCTTTTATCCTGCTTTCTGTTTTAATTTACTTTCTATTCAAAATCATTCAAAATGAAAACCGGAACAATGAAGCATTATTGGCAGCTGCCTATATTTCCGGAGCAGAGGTATTCTTCCGGCAAACGGATGGAATGATATTTTATGAAACAGGAAAATATACGGTAATTGTTTTCCTTTTGATCGGGATGTTTTTTAAAGGAACTTCTTCCAAGACAGTACCCTTCTGGACTTATTTATTAATACTTATTCCAGGGATCGTAATTGGAGCATTGTCCATGAATTATAATGCACCTGTCCGGAATCAGATAGCTTTCAATTTAAGCGGGCCTGTAAGCTTGGGCGTTTCAGCATTATATTGTTATTACAAAAAGATCCGGAAAGAGGATTTTCAAATGGTAATAAACATGTTATTGCTGCCCATAATTGCCCAGATGCTTTATCTTTTTCTATATACGCCCACTTTACAAGAAGGAATTATAAGTATGTCTGGAAATTATGCTGCTACAGGTGGTTATGGGCCTAACCAGATTTCTACCGTTTTGGGTCTTGGGGCATTTCTATTGGTAACAAGATTGTTTACTGTACAACACCGGTTCCTAAATTTGATAGATTTACTCCTTTTAAGTCTTATGGGTTACAGGGCGGTGATCACCTTTTCCAGGGGTGGTGTTTTAACTGCTCTAATTAGCATTGTCGCTTTTATTTTCATTTTTTATTATAAACAAAAGGTCAGTGAAAGAAGTCAAAGTCAGTTAAAGTTAATTCTGCTACTTGTTTCTATTTTTGTTATCTGGAGCTATTCCTCTATTAAAACATTCGGTTTGATAGAAAATCGCTACGCAAATCAAAATGCGCAGGGAGAATTAAAACAAGATATTACAACCGGTAGAGTTGAACTAGTGGGGACAGAACTACTTGCATTTTATAACCATCCTTTTATGGGCATAGGGGTAGGCAAGGGAAAAGAGTACCGGGAGCAAACACTTGGATATGGAATTGCTTCTCATAATGAATTAAGCCGCTTATTGTCTGAGCACGGTTTGTTGGGTTTATTTGCTTTACTTATTCTTATATTTGTTCCGGTCCTATTTTGGTTTAAGTTTAAAAACAATTATTATTTTTTAGCTTTTATGGCCTTTTGGTTTTTAACAATCAACCATTCTGCCATGAGAATTGCCTTGCCGGCCTTTGTTTATGGGTTGGCTTTATTATATATCGTTGATGAGAAAAAACCTCCTGTACATAGGAAACGACTTAGCTATTAATAGCTTTACCGCTACCTACATTTCCTTTTTTAGCAAAGTGCTAAAAAAGGAAGGGTATACGGTGAGGACTGCTTCCAATAAGAACAATAAGGCTTTGCGTTTAGTGGAAATGCTTGGGATGATAGTTAAATACCATAAATCCACAGATATAGTGCTTATTGATACATATGGAGCGCTAAATTTTTATTATGCCTATCTGGTTGCAAAAGCGTGCCAATTTTATAAATTGGATTATATCCCGATTCTTCATGGAGGTAATTTACCTACAAGGTTAGAAGAATCCAAAGACTTAAGTAATGCGCTTTTTGGAAAAGCAAAAATGAATGTGGCTCCTTCCCAATTTCTTTACAGAATTTTTAATAGCGCTGGTTTTAAAAATTTACAAATAATACCAAATGCAATAGAACTCAATAAATTTCCATTTAAAGAGCGTAAAAGTTTTGCGCCCAAGTTGCTTTGGGTACGGCGCTTTCAAGGAAGGTATAACCCAATGATGGCTATAAAGGTTTTGGAGCAACTTAAAAAGGATTATCCTTTAGCAGAACTTTGCATGGTGGGTCCCGAAAAAGATGGTTCCCTTAAAAAATGTAAAGATTATGCTGAAAAGCATGGCTTAAAAGTGATATTTACCGGGAAGCTCAAGAAAAAAGAATGGGCAAAGGTTTCTGAAGAATATGATATATTTTTGAATTCCACCAACATAGATAACACTCCCATAAGCGTGATTGAGGCAATGGCACTGGGATTGGCTATAGTATCTACAGATGTTGGAGGGATGAAAGACCTAATAGATCATCAAGAAAATGGGGTGTTAGTACCATGGAAGGATGAACAATCTATGGTTTTAGCTGTAAAATCATTATTAGAGAATCAGGATCTTACGGCCCAAATGACTTTGAATGCCCGAGCAAAAGTTTCGCATTTCGACTGGGAGAAGGTCAAGAATGATTGGAACGAACTGCTAAGTTAATGGCACAATCTATTTTATATTTAGGTAATAAACTTTCAGACCCCAAAGCCAATCCAACTTCACATCAATCACTCGTAAAGGGGCTTGAATCTGAAGGGTTTCATGTTTATTCTGCTTCCGGGTTAAAAAATAAATATCTGCGACTGGCAGATATGATCTTTACATTTCTTAAAAACTCCAATAAATTTAAAATTGTTTTGATCGATGTGTATAGTACACAGAATTTTTGGTATGCTATTATCATAGCCAGATTGGCAAGATTTTTCAATAAAAAATATATCCCGATTCTGCACGGGGGAGATCTTAAGAATCGATTTGAAAATTCAACATTTGCCACAAAAAAATTATTAGGGAATGCGTATCATATAGTTTCTCCTTCCCGTTATTTTAAAAATGAAGTGATCAACCTGGGTTATCATAAAGTCGATCATATCCCAAACCCGATTTTAATTAAGGATTACGCCTTTAAAGAGCGTAATCAATTTCAACCAAAAATGTTATGGGTGCGGGCTTTTAATGAAATCTATAATCCTCTTATGGCCATAAAAGCCTTGGAACTGATTTTGAATACATATCCTTCTGCAGAGCTATGCATGGTTGGACCAGACAAAGATGGTAGTTTAGGACAGTGCGTGAAATATGCCAAAAGCAAAGACCTTCCGGTAAGCTTCACGGGAAAGCTCAAAAAAAAGGATTGGACGCTTCTCGCTTCAAATTTTGATATATTTTTAAATACGTCCAATATAGATAATAGCCCTTTAAGTGTTATAGAATCAATGGCTCTTGGATTGCCGGTAATTACTACCAATGTTGGGGGGATGCCTTTTTTAATTGATCATATAAAAGATGGAATCCTTATAAATAAGCAAGCTCCAGAAGAAATTTCGAGTTGGGTGGACTGGATAGTTCAAAACCCAGATCCTACCAAGGAAATTACTACAAGAGCACGAGAAAAAGTGCTAAATTTCGATTGGGATAAGATTAAAGAGAATTGGAAGGAAATACTAGTCTGAAAATTTTTATATTTAAAACGATTTCAACCCGAACCTAAGCTCCCCTATAGAATATGGCTCAGAAACCTTTAGTCCATTTTGATATTTCAGAACGCAAAGTCCTGTTGCGGATAATGGATATCTTCTGGGTACTTTTTACATTAACGTTGGTAAGTGTTATTTTTGAATTTGATTATTTTAGGATCTCTCCAGATCACTGGGCATGGACTTTAGTGTTGATAGTTTATTTGGTGATCTTTTCTAGTATCTTTGAATTGTACGATCTTCAAAAAGCAAGTAAGTTTGAAATAGTTTTAAAGAACGTGATCCTAACGGTTTCTGCGACAGTTCTTTTTTTTATGCTCACACCCTATTTTACACCAAGTTTACCAGCAAATAGGTTACAAATCTTGTTTTTCTTCCTCTCTCTGATTGCTGCTTTGTTAATTTGGAGGTTTGCGTATATCACACTTATCTCCTCGCCAAGGTTTTACAAAAAAGCATTATTGATAGGGGATATAGCTGAATTAAACTTAATGGTAGAGGCGCTGCAGAAATCAGATCCTAATTATGTGATCATTGGTTATATTAATACTGGGGAAAATTCAGAACAATTTATCAATCCTGAATTACAGAAATTTGAAGCATCGCAGTTAAAATCTATAATTGAAGTTGAAAACATCAATGAGATTGTGGTGGCCAGTTCCAGCACTCGTTCAAAAGATGTTACCGCGTCTTTATTGAAGGACCTTAATAGTCTATTGATTCAAGGCTTTCCAATTAAAGATTATACCCAAGTATATGAAAACTTAACCTATAGGGTGCCCGTTCAGCATATCGGGAAGGATTTTTATAAGTTTTTTCTTTTTAGCCGGAGCAACCATAATAAATTTTATCTCTTTTTTCTTCGTGTTTTCGACATTTTTATGGCCATGATAGGGCTGTTGGTATGTTTTGTTTTAATTCCTTTTATTTTTGTGGTCAACCTTGTGGCCAATAAAGGGAGTTTATTTTATTCTCAGGAAAGGGTTGGCAAAAATGCCAAGAAATTCAAGATCAATAAATTCAGGACAATGCTGAAGGATGCCGAAATTAATGGCCCGCAGTGGTCAGAGAAGGGAGATCATAGAATAACTTCCTTTGGCTTGTTCCTAAGAAGGAGCAGGTTGGATGAATTCCCTCAATTTTTTAATATCCTAAAAGGAGAAATGAGTATTATTGGACCAAGGCCGGAAAGACCTGTATTTGTTAAAGAGCTATCTAAGAAGCTCCCGTTTTATAAAACCAGGCATATTGTAAAACCGGGCTTAACAGGATGGGCACAGGTAAAAGCCAATTATGGATCCAGTTATACGGATAGCCTGGAAAAGTTGCAGTACGATCTTTATTATATTAAACACAGAGGACTATTTCTGGATCTTAACATTCTCTTGAAGACCTTTAGTACTATTCTTTTCTTTAGGGGGCAGTAACTCCCCACCTAAATCCTCCCCAAAGGGGAGGACTTCAAAAACGCCATATTTTAGCAAATATCTTTTTCCCCTTCCCTTTGGGAAGGGCTAGGGATGGGATGAAGGACCAGGGCGGGGATTACCTACGCCGCTTATATTTTACTATTGAAAATAGAAACAGGAAAAGTGCAAGAAATTGGGATATTCTTGCAATATAGTCCCCATGCTTCACATAAAAAGTTTGCTTGTTGTTTACAGTGATTTCACTTTTTATAGATCCCTGTTTTGCATAACCCAAACTTTTTGTTACCTGTCCGGTTTCATCTATAAACGCTGAAATGCCCGTGTTGGCACTTCTCACTACAGATTTTCTTGTTTCCACCGCTCGTAAGCCGGCGTAGCTTAAGTGTTGCTTGTGTCCTTGCGAATTTCCCCACCACGCATCATTGGTAATGATGGTAAGAAAATCTGCGCCGTTCTTTACATAACCTGTTACGTACTCCCCATACACAGATTCATAACAAATAATTGGGGCGGTAGCTTGTGCATTATTCAGTTTAAAAATTTCCCGATCTTCTTGCGTGGTTTTCATGGCAACCGTACCACCCAGATCGATCATGATATTGCCAAGGATAGGTTTTAGAATATTTTGATAAGGAAAATTTTCTACGCCTACTACCAATTTCGATTTGTGATATAATTCTGGTTCGCTTTCAGAATTTAAAAAGAAAGCCGAGTTGTAATCGTTATACCAATCCCTTGGGCCAATAAAGTTACTTTGTTTGCCCACTTTTTCGGGATCTTGGAACCTTTCGAACATAGAGATCCCACTTAATAAATTTAAATTTGGGTGCTTCCTTATGAGCTCATTTCCAAAATAAACAGCCTCGGAACCTTGAAATTGTGATAAAGCTGTCCCATCTGCGAAAACTGTTTCCGGAGCAATCAATAGCTTGGTTTTTTCGGTAACCAAGGAATCACTCAGCTTTAGCAATAATTCTCCAATTCTAGTATCGGTGGTATTATATTTTTCGGTGTACGGATTTATATTTGGCTGAAGGATAACAGCTTCAATTTTCTGGGTTCCTTCAGTATAATTGGCTAAAAGTAAATAGGATATTGCAATAGGGAGAAAAATCATCAAGCTGATTTTAATGGTACTTCGAATCAAAATTTCCTTTTTTCGGTGTTCCTTATAAAGTAAAAAGAATTTAAAAACAGCAATGTTCACCAGCCATACCCATAAGGTTCCACCAAAAGTCCCTGTGTACTCATACCACTGAACCCAGTTTATATAGCTGGAAAATCCATTTCCTAGATTTAACCATGGCCAAGAAAAGTCCCAGTTTAAATGCAATTTTTCGAACACGATCCACAAAGAGATTAGAAAGGCAGAAGAGGCTTTGAAATTGGTTCTTTTGGCAACTATATGGTAGAGTAAAAATACAAAAGCCATTAAAAGGGAATTCACCAAAATGGCAAAAGCTCCTCCGAATGGTGTCGAAAAATATAGCCAATAAGTAGTTATAAGGTTCCAGAGTACGAAGGAAATATAGCTATAGCCAAAAACCTTTAATTTTAAAAACGGTACGCTGGATGTTCTTAGTTGGTATTCAATATATAATAGGGGTACAAAACCAAAAAACAGCAATAGCGGAAAGCCATAGGTGGGCCAAGCAAATGCAAGCAATAAACCGGAAAGGATCGCGAAAAAGAGGTTTTTCATAAAAATTCAATTCTGTTCAAAAATAGCAAAGACTTTTATATTGCAAGAGGGAATAACGAAAATCTTGGTTAATTTGAATTTCTGTTGACAATGATTTGAATATTTATTTATTATTGCATAAATTTTTGGATTCTTTTGATTGCAAATAATTACTTTTGTTTGTCCGTAAAGTATCCTAAACGGAAAAAGGACGTCATTCTGTCCCGACCGTTCGGGAGTTTCAGAATCTCATTTCAATGGGAATCAATACGATATGAGACCCTGAAATAAATTCAGGGTGACAAAGAACTTTTAGGACATAAAACGGATATACATATAATTACATTAGAAGCCTGAAACAATAAACCCACATGAGTTTAAAAAAACACATTCCTAATATAATTACAGGCTTAAATATGTTATGCGGTTCGATAGCCGCAATATTTGCAGTTCAGGGCAACCTTATAATGGCCGCATTATTTGTTGGATTAGGGATCTTTTTTGACTTTTTTGATGGTTTAGCTGCCAGAGCCTTAAATGTGAAAAGTGAAGTGGGGTTGCAGCTGGATTCTTTAGCCGATATGATTACAAGCGGATTGGTCCCAGGAATTGTAATGTACCAGTTGTTTTTAAGGGCCCTTCCGGGGATTTCAGATCCAACGGCAGATAGTTGGAGTGCCGATGCCGCCAGTACTTGGTTGGAATGGGACATTCCATTTTTGGCAATTTTTGGTTTGTTAATTGTAGTAGCTTCTGGATATAGGTTGGCGAAATTCAACATAGACGATCGTCAGACAGATTCCTTTATTGGGCTTCCTACACCTGCAAATGCATTGCTTATTTTGAGCTTACCTTTAATTTTGGTATACCAGCCCCATCCCATTGCAGTTTCATTGATCCTTAATGAATGGTTTTTGGTGGGATTAACACTTTTTAGCTGCTATATCCTAAATGCAGAAGTGCCGTTGTTTGCCTTGAAATTTTCAGATTGGTCCTTCAAACAGAATAAACTGAGATATTCGTTTATCGCCTTTTGTTTAGTGATGATCGTTATTTTTCAATTTATAGCTATTCCATTGATCATTGCTAGTTATATATTACTTTCTATTATTTCAAATAAAAGTAGTCCTAGGCAAGGGGAACTTGCATAACCTAATCGAAGATCTTCTTTTTTCTTAACTCGAAATTTTGACCGAGATATACTTTTCTAACCATTTCATCTTCAGCCAATTCCTCTGGCATACCATGCTTAAGGATGTTGCCTTCGAACATGAGGTAGGTTCTATCTGTAATAGCCAGGGTTTCCTGAACGTTGTGATCTGTAATTAGGATTCCGATATTCTTGTTCTTTAGTTGCGCTACAATTCGTTGGATATCTTCTACTGCAACTGGATCTACTCCGGCGAATGGTTCGTCCAAAAGGATGAACTTTGGATCGGTTGCCAAGGCACGGGCAATTTCGGTACGTCTACGTTCACCCCCACTCAATAGATCCCCTCTGCTTTTTCTAATATGTCCAAGTCCAAACTCTTCAATCAAAGATTCCATTTTTAGATGTCGTTCTTTTTTTGATAATTTGGTGAGTTCCAGCACGCTCATAATGTTATCCTCGATGCTCAGCTTCCTAAAAACAGAAGCCTCTTGCGCTAAATATCCAATACCATATTGGGCCCGTTTGTACATTGGAAATTTGGTGATGTTCTCATTATCCAAATAAATAGTTCCCCCATTTGGTTTTATCAAACCTACGATCATATAGAAAGAAGTGGTTTTTCCAGCCCCGTTTGGACCCAGTAACCCCACAATTTCGCCTTGATTTACTTCCACGGTAATTCCTTTCACAACCTGCCGGCCTTTGTATGATTTTACTAAATTCTCGGCTTTTAACTTCATAGATTTATTTATTGATTATGGGGTGAGGTAAAGACAGTTGAAAACACTAAAGATTTTCTGTACTGGTTTCCAGCTCATCCCAATATTCATAGGCTCTTCTTAAATGTGGAATAACAATGGTACCGCCAACTAAAGTCGCGATGCTTAATGCTTCCACAACCTCCTCTTTTTTCAATCCGTTCTTATAGGAAGTCTCTAAATGGTATTTCACACAGTCGTCACATCTTAACACTGTAGATGCCACTAACCCTAAGAGTTCTTTTGTCTTAACATCCAATGCTCCTGCAGCAAAAGCATTGGTGTCCAGATTAAAAATCCGTTTTATGATCTTATTGTTATCTCCCAAGATCTTATCATTCATACGCTCTCTGTATGAATTGAATTCCTCAACTTTATTCGCCATTTTATTATTTTCTAGCTAATTTATTTTTATGCTCTCTTTCTTCCTTCTGAAGCCTTTTGTATACAATTTTGGAGATGAAAATACTTATTTCATATAAAACCAAAACAGGAATTGCTACAATTATCTGACTTACAATGTCTGGTGGGGTTATAATTGCTGAAAGCACTAAAACTCCAATCAAAGCATATTTCCTGTATTTTCTTAAAAAGTCGGGGGTAATTACACCCACCTTGGTGAGAAAGAAAATCACGATTGGCAGCTCAAATATTAAGCCACTTGCAATAACTGAAGCTCTTACAAGGCTAATATAACTGCTAAGGTCGAATTCATTTAAAACTACTTCGCTTACTTGATATTTTCCTAAAAAGTTGATTGATAAAGGGGTAATTACATAGTATCCAAAAAGCACCCCTAGAAAAAACAGTACCGAGGAAATAAAAATAAAGCCACGTGCATTCTTACGTTCATTATCCTTCATTGCCGGAGCCACGAATTTCCAAAACTCATAGATGACGTATGGAAAAGCAATTACAAATCCTGCCGTTATTGCAACCCAAATATGTGCCGAGAACTGACCTCCCATGGTTCTGCTTTGAATTGAGAAAGGCATTTCGTTGTTGCAAAATCCCCCATCAACACCTACCATGGTAGAGATTCTACATAAAATATCATAGGTCCAAAAATCGGCATTACTGGGTCCAAAAAGAAGCACATCAAATATAAAGCCCTTGGCTAAAAACGCAACTGTAGCAGCTATTAAAACTGCCAAGGTAGAGCGTATTAAATGCCATCTTAGATCTTCTAAATGGTCGAGGAAAGACATTTCCTCTTCTGGTGAACCCACGTTTCCCATTATATAATTCCTTCTCGTATTAAATTGTGAATATGCACGATTCCAGCATATTTACCATCTTCAACTGCAATAAGTTGAGAAATTTTATTCTTTTCCAAAACATCCAAGGCTTCAACTGCCATCGTATCCTGAGCTACTGTTTTAGGGTTTTTGCTCATAATGTCTGCGGCCGTAAGGTGCAGGAAAGTATCATTATTCCTTAGCATCCGTCGGATATCCCCGTCTGTAATAATTCCTATAATTTTTTCATCTTCAATCACTGCGGTTACTCCAAGCATTTTTTCGGAAATTTCAATGATCACATCCCTAACATTGGTTTGGGGTGAAACTTGTGGCAGCATATTTTGAGCTGTAATATCGCTAACGCGCAAATATAGTTTTTTACCCAAGGCGCCCCCAGGATGGTACTTTGCAAAATCTTTACTGGAAAACCCTCTTAAATTCAACAAACAAACAGCTAAAGCATCTCCCAAAACCAATTGGGCTGTTGTGCTGGTGGTTGGGGCCAAATTATTTGGACAAGCCTCCATTTCTACATAGGCATTCAAAACAAAGTCAGCTTGCACTCCTAAAAAAGAATCCTTATTTCCTGTAATCGCGATAAGTTTGTTATGGAAATTTTTAATAAGGGGCACCAATACCTTGATCTCTGGAGTATTTCCACTTTTTGAGATGCATATCACCACATCGTCTGTTAAAATGGTTCCAAGATCTCCATGGATAGCATCTGCAGCATGCATGAAGACTGCGGGAGTACCTGTAGAATTAAGGGTAGCAACGATTTTATTTGCAATAATCGCACTTTTGCCAATTCCAGTAATAATTACCCTACCTTTAGAGTTGTAGATGCATTCAACGGCATTGGAAAAATCTTTGTCAATGAGATTTTCAAGGTTTGCAATCGCTTTTGCTTCAATGGAAATAGTGTCTTTGGCAACAGAAAGGATTTTTTCTTCTAGTTTCAAATTTGTAGAATTATGAATTGTGAATCCTAAAGAAATATGTATCTTTATTAATGCAAATGTAAATAAAATTGTAACACGATTTAATGAGCTCTACCGAAATCGATTTACACCAACAACTAAAAAAGTACTTTGGGTTCAGTCAATTCAAAGGTCTACAAGAACAAGTAATAAAAAGTATCGTGAACAAACACAATACTTTTGTTATTATGCCCACTGGTGGCGGGAAATCCCTTTGTTATCAACTCCCTGCTTTAATCGAAGAAGGAACTGCAATAGTGGTCTCTCCCTTAATCGCTTTAATGAAAAATCAGGTGGATGCGATCCGCGGGATTTCTTCAGAACACGGGATAGCGCATGTGTTAAATTCGTCTTTAAATAAGTCTGAGATCAAGCAGGTGAAGGAAGATATCACCAACGGTATTACCAAACTGCTCTATGTTGCGCCAGAATCCCTTACAAAAGAAGAAAATGTTGAATTCTTAAGAGGGGTGAAAATCTCTTTTATGGCGGTAGACGAAGCTCATTGTATTAGTGAGTGGGGTCATGATTTTAGACCAGAATATCGAAATTTAAGACATATAATAAAACGAATTGGGGATAATATTCCAATCATTGGGCTTACAGCCACTGCTACGCCAAAGGTGCAAGAGGATATCCTCAAGAATCTTGGGATTACAGATGCCAAGACTTTTAAAGCAAGTTTTAACCGTCCCAATTTATATTACGAAATAAGGCCAAAAACAAAGAATGTAGATTCAGATATTATTCGTTTTGTTAAGCAAAATGAAGGGAAATCTGGGATCATCTATTGTTTAAGTAGAAAGCGGGTAGAGGAATTGGCGCAAGCGCTTCAGGTAAACGGGATTAAAGCGGTTCCTTATCATGCCGGTTTAGATGCAAAAACACGCATTAAACACCAAGACATGTTCATTATGGAAGATATAGATGTCGTGGTGGCAACTATTGCTTTTGGAATGGGAATAGATAAGCCAGATGTGAGATTTGTGATTCATAATGATATCCCGAAGAGCTTGGAGAGTTATTACCAGGAAACTGGTCGTGCCGGAAGGGATGGGGGAGAAGGTCATTGTTTGGCATATTATGCCTATAAGGATATTGAGAAACTGGAAAAATTCATGAGTGGTAAGCCTGTTGCAGAACAGGAAATTGGGCATGCATTGCTCCAAGAAGTGGTTGGATATGCCGAAACTTCTATCTCTCGTCGTAAATTTCTACTCCATTACTTTGGGGAACATTTCGATGAAAAAACAGGAGAGGGAGCTTCCATGGATGATAACGTTCAAAACCCTAAAAAGAAACACGAAGCCAAAGATGAGGTTGTGCTTTTGCTGAAAACAGTAAAGGAAACCAATCAAATATATAAAGCAAAAGAGGTTGTAAAAACTTTAATTGGGAAAGCCAATGCCTTGATCCTTTCTCATAAGACAGATGAACATCCGCTTTTCGGAAAAGGAGAAGGTAAAGGTGCGCAATACTGGACAGCACTTGTGCGCCAAGTCTTGGTGGCGGGAATGCTGAAAAAAGACATTGAAACCTATGGTGTGGTAAGGATAACCGAGAAAGGGAACGATTTTATTAAAAATCCAAGCTCGTTTATGATGACAGAAGATCATATTTATGACTTGTCACAAGCTGATTCCAACACTCCAAAAGCAGGCAGTGCCGATGCCGATGTGCAATTGGTGAAAATACTAAAAGAGCTTCGTAAAAGTGTAGCTAAAAAACAGAATGTACCGCCATTTGTGGTGTTTCAAGATCCTTCTATTCAGGATATGGCTTTAAAATATCCAGTAACAATCGAAGAACTTGGTAATATTCATGGAGTTGGGGAGGGAAAGGCCAAGAAATTCGGGAAGGAATTCGTTGAGGTCATTAGCAATTATGTAGAGGAAAATGATATTATAAGACCCGATGATTTTGTAGTGAAATCCACAGGTGCAAATAGCGGACTCAAATTGTACATCATTCAGAATGTAGATAGAAAACTTCCCTTGACCGATATTGCTTCTGCAAAAGGGATGGAGATGAATGAGTTTATAAAGGAAATGGAAGCTATTGTATATAGCGGAACCAAGCTCAACATAGATTACTGGTTGAACGATATTTTGGATGAAGAGCAGCAAGAAGAAATCCATGATTATTTTCTAGAAGCTGAATCTGATAAAATTGAAGAAGCCATAGAAGAGTTTGATGGCGAATATGAAGATGAGGAACTACGTCTTTATCGAATTAAATTCATCAGTGAAGTAGCTAATTAATTCAGAATTCAAAATTCAAAACCTTGAACCCGCAACCCAAAACCCTTCACTCTTCACCCTTCTTCAAATTTATTCTTAAAATCTCCCCAAGCCTATCCCGGTTACTTTTTCAAATTGCTATCTTTGCGCCACTAATTAAAAACTAGCATTATGCAAGACGGATTATATGCCAAGTTTCATACTTCTAAAGGTGAGATATTGGTGAAGTTGGAACACGAAAAAACACCTGGGACTGTTGGGAATTTTGTGGGACTGGCAGAGGGTAACTTGGAAAATAAAGCGATCCCCCAAGGGAAACCTTATTACGACGGATTAAAATTCCATAGAGTAATTCCAGATTTTATGATCCAAGGGGGAGACCCAAAAGGAAATGGAACTGGTGGGCCAGGTTACAACTTCGAAGATGAAATTCATCCGGAATTAACTCACGATGCACCTGGAAAACTGTCCATGGCAAATGCCGGACCTGGAACCAATGGAAGTCAGTTTTTTATTACACATATCGCAACTCCTTGGTTGGATGGCAAACACACCGTTTTTGGAAGTGTAGTAGAAGGGCAGGATGTAGTAGATACTATTGCTCAAGGCGATAAGATTGAAAAATTGGAGATCATAAGGCAAGGGGTAGAAGCTGAAAAATTTAACGGGGTAGAAGAATTTAGCTCTTTTAATGGTGCCAAAGCAGAAAGAGAAGCAGCAGCGAAAAAGAAACAAGAAGAATTAATGGGGGAAATGTCCCAGGGCTTCGAAACAACCGATAGCGGACTTCGATATAAAATTGAACAAAAAGGGGATGGAGTTAAGGCTGAAAAAGGCAATACCGTTTCTGTGCACTACAAAGGAATGTTGCCAGATGGTAGTGTTTTTGATTCTTCTTATACCCGTAATCAGCCAATAGATTTTAAATTGGGAAAAGGTCAGGTAATCCAAGGTTGGGATGAAGGAATTCAGTTATTGAGTGTTGGAGATCAAGCGCGATTTGTGATCCCTTCGCATCTAGCCTATGGAGAACGCGGAGCGGGTGGAGCAATTCCCCCGAATGCCACTTTGATCTTTGATGTAGAATTGGTAGCGGTAAAATAATTTAACCAGCATATTATAAAAAACCTCCTGTGTTTGCTAAAACACAGGAGGTTTCTTTTTTAACTATTCTTAAGTTCTGGCTGAGGGGTAAGTCTCAAATATGGTTTTACTTCTTTAAATCCCTTTGGGAACATAGTTTTAGCATCTTCGCTAGAAACCGATGGGCTAATAACCACATCCTCACCGTGCTTCCAGTTTGCTGGCGTTGCAACCTTATTATAAGCTGTTAATTGCAATGAATCTATTACTCTTAACAATTCATCAAAATTTCTTCCCGTACTTGCAGGATAGGTCAATAAAAGTTTTATGGTTTTATCCGGGCCAATAATAAAAACAGATCTTACGGTAAGAGTATCATCCGCGTTTGGGTGGATCATATCATACAAATTAGATACTTTTCGGTCCTCATCTGCTATAATCGGAAAATTAACTGTGGTATTTTGAGTTTCGTTGATGTCCTTAATCCAATCTTTGTGAGATTCAACGCCGTCCACACTAAGTGCGATCATCTTAACGTTGCGCTTATCAAACTCTGGTTTATATCGGGCAGCAGTTCCAAGCTCTGTGGTACATACCGGCGTGTAATCTGCTGGGTGTGAGAAAAGAATTCCCCAACTGTCTCCTAAATAATCATAAAGATTTAATTTTCCTTCTGAAGTATCTGCATCAAAATTTGGTGCTTTATCTCCTAATTTTAGTGTGCTCATAAAAATTTATTTTTAATATGTGAAAATTAAAGTTACACAATATCCAGAAGAGAAGCTGTTAAGATTTTGTCAATTTAATCCCTCATTGAGGGTTTAATTTTGCGAGACTTCCCACGAATTTTTACAGGTATTTTATAATTCATGCTTCGTGCGTTTGCCCAGAGCTTATATTGGATTAAGTGAGATAACATCTATTTCTTCCATTTAATATTACAGCCAATACTGGGCTTTTGGGGTTCTGGAACATTTCGATTATTTAGAACTGAATCCAGGGCTTCCCTTAAATCCCTTCCGTTCACCGGAATGCCATTTCCCGGGCGCGAATTATCCAATTGTCCCCTATAGATCAATTTTAACGCAGCATTGAACAAATAAAAATCCGGAGTGCAGGCAGCATCATAAGCTTTTGCCACTTCTTGGGTTTGATCATATAAATACGGAAAAGGATAATGAAATTTTCTAGCTGCTTTCCACATCAGGTCTGGATGATCCTCTGGATAAGCTTCTACATCGTTGCTCATAATGCCTACAAAACCAAATCCCGTAACTCTATAGTCATTAGCCACTCTCACAATTTCGTCGTTAACATGTCTTACAAACGGACAATGATTGGAAAGGAACATGATCACGGTTCCTTTATCTCCTTTTAGATCAGACAAACTATACCTGTTTGAAGTTACCGCATCGGGAAGGGTAAAATCTGGTGCTTTTGTTCCTAAAGGAAGCATGTTTGAGGGTGTTAAGGACATAGTTTGAAATTTTGAATTTGGGATGTTAACAAATTTAATATCTTTATTTTTATTATAGTATCTACATTGCTAGATTAGCACTTCAATTTGAGAATATACCAAAGAAATATGGAAATAAGCTGGAATGATTTTGAAAAAGTGGAAATTAGGGTAGGAACAATTGTAAACGTTCAAGATTTCCCAAAAGCCAATAAGCCAGCTTATATAATGGAAATCGATTTTGGAAGTGAACTCGGCATCAAAAAAACTTCTGCACAAATAACCAAACGGTATTCCAAAGAAGACTTATTTCAAAAACAGATTGTTGCGGTGGTAAATTTTCCAAAAAAACAGATCGCAAATTTTATGAGTGAATGTTTGGTCCTAGGAGCTGTCGGACCTAAAAACGATATCGTATTGTTAAACCCGGATTTTAAAGTTGAAAATGGCTTGAGGATAGGTTAAATGATTTCAAAATTCAAAATTGAGTTTACTCCGAAAACTCAAGTTGAACAGGAAAAGAGTAAAAAAGTCAAAAATTATGGATCTTTCCATTTTGCATACAGCTTTTAATCAAGGTTTTGTAAGTTTTTAAGTTTTGATTTTTTGTGGTTCTAAAATTAAAGCTGCTTTTCGGAGGGAACTTAAAATTTAAGTTTCATGTTTCGTGTAAATTTCAATCCTACTTCTTATGCAGGAAACCTTTTGAACGCATCCCCACCATGTCCCAATAAATAAGGGATTGTTGTAAAATTTTAGTTCTCGATCTAGGTTCTAGGCTCTTGGTTCTTTATTTTTTGTTCTTTGTTTTCTGGTCTTGCCCCTTAAATCTTGTCTACATCTCATCTCCAAAGAAAATGGCATTCATCAATAATTTATTGGTTCCATACCAAAAGCCTCTAAAATTCGTGTTGTCGGTAAATAGTATCACATTTCCACGGCCCATTCCCACATGTTTAAAAGGGACTGTATTAGCTAAGAGTTCTAGGTTCGGTTTGCTTATATAGCCGCTTAAAAGGGGTTTTTCGGTATATTTTATAGGGTTCTTATAACTCGTGGAATCGGCTTTTATAAAAATTGTGGTATCCCTGAATAACGCGATCTTATTGTCGGAATAGCCGAAATTCACCGGATGGGACCTGTCTTGAGCAGCTTCAAAAATTGCACCTCCAATTCCCTGTGCTCCCCTAAAATCGTTTCGTTCTTCAAAACTTATATTTTTAGCTTTTACCTTGTTTTCTAAAAATTCCAGTTTCATGAATTCGTTGGTGTTAAACCACTTTGCTGCATTTTTATAGCCTATCAAAGTCCCTCCATCTTTTACCCAGTCCTTTATTTTTTCTGCATCCTTTTTTTCTAGAGCAGTACCCCAACTATTCGGTAAAATAATATCGGTGTATTTGCTAAGGTCTGTTCTTACAAAATTACGGGTGTCCAATTTTGTGATTTGCATATCATAACGCTGATCGAACAAATGCCAGATCTCTCCGGCATCGTAAGGGGTGATTCCATCACCTACAATCATTGCTACTTTTTGTGGCTCTAAAGGCCTGAAGTAATTGCTTCCTAAATTGATGCCTTTTGTAAGTCCTGTGGTAACACCGGTTATAGAAACATTTGATTTTTCTGAAACTTCTTTTAGGAAATCAAAGATTTCTATAGAATTCATATCTTGATTTTGAGCTGGGACCAAAATAGTTCCATAGTCGTATTTTTTGCCATCTGCTTCAAAGCTTTTCATTCCAACCTGTGCACGCAGTCCTTTTTCTAAAATTAAGTTGAGCGCTTTTGGAGCATTGTAATCGTGCCATTCCATTAAATAGGCATACTCGCTTTTTGCAATAGCATCAAAAGTGGGCTTTTGAAGACTATCTATCTTCTTCCCTGCATTTTTTAAGGAAACGGGATTATTAAAATCTAGATCGAAAGCTAAAGGAAAGGACCAGGCAGAAATATCGTAAAATAAACTATCTGTAAATGAGGTCCTTTTTTCGAACATCGCTTCAACTATTCTATGCTGTCGCTGATTCTTAGGAACGATGTATCCAGCATCTTTTTTGAATTTTTTGCCATTAAGCTCAAAATCCTCTTTTATTTCATAAACTTCGACTTGCTGCCTTTTTAATATTTCAGCCAAGTAATAGGCCTTGTTTTTGTCTTTTTCACTTCCAAAAACATAGGCATCTTTCCCCATAGTGCTTCTGGAATTTTTATAAAACGAACGCTGATAATCCAAAATCTTACTTCTCATACTTCCCGCAGCTTCTAAAGTGGATAAAGCCGCGGTAAACTGATTTTTGATGGTGAACGGGAAAGTCAATAAGCCATTATCCGTTTCTTGAGCGTGTCCACGGGAACTCCCCTGTTCAAAAAGGATCCCGATACTTCCATTGATATCCGGGAAGGTAGAGCCTTTTCCGTAGTAAAAATCATCATAATCTTCCTGGGTATAATAAAGAGAGCCAATCTTATCGAATGCTTTTGCGTGATAGGTTCCAATCTCCCTAGTAAGATCCTGATTCATTTGCGGAGTTAGTGGATGCGTTCTGGATGGAATTCCCGGCTGAAAGAAAAAGGAGGAATTGGATCCCATTTCGTGATGATCTGTAAGGATATTTGGTTGCCATTTATGAAAAGTGGCAATTCTAGCCCTGGATTCTGGCAATTGTACGGGTAACCAATCCCGGTTCATATCGAACCAATAATGGTTGGTTCTTCCACCAGGCCAAACTTCCCTAAATTCCCTGTCCTGAGGATCTGGATTTAAATTTTTGCTTTTATTCGTATTTGCCCAATAGGCAAACCGCTGTAAACCGTCCGGATTTAATGAAGGATCAAATAAAATCACTGTATTTTCTAGCAGCTCCTCAATTTTTTTGCCTTGCCCCGCGGCTAAATAATAGGCTGCCAATAATGCAGCATTCGATCCGCTGGGTTCGTTCCCGTGAATGGAAAACCCTTGATATACCACAATTGGCATTTCTTCGGTTTTTAAATTCTCGCTATTGGCGTCGGTAAGACTTACATGATCCTTCCGAATAGTTTCTATGTTCTTCTGGTTTTCTTCAGAAGTGATCACGAGCAATAAAAGTGGCCTCCCTTCAAAAGTGCTGCCCCTGTTCTCTATGGTAATTCGTGATGATTCCGAGGCAAGCGTGCGCATATAGGCAACCAATAGATCATGTGTTACATGCCATTCTCCTGGAATATACCCCAGGACATCTTGCGGAGTGGATATTTTGGAGTTGTAGGAAATATCTTGAGGAAGATAATAGGAAAGGTCTAGATTTTCTTGTGCACTTATATTGAAAGAAAAAATAAGGATAAGTGCTATTTGTAGATGTTTCATAAATTTAAAATGTTGGATGCCCTAATATAAAAAAACCGCCCCAATTTCTTGGGGCGGTTTGAGTTTATTTGCTTTTAAGCTTAAATATCTTCAAAGCTGATATCTGTAAACTTATCTGGCGAAGGTGTTGCATCCGTAGTTGCTTCATTTTCCTGATATTCTTTTTTGAAATCTTTCTGATGCTTATCACTTATTACTTCCTGCCCTTTTTCTTCAACAATATAGCTGGTCATCTCATTTAAGATTTCGGCAAAACCATCAAAATCTTCTTTGTACAAGTAGATCTTGTGCTTTTTATAATGAAAAGATCCATCTGCATTGGTGAATTTTTTGCTCTCGGTAATAGTAAGATAGTAATCATCTGCTTTGGTAGCTCTTACATCAAAAAAGTAGGTACGTCTTCCGGCTCTTAATACTTTAGAGAATATTTCATCTTTCTCCATCATTCCATTTTCATTCATAAAATAAATCTTTTGGTTTTATTTAACTGATGTCAAAAATCTAAAAAAAATTAACATTTCACAACAAATTTTCACATTTCTTTTTCACTTAGCTGCTTTGCGTAAAGTTCTTTGTAGTAACCTTCCTCCTGAATTAATTTTTGATGGTTCCCTTCCTGAACCACAGCCCCGTCTTGAAGGATAATTATCCTGTCGGCATTTTTTACTGAAGAGATTCGATGGCTTACAATAATTGTGGTTTTGGTTTGTGAGATTTTGAATAGATTTTGAAGTATTTCTTCTTCCGTTTCGGTATCTACTGCCGAAAGACTATCGTCAAAAAGCAATATTTGAGGCTCGTGTATAATTGCCCTAGCAATAGAAACACGTTGTTTTTGCCCACCAGAAAGGGTAATTCCCCTTTCGCCAAGAACAGTATCGTACCCCTTGGTAAATCCTTGGATGTTTTTATGTACCGATGCGTTTTTTGCTGCATCTATCACCTGCTCTTCGGTTGCATTGGTGTTCCCGAACTTAATATTATTGCGGATAGAATCGCTAAAAAGAAAAGCATCTTGGGGAACATATCCAATGCTATTTCTCAAATTATAAAGATTATGATTTTGAATATTTTCTCCATCAACAAGGATGGTTCCTTGATCTACATCATATAATCTGCCAATTAGTTCCAAGATGGTGGATTTTCCTGAACCGGTTTTTCCTATAATTGCCAAGGTTTCACCTCTATCTACTTTGAAGGAAATATTTTTAAGGGCAGTGATATTGGTGTCTTCATAGGTGAACGTCACATTTTTAAATTCAATATTTCCTTCAATCTCCACAGCCTTTTCTTGATGATTTTTTATTTGGGGCTCTTGTTTCAGGAATTCATTAATACGCTTTTGAGAAGCTTCTGCTTGCTGCACTATAGATGTAACCCATCCCACAATGGCTACGGGCCACGTAAGCATATTTACATATAACAAGAACTCTACAATGATCCCAATATTTTCAATTTCCCCACTAATTACTTGTTTCCCCCCTATGTAGATCACCATGGTATTGCTTACGCCAATAAGAAGGACCATCAACGGAAAAAAGAAGGCTTGCACTTTAACCAAGTTTAGATTCTTTTCTTTGCTTCCGTTGGAAAGCACTTCAAAATTAAGATTGGTTTGGGGTTCTAGTCCGTAAGATTTAATTACCGAAATCCCACTGAAACTTTCCTGGGTAAAAGTGTTCAATTTAGATAGGTATTGCTGAACGACCGTACTTCTTTTATGGATAGCTACACTTAGTTTATAGATGGCAAAAGACAAAAAGGGAAGCGGGGCAAGGGTGTAAAGTGTTAATAAGGGAGCGGTATTTACCATGTACCAAATAACAACCACAAATAATGTTAGGGTGGTAATACTGTACATAATTGCTGGGCCAAGGTACATCCTTACTTTAGATACGTCTTCACTTATCCTGTTCATAAGGTCTCCCGTACGGTTCTTTTTGTAGAAATTTAAAGATAGCCGTTGGTATTGCTGATAGATCTCGTTTTTTAGATCATATTCCATATGTCTGGAAGCAACAATAAAGGTTTGGCGCATTATAAATGTTAAGGCAGCAGCTACTAAATTGGCTCCTATAATAAGTAAGATGTTATAAAATAATTCTTCTCTCAACTCTGCTGGATCGGTTATTTCTCCTTTTATATAGCTTTCGATAACCGTTGTGGAATTTCCTATAAATTGGACTGGATATAAAGTAAATATTCTTGCAGCTATGGTTATTAATAGCCCAAGCAGCATATGCCATTTATATTTGAAGAAATATTTATTGAGGTGTTGTAATTCTTTCATGTAGTGGTATCGCCCGTGATTCTTACAGTATTCGCAATTTAACAAACGAATTGACTGTGATAATTAAAATATTGGTTAATTTTGCCCATTGATTTTTCGAAAACACAAAAATCCGAACTTAAATTTAAAATTTATGCAAGTTCACGTTTTAGCTGCTGATGACCTTAAAAAAACTGCGCCTGTCTTCGGGCAATTATCTTTTGATAATCATGAACAAGTGGTTTTTTGCAACGACAAAGATACAGGTTTAAGGGCAATAATTGGAATTCATAATACTGTTTTAGGGCCGGCCTTAGGGGGGACTAGAATGTGGAACTACCATAGTGAATGGGATGCTTTAAACGACGCCTTGAGATTGTCTAGAGGGATGACCTTTAAAAGCGCAATCACGGGATTAAATCTTGGTGGTGGAAAAGCAGTAATTATTGGCGATGCCAAAACTCAAAAAACTCCAGAATTAATGAGAAAATTTGGTGAGTTTGTACATTCTTTAAGCGGGAAATATATTACAGCAGAAGATGTAGGAATGGATACCGAAGATATGGATATTGTTCGGGAAGTAACTCCTTATGTTACCGGAATTTCAGAATCTAAAGGAGGTGCGGGAAACCCTTCTCCTATTACTGCTTATGGTGTTTTTATGGGAATGAAAGCGGCTGCAAAATATAAATTCGGGACAGATGACCTTGATGGAAAGAAAGTCTTGGTTCAAGGAATTGGCCATGTTGGAGAAGCTTTGGTGGAACATTTAACCAATGAAGGAGCCATTGTATTTATTAGCGATATTAACCCTACTAGGTTAGAAGAAGTAAGTAATAAATACGGGGCAACTATTTACACGGAAAATCCGTACGATGCCGATGTGGATATTTATGCGCCATGTGCTTTGGGCGCCACCGTAAATGATGAGACCATACATAGAATAAAAGCAAAAGTTATTGCGGGTGCGGCAAATAATCAATTGCAGGATGAAAACACCCATGGGCTACTTTTACAGGAAAGAGGGATCGTATACGCTCCAGATTTCTTGATAAATGCAGGAGGGATTATTAATGTATATGCAGAATTGGAAGGTTATGGAAGACAAGAGATTATTAGAAAGACAGAAAACATATACAATACAACGCTAGAAATCCTTAGGACAGCAGAAGCTCAGTCCATCACAACACATCATGCTGCCCTTAAAATTGCACAACAACGAATTGATGACAGAAAAAGAGAGAATTTGAACTAAGTAGTTTGAAATAAACACTATTTTTGCAAGGCGAAAGGGGATTCTTTCGCCTTGCTAATTTTATAACGTTCTTTTACAGCTATGTTAACCAGAAGACATATTCGAGTTAAGGTAATGCAATCACTCTATGCATTCCATCAAAGTGAAAACAAAAACTTCAGTACCGAAGAGAAATTCCTTCGGAAAAGCATGTTGGAGATGTATGATTTGTTTTTATTGATGCTTAAATTAATTGCTGAAATAAAAACCTATTCAGAAAATTATCTGGAAACATCCCAAAAGAAATTCCTTCCAACACAGGAGGAGAGAGATCCCAATAAAAAATTTGTAGAAAACAAGGTTATAAAAATTCTGGAGAACAATCAGTATTTACAAGATGCCTGGGAGGAAAGAGGCATAAGCCATTGGAAACGGGATGGGGAGTATGTTGCTATTCTTTGGGAAGAAATTCGCAATAGTGGGGCTTTTGAAACTTATATGACTACACGTGAATCTACTTTTAAGGAAGATAAAGATTTTGTAATTCTTTTGCTGAAGGAATTCATTGCCCCGAACGAAAAATTATATGATTATATAGAGGACACCAAATTAACATGGGTAGATGATCTACCGTTAGTAAATACTGCCATTCTAAAGTATTTGAATAAACTAAAGGAGAATACTCCAGATGATGCCAAGGTTCCAAAGTTGTTTAAAAGTCCAGACGATGAGGAATTTGCTGCTAGGTTATTTAGAAAAGCTTTGGCCAATGATGAAGAGCTCGCTAACGAAATGGTAGATAAAACGCCCAATTGGGACAAGGAACGAATAGCAGAAATAGATACCATTCTTATTAAAATGGGAATTTGTGAAATGCTTCATTTTTCTTCTATTCCGGTAAAAGTAAGTATCAATGAGTATTTGGAAGTGGCTAAAGAATACAGTACGCCTAAAAGCAGTATTTTTATAAATGGAATTTTGGATAAATTATCTAAAGAATATCAGGACCAAAACCGATTAAATAAAATGGGACGTGGTCTTATGTAGTTCAATAAATTTATTATTTTTAACGTTTAATTTTAAATTATATATTATGAAAAAAGGAATTTTAATGATAGCAGCGGTAGGAGCTTTGTTCTTTACTTCTTGTAAAGATGATGCATCCAGCAAAGTGAAAGCTGAAAATGTTGAAACAGCAGCCGAACGCGATGCGCAAGTAGCTGCTTTTGCAGAACTTACTTTCGAAGAAGAGGAATTCGACTTTGGAACCATTGCAAAAGGAACAGAGGTAGAGCATGTATTTAAATTTACCAATACTGGAGATGGGCCATTGGTAATTACCAATGCAACCAGTACTTGTGGATGTACCGTGCCAACGTATCCTAAAAATGAAACTATTGCGCCGGGAGAATCTGGTGAGATGTTGGTTAAGTTTAATGGATCTGGACAAGGGCAAGTAACTAAAACAGTAACGGTTAATGCAAATACAGAAAACGGAACTGAACAAATAAGAATCAAAGCTTTTGTTGAAGGCGAGGGAGAGAATACAGCCGGATAAACAAAATTTTTAAAACAATATATGGATCAATTAACCCAGTTTGCACCAATAATATTAATGTTTGTGGTGGTGTACTTTTTTATGATACGCCCACAGATGAAACGAGCTAAACAGGAAAAAACCTTTGCAGCCGAGCTTAAAAAAGGAGATAGAATAATCACTAAAAGCGGGATGCATGGTAAGATAGTTGATTTTAGCGAGAAAAATAATTCAGTAATTATTGAAACAGGTGCAGGGAAAATCACTTTTGATCGTTCTTCCATTTCTATGGAGATGAGCAAAAAATTGAATGAACCAGTTGCAGAAAAAAAATAAGTTTAATTTTTTTCTATAAAAAAAAAAGCCTGTTGAATTTTCAACAGGCTTCTTTATTTATCAACGCGAGCTAATTCCAAAATACCCCAGGGATGCCCTTTAGGGATTAAACCCCATCAATAATAGGCATTCTCTTTTCCGAAGTTTTTTGATCCCGCATTGAAGGTTTGCTAAGGCTTGCCTCGAATTTTTGAAGCTATTTTCCTGCTTTTTCCCAGTTTCGGAGGAGGTAAATACAATCCCGAGTTTCGGAACGGCTTTTGGCCTGGAAATCAAAATGAAACTGGTGAAATACCTCGGAGGATAGTCGGTTTCAAGAAATTTTTATTCTTGAACATATTGATATGTGGGTTTTGGAATATGGTCAATCGTTCCTGTCAATAGGATAATGCTCATAAAAATCATCGAAGGTCTTATCTGTTGTATAGTATTCCCTAAGCACTTTATAAACCGAAAATATCAGTAAGACCTGTCCTAAGAAAATTAATAAAAACACCCATCCATAAGAAAATCCTAGTGCTGCAAGAACTGTTACTGCCAGCAAAACCAAGGTCGTTGCACCCAGCAACATGAATCCCACATTTTTCATGATTTTCTATTTAAGTTACAAAAAATGCCAATCGAAAACTCTTAACAGATTATTAAAATAAAGAATCTTCAAAACTGACAATTGTCATCTTTTTTAATATTTCGGTTTAAGTTCTTTGCACTAGGTATTTGAGCAGAAGGGAATTATTTATGGAAAGTTGTTATCATTGCGGCGATCAATGTCGGGAAAGGGTTATTTCGCATTGCGGTAAGAATTTTTGCTGCAATGGTTGTAAAACCGTTTTTGATATTTTACAAGATCATGATCTCTCCTATTATTATGATTTAGAACTTAACCCGGGTACAACACCTTCTGCATTTGAGGGCAAGTTTGATTTTTTGGAAAACGAAACCATTGTTGCCAGCCTATTGGAATTTGATGAACAGGACACACAAATTGTTTCCTTCGTTGTTCCAAACATACACTGTAGTTCTTGTATTTGGGTACTGGAAAATTTAAACAAGCTCCATTCCGGGATTAAAACAACCCAAGTCAACTTTCCGGAAAAAACGGTTCGTATTACCTATGATGCCAAGGCATATTCACTTAAAGAAGTGGTCACACTGCTATGTCGAATTGGCTATGAGCCATCTATTGCCCTGGAAGATTTCAATAAAAAAGAGAAGAATATCGACCGAAGCCTCATCTATAAATTGGGCGTCGCTGGCTTTGCCTTTGGAAATATAATGTTTCTCTCCTTTCCAGAATATTTTGAAGTAAATGAATTTTGGTTGGAACAGTTCAAGCATGTTTTTAGGTGGTTGATGTTTGCTTTTTCAATACCTGTTGTATTCTATTCGGGACGCGACTATTTTATTTCAGCTTATAAGGGACTTCGATCTAAAATATTAAATATAGATGTTCCCATAGCTATAGGTATTGCGGTGTTGTTTATACGCTCTACTGCGGAAGTTGCCATGGGTTGGGGAACCGGTTTTTTCGATAGCTTGACAGGCTTGATCTTTTTCCTGCTTTTAGGTAGGTTGTTTCAACAAAAGACCTACTCCTTTCTTTCTTTTGAGAGGGACTATAAATCCTATTTTCCTATTGCCGTAACCCGTATTTTATCCTTGGATACTTCTAAAAACAACCAAAAAGAAGAACAAGCACAGGTCTATGAACTTAAAAAGGGCGACCGGATATTAATACGCAATGGTGAATTAATTCCGGTAGATGCAATCTTAATTAATGGGGACGCACTTATAGATTACAGCTTTGTAAGTGGTGAGGCAGAACCTGTTGCAAAACAATCTGGAGATAAGCTTTTTGCGGGTGGAAGGCAACAGGCGGGAATTATCGAGATGGAAGTTATTAAACCGGTAGAGCAAAGTTACCTAACCCAACTTTGGAGCAACGAAGTGTTCAGCAAAAATAAGACGAGCAGCTTTGAAAATTTAACAAACCAAATTAGTGAAAGGTTTACATTGGGTATTCTTTCCATTGCCATTATAGCTACAATATTTTGGATAGTATTTGAACCATCGAAGGCCATTAATGTATTTACTGCCGTCCTAATTGTGGCCTGTCCCTGTGCCATAGCCCTAGCTGCGCCTTTTACTTTGGGCAACTTGCTTCGTGTCTTTGGGAAGCACAAATTCTATGTAAAGGATAGCAGTATTATCGAACAAATGGCGCATGTGGATACCATAGTTTTCGATAAAACCGGTACGCTCACCACCAATGAGAAAAGTGTGATAAGTTATGAAGGTGTTGCGCTTAATGCATCTGAAAAATCTTTGCTTACCAGTACGCTCCGGGCATCCAACCATCCTTTAAGTAGAGCGTTATATGATATACTAAAAGAAAACAACATCCAGACCTTGGATGAATTTGAAGAGGTGGTAGGAAAGGGGATTTCAGGGGTGTATCAAAAAGAGCGAATTAAAATTGGGTCTTATGCCTTCGTGGATGAAGAAGAGGACAATTTACAAACTCACTTGAATTTTAATGACAATAAGCATACAACCGTTCACATTAGCACAAATAATGGGTATAAGGGATGTTATGTTTTTTATAATCGATATCGCGAGGGCGTTCGGCAGGTTTTTGATCAATTGAGCGATAAAGCCGAAATCATTATCCTTTCTGGAGATAATGATGGTGAAAAGAAGCATTTACAACACCTGCTTTCCAAAAAGGCAAAACTTCTTTTTAATCAAAAGCCTGAAGATAAGCTGAATTACATAAAAAACCTTCAGGATAAAGGAAAAAATGTAATGATGGTTGGTGACGGACTAAATGACAGTGGTGCGCTGGCGCAAAGTAATGTTGGGGTTGTTGTTTCAGAAAATATAAACGTTTTCTCGCCAGCTTCCGATGGAATATTGGACGCAAAAAGGTTTAAGGACCTGTACACCTTTTTAACGCTTTCAAAAAATGGGATTAGCGTAATAAAATGGAGCTTTATACTTTCGCTTCTATATAATCTTGTTGGTTTGGGATTCGCCGTCACTGGGAATTTGAAGCCGGTTGTTGCAGCTATTTTAATGCCTTTGAGTTCTATAAGCATAGTAATTTTCACAACAGTTGTTACTTATTATTTAGGATTGAAATTAAAAAACAGCAATAATTAAAAAAACTGATTTATATCATCTTTTAAGAAAATGGGCACCATTAATTTTACAATCAAATTTAGGTAGGTATGAGTATTATTTATATGCTTCTCGCAATAAGCGTTATTGTTGCCGTTGTGTTTTTTGCAGCTTTTGTTCTTTCGGTAAAAAATGGGCAGTATGACGACACCTATACACCTTCTGTACGCATGCTTTTTGATGATGAACTCGTCAAGGACAAAAAACCGGCGACCAAGAAACCCGCTACGCCAAACACGAATAACCATAATCCGAAATTAAATTAACTATGCAAGTAGAACAGTTCTATTACGATAATAAAATCGTAAAAAAGTTTATCAATGCCACCATATTTTGGGGACTTATCGGGATGACCGTGGGTTTGCTGCTCGCTTTTCTTTTTTTGTTCCCTAACCTTACAGATGGTATTCCTTGGTTGAGTTTTGGCCGTTTAAGGCCATTGCATACCAATGCCGTTATTTTTGCTTTCGTGGGAAATGCGATTTTCGCAGGGGTATACTATTCCTCGCAACGATTGCTTAAGGCCCGTATGTGGAAAGATTGGTTAAGTAATTTCAATTTTTGGGGATGGCAAGCCATTATAATAGGCGCTGCGATCACCCTTCCCTTGGGATATACGACCTCTAAAGAATATGCAGAACTGGAGTGGCCATTTGATATTGCTATTGCATTGGTTTGGGTAGCATTTGGTGCCAACTTGATAGGTGCCATCCTAAAGAGGAGACAGCGGCACTTATATGTGGCTATTTGGTTTTACTTGGCAACATTTGTAACGGTTGCAGTGCTACATATTGTAAACAGCATCGAATTGCCGGTTAGTGCTTTAAAAAGTTATTCGGTATATGCAGGAGTTCAAGATGCGTTGGTTCAGTGGTGGTACGGCCATAATGCCGTGGCATTTTTCTTGACCACGCCATTTTTAGGGCTTATGTATTATTTTGTTCCCAAGGCAGCAAATAGGCCGGTTTATTCCTATCGGCTTTCCATTGTACACTTTTGGTCGCTTATCTTTATTTATATTTGGGCAGGGCCCCACCACTTATTATATACCTCCTTGCCAGATTGGGCGCAGAATTTGGGGGTTGCCTTTTCCATAATGTTGCTTGCACCTTCTTGGGGTGGAATGATAAATGGATTATTGACCCTTCGTGGAGCTTGGGACAAGGTGCGAACAGACCCGGTTCTTAAATTTATGGTGGTTGCAATTACAGGATATGGAATGGCAACTTTTGAAGGGCCCATGCTTTCACTTAAAAATGTAAATGCCATAGCTCACTTTAGCGATTGGATTATTGCGCATGTTCACGTGGGTGCATTGGCCTGGAACGGATTTTTGACATTTGGAATGATATATTGGTTGGTTCCAAGATTGTTTAAAACCACACTTTGGTCCACTAAACTGGCCAATGTGCATTTTTGGATAGGAACGCTGGGTATCATTGTGTACACCTTGCCTATGTATGTTGCGGGATTCGTGCAAGCATCTATGTGGAAGCAATTCAACCCAGATGGAACACTTACCTATGGCAACTTCGTGGAAACCTTGGTAGAGATCATTCCAATGTACTGGATGCGTGCAATTGGAGGGACCCTGTATATAATTGGTTCTTTTGTAATGCTCTACAATGTTGTTAAAACAGTACGAAATGGCAGCAAGGTTACCGATGAACTTGCGGAAGCTGCACCACTGCAAAAAGTGACCAAAAAGCGAACTGCCAAGGAGGGCTATCACACCTGGCTGGAACGTCGCCCTGTGAAACTAACCATTTTTGCGACCATCGCTATCCTTATTGGTGGAATTGTTCAGATTATACCTTCGCTAATGGTAGATGATTATGTGCCCGTTATTTCAACTGTAAAGCCTTATACACCATTAGAATTGCAGGGAAGGGATATATACATTCGTGAGGGTTGTGTATCCTGCCATTCACAAATGATACGCCCTTTTCGAAGTGAGGTAGAACGCTATGGTGAATATTCCAAATCTGGAGAATATGTGTATGACCATCCTTTTTTATGGGGAAGCAAGCGTACAGGACCAGATTTATTTCGTGTTGGCGGGAAATACTCCGATAATTGGCACTTAAATCATTTTTACGATCCACAGAGTACATCTTCGGGTTCCATAATGCCCTCATATAAATGGCTTATTTCGAACGAATTGGATAAAGATTTGACAGAGGCAAAAATGGAAGCCATGCTTGCATTGGGCGTTCCTTATACTGAAGAAGAAATAGCCAATGCCCAGCAATGGATGACGGAACAGGGAACTCAAATAGAGAAGAATCTTTATAACGATCCAGATTTTGCAAAAACTTATGAAGCAGATAAGAAATATGCAAAAGATAACGGCGAGCACTTTGTAGAAATGCGCAACCGGGAAGTAGTTGCACTTATTGCTTACCTACAACGCTTGGGGACCGATATAAAGATTAAAACAAAGGAGGAAATAACCGTTTCAAAATCTGAATAGTATGTTAAGATTCATAAAACAAAACCTTGAAAACATCGATGGAGTGGCAATATATCCCATCATATCACTGCTCATATTTTTCATCTTTTTTACAGCTTTATTCTGGTGGGTTTTCACCGCCAAAAAAAAGCATATAGAAGAAGTGAGCAATATTCCATTAGAAAATGATCTAAACCACCAGGAGCTATGAGAAGTACCGCATCATTTATAAGAATCGCTGCCTTTGCACTATTTGGCTATCTATTTATCTATTTCTTGGGATCTACCGGAGAAACTTCGGTATTCGTTGAATATCCATGGTTATGGGCAATTTATGGAGTAGTAATCCTTATCTATATTGCCAGTGAAATATGTATCGAAGGATTGCGAGCCTTATTGTTTAGAACATTAAAGGCAGAAGAGAAAGAACGATACGAAGAAAAACAAGTTCTTGCCAAGGCAAATCAATTTAAGTGGTTTAAGGAAACCTATATAAAATTATTGGGTGGTAAGCCTATGGAAGAAGAAGGGGAAATTATCCTCGACCATAGCTATGATGGCATTAGGGAACTCGATAATGATCTTCCGCCATGGTGGGTATATGGCTTTTATGCTACCATCATTTTTGCCGTTGTATATATGGCCCGCTACCACATTTTTGATGGTATTGACCAAGAAACGGAATATAAAATAGCAGTTGCCGAAGCACAGGCAGAGATTGAGGAATACAAAAAGACAGCAAAAGATTTAGTAGATCCCAATACGGTGGAGCTTCTTACCGATGCCAGCGATCTAAATGCGGGAAAGTCTATTTATTCTGCTAGTTGTGTGGCATGCCATCAAGCGAGTGGTGCCGGAGGTATTGGCCCCAACCTAACGGATGAATATTGGATTTTGGGAGGTGGTATTAAAAATGTATTTAATACCATTTCTGAAGGGGGACGTGCAGGAAAAGGAATGGTTCCTTGGAAATCAGAACTCAAACCCATAGAGATTGCACAAGTAGCAAGTTATGTGTTGAGCCTGCAAGGAACCAATCCAGCAGATCCAAAGGATCCCGAAGGAGATATTTGGGTAGATGATAATTCCAATATAGAGGGAGGGGAAACCATAAATTGACTTAGTGTAATTGGGGTGAACGTGTCTGTTGGTATAGATTTGGCCCTTACTAAATAAGTGCTTTTCAGAATTTATATTCTTTGTGATTATAAAGGATGGTATAAATAGTTTTAAAAAGAACAATCCACCCGTAAAAAAAAGCAATTAATAATGGTAGCAGGCAAATTTTAGCAATCGGTTCAAAAAAAAGAAGCTACGCCAACAGCACATACAGCCTCTAGGACGGCAATGCTAGTGGTTATGAAAGGAGAAGGGGGTTTTACTATCAAAAACAACAGTATTCTTAAGTTGTGGGATGGGTAGGACATGCCCTTACAAATGAACCCTTGGTATGGGTAGGACAGTATTCAATGTATTATACAAATAAAAATCAGTATTGGTCTTGGACTAATTGTTTGTTTTGCATTCAGTAGGGTAAATTATTATTGGGATGGGGATTAAAAGCGGATTTTACAATGAAAAAAGATATTTCAACAAGAGAGGACATCCAGCTACTGGTCGATTCATTTTATATGCAGGTGAAGGAAGATCCAACCATAGGTTATATTTTTAATGATGTGGCTAAAGTAGATTGGGACAAACACCTCCCTAAAATGTATAGTTTTTGGGAAACCCTTTTGCTGGGAAAAATGAGTTTTAAGGGCAACCCGATACAAAAACATATGGAATTGAGCAAAAACACCGAAATAAACAAAGTCCATTTTGATCAATGGTTGTTTTTATGGTCGGGTACCATCGATGCACATTTCGAGGGCCCAATTGCTGAAGAAGCAAAAACAAAAGGCAAATCCATTGCGGGATTGATGTTATTTAAAATTGAACAATTTAGCAGTAAATAGATAGTAGGGACACAGTAGTATGGCAGAGCAAGGTAAAGATAATTTTAGGGACACCATTGGCACGCTTAACGATGAAGGAAAGCGGGCTTGGGTATTTCCTAAAAAGCCATCAGGTAAATTGTACGAGTATCGCAAGTATGTGAGCTATGTTCTTTTGGCGTTCTTGTTTTCTGCACCTTTTATTAAGGTAAATGGAAACCAGTTCCTTATGTTCAATATATTGGAAAGGCGTTTCAATATTTTTGGATTTCCGTTTTGGCCACAGGACTTTCATTTGTTCGTAATAATCATGCTCATAGGGGTTGTGTTTTTAGTACTGTTTACGGTGGCTTTTGGGCGCGTGTTTTGTGGTTGGATCTGCCCGCAGACCATTTTTATGGAAATGGTATTTCGTAGGATCGAATATTGGATAGATGGAGATCGGGGCAAACAAATACGCTTGGATAAAATGCCATGGAATGCTGAAAAAATAAAAAAGAGAACGTTTAAATGGTTCCTATTTTTTGTGATTTCATTTTTGGTGGCCAATATTTTTTTGGCATACCTAATAGGTAGTGATAGATTGATACGTTACATTCTCGATGGTCCGGAACAACATTGGAACACACTTGTTTCCCTCCTTATTTTTACAGGTGTGTTCTATTTCATTTTTGCATGGTTTAGGGAGCAGGTATGCATCATCGCTTGCCCTTACGGGAGATTGCAGGGCGTCTTGTTGGACAATAAATCCATAGTTGTGGCATACGATCACAAACGCGGCGAAAAGGAAGAAGGGCGGGCAAAATTCAAAAAGAATGAAGACCGTCAATTATCTGGGAAAGGCGATTGTATAGATTGTTTTCAATGTGTGAACGTATGTCCTACAGGTATCGATATTCGTAATGGAACCCAATTGGAATGTATAAACTGTACAGCCTGTATAGATGAGTGTGACAGTATAATGGAGGCTGTAGATCTTCCAAAGGGACTTATCCGCTTTACAAGCGAAGAGAATATTGAGAAAAAGACAAAATTCAAATTTACCGCCCGTCTTAAAGGATACACGGCGGTATTGGGCATATTAACGATGGTATTGGTTGGAATGCTTTTTCTTCGGAATAACGTAGAGGCAAATATCCTGCGGTTGCCAGGGCAGCTTTATGAACACAAGGAGAACAATATTATAAGTAATGTTTATACTTTTAAATTGATAAACAAAACCTCTCAGGAAATTAAAGGAATTCAATTTAAACTCCTCTCTCACAAGGGAACTATAAAATTGGTTTCGCACGATGAGTTTGATTTGCCAGGACAAGGCCTTTCAAAAGGGACACTTTTTATCGAAATAAATGGCAGTGCGTTGAGTGGTGATAAGGATAGGGTAGAAATAGGAGTGTACAGCAAGGACAAACTTATTGAAACAACCACCACGGCATTTTTAGGCCCTCGAAGCTATAATTAAAAAGGAATAAAAAAAAGCTGATAAAAATTGTTGCCAAGATTATAAGAAAAGACAAAAAGAAAAAATCCGTTATGCAGACTCACGTTATATATGCAACAATGGGGTAAGGCGAAGACGATAAACCCCGATCAAGTAAAATTGTGGGGATGGTAGGGTGCAAGAAATCAATATTTAAAAGAACGAATTATGAAAATGAATTGGGGTACAGGTTTGGTGATTGGGATGCTGTTGTTTATAAGTTTCATTCTTTTTTTCGTGATAACAATGAGCACAGATAAAAAATACAGTTATGATCTGGTTACTGAAGAATATTATAAAAAAGAAATGGAATTGCAGGACAATATCGACGCGCAGCAAAACAGCGCCGCGATGACCACACAAATAATTGGCGTTCATACTAAGGAAGGATACCTATTGCAATTTCCAAATGAATATGAACCAGAAAAAATTTCAGGAAAAGTGTTCCTATATAGACCGTCCAATAAACAACTGGATTTCGACTTTCCCATTGAAATGTCAAATTCCCATTTGCTCATACCTAACAAACGTTTGTTGGACGGTCGTTGGAACATTACGGTAGATTGGGAATATAATCACAAGCGGTTTCGGTATAAAAAATCCATAACCTACTAAATGATTTGGACGGCGCTCATATTTGGCCTTTTGGGCAGTTTTCACTGTGTGGGAATGTGTGGCCCCATAGCTTTCCTTTTACCGGTCGACAGAAAAAACAATGTTAAAAAAGCATTTCAATTGGCAAGCTACCATCTTGGGCGGTTACTTACTTATTCGTTGATAGGTTTTATTTTTGGATCCATAAGTGGACGGTTGAACCTTTTTGGGCTTCAGCAGCAGCTGTCAATCCTTATTGGCCTACTTATGATATTAGCAATTGTTTTACCATCAAAAATATTTAGTCGGTTCAATGGTTCAAAACCAATCTATAAAGGGGTGGGGAAGTTAAAAAATGTTTTAGGTGCCCAATTGAAAAAGAAAACACCCGATGCCTTTTTCACCATAGGTTTTTTAAACGGGCTTCTTCCATGCGGTTTGGTGTATATGGCAGTTTTTGGAGCCTTAACAATGGGCGGCGCTTGGCAAGGCGGTTTGTATATGTTCGCATTTGGATTAGGGACGGTACCACTTATGACCGGCGCAATCTATTTGGGAAATTTTTTAAAAGGAAAAGCAAAGCAACGTATTGTAAAAATGATCCCTGTATTTGTAATCACAATAGGGCTTTTGTTTATCCTGCGGGGCTTGGGCTTGGGAATTCCGTATGTGTCGCCCAGTAAAATGGTGGCGCAACAAGAAGTTTCAGCCAATTATAATTGTCATTAAAAATATAAAAATACAAGAATATGAAAGCAGTTTTTTTGCCCTTGGTAAATTGGGGATTGGGAACCATTATTATTGGTGTCTTCGCAGTGGTTTGTGTTATACTCGTGCTTGTTGTTTATAATATGATGAACAGCGACAAAAAGAAACAAGACGGGGATTTATAAGAATAATTTATGTAAATCTGTTTTTTGTCCAGCAAGATGCCAGATCATCTCGTTACCCTAAACCCGTGTTGTAAAAATCATCTAACGCAGGAAATTTACGTATGATGATGGTTCCTTGCCGATTTATGGTATCAAGAACTTCTTTTTTTTTGGTTAGTTTTTTTGCTTCCGACGAGTGAAGCGAGAGGAAAGCATAACAAAAAGATGAATAATCTTAAAACTCACACAGGTCTTTATTGACTTCTCCATAATTTTGAGGGAGGTTTCCAAAATCTTAGAAATACGTCAAAGTTAACCTTCCTGTCCGGCAGGCGGGCCTGTTTCAGGGTCTCCTCCAGATGTACTGGGATGCTGAAATAATTTTGGCAGCTTTCGGGAGAAGCCGAAAAAACTAAAAGGAGTTGTATCTTTCAACAAGGGATCCCTCCTCATTCTTCATTCAAAATGACAGCATTCGGCATTTAAAAACATAGCTATTTGATTCACAAAAAATTTTAAGTCGAATCAAGGTTAACAGAAAAAATGCGGATAGCAAGAATTTAGCGAGGTAAGTACTTGTGTTTCAGAATAAAAAAAGGAGAAATATCGAAGTGATATTTCCCCTTCCATCAGGGGAGATTATACTAAACAGTCATTGAAAAAAGTTTTGTTTCGGGATTTTTACGTTGCAATCGCAAGTCAAACGGGAGGCAGATATTGCGGACGAAAGTTTTCCCCTTTTCGGTAACTAGGATCGTTTTATCGCCCAACTCGATCAAACCATCATTTTTCAATTCCTTCAATTTATCGATGACCTCTGGAAGCTCCTCAAAATATTCACTTTTGTTGTTCCATGAGGTTTTAAAGTTGCACATTAGGTTTAGGATATGTTTCCTTATTATTAGGTCTTCATCGGTTAGAATATGGCCACGATAGATTGGCAGGATATCATTCTCCAAAAGATGATAATATTCTGAAATTCCTTTAACATTTTGGGCAAAACTGTACCAGCTATCACTTATAGAAGATACTCCTAATCCCAACATTACTTGTGTTTTGGAGGAAGTATACCCCATAAAATTACGGTGCAGTTCCTTCTCTTGCTGTGCCCGGTATAAATCATCTGTTTTTAAAGCAAAATGGTCCATCCCTATTTCGACGTAACCAGCTTCCAAAAGCATTTGCTTGCCCATTTCATATTGTTCGCGTTTTTCCCCTGCCTTTGGGAGGTCCTCATCACGATAACCGCGTTGCCCATTTCCCTTTATCCATGGCACGTGTGCATAACTGTAAAATGCGATACGGTCCGGTAGTAACTCTATGGTTTTTTCGATGGTATATTTTATGTGTTGAAGGGACTGGAAAGGCAAACCGAAAATAATATCGTGGCCAACAGAAGTGTAGCCAGCATCGCGGGCGTTTGTTGTTGCATTTTTTACATTTTCAAAGGGTTGGATCCTGTGGATTGCCTTTTGTACTGTTTCATTATAATCCTGCACCCCATAAGACACCCTTTTAAACCCAAAAGAGCGTAATTTTTCTAAATGTTCTTTGGTGGTATTATTGGGGTGTCCTTCAAAACTAAATTCATGATCTTCGGTCTTATCTGCAATCCTGAAAATTCCTTTTAGCAAGCTGCTTAAATTTTCTGAAGAAAAAAATGTGGGCGTGCCACCCCCAAAATGCAACTGCTGGATTCTTGGGCGCTCCCCAAAAAAATCCTTGTACATCCCTAGCTCTTTTAGCAATGCCTCTATATAGGGCATTTCTACAGTATGATTTTTGGTTATACGTTTATTGCATCCGCAAAACGTGCACAGCGATTCACAGAACGGCAAATGAATATACAGGCTGATCCCTTCAGTTTTATTGCTTTCCCGAAAGCTTTTACGCAAAGTTTCTTTCCATTTAATTAAACTGAAAGTGGCATTGTCCCAATAAGGAACCGTAGGGTAACTGGTATATCGAGGTCCGGGAACATTGTATTTTGTAACCAAGGAATCTTTCATAATCATATAAACATTTAAGTATCCATCTCGCTGCAAAATTAAGCATGATTGAGCAGGGGTTTTATGACTTTTGTCAGTTCTATCAAAAAATGTGTTTTTAATTTCCCGTTTGTGGTCTCAGTCAATGTCAATAAAAGTTGTAAGGTTTGCAGAAATAGAATAAACTTCATTTTTACAGCTATATGGTTATTTAAATAATAGGTTTTCCTCCTCGATAAAATATTAAGCAGAAAATAGGTGATACTGCTGTTTTGAAGTCTTGATTTGCTGGAAACAGAACTGTAGATATTTAGTCGATACATAACCCGAAGATTACTGATTTTCCCCGATGTTCCAGGGCTTTCCCGTTATTTATCAGAGAAAGACTTCACAGAAATGTGAGGTCTTTTGTTGTTGTGTGGCGTGCATGGCGAATAACTAGACGGAGCAAGTCCGTTATGGGGGTTTGTAGTTACCTACCATTAGCTCAAGGCAAGGGTGTCCATCTTGAGGTGGAATGTGAAGGAAGCCGGCGGCAAAGTTTCGACCCGAGGAACACGAACATCATCAGGCATATGCAATGCGGATAAGGTTGCAACACAAACCAAAGTCCAAAAGCTACACGGGCATTGTCGTGTAAATGGTGCGGGTACATGGAACGAAAGTTATTGGTTTTACCACGGCCCCGCACGGGCGAAGTCACGGAAATGTGGAAACGGAGTATGAAACATGGATAACAATTGCCGTGAGAAGTCAGCCGAGGCAATAAGAGCTATCTGGAACGAGCTGCGCAGAAGAGTGTGGAGGTCCCCCATGATAACGAAGGGCCAAACCTTGCAGCAGAACAGTAAATGAATGTTGCCTAAAGGGAAGTTTTGTTCAGATGCCCCATCAGGGACTCCTTTCAAGCGAACAGGTTAGGACGGAATCTGAAATGTTGGAGAGAGTGAGCATTACCCAACGGGATAACTGAAAACAACATCTGCACATCCAAAGGGTGCCAAAGCAAGGAACGGCGGTATACGAGAACCGTACGTACGGTGGTGTGAGAGGTCGAAACGGGAACTAATCCCGTTTCTCCTACCCGATTTTTAAGGGTTACAGGTTGCCCCGACGCTTTCAGGTGCCCTTCACATTTTTATCCAACATTTCATTATTGTTGATTCCCACATAGAAGGTTTTACTTCAGATTGCGGAAAGCCTTTTCTTGGATATATTGAATTGATAAATTTAGGAGCTTACACCTGTACAGTCGTTCATACCATCTTTGGCTTTTAGATTCTATGGTTTTTTTAAAGTTTTTCCAGATATATTATTCTCAAATTTCTGCTTTTATTGTCTATTCTTGAACTCATTTATGCTCGGTCTAAACCAGCCATCAGCAATTTGATTGATAACCTAGAATAATTATAATTGAATCTTTAACATTATTTAGGCCTTTGTAATATTCTAAAAATAGACACAGATTTCATTTAAAAATTTCTAATTTAGAAAACTGCCAATACTTTAATAAATTATGGAGATTCGTATGTCCAATATTTTAAAGCCAATTACTCTTATATATCTGATTTTTATTTTTGGGTGTTCAAAAACTTCTGAAACCAAAAAATATACGATAGGTTTTTCTCAAACTGGTGTTAACGATGAGTGGCGCAAATCCATGAATCAAGCCATGAAAATTCAAACGGCCTTTTACCCAGAAATCCAATTGAAAATTCTAGATGGGCAGGATGATGTTAATGACCAAATTAAAGATATCGAAGGGCTAATAAAGGAAAATGTGGATGTTTTGATTGTCTCTCCGGTACAAGCAATGCCTATAACACCTATAGTAGAAAAAGCATTTAAAAAAGGCATCCCGGTTATAATAGTTGACAGAAAAATCAATGGAGAAAATTATACGGCCTACTTAGGTGCAGATAATTATCAAGTTGGAACAAATGCTGCAAATTATTTGGCTTCACTTACTACTGAACCTAAAAATATTATTGAAATTAAAGGACTATTGGGATCCTCGCCTGCTTCGGAACGTAGCTATGGATTTAATAATATTATTAACGATATTCCTACTTTAAGTGTAGTCAATAGAATCCAAGGAAATTGGGAAAGTTATTCAATAAAAAATAAGTTATCTAAAATTTTGGATAGCATTAAGAATGTCGATTACATATTTGCACATAATGATAGAATGGCTTTAGGGGCATGGGAAGTTCTAAAAGAAAAAGGGCTCGAAAAGTCGATAAAAATAATTGGTGTGGATGGTTTAAATGGACCAAATGGAGGAATTAAACATGTTCAAGACCAGGTTTTTATGGCAACCATATTATATCCAACTGGCGGAGAGGAAGCTATCAAACTCGCTGTGAAAATACTTAATGGTGAAACTGTAGCTAAAAAAAATATACTCGGAACTACGGTTATAGATTCAAGAAATGCTAATATTTTAAAAAATCAGTTTGATAAAATTACGCAACAACAAAATGATATAGAAAAGCAACAAGATAAAATTCAACTACAAGATAAAACGTATTCAACTCAAGGTAACAGATTAAAGCTTCTTTTAGGTTTATTAATTACTAGTTTGCTTTTAGCTACCTACAGTATTTATTCTGCATATAACATAAGGAAGAAAAAGCGGGAATTAGAACTACAGAACAAGAAAATCACTATTCAGCGTAACCAAATCAAAACAATAGCCGAGGAAGTAAAAATAAGCAATGATGCCAAAGTGAATTTTTTCACGGGTTTATCACATGAGTTTAAAACACCAATTACCCTTATATTATCTTCTATTGAATCTTTAAGCGAAAACAAGGCCATAAAAGATAATAAAATTTTAACCGAAATAGGCTTGATTTTTAATAATTCCAAACGATTGCTAAGATTGATCAATCAGTTACTTGACTTTAGAAAAATTGAAGACCGAAAATTTATTCTAAAAGCTTCAAAAACCAACTTCTTTACATTTTCAAATAGAATTTTTCAGGATTTTGCCAGAGAAGCCCAAAAACGAAATATTGATTTTACTATTAAGGCCAATGACGAAGATTTGGACATCTATATCGATAGAAATTTAATGGATAAGGTGTATTTCAATTTATTGTCTAATGCATTTAAATTTACACCAGATAATGGGACGATAAGTATCGAAATTAAAAATGACCCTGAGAGTAATTTCGTAAAAGTAGTATTCAAGGATAGCGGCATTGGTATACCAAAGAAAGATTCATCAGAGGTGTTTAAGGCATTTTTTCAAGGTTCAAATAATAATAAAGCGGGTTCAGGTATCGGCTTACATTTATCACGGGAGTTTGTAGAGATGCACAAAGGGACAATAGAAGTAAATAGTATTCATGGTACAGAATTTACAATTACACTTTATAAAGGGACTTCTCATTTAAATAATGACGACATTGTTTATGAACCAGATATTATTGATCGTTCCATTATAAATTTTAACTTCGATTATGAAGAAGTCGGGTTTAATGAAATCGATGTAAAATCAGATGAAGAACGTTATTCCATTCTTATAATTGAAGATCATCAAGAATTAATTAAATTTTTAAAAAATAAATTAATTGGAGAGTATGAAGTTTATTTGTCTGATGGGTCCGATGCTATTGAAAAAGCCCTGGAATTGATTCCAGATGTCATTGTTTGTGACATTAATCTCACAGATAAAAGTGGTTTTGAAATTTGCGAAATTCTAAAGAAAGATCTAAGAACGTCCCATATACCAATTATTATGCTCACTGCTTTAACCAATAAAGAATCTTATGTAAAAGGCTTGCAATCTGGTGCAGATCTATATTTAACCAAACCCTTTAGTTTTGCCGTACTTTCACAATCTGTTAAAACGGTGATTTATAATCGTGAAAAGCTTCGGTATTATTTTATAAACAACATCCATAAAATAAGTACAGATAACAGTTTTGGATTATTCGATCAAGATTTTTTATCCAAAATCAATAAAATCATTAACGATAATTTAGATAATTCCAAATTCTCGGTAGAAAATTTAGCAAGCGAGTTAAATTTATCCAGAGTGCAATTATACCGAAAAACTAAGGCTATTTTAGGAGTTACCATCAGTGATTATATTCAAAATATACGTTTAGAAAGGGCGAAATCACTTTTACTGGAAACACAATTGACAATTTCTGAAATTGCTTACGAAACAGGGTTCTCCTCTCCCAACTATTTCTCTACCAGTTTTAAAGGGAAATTTAAAAAATCACCCAAAGCTTTTAGGCAGAAATAAATTTAAAACTACAGGCATTTTTACCTACTATTTTCGAAAGTTTCTACTGTTTTTTTTACTTAATAGTTGTTTTATGCCTATTTATTTTTCAGTTGCCTAAATAAATACCCTTCTAATTATCAAATCTTCAAATTGAAGCACCTACTCTGTGAAACAATTTTAAACAAAACATGTAACAATTTTAAACTACAACGTTTTTTATAAAATTCTTTATTTTTTAAATTATTGAAAATAAAATACTTAACTATTGATTAACAACTACTTAACAATTCTATAATCTTTTAGTACAAATCTATAATACTAGTTTAGGCTTAAAAAGTAAATTATAAATGTTAAAACTAGATACTTTATAACATGAACAAAAAAATACTAATCTGGGCTATTACTGCAGCACTTGCAGGCTTCTTATTTGGATTCGATACGGTAGTGATATCTGGCGCAGAGAAGGATTTGCAATTATTATGGGGTTCTTCAGATATGTTCCACGGCATTATAGTTATAGGAATGGCATTATGGGGAACGGTAATAGGAGCTTTTTTTGGTGGAATTCCAACTAATAGAATAGGGCGTAAAAACACCTTATTTTGGATAGGTGTTTTATACACTATTTCTGCTGTAGGATCTGCTTTATCCAATGATCCAATAACTTTTGCAATATTTAGATTTATTGGAGGCCTGGGAGTTGGTGCATCGACTGTTGCAGCACCTGCATATATCTCAGAAATAGCACCTGCAAAAGACCGGGGGAAACTGGTTGGTTTGTATCAATTTAATATAGTATTTGGTATTCTTGTTGCTTTTCTTTCCAATTACCTTCTTAATAACATAGGAGAAAATGCCTGGAGATGGATGGTAGGTGTTGAAGCTATTCCAGCAGCTATTTATACAATCTTTGTATTAACAGTTCCAAAAAGCCCAAGATGGCTATTAACTAAGTTTAGAAATAGCGAAGCTAGAAGTGTGCTTCAAATTATCAATCCTGGTCAAGATCCAGAAAAGTTAATGATGGAAATAAAGGATGAAATGGAAAACACTGTGCCTAATGAAAACATATTTCTAAAGAAGTATAGGTATCCATTAATTCTTGCATTTCTAATAGCATTTTTTAATCAACTATCAGGAATCAATGCATTGCTGTATTATGCTCCTAGAATTTTAGCAGAAGCAGGTCTTGCTGAAAGCACAGCGCTCTTAAGCAGTATAGGAGTGGGTGTCACAAACTTGCTTTTCACTCTATTAGGTATTTATTTAATAGATAGATTAGGAAGAAAACAACTTATGTACATATGTTCATTCGGTTATATCGTTTCCCTTTCATTGGTTTCAGCATCATTCTTTTTGAATTGGGATGGAAGCTCCATGCCTATATTTTTATTTATGTTCATTGCCTCACATGCCATAGGACAGGGTACCGTAATATGGGTGTTTATTTCTGAAATTTTCCCCAATCATTTAAGGAGCTCTGGACAATCATTTGGTAGTTCAGTACATTGGATATTGGCAGCTGTTATACCATCTTTAGTCCCTGTATTATTTTCTAGCATAGGTGCAGGGATGGTCTTTTTATTCTTTGCAGTTATGATGGGCTTCCAATTACTATTTGTAATATTTATGATGCCCGAGACCAAGGGGGTAACCCTAGAGGAATTGAGTAAAAAATTAATTAAGTAAGATAAACAATATGAAAATTTTTAAAAAAGCAAATCTAATTTTAATGTTGTTGGTTTTATCCTTCCTTATTGGATGCAAGGGTAATAAAAGCCAAAACAATCAAAATGATGAAGAATCAGTTAATGTGTCTTATTCAGAAGAAGAACTATATCGACCCAACTTTCATTTTACACCAAAGAAAGCTTGGATGAACGACCCTAATGGTATGTTCTATTATAATGGATATTACCATTTATACTTTCAGTATCATCCAGACAGTAATGTTTGGGGCCCGATGCATTGGGGGCACGCTATAAGCACAGATATGATTTCCTGGGTTGAGCAACCCATAGCCCTCTACCCAGATGAATTAGGAACAATTTTTTCAGGAAGTGCGGTAGTTGATATTGGCAATACCTCAGGTTTTGGAGCAGCAAGCAAAGCTGCACCTATAGTTGCTATATATACCAGCTCAAAACAATTAGAAGGTGATGATAATTGGAAACAAACACAAAGTATAGCATATAGCCAGGATGAAGGCAAAACCTTTATTAAATATGAGAATAATCCGGTTATAGACAACGATAAAATAAAAGATTTTAGAGACCCAAAAGTAACATGGGATGAAGAGCGAAATAAATGGGTCATGGTACTCGCGGCCGGTGATAAAATAATGTTTTATGATTCTAAAGATTTAAAAAAATGGAATTTACTTTCAGATTTTGGACAAGGCATCGGGGGGCATGGTGGAGTTTGGGAATGTCCAGATTTATTTAAACTACCAGTCTTAGGAACAAATGAATCTAAATGGGTGCTTTTTGTAAGTATTAACCCGGGAGGTCCAAATGGTGGTAGTGCTACCCAATATTTTATTGGAGATTTTGATGGCACCACCTTTACTATGGACAAGGAATTTGAAACATCATTAAATAAAAAACATAATTACTGGATAGATTTTGGGAGAGATAATTATGCAGGTGTTACATGGTCTAATGCAACTAGAAAGGACGGGAGCAAACTCATGCTAGGTTGGATGTCTAATTGGGATTATGCTCAAAAAGTACCAACTGAAGCCTGGAGAAGTGCAATGACTATCGCTAGAGAAGTACAGCTTCAAAAAGGCGATAATGGGTATAGGTTATTATTTAATCCTGTAAAAGAGCTTGCCAGCTACAGAAGCACAAAATATAAAAAAGCAAATATTACTATTAAGGGTGACACCAAACTTATAGATTCTGGCGCAATCGATTTAGCTAGAGTTGAAATTAAATTTAATATTTCGAATTTAATAGATGAAGGCTTCACCTTCAATCTAACCAATAAGCAAGGTGATTCCTTAGCATTTGGATACAACCACAACGATAAAAACTTTTTTGTAGATAGAAGAAAATCTGGAAAAATAGATTTTTCAGAAAAATTTGCCGATCGTATTTCTACAGCTCCACGAACCTCTCTTAATAAAGACTTATCAGGGACTATTATTATAGATAAAACATCTATTGAAATATTCTTTGATAATGGTGAAACTGTAATGACGGAAATATTTTTTCCGAATGCGCCATTTGAAAAATTAAGTATAAAACCTAAGGCCCAGGAATTTATTCTCAGCAAAATTGAAATTAACGAACTAAATTTTAACTAACTATACAAATTATGAAATTGAGCCAACTATTTTTTTTGCCCGTATTTGCTTTAATGAGCTTTTGGGCAGGAGCACAGGTTAAAGGTACTGTGACCTCCCAAGAGGATGGTATGCCTTTAACTGGTGTATCCGTATTTGTATCTGGTGCAGCAACTCAGGGTGCCGCTACAGATTTTGATGGAAATTATGTATTGAATGAGGTAGGTCCAAATGCTACGCTTATTTTTAGCTATGTAGGATATAAATCTCAAGAAGTACAAATTAATGGACGTTCCATAGTAGACGTTGTAATGCAGGTGGATGCCGCTTCGCTGGAAGAAATTATTGTAACCGGTTATTCCAGAGAAAGAAAGGTGGATGTAACCGGAGCGATTACCGTTGTAGATCTTGCGCCAATTGAAGGTGCCAGTATGAGTTCGGGTAGTGCCATTCAAGGATTGCAAGGTAGAGTTCCTGGTGTATTTATTGAAAAATCCGGGGATCCAACTGGCTCCGGAAGTAGAGTCTTAATTCGTGGTGCTACTACCTTGGGAAATAATGATCCATTGTATGTTATTGATGGTGTTCCTACTGTAAGACAAGAGGTTTTTTCAAGTATAAATCCAAGTGCAATAGAATCAATTCAAGTGCTTAAAGATGCATCAGCTTCGTCACTTTATGGTGCTCGTGCTGGTAATGGGGTAATTATCGTTACCACCAAAAATAGAGCAAAAGCTTTTGGGGGTGAAAAGTTTCAAATTAGCATAAATTCGAATGTCTCTGTGCTTTCTGAAAAACAACAGCGCTATGACATGCTTAATGCAGTCCAAAGAGGAGAAGCATTATGGCAAGCTTCAGTTAACGATGGGGCAGATCCAAATGGCGGATATGGTGAAATTTATAATTTCGACTGGAATGAAGATTTTAACAACCCTGTTTTAAATAGTGTTTCTGTGCAACCATTTGTAGGTGGCGATCCTAATGTTCCTGCAGGTGATACAGATTGGCAAGATGAAACATATGAAACTGGTTATGTATATAACAATGAAATATCTGTTTCTGGAGGTACAGATAACTCTTTTCATTTAATCAATCTTGGACATTTAAGAAATACAGGAATTTTAAAAAACACAGGTTACGAAAGGATTTCTGCAAAGTTAAATTCCAACTTCAGTTTGTTTGAGAATAGATTAAGAGTTGGGGTGAATACGCAAATGTACACATCTGATGAAACATTGGCTTCTCCTGATGTTGGTAGTGCACCAACGCCTGGCTTAGCTATTTCTTTAGCGCCAACCTTACCGGTATATGATGCTAACGGAAACTTTGCAGGTCCTTTAGGTGCTGGGTATTCCGATAGAAATAATCCCGTTTTAATTCAATATATAAATCGTTGGGACAATACAGATAGAACAACCATATTTGGTAATGTTTGGGGAGAGTTTGATATTATAGAAAATCTAACCTTTAGAACAAGTTTAGGTTTGGATTTTAGTGATTTCAAAAGAAAGGATATAGACACTAGAGTTAATAATGGATTTATAACCAGGGCTAACAATAGACTTATCCAAAACACAAATAAGTTCACCAGTTTAATATTTACCAATACTTTAAACTATCAGTTGGAGCTTGATGATAAACATAAAATTGATATTTTATTAGGAACAGAAGCCATTAAAGATGATTTTGAAAGTGTTAATGCCCAAGCCGATGGTTTTGCTGTGGAAACAGAAGACTTCTTTCAATTGGATGCCGCAACTGGAGCTAAAACGAATACAGGTTCTTCAACGGGAAGCCGATTATTATCTCAATTTGGTAAAATTAATTATGGTTTCGAAAACAAATATTTAGCATCGGTTACCATACGTCGTGATGGGTCTTCAAGATTTGGTCCAGAAAACAGATATGGTGTTTTTCCCGCTGCAACTGTAGGTTGGAGGATTAACAATGAAGAATTTTGGAAAGAAAATGACATCGTAAATTCTTTAAAATTTAGAGCAGGTTATGGAGAAGTAGGGAACCAGTCTATTGGAGATGTGGCACGTTTTGGTTTGTTTGAATCAAGATATGGACAAAACCAATTACAGGCAACAGGAGACACTTTCTTCTTTAATACCTTTTATAATGTTGGTACCGCTTACGATTTAAATGGAATAAATACAGGTAATTTACCTTCTGGTTTTGTATCCATTCAAGCTGCCAATTCAGGATTGAAATGGGAGACTACTAAAGAAATTAACCTTGGTTTAGACTTTACATTATTTGAAAATGCCTTGGTTGGTTCTTTTGATTATTTTACGAGGGAAACTTCAGACATCTTAACAGTACCTCCAATTGCATCGGCAATAGGTGAAGGTCAACTTCGGACATTAAATGGAGCAACTACCGAAACAAAAGGTTGGGAATTAGCCTTAAATTATTCTAAAACTTTAAGTGAAGATTTTTCATTTACAGTAGCAACTACTTTTGGTTCATTTAAAGATGAGATTACCGAATTACCTGCAGAAGTTGTTTCGGCTTTTCCTGGAACTGTAGACAATTCAATCATCGGTCATTCCCAGTTTTCCATTTTTGGTTATAAAACAGCAGGCCTATTTCAAAGTCAGGCAGATGTAGATTCTAGCCCAACACAAGTAGGAGCACGACCAGGGGGATTAAAATTTCAAGATTTAGATGGTAATGGAAGTATTGGAGCAGAAGATAGAGATTTTATTGGGACAACCTTACCAGACCTGGAGTACGGTATTAGAATTGATTTGGGATACAAGAATTTTGACCTGTCAATGTTTGGCTCTGGTGTAGCAGGAAGAATTGGGCAAGATCCTTACATCTTTTGGAATAATTTTGTACAAGGAAGAGAAAATGCTGGACTTGGAGTGTTAGATGCCTGGACACCAGAAAACACAGGCGCAACTATTCCGTCTTTATCCCTTGCATTTAATGATTTAAGAACTTCTGATTATTTATACAGAAAGAACTCTTATTTCAAATTAAGAAATCTTCAATTTGGATATTCACTTCCAGAAGATCTTGTAAATCAATGGGCAGGAATGTCAAGCCTTAGAATTTATTTTCAAGGAGAAAACCTATTCTGGTTTACTCCAAGCGATTACATAGGTTCAGATCCGGAACGTACAGATGTGAATAGAATTCCGGTACCAACAGTACTTTCATTAGGACTTAACATTAACTTTTAAAAATGGCAAACATGAAAAATATAAAAACTTTAGTAATAGGGATTATGGCGGCATTTGTATTGCTGGCCTGTTCCAAAGATTTTTTAGATTACGAACCGGAAGGAGTGTTATCTAGCGAAAATGTAGCAACAGCAGAAAATGCAGAAGCCCTAGTAGTTGCAGCTTATGCTGGAATTGCTAATGATGATATGGTTGGGCCATTAACCAGTATGTGGGTTTATGGAAGTGTACGTTCAGATGATGCCTATAAAGGCGGGGGGGGACGTGGTGATGTAGATGTAGTAGATAGATACGAGCAATACAATTTAACAATTGCTGATGATCCACTGGATTGGATGGCACCAAGAACCTGGACAAACTATTATGCAGCTATTTCTAGAGCAAATTTTGCTTTAGATGTAATTAATCAGATTCCAGATGCAGATTATGCAGATAAAACAATAAGACAAGCCGAACTTAGATTTTTAAGGGCACATTCTCATTTTGTTTTGAAATTATTATTTAAAAAGATTCCCTACATCACTGAAGGTTTAACACAGGATGAAATTTTAGAGATTTCAAATGTTGTGGATAATGATGTGTTATGGGATACGATAGCAGACGATTTCTTATTTGCATATAATAATTTGCCACAGGCTCAAGATGAAGTAGGTAGAGCCGATAGAAATGCAGCAGCAGCATATTTAGCAAAACTACGTTTGTATCAAGCATATGAGCAAGACGATACACACCAAGTCACCAATATTAATATGTCTCGCTTACAGGAGGTAATAGATTTTGCAAATGAGGTAACTGGTTCATTAGAATATGATTACGGAAATAATTTTCTTGATGGTTTCGATAATGGTCCAGAATCTATTTGGGCAGCACAGTTTTCAATTAATGATGGTACTACCGTTGGGAGAGTGAGCTTTGTAACTGGATTAAATTCACCACATGGTACTGGCTTGTATGGGTGTTGTGGATTCCACTTAGCAAGTCACAATATGGTAAATGCTTTTAAGACCAATGGTGATGGGTTACCATTATTAGATACGTTTAATGACAGCAATATATTTGATGTGGTTAATGATAATGGAGAAACTCCTTTGGCTGCAGGCATAACTTTAGACCCTAGAATCGATCACACAGTTGGGATTCCTGGTCGTCCATTTAAATATCGTAATACTGTTGCTAGTTCTGGTGATATGATCTATAAATTTAGTTGGGCAAGAGACCCGGGTGTTTATGGCTATTTTGGAAATATGAAAGAGCAGCAAGCGCCAGATTGTTCCTGTTATGTAAAGGAAGGACCGTTTGTAGGGACATCTAGAAACATAGAATTTATTAGATATGCCGATGTGCTTTTATTTAAAGCAGAAGCCTTAATCCAAATGGGCCAAGTGGATCAAGGTTTAGATATAATTAATCAAATTAGAACTCGAGCTGCAGCCAGTACACAAAGGCAAATAGATGCAGGAGCATCAGATTTATATAATGTGGGAATGTATTCCTTGGGAATGTCTCAGCAAGATGCTTTTAAAGCTTTAATGTTTGAAAGACGATTAGAGTTTGGTATGGAGGGTCCTAGATTTTTTGATTTAGTTAGATGGGGAATGGCGGAACCTGTTCTTAATGCCTATTTAGCGGTTGAGAAAACTAGAAAAGATTTCCTTGCCAATGCTCAGTTTACAGCTGGTCGTGATGAATATTACCCTATACCGCAAAGAGAAATTGATTTTACTGGTGGGTTATATAGCCAAAACCCTGGATATTAAGTTAAATCATGAAGTTGTGTAGTTTTTTGAATTAGTTTTTTTATTTTGAGAGAGGGTTTATTTAAGCCCTCTCTTTTTTATTTTTTAAAAGGAAAATTATGTCTAAAGTTGTTTGTTTCGGGGAAGTATTATGGGATGTGTTCCCTACGCATAAAAAAATTGGTGGCGCTCCATTAAATGTCGCATTACGAACTCAATCATTTAACAATGAAGTTGCAATGATTAGTAGTGTAGGTGATGATAAACGAGGAAAAATGCTTTTAGAGTACATTTCTCAAAATGGAGTAAATACAGATTATATTCAAGTTAATAAAAACTTTAAAACAGGAAAAGTAAAAGTGATGCTGAACGAAAAGGGATCAGCATCTTACGATATTAATTTCCCAAGGGCATGGGATGACATTATAATTACTAAAAATGCAATTGAATTGGTTAAAAAATCTGATGCGTTTGTTTATGGTAGTTTAGTAGCAAGAAATGATATTTCTAAAAACACCTTATTTGAGCTTTTAGAGTATGCTAATTATAGGGTTTTTGACCTAAACCTTCGCTCCCCATATTACACAAAAGAGGTATTAATTCATTTAATGAATAAAGCAGATTTCATCAAGTTTAATGATGATGAGTTATTTGAAGTTAGTGCCTATTTGGAATCTAAATATCGCTCGATGGAGCAAAACATACGCTATATCGCTGAAAAAACTAATACCAAGCGCATTTGTGTAACTAAAGGACACCATGGGGCAGTGCTTCTATATGATGATAAGTTTTATTATAATAGTGGCTATTTAATAAAGGTTTTGGATACCGTTGGTGCGGGCGATTCTTTTTTAGGATCATTAATAAGTCAATTATTAAACAAAGTAAACCCACAGGAAGCAATTGAATTTGCTTGTGCCGTTGGTGCGTTGGTAGCACAAAGTGAAGGTGCTAACCCCGTATTATTACGCTCGGATATAGATGCGTTTATTAATCCTGATTGAGATAACATTGAAAGCAATTTTTCGTCTATTTTAATAACTAATTCTATTTTAAAATAAAGAGGTCATTAGTTATTTACATATCAAAATTATAATTTTTAGTAGGGATGTCAGGTAGAGCATTTCGACTTCGCTCAATACAGGCTAATGACGAAATCTCTTTTTTGAGCTAAAAAGTTCTCGACTTTAGTTTATCCTGAGCGCAGGGGAAGGACTCGAACAAACAATACGATATTTTTTAACTGTTTGAAAAACAATATAATAAAGTATAAAAATCTTACGTAGTTATCTACTGAGCTTTGTTAAAATATATTGTTGTCCGATAAAAAATTTCAGAAACTTTCAAGAACTCAGTATTAATAACGTTTAGAAGCAGTTAATCTTCCCGAACATTTCATTCAGGCGGGCGTTAAGACCATGCTTATGGTCCTGTTTTGTTAGATCTCATTTTAAAATAAGAATTCAAATTAAATTTTACTACCAGTTAGTTACATAGATGTTTTTGTTACTTTCCGCGAAGTGGTCTTTAATTTTCAACCGTGCACGCCTGCCTTTTAATGAGTATTCTGTATGGTTAATAACCTCTTGATAAATCGATTTTAATTCTCTTCCAAACAAGCATTTATATCTAGCCTTATCATTAAATTGTTTGCATTAACAATATTAAATATTTAAAATTTGGGGCATTCTAAATTGAAAATATTTCTTGCGGGTTCACTTATTTTATTGGGGAATGCAATAAGTGATTGTATGGCGCAGGAAGTACCGGGAATTGAAAAACTTACGGAAGTAAACGGAAGTTTTGAGAAAATAAATGAAATTCAGCAGGATAGTATAGGCAATCTTTGGATTGCTTCAGACGATCATGTGCAGCGCTATAATTCCTTCTTTTCAGAATTTTATTCGCAGTTTAAGGGGATGCCCGAAAAGGCCGGAAAAATCAATACGCTCTTTATAGATTCTCAAAACCGTATTTGGACCGGTACCGAGAATGGCCTATATCGCTATAATCCCGAGAAAAATGTTTTTGTTGCCATTCCTTCAGAAAGGGCAAATACAAAAACGAATGTACAGCAGATCGCTGAAGATGAATTCGGAAAAATCTGGATCGGCTCCAATAGCGGGATCTGGAACTATACCAGAAATCAATTGGTACTTATATCGCCATTTCCATCCAAACAATCTGTGAACGACCTAGCTCCGGTTGATCAGCGAATCGTGTTTGGAACTTCAAAAGGGTTGTTCAGCTTAAACAAGAACAGCGGACAGTATAAAAAAATCCCACTTTTAAGCTATAAAGATTTTAATGTTAGAAGTATTCTTTTTACGGGAGAGGCTTATTTAATTGGCACACAAGAAAACGGATTGTATAAAACCGACAAGAATTTCAGCAATCCAGAAAAGATATACAGCCTTCCATTTTCTGCTCAAAAAACACCTATCGAGGATATTTCCATAGACAAGGCAGGAAATGTTTATTTAGCTTCCAAGGGAGATGGATTGTTGATCTTGAACAAGAACTTAAAACTGGCGTCCCATTACTTGCAACAAGAGAACAATAACCTTTCTTTATCTGATAACAGTTTAAATGGCTTGTTTCTGGATAAATACAATACGCTCTGGGTTTCTACGGAATCTGGGCAGATAAACTCCATCAACCTAAAGCAGAACAATTTTGAGTTCTTGCGCCATGACCCAAAAAAATACAGCAGTCTCGCCGATAATTTCACAACTGCCATAGAAGAAGATAAGAATGGCAATGTTTGGTTTGGAACCAGACAGGGATTGAGTGTTTGGAACAGGCGATCCGACTCTTGGCAACATCTAAAAAATCTTTCATTTAAATACCAGAGCAATATTCCGGATATTATTAGGGACCTTCAGGCAGACGATATGCATATGTGGGTGGCCACTTTTAATGATGGAGTTTACAAGATCAATATCAACACATTTTTGAGGGCGCAGTATTCTACAGATGCCTTAAATAAAACCGGACTTCAAAAAGTGAATGCTTTATTGGTAGACACCAATAAAAATGTGTGGGCTGGGGGCGAAGATGGGAACCTTACCCGCATTGATCCAAATAACGAGATTAAAAGTTTCACCTTGCGAGGAATAAGTGCGATGGCTCAATTGGATAATGGAGATGTCCTGGCAGCTGGTAAAAATGGAGTTTTTAATATCCATACGGGGGCAAATACATTTCAACCAATCAAGAAATTAGACCCAAATACCAAGAACCTTCCTTATTTTAATATCAATACTATTAGTGAAACTTTATCTGGAGAAATCGTTTTGGCAACAGAGGGTGCAGGAATTGTAGTTTACAATCCCGAAGCAGGATCGGTCAAGGTGATAAATGTAAAATCGGGATTGCCTTCCAATAGGATCCAAGGCTTGTTGATCTATGGGAGAAATGAAGTGTGGGCAGGAACCAATAAGGGGCTGGTAAACTTTGTGATTGAAGATAATCCAACAATCCGGGTTTTCGATAAAGATGATGGCTTGCTAAGTGCCGTTTTTACACGAGGAAGTTTTGCGCAATTGGATAATAAACTGGCATTTGGAACCTTGAAAGGGGTGAGTGTTTTTAATCCGAATAAATTAAAGAGCAAGCCTGAAACCGTTCCCAATATCTTGTTCGGGGCTTTAGATGTGATGTCAAAAGAGGATGGAACGAAGTCCTTGGCTAATTTTGATTCTGGCAAGAAATTGAAGTTAGGTCCAGATCAAAATTCTTTTCATATAAAGTTCTACGGAATGACTCCCGGGGATTATTCCCAATTGGCCTATTCATGGAAATTAGAGGGGTTGGATACAGAATGGTCTGACCCCAGCACTCAAAATGAAGCAAATTATGCGAACCTCGCTCCTGGGAAGTATACGTTCTTGGTGAAGGCGAAAAAAGCAAATGGACAATGGAGCGCTGTAAAGCAAGTTTCAATGAATATAGCATCACCTTGGTGGGCATCTACCGGTGCATATGTAATCTTTGGAATTTTATTACTGGCACTTATTGGAATTCCGCTTTACCTTTTCAGAATTCATAAAAAGAGGGAAAGTAAGGCTGCACGTTCTAAATTTTACAGCAACTTGAACCAGGAGATTGGAACGCCGCTTACTATTTTATTGACCTCTTTGGAAAATATTGCGGAAGAAGAGTCTAAAACAAAGCACCGTTTAAAAAATACCGTAAATAGGTTGAAGGAGTTATTGGAACCTATTTTAAATTTTCAGCCTTCTAAATTCAGGAAAGCAAATGCTGCTCCTGTAATTTCTAGAATTGCACTTGATAATTATTTTGAAGAATTGATCAAGGATTTTAATCCGCTTCTGCGTCAAAAGAATTTGGAGATCATTGTAAACAATCAGTGGAATCAGGAATTCTTTTATTACGATGCCGATAACTTAAATAAGATCTTTTTCAACCTTATTTCCAGTGCCATAAAATATTCTTTTGATGAGGGCAAGATAATCATCAACCTAATTGGCACCAATAAAGGGGACCTTAAGATACAGGTGGCAGATAATGGGTTGGGACTTCCAAGGGAAGATCAAAAAGTGATCAAAGAATATTATAGAAGCTCCCGAAGTGGTATCGCGGCAGAGAATTCTGAGCATATCAACTTGTTATATGTAAAAGATTTTATAGATAAGCTGGGTGGTACGATAGTATTTGAAAGCAGTAAAGATCAGGGAACCACCTTTACCTTGATCCTTAAAAACCATATTAAGGATGAGATTGCCCAAGCTCCTAAAACCGAAGAAATCCAACAAGTGCTTGTAGAGAAGCCAATTCTGAAAAATGAACCGGAGCTAACGGTGATTAGGGATACTAAGCCAATAAAAGTTGAAGAAAAAGTTGAAATTGAAGAAAGTGTTCCGCAGGAAATAGTATCCAAAAATGAGAGCACCACCGAAGAGATCAGGATCTTAATTGTAGAGGACAACGATGAGCTTAGAAAAGTATTCGTGCAATCCTTTAAAAAATTGGGCGAAGTTTTCGATGCCAAAAACGGCCTGGAAGCTTATGAGATTGCCAGTAGAATTATACCAAATGCTATTTTAACCGACTTTGATATGCCGGGGATGGATGGAATTACCCTTTACAATGCCATTAAGGAAAATCCAGATCTGCATAATGTTCCTGTCTTCGTTATGGTTACTGATGAAAATAGGATGCAATTACCTGTAGAGGATCAATCAGAATTATTACAATTAATTGCGAAACCGGTAAACTTGGAACTATTGTTATTGAAAGTTGAAGGGAAAATGAAGGCTTCAGCCATTCAGCCCTATGTAAACACAAACCTAAGTGAGCGTAACAGCAATTTGTTAAAAGGTGGTTTGGACGATAAATTCATAGCCAACTTGGAGGCGATAATTGTGCAAAATATACATGATAGCAGTTTTACGGTAGAAGATCTAAGCGAAGCTATTGGGATGTCCAGTAATTCCCTCTATTTAAAATTGAAAAATTTAAACGGGCTTACACCCCTGGATTTTATCACCAGAACAAAACTGATCTATGCAAGGTCCCTTTTAAATAAAGGAGAATCAGATCTTTCGGAAGTTGCCAGACAAGCTGGTTTTCAGAACAAAGATATTTTCTTTTCTTCCTTTAAAAAGTATTTTGGATTTATGCCCGGAACAATTATGGAAAAGAACAAGCCTACTAAATAGGTTTTATTCCCTAAATAAGTTTTTCTCCTTGATAATTTGGGTGGTACTTTCTGGCAACATAGACTCCCAGCCAGATTTACCATCCACAATCATTTGATACACCTCCCGGGAGTTGATATCGAGTACGGAGGGATCATAATCGGTGATGTCCACAACTCTTCCATTATCTTTAAAGAATTTATATAATTCCTTCATTCTTGGATGTACTTTCAAATTTTCACTGGTTGTTATTTCTCCAGTTTCAGGATCCTTAAGAGGATACAAATAAACCTTGAGATCCTTAAAAAACAATTTTCCAAAGGCTTCTAAGATACCACCACTAAGATGCCTATAATATTTTTCATCAAAAATGTCTATGAAAGTATTTACACCCATGGTTAGGCCCATGCGTTCTGATGTATGTTGAGCAAAGTATTCTACTACTTTATAGTATTCTTGAAAATTGGAGATCATTACCGTTTGTCCCAAAGAACAAAGTAATTTGGCCCTATCCATAAAATCTTTTTCGTCTATTTCCCCTTCTGCTCTAAGATTGGAAAGTGTCATTTCAAAGATCACCATCACTTTTTTCTCATCCACCTTTTTTTCATTTAGAAAAAGCTTTAAAGATTTTTCATACATGCTCATATTCACCTTGGTCACCGGTCTAAAGCTACCTCTAAGGGTTAAAATGTTTCGTTTGTAAAGGACATTGGCGGGAAGGATATTGTGGCCATCTGGTGCGAACATCACGGCATCTGTCATTCCGTTTTTAACCAATTGCAGGCTCATTAACCTATTGTCTACATTTTCGAAAGCAGGACCTGTAAAATTAATGGTATCTATTTCTATTTGGTCTTTATCTAACTGATCATACAAATGCATCAAAAGATTTTTTGGATCGTCATGAAGGTAGTAGGCGCCATGAATTAAATTCACTCCCATGGTTCCAATGGTTATTTGCTGGAGAACAGCCAAGGTTTCATGAAACTGAACGTGCAAGATTATTTCGCTGTACTCTTCTTCCGGCTGGGTTTGAAAACGGATGCCCATCCAACCATGGCCTTTATATTTTTTGGCGAAATCTATGGTAGTTACCGTATTTGCGTAACTAAAGAAAAGTTTATCGGGATGCTTTTCCCTGGAGATCCTATTTTCAATAAGGCCTGTTTCAAAAGAAAGAATGCTTTTTAGCCTATTTTCGGTAACATATCTTCCGTCATCTTCTATTCCATAAATGGCATCACTAAAATCCTTGTCGTAAGCACTAATTGTCTTTGCAATGGTGCCTGAAGCATCGCCAACCCTAAAAAAATTACGAACGGTTTCTTGGCCCGCTCCAATTTCGGCGAAAGTTCCATAAATGTTTTCATTAAGATTCAATCGTAGGCATTTGTTATCTATGGATTGGGTGCTTTCGATCTCTTTATCCCCTTTTACACTAACAGGCATATTTTCAATTTTAGGATTGACAAGCTAAATTTAAGAATATTATAGTTCTTAAATGACGCATTTAAGAATGGGTTTAACATTATTGGAACACAAAAAAGCCTCTTGAACTAAAATTCAAGAGACTTTTTAAAAAATATTCAAATTTTTTAAACTTTATCTACCGCTACTTTATAAGTAGGATCTTCCAAAATATTCACTTCTATAAGTGCATCGGCATTGTTGAGTAAAGTGCGACAATCGCTGCTCAAGTGCCTTAGATGAAGTTTTTTGCCTTGCTTTAAATAACGCTCGGTCAATTTGTTTACTGCTTCAATCCCAGACATATCTACAATCCTACTTTCAGAAAAATCGATCACCACCTCATCCGGGTCTGTAAGAATATCGAATTTATCATTGAATGCCTGAACAGATCCGAAGAAAAGGGGACCGTAGATCTCATAATGCTTAACTCCAGCTTCATCTACTCTTTTTCTGGCTCTAATTCGTTTAGCGTTGTCCCATGCAAATACCAATGCCGAAATAATTACTCCCACCAATACCGCTAAAGCTAAATTATGAAGGAAAATGGTGATCAAAGTAACCATGACCATAACAAAAACATCAGAATTTGGCATCCTTCTAAAAGTTTTTAAACTTGCCCATTCAAAAGTTCCTACTGCAACCATGATCATAACCCCCGTAAGCGCTGCCATTGGTAATTTTTCGATGATATCCGCTCCAAACATGATGAAAATCAAAAGCATTACTGCAGCTACAATGCCGGAAAGTCTTGCCCTCGCCCCAGAAGATACGTTTATCAAACTCTGGCCTATCATCGCACATCCACCCATTCCAGAGAAAAGCCCGGATAGCATATTCGCAGTTCCTTGCGCTACACATTCTTTGTTTCCACTTCCACGGGTTTCGGTGATCTCGTCTATAATGTTCAAGGTTAAAAGGCTTTCTATAAGTCCAACCCCTGCCATGATCGCTGCAAACGGAAAAATTATAGTTAAGGTCTCCCAAGTAAAGGGCACCATAGGGATATGAAAAGGAGGAAACCCACCTTTAATTGATGCTATGTCCCCCACCGTCTTGGTATCTATACCAAGCCCAAGCACTACGCCAAATACCACTAAAATTGCAGCAAGGGAAGAAGGAAAAACTTTAGTGAACTTAGGAAGGCCCCAAATAATAAGCATGGTTGTAAATACCAAGCCCAATAAAATATAAAGCGGGGTTCCTGTCATCCATTCCAGTTCGCCTGCTGTGTTTATTGTTTTAAACTGATTTAACTGGGACATGAAAATAATAATTGCCAATCCGTTTAGGAATCCGAAAATTACCGAATGTGGCACCAACCTAATTAGTTTTCCTAAACGCAGCACTCCTGCCAATACCTGAATGATTCCTGCGAGTATGACGGTGGCAAATATATATTCTGGGCCATAGGTAAGGGAAAGGCCAACAATCACTACTGCAACAGCTCCGGTTGCACCAGAGATCATTCCCGGCCGTCCTCCAAAAATGGAAGTTATCAAGCCCATTACAAAAGCGGCATATAATCCGGTTAATGGAGAGAGTCCCGCGATCAAAGCAAAAGCTACTGCTTCTGGAATTAAAGCCAAGGCTACGGTTAAACCCGCCAATACTTCGGTTTTGTAATTTACTTTTTGTGAAAAATCAAAAAGGTTGAAAATTTTTGTCATGAAAAAGTCTTAATAATATGAACGAATATTAATTATAAACTAATATTCCGAATATTTTCTCATTGCATTGCTGTTTAATTGCTTCAATATTAAAAGCTTATCCATGATAATGCTTAAGAGCCGGCAAAAATATTGAATTTAAATTAGATCCCGCTTACAAAGTAGATTAATTGTAAAAGGCTTGGTATTCGTTAATATTAGAAACCTGTAAAAAGTTAGGAATGGCTTATTAAATGAAATATCTTTGCCAAAATTCTTTTCTTATGGCACATAAAGCCGGTTTTGTAAATATCATTGGAAATCCAAACGTTGGTAAATCCACATTAATGAATGCTTTTGTTGGTGAAAAATTATCCATTATCACTTCTAAAGCACAAACTACCAGGCACCGTATTCTGGGTATTGTTAATGGGGAAGACTTTCAGGCGATCTTAAGCGATACTCCCGGGATTATTAAACCAGCATACGATTTGCAACAATCCATGATGGATTTTGTGAAGTCTGCTTTTGAAGATGCCGATATCCTTATCTATATGGTAGAGATTGGGGAGCAGGAATTAAAGGATGAAGCTTTCTTTAAAAAGATCACCAATGCCACGATTCCCGTATTGTTATTGCTAAATAAGATCGATATTTCCAACCAAGGTGTATTAGAAGAACAAGTGGCCCACTGGACCGCAAAGGTTCCAAATGCGGAGATCTACCCTATTTCTGCCTTGCAAGGATTTAATGTTGCGCAGGTCTTTAATAGGGTTGTGGAATTACTTCCGGAATCTCCCGCTTTCTATCCAAAAGACACATTAACAGACAAGCCGGAACGTTTCTTTGTAAATGAGATCATTCGCGAAAAGATCCTAATGCACTACAAGAAGGAAATTCCCTATTCTGTAGAAATAGACACAGAAGAATTTTTTGAGGATGAATTGATTATTAGAATGCGAAGCATTATTATGGTGGAGCGTGAAACCCAAAAAGGAATTATAATTGGCCATAAAGGCTCTGCTTTAAAAAGGGTAGGAGTAGAGGCTCGAAAAGATTTGGAGAAATTCTTCGGAAAGCAAGTTCACTTGGAACTTTACGTAAAAGTGAACAAGAATTGGCGTAATGATTCCAAGCAACTGAAGCGGTTTGGCTATAATAAGAAGTAGAATTATTAATTCTTGAATCCTACATCATTTCAATTAACTCCTCTACGTAACAACGTTTATTGGAGAGCCTTGGGATCTTATGTTGTCCTCCTAATTTGTCATTTTTCTTCAACCAGTCATAAAATAACTTTTCGCGAGCTTGATGTACTTTTGGCATATTAAGCGTCATATTATTGAAACGTTTGGCTTCGTAATCACCGTTCAATTGCTGTAAGGCCAGATCTAGTTCAACAATAAAAAACTCCAAATTATCCGGTGGGGTTTTAAACTCGATGATCCATTCATGAGCTCCTTTTTCTTTGCCTTCCATAAAAATGGGAGCCACTGTATAATCTATAATTTGGCAACCAGTGATCTGGGAGGCTTTTTTTAGGGCATTATCGGTATTTTCTATAATAAGCTCTTCCCCAAAAACATTAATGTGGTGTTTTGTTCTTCCAGAAACTTTAATCCGATATGGACTGGTAGAGGTAAACCGCACGGTATCTCCAATTCTATAGCGCCATAACCCAGCGTTTGTGGTAATTACGACTGCATAATTCACTTCGGGTTTTACTTCGCTCAACGGAATTATTTTTTGCTCTGGGGTACCATAGGCATCCATAGGGATAAATTCATAAAAGATCCCATAATCCAACATCAATAATAGCTCGTTGGAATTGTTGTGGTCTTGGCAAGCGAAAAATCCTTCCGAAGCATTATAGATTTCATAATATTGAAAAGAATCGCTAGGCAGTAGTTTTTTATATTGATCCGCATAAGGTTGAAAATTCACGCCCCCATGAAAATATACTTCCAAGTTTTGCCAAACCTGAAATAAGTCTTCTTTTTTACTGGTATCCAAAACCTTGTTTAACAGCACCAACATCCAAGAGGGAACTCCCGCAAGGCTGGTCACTTTTTCTTTGATGGTTTCATTTACGATCGCCTGCATTTTTATCTCCCAATCGTTCATTAAAGAAACTTCGTTGCTGGGTGTACTGCTAAACTCTGCCCAAAAAGGCATGTTTTCTATAAGTATTGCCGAAAGATCTCCATAAGAAGTACCATTGTTCCTATAAATCTCCTTGCTTCCACCTAATCGCAAACTCTTTCCTGTAAATAATTGAGATTGCGGATTGTTGTTGAGGTACATGCACAACAAATCCTTTCCGGCAGCATAATGGCAATTCTCCAGGGAGTCGTCACTAACTGGAATGAACTTGCTTTTGGCATTGGTGGTCCCACTGGATTTTGCAAACCACTTAATAGGTGTAGGCCAAAATATGTTGTTTTCGCCTCTTCTACTGCGTTCTATGGAAGGTTCATGTTCTTCGTAAGAATGAATCGGTACCCGTTCAGCAAAAGTTTGGTAGGTGGTTATTTCTGAAAAGTTATATTTTTTTCCAATTTCCGTATGTTTGGCCGTGCTTATGAGAGACCTTAAAAGTTCTTGCTGAACTTCGTTAGGATACTTCATAAACAATTCCATTTGATGGATGCGCTTCTTTAGGAACCAAGAGGCGATAGAGTTTACTAGTGGAATTGGCATTATTCTTTTATCTTTAAACCTGATTTAAAACGCTTGGTAATATACAGTATAAAAGATAAAATTAAAACTAATCTGTTAGCTTACAATACCCATTTTCTATAAAATTAAAACAAAATAGCATGAGATACGAAGGTGTTCTAACCAAAATGAGAACCGAACTGCAAAAAGAAGTAGAATATTACTTGGTATTTGAGTCTGATTTCCTGAATGTTAATCAGATTTTGAACAAGCGAATCAGTATTAATTTTTTGAGATATCAATGCTTAAATTGTGGCTTGGAGAAAAAGATATTTGCACAGGGCTTTTGTTATGATTGTTATATGTCTATTCCACAAGCGGGTGACTGGATCATGAATCCGGAGTTGAGTAAAGCTCATTTAGATGAAGAAGACCGTGATCTGGAATATGAAAAGCAGGTGCAATTGAAGCCGCATATTGTGTACCTGGCAAATTCCAGTAATGTAAAAGTCGGGGTGACTAGAAAAACACAAGTTCCAACTAGATGGATAGATCAAGGCGCGCATGAAGCTATTGAGATCGTGGAAGTGCCAAATAGATATTTGGCAGGGATCACCGAAGTTGCCTTAAAAGCTCACGTTGCAGATAAAACCAATTGGCGCAAGATGCTTACCAATGATGTTAAAGATCTGGATCTAGCTGAAGAGCGTGAAAAACTGAAACAGTACATCCCGGAAGGAGCAATGCAATATTATCTGGCAAATAATAAAGAGACTGAAATTCATTTTCCGGTGCTACAATATCCCAAGAAGGTGAAAAGCCTAAACCTAACCAAAGCTCCTTTTTATGAAGGAGTCCTAAAAGGCATCAAAGGACAATATTTGTTATTTGAAGATGGTACTGTTTTTAATGTGCGCAGTCATGAAGGGTTTGTCATAGAACTGTCAATCCTTTAGTTCAAAAGACCCAAATCGTTTTTAAAATGGGCCAGTAAAACTTTGGTAGTTAATAACATTAGTTGGATTTAAGAATTTCTGTGGATCTTTTTGCAATGTTTTTTTAATGACAAATGCTGTCATTCCGAAAGAAGAATGAGGAGGAATCTCATTGCAGAGAGATTTCTCGTCGCTCATACTTCACTTCTTCGAAATGACAAACTATTAAAAACCAATTATATAATAGGAACAAGCAAAAAAGCATATATTAAAATCAGGTTACTAAGAGTCTTTGACAGACTACCATTGACGTGTTTTTATTTATTTGTGAATCCAAGACCCTGAAACCAGTTCAGGGTGACGATGCGGAATTGTCGTCATGCTGAACTTGTTTCAGCATCCCCTCAGCTTATATAAAAAACACGTCAATTTCCTAGGCTGGATAATTTTTTTATCACGGATCTCAGACTGACATTGAAAATTATAATTAATTCACTTTCGTAGTATCAACCTTTTTAGGTTTTTTATTCAGAAACCCACCTAAAATATCTTTAGCAACATCTTTTACTTGCTGTTGCTGCTGATTTCTGACAGTATCTTTTGGTGTAAGCACTGGTGTCCCTGTAGAATCTACCGTTTTTGGAGTTTGTTTATTTTGCCCGGTAAGAATATTGCCCAATGCATCTATTCCTTTATTGGTAAGTTCCTTTTTTTGCTGGGCTATTATCTGTTGTGTAAGACCGCTAACGGCTTGTTGCATATTTAGATTTATCTGCGGGCTTTGGAAACTTCCTTTTAAACCAATAGGTACGGCAACTGTCATATTTTGCAGGTCTTGTGCGCTTAGTTTGGATAAAGTATTTCCGATTTCACTACCCAACATTTTTGCAGGTACATCCAGCGTAAGGTTGTAATCCATAATATTATCGAAGCTATGGTTTCCGGCAACGGTTACTTTTATCCCTTTCACATTAAAATCGAAAGGAGCAACTGCAACATTCCCGTTATTAAATGTCAACTTCCCTTTTAAATTATCCAGGTTGATATCTTTAAAATTGATGAATTTCAATTTCTCATCCAGCGTAGTAAGCAGTGCCATTTTTTCAGGATTCACTTCTGCCGTTAAAATTTGTGCCAAAGCTTGTCCCGCAAGACTGGAAAGTTGTGGCGTAAAATCCTCATTAAGATTCCCTGATAGATTTATTTGAGTTTGTAATTTTCCGCTTAGTGCCTTTGCAATAGGAGCAAGCCCTTGTAGTAATTCCAAACTATTAAATGATTTAGAAATATCCAGGGCATTTAACCCCATATCCATCGAAAAAGTTGGGATGGCAGTCTTAGTAGAAACATTTCCGCTTAAGGCAATAGAGCCATCAAAGATGTTGGAAGTTACATTTTGAAGGGTCGCGGTTTCGTCTTTTATGATCATGGTTCCAACCACATTTTTCAGCTCTAGATTATCGTACAATACGGTATTCGCATTAAATACCAACGTGGCATCTAGAAAAGAAGGGATTTTTATGGCCTCTTTCCCCGTGGTCACTGTTTTAGGTTTTTCTGTAGGAACTCCTTCTTTATCTGTTTTTTCGACTGTTTTAGTCTCAGCAACCATAAAATCGTTTACAGAAAAAGTATTCGATTTTACCTGAAATTTTCCTTTTAATTGCTGATCTGTAAATAAGTATCCCATTAAATTCTGAATAGAACCGGTGGCATTGATATCTGTCTTCCCGCTGGTAAGCATCATTTCTAAAACCTGAACATTTCCCTGGTTGAATTTAAAATTAGCGGAGGCAATTTTCACTTCATTCGGGATTTCCGGGGTTTTATAAGAGAAATTTTTAATACTTGCCACTCCACTGCTATTCACGTTCTGAAATTGTTCTTTCTCTATGGAATTCATATCAAAAGAGGTTTTAAGATCGGCGGTTAGAATTCCATTTAGATCCTGTTGCATTTCCAATGGATACGCTTTTTCCAGATTTGCTAGATCAATAGTTCCTTTTAGAGCAAGATCTACCAGCATGTTTCCCGTAAGGTTTTTGATCTTTCCATTCCCGCTGAAGTTGTCCTGGTCTATCCTAAAACTCATTTTATTGATATCTAGAAATGTATCATCAACAAGGCCTGTTTCGTTTATTATAACAACGTCTATGTTAATGTTATCTACGCCTTTTGGAAGGTCGGGATATTTAAACGAAGCATTATTGGAGCTTATCTTGATATCCATTTTTGGGATATAAGTATCGTCTATTATGCCCTTTATCACCCCGCTAACCACAAAATCTCCTTTAGTGTCTACATTTTCGATATTCTTGGCATAGATCGCTGGGATTACTGCTAAGAAATTTTTAAAGGAAGAAGAAGGAGTTTTAAAAGCAAGATCAATTTCGTTATTGTTATCATTCACTTTTACAAATCCATCAAAGGTTAATGGTAGCTGATTTAGAGTAGCTTTATTCTCTAAAAAAGTATATTTCATATTATCCAAGTCCATTTGGATCACTGCATCCAAGGACAATTTATTTTTATTTAAATAATTGGTGCCGTCGTAATCTAAAGAAACAAGGGAATTTGTTTCTGTATCCAGTTCAGATTGTGCCAAGGAGAAATCCCCGGTTCCCTGATGATTAAGATTCTCTAGACTTAAGGCCATCTTATTGCCCTCATCTACATATTTAAGTCGGGAATTATTTATCTCATAATGCTTAAGATCCAACTTAAAAGGATTAGAAGTAGTATCTTGATCTGTGGAAGTAGAATCTAAAATGGCAATGTCATAATTATTGTTTCCTAAGGAATCTACCTTGATATTTATATAGGCCTTATTCAATATCAGCTCATCGATCTTTTTTGGTTGATCACTTCCTTTAAAGAGTTCCTTTATAGACATTTCCAGAAGCAATTCTTCAGAAACAGCAAGCGTATCTCCGGCAAATGGGGCATTATTTATAATGCTTAGATCTTTTAAGACCAAAGTTGCCTGCGGAAAACTACGGAACAACGTAAGGTCCAGATCGCTGAACTCCACTGTGGCATTCACATTTTTATTGATGGTCTTTTTAACCATGTCTTTTAACCGCGCTTCAAAAATAAATGGAGCGGTTATCAAGAGAACGATAATTACCAACAACGTAAACCCTATAATTTTAAATACTTTTTTCATTTTTTTGCCTATTAAAGCTCCATTTTTAGGAGGTTTGATTTTTTATTAAAACTTATTGCCAAAATGTAATACAATCTCTAAGCCAATTGGTTATATAATTAAGGATTGTTATCTTTTTTAGGTTTTAACACCAAAACGCAAAGTTAAGAGTCTGTAATTTTCTTTTACTTAATTTGATGTGAAAATAAATAAAGTCTTCTTTCCTATTTTATACTAATAATTTTAAGAACTGAAGTATATTGAGCCTTCTAGATAAATTTAAAATCATTTTTGGATAAAAATTAATGAATGGAGAAATCAAAAATAAAAAATGGGATATAATATTGTGCTTATAGAGCCGGAAATACCAATGAATACTGGGAATATTGGTAGGCTAAGTTTAGCTTCTGGTTCTACCTTGCATTTGGTAAAGCCTTTTGGTTTTGAGTTGGATGATAAACGGGTAAAGCGTGCCGGACTGGATTATTGGAAACATATTTCTTTAAAGATCTATGAAAATGTAGATGAATTCTTTGAGCGGAACAAGGATCAAAAAATGGCATTTTTCTCCAGTCATGCCGAAAAGGAGTACATGAATATAGATTATACAGATAATATGTTCCTAATTTTCGGAAAAGAATCTGTTGGTTTGTCTTCAGAAATAATTGAGAAACACAAGGAGCGTCTTTATAAAATCCCTATTTTTAGTGAGCACATAAGAAGTTTGAACCTTGCAAATGCAGTAAGTGTGGTCGTCTATGAAGGAATACGAAATTTAAAATATAAAATTTGAAACCTTAATCCTCCCGATCTTTAGAAAGCGGCTTATTGATTTTCGATAGCACCTCTTCTGGGAACGGAAAGACAATGGTAGAATTTTTCTCTGCCGCGATATTGGATAAGGTCTGATAGAGTCGTAATTTAATGGCAGAAGGGGATTGATCTATCAATTTTCCGGCTTCTAAAAGTTTCCCAGCAGCTTGTTCCTCTGCTAAAGCGAGGATTATCTGAGATCTTCTGGAACGCTCTGCTTCGGCTTGGCCTGCCATCATTCGTTTCATGTTTTCGGGCAATTGGATGTCTTTTATTTTCATCCCAATAATTTCGATTCCCCATTCCCTGGTTTCCTCTTCTACAATAGCTTTAATATTCTTCCCCATTTCTTCTCGCTTAGAGAGAATAGTATCTAGTTCCACTTTTCCGCAGACATCCCTTAGAGCAGCTTGGGAGAGTTGTGTGATCGCATAATTATACTCCTCTACCTGCAGGACCGCTTTTTCGGGATCGTTGATTCTAAAGAAAACCACCCCGTCTATGCTGCAAGGAACGTTGTCTTCTGTCATTACTTCTTGGGAAAGGATATTAATGGTGATCACCCGAATATCTACAACCTGAATGGTTTCTACCAATGGAATTATCCATTTAAAACCCGGTTTCAGGATCTTGATATATTTTCCGAACCTAAATTTTAAGGCTCTTTTGTATTCAAAAATAATCCGGATGCCACTCAATAAGATCAAGGATAATAGAATTACGAAAAATACGGACGGTATCATACACTTAAGAATTAGGTTGGCACTATAACTCCAATTCATTAAAACAGGTTTTTAGAATAGATCTCAACTTTTTTTGTTTCAGAAATCTTGATATCCATTATTTAAGAACTAAACCAAAACAATCCTAACTAAAAACCCGGTAGGGAAAATAAGAATTCCTTATAAATTTAAGCATAAATAGAGAAGGATGCAAGGTGTTTGGAGTTTGTGCTGAATAACATTTGAAATTCCCGTTGTGAATCCCGAGTTTTATTTAAAAACATTTTTTTCTAAGCTCTCTCCAATAAAGTTGAGTTTATGTTGATTTGTTTTACTTAATTTGCCAAGAAATTTAATTACTCCCTTCTTAAACCTTCAATTTTACGTTTGAATCCTCCAAAATTATATTATATCGCGCTAGGCAGCAATGATGGCAATAGAATGAAGCTATTGCAGCAGGCAATAGATACGGTTTATGCTGAAATTGGTGAGGTGCAGGCAATTTCCAAGGTGTACGAAACTCCCGCTTGGGGCTTTCAAGGCAACGCATTCTTAAATGCCTGTGCAGCTGTTTCTTCAAGATTTCCTGCGGAAGAAGTTTTACAAAAGCTTTTGGCAATAGAAACCAATTTAGGAAGGGTTAGAACCTCTACTAAAGGCTATTCCAATAGGAAAATAGATCTTGATATCGTAATGATACAGGACGAAATTATAACTACTGTCGCCCTAAAGGTGCCGCATCCTGAGATGCAAAACAGGACGTTTGTGTTATTTCCTTTGGCAGATATTGCAGGGAAGGAAATTCATCCAATTTTAAAAACTTCGGTCTTAGATCTAAAAGAGCGAATAAAAGATGATTCGTTTATTGAACCTTATTCTGAAATGCTCGCTTCTCCATCCAAAAAATATAGTTTTACGGACTGTAATTATATTGCTGTTGAAGGAAATATTGGGGCGGGTAAAACTAGTTTGTCTACGATGATTTCGCAGGATTTTAACGCGAAATTAATATTGGAACGTTTTAAGGACAATCCTTTTCTCCCCAAATTTTATGAAGATAAGCATAGATACGCCTTTCCTTTGGAAATGTCTTTTTTAGCCGATCGTTACCAGCAACTTTCCGATGATCTTGCGCAATATGATTTGTTTACAGACTTTGTTGTTTCCGATTATGATGTTTTCAAATCCTTGATCTTTGCGAAAATCACGCTTCAGGAAGATGAATACGCCTTGTACGAAAAGCTCTTCAGAATAATGTATAGGGAACTAATTAAGCCGGATCTTTATATTTATTTATATCAGAACACTGGGCGATTATTGGAAAATATTAAAAGTAGGGGACGTGACTACGAGCAGAATATTCAGCCAGATTATTTAATAGAGATCAATAAAAGCTATCTCTCATTTATGAAATCCCAGTCCAATGTTAAGGTAAAAATCATCGATATATCTGAGTTGGACTTTGTGAACAACCGCAGTGATTATTTATCTATCCTGGAACAGATTGAAGAAACTGTATTGCTGGGTTCCAAGTAAATAAAAATTATTCTATAGAAGAGGTTTTACAAAAAAGATCCCATAATACCACACCTGTACTTACTGCAATGTTTAAGGAATGCTTGCTGCCAAGTTGAGGGATTTCAATTATTTCATTACTCGCCGAGACTACCTCTTGTTGTACCCCTTTTACTTCGTTCCCAAATACAACCGCGTAAGTTTTGTCATTTTCAGGAGTAAAATCATTTAGCATGATGGCGCCTTCTGCCTGCTCGATAGCCAAAACCTGAACATTTTCAGCTTGTAGTTTTTTTATTAACGGAATAGTGTCCTCAACATATGCCCAGTCTACAGTTTCTGTAGCGCCTAAAGCCGTCTTTTGAATGTCTTTATGCGGAGGAATAGCGGTTATCCCACACAAGTACACCTTTTTAATTAAAAAGGCATCAGCAGTTCTAAAAACCGATCCAATATTGTTTAAACTTCTAATATTATCCAGAATTACAATTATCGGGGTTTTAGTTGCCTCTTTAAATTCTGAAACAGATTTTCTGTCTAACTCGCTATTCTTTAATTTTCTGTTTTCGGACATGCGGCAAAAATATGAATATTTAGAAGCATTTTTGAAGATGTTAAAAGAAAATACTTAAGCCGGTTGCTTCATAATTTGATATTTCCTGAGTAACTTGCTTTCTTACAAAATTATAGCTCTTGCCTAGAACTCAAAGATCCTTAAAACCTCAAAAGATCAATTTTAAAGAAAGTTTTGCCTCTTTAAAGTTCGTGCCTCGTTTTTTTAAAGAAATACGCAGGGTGAATCCGCTGTTGTTTTATGCTAACGTAGCTAGTAGGGTAATAAATGCGAGTTTACCTGTATTAATTTTGTTTATTGGAAAGATCATTGTTGATGAGGTCGTGCTTCAGATAGCCGCAGATATTAAGGATTATGATAGGCTTTGGCTATTTGTGGGGATTGAGCTGGGGTTGGCTATACTTTCAGATCTTTTATCTAGGGCAATTGCGCTGACAGATGCACTTTTGGGAGACCAATATTCTATAGATACATCAGTAAAGATCATTAAAAAAACATCAGAGATCAATTTAGATCAATTGGAAGATTCAGAATTCTACGATAAATTGGAACGTGCTAGACAACAAACTACGGGAAGAGTAGGATTGATGTCCAATATTTTAACCCAAGGCCAGGATGTAATTGTGATTATCTCCTTAATGGCCGGGGTGGTTGCATTCGAACCTTGGCTTATAATTCTACTAATTGTTTCTATAGTTCCAACCATTATAAACGAAATAAAATTTAGTGGTACCAGTTATTCTTTGGCCAGAAGTTGGACCCAAGAACGAAGGGAGTTGGATTATTTAAGATATGCAGGTGCAAGTGATGTTACTGCCAAAGAAGTAAAATTGTTTGGACTTTCAGATTATTTGGCAACTAGATTTAAAAATCTTTCCAATAAATATTACAAAGAAAGTAAGCAGCTTGCAAAACAGCGCGCAGCTTGGGGTTCATTTTTTAATGTGATAGGAACAGGGGCCTATTATGGCGCTTATGTGCTCATAGTTTTTAGGACCGTGGTAGGGGTTTTTAGTTTAGGAGATCTAACCTTTCTTTCGGGATCCTTCAAAAGTTTACAGACCAAATTACAAGGGTTTTTTGCCAGATTTACAGCGATCACAGAAAGTGCCTTGTATCTTCAGGATTATTTTGAATTTTTAGACCTTAAATTCCATAGATCTGAGGAAGTAACAGGACTTTCCTTACCTAAAAACATTAAAACCGGATTCACTTTTAAGAATGTTGGTTTCAAATACCCAAAATCGGAGCGCTGGGTTGTTCGGCATGTAAATTTTGAGTTGAAGGCAGGTGAAAAATTGGCTTTTGTTGGAGAGAATGGGGCAGGAAAAACCACACTTATTAAATTATTGCTTCAATTTTATGAGCCAACCGAAGGAGAAATTTTGCTGGACGGAGTGCCGATAAAGAAATACAATCAGCTTCAATACCAACAATATTTTGGGGTGATCTTTCAGGATTTTGTGAAATTCGAATTGACCTTACGCGAGAATATTGCGATGGGCGAAATAGATGAAATTGGAAATCAACCAAGAATAGATATTGCTGCGGATAAGAGCCTTGCAAATCAGGTGGTTTCAGAACTGCCTGGAGGCTACGATCAGCAATTAGGAAAACGATTTAAGAACGGGAAAGACCTTTCTGGAGGACAATGGCAAAAAATCGCGATTGCAAGAGCCTACATGAAAAATTCGGAAGTACTAATATTAGATGAGCCAACTTCAGCATTGGATGCAAGAGCAGAGACAGAAGCCTTTGATAGGTTTATAAAATTAACCGAAGGAAAAACAGCAGTGATCATATCCCACCGGTTTAGCACTGTTCGAATTGCAGATCGTATTATGGTGCTAAAGGAGGGTGCCGTTTTGGAAATTGGAACCCATCAAGAATTAATGCAAAACAATAAATTATATACAGAATTGTTTAATCTTCAGGCTGCAGGATATCAATAGCAAATTCTTAAATTATCCAGATGAATACTGAGATATCTTTGAAGTCAATTTAAAAATTATTAATAATTTGTAGTTATTTAACATATTTTTAATAACTTTAGAGTCTCTTACCCGTAATAAGTGAGATTTTTTATACCTCCCGCCCAATATACCCCAATTGTATTTTCCGTAGTAAACGGAATTAATCCCCACGTTTTAGTTTTGAATAATAGCACTGATCCTCAAATTTTAAAATCGGGATCGGTATTTTATGATAATTAATTAACCAACTAAAATTCAAAGATTATGAGAACCATTAAATTTTTAGGGCTTTTATTATTTGCTTGTATGTTCACTTTAAACATGCAATCGCAGGAAGAATCAAGATATCAGAAGTATCTAATCCATATGGATCCTGTAAAACCATCCATGCAGGCAGAATATGAGAAGACTGCTGCTAAATTCGTGAAAATGTGTAAGGACAATAATTACGATCAGGATTGGATGACCTTGACCACAGAAGATAATGAATACCATTATATCTCTGCTCTGAACAGTTTTGCTGAACTCGATGAAAACCCAATGGCGGCTCTTAGAGAGAAAGTGGGAGCCGATGAGTTCGGAAAAGTGTTCAAGGAATTTGACAAATGTTATGATAAGCATTCAGACTATGTATTGTCACTAGATAAAGAACTTAGTTATATGCCAGACGGTATGAAAACTATGATTGAAGGTGAAAATTATAGGGAAAACACCAAGTATTATTTTGCCCCTTCAGATATGGACAAAGCTATGGAAGTGGCTAAAGCTTTCAAGAAATTTTATTCAGAAAGTAATATGGGAATGCATTATAGATTGTACAGAAGCGGATTTGGAACAGATGGCACTTATTTTTTGGTTGCCGTAGCGGCAAAAGATGCCATGGATATGGAACGTAAAAGCGCAGAAGCTAGAAAAGCGATGGGAGCAAAGGGTCAAGAGCTTTTTGGTAACCTTAATAAAATCCTTTTAAAAACCGAAACGATACGAGGATGGATGAGACCAGATCTTTCCTATGTGGCTTCCAAGTAGATTTTAATACTTTTTATAACACTTCGAATCTTTTTTTATAATAACCTGCACTAATCAACTAACATTTAATTATGAAAAAGATTTTTTACTGGATATTGTTAATTCCTTTTTTAGCAGTATCCCAAAATGGAAATGAGTACATGGTATTTGAAAACGGCTTGCTATCTCCAAAGTTGGATAAGATTTCGCAATTCGAATCTGGACTGGCGGCACACAATAAAAAATACCATAAAGAAGGACAATATGGTGCCAGAGTCCATTGGATAGGGAATGGTCCCAACACGGGTAAGTATTTGTGGGTAATGGGACCGCTGCCTTGGAGTGCGTTCGATACCAGGCCAGAAAAAGAAGGGCATGATGAAGACTGGAACACCAATGTCCTGCAATATATGCTGCCGGAGACAGATCAAATCTATTGGAAATATGAGGCAGGGCTTTCTAATTTTCCGAAAGATTTCACTCTCAATAAATTGTTGGTGGATTTTTATGATATAAAACCATTTCAAGGACCAAAGGCAATGGCTTTATTAGAAAAAATAAAAAAGGTAATGATGGATAAATTTCCAACAGAAACTTACGGAATTTATACTAACGAAATGCCAAACAGTAAAGATGGAAATGATATTGCTTTTATCTCGTTTTTCGAGAAATCTGCATGGATGGGAGATGATTGGAAGTTTGCCGATAAGTATAATGAAGTACATGGCGCAGGTAGTTTTGCGACCTTTCTAAAAGACTGGGAAAATGTGACTCAAGGAAAATATACTGAAATATGGCATTTTAGACCAGAGCTTAGTGGCTTGTCTGGCGACATAAAAGTTGCAGATAGACAAGAGTAATAGTTTGTTTTTAGCCAGAGGAACCTCCAACTTCATGTACATGAAGTTGGAGGTTAATTTATATCCATCTTGAAATTCCTTATTTAATCCCTCATCGAGGGTTTGATTCCCCGAGGCTTGCCTCGAATTTTTAAAAATAGTTTCCAATGCATACCTCGTGGGCTTGCCCCGAGGTTCTTGATTTTTCTTTTAAGGACACCCTAAATCTAAGCCATAAAAGGCATGAATAATCTTACAACCTCATTGCTTAGCTTAATATTGAAATTAAAAAAAAACTAATCAGGTTTTAAAAGCTCATTTTGAAAAGTTTGTAAGCTTTTGCCCGCAATCATTTGGTGGCCTAAGTCTAGTAAAGCACGTTCTAGCACAGCTAATACCGAGATAAGATCATTGGATGAGACCGAGCCCATGTGACCTATTCTAAAATAAGAGGTTTTTATTTCTGCAAGTAGTCCCCCTGCAACTATTACGTTATCGTTCGCTATTTTTGAAAGTAAGGCTGTACCATCAATTCCTTTGGGATAATAAACAGCTGTTAAAGTATTAGCAGCTATCTCGTTTGTTTTTGGTAACAGTTTTAGGTTTAACGACGCAATAGCTGTTCTAAATGCCATTGCTAGACCCCGATGTCTTTTTACCCTTTTGTCCATTCCCTCCTTACATATTATCTTCAAGCTGCTTTCTAATGCTACAATTAAGTTAACAGCTGGTGTTCCAAAGTAGGAAGGTCTTCTCTCTTCATAAGCGTTCATTATTGGCAACCAATTATTCCAATCTGCATAATAATTGCATACCGGTGTTTTTCTATTTTCCCAAACTTCCATCGCTTTTTGAGATGCTATTAAAAGAGCGAGTCCGGGAGGTACGCCAATAGCTTTTTGAGATCCAGTTAATACAACATCAATTCCCCATTCATCTTGATTGATCTCTTCTCCAGCCACCGAGCATACGCCATCTAAAACACTTAAGGTATTATATTTTTTGGCTAAATCTGCTATAGGCTTGGGGTTTACCAAGATTCCTGTAGAAGTATCTACGTGAGTTATAGTTAAAGCTTTATATTGATTAGTTTTAAGTTCTTTTTCTATGGAATCTAGACTCACAACTTCACCTAAAGGAGCTTCTAAAATAGTTGTGTTAGCTCCATATCTTTTTGAAATATCTTCAAATCTTTTTCCAAAGTATCCAGAAGAAATTATGAGTACGCGATCTCCATGCTCTATTAAATTGGAAATTGCCATATCCATAGCTAAAGTGCCGGTTCCCGCAACGATAAAAGGTTGTCCCATTGGTGATTTCCAAACTTCTCTCATTAGTTCAAGGCTATTTCCAAAAACCTCTATAAAATCTGGAGCCACATGACTTGTTGTGGCCATGCCCATGGCTTGTAGCACCTCTGGTTCAAATTCAATAGGACCAGGAATCATGAGTAACTTTCTACCTTTCATTTGTGCTTGTTTTTTATTTAGTTATTTAAACCAGTTGTGGCTCATTACTACTTGTTTTAACTTCAAACTGATTGCTTGTATTGCCCTCTCCTCCAGCTTTCAAAGCATTATCTCCGGCAAAGAATGTTTTGTGATCGTCTCCCAAATCTGATCCAGCCATGCGTTGATGTTTTACACAAGAAATTCCTTTACGAATTTCTTGTCTCTGCACACCTTTTACATAAGCCAACATACCTTCTTCCCCAAAATATCCTTGCGTCAAATCATTCATGTGAAGTGCTGTTGTATGATACGTTGGCAAAGTAATTAAGTGATGGAAAATCCCAGCATCTCTTGCGCCATCTTTTTGGAAGGTTTTAATTTTTTCATCTGCACGATGGCATAATTCCGAACCATCGTATTGAGAATCCATTAAATTATTTCTATCGTACGTTGTCATGTTTTCACCTTCTGCAAGCATTTCTTCGTATACTTGATTACGGAAGTTTAAGGTCCAGTTAAAAGATGGGGAGTTATTGTAAACTAATTTTGCGTTAGGCACAACGGTTTTAACCCTGTTAACCATGTGGGCAATTTGTTTAACATTTGGTGTTGGCGTTTCAATCCACAATAAATCAGCTCCATTTTGGAGGCTAGTAATGCAATCTAAAACTACTCTATCTATATTGGAAGCTTTTTTAAATTTATACAAGCCATTGGCTAATCGTACTGGGCGCACTAATTTACCATCTCTTTTAAGAAGTACATCATCTTCCTTGGCATTATTAATATCTAATTCTTCAACTTCTACAAAGGCCAAATATTGTGAAGCTAAATCTCCAGGTTCTTTACTAACAGGTAATTTTTGGGTAAGACTAGCGCCTTCAGAATCTGTTCTTGCCACTATAATACCGTCATCTATCCCTAATTCTAAAAAGGCATATCTAATAGCATTTAACTTGGCAATAAAATCTTCATGGGGAACGGTAACTTTTCCATCTTGATGCCCACATTGTTTGGCATCAGATACTTGATTCTCAATCTGAATAGCACAAGCACCAGCTTGGATCATTTTTTTAGTTAACAAATAAGTAGCCTCTTCATTGCCAAAACCGGCATCAATATCTGCAATTATAGGCACTATATGGGTTTCAAAATTGTCTATTTGATCCAAAACGTCTTCTCCGTTCTCTAGTCTTTTGAATAAATCATTCAACTCTATGGCATCAGCTTGACGTAAAAAATCATAAATCTCTGCAATAAGTGCGGGAACAGTAGTTTTTTCATGCATTGATTGATCTGGTAATGGACCAAATTCAGACCGTAATGCTGCTACCATCCATCCAGATAAATATAAGTATTTTTTATTGGTAGTTTCATGGTGTTTTTTAACTGCAATCATTTTTTGTTGGGCCACAAACCCATGCCAGCAACCAAGAGATTGAGTGTAATTAGATGAATCGGCATCATACTCTGCCATATCCTTTCTCATGATACCAGCTGTATATTTAGCGATGTCCAAACCTGTTTTAAAACGGTTTTGTGCAACCATTCTGGCTGCGTTTTCAGGACGAATTGCACTCCAGCCTTTTCCGTGTTTTTCCTTAAGGTCCCTTACTGTTTGTAGTGCGGAACTGTAATTGGTTTGTGATAAATTTTTCATAATTTTGAAATAAGTTATTAAGTATTAATAATTAGATCCTGTTAATTGTTGCCGCAATTGCAGGATTGTTTTTTTTATATATATTGATAAGCGGGAAGGGTTAAGAATTCTTCAAACTCTTCTGATAAAACTAATTTGTCAAAAAGCTCAAAAGCCAATTTAAACTTGCTATTCTTCATGTGTTCTTCACCGATTTCAGCAGTGATTTTTTCTACTTCCTCATTAAATAAGTTCTTATACAATTCAAGATTAAATTTTCTGCCATCTTCAAGTTTGACTTCATTTTTTAACCATTGCCAAACTTGGGTCCTTGAAATTTCAGCAGTGGCTGCATCTTCCATTAAATTGTAAAGAGCAACAGCGCCATGTCCTCGCAACCAAGCTTCGGTATATAATATTCCTACATTAATGTTCTTTCTAATTCCGGCTTCGGTTACGGTGCCTTTAGGAAGCTCAACTAAATCTGCTTCGCTTATGGTAAGATCATCACAGGTTACATGCAATTGGTTAGGCGTTTGCATATGCTTATTAAATTCTTCCATGGCTACTTCAACTAAAGCCGGATGCGCAACCCAGGTACCATCATGGCCATTTTTAACTTCTCGTTCCTTGTCTTTTCTTACTTTCTCTAGAGCAACAATATTCGCATATTCGTCATTTTTAATTGGTATTTGAGCCGCCATACCACCAATAGCGAGAATTCCTCTTTTATGGCAACGTTGAATAGCCAATTTTGAATAAGCATCCATAAATGGGGTTGTCATGGTTACTTGATCTCTGTTTGGTACTACAAAATTTGGATGGTTTCTAAATTTTTTGATGTAAGAAAAAATATAATCCCAGCGACCACAATTTAAACCAACGATATGATCTTTAAGTTCATAAATTATTTCGTCTAACTGAAAACTAGCCGTAATAGTTTCAACCAAAACAGTTGCTTTATTTGTTCCATTTGGTACTTCCAAATACTCCTGAGCAAATTCAAAGACGCTGTTCCACCAACGAGCTTCTAAATAATGTTCTAGTTTTGGTAAATAAAAATAGGGGGCAGTATTATTACTTAATAAGGTCTTCGTATTGTGAAACACATATAACCCGAAATCCACTAAACTTCCCGATGCTTCTTCATCATTAATTACCATGTGCCTTTCGTTTAAGTGTAAACCTCTTGGACGAACCAATAAAACCGAAGTTTCATCTTTTAATTTATAGGATTTATTACGTTTTGTATCGACTAAGGAAATGGTTTTATTATTAGCATCTATTAAGTTTTGTTGTCCCTCCATAACATTCTTCCAAGTTGGAGAATTGCTATCTTCTAAATCGGCCATAAAAGTTTTGGCACCGGAGTTAAGTGCGTTTATAATCATTTTTCTATCTACAGGCCCAGTAATTTCTACACGTCTGTCCTGTAAATCCAAAGGGATATTGCCAGCGGCCCAATTGCCTTCTCTAATGCTTTTAGTCTCTTTTGAAAATTCCGGAAAATTTCCTCCATCAAATAATTTTTGTTGATTTAATCTACTGTTTAATAATTCTAATCGCTCTGCATTAAATTGTTGATGCAGCGCAGTAAGAAAATTCAACGCACCGGAAGTTAGAATTCTTGGGTAATGATTTTTAACATTTTTAGAGAATTCCAGTTTAGAAGGTATTAATAAATTGTTGTCCATGATATAATATTTATAAGACAATATTAAAACAAAGTTTCCTATAAAACAAGCGAACGTTCGCTAAATATATTAATTCGCAAAATAATAATGTTCGCAAAATAACTTATATTTGTTGTTATGGAGGAGAATTATATAAAAATCATATTTGGCTTAAAGTTAAAGCAGATAAGGACTGACAATAAATTATCCTTGTTTGGATTGTCCAAACTTTCGGGTTTGTCCAAGTCTTATTTAAATGAAATTGAAAATGGAAAAAAATATCCAAAACCAGATAAAATAGCGATTCTTTCTGAAAAATTAGATGTGCCGTATGACCAAATGGTGTCTTTAAAATTAGATAAAAATTTAGCACCTATTGGAGATTTATTGCAATCTAAAATATTAAAGGAAATACCTCTAGACCTCTTTGGAATTAAGGAAAATACTTTAATAGATATTGTTGCCAATGCTCCTGCAAAAGTAAATGCCTTTATAAGTACTATTATTGAAATTGCACAACACTATAATTTTAGCAGAGAAAGTTTTTTTCTTGCTTCCTTGCGTTCCTTTCAAGAAGCAAATAATAATCATTTTGATGATTTGGAGCAAAGTGTTTTAAAATTTGTAAAAGCCTACCAATTAGATTTAAGCCAAACAATTTCCTCAAAAGATTTAGAAGAAATTTTAATAGAGGAATATGGATATTCTATTATTGAAAATGAATTGAGTAAATATGAAGCTTTAGATAATTTACGTTCAGTTTTTGTCCCTAAAACTCATACGCTCTTATTGGCAAATGAGATTGATGAAGCCCAGCGTGCCTTTATATATGCAAAAGAACTTGCATATAATTTTTTAGAAACCAAAGATCGTTTGTATACATTTCCTTGGATAAAATTTGATAGTTTTGATCAAGTACTTAATAATTTTTATGCCTCCTATTTTGCAGGTGCTTTAATTATCCCTAAAGCCAAAATAACAGCCCAGTTAAAATATTTTTTTGAAAAAGATTTTTTTGATGAAAAATTATTTTTAAAATCCATGCAAGAATTTAATGCTTCCCCCGAATCATTTTATCAGCGTTTAACTAATATTTTACCAAAAGAATTTAATATTCAGAATTTGTTTTTTTTAAGATTTACACATACCGCTAAAAGCGAAAAGTATTATCTAAAGAAAGAACTTCATTTATCACACCAACATTCCCCCCGAGCTAACGAAACAAATGAACATTACTGCAGGCGATGGGTGTCCCTTCAGGTTTTAAACAATATCAATAAAAATAAAAGGGAACATGAATTTGATGTTCAGATTTCGAACTATCCAGATGATGGAATGAAATACTTAGTGCTTTCTTCTGCAACAAAAGATCCTTTTAAGGAAAATTATTATCGAAGTATCAGTATTGGTTTACTTATTAATAAGCAATTACAAAAAAAACTTAATTTTTTATCAGACCCTGCCATTAAAACCCTAAACGTGGGTGTAACTTGTGAGCGTTGTGCGATAAAAGACTGCGAAGTGAGGCAAGCAAATCCTGTTTTCTTGGACAAGAAAGCAAAAAACAAAAAGATAGAAACGATTGTAGAAAAACTTAATACCAATTTTAACGTTTAAGAATTCTATAATCCTTTTCTGAGATTTAGCTTTTATCAAACTTATTCAAGAAATCTATTTGTGGATAATTTCAGATAAATGCTTCTTTTAAAATTTCTAATAGCTTTAAAGATTAAGTATTTTAGCAAGAATAAAATTGAAATCTTTTGGCAGCTAAAAAACCGAAGCAGACCACTCCGTTAATGAAACAATATAATTCCATCAAGGTGAAATACCCTGATGCATTGTTATTATTCAGAATAGGGGATTTTTACGAAACTTTTGGGGAAGATGCTGTTAAGACTGCCAGAATTCTAAATATTGTACTTACCAAACGAGGCAATGGCTCTGAGACAGAGACTGCTTTGGCCGGCTTCCCACATCATGCGCTAAATACCTATTTGCCAAAATTGGTAAAAGCAGGTTTACGAGTTGCTATTTGCGATCAATTAGAAGATCCAAAACTCACAAAAACCATTGTGAAAAGAGGCGTGACAGAATTGGTGACCCCTGGAGTTGCTATGAATGATGAGGTATTGAATAGCAAGACCAACAACTTTTTAAGTGCCGTTCACTACGGAAAGAAAACAATGGGAATTTCTTTTTTGGATGTTTCTACCGGAGAGTTTTTAACAGCACAAGGCTCAACAGAATATATAGATAAGCTACTTCAAAATTTTGGGCCAAGTGAGGTGCTTATTCAGAAAAACTATAAAAAGGAATTTACTAAAACTTTTGGGGATACTTTCCACTGTTTTTATCTGGAAGATTGGGTTTTTAAATTGGATTATGCCTACGAATCCCTAAACGGGCATTTTAAAACCAAGTCCTTGAAAGGATTTGGAGTAGCTCATTTGGAAGAAGGAATTATAGCTTCTGGATCTATCCTATATTATTTAAGCGAAACCCAACATCATAAATTGCAGCATATCGCTTCGTTAAATAGAATTGCTGAAGAGGAATATGTTTGGATGGATCGGTTTACCATTCGTAATCTGGAACTATATAATTCCAACGCACAAAATGCGGTCACGCTTTTAGACATCATAGATAAGACCATATCCCCAATGGGAGGAAGAATGATGAAACGCTGGCTTGCCCTTCCGCTTAAAAATGCTGAAAAAATAAAAGCGAGGCATCAGGTAGTGCGTTATTTTATTCGGAATAAAGAGGAGTTAGCACAACTTCAAAAACAAATAAAACGAATTAGTGATCTCGAACGCTTGATCTCCAAAGTGGCTACCGGAAAAATTTGTCCCCGGGAAGTAATCCATTTAAACAATTCCCTGGATGCTATTTTGCCAATCAAGGAATTGGCAATGAATTCCAAAGAAGAGTCCTTAAAAGTCTTGGGGGATAAGTTGCAAAGCTGTGGAGTCCTTAGAAACAAGATCAATGAAATGCTACATGAGGAGGCGCCCGTGAATATCGTGAAAGGGAACACTATTGCAAAAGGATTTCATATAGAATTGGATGATCTTAGAAATATCGCTTTTTCAGGAAAGGATTATTTGAATGAGATGCTGGAAAGGGAGAGTAAAGCCACGGGTATTACGTCTCTCAAAATAGGAAGCAATAATGTATATGGCTATTATATTGAAGTAAGAAACAGTCATAAGGATAAAGTGCCAGAGGAATGGACCAGAAAACAAACCTTGGTGAATGCCGAAAGGTATATTACCGAAGAGTTAAAAGTATACGAAGGGAAGATCCTTGGGGCAGAGGAGAAGATCCTGCATTTAGAGCAGGAGCTATTTGCAGGCCTTGTAGATTGGTTGAGGGATTATATTAATCCTGTACAGCAAAATGCGCGGTTAATTGGTCAGTTGGATTGTTTGGCTTCTTTTGCGCAACAAGCAATCTTAGAGAATTATAACAAGCCCGAAATAGATGACTCGACCGAATTGGAAATCAAAAACGGAAGGCATCCGGTTATAGAAAAGCAACTGCCACATGGGGAACAGTATGTGACCAATGATGTTTTTTTGGATAGGGAAACTCAGCAGATAATTATGATTACCGGGCCCAATATGAGTGGTAAATCGGCTATTTTAAGACAGACTGCACTTATTGTATTACTGGCTCAAATGGGAAGCTTTGTTCCGGCAGAAAGTGCGAGAATTGGCTTGGTAGATAAAATCTTTACCAGGGTAGGGGCGAGCGACAATATTTCTATGGGCGAATCTACTTTTATGGTAGAGATGAACGAGACGGCGAGTATCCTGAACAACCTTTCTGAACGCAGTTTGGTGCTTTTGGATGAAATAGGTAGGGGAACAAGTACGTATGATGGAATTTCTATAGCCTGGGCAATTACGGAGTATCTACATGAGCACCCTACCCGTGCAAAAACACTTTTTGCAACCCATTATCATGAATTAAATGAAATGGGGGACACGTTCGCTCGTATCAAAAATTATAATGTATCTGTAAAGGAATTAAAGGACACGGTGTTGTTCCTTCGAAAATTGATTCCTGGAGGTAGTGCACATAGTTTTGGGATCCATGTTGCCAAGATGGCCGGAATGCCACAACAGGTAATTAGCAAGGCAAACAAGATTTTGAAAAGGTTGGAAAAATCCCATAAAATGGAAGATTCCGGAGAAATTTTAAAAAATTCGGCAGAACAGGAAATGCAGTTGAGCTTTTTTAATTTGGACGATCCATTGTTACAAGAATTAAAAGAAGAATTGTTGCATATTGATATTGATACACTTACCCCAATCGAAGCTCTCATGAAGCTTAACGAGATAAAGCGAATGTTAACTGGGAAGCAAAATGCCAATATGGAAACCCGGTAAATATTGTAAAAAATCCTTTGCTATTATAAGAATTGTTTTAAATTTGCAACCGCAATAAGAAATCATTGCTCCTTCAGGAAACTGGAAAGGTTCATACAAATCGCGAAAATAGCTCAGCTGGTAGAGCGCCACCTTGCCAAGGTGGAGGTCGCGGGTTCGAATCCCGTTTTTCGCTCTGAAAGGCGAAACATTTGAAGTTTGCGGGTTCCCCCGACGCTTAGGGACCATTTTTCGCTCTAAAAGGCGAAAAAATCGCTTTATATAAAAATCCACGCTCGGATGGTGGAATTGGTAGACACGTTGGACTTAAAATCCAATGATCAGCAACGGTCGTGCGGGTTCAAGTCCCGCTCCGAGTACAAAAGCCGACTTTGACGAGTCGGCTTTTTTGTTTTGGTAAAATATAGGTACAACATTTTTAAAAATTCATCTTTCTATTTATTTTGATACTAAATGCTTTCATTTCATTGCATTTTCTATCAAGGTGTAAAATTCTCCAAAGATTTGATCTTCTAGTTTAGAAGTTGTTGTGGGAATTCACTTTTCAGAAAAATTATTTAGTGGTTTAGGTATTTTAAGAAATTCTTTTAAATTCGCTTTTTTTTTCATCTTTTCTACATTTAGATTTTTTCTACTAAAAACACCAACAATTCAAATAAACTCATTTGATATCATTCTGTATATTATTAACTGATGTTACGCACAAAAGTATTAAATTCCATTTATGAATGTTAATAACCTTTTAGACTTATATACTGGTTATTTGTTGGTTACACCGACTTACAGTACAGCGACCGGTTTGTCATTAGTGACGGATAATAGTGTTGGTCATGAGCAAATAACGCGGTTGCTATCCAGTAAAATAGACTCAAGAACCTTGTGGTTGGAAACTAAAGCTATGGTTCACGAAATTAGGTCATCAGAAGGGTTGTTGATTATTGACGATTCCATTGAGCCCAAAAAACACACAAAAACCAATCCTTTAATAAATTGGCACTACGACCATTGTAGCGGTAAAAACGTTAAAGGTGTAAATTTTGTGAGTTCCTATTATTATAGTCCCAAGTATGATATTGGCCTCCCTGTAGGTGTTGAGTTTGTAAAGAAAGATGTAGCCGTTTTAAACAAAAAAAGGAAACCTACTTTTAAAAGCAAGGAAACCAAGAACGAAATGATGCGCCGCATGGTGGTACAAGCAAACCACAACATAGGTTTTAGGTATGTTTTGGCAGACAGCTGGTTTTCATCGTCAGAGAATATGAGCTGTATCGCACAAGACTGCAATTCAGATTTTATAATGGCCCTTAAATCAAACAGGGCCGTAGCATTGAGCGAACAAGATAAAGCAAAGGGCATCTATCAAAGTATTGAATCGTTAACGCTGGAAGAGCGTACTATGTCAGTTTATTTAAAACAATATAGTGACCCTATATTGATAACTAAGCAAGTCTTCAAAAACGGGGACGGTAGTACTGGTACGCTTTATCTAGCTACAAGTGATTTAAACTTAGATTACCAGAGCCTTACTACAATCTATCAAAAACAGTGGAAAGTAGAGGAATTTTTTCGCTCCATTAAAAACAATACCGCTTTTGCCAAAGCACCAACGAAAACTGTACAAACACAACAAGCCCATTTTATAGCATCCATGATTGCGCATATGAAACTTGAAAGGTTAAAAATTAGAACCCATAAAAATCATTATGCAGTGAAAAGTGAAATATGGCTTGCTGCCACCAAGGCAGCTTGGAAACAATGGGAAGAGTTATCAACATCAAATAGCAATTTAAAGAAAATTGCTGCGTAACATCAGTTATTAAAATGAGCTAATTTTTACTTTTTGGCATTCTTTTTATCGGTAATGTTTTTTTTTGCTTTTGCCGCTAATTTTATTTTCAGTTCATTCATATCCTCACTGATTTTTCGATCTACGATTTTAGCATAATGTTGGGTAGTTCTCAAATCTTTGTGTCCAAGCATTTTGCTTACAGATTCTATGGGTACGCCATTGGTTAGTGTAATGGTAGTTGCAAAGGTATGTCTGGCAAGATGCGTATTAAGTGGCTTGGATATTCCACACATCATAGCGATTTCTTTTAAAAAAGCATTGGATTTCTGATTGCTGAAAACTGGTAGTATACAATTTCCAGCCTTTACTTCGGGATGGTCTTTATATCGATCGATTATTTCTTCTGCAACAGGCAGAAGCGGAATGCTACTTAGGGTTTTTGTCTTGGTTCGTTTTATACGAATCCATTTCCCACCGTCCATCCCCTTAGTGATATCTGCTTCGCTAAGTTTTTTTACATCAGAGTAAGCTAATCCAGTGTAGCAACTAAAAACAAACATATCTCGAACTAGTTTTAACCGGTCAAGATGCAAATCCTTCTGAATAAGTATCTGAACTTCCTCTTCATTAAGAAATTCACGTTCCACACTGTCGAACTGAACTTTATAATTATAGAATGGATCCCGATCCATCCACTGATTTGCCAATGCAATACGAATGATCTTTTTAAAATTGTTTACATACTTCAATGCAGAATTATGATTGCATTCCCTTTTGGTTTTAAGGAAGTATTCAAATTTAGAGATAAACTGGTGGTCGATATCCTTCATGCGGTAATCTTCCGCCTTATAATTTTCGTTGATAAACTGCTCTACATGATTGTAACATGTCCAGTAACGCTTAGCCGTGCTTTTAGAAATGTCTTTTCCGGAAAGCCTATCCATTTGTTCATTGTGTTCTTTAAACACCTCCAGGGTCATTTTTGATTTGCTTTTGCCTAAACCTTTCAGTTCCCTTAATAAAGTAGTTGCGGTTATTCGTTGGTCTTGATCTAGGAGTTCTTTTTGAATATGTTTCAATTTATTTTTTAAAACATCTAGATAATCATTTAATTCCTTAGCTTCTGCACTTCTTCCCATCATCTTTTCCGATTTGATATTCCATTTTAGAGGGTCTACTTTTCTTCCAACACTCATATCAGATCGCTTGGAATTTACCGTTACTCGTAAATAAATATCACTTCCATGTGATTTATTACTACGACTTTTTCTTGTGTAAAATGTTACGTGAGGATAAGTGTCCATATTTTTGGTTTTAAAATTCACTAGAAATGTACATTATTTTCTCAAATTACGAGAAACTTTATGATTATTTAAAGAATTGAAAAACAGTAAGTTGACACTTGTTTTGTGTACAATTTATCAGGGTTTATAGTGGTCACCGAATTGCACACCATTTATTTGATATTATATGGTATTATACGAGATCATTAAAAATGAAAAACCCCGTAAATCCTAAGATTTCGGGGTTTTTCATACCGTTTGGTAAGTAAAAAGTGGAGTCGGAGGGTTTCGAACCCTCGTCCAAACAAGCAATTACATAGCTTTCTTCACGTTTAGTTTTCACTTAATTGTCGATGCAAGGCCGGCCGAAAACCACCAACCTTACACGTATCCTCACTCGAGTTTCAGAATTACATCAAGGCCCTGTAATTCCTATATTTACTTTATCGATACCTCTGGTGTGAACGCCGTAAATCAAGGCTTTCACGAGGCATCTCGGCTCCCTACCTGGTAGGGATAAAGATAATCCTACTGTAATTCGGATTATGCAGCCAAGGCGTAGTTATTCTCGCCGTTTAAAAAAGTGTGAAATATGAGATTTACGAGCTATATCCCAGCGCTCGACGTGCTTACCATCCAATTGGACTCGCTGTCAAATCCAAGTCGACCCCATAAAATAGTGAACTTTTGTGCGTTCCTGCTTTAAAAAAAGCAGGCCGGGCTATTCGTTTCAATTCCTCATTCCAATCCCGATAGCTATCGGGAGTGGAACTCCGGGATTTTCACTGCTATCCCTAACGCGGATGCAAAGATACAGATTAAAATTTATATCTTTGGAACTTACCTAACATTCTACAAATTCTATACCATCATATGATAAAATTTGCCCTAATTAAAGAGCGTAAAACCCCACCAGACAGAAGAGTAGTTTTCTCTCCTAAAAAATTACAAGAAATCATTAAAAAATTTCCAGAGGCAAGTTTTAAAATAGAATCTTCAGACATCAGGATCTTTAAAGATTCAGAATATGAAGAAGCAGGATTTGAGGTGTCTCAGGATATTTTAGATTGCGATGTGTTATTAGGTGTAAAGGAAGTGCCATTGGTAAATCTAATTCCTTATAAAAAATATTTCTTCTTTTCTCATACTATCAAAAAGCAGCCTTATAATCGAGAACTTCTAAAGGCCATTTTAGCTAAAAATATAGAATTGTATGATCATGAGGTAATTACCAAGGCGAACGGACATAGACTCATTGGTTTTGGTAGATATGCCGGTTTAGTTGGCGCTTATAATGCGTTTAGAGCATTGGGGCTGAGAGATTCTTTATATAAGCTACCTAAAGTTGAATCCTTACCAGATCTAAAAGCTGTTCTTCAGGAATTAGATAAAATAAAAATTCCAAATCTCAAAATTGTGCTTACCGGTTCTGGGAAAGTAGCTCATGGTGCCAAAGAAATCCTAGATCATCTAAAAATCAAACAAGTGCCTGTTTCAGAATATCTAAAAAATGAATTTCTAGAACCGGTTTACTGTTTAATAGATGTGTTGGACTACAATATCCATAACAGCGGAAAGAATACTACAAATAAGCATTTTTATAAGCATCCAGAAGAATACAGATCTAATTTTATGAGATTCGCTAGGGCGGGCGATATATTTATTGCGGGCCATTTCTATGGAGAAGGAGCGCCTGTTTTCTTTACTCAAGAACAGGCAAATTCATCTGAATTCAAAATTAATTTGATTGCAGATATTTCCTGTGATATCGACGGGCCTATTGCAAGTACTATACGTCCTTCTACCATTGCAGATCCGTTTTATGGATACGACCCTAAATCTGGAAAGGAAGTGGATTTCAGGCAAGAAGGAGCAATCACTGTTATGGCTGTAGATAATTTACCCTGTGAGCTGCCAAAGGATGCAAGTGAAGGATTTGGTGAAATGTTTATGGAACATGTAATTCCTGCGTTTTTCGATGGAGATAAAAATGGGATATTAGAGCGTGCGAGGATGACCAAAGATGGTAAATTAACAGAGAGATTTAAGTATTTGAGAAATTATGTGGAGGGCACAGCCATTTTATAATAACAGGTCGCAAATCATTAGCTGTAGCTAAGATCCATTATCAAGAAATAGATTAGAGTCACTAGCAAAAAATCTCCAAGATAAGGCTTTATAAATCATCATTCATGACCTTGGCGATCTTGATTTTTACAAGGAACAACATTAGCTTCCCGCGAAAGGAGTCCCTAAGATCCCCACTGCCAATTCTGCCCATATTATTAGTAACACAGCTAAGATAATTCCACAAAGGATGATCCTGTTTTTAGTGCCGGGAACCTTTCTTAAAACCAGTTCGCAGGCAACTCCGGCACTAAAAAGTAAGACCCCCATAACAACAAAATCGGTTAAATCCCACATCACTTCACTGCTAAATTGCATTGCTATTACTGGGACGAACAATAGAATTCCAACTATTGCAACAATGATTAGGAACCTTTTGCTTTTCATCTTATATGGACTTTCATGGTTTATTAATTATTGCTGATACTTATGAAAAAGTAAGCATTAATATATAGAATAACGATAGATATCAAAAAGCCCGCATATTTTGCGGGCTTCTTATATTAAGTTGCTATAATTCACAAATTAAGCGTTGGATCGCTAGGATCTATTCGATCATCGGAATCCAGACTTCCAGTATTTCGTCTATTAGGATTAGCCGGATCGTTAATATTTCGTTGGGGGCTCGTAGGATTTGCCGGATTACCAGAATCAGGTTTTATGGGACTGTCATCATTCTTAAACTTTTGAATAACCTCCCTAAAATGTTCTCCAGCAGCTTCTCTACCACCTAGTCCATAACTTAAAGCAAAAGCTACGGCAAGTGCTCCTAGAATTAGGCCAAAGGCCAGCTCCACGATCTCATTGGCAATTCCCATTGTTCTTAAGGCAATAGCGATGAACAATGCCAAAGAAGCGTATCTTACAATGCTCGCGATAAAATTATTGTTACTGGACTTCGTCATGGTGTTATAAATTATAACTGAGATATAGTTACCAATTGCTAGGATAATAAGTCCGAATATAATTTGACCGGTTACTTCTAAAATCTGGTTCAAAATTTCGGTTAATCTATCTAATCCTAAAATTTCTACTGCGGTAATAATTCCGAAGAAAACCAAGAAGAAATAGATAAGATTTGCTACAATTTTGGATAAAGATTGATTGGCACCAATCATATTATGGATTTGAATCTTTTCGGCTAAAGTATCCAATCCTAAGCTTTTAAAAAGATCTTCCAAGAAGTCTGCAAGAAATTTTCCACCCCAAATAAAGATAGTAAGGACAAGGGCGGCTATAATTATTTCTCCAATCATTTCTGTGAAACCATACAATATATCATTTGCCGGTTCAGAAATAGCTTCCAATTGCAAAGCGTTGAATGCTTGAATTAAGAATGGTACGAAGATGATGATGAAAACCACCTTTTTAAGGATATTAACCAATTTGTCTGTATCCTTAAAACCGGTTTTATCAACCATTTTATCTAGGAAACTTCCACCAATACTTACCAAGTTGGCAACAAACTTTGCTAAAATATAGCCTATAAACCCTATTAAAATAGCTCCGATAATATTGGGAACAAAAGAAAGGAATTCATCTACCATATTCTCCAAAGGAGTGAGCACTTGATCTATTCCCAGTATTTCCAGTACGATCAAGATTACAATGATCATGACCAGATAGTAAAAGATATTTCCTAAAAAGACATTGGTGTCGGCAACATCGGCACGGCCAAAAACACGTTCATCCCAGTGGGTTTTCCTTAAGAGCCTTACCACAAGGGCCTTGATGCCTTTTGCTACAAGCCATCCAACAAGAAGCACAAGAATTGCTCCTAACAGATCAGGTAAAAAATTTGATACCTGATTAGCGAAATTTTCTAGTTGATTTTCCATTCTATAATTTGAATTTTTAAGAGTTAGGGATTCAAATTAATAAAATAAGATGCTCTTGAAGCTATGATTAACAGCAATTTATAGGTTTCACATAGAAAATGGCAATATATGTGTGAAATAAGTTAACTCATAAGAAGACCCATCACTTATAATGAATTTATGGTCCTTCTAATAGAACTAAGATTTGTCAATAATTTTTGGAGATATTTTAAATCCAGCATATTTGCGCCGTCGCTTTTGGCATTCGCTGGATCAAAATGTGTTTCTATAAACAATCCATCTACGTTATTCACTATCCCAGCTCTTGCAATGGTCTCGATCATATCGGGTCTTCCGCCAGTAACCCCACTCGTTTGATTTGGCTGTTGAAGGGAATGTGTAACATCCAAAACGGTAGGAGCATACTGTCTCATCGTTGGAATCCCTCTAAAATCCACAATCATATCTTGATAACCAAACATAGTTCCTCTATCGGTGATCATCACTTGTTCGTTATCACAATCGGTTACCTTGGTAACCGCATGTTTCATACTCTCTGGGCTCATAAATTGCCCTTTTTTAAGGTTTACCACTTTTCCTGTGTTTGCAGCGGCAACCACAAGATCTGTTTGTCTTACAAGGAATGCCGGAATCTGTAAAATATCTACATATTCTGCTGCCATTGAAGCATCGGATACTTCGTGAATATCTGTAACTGTTGGTATTTTGAATTTTTCAGAAACCTTTCTTAAAATTTTCAATGCTTTTTCATCGCCTATCCCGGTAAAACTATCTATCCGGCTTCGGTTGGCTTTTTTAAATGAACCTTTAAATATGAAAGGAATTTCCAGCCTATCAGTGATGTTTAAAATCTTTTCAGCAATTTTCAGTGCCATTTCTTCACCTTCTATTGCGCAAGGTCCTGCCAGCAAGAAAAAATTATTTGAATCGATATGGTTTAGTTGTGGAATACTTTCTAATTTCATGACGCTAATTTATGCAGCAAAGATAAGGGATTATGTATGTAAGGGCATTCAAAAAATACAGGAAATCACGTAGACAACATTTTCTTGCACTCATTTTTAACAAAGAAAAAAATCGTAATTTAAGCATTGCTAACTTAAATATAGAATTATGGAAATTCATGAAATACTTGTGCCTGAGTTGAAACAAGAAGTGGCAATAACCGAAAAATTCTTAAAGAGAATTCCCGAAGATCAATTGGATTGGAGGCCACACCCTAAATCTATGAGCATCCGGGAATTGGGAAATCATTTGGCAGAAATTCCTAGTTGGATAACGGGCACTATGGAAATGGACGAGATGAATATGGATGGTTACAAAGCTACTGAGTTCGAAACCGTCGATGAGTTTTTACAAGCTTTAAGAAATAACGCTTCTGAGGCGGAAGCTTCTTTGAAGAAACCGGATAGCGAATATAAGAAGAATTGGAAAATGATCATGGGAGGAGAAACCGTTATGGACATGCCTAAAATCAATGTATTAAGGAGTATGGTTTTAAATCAAATTCCCCATCATCGAGCACAGTTGGGGGTGTATTTTAGATTGTTGAACCTACCGGTGCCGGCCACTTATGGTCCCTCTGCAGACGAGAGTGAATAGTTGGTTAATTAAAACCTCAAATGACAATTATACTTTTATTCGGGGCAATAAATATTGTTTAGGCCTTATAATAAATTTAAACGTTTCATTAATTCGGGCCGTTTGGAACGACTTATTGGAATTACATTTTTGGAGATTAGCACGCTGTTATCCTTGATGTCAACAATTTCATTAATATTAATAATAAAGGACCTATGCACTTTTATAAAATAATCTCTGTGAATATGCTCTTGAATCTTTTTTAAAGTGGAATGCACGGTATAGTTTTTTTGCCCTGTTTTTATTAAAATGTAGTCTCCTTTAGCTTCTATTACTTGGATTGTGGGAACATCAATTTTAATTAGCTTTCTGTCAACATTTACAAATAGGTCATCTTTATTAGAGGTGTTCGGTAAGTTTTCTTGTGGGTTTTGTGTATTTTCAACAGGTTTTTTATCTAAAGCTTTCTGTATGGATTTTTGAAATCTTTCCAAGGTAATCGGTTTCACTAAATAGTCTACAATAACATCATATTCGAACGCCTGAATGGCAAAATTTTTGTCGGATGTGGTAAGTATTATTTTGGCTTCGCTATTAATGGTTTGGATAAAGTCGAATCCATTAAAACCGGGCATATGAATATCCAGAAAAATGAGATCTACCTTTGGGTTGGTATTTAAATACTTAATAGCCGCAATACCACTATCAAATTCCTTCGATCCGGAAATATGCGTGTCTATGGATGCAAATTGATAAATTATAGCCCTCGCCAGTTCTTCGTCATCAACTATAATGCAATTCATTATTTTTTGTTATAGGGTATTTAAAAATCGGCTCATTGTTTCTAATATGGCATCAAATTCGTTTTTCATTTCACTGGATCCAGACCGCAACTCATTTTCAAAATCAACCGCCTTTCGACTTCCTTCCCCGAGGCCAAAAATATTGATTTTATGATTTAACTTATGTACAATGTCTGCAACTTTTTTAAGGCTATCTGCCTCAAAATCCTTATTGTATTGCTCAATTTCTAACGGCAGCTCTCTTTTTATAATTGATACCAATCTCTTTTCGAACTTTTTATCTCCCGAGGAGATTTCTTTAATAGTGTCCAATGTTGGCAGTTCAGGCATGAATTGGCGCGTTAGCTAGGGGATATAACGGTCTAAATTTAATAAAAATATGCTTAGGAGAGCAAGCTTGGTTTGTTAAATGAGAAATCAGACTGTATATTTTTTTTGGTATTCAAATACTTAGGCATTAAATAGTATGATAAAAAAAACAGGAGGTGCGCTAATATTAGTAGATATGAATTGAAAAAGGAATATAGGGGGTACCAATGATTATTAAGAATTTATGCTGTTTATTGAGGTTTTACCCGAAGAAAATACGAAAATAAAAAAGGAGATATGCTATTTTCCAAATTATAGGGATTTGGTTTCTAGATACCTCCCCTTCAAAAAGGTAGGGCGTTAATTTATTGTGGCTATGATGCCTGTGGTAGTTTATTGAAATTCCAATATTCAAATAAACATTTTAATTTTTCCAAATAATCGATGTAATTTGCTGATTTGGTTATATAACCAGAAATACCCAGTTTATAGCAGGTTAAGATATTCTTGTTGTTTTCAGATGTCGTAAGGATTATAGTTGGGATACGTTTTAAATCTTCAATGTCATTAATAAGTTCAAGAAACTCTATACCATTCATTTTAGGCATATTTAAATCCAATAAAATAAGATCGGGTAAGTTTTTTGGTTCTTGAAGATATTCCAATGCTTCTTCCCCATTGCCAGCTTCAATTAGTTTATGGGGGAGGCGCAACGATTCCATGGATCTTCTCAGTTTCATAATTTCGATAGCGTCGTCTTCTATTAAAAGGATTTTAAATTCTTTAGTCATAACAATGGAATTAAGCAGGTTTGGGACTGTAAAGGTGCGTTTTTATGGGAGCGGTTATTTTTTTATTCGACCGTTCCACTTATTTAATAGACGATAAGCAGAGAATCGGGGTTGGTTAAAACACATTTTAATTATTGTTTGTTGGGAGGAAACCGGACTCTCGAAAAGCTCCTATATAGATATTGGTGTTTCGATATTTTTCACTTCTAGTATTATCGGGGCACACCTCTTGGGTTTGCCCCGAGGTCCTTGATTTTAAGAATATTTGTTAACTATAGTAATTTCGGCAAAAAATAGGAGTACCTTTGCAGCCTTAAAAATGAGGCGTTTATTATGAAAGCTACTAAAAATATTGCGATTATCGCACACGTTGACCACGGTAAAACTACCTTGGTTGATAAAATCATGTACCATTGCCAACTTTTTCGTGATAACGAAAACACAGGTGATCTTATTCTAGACAACAATGATCTGGAAAGAGAACGTGGTATTACAATTACTTCTAAAAACGTTTCTGTAGTATACAAAGACACAAAAATCAATATTATTGATACTCCTGGTCACGCCGATTTTGGTGGAGAGGTAGAGCGGGTATTGAACATGGCAGATGGAGTTCTTCTATTGGTAGATGCTTTTGAAGGGCCAATGCCACAAACGAGATTTGTACTTCAGAAAGCAATTGACCTTGGTCTTAAGCCATGTGTGGTTATAAATAAAGTTGATAAAGAAAACTGTACTCCAGAAGAAGTTCATGAGAAAGTTTTCGACTTGATGTTCGAACTAGGTGCTGAAGAATGGCAACTGGATTTTCCAACGGTGTATGGTTCAGCTAAGAATAACTGGATGAGCGACGATTGGAGAAATGAAACAGATAATATCGAACCATTGTTGGATATGGTTTTGGAACATATTGAATCTCCAAAAATTGAAGAAGGATCCACTCAAATGTTGATCACTTCATTGGATTTTTCATCTTTTACAGGACGAATTGCAATTGGAAGATTACAAAGAGGAAAATTAAAAGAAGGAATGCAAGTTTCTTTGGTCAAGCGTGATGGAAGCATCAAAAAAACCAGAATCAAAGAACTTCATACTTTTGAAGGTTTAGGTAGAAGAAAGATTGAAGAAGTTGAGGCAGGAGATATTTGTGCGATTGTTGGTTTGGAAGGATTTGAAATTGGTGATACTGTTGCCGATCTTGAAAATCCAGAAGGATTAAAAACGATCGCAATAGATGAGCCTACGATGAGCATGCTATTTACGATCAACGATTCTCCTTTCTTCGGACAAGACGGTAAATTTGTAACCTCTAGACATATTAGAGAGCGTTTGGCCAAGGAACTAGAAAAGAACCTTGCGCTAAAAGTTGAAGCTACAGATAGCGCCGATAAATTTATGGTATTTGGTCGCGGGGTCCTTCACTTATCTGTTCTTATTGAAACAATGAGAAGGGAAGGTTACGAACTTCAAATTGGTCAGCCACAAGTTATCATCAAGGAAATTGATGGTGTTAAATGTGAGCCGGTTGAGGAAATGACGATAGATCTTCCAGAAACCGTTTCTGGAAAAGCTGTGGAAATGGTTTCTATTAGAAAAGGAGAGATGACGAGTATGGAAGCTAGAGGTGACCGTATGACTATCCAATTCATGATTCCATCTCGTGGAATTATTGGTTTAAGAAACAACTTGCTTACCGCTACTGCGGGGGAGGCTATTATGTCGCACCGATTTAAAGAATACCAACCTTTAAAAGGGGGAATTCCAGAACGTCAGAATGGATCTTTGGTTTCTATGGAAAGAGGAAAAGCGATTCCTTATTCTATAGATAAATTACAAGATAGAGGAAAGTTTTTTGTGGATCCGGGGGAAGATATTTACGAAGGTCAGGTTATTGGTGAGAATTCCCGTCAGGATGATATGGCGGTGAATATTACTAAGACAAAGAAAATGTCTAACGTACGTTCTTCTGGAGCAGATGATAAAGCGAAGATTGTTCCGGCAATAAAATTCTCATTGGAAGAAGCTTTGGAATATATTCAAAAAGATGAGTATGTTGAGGTAACGCCAAAACATATACGCTTACGTAAGATCTATCTTACCGAAAATGAGCGTAAGCGTAATAAAATAAACTAATACAATTAGTATACATAAAAACCCCGAACTTTTCAGTTCGGGGTTTTTTGTTTTTATATAATGTACTTGTCATTCCGACGAAGGAGGAATCTCTTCTAAAAGGAAAATTGTTTCCCTGAGATTCTTCAATCCACTTCGTTTCTTTCAGAATGACATTCGCACTTATGTCATCATGAGCCTATCGAAGGATCGTCATCCTGAATTTATTTCAGGATCTGGGAACTTATTGGAAGCTGAAACAAGTTCAGCTTGACGTTTATTGTGGGTGCGGTGTCATTCCGACGAAGGAGGAATCTTTTCTCAAAGGAAAATTGTTCCCTGAGATCCTTCAATCCACTTCGTTTCTTTCATAATGACATTCACACTTATGTCATCATGAGCCTATCGAAGGATCGTCATCCTGGATTTATTTCAGGATCTGGAAACTTATTGGAAGCTGAAACAAGTTCAGCTTGACGTTTATTGCGGATGCGGTGTCATTCCGACGAAGGAGGAATCTCTTCTAAAGGAAAATTGTTCCCTGAGATTCTTCAATCCACTTCGTTTCTTTCAGAATGACATTCACACTTATGTCATCATGAGCCTATCGAAGGATCGTCATCCTGAATTTATTTCAGGATCTGGGAACTTATTGGAAGCTGAAACAAGTTCAGCTTGACGTTTATTGTGGGTGCGGTGTCATTCCGACGAAGGAGGAATCTTTTCTCAAAGGAAAATTGTTCCCTGAGATCCTTCAATCCACTTCGTTTCTTTCATAATGACATTCACACTTATGTCATCATGAGCCTATCGAAGGATCGTCATCCTGAATTTATTTCAGGATCTGGAAACTTATTGGAAGCTGAAACAAGTTCAGCTTGACGTTTATTGCGGATGCGGTGTCATTCCGACGAAGGAGGAATCTTTTCTCAAAGGAAAATTGTTTCCTGAGATTCTTCAATCCACTTCGTTTCTTTCAGAATGACATTCACACTTATGTCATCATGAGCCTATCGAAGGATCGTCATCCTGGATTTATTTCAGGATCTGGAAACTTATTGGAAGCTGAAACAAGTTCAGCTTGACGTTTATTGCGGATGCGGTGTCATTCCGACGAAGGAGGAATCTCTTCTAAAAGGAAAATTGTTCCCTGAGATTCTTCAATCCACTTCGTTTCTTTCAGAATGACATTCGCACTTATGTCATCATGAGCCTATCGAAGGATCGTCATCCTGGATTTATTTCAGGATCTGGGAACTTATTGGAAGCTGAAACAAGTTCAGCTTGACGTTTATTGCGGATGCGGTGTCATTCCGACGAAGGAGGAATCTCGTTTCTCTGAGATTCTCAATTGCGAAAAGCTCTTTCAGAATGATAAAGTGTTAAAGTGATTTCTGTACCACCTCAAAAACCCGTTCGCCATCACACTTCAATGTTTTGGAAGGATACTTCAGTAATAAGGCATAATCATGGGTAGCCATTAAAATGGTATTTCCGTTCTTGCTTATTTCCTGCAACACCTCCATAACCTCCACAGAAGTTTGCGGATCCAGGTTTCCGGTAGGTTCATCGGCAAGTATAAGTTCGGGATCATTTAAAAGTGCACGGGCAATGGCGATTCGCTGTTGCTCCCCACCGGAAAGTTGATATGGAAATTTAAAACCTTTAGTCTTCATCCCTACCTTATCCAAAACTTCATCGATCCTGTGCTCCATAGCGGGTTTCTCTTTCCAACCAGTTGCCTTCAATACAAAATTCAGGTTTTCACGAACATTCCTGTCATTCAGCAATTTAAAATCCTGAAAAACCACACCTAATTTTCTTCTAAGGAAGGGAATGTCCTTTTCCTTTAGCGTTCTAAGATTATAATCTACAATACTCCCTTCTCCTTCGGTAAGCGGAAGATCCCTATAAAGTGTCTTCATAAAGCTACTTTTCCCTGTTCCGGTCTTTCCAATTAAATACACAAAATCCCCTTTGTAGATGGTTACATCTACTTCAGATAATATTAAACTCTCCCGTTGATAGATGGCTGCATTTTTTAATTCTAGGACAATGTTGGACATATGGTACGGTTGTGGTTATATAGGTTAAAATTATTGGTAAATATACAGTTTTAAGAAAACGCCAAAACACTTTTTTTCATATTAACATAATTATCACAACGATGTTGCGTTATGAAATAAGTGTTTAAGTATCTTTGATTCATCAACCTAAAAAAAAATTAATGACACGATATTCCGCATCCCTTTTTGTTGGTTTCTTCCTATTTTTTTCTTCACTTTTTGCACAGCAATCTGCAATCAATACAAATGATCTGGTAAAGTTCAATAAAGCTTTAGAGCTTTATAACAATGAGCAGTATTTACCGGCTCAAACCTTGTTCGATGAGGTAAAGGATGAAGCCGACGATGAAAAAATTATTTCAGACAGTGCTTATTACATTGCAAATGCCGCAGTGAGGTTAGGTCAGCCTGGTGCAGATAAGTTAATGGAAGATTTTGTGGAGCGTTACCCAACTTCCACTAAACGAAATACCGCTTTTATAGATGTGGCCGATTATTACTTCCAAACAGGGAAGTATTCCTACGCCCGAAAGTGGTACGATAAGGTAGACGAAAAGGGGATGAGCCGTGCCGATAAGGAGCGGTATTATTTCAACAATGGGTATGCCTACTACGCTTCCAATAATTTTGAGGAAGCGGCCACCTATTTAAACAAAGTGCGCGATTCCAAGGAATATGGTGCACAGGCCAAATATTATTTGGGATATATGGCTTATGAAGGGGACGATTATGAGCAAGCAAATGAACTTTTTGAAGAAGTAAAGGGAGAAGACAGATATTCGGAAAACCTTTCCTATTTCCAAAGCGATATGAACTTTAAGCTTGGAAATTTTGAAAAAGCGATTGCTTTAGGATTGGAACAACTTCCAACAGCAAATAGAGGAGAGATTTCCCAGCTAAATAAAATTATAGGGGAAAGCTATTTTAACCTTGGAAAATATGAAGAAGCCATTCCATATCTAAAAGAATACAAAGGTTTACGCGGAAAATGGACAAATACCGATTATTATCAATTGGGGTATGCCTATTACAAGCAAGGGGATTATGAAAGCGCAATTTCTGAATTCAATAAAATTATTGATGGGGATAACAGCATCGCCCAAAATGCATATTACCACTTGGCTCAGTCGTATTTGAATTTAGATAAAAAACAGGAAGCATTAAATGCTTTTAAGAATGCAAGCGAAATGGATTTTGATGCCAAGCTGCAGGAAGATGCGTTTTTAAACTATGCAAAATTGAGTTATGAAGTTGGTAACAGTTATATGAGCCCTTCAGAAGTAATTATAAATTACTTGAATAAATATCCAAACACTGCTGTTAAGGCGGAAATGGAAACTTTGTTGATAGATTCTTTTATCACCTCCAAAAATTATGAGAAGGCGATGGAATTGTTGGAAACCAATAAGAACTTCAGCGACAAGGGAGCGTATCAAAAAGTGGCATATTTCTATGGGCTTGAATTATACGAAAATGGAGATTATAGAAATGCGAGCATCAATTTCGATAAAGCCTTAAAGAATAAAGTGAATCCAGAGATCTCTGCAAAATCGGTTTTTTGGAAAGCAGAAAGCAATTTCAACTTAAATAGGATGCAAGAAGCTTTAAGAGGATATCAGGAGTTTAACTCCATGAGTGCAAGTGCCGGCTTAACAGAAAAAGATAACTTGGATTATAATATTGCCTATGCATATTTCAAACAAAAAGAATATGGAAAGGCGATCGATTTCTTTAATAGGTACGCCAATAATTCTGAAAAAGATAATGCTAGGAGAAACGATGCCTACACAAGATTGGGAGACACCTATTTTGTGACCAGTAAATACTGGCCTGCAATGCAAGCTTATTCCAAAGCTATAGATATGAACCTTGGAAATACAGATTATGCTGCGTACCAAAAAGCCATTAGTTATGGTTTTGTAGATAGAAACGAGAGCAAGGTCGAAGAGCTAAGTAGTTTTACCAATAAATATCCGCGTTCTTCTTATAGGGACGATGCGATGTATGAGTTGGGGAACACCTATGTTGCCATGAACAATACAAACAAGGCAATAGAAACCTATAATAAATTGATTCGTGATGTTCCGGGAAGTGCTTTTGTCCCTCAGGCAATGTTAAAGCAAGGTCTTATTTATTATAATGGTGACCAGGCAAACAAAGCCTTGGAACGTTTCAAGAAAGTAGTTGCAGATTATCCAAATACGCCGGAATCTTTACAAGCAGTTACAACTGCGAGATTGATCTATATAGATCTTGGAAAAACCGATGAATATGCTGCATGGGTAAGAAATGTGGATTTTGTTGAAGTTACAGATGCCGATCTTGATAATACCACTTTTGAAGCTGCAGAAAAACAATACTTGAACAACAACACTGCTGCGGCGAAAACAGGATTGGAAAAATACCTGCAAACCTTTCCTAATGGGTTAAATTCTTTGAAGGGTAACTTCTATTTAGCACAGCTTTACTTTAGGGACGATCAAAAAGATAAATCTATTTCTAATTATAAGTTCGTGGTAAACAAGCCAAGAAGTGAGTTTTCTGAACAAGCCTTGGCGAGATTATCCCAGATCTACTTAGAAAAGAGGAATTACCAAGATGCGTTGCCATTATTGCAACGTTTGGAAAATGAAGCAGATTTCGATCAGAATGTGATCTACGCTCAATCGAATTTAATGAAATCTTACTATGAATTGAAAGATTATGGAAAAGCGGTTTCTTATGCTGAAAAAGTGCTTAAAAATTCTTCCATAGAAAACAATGTAAAGTCTGATGCACAAGTGATCATCGCAAGATCTGCCTTTAGCACCGGCGATGAGAATAAAGCGAAGAACGCTTATGCAGAAGTTCTTAAAATTGCTACCGGGGAATTAGCTGCAGAAGCACTTTATTATGATGCATATTTCAAAAATAAGGCCTCCAATTTTAAAGGATCCAACGAATCTGTTCAAAAATTGGCAAAGGATTATTCCGGTTATAAATTCTACGGGGCAAAAGGATTGGTGGTGATGGCCAAGAATTTCTATGCTCTAAAAGATGCGTACCAAGCCACCTATATTTTGGATAACGTGATCAAGAATTTTAAGGAATATCCAGATGTGGTGAAAGAAGCACAAACCGAATTGAATAAAATTAAGGCAATGGAAGCGAAGACCAATGCTTCTGTAGACACAAGAAATTAAAATTATCAAACTAACATTTAAGTACCTCAATATGCAAACCCCTTCAATTAAAAGAAGCCTGTTTTTATTGTCATTTTTATTTACCGGTGTTATAGTAGCCCAGGATAAACCTTTGGGCAATGAAACGGTGATTGTTGTAAAGCCTTATACGCCTTCTGTGAACGATGCGTTTAAAATAAAGGAAATCCCGGTTTTGGGAGATTCTGTAAGCTTGGAAAAGAAACCTATAAAGTACAGTATCTTCTCTGTGCCTGTGGCTTCAACCTTCACACCTTCAAAAGGACGTGCAACCAAAGTAGAAAGAGAAAAAAGGATAAAATTGTACGATAATTATGTCACGCTTGGATTTGGTACCTATTCCAATGTGCTAGCTGAGTTCTATAGCAATTTAGAGATCAGTAAAAGTGATAATTTCGGGGTGTATCTCACCCATAATTCTTCACAAGGAGGGATTGAAGACGTGAGGTTGGACGATAAATATTACGACACAGAACTCAATTTAAATTATAGTTCTAAAAACAAGAATAGCAATTGGAATACCGAATTAGGATTGCAGCACCAATTGTTCAACTGGTATGGGCTACCCGAACAAAGAAATTTTTCAAATGAAGTTGTTTATGCAATAGATCCTACACAAAATTATTTTTCAGGAAGCCTTGGAGGAGAATTGGAGTTGTATGATTCTTTTTTGAACAAGGCATCGGCGAAATATAGGTATTTCGGGGATTCTTATGATTCTGCTGAAAACAACTTTAAAGCCGATGGCGCTTTTGAAGTGAACATTGCAGACGAACTAATAAGCACAAAAGTCTTTGCGGATGTATTGAGCGGAAAATTCGACCAAGGGTACAACGATCCAAATGAACTGAAATATTCACAAATGATCTTCGGGATTACACCAAGCTTATTGATCTTAAGGGATGATCTAACTTTAAATTTAGGAGCATCTTTCGTGTATGGATTGGATACAGAAAATAGCGATAATAGTTTTTATATCTATCCGCAAGTGACTGCTAGTTACCGATTGGCAGGAGAATACTTTATTCCATATGCCGGATTGGAAGGAGGTTTAAGCCAGAATACCTATTATAATTTCGCACAAGGAAATCCATTTGTTTCACCTACTTTAAACATAGCCCCAACAGATAAGTCCTATGATGCGTATGTGGGAGCAAAAGGTAAACTTACCAACAGTATTGGCTACAACTTAAAAGGAGGTTACAAATCTGAAATCAATAAGGCACTATATTTGGCGAATTTAAGCAATCCATCGAGCACCGAAGATTATGCCTTTGGAAATTCATTTGGGGTAGTTTACGATGACCTTAAAACACTTTCTTTTGATGGAGAGATCAATGTAGATGTAAATAGGGATTTTAAATTAGGGGTAAGAGGTTCGTTCTATAGTTATAATTCCGATTTTCAGGCAGAAGCTTGGAATTTACCAGAAATGAAGGCATCTGTTTTAATGGATTATCAGATTACCGAAAAGTGGTTTGCAGGAGCCAACTTGTTTTATACAGGAGAACGTAAGGATAGGGAGGAAACAATAGATGGAGGAGGCGCAATAGGAACAAGAACCATAACTTTGGATGGATTTACAGACCTTAATTTAAATGTAGGTTACAGGTTCAACGATCAGCTTTCTATTTTCGCGAAAGGGAATAATTTATTGGGGGATTCTTACGAACGCTGGTCCAATTTCCCGGTGCAAGGGATTCAGGTAATGGCGGGTGCAACCTATAAGTTTGATTATAAATAAATGTATATCCGTTTTTTGTCCTAATAGTTCTTTCGTCAGCCTGAGACCCGTGATAAAAAAATATCTAGCGTAGGAAATTGACGTGTTTTTATATAAGTTGATGGGATGCTGAAACAAGTTCAGCATGACGACAATTCCGCATCGTCACCCTGGACTTGTTTCAGGGTCTTGGATTCACAAATAAATAAAAATACGTCAATGGTAATTTATTTCAGGGTCTCATTTATTGTGTTGATTTAAAATGTGGTGAGATTCTAAAACAATTCCGGTAGCTATCGGAACAGAATGACGTCCTTTTTCAGTTTAGGATGCTTTACGGACAAGCAATTAAATAATCTCTTATTACCTAAAACAAAAGGGCTGTTCTTATTGGACAGCCCTTTTTATTTTGTTATAAAACACTGATTGTTATTTCATTATTTAATTAAAACATCAATTAAGGTCATTGGTCGATTAATGATTCTTTATTAATTTAAAAAGTTTATTTTTGAGCCCAATATATCAAAAAAGGTAAAATACCCATTCTCTATAATTTTTAATTCATTTCCTATTAAACACAAATACCCTAATTAGATGGCAAAGTTTAAAAGAAGCGACAGATCGCGTCCATACCTGAATATTTTGGATTTCATGATTCAGGAAAAGGCATTTTTGGCGCTAATAATTATTGGAATTGTTTTAGCTGGTATTTTTACCGGTAACAGCCAAGCGGCTATGTGGCTTGGTTTCTTTTTTGCAGCCTACGCTACCGTTGCAAATGATAGTATCCAGTCCTTAGGAACATTTATTGAAAGTAATAAGACCAGGAGATGGTGGGTATTATGGCTTTATATTGGCGGGATTTTTCTTGTTACGGTAATCTCTAGTTGGGTTTATTTTGATGGGGATGTTACCTTTCAAAGACTTTTAAAACCCGATGGCACTACAAAATATCCGCATCCGGAAAACTTTAGTTTCTTTCAAATTATAGCTCCCTTGGTATTGTTGATCTTAACAAGATTAAGAATGCCGGTTTCCACCACTTTTCTAATTTTATCGGTATTTAGTGCAGATACTTCTGGGATCACTTCCGTAGTAGCGAAGAGTTTATCGGGCTATGCAATGGCATTTATATTGTCTTTTGCAGTATGGTATTTTTCCTATAATTTAATTAAGACGTTTTTTAAGAATAGAAAGTTTCATAAAGGCTGGAATATCGTACAATGGATAGTAAGTGGTTCTTTATGGGCGGTATGGGTAATGCAGGATGGGGCGAATATTGCGGTATATCTACCAAGGCAGCAAAGCTTAACCCAATTTATTATTTTTGCCATCACCATTTTTGCCGGACTTGGTTTGTTATTTTATTTACGTGGCGATAAAATTCAGAAAGTAGTAAGTGAAAAAGCAAGGATCTCAGATATTCGTGCGGCAACCTTAGTAGATGCTACGTATGTGATCTTACTTATATATAAGCTGTTTATTAGTACCGTACCTATGAGTACAACCTGGTTATTCCTTGGGGTAATTGGAGGTAGGGAAATAGCAATTAGCCTTTCCCGAAATAAGAAAGGTAAAAAACATCGCAAGAAAGCAGGAAAAATGATCTTTAAAGATTTTGCTTATGCAATGATTGGACTTATAATCTCTGTTGCTTTGGCAGCTGCTGCCAATTCCAGTATTAGGGAAGCAATTTTAGAAGCGGTTGGATTAAGATAATATTCATATTTATATAACTTAAAGGATCGAGATTTCTAATTTCGATCCTTTTTTGTTGAAAGTTCTCAAGTTTGAATTTTATAACTACTTTCTGAAGCGATTTCTGCTGAAACATCCTCAATAAAACATCCCATTTGGATCACATTAGCTATTTTTATGAAAAATATTAAATATGCTCAATAAATCACCCTTTTTAGGAATGCTCCTCGTTTTGCTGATTTCCTGTAATTCTGAAGAAAAACAACAAGCAGATCTTTTAGTTTATAACGGAAATATATATACCGTAGATTCCACTTTTGCTATTACCAAAGCCTTTGCTGTAAGAAATGGAAAATTTCTGGAATCAGGATCTTCTGAAGCACTTCTGGAAAAATACGATTTCAAAGAAAAATTGGATGCGGAAGGAAAAACCATTCTCCCTGGATTCATAGATGCGCACGCGCATTTTTATAGAATGGGTTTGCAACAACAAAAGGTGGATTTAACAGGAACCAAGAGTTTTGATGAAGTTGTGGATCGTATAGTTGCTTTTCAAAAAGAGCGAAATGTAGCTTTTATAACCGGTAGGGGATGGGATCAGAATGATTGGGAAAGAAAAGAATTTCCATCTAAAGAAAAATTAGATCGTTTATTTCCCAATACTCCTGTTGCTGTAACAAGAATAGATGGTCATGCCTTATTGGCAAACCAAGCGGCGTTGGATAAGGCAGGGGTTACAGTAAATAGCTCTCCGGAAGGTGGCGCAATTGAAATTAAGAAAGGAAAACTTACAGGGATTTTAATAGATAATCCCATGAGTCTTGTGTATGATGCTATAGAAGAACCTTCAAAAAAAGAGCAAATCCAGGCTTTACTGGATGCTCAAAAAATCTGTTTTAGTTATGGCTTAACCACGGTCGTTGATGCTGGAATAGATAAGAAAACAATTCAGCTGATGGATAGTTTACAAAGAGCCGGAAGTTTGGAGACCCGTATCTATGCAATGGTGAGCAATACGAAGGATAACCTCGATTTTTATTTGGATAAGGAGCCTATTAAAACAGAAAGGTTAAATGTGCGTTCTATAAAGTTTTATGGAGATGGTGCTTTGGGATCTAGGGGAGCAGCCTTAAAAGAACCATATTCAGATCTTGAAGGTCATTATGGGGCTTTGTTATCTCCGGTAGCAGATTTTAAGAAAACGGCTAAAAGAATAGCCAATTCCAAGTTTCAAATGAACACACATGCCATTGGGGATTCAGCTAATAGCCTAGTGCTTCAAACCTATGATGAATTATTGAAGGGAAAGAGCGACCGTAGATGGCGCGTAGAACATGCGCAAGTAATAGATTCGGCAGATTTTAAATACTTCAGTAAAAATATTATTCCCTCTGTACAGCCAACTCACGCTACCAGCGATATGTATTGGGCAGAAGATAGACTTGGAGCCGATAGGATTAAAGGAGCATATGCCTTTAAAAAACTGCTAGATCAAGCAGGAATTGTTGCTCTGGGAACAGATTTTCCGGTGGAAGAAGTAAATCCGTTCTATACTTTTTATGCTGCTACTGCTAGAAAAGATCTCAAAAACTATCCAGAGGAGGGTTATAGAATGGAGCAAGCATTATCCAGGGAAGAAGCTTTAAAAGGAATGACTATTTGGGCGGCGTACTCTAATTTTGAGGAAGATGAAAAAGGCAGTATCGAAGCGGGTAAATTTGCCGATTTCATAATACTGGACAAAAATATCATGGAAGTTAAGGAAGGAGAAATCCCAAATATTAAAGTGTTACAAACCTTTGTTAATGGGGAGAAAGTATATTGATTCTTCTAATTCTAAATTTGGAAATAATAAATCGTGCTTATCTAACTGGACCTGTCAAAGGATTTCAGGGAAGCAGATTTCATTTAAAAAGAGATCCCTCCTTCATCCTATCGTGTGGACACATCTTTATGAATCGTCCACCCTTCCATGGCCGCCTTAAAATATTTCAGTCCTATCCATAGGGTCGTTATGCCGGGATGCCTTTTGCTTTCATAGCCTTTCCATCCGCCAAGTCTAGCTATCGCCCAAACATATCTTTTTAGCCCTTTTTCCTTGTACGGGTTTTTTTGTTTCCCTGTCCTACCTTCCAGTCTTATTATCTGGTGCTCTAAAAACGCTTGCTCTTCTTCCGTGAAACAGCTATCGGCGCTCATCTCTCCTTCTGGTACTGCATACGCCAGCCGCATCAAGAACAGTTGGATGATGACCTCCATTATCAACAAGCTCAGTTTTCTTACCGATGACCCATGCTCCAGCTCTGACGCCTCGATATTGTAGCCCTCTTTTTTCAATATCTTGAACACCTCTTCTATCGTCCACCTCCACTTATACCATTCCACGCACATTTCTGCCATTTCCAGGGTCTCTATGGGCAGGCTTGTCAATAACCTCCAGCACACCCTGTCCGGCCCGGTCCGGTTAGCCTCTTTGGCCTCCACCAGATATAGTTTTATGCTGGGCGCCACTGCCTTGCTGGCCGCCCTGGTCCTTTTCAGTTCTACCTCTTTATATCTGATTTCAATTTTTGCGGTCCTTTTTTTCCTTCTGGTCTTTGCACAGGCATCCACCTGTACCTCATAGGACCCTTGACAGGGCTGGTCCGCCAGGCAGCTGAACAATTTTGACCCATCCGCCAAGGCCCTATCCGCACGGGCCCTTATCAATAGATCTGTTCGTGCATCTGGTATGCTTGCAAACTGTTCGTAGATATCCCCTTCCCTATCTTGTACGATCACCATTCCCGCTACCACGTCCCTTAGTGAGGCCTGTGTGTTTTTGGACACCTCTATCCACTTATAGGACTCTTTTTCTTCCATGGGCAGCTTGCCGTACTGTCTTTCATGCTTTGATTTGAAGTCCAAGGACCTGTTCCAGATCTTAATATCAGAATAGCCGTAGGGGGTGCCGCTCACGGCATCCAAGACCAAACTTGGGTGGACAAAGAACCCCAGTCCCTGGGAATTCTTCGCATTGGTCGTGCCCACAAAGCCATCTTTGTTGATCCTATTACCATGGCTGCTTAGGTTGACCTCCGTGGTATCTTGGATACAGACAACAAATTTGCCCGCACAAGCCATCTGGCAATTATGTACCAGGTTCTCTACTATATCTTCTTCACTGACCCTATCGTTCTGCAAAAAACGGTAAACGGCCTTTGCGTCTGATTCGTTCCTGCCGAGCTGACGGATCGAATGGACGCTCTTGCTGAACAGGTCCGATAAAATCTTGTTGCCCCGATAAACCAAACGTTTATCCCCTAAGCCTGTGAACCCCCTTCTCATTTTTTGAGTAAAATTAATGCTAATCCCTTAAACTAGTAAATAATTGTGTCCACACGATAGCCTTCATCGGGATGACAAAATATTCCAAATCCAGCAATGTTAGCGTTTCAGACTGAGACCCGTGATAAGAAATTTTATCCAGCGTAGGAAATTGACATAATGAGATGCTGAAACGAGTTCAGCATGACGGTAATACCGCTTCGTCACCCTGAACTGGTTTCAGGGTCTATAATTCGCAAATAAATAAAAACCACGTTAATAGCTTAGCGAAGTCTTTGATTTGTAATTTAAACATGTTGGCTTCGACAGTCTCGGCATGACATCACCGTTATTATTAAAAACGCTAACAACCGAAGGTTACCAGAAAACCATAAATTATTAATCATGTATTTTGGAAGGTACATGTATTAATTAATTCTCAGGCAACCTCAATTATTTTCCGCCATTGGCAGCCAGATCATTAATACAAAAATCGTCCAATTCTGGAATATTAGTGTCAACCATATCTATAATACTCCCGCCAAACTCAATATTGGCAGTCATTAAACACCCCTCTACATTACAGTGGGCTTCGTTTTCTGAATCTTCATGATTTACCTGCATAGGTGATCCTACATCTACCAATCCAAAAAGATGACCAAATTCATGATTTAAGACTACAGACTCTAAATCACTCTTAGCTGTAGAATTGGAATTGTTGGAGATATTTTCTATAGTCTTACCGTAAAGAACAACAGATGTATTTCTAAAAGCAGAACCTAAAACCACTTTATTGTTTTCATCATTTTCATTGCTTCCATCTGCCACATAAATAAAAACCGCTATTTCGTCCCCAGTAGTATAAACAAGGCGTTCATCTTTTTCTATCTGCGCAATCTCTTCAATAGAAAATGGCGCTTTATTAGAACTGGCCACTGCTCGGGTGGTGATTGTTAACCCATCTGGTTTAAAAGTATGGTTACTTAAAAATTGTGTTAGGTTATTAAGTGCTGCCTCGGTTGGTTTAAATCCTGTTACATATACGACTTCGATAGTCAATGAGGTGAATTTGGCATCGCTTAGAAGTTCGTTGGCAGAGGCTCCTAATGCTTTTAAATTAGCACTTTTATCTACTCCTAAAGTTCCATCATCAGGATTTGCAGAATCTTTGGAACATCCTATTATTAAAAGAAAAAATAAAAAAGGGAGTAATAATTTAGGGGTTTTCATGATATTTTCTAATTTATGGAGGGGTCTAAATTAAATATAATTATCGAAACTAATAAGGATAAGACTTTCAGAAAATATTTACGAACTTACGGTTATAAGGGTTTTAACACCGCTAAATAGTCATAGTGTTCTCCTTTTTTTAATATTTCAAAACTGAAATTATTTTCTTCTGCAACATTGGACAAGGTCGTGGCATCTACATAAAGCCAATTAAATGATGGCGAGGACTCTCCCTTATAACTAATACGAAATTCCAATTCTCCATAATAAGGAGCTTCTGGATCTATCCAAATTCCGCCATCTTCATCTGGATCGAACAAATAACTGAGGTCTGAGGAGTCTATTAAAATTTGCCCATTTTTCGATAACAGCGTTTTTGAATGCTGAAAAAATCGATCGAGATTCTCCAATTTTTCAATAATTCCCGTGCCATTCATCAATAACAAAATAGTATCGAATTGTTCATTTTTTAGATCGAAATAATCGATGTTCCTTACATCTTTGATTCCTCTCGCTTTGCAAATTTCCAAAGCTCCTTCAGAAATATCGATGGCAGTAACTGCTAGTTTTTTTTCATTCTGAAGAAATAAAGCATGGCTTCCTGCGCCGCATCCTACATCCAGAACTTTTCCTGCTGCCTTTTCCAAAGCGGCTTGTTCCAACTCCGGCATCTCTTTAAAATCTCTGAATAGATAGGGAACCAAGATTTCATCATCATCAAAATCTGGGGAATGAACCAGAATAGGGGTTTCATCCTTGTCATGATAGTAAGCCGAAATAGCTTTCCCAAACACATCTATTGCAGCCTTGCTGCTTTCTTGCTTCTTCATATCTTTGCGCTTATGGAAGAAATTTTGAAGGATCTCCCGAAAAAGGCCAAAGATAAGCATAACGAAAACAAAAAGTTCTTCGCTAAGCTTCGGAAAAGACCACCAAAACATCTGGATCTTCAGATGCAGGAACTACATGAAGAAGAATTTAAGCGTACAGATTGTCTTACCTGTGCGAATTGTTGTAAAACCACAGGGCCATTATTTACCAACAAGGATATAGAACGGATCGCGAAGCATTTTCGACAAAAACCGGCACAATTTATTGAAACGTATTTAAGGGTAGATGAAGATAATGATCATGTGCTGCAACAAGTTCCTTGTACCTTTTTAGGCGACGATAATTATTGTTCTATTTATGAGGTGCGACCAAAAGCTTGTAGGGAATACCCCCATACCGATAGAAAAGATTTCCATAAGATTTCCACCATCACCTTACACAATACCGCTATTTGCCCTGCAGCTTATAATATAGTTGAAGAAATGAAAAGAAGGATCAAGTTGAAATAATTAGCAGTATCAATTTTTTAATCCCTCATTGAGGAGTTTAATTCCTCGAGGCTTGCCTCGAATTTTTAAAATTATTTTCCCATGCATACCTCGTGGGCTTGCCCCGAGGTTCTTGATTGACTAAATATTTAAAAAAATATTCGTGTATTCGTGGCAAGTTTGCTGATTACCCACTTTAAGTAATAATTGGTTTTACCAGTTATAATTATGTTTTTTAACCTCCTTTTTTAGTGTGGAATAAAATCCTGAAACAAGTTACCATTGACGTATTTTTATTTATTTGTGAATCCAAGACCCTGAAACCAGTTCAGGGTGACGATGGGGAATTGTCGTCATGCTGAACTTGTTTCAGCATCCCATAAGCTTATATGAAAAATACGTTAATTCCCTACGCTAGATAATTTTTTTTATCACGGGTCTCAGGATGACGAGAGGGAGAGGTTAGCTTACTAGACGAAAAGAAATACATGGTTTTTTTATATTTTTAGATCCCTTATTTGTAAAGTAAATATTGTAATCTTTTCGCTTTAAATTCTTTCAATCCTGCTTGCCAGCTTTTTTTAATTTCTTCGGAAGTAACTCCTGCTTCAATTTGATTTTGAAGCTCTGTCCCACCGGCAAGTTTTGTGAAAAATGAATTAAAGAACTCTTTCTTATTTGAGGTGTTCTTGTAGGCATCGATAAGCCATTCCAAATTGATTTCATTCAAACAGGAAGTTTCGCTTAGATCTTCTCCATAACATAGTTTCCCTAGATGTTTCGGGCTTTTTGCACCTTCTAAAGATTCCGGCGTATACGAATACTTATAGATTTCTTTATTTAGATAAGGCGATCCATATACCTGAAATTGCTTGTTGGTTCCTCTACCAGCATTCACATTGGTACCTTCAAAAAAGCATAAACTGGGATATAGATTAATAGCCTTGGCATTCGGTAAGTTTGGAGAGGGTTTTACTGGAAGCTCATACTTTAGATCATGCGTATAATTTTCCATTTTAATAATTTGGAGATCGCACTGAGCATCATTTTTTAGCCATTTTTCACCATTGATCATCTGTGCATATTCCCCTAGTGTTAATCCGTGCACTACCGGAACTGGATGCATTCCCACAAAACTGCTATGTTCTGGATTTAGAATCGGGCCATCCACATAATGCCCATTAGGATTGGGCCGATCCAAAATAATTAACGGAATGTTGTTTTCCGCACAGGCTTCCATCACATAATGAAGGGACGAAATATAGGTGTAGAATCGAGCACCCACATCTTGAAGATCGAATATCATTATATCGATATCTTTTAGTTGCTCTGGTTTTGGTTTTTTATTGTCTCCGTAGAGGGAAATAATGGGAAGTCCCGTTTTTACATCTTTTCCATCCTTTATTCTTTGTCCAGCATCAGCAGTACCACGAAAGCCATGCTCTGGTGCAAAAACCTTTACGACCTCTAAATTTAAGGATACCAAAGAATCCACTAAATGGGTGTAGGTTGGAGTTTCTAATTTATCAGAATTGCTCATTATCAAACTACTCTGATTGCCTACAATCCCAATATTTTTGTTCTTCAGCAATGGTAAATATGCTTCGGTTTTATTGGCACCTAATACTAACTTAGGGGTGCTTTTTTCAGCAGAAATAACGGAATCTATTTCTTTGACGGTAACGGTATCTTCAGAATTGATTTGTCCCGTACTTCTTCCGCAGGAAACACTAAGTATAAAAGCGAATAAAAATGTATTTTTGAAGAATCTATAAACCATGAATCTATCTTGAATTTTGAATTTTTTATAGCCAAACGGCTTATCCGGGCCAAGAAGTATAAAAGTAGTATTTCGGCACCAATTATAAAAATTGCAATCGCGGCAATCGCCATTGGGGTGATCATGATGTTGGTTTCCTTTGCTACCGGGATAGGACTTCAGGTTAAGATACGTGAAAAAATAGCTGCTTTTAATGGGCATATCACCATTCAGAGCTACGATAATAACAGCTCCCAGGTTTCTTTAATGCCGGTTTCTCTTGAACAGGATTTTTATCCTGAATTCAAGTCGGTTAATGGTATTACTCATATTCAGGCGGTTGCTACAAAGGCCGGTATCATACGAACAGAAACCGATTTTGAAGGTATTATCGTAAAAGGGGTTGGAGCCGACTATAAATGGGAGAATTTTGCCGACTTTTTAGTAGAAGGGGAATTGCCGGATTATGTTGATAAGCTAAATGAAGATGTCCTTATTTCTCAATATATCGCCAATAGGTTGGGTTTTAAAGTGGGGGATAAGATAATCACCTATTTTCTTCGGGAAGATGCGAGCAGACCGCCATTGTTAAGAGCTTTTAAAATTAAAGGGATCTACAATTCCGGGTTTCAGGAATTTGATGAGCTTTATATGCTTTCTGATATTCGGCATATACAACGAATAAATGGTTGGGAGAAAAATCAGGTTGGTGGATTTGAGGTTTTTATCGAAGATTTTGATGAATTGGATCTTAAAGGAGCCCAGGTGTATGATAACACCAGTTCTTTTTTGGATACCCAAACGATCAAACAGAAATACGCTTCTATTTTTGAGTGGCTTTCTTTATTCGATTTTAACATCGCACTCATTATAGGGATCATGATCTTGGTTGCCGGGATCAACATGATCACTGCGCTCTTGGTCTTGATTTTGGAGCGCACCCAAATGATTGGAATTTTAAAAGCGCTTGGTGGTAGCGACTGGAGTATTAGGAAGATCTTTCTTTATAACGCCTCTTATTTAATTTTGCTCGGATTGTTCTGGGGAAATCTAATAGGTTTGGGGCTTTTGTTTATTCAGAAGTATTTTAAACTTTTTCCTTTAAACCCGGAGACCTATTATGTTACCGAAGTGCCTGTGCATATTGGTTGGGAATATATTCTTGGCGTAAATATTGGAACCCTCATCTTATGTCTTCTTATGTTAATGGTCCCTTCCTTAATAATCACCAAGATCTCCCCGGTGAAAGCGATGAAATTCGATTAATTTGAAAGAAACGGTAATTACAGATTTACTTAAAACCTTGCAAAGTGCTATTGTGAAGAGTACCTTTGCGCTTTCAAAAATAAACTATGGAATACGCTGAAAATATATTAGGAACCATTGGGAATACGCCTTTGGTGAAAATGAACAAGCTCACTGCAGGGATCGATGCCTTGGTATTGACTAAATACGAAACTTTTAACCCGGGAAATTCCACAAAGGATAGAATGGCTTTAAAAATGATCGAGGATGCGGAAGCTAGTGGGAAACTAAAACCTGGGGGCACTGTTATAGAAGGCACATCCGGAAATACAGGAATGGGATTGGCCCTTGTAGCCATTATCAAGGGATATAAAATGATTTGCGTGATCAGCGATAAGCAAAGCAAGGAAAAAATGGATATTCTTAGGGCTGTTGGAAGTGAAGTGGTGGTTTGTCCTACCGATGTGGAACCAACCGATCCAAGGTCCTATTATTCCACTTCCAAACGTTTGGCTGAAGAAACGCCAAATTCTTGGTATGTAAATCAGTATGATAATCCGTCGAATGCTCAAGCACATTACGAAAGTACAGGTCCAGAAATTTGGAAACAAACCGATGGAAAAATCACACATTTCGTAGTTGGAGTAGGGACAGGTGGAACTATTTCTGGGGTTGGTAAATATTTGAAAGAGCAAAACCCGAATATCAAAATCTGGGGAATAGATACCTATGGATCTGTTTTCAAGAAATATCACGAAACCGGAATCTTTGACGAGAATGAAATTTACCCTTATGTAACCGAAGGAATTGGAGAAGACATTCTTCCTGGAAATGTAGATTTTTCATTGATAGATGGGTTCACAAAAGTAACCGATAAGGATGCTGCCGTTTATACCCGTAGATTAGCAAAAGAAGAAGGGATGTTCCTTGGGAATAGTGCTGGAGCGGCCGTAAAAGGACTCCTTCAATTAAAAGAACATTTCACAAAAGAGGATGTGGTCGTGGTATTGTTCCATGATCATGGAAGCAGGTATGTGGGAAAAATATTCAATGACGAATGGATGAAGAAAATGGGTTATATAGATTAAACCAATTTTTATAAATTTTAAAGAGTCTGAAAAGTTTAAAAATCCGTCATCCTGAATTTATTTCAGGATCTCAACTAATTGATCATTTATTCAATTAGAAGCTGAAACTAGCTCAGCTTGATGTGAAAGATTTAAACTATTCAGGCTCCTTACTTTTTCAATTTATTCCGCTCCCCAAGGGGTACCAGGAATATCAATTGGGTTAGTAAGATCGAAAGTAACTGTGAATTGGGGTCTTTCGGTGCCAATTCTTTTTAAATTATAGGAAAAAGTGTCTTCACTTAATGTGATCCACCAAACATTGGATGCTGCAGCTGGAATCAGTTTAGCGGTCTCTTCGTCTGCAGGGAAAAACTGAAGGTTTTCTAAGCCGGCATTTGTACTTATTCCTCCATATTGAGTAATAGAATCTTCACTGCCATCTTCATGCCTATGATCGTGCTTTAATTTTATGCGATCTTCTTCCAAAGTTAAAATCCAAGTGCGGGATTTATCATCTTCCACATAGAAAGGAATTTTAATAGTGTTATCATCGCATTTCCAAACATACATGCTTAGTTTTTTGCCAGAAAAACTATCGTTTTTTATTGATTCATCTAGTTTTCCTTCAAATGCTTTTCCGCAGTGGTTTTTTAAATTATCCAAAAAGAGTTCTGCATTATTTTTTTCTTGGGCAATGCTTTTTCCAGCAAATAGAATGAGGAGAAGAAAGTATATGTATTTCATAATTTAAATTTCAATAAATATAATAATTTGAACTCTTATAAGTTTATTAAAGTGGATTGTTCATATTCAAAAATAAATTACATTCCCACCACAAATCAATTTCCAATGAGATCAGTTTTAGTTGCTTTTGGCTTGCTCATATTTATGATGAGTTGTAGTAGTTCTTCAGAAGCTTTAAAGCCTGAAGAAAGTGAGATTCAGGATAGCCCGGATAATTTGGGTTATTTGGCACTTGGGGATTCCTACACGATTGGGGAAAGCGTTGCAGAAGATATGCGTTGGCCCGTACAACTAGTTGGACAATTGCGGGACAAAGAGGTAAAGATCAATTCTCCCAAGATCATTGCGAAAACCGGTTGGACCACAGATAATTTATTGAATGCCATGGATGCCAATCTCGGCAACGAGAAATATGATTTGGTGTCTGTTTTAATCGGGGTGAACAATCAATATCAAAACAAATCCATAGTAGATTACGAAGCAGATCTCAATACCATTTTTACTGAAGCCATAGCTTCTTCTAAAACCGGAAAAGAGGGGGTGTTTGTGGTAAGCATTCCAGATTATGGAGCTACTCCTTTTGGAGCTTCAAATGCTGAAGAAATTGGTAGGGAAATAACAGAATTTAATACTGTTCTAAAAAAAGTAGCCAATCAGTTTGATGTTTCCTTCTATAACATTACGCCAATCTCAAAAATGGCAAAATCTGATGGGTCTCTTGTAGCCAGCGATGGTTTGCATCCAAGCGGTAAAATGTACAAACTTTGGGTGGATCTATTTTTTGATGAGGTTTTTAAAAAGTTGCCATAGCAATTTCTGTTTATTTTAACACACTAAGCATCAGGTAGATATTTGTAAAATTATTACATTTATTTGATGCAAGAAGACTTTCTACATTATCTCTGGAAATTCAAAAAGTTCGATTTTGGTAAGGCTAGAACCACCAATAATTCGAATTTATCCATTATAGGTGTAGGGAGCCATAACCACAACTCCGGCCCCGACTTCTTTAATGCGAAGATTGAAATAGATCAGCAGCTTTGGGCAGGGAATGTAGAGATTCATATAAAATCTTCAGACTGGTACCTACACCGGCATGAAACAGATCCCAATTACGACAATGTGATCCTGCATGTAGTTTGGGAAGATGATGTTGAGGTTTTTAGAAAAGATAATTCTGCAATCCCAACTTTGGAATTAAAGAATCTAGTGCATCCCGAATCTCTTGAAAAGTATAACTCTTTACTTGCGAATGGCACTAAAAAATGGATCAACTGCGAAAAGGATTTCCATCTTTTCGATGATTTCACCTTGTATAACTGGTTGGATCGGGTCTATTTGGAGCGGCTGGAGAAAAAGTCGATCAAGATTCTAAAAATGCTGAAAGCTTCCAGCAACAACTGGGAGGAAGTCCTTTTTAAATTGCTTTTTAGGAATTTCGGGCTAAAAGTAAATGGAGATGCTTTCGAAAGTATTGCAAACAGTATAGATTTTAAAGTGATCCAAAAACTCGGGAATTCCTCTTTTAAAATGGAAGCATTGTTTTTTGGTCAAGCAGGTTTATTAAATGAAAAGCTAGATCAACCTTATTTCACTTCTCTAAAATCTGAATATGAGTTTTTGAGACAAAAATTCAAACTGGATAATGCTTCCGTAATAGTGCCTCAATATTTTAGATTGAGGCCAGATAATTTTCCGATGATCAGGCTTTCGCAATTAGCACAGCTTTATAGCAACATTCCGCATTTGTTTTCCGAAGTTGTTAATTGCAACAGCAAAGAAGAAATGTATCGTCTTTTTAGTTCTAATACTTCGGAATTTTGGGACACTCACTATACCTTTAAAAAGGATCATAAAAACAGAAAAAAGAAGCTCACCCCAAATTTCATCGATCTTTTACACATTAATACCATTGTTCCTTTTAAGTATTGCTACCTGAAGGAAACGGGAGACAAGGAGACTTCCGAAACGCTTGAAATTGTTCAAAAAATCAGGCCCGAGAAAAATTCGATCATAGAAGATTTTAATGGGTTAAGGCCAAAAACCGCTACCAACGCATATCATTCTCAAGCTTTACTTCAGCTTAAAAATGAATATTGCGATAAAAATGCCTGTTTGCAATGTGGTCTTGGAGCAAAACTTCTTCAAGGATTGGTATAGAATAATGGTTATATTTGAAAGGTGTTAAAACTTGTATATTCCATACGGCATTATTTTGAGCGAAACGGCTTTTATGTTTCTTCACGCTTGGCAGATAAACTTGGTATGCGCGCCAAAACCATAAGACTTTTTTTTATCTATCTTTCGTTTGCAACTTTAGGCTTGGGCTTTGCCTTTTATCTAACATTTGCTTTTTGGCTTAAGTTAAAAGATATGGTCTATACTAAACGTACTTCGGTATTCGATCTATGAAATTTATTATAAATTCTAAAATTTTCTGGGCTTTACTATTGGTTTTGATAGTCTTTCTATCAGGAGTGCTAGGGTTTAGATATTTTTCAAGCTATACATGGATAGATGCTATTTACATGACTGTGATAACTGTTGCTACCGTAGGCTATGGTGAAGTTAGGCCTTTGGATCCTGCAGAAAAGATGTTCACATCGGTGCTTATTTTATTGAGTGTTTTTATTTTGGGATACGCATTTTCGGTAATTACAGAACATGTTTTCAGTAAAAATAATATTGGAAATTTAAGGGAGAAAAAAGTTCAGAAAAAGATAAAATCAATGAAAAATCATGTAGTGGTTTGTGGTTACGGAAGAAATGGAAAACAAGCCGTTCAAAAATTATTGGCTTACAAGCAGCCATTTGTAATTATTGAACTCAATGAGGAAATCGTAGACAGATATTCAGAAGAGCACCTATTATTTATACATGGAAATGCAAGTGAAGATGAGGTGTTGATTAAGGCCGGAATCGAAAAGGCTACTACCTTAATCTGTGCCTTGCCCCGGGATGCCGATAACCTATTTATTGTGCTTTCGGCAAGGCAGATTAACCCAAAACTTAAAATTATAAGTAGGGCTACAGAAGAGTCTAGTTATCAAAAACTAAAATTAGCGGGGGCAGACAATGTGATCATGCCAGACAAGATAGGGGGAGACCATATGGCATCTTTAGTGGTAGTTCCAGATTTAGTGGAATTTTTAGATAATCTTTCGGTTTCTGGTGAACATGATAGTATAAATGTCGAGCAAGTGCCATTTGAGAAAATATGTACCGATGGTAAGGAATTGGCTATAATGGATTTGGACCTTCGTAAAAAAACCGGATGTTCCATAATTGGATATAAATCTGCGGAAGGAGAATATATTGTAAATCCAGAGCCATCCATGATTTTAAAGAAAGACTCCAAATTGATTTTGATTGGTAGGCCAAACCAAATAGATAAGTTGAAACAAATATATCACGTTTAGTAAATATTTAACATTTTAACTAGTAAAAATTTGAATTACTGATAATTTTATTCATCTTGCGCTTCAATTTTTTGTAAACTTTTAAACCAATAAACCTCAAGTAATAATGAAGAAAATTTTATTTTCCTTATTTGCCATTATAACTCCATTACTAACTTTCGCTCAGGAACAAACCACGTCACAAGCAATAGATGAAACCTTTCGTGCATATACAGGCTGGTTTGTGGATTTGATATTTTACGAAATTCCCTTTTCTGAATATTATCAAATTCCTTGGGTGCTTATAGTTTTAATTGGGGGTGCATTGTATTTTACCATTTACTTTAAGTTTATTAATGTAACCGGTTTTTTTACTGCACTTAAAGTAGTTAAGGGTGATTATGAGGATATTGAAAAGCATGGGGCAAGTACGCTATATGGGGATGTAACGCCCAATGAAGGTAAAAATATAATTGAGACAATTAGGGATGACAGTGCAGATGGGGAAGTTTCCCACTTTCAGGCATTAACTGCTGCTTTATCGGCGACAGTTGGATTAGGGAATATTGCCGGTGTGGCTGTAGCACTTTCAATAGGTGGCCCTGGCGCTACCTTCTGGATGATACTGGCAGGACTATTAGGGATGGCTTCTAAATTTGCTGAATGTACCTTAGGGGTAAAATATAGGGATGTTGGTGAAGATGGTACTGTGTACGGTGGACCCATGTATTACCTCAGCAAAGGACTTAAGGAAAAAGGATTCGGGGGTATTGGTAAAATACTTGCAGTTGTATTTGCTGTCTTTGTAATTGGTGGATCATTTGGTGGAGGAAATATGTTTCAGGCGAATCAAGCGGCTGCACAATTTGTTCAGCTTTTTGACCTAGCTGGTGGAAATGCAGGTTTTTATTTTGGTTTGGTTATGGCAGCTTTAGTAGCTGTAGTAATTATTGGTGGGATTAAAAGAATTGCAAGTGTAACAGAAAAAGTGGTGCCTTTTATGGCAGGTATTTATGTTTTGGCGGCACTTATTATTCTAGCAGCTAATTGGCATTTAATAGATGATGCTTTTGGATTGATTTATGAAGGCGCATTTTCTGGACTGGGAATAGCAGGTGGTTTAATTGGTGTAATGATACAAGGTATCCGTCGTGGAGCCTTTTCTAATGAAGCAGGGGTTGGATCTGCTGCAATTGCCCACTCCGCGGTTAGAACAAAATATCCAGCGAGTGAAGGGATTGTAGCTCTATTGGAACCTTTTGTAGATACTGTGATTATTTGTACCATGACTGCCTTGGTAATTATTATTACAAACTTGGAAGGCGGCTTCATGACATACGGAGTGCCAATTACAGAAGGTGTAGAGCTTACAGCGGTGGCCTTTGATAGTGTGATCCCACATTTCTCAGTTATATTAACAATAGCGGTAATTCTATTTGCTTTTTCTACCATGATCTCTTGGTCGTACTACGGAATGCAGGGTTGGATTTACCTTTTTGGAAAAGGAAAAATTACAGACCTGGTTTATAAAGGAATGTTCCTAGTATTTGTGGTGATAGGTGCTTCTATTAGTTTAGGTGCAGTGATAGATTTTTCTGATGCGATGATTTTTGCAATGGTGGTACCAAATATTATTGGAGTATTGTTTTTAACCCCGGTAATTAAAAAGGAACTAACCAAGTATTTGAAGGCTATAAATATTAAGAAAGAAGCGATAGATGAAGGTGCGGATGATCTTCAAAAGAAAATGTAAATAAATAAAATATTCTGTTATATAAATCCCACATTGCTACTAAAGTCAATGTGGGATTTATATTTTCAGTTCTTTCCCGTATTGATAATTTTAAAAAAATGACTTAATTTAATGCTCTGGTTTATCTGAAAATCATTATATATGAGTAATTTAAGGTCACATTTTATCTTTAGTAAAAGCCAGCGGAATGGGATCTTTATATTGGTGTTGCTTATAATAGTTTTCCAACTGGTCTATTTATTCGTGGATTTTAAATCTGAAAATAGCATTCCGAAAGAAGATTCAGCCAGGATTGTCCATTTTCAGAAACAAGTAGATTCTTTAAAGCAAATCGCTCTGGAAAAAAGGGAAATTAAGATCTATCCATTCAACCCAAATTTAATCACAGATTATAAGGGTTATACCTTGGGAATGTCTGTAGAGGAAATAGATAGATTGCATGATTTCCGAAGAACCGATAAATGGGTGAACACTGCTGAAGAATTTCAAAATGTCACACTTGTTTCCGATAGTTTGCTGGATAAAATCGCTCCATATTTTAAATTTCCAGACTGGGTGAATAATCCAAAAAAGAATGGCTACAAAAATCAGGGAAAAGTTTCCGTAGCATCTAATTTCAATAAGAAAGAATTAAATACAGCTTCTCTAGAAGATCTTATGGAGGTTAAAGGAATTGGTGAAGTCTTGGCGGCCAGAATAATAAAATATAGATCGAAAATAGGTGGTTTTGTATCAGATCTTCAGTTGAAGGATATTTATGGTTTGAGTGGGGAAGCCAGAAAGGAGCTTTTGAATACCTATACTGTTCTAGCAAAACCAGAGGTGCCAATGTTCAATATTAACAAGGCATCTGTCTTGGAAATAGCTTCAGTTCCATACCTGGATTATGAGTTGGCCCGGGAGATCGTTAATTATAGACTGCTCCATGAGAAAATAGCCACATTTGAAGAATTGGCAAAAATTAAGGAGTTTCCTTCAGAAAAAATGGATAGAATAGCATTATATTTGACCTTAGAATAGAAATTCGGAATTGGGCAAGAAATTAGTGTACATTCTGTTTTCCTATGAGTTTGATAAGATATACTTCCGAAGAATAAATCCTGGACCTTTTACCTGATCTTTAGTTTATATCTACCCTAATATTATAAGATTATACTTTATGAATAGCATGTATTTTACAGAGGAACATGAACTTTTTAGAAAGAGTTTCCAAGATTTTTTGCAAAAAGAAGTTGTCCCGCACATAGAAAAATGGGAAAAAACCGGAACCATAGAACGTTTTATATGGGAAAAGTTTGGGGAGATGGGATATTTTGGACTGACCTATCCAGAAAAATACGGAGGCTTGGATCTGGACCTTTTCTATACGGTAATTTTTTTGGAAGAATTGCAAAAAATTAATTCTGGAGGTTTTGCTGCCTCGATGTGGGCCCATTCTTATTTGGCAATGACTCATTTGAATGTTGAGGGTAGTGAGGAAATTAAAAAGAATTATTTGGCTCCCAGTATCACCGGAGAAAAAATTGGTTGCCTCTGCATTACAGAACCTTTTGGAGGATCTGACGTTGCAGCAATGAGGACAACTGCTGTAAAGAAAGGCGACAACTATGTGATCAATGGTTCTAAGACCTTTATTACAAACGGAATTTATTCAGACTATTTAATTGTAGCAGCAAAGACAAGCCCAGATAAAGGTGGGAAAGGAATGAGTATTTTCCTTATAGATAGGGATGCTCCAGGAATATCTGCAACCAAGTTGGATAAGCTGGGTTGGAGAGCTTCAGATACAGCGGAGATCGCTTTTGATAATGTGGAGATCCCGGCAGCAAATTTAATGGGAGATGAAGACAAAGGCTTCAGTTATATTATGCAACATTTCGCTTTTGAAAGATTGATAATGGGAGTGAACGCACATGCGCGGGCAGAGTTTGCTTTGGATTATGCTATTAATTATATGGGCGAAAGAATGGCCTTTGGAAAAACAATAGATAAATTCCAGGCGTTAAGGCACAACGTTGCAGAAATGGCAAGTGAGGTGGAAATGTGCAAGGAATTTAATTACTCTATCGTTAAGAGAATGATAGATGGTGTTTATGTTGTTAAAGAAGCAAGTATGTCTAAACTTCTTTCCACAAAAATGGCAGATAAGGTGATTTATGATTGCTTACAATTATTGGGAGGTTATGGCTATATGGAAGAATATCCCATGGCAAGGTTGTTTAGGGATAGCAGGTTAGGACCCATTGGAGGAGGAACTTCTGAAATTTTAAGGGAAATTATTGCCAAAATGGTCATCGATAAAAAAGAATATAAACCAGCTGCTAGATAATTCAAAATTCAAAATTTCTGGAACCTTGAACCTATAAAAGAAATAAAATTATTAAAATAAAGGTTGCGAGGTTAATGAAATCAATTATCTTTGCGCTTTAATTTCTAACGAAAGGAGGTGATACTATGTTAATTATACCAGTTAAAGACGGAGAGAATATCGATAGAGCGCTAAAGCGTTTCAAACGTAAATTTGATAGAACAGGAACAATGCGTCAGCTAAGAAGCAGGCAAGCATTTTCTAAGCCTTCTGTTGTGAACAGAGCCCAGTTGCAAAAAGCTCAATATATTCAGAACTTAAGAGATAAAGAAGAGATCTAGAGGTTTGATTTAGGGCTTTTCCCTTTTATAATCTAGCTTTCTATGAGTATTCTTTGCTATTGAATAGAAAACTAAATCGAGCCCGTTAAAGGGTATCCAAGATAAACTACTGTTGGTGAGTCAAAGTTTTATAACTTTGTTTACCAACAGTTTTTTTATGCCTATATCCCAAGTGATAGGATTTTAGTTAGAGTGTTAATTCTAAGAGGTTTATTTCAAAAAAAAACAGATAAAAGGGGTTGGTTAGCCGCTTGATTTCCCAATAATTTCAAAAGTTTTCAACACTATAACGTTTTCGCAATTAAGAATTTTGGTAATATTTAAGGATTTTATTCTTTTTTATATAATTTGAAGGGCATAAAACCCTTATTATTATGAAAAATTTAAATGTATTCGTATTTTTTGCTTATCTACTAATTTTTACTAGTTGTGAACGAGATCAAATTTTGGAACCTCCAACTTCTGCCACAACCTCTGAAGAAATTGGTGTTAAATTCACGCCTGAACCTCAATTAGATACTAAGGCGGCGATTGGATCTAAAGTTATGATGCAAGCTTTCTATTGGGATGTTCCTGCAGGTGGAATTTGGTGGGGGACAGTGTCAAATAAAATACCAGCTTGGAGCAGCGCCGGAATAGATGCTATTTGGCTCCCTCCAGTATCAAAAGCCCAAAATGGTCCATTTTCTATGGGTTATGATCCATTTGATTACTATGATTTTGGAAATTACAACCAAATGGGCTCCACGGAAACCCGATTTGGATCCAAAACAGAATTACAGTCTTTAATATCTACTGCACACGCAAATAATATAAGTGTTATTGCAGATATCGTTATTAATCATAATAGTGGTGGGGATTTAGAGAGTAACATATTTACTGGAACAGAAACTTATACAAATTATACTCCTGCTTCCGGATTATTTAACAGAACTCAATACGATTTTCATCCGAATGATTTTCATGGAAATGATTCTGGCGCGTTTGGAGGCTTTGCAGATTTGTGTCATGATAAAACATATGTTCAGGACTGGTTATGGAATAATCCTAATTCAGTAGCTAAATATTATAAGGATGTAATGGGTTTTGATGGTTGGAGATTCGATTATGTAAAAGGATTTGAACCTTGGGTAGTTAATAATTGGATTAGTGCAGTTGGAGGGTTTTCTGTTGGTGAATATTGGGATGGTAATGCAGCTACACTGGAAGGGTGGGCTAATTCTGCCAACTCGTCTGCTTTCGATTTTGCTTGTTATTATAGAATGCGTGATGCCTTTGAAGGTAATGATCTTTCAATATTGGAAACTGGAGATATGCTATGGAAGCGCAGCCCTACAAGGGCTGTAACTTTCGTTACCAATCACGATACCGATGAAATTTATAATGGAAAACTCTTGGCCTATGCCTATATTCTAACGCATGAAGGGTATCCAACGCTCTTTTATCAGGATTATGAGGAATACTTGGATAAGGATAAGCTGAATAATTTAGTTTGGATTCATAATAATAAAGCTGGAGGCTCTACCACAATTTTATATTCAGATACAGATGAGTATATTGCCAAAAGAAATGGAGCACCTGGATTAATTGTCTATATAAACAACAGTAATTCTTGGTTGGAACGCTGGGTGTCTACCGGGTGGAATAATACTTTGATAAAAGATTATACCGGGAATTCTAATTGGGAACCGTATACACAAGGGGATGGATGGGTGAAAATTCAAGTTCCACCAAAAAGCTATTCTATTTGGTCGGCTAAATAGGGAGTTCTATTTCTTTTATAAAATCTAAACTGCTAGTAAGTCAAAGTTTAATAACTTTGTTTACCAACAGTTTTTTTATGCCTATATCCCACTTCTTAGAATACCTTCAGTTAGAGAAAAAATATTCCCCACATACGGTGAAGGCATATGAGATGGACCTTCGTTCATTTGGAAGGTTTATTTATAAGGAGTTCGGTCAAGAAGATTTGATCCATGTAAACTATCCTCAAATTAGAAACTGGGTAGTAAGCCTTGTGAATTCCGGGATTACTAATAGAAGTGTTAACCGCAAAATAGCTTCCTTAAAAGCCTATTATAAATATTTGGTCAAAACAAATCAGCTAGTTGCAACTCCATTGGCTAGTCATAAGGCGCTCAAGACCAAGAAGAGCGTTCAAATTCCCTTCTCTGAAGTAGAAATAACCAATGTGATCTCGGCCATCGAACCCAATTCATTTAAAACTTCTCGCGACCTCACTATAGTCACTATGTTTTATGCTACTGGCGTTCGGCGTTCAGAGCTTGTAGGATTAAAATTACAGGATTTGGATCTAGACAATGGGTTAGTTAAAGTTTTGGGCAAAAGGAACAAAGAGCGATATGTCCCACTATTGCCAGAATTAAGCAGGCATCTTAACGTGTATCTAGGTTTCAGGAAAACTATTATTTCTGATAACAGGACTGAATTATTTCTAACAGAAAAAGGCGATAAAATATATGAAACCCTTGTTTATAGGATTATAAATAATTACTTTAGTGAGGCATCCAACAAGGTGAAAAAGAGTCCGCATATATTAAGGCATTCCTTCGCCACGCATTTGTTGAGTCACGGTGCAAATTTAAACTCTGTCAAAGAGTTGTTGGGTCATTCCAGTTTAGCGTCAACACAAGTCTATACCCATAGCAATATTGCAGAATTAAGCAAAGTGTATAGGAATTCCCATCCTCGTGAAAACAAGGAATGATAGCGAAATTATTGTTTAATTAAATTATATAGGAGATGAAAGTAAATGTGCAATCAGTAAATTTTAATGCAGATCAGAAATTAATCGATTTCATTCAAAACAGATTAGATAAATTAGAACACTTCTACGATAAGATTATTTATGCCGATGTGTTTTTAAAAGTTCAGAAAACAAGTGAAAAAGAAAACAAGATCACAGAAATATTATTAAGCATCCCGGGTGGGGATGTTATTGTAAAAAAGAAGAGCAAAAAATTCGAAGAGTGTGTAGATGAAGCGGTTAGCGCATTGCAACGTCAACTAGTAAAAAGGAAAGAAAAAATGAGTGCTCACGTTTAGCAAATTTTTTATAGAATTCTTTTTGTGAAATAAATAAAATGTATACATTTGCAGTCCGTTAGAAATAGCGGACTTTTTTATGCTTTAAAAGTATAAAAATGCCGATGTAGCTCAGCTGGCTAGAGCAGCTGATTTGTAATCAGCAGGTCGTGGGTTCGAGTCCCTCCATCGGCTCTTTTTAAAGTTGAAAATATATCAGGAAATTAACTGAGTTTTGAAAAGGGACAAAAGTTGATCGGGGCGAGAAGTTTATCCTGAGCGTAGTCGAAGGAAGTCCCTCCATCGGCTCTTTGAAAAATTGAAATCACGAAATAAAAAGATGTTTTACATGTTCGTAACATCTTATTTTTAGGGATAAATGATTTATTCTGGACTTAGTAAAACCTTGGTTTTATTTTATTTCAGAAAATTCTATAGAATGTTTTGGTTTAAGGGTTAATTTTAATTAAATTTGCACCTCCAAAAAAGTAAGCCATTTAAGTTTAGATTTCGATGGTTCTGTGAAATACTGAAAAGGTAATATTGGGGAGATACTCAAGCGGCCAACGAGGGCAGACTGTAAATCTGCTGACTACGTCTTCGCAGGTTCGAATCCTGCTCTCCCCACAATTTGAGCGTAAAGCTGAAAGAGTTCCTTCGCAGGTTCTCCCGAAGCATCGGGACTGCTCTCCCCACAATACCAATTCAAAATTTTGAATTTAGAATTCAGAACTTTGAATAAAGATAATTGCGAAAGTAGCTCAGTTGGTAGAGCGTCAGCCTTCCAAGCTGAATGTCGCCGGTTCGAACCCGGTCTTTCGCTCTAAGTTTTCTGAAAGAAACGTTATTCAATGTGAATTTGAATTTTGTTGGACGCAGAAAATGGGTGAGAAGCCTGTCCAGAGGGAGCTTTTAAAGCGAATCGAAGGAAACCCGGTCTTTCGCTCTAAGAAAAAGTTGTCGAGCAATTGCGTGACTACTAACTCTAAGGACAACAACGGTTTTTAAAACTGTTCTTTATCTCCAACAGGCATAGCCTTGTAGGGGATAGCCTTTTTTGCCGACGTAGCTCAGGGGTAGAGCGTTTCCTTGGTAAGGAAGAGGTCACGAGTTCAATTCTCGTCGTTGGCTCTTTATTTTGTATAAAATTGAACACTAATATATAACTAAGAATAAATAATCATTAATTATGGCAAAGGAAACTTTTGATCGTTCCAAACCGCACTTAAACATAGGTACGATAGGACACGTAGATCACGGAAAAACTACCTTAACTGCAGCGATTACTAAAGTAATGGCTGATGCTGGATTTTCAGCAGCTATGTCTTTTGATCAGATTGACAACGCTCCAGAGGAAAAAGAAAGAGGTATTACAATTAACTCTTCACACGTAGAATACTCTACTAAGGAGCGTCACTACGCACACGTAGATTGTCCTGGTCACGCCGATTATGTAAAGAACATGGTTACCGGTGCTGCTCAAATGGATGGTGCTATCTTGGTGGTTGCGGCTACAGATGGTCCAATGCCACAAACTCGTGAGCACATCCTTTTAGGACGCCAGGTTGGTATTCCTAGAATCGTTGTATTCATGAACAAAGTGGATATGGTTGATGATGATGAACTATTGGAATTGGTTGAAATGGAAGTAAGGGATTTGCTTTCTTTTTACGAATACGATGGTGATAATGGACCTGTTATAGCTGGTTCTGCTTTAGGAGCACTTAACGGTGAAGAGAAATGGGTGAATACGGTTCTAGAATTAATGGAAGCTGTAGATACTTGGATAGAGCTTCCTGTTCGTGATGTTGAGAAGCCTTTCTTGATGCCTATCGAGGATGTATTCTCTATTACTGGTCGTGGAACTGTTGCAACTGGTAGAATTGAAACTGGAATCGCTAATACAGGAGATCCTGTAGAGATCATTGGTATGGGTGCTCAAAAATTGACATCTACTATCACTGGTATCGAAATGTTCCGTCAAATCCTTAACAGGGGTGAAGCTGGAGATAATGCAGGTATCCTATTAAGAGGTATTGAGAAATCAATGATCTCTAGAGGAATGGTAATCGTTAAGCCGGGATCTGTAACTCCTCACGCCAAGTTTAAAGCAGAGGTTTATATCTTGAAAAAAGAAGAAGGTGGACGTCATACTCCATTCCACAATAACTACCGTCCTCAGTTTTATGTACGTACTACTGATGTTACTGGTACTATCAACTTACCTGAAGGTGTAGAAATGGTTATGCCTGGAGATAACTTAACTATTCATGTTGAGTTGTTACAATCTATCGCGATGAACGTAGGATTGCGTTTTGCAATTCGTGAAGGTGGTAGGACTGTTGGTGCTGGTCAGGTTACTGAGATCTTAGACTAAGAATCATACATAAGTATATAGGTATCCTGCTTTTTAGTTAGGATACCTAAACTTATATTTACGGGTTTAGCTCAGTTGGTAGAGCACTGGTCTCCAAAACCAGGTGTCGTGAGTTCGAGTCTCTCAACCCGTGCATGCTAACTAAGAGTACCGGTTTGGGTGCTGTTATTCAAAATATAAAGTCACAATATTAAGATGGAGGTTTTTTAAAATACTGAAATTTGGATTTGTGTAAATAGGTAAAACCATGGCAGGAATCGTCAATTATATTTCAGAGTCTTATAACGAATTGAGAAATCACGTTACATGGCCAACTTGGGCAGAAGCTCAAAGACTAACAGTAGTTGTAGCTGTTTTTTCAATTATTTTTTCTTTAGCTATCTGGGGTGTAGATACCGTGTTCAGTTCGGCTATTGAACAATATTTTGAATGGATTAAATCTTAAAATTTAAGGCTATGGCAGAGGTAAAGGATAAAAAATGGTACGTGGTTCGCGCCGTAAGTGGTCAGGAAAATAAGGTTAAGGAATATATTGAAAGAGAGATTTCCCATCACGGTTTAGAAGATTTTATTGGTGAAGTGCTTGTTCCTACAGAGAAAGTGATTCAAATTAGAAATGGTAAAAAAGTCTCTAAAGAACGTGTTTACTTTCCTGGATATATAATGGTATTGGCCAACCTTGGAGGAGAAATTCCGCACATCATTAAAACAATTAATGGCGTAATAGGTTTTTTAGGTGAAACAAAAGGAGGGGATCCTGTGCCACTTAGAAAAGCTGAGGTAAATAGAATGTTAGGTAAAGTGGACGAATTATCTGTAAAAGCAGATAATGTTGCAATACCTTTTACTATTGGCGAAACCATAAAAGTAATAGATGGTCCTTTTAACGGTTTTAATGGAACTGTAGAGAAGATCAATGAAGAGAAGCGTAAACTTGAGGTAATGGTGAAGATTTTCGGAAGAAAAACTCCATTGGAACTAAGTTATATGCAAGTAGAAAAGGTATAAAGAATTACTGTTACATATATTTTTGATAGTTTTTAAAGCTTCCACTCTAAAACTATCATCTAAAAACAATAATAATGGCAAAAGAAATAAGTAAAGTTGTTAAGCTACAAGTTCGCGGAGGTGCTGCTAACCCATCACCACCAGTTGGACCTGCTTTAGGTGCTGCCGGAGTTAACATCATGGAGTTTTGTAAGCAATTTAATGCTAGGACCCAAGATAAAGCAGGTAAAGTATTACCTGTAGTGATTACAGTATTCAAAGACAAGTCTTTCGATTTCGTAATTAAAACTCCACCAGCTGCTGTGCAGATATTAGAAGCGGCAAAATCAAAAAAAGGATCGGGTGAACCTAATCGTAAAAAGATTGCTAGTGTATCTTGGGATCAAGTAAGGGCAATTGCTGAAGATAAAATGCAGGATTTAAATGCATTTACAATAGAATCGGCTATGAAGATGATTGCAGGAACTGCTCGTTCTATGGGTGTAACTGTAAAAGGGCAAGCGCCGTTTTAATCCAAAATAGATATTAAAAATGGCAAAAGTAACTAAAAAGCAAAAAGAGGCTCAATCTAAAATCGAAAACGGGAAACAGTATTCGGTTGCAGAAGCTTCGGTTTTGATAAAAGAAATTACCAACGCAAATTTTGATCCTTCAGTAGATTTAGCAGTTCGTTTGAACGTAGATCCACGTAAAGCAAATCAAATGGTGAGAGGGGTTGTAACTCTTCCACATGGTACAGGTAAAGATGTAAAGGTATTGGCATTGGTAACCCCAGACAAGGAAGCTGAAGCTAAAGAAGCCGGAGCAGATTACGTTGGTTTGGATGAATACCTTGATAAGATTAAAGGTGGTTGGACAGATGTTGATGTGATTATCACCATGCCAAGTGTAATGGGAAAATTAGGGCCTTTAGGTAGGATTTTAGGACCAAGAGGATTAATGCCCAACCCAAAAACCGGTACCGTAACAATGGATGTTGCAAAAGCAGTTTCTGATGTAAAAGCTGGTAAGATCGACTTTAAAGTTGATAAATTCGGGATAGTACACGCAGGTATTGGGAAAGCATCTTTTGATGCTGATAAAATTGCTGGAAACGCAAGAGAATTATTAACTACGTTGGTTAAATTAAAACCAGTGGCTTCGAAGGGTATATATATTAAGAGTATATACATTTCTTCTACAATGAGCCCAAGTGTTGAGATTGATACGAAAAGGTTCACTGAGCAATAATATTATAGATTATGACAAGAGAAGAAAAATCATTGGTAATTGAAGATTTAACTGCGCAGTTATCAAATAATTCTATTATTTACCTTGCAGATATTTCAGGTTTAAACGCCTTGAGTACTTCAAATTTACGTCGTGCTTGTTACAAAGCAAACGTACAACTTGCAGTAGTTAAAAATACCTTGCTTGCTAAAGCTATGGAAGCTTCCGATAAAGAATTCGGTGAACTTCCTTCAGTTTTAAAAGGTAATACTTCTATTATGCTTTCGGATACTGGAAATGCTCCGGCGAAAGTAATTAAGGAATTCAGAAAAAAATCTCAAACACCTTTACTTAAAGGCGCCTTTATAGAAGAAGCTATTTATGTTGGTGATGACTACCTAGAGACCTTGGTTAACATCAAGTCTAAAGAAGAAGTTATTGGGGATATCATCGGATTATTACAATCACCTGCTAAAAATGTTATTTCAGCATTAAAATCAAGTGGTGGTAAATTAGCCGGAATTCTTAAAACCCTTTCTGAAAAAGAAGGATAAACACGTACGCACTTTTTAACAATTATAAATTAAAGAACATTTTAAAACGATAGAAAATGGCAGATTTGAAAGATTTCGCAGAAAAATTGGTTAACCTTACAGTAAAAGAAGTAAATGAGTTGGCTACTATATTAAAAGATGAATATGGTATCGAGCCTGCAGCTGCTGCTGTAGCTATGGCTGGTCCAGCTAGTGGTGGTGATGATGCTGCCGATGAGCAAACAGAATTCGATGTGATTCTTAAAGCTCCAGGTGGTTCTAAATTAGCAGTAGTAAAATTAGTAAAAGAACTTACTGGATTAGGTCTTAAAGATGCTAAGGAATTAGTAGATGGAGCTCCAAAAGCAGTAAAAGAAGGAGTTTCTAAAGATGAAGCTGAAGCATTAAAAGCACAATTAGAAGAAGCAGGAGCCGAGGTTGAGCTTAAATAAGCTTAGCACAAGCAATATATTTAGGTTTAGACCTCGGGACTAGCTCCCGAAGGTCTAGACCCTTTTGCGTATATGAAGCTTTTCGCCTTATAACGCACACATATTTTATATAAATTATAATTCCGTCCATTGATGTTAGCAACGCAAACTGAAAGATTGAATTTCTCTTCTGTAAAGAACAAGCCTGATTATCCAGACTTTTTGGATGTCCAAATTAAGTCGTTTCAGGACTTCTTTCAATTAGAAACAAAATCAGAAGAAAGAGGAGATGAAGGTCTCTATAACACTTTCCTGGAAAACTTTCCTATTACAGATACCCGCAATCAATTCGTATTAGAATTCCTGGATTATTTTGTGGATCCACCAAGATATTCCATTCAGGAATGTATAGAACGTGGTTTGACTTATAGCGTGCCGTTAAAGGCCCGCTTAAAATTATATTGTACAGATCCAGAACACGAAGATTTCGAAACTATTGTACAGGATGTATATTTGGGTACGATTCCTTATATGACTCCTAGTGGGACATTTTGTATTAATGGAGCAGAGCGGGTAGTTGTTTCTCAGTTGCACCGTTCACCCGGTGTTTTCTTTGGACAGTCTTTCCATGCGAATGGAACAAAATTATATTCTGCCCGGGTTATTCCTTTTAAAGGTTCTTGGATAGAATTTGCTACCGATATCAACAACGTGATGTACGCGTATATCGATAGAAAGAAAAAATTACCTGTTACTACACTTTTCCGTGCAATTGGGTTTGAAAGAGATAAGGATATCCTTGAGATCTTCGACCTTGCAGAGGAAGTAAAAGTTTCTAAAACAGGACTTAAAAAATATCTTGGTCGCAAGTTGGCAGCCAGAGTATTGAATACATGGTATGAAGATTTCGTAGATGAAGATACTGGTGAAGTTGTATCTATCGAGCGAAATGAAATTGTATTGGACCGTGATACAGAATTGAATAAAGACCATATCGAGGAAATTCTTGAGACTGGTAATAAGACAATTTTGCTTCATAAGGAAGATAACTCAACTGGAGATTATGCAATTATTCACAATACATTGCAAAAAGATCCAACAAACTCTGAAAAAGAAGCTGTTGAGCATATCTACCGTCAATTACGTAATGCGGAACCGCCAGATGAGGAAACTGCACGTGGTATTATAGATAAATTGTTCTTTTCAGACCAACGTTACTCTTTAGGGGAAGTAGGTCGTTATAGAATGAACAAAAAACTTGGTCTTGATATTGGAATGGATAAGCAAGTGCTTACCAAAGAAGATATTATCACCATTGTAAAATATTTAATAGAGTTAATTAACTCTAAAGCAGAGATAGATGATATCGATCACTTATCCAACCGTCGTGTTAGAACAGTAGGAGAACAACTTTCCCAGCAGTTTGGTGTTGGTTTGGCACGTATGGCACGTACTATTCGTGAGCGTATGAACGTTCGTGATAATGAAGTGTTTACTCCTATAGATTTAATTAATGCAAAGACCTTGTCTTCTGTAATTAATTCATTCTTTGGAACCAATCAGTTGTCCCAGTTCATGGATCAAACAAATCCTTTGGCAGAGATCACCCACAAACGTAGGTTATCTGCATTAGGACCAGGTGGACTTTCAAGGGAAAGAGCAGGGTTTGAGGTACGTGATGTTCACTATACACACTACGGAAGACTTTGTCCTATTGAAACTCCTGAAGGACCAAACATTGGATTGATCTCTTCACTTTCTGTATTTGCAAAAGTGAATGGTATGGGGTTCATTGAAACTCCTTATAGAACTGTAGAGAACGCTAAAATCAATTTTTCTGAAGAACCTATTTATTTAAGTGCGGAAGAAGAAGAGAACAAAAAGATTGCACAGGCCAACATTCCTTTAAAAGATGATGGTACTATTAATACAGATAAGGTTATTGCACGTATGGAAGGTGACTTCCCGGTAGTAGATCCAAAAGAGATCCACTATATAGATGTTGCACCAAACCAAATTTCTTCGATTTCAGCTTCATTGATTCCATTTTTGGAACATGATGATGCCAATAGGGCATTGATGGGATCTAACATGATGCGTCAGGCGGTTCCATTGTTAAGGGCAGAATCCCCTATTGTTGGTACTGGTTTGGAAAGACAAGTAGCTACAGATTCCCGTGTATTGATAAATGCTGAAGGAGATGGAGAGGTTGAGTATGTAGATGCTGAAAAAATCACCATTAAGTACGACCGTTCAGAGGAAGACAGAATGGTGAGTTTTGAAAGTGATTCTAAAACTTACAACCTTATCAAGTTTAGAAAAACGAACCAAGGTACTTCTATTAACTTAAGACCAATTGTAAATGTTGGGGATAGGGTTTATAAAGGTCAGGTACTTTGTCAAGGATATGCTACAGAAGCTGGGGAACTGGCTTTGGGTAGAAACATGAAGGTTGCCTTTATGCCTTGGAAAGGATATAACTTTGAGGATGCAATTGTAATTTCTGAAAGAGTTGTAAGAGAAGATGTATTTACCTCTATTCATATAGATGAATATTCATTGGAAGTTAGAGATACCAAATTAGGTAACGAAGAACTAACCAATGATATTCCAAACGTTTCTGAAGAAGCCACTAAGGACTTGGATGAAAACGGTATGATTAGAATTGGAGCTGAAGTGAAGCCTGGTGATATCCTTATAGGAAAGATCACTCCAAAAGGAGAAAGCGATCCAACTCCGGAAGAGAAATTATTGCGTGCGATCTTTGGGGACAAAGCAGGAGATGTAAAAGATGCTTCGTTAAAAGCGCACCCATCGTTAAGAGGGGTTGTAATTAACAAGAAACTTTTCGCAAGAGCTGTAAAAGATAAGCGTAAGAGAGTTCAGGATAAAGAAGATGTGTCTACGTTAGAGAAAAACTATGATGCGAAATTCAATGTTCTTAAAGCTGAATTGATCGAGAAGTTGTTTACGATTGTTGGGGGTAAAACTGCACAAGGAGTAATAAACGATTTAGGGGAAGAAGTAATGCCAAAAGGCAAGAAATACACCCTTAAAATGTTAAATGCCGTAGACGATTATACGCACCTTACCCAAGGAACGTGGACTACAGATGATCACTTGAACAAACTGGTTGCAGATTTACTTCACAACTACAAGATCAAGGAAAATGATCTTCAAGGAAACTTAAGAAGAGAAAAATTCACAATCTCTGTTGGAGATGAATTACCTGCGGGAATTATCAAATTAGCAAAAATTTATGTTGCTAAGAAGAGAAAACTGAAGGTTGGGGATAAAATGGCGGGTCGTCACGGTAACAAAGGTATTGTTGCACGTATCGTTCGTCAGGAAGATATGCCTTTCTTGGAAGATGGAACTCCTGTAGATATCGTATTGAACCCACTTGGGGTACCTTCCCGTATGAACATTGGTCAAATTTATGAGACCGTGTTGGGATGGGCAGGACAAAAATTAGGTAGAAAATATGCTACCCCAATTTTTGATGGTGCTACACTAGATCAGATCAATGAATTAACAGATGAAGCCGGTGTACCAAGATTTGGTCATACATATCTTTATGATGGTGGAACTGGAGATAGATTCGATCAAGCTGCAACTGTAGGAATTATTTATATGTTGAAATTAGGACATATGATCGATGATAAGATGCACGCACGTTCTATAGGGCCATACTCTCTTATTACGCAACAACCATTAGGTGGTAAAGCGCAATTTGGAGGTCAACGTTTTGGAGAGATGGAAGTTTGGGCATTGGAGGCTTATGGAGCTTCTGCAACCTTGCGTGAGATCTTGACCGTAAAATCGGATGATGTAATTGGTAGGGCTAAAACTTACGAGGCAATCGTAAAAGGAGAGCCTATGCCAGAGCCGGGACTACCTGAATCTTTCAACGTGTTAATGCACGAATTGAAAGGATTGGGATTGGATATTAGATTAGAAGAATAATATACTGTTATTATAGGTTGAGCATGAAAGTGCTCAACCTTAAAAACAGGATTTTCACAATAATTAGATAGCATTGATTATGGCTAGAAATAATGATAAGAGTACAGAACAGAGGTTTGATAAAATCTCTATAGGTTTAGCTTCCCCGGAATCCATTTTAGCGGCATCCAGAGGAGAAGTTCTAAAGCCTGAAACTATCAACTATCGTACGCACAAGCCTGAGCGTGACGGGTTATTCTGTGAGCGAATTTTTGGTCCTGTTAAGGATTACGAATGTGCCTGTGGAAAATATAAAAGAATCCGATACAAAGGAATTGTATGTGATAGATGTGGGGTAGAAGTTACAGAGAAAAAAGTACGTCGTGACCGTGTTGGGCACATCAACTTAGTTGTTCCTGTAGCGCATATCTGGTATTTCCGTTCTTTGCCAAACAAAATAGGATACTTATTGGGTCTTCCTTCCAAGAAATTGGATATGATTATTTACTATGAGCGTTATGTAGTGATCCAAGCAGGTATTGCAAAGAATGCTGAAGGAGAACCAGTAAAAAAGATGGACTTCTTAACAGAAGAAGAATATCTTGATATTTTAGATACCCTTCCACAAGAAAACCTTTATTTGGACGATACAGATCCAAATAAATTCATCGCTAAGATGGGAGCAGAATGTTTGATCGAACTTTTAAAAAGAATAGATCTTGATGAACTTTCTTACGATCTAAGACATAAAGCGAACAACGAAACTTCCAAACAACGTAAAACGGAGGCTTTAAAGAGACTACAAGTTGTAGAAGCTTTTAGGGATGCAAATAAAAATAGGGAGAACCGTCCGGAATGGATGATCATGAAGGTGGTGCCAATTACTCCTCCAGAACTTAGACCTTTAGTGCCTTTGGATGGTGGACGTTTCGCAACTTCAGATTTAAATGACCTTTATCGTAGGGTAATTATTCGCAACAATCGTTTAAAGCGATTGATGGAAATAAAAGCTCCGGAAGTAATTCTTCGGAACGAAAAACGTATGCTACAGGAGTCTGTAGATTCGTTATTCGATAATACAAGAAAGTCTTCAGCAGTAAAAACAGATTCCAACAGGCCATTGAAATCCCTTTCAGATTCCTTAAAAGGAAAACAAGGGCGTTTCCGTCAGAACTTACTTGGTAAGCGTGTGGATTATTCTGCTCGTTCTGTAATTGTTGTAGGACCAGAATTAAAAATGTTTGAATGTGGTATTCCCAAGGATATGGCTGCAGAACTTTACAAACCTTTCGTAATCAGAAAATTGATTGAAAGAGGAATTGTGAAAACTGTGAAGTCTGCCAAGAAGATCATAGACAAAAAAGAACCAGTTGTTTGGGATATATTAGAGAATGTACTTAAAGGGCATCCTGTATTATTGAACAGGGCTCCTACGCTTCACCGTTTAGGGATCCAGGCATTCCAACCAAAACTTATTGAAGGAAAAGCAATTCAACTTCACCCATTGGCAACTACGGCATTCAACGCCGATTTTGATGGGGATCAAATGGCAGTTCACTTGCCACTTGGACCAGAAGCTATCCTGGAAGCCCAACTTTTAATGTTAGGGTCCCATAACATCTTGAACCCTGCAAATGGATCGCCAATTACAGTTCCATCCCAGGATATGGTACTTGGTCTTTATTACATGACCAAACTTAGAGTATCTACAGATGAAGTGAAGATTAAAGGAGAAGGACTTACTTTTTATTCAGCAGAAGAGGTTATTATCGCTTTCAACGAGAAAATGGTAGATCTTAATGCTTCTATAAAAATAAGAACTCAAGATTTAAATGAAGAAGGAGAATTGGTTGATAAAATTATTGAAACTACCACTGGTAGAGTATTGTTTAATGAAACAGTACCTCCAAAAGCTGGATTTATCAATGAAGTATTAACCAAGAAATCTTTGCGCGATATTATTGGAAGGGTATTAAAAGTGACCAGTGTTGCTGAAACTGCTGAATTCCTTGATAACATTAAAAGCTTAGGATATAAATTCGCTTATACAGGTGGTTTATCGTTCAGTTTAGGGGATATTATTATCCCAGAAGAAAAGCAATCCATGATCGATGAAGCCAACGAACAGGTGGAAGGAATCATTGGTAACTATAACATGGGTCTTATTACCAACAACGAACGTTATAATCAGGTAATTGATATTTGGACTGCAACCAACGCTGGACTTACAGAATTGGCTATGAAGCGTATTCGTGAGGATAACCAAGGATTCAACTCTGTGTACATGATGCTTGATTCTGGTGCGCGTGGATCTAAAGAACAGATTCGTCAGTTAACCGGGATGCGTGGATTGATGGCGAAGCCTAAGAAATCCAACTCTGGTGGAGGAGAAATTATTGAAAACCCTATTTTATCCAATTTTAAGGAAGGGCTGTCCATTCTTGAATATTTTATCTCAACTCACGGTGCTCGTAAAGGTCTTGCCGATACCGCACTTAAAACTGCCGATGCAGGTTACTTAACCCGTAGATTGGTAGATGTTTCCCAAGATGTTATTGTAAACGAAGAAGACTGTGGCACGTTAAGAGGAGTAGAAGTTACAGCGCTCAAGAAAAATGACGAAATAGTAGAATCTTTAGGAGAACGAATTGTAGGAAGAATTTCCTTAAATGACGTTTACAATCCATTAACCGAAGAGCTTTTGGTAGCTTCGGGAGAGGAGATTTCTGAAGAAGCTGTTAAGAAAATAAACGAAGCTCCTATTCCTAGTGTTGAAGTAAGATCTGCTCTTACTTGTGAGGCTAAGAAAGGAATTTGTGTGAAATGTTACGGTAGAAACCTTGCAACAAATAAATTGGTGCAACGTGGAGAAGCTGTAGGAGTTGTTGCTGCTCAATCTATTGGAGAGCCGGGAACACAACTTACACTACGTACCTTCCACGTGGGTGGTATTGCAGGAAACATTTCAGAAGAAAACAAACTTCTTGTTAAGTTTGGTGGAGTGGCAGAAATTGAAGATCTAAAGGTTGTTAAAGGTGAAGGTCCAGATGGATCTATTACAGATATCGTAATCTCTAGAACTTCAGAGCTTAAAGTAAAGGACAAGAAAACCGGAGTGGTGTTAAGTACTAATAACATTCCTTATGGTTCTCAAATCTTCATAAAAAGTGGCGACACTGTTAAACCTAATGATATTGTTTGCCAATGGGATCCTTATAACGGGGTGATCATTTCAGAATTTGCTGGTAAGATCAAGTACGAAAATATCGAACAAGGTTATACCTACCAAGTTGAAATAGATGAGCAAACCGGGTTCCAAGAAAAAGTAATTTCAGATTCCAAGAACAAGAAAATGATTCCGACCTTACTTATTTTAGGTAAGAAAGATGAAGTTATACGTTCTTATAACCTACCAGTTGGGGCTCACCTTATGGTAGATAAAGATGAAAAGATCAAGGTTGGTAAGATCTTGGTTAAGATACCAAGAAAATCTTCCAAGTCTGGGGATATTACGGGAGGTCTTCCACGTGTAACCGAATTATTCGAAGCGCGTAACCCTTCTAACCCTGCGGTTGTTAGTGAAATAGATGGTGTGATTTCTTTTGGTAAGATCAAAAGAGGGAACCGTGAGATCATCGTGGAGTCTAAATTAGGGGAAGTTAAAAAGTATTTGGTAAAACTTTCTAACCAGATCCTTGTTCAGGAAAACGATTATATTCGTGCGGGAATGCCATTATCTGATGGATCTATTACTCCAGAGGACATCTTGAGTATCAAAGGACCAAACGCGGTTCAGCAATATTTGGTAAACGAAGTACAAGAAGTATATCGTTTACAAGGTGTGAAGATCAACGACAAGCATTTTGAGGTTGTTGTTAGACAAATGATGCGTAAAGTAAGAATTGTAGATTCCGGGGATACTATTTTCTTGGAAAACCAATTGATCCACAAGTCAGATTTCATTGAAGAAAATGACAACTTATTTGGATTGAAGGTAATCAAAAATCCTGGTGATTCTACGAAACTTAAAGCGGGTCAACTTGTAAGTGTTCGTGATCTAAGAGATGAAAATTCATCTTTAAGAAGAGAGGACAAAGAACTTGCTACAGCTAGAGATGCGGTAAATGCTACGGCTACACCAATTCTACAGGGTATAACAAGAGCTTCCCTACAAACTAAATCCTTCATCTCTGCAGCTTCCTTCCAGGAAACTACTAAAGTGTTGAATGAGGCAGCAGTAGCCGGTAAGATAGATTACCTAGAAGGACTTAAGGAGAACGTTATCGTTGGACATAAGATCCCTGCAGGTACTGGAATGCGTGCTTACGACAACATAATTGTGGGTTCTAAAGAAGAGCTTAACGAAATGATGGAGAAGAAGCAGGAAGTTAACTATAACTAATGTTTTAAATATTTATTTGAAGAGGGCTGCAATTTGTGGCCCTTTTTATTTTTGTTATATTTAAGGGAGTGAAAGAGTGAAAGAGTGAAAGAGTGAAAGAGTGAAAAAGTGAAGGAGTGAAAGAGTGAAGAAGTGATGAAGAAAATGGAATTAATGGGCACAATTACACTATTACCACACAGCATCACAACGTTACAACATCACAACATTACTACGTTACAACCTCACAGCAAATAACAATTAAACATAAAAAATGAGCGACCAAGATAAAAAGCCTAAACAAGGACAGATCAATATAGAATTGGATGAAAAAATAGCTGAGGGAACCTATTCCAATCTAGCCATCATCAATCATTCGGTATCGGAATTTGTAGTGGATTTTGTGAGTATAATGCCCGGAACACCTAAGAGCAAGGTGAAATCGAGAATTATATTAACCCCACAACATGCTAAGAGGTTATTAAAGGCATTGGGAGATAACGTAAAGCGTTTTGAAAAGGCACACGGGGAAATAAAAGATTACGAGCAGCCTCCAATTCCATTGAATTTTGGACCAACGGGCCAAGCCTAATTTCTTTAATTAGGGCATGGCTAAAATGCCATTTTTCATACCTATGTATTTATAACAATATACTTTTAAAGGATTTTGGAGATAATTTAATTGTATACCGCTAATATGCCTAAAAGGCATAATGGAACTAAAAATGTCACGTCGAGCGCAGTCGTGACGCCTTTGTTTAACCCTTCGATTCCGCCCAGGGAGACAAAACCTATTTTTAGGTGTTTAAACGGATAAGCATAAATTTAATTTTAAAATTGAACTACTCAAAGAAATTCTTAGACAATCCAGAAAGTTATATATCATTAAGATAAAAAAGAATTCAAACGCAATTTTTGAGTATTGAAGAATTAGTATCTTTGAATTTTGAAACAATTATGAAAAAAAATTAACTGCATTTTCTTACAAAAAAATATTTAACGTCGCCTTAATAGAAAACCAAGCCTTCGCTTGCTATCTTTATGAAAAAGCAGAAAAATGGCGAAGAAAGTAGCAGATATATTAGTAGAAAATTTAGTAAATGCAGGTGTTAAAAGGTTATATGCCGTTACTGGTGATAGTTTAAACCCTATTAACGATGCAGTGCGAAGAGATGGAAGAATTGAATGGATTCATGTACGCCATGAGGAAGCAGGAGCCTATGCTGCTTCTATGGATGCCGAACTTGACGGGATTGGTTGTTGCATGGGGAGTAGCGGCCCAGGTCACGTACACTTAATAAATGGCTTATACGATGCCAATCGATCTGGAAACCCAGTAATTGCAATTGCTACCACTATAAATACTAACAAAGCGGGGATGGATAATTTCCAAGAAACCAACGTTGTTAAACTGTTTGACGATTGCAGCAAATATTGTGTAATGGCAAATACTCCAGAACAGGCAGCGAATGCATTCCAAACTGCAATTCAACATGCAATTCAACACAGGGGTGTTGCTGTTGTAGGATTGCCGGGAGATGTTTCAGAAGCCGATGTGGAGCATATTACTACTGCTCATAAAAATTTTCATACTAACTCCAGACTTATTCCTGGAAAGGAAGAAATGAAACAACTGGCAGAAGTAATAAACTCCAATAAAAAAGTGATGTTGTTCTGTGGTTATGGTTGTAAAGATGCACAAGAAGAGGCGATGCAGCTTTCAGAAAAATTAAATGCTCCTATGGGCTATAGTTTCCGAGGTAAAATATTTTTTGACAAAATAAGTAATCCATATGCTGTAGGTCTAAATGGATTATTAGGAAGCAAATCTGGATTTAAAGCCATGCACGAAGCTGATTTGCTAATTCTATTAGGCACAGATTTTCCATACACCGACTTTTTACCTGAAGAAAATACGATCATTCAAATAGATGATAAACCAGAACGTATTGGTAGGCGCGCAAAAGTTGATTACGGTTATGCGGGTAAAATAAAAGATACATTGAAAGTTTTACTCCCAATGTTAGAAAATAAAACTAATGATGCATTTTTAAAAGATATGCAGAAACTGCATAAGGAGCAAGAAGAAAAATATGCTTCTTACGTAAAAGCGAAATCTGAAGAAAAAAATATTCATCCCGAATTTGTGGCTTCTGTAATTGATGAAGTAGCTGCAGACGATGCTATTTTTACAGTTGATACTGGGATGTCTGCCGTGTGGGCAGCCAGATATATTAAGGGGAAACGCAATAGGTATCTAACAGGTTCATTTAACCATGGTTCTATGGCGAATGCGATGCCTATGGCTATTGGAGCAGGACTTTCAAGACCAGATCGTCAAGTTATTGCGTTATGTGGCGATGGGGGAATTAGTATGCTTTTAGGAGATTTAATGACCATAAGCCAGTACAATATACCAGCAAAAATAATTATTTTCAATAATCGAACGTTGGGAATGGTACGGCTTGAAATGCAAGTTGCGGGATACCCACAATGGCAAACCGATATGAAAAATCCAGATTTTGCTAAGGTTGCTGAAGCCATGGATATAAAGTCTTGGAGCGTAGAGGCGTGTCAAGATGTTAGAGGTGCTTTGTTAGAGGCATTTGCGCATAATGGCCCTGCTCTTGTAAATATTTATACAGATCCTGATGCTTTAGCAATGCCTCCTAAAGTTGAATTCAGTCAAATGAAAGGTTTTGCTACAAGTATGGGAAAATTAATGTTGAATGGACATGCTGCTGATGCTATTGCTACTGCAAAGTCTAATATTAAATATTTGAAAGAATTGTTTTAGATTTATTACATACCTGAAAATAGCATAAGCCAAAAGAAATATTTAGAATAAATTTTACCTTCTAATAATTTTAAATGCAAAAAAAACCCCTCGGTTTTCCTTAGAATCGAGGGATTATAATATCAATAGATTGCATCAAAAATGCAAGTTTTTGGTTGGTCTACTTTTATGAAATTATAAATTTTAAAAACTTATTTTTTAGAATTCCGAAACCAAATGAAATTTAATACTTGGGTATTTGGATTGTGTCATTTGTAAAGAGAATTGAGAATCTGCAAAGAAAACCAATTGCCCTCTTTTATCGTGAGCTAGGAATTTTGCCTTTACCCTTTTAAAGTCCTTAAATTCTTCACTTTTTGGATCTTTTACTTCCACCCATGTGGCTTTAAAGACATTTACATTCTCATAAGTGCATTTAGCACCATATTCATGTTCCAATCTATATTGAATAACTTCAAATTGAAGTGCGCCAACGGTTCCTATCACTTTTCTATTGTTCATTTCCAAGGTGAACAATTGCGCAACCCCTTCATCCATTAACTGATCGATCCCTTTTTCCAATTGTTTGGATTTCATAGGATCGGCGTTGTTTATATAGCGGAAATGTTCTGGGGAGAAACTTGGAATCCCTCTATAATGAAGCACTTCCCCTTCGGTAAGTGTGTCTCCAATTTTAAAGTTCCCGGTGTCATGTAGCCCCACAATATCGCCTGGATAGGAGGTGTCTACAATTTCCTTCTTTTCAGCAAAAAAGGCATTCGGACTGGAGAATTTTAAATTTTTCCCATGCCTTACATGTAAGTAGGGTTTGTTTCTTTCGAAAATACCAGATACGATCTTTACAAATGCCAGGCGATCGCGATGCTTTGGGTCCATATTCGCATGGATCTTAAATACAAAGCCGGTAAATTGTTTTTCGTCTGGTTCTACAATTCTTTCTTCACTTGCTTTAGCACGTGGAGTGGGAGCAATGCTCACAAAACAATCCAATAATTCCCGAACCCCAAAATTATTAAGCGCCGATCCAAAAAATACGGGCTGTAAATTTCCTTCTAAGTATTCCTTATTATCAAAATCTGGATACACACCGTCTATTAATTCGATCTCCTCTCTTAAAGTATCAGCAGCCTTAGAACCTAAAAGTTCGTCCAGTTTTTCCGATTTAAGATCGGAGATTTCAATGGTGTCCTCAATATCCTTTCTAGGATCGCCAGTAAAAAGGTTGATATTCTTCTCCCAGATATTATAGATCCCTTTAAAGTCGTAACCCATTCCAATTGGAAAGCTTAAAGGAGTAACCCGTAAGCTTAATTTTTGTTCAATTTCATCCAGCAATTCAAAGGCATCTTTTCCTTCACGATCCATTTTATTAATAAAAACGATCATTGGAATATTTCGCATTCTACAAACCTCTACCAACTTTTCGGTTTGCTCTTCGACACCTTTTGCAACATCTATCACTACAATAACACTATCTACCGCGGTCAAGGTTCTAAAAGTATCTTCAGCAAAATCCTTGTGCCCGGGAGTATCCAGGATATTGATCTTTATTCCATCATATTCGAATGCAAGTACTGAAGTAGCTACAGAAATTCCGCGTTGGCGCTCTATCTCCATAAAATCACTGGTTGCGCCTTTTTTTATTTTATTGGATTTTACCGCCCCGGCCTCTTGTATCGCGCCACCAAATAGCAAAAGCTTTTCAGTTAACGTGGTTTTTCCGGCATCTGGGTGAGAAATAATGCCAAATGTTCTTCTTCTTTTTATCTCGTCGGTAAATTTCATAGGCTTATTTAAGGCTGCAAAGATAAAATTTTTGATCCAGAAATGGGAATTGTTCTTTGATTTGGATCTTATTATTTAAAAATGAATTTTCAGCTGCTAGCTCCTATTTTTCCTATGATTTGGTAGTGCGATTTTGTATTTTTGATTTTCAATTTTAGCTATGACAGAAGAAAAAGTGATCTTGGTAAATCAAAAGGACGAGCCTATTGGTTTAATGCCAAAGATGGAAGCCCACGAAAAAGGACTGTTGCACCGTGCATTTTCAGTATTTATATTCAATGAAAAGAATGAATTGATGCTTCAGCAAAGGGCACTTTCAAAATATCATTCTCCCGGATTATGGACCAACACTTGTTGTAGTCATCAAAGAGAAGGGGAAACAAATATTGAAGCTGGTAAAAGACGCCTTCAAGAAGAAATGGGCTTTACTGCAGAACTGGAAGACACTATTTCCTTCATTTATAAAGCTCCGTTTGATAATGGCTTGACAGAACATGAATTTGACCATATATTGGTTGGGAACTATACTGAGGAACCAAAACTTAATCCTGAAGAAGCTGGGGCATGGAAGTGGATGAGATTGGAGGAGGTGGCAAAGGATATGGTAAATAATCCATCGATATATACTGCATGGTTTAAGATTATTTTTGAGAAATATTACCAATCTATAGAACGATGAAAGTAACTGTACATAGAAAAGCTCATTTTAACGCTGCCCATAGGTTGTATCGCAAGGATTGGGATGATGATAGGAATCGGAAGATATTTGGAAAATGCAGCAATCCCAATTTTCATGGGCATAATTACGAATTAACGGTATCTGTTAAAGGAGATATAGATCCAGAAACCGGGTTTGTAGTGGATATGAAGGTGTTAAAAGACCTTATTGCTTCAGAAATTGAAGAATATTTAGATCATAAGAATTTGAATGTTGAAGTTGAAGAGTTTAAAAAATTGAATCCTACTGCAGAAAATATCGCAGTGGTTGTTTGGAATAAATTAAGGCCCAAACTTAAAGAAACCATGGAGCTTAGCGTAACCTTATATGAGACTCCGAGGAATTTTGTTACTTATAATGGAGGATAGATGGCATTAAAAATAGGGGATAAGATACCCAATATCAGCATTCCAGACGAAACCGGGGAGTTGTTTGCACTGAATAAATTCTCTGGAAAGCAAGCTTTGGTAGTTTATTTTTACCCGAAGAATTTTACTCCTGGATGCACAAAAGAAGCTTGCGAATTTCGAGATAAATATGAGGAATTTAAGGCAATGGATGCTGAAGTTATAGGAATAAGCTCGGACTCTGAGGCATCCCACAAGAGGTTTAAATCAAAATACCAATTACCCTTTATTTTTTTATCAGATATAGAAAAAAAAGCCCGAAATGCTTTTGGTGTTAAACCGGCACTTTTGGGACTGCTGCCAGGAAGGGAAACTTTTGTGTTCGATAAAAAAGGGGAATTGATTATGCAGTACAACAATTTTAATGCAGCTTCACACACCACAAAAGCAATAAAGAAAATTAAGATGCAAAAGGATGAATAATTATTGCTGTTATAGGTGAATTAACAAAAGATTATTCTCAAAAAGATTGTTTTTGGATGTTAATTGGAGTAGAAGGAGAATCTGTTATTGATCTGGAAAATGCAAATACAGAAATTTTAAAACAAGGGGAAACCTTGTTAATACCTGCTTGCGCAACGAAAATTAAAATAAATAGTGCAGGAGCAAAAATTTTGGAGGTAAGTGTGTAGTCTTATTGGAAAATAGATTAAATTCGCAACTTAAAATTTAGAAAATATGGCAAGTAAGAGATTGTTAAAAAGGGATGTGAATTATGTGATGGGAGATATTATTGAAGCTGCATATATCCACCAATTAGCTGATCCCAAGCAAGACCCAAAAAAAACCGAGGTGATTGTCGATGAAGCTATCGTAGCTTTTGATGAATTAATCGCTAAGATCAATCAGAAGAATGTTGAAGATAAAAAGAAACATTTTAAAGGTATAGAAAAGGATCTTGAAACTAAAGCGAATGCTTTGGTAGAGAAGATCAATAAATTATAATATTTGTTAGATGCCGATGTAGCTCAGCTGGCTAGAGCAGCTGATTTGTAATCAGCAGGTCGTGGGTTCGAGTCCCTCTATCGGCTCTAGAAAAAGCTTCTCCATTAGGAGGAGCTTTTTTACTTTTATTTTGTTTGGACGATAAGCCTGTCCTGAGCGAAGTCGAAGGAAGTCCCTCCATCGGCTCTCCTTTTAAACCTCGCCATTTGGAGAGGGTTTTTTATGGATTAAATGGAAAAAGCATTGGCTATTTTTTTATGCTAGAAAATGTCTTGGTAATATTTTCCACACTAAAAATGAGGTGGTTTAAAAAGCGCCTTTTTTGTCAAGCTGTTCCAGTAGCTATCAGAAGTGTTTGAGCTTCTAACCGATATTGATTTTCAATTAGTTAAGATCCTGAAATAAATTACCATTAACGTATTTTGAATACTTTGTCATCCCGACGCTAGGAGGGATCTCTAATTAAATTGATTTTGATTTATTTATTGAGATTCTTCAGTCCACTACGTTTTCTTCAGAATGACAACTCTAATTTATTGTTGTCCGAGCTAGGAGAAATCTGCTCTAAAATCCTTCAATGCGCTATATTTGGAGCAACTTTTAAACACGTCAATTTCCTGCGTTAGCTATTTTTTTTCACGGGTCTCAGGATGACACGTACCTGACTTTGAGACAGTGTCTTTTACATTAACATTATAATTAAATTAAAAACGCTCTTATTGATTTTCCACTTTGCTCTCCAGCTTTTCATTTTTTCTTCGTTCCTTTAAAAATGATTTTAGCTCTTTCCCGTATTTGGATTTTTTTACTTCTGGAGTAAGGGAGGTATAAATAGTGTCCAGATATTTGATATTTGCATCAAAGATTTCAGAAAGCGCCAAATAGGGGGCGATCTCTAAATCTTTATTGTTCATGGCATAATTAACCGTATATAAATATTTTCTCGTTAATAGCCTATCGTATTCCTGGTTGGTGGAAATAATCAAATCTTCATTTTTATCCCGCTGTGCTTCAAAATTCTTCTGAATCAATTCCAAATTTTTGTCATTAAAGCGTTGCATCATCTCTTTGTATTCCGTGAGTTTTTCCTGATTTGCAGAACCAACTACTTTTGCATCTACTTCAAAATCCTTTAAAGTAGTATGTATAGTCACTTCCCCTTCTTCAGCAAAGAATTCAATTCTATCATTATAAACCTCATTATCTATTTTATTTAGTAATAGGTACATGATTTGGGGACTTTCCAAATAATCGCCCAATTCAAAATTTGCATCGCCATCGATCATCACAGAATCTACATTTACCAATAAGGTATCATCAATTTTCTGTAAATAGATAGTTCCCTTTTTCAATCCTTTAACCTGCCCCTTTACCAAAAGATTGTTTTCCTTATCGGAACATGCGGTGAGACCCAAAAGAACGAGTAGTAATAAACTTAATTTTTTCATCAATTTTAGTTGAAATGTTTTGGTGGCAAATATCTTATAAATTTTTATTTAATCCCTCATTGAGGGTTTAATTCCCCCTCCCGATATTTTTAACGGGATGCCCCGAGGTTCTTGATTACTAACTGGCAGCAGCCATTTGCATTAAAATTGTGGACAGTATGGCACCGTAGGTACCCACCACGTAACCAAACACTGCTAGTAATACACCAACTGTTGCAAGAGAGGGGTGAAAAGCAGCGGCTACCACAGGGGCACTCGCCGCGCCACCCACGTTCGCCTGACTACCAACTGCAAGAAAGAAATATGGAGCTTTAATTAATTTGGCCACCAAAATTAAAAGTACAGCATGGATAGCCATCCAAACCACACCAATAGCAATAAGGCCGGGGTTATCAAACACCATGGTTAGGTCCATTTTCATTCCGATTGTTGCCACGAGCATATATATAAACACACTTCCTATCTTGCTTGCCCCCGCCCCTTCATAAGATTTAAATTTGGTGAAGGAAAGTATAATTCCAATTGCAGTGGCAATGGAAATCATCCAGAAAAAGGAAGAGGAAAAGGAGGATAATGCACTTTTATTATCGGTGAAAACTTTAAAATTGGCCGAAAGGTAAGCTGAAATTCCATCTGCTCCCCAATGTGCGATTCCTACAGCACCAAAGGCTAGCGCTAGGAGAATCATGATATCTGCAAGTGATGGGATCCTTGTAACACTCTCTGCATAAGCGGCAACTTGGTTTTTAAGGTTTACAATAGCCGAATCGTCTGCATTTAGCCATTTATCGATTCGCTCATTTCTTCCAATACCAAACAAGATGATCGCCATCCAAAGGTTCGCAACCACGATATCCACAAGTACCATCCCGCCATATAGATCTGGATTGTACTCGTATATCTCCAACATGGCAGCTTGGTTGGCTCCGCCGCCAATCCAACTTCCTGCCAAGGTGGACAAGCCTCTCCAAACGGCATCTGGACCAATTCCCCCAACGGTTTCAGGAGAAAAAATCGAAATCAAAAGAATTGCTAAAGGCCCACCTATTATTATTCCTATGGTACCGGTAAAGAACATGATCAATGCCTTTGGCCCCAAATTAAAGATTGCTTTCAAATCTATGCTCAGTGTCATTAATACCAACGAAGCCGGTAATAAATACCTGCTGGCAATAAAATAGAGCTGTGAGGTTTCATCTGAAATGATATTCAAGGAATTGAATATGGCAGGAATCAAATAGCACATTAAAAGTGCGGGAACGATAGAATAGAATTTTTTCCAAAACCCTTTATCCTTGGCAGAGGTTAAAAATACAAACCCTAAAGAGACCATTAAAATTCCTAATACTATGGCATCGTTGGTAAATAGGGGAGCGTTTTCCATGAATTATTTTGTTTGTCCGCCAAAATACAATTTTTATCCCTCATTGAAGGTTTAAATTCCGTGTCCCGAAAAATATCCGAATGTCCCGAATTTTTATAAGTATTTTCCAATTCCATATCTCGTAAGCTTGTCCCAAAGGTTCCTAATTATGAAAATGAAAATGAGGTTTACCAATTCTCCAATGGGATTAATTGCTGCAAGCTTTGAGCAACTCCATCTTCAATGCTGAAGCCTGTAATATGATTTGCGACAAGCTTTGCTTCTTCCCGCGCATTTCCTACTGCCACCCCAAAACCTACATGGTTTAGCATTTCCACATCGTTATAGTTGTCTCCATAAGCGATCACATCTTCAAGGTCAAAATTAAAATGTTGCTCCAGTAAAAATTTGATCGCTGTTAGTTTAGAGATGCTTTTTGGTGAAATTTCAAGATATGTGGATTTAGATCTGTATAGGTGAAGTTCGTTTGGATATTCTTTACCAAGAAAATCTGCAATTTCATCTATTTGGGCTACTTCTCCCATCGCCATGATCTTGTGCGCACCTTTATTTTCTGTTCTCCATTTTTTGATGACATCTTCACTTATTTTTACTTTTGGCGAGATCTTGGTATTGTTCTCTTCCCTTTTTGCCCAAAGATCCATTGAAGGAACATACCATTCATCATTATGATATAAGCTTAAATGGCACTTTAAACTAGAATTCCAATTGGTTAGATGCTCAATAATAGAAACTGGAATCTCCGTTGTGTTCACAACTTGATTGTTCACGATTATTAGACCGCCGTTATAGCTTATAATTGGGAGCTCCCCTATTTCCAATTCTTTCTGAAGATGCCTCATGGCTGCAGGCATCCTAGCTGAAATAAGAATAAAGGGAATTTTATTTTTTAATTTCTTTATTTCTGAAATGGTTGAAGGAGATAACTGGCGTTCCTTATCCAGTAATGTTCCATCGATATCTGAAAAAACTATTTTGTACTTCATTTAATTTTCTTCTTTCTTTTTGGGCTGCCTTTTGGCTTCCTTCAACGCCCTAGAAAGCATCCATTCTATCTGTCCATTGGTACTTCGGAAATCATCTGAAGCCCACTTCTCGATAGCTTTTAGCATATCTTCATTTAGCCTTAAGGCAAATGCTTTCTTTTTACTCATTTTTTTACTTAACTGACTTTATAAAATCTACCAAGATTGGGATTAGTTCTGGATGCAATGGCCTATTTGGCTCATTGTAAGCCTTGGTGTTCTCTAAGTTGTCTCCTTCGATCTTCCTGAACACATGATTCATTTTATCCAATATTACTAGTTTTGCGTTAGGATTGGCCTCTGCCAATAAATTAGCTTCCGTAGTGTCTACCTGGATATCGAAACTTCCATTTATTATAAGAACAGGGATGTTTAGTTTGGCTATTTCTTCAGTAGGATTATACTTCATCCAAGATTTTAAAAATGGCTGAACACTTGGTCGAAAAACAGACTGGAGCAAAGGATTGTAATTTGAGGTTTTTCCGCGTTCTTTTATTTCTTTAAATGCATTCTCTGAATTTTCAGCTAATTCCGGGGATTGTTTTGCTAGCTGATCTACAATTATATGGTCTATACTTCTCCCTGCACCGGCAAGTGAAATAAAGGCATCGGCCTTATTTTGGGCTGCGAGCATCCCGATTAAGGACCCTTCGCTATGACCAGCAACGATGATTTTTTTGTATTTGTCCTGTGCTTTGAAATAATCCAGGATGTCACTTACGTCCTGTATAAAATCTTCAAAACTAAGTTCTTCTTCACGGATCTTTAATTTGTTCATTTTAAATATCCGCTTGTCAAACCTATAGGAGGCAATTTCATTTTCTGCTAATTCTTTGGCGATGAGTTTGGAGCCATTATTTTTCATCATAAATCCATTCCCGTTTCTATCGGTGGGACCGGAACCTTGAATTAGAATTACAAGATTGGGATGTTCCAAATCTACTGGCGTGGTTAAAGTGCCATCGATAAATTTATTGATAGCCAATTCGCTTTCAATTATAGAATCGTTCTGGGAGAACCCAAAATTGAAAATTAATATTGCTAAAATAACTAAGTGCTTTTTCATGGTTTCTAGTGAGAATTTAAAGGCTTATTTTTTCAGTATATCTTTTTAAAACTTGTTCAGCATCTTGTGGTCTTTGAGTTCCTATTAAAAAACGCTTTTTCTTCTTGGTTACAATTTGGATGCCATAATTTCCAGCAACGTTGTAAGCTTTGGCCTCGCCCAAACCTCTAATTCCCCATCCTCCATATTCTGTCAATGGAGCATATTTTCTAACGTAGACTTTATCTATTTGCGACCAATTGTAATGCTTGCTGAAAAAACTAATGGGATGAAAAGTGGCAGTTATACCTATAGGATCAATTTTTGTCCTTAATTCCAACATAAAAAAACCAACTATAACAATAGCTATAATAATTGCGGCGAATATTAAAGAAAAATTAGATTCAATAATTGTAAAACCTTCCGTTTCATAATAGAGGTTTACCAGTACTCCCACGGCGGTTGCCGTTAAAATTAAAATCACCCACCATTGTCTAAATCGCTGTTTTTCTTCGAAGATCCGCATCTTAATGATTTAAGGTTCCCGCATTAACAATTGGGGAAGCATCTTTATCCCCACAAAGAATCACCATAAGGTTACTAACCATCGCGGCCCTACGTTCGTCATCCAAATGCACTATATTTTTCTTGCCCAATTCATTTAAAGCCATTTCTACCATACTTACTGCGCCTTCTACAATTTTATGCCTGGCCGCAACAATGGCGGTTGCTTGTTGGCGTTTAAGCATTGCACTTGCAATTTCGTGGGCGTAGGCCAAATACCCAATACGTGCTTCTAAAACTTCGATACCAGCAATATCCAGCCGCTCTTCCAGTTCCTTTTCTAGCGCTTCACTAACTTCATTAACACTGGATCTTAGCGTAATATCTTCTTCCAAACCTTCATCTGCAAAATTATCATACGGGTACATACTGGCAAGTTTTCTTACCGCTGCATCGGTTTGTACCACTACAAAATTTTCAAAATTATCTACATCAAAAGAGGCTTTAAAAGTATCCTTTACCCTCCAAACAAGAATAGTGCTTATCATTATGGGATTTCCTAGTTTGTCGTTTACTTTTAATCGTTCACTGTCAAAATTCCGTGCTCTAAGGGATATTTTGGTTTTAGTGAAGAACGGATTCACCCAAAAAAGCCCATTATTTTTCACAGTGCCTTTATATTTCCCAAACAGCAACAGTACCCTGGATTCATTTGGATTTACAAGGATCAATCCCGGAACCATCGCGAGCGTTACCAAAATTAAAAGGATGAATAATGGCATCTTCATCATAATAAGGCCTGCAACCCCAATTATGAGTAACAGAATAATAATTAAGAGCATGACATAACCATTTGAGGGAGTCGTGGTTTTTTCGTTTATATCCATGATAGTATAGTTAAAAATGATATTAAAATGATATCATAAATGTATTATATTAAATTATTAAATCCTAATGAAATATTAACAATAAGATTATTTTAGGTTATTTATATTTGTAAAAAAAGGATTTATGAAACAATTACTATTATCAGCCTATTTTTTATTTAATATTTCTGTTGGCTTTGCAGGGTATAACGATTGGGGCCAAACAGGACACCGAGCCACTGCGGAGATTGCACAATCTTACCTTAGTAAAGATGCTAAAAAAGAGATCGCCAAATTATTGAATGGCAAAAGCCTTGCATTTGTCTCTACTTTTGGAGATGAAATAAAAAGTGATTCTGAATATAGAAAATTCGGTCCATGGCATTATGTGAATTTACCTGAAGGGGCTACTAAGTATAAAGTAGAGGATGCCAATCCAGATGGGGACCTTCTAATGGCACTAAGAAAATGCGTTGACGTATTAAAGGACAAGAATTCGCCTAAAGAGGAGAAAGAATTTTATTTAAAGATGTTGGTTCATTTTATGGGAGATCTTCATCAGCCATTGCATACAGGTAGGGGAGAAGATAAAGGAGGTAACGATATTCAAGTGAGATGGTTTGGCGAAGGCAGCAATCTTCATAGGCTTTGGGATAGCGAAATGATAGACTCTTACCAAATGAGTTATTCTGAAATGGCTCAAAATACTTCTCAACTTTCGAAAGAGCAAAGAAAAAGTATTTCTAGTGGAACCTTTGAAGATTGGATGTATGAATCCAAGGCGCTAAGCACGAGAGTGTATGCTTCTGCCGAAGTAGGTGAAAAATTGAGTTATAGGTACATGTACGATTGGTTTCCTGTAGTTGGGGAACAACTTCAGAAAGGGGGTATTAGACTTGCTCAAGTATTAAATGATATTTTCGATTAAGCTTAGCTTTTTTGAGGTTCTATTTTTAGAAATATTTCTACTTCGAATTATATAATAGTCCTGAAGGTCAGGTTTATTCGCAGATCAATAAGTTTTTTTGTCTTAGGCAATTGATGTTTCCAAAATTTTTGTGTGGTGCCTTTCATTATAAGCAAGCTCCCATGTGCTAATGGAATGGTGTGCCTTAGATCTGGATTGGTTTTGTGCTTCAGCTGAAAATTTCTCACAGCACCCAGACTTAGAGATGCTATTATTGGTTTTTTTCCTAGTTCCTTTTCGTCATCTGCATGCCAACCCATACTGTCCTTTCCATCCCTGTAAAGATTTGCCAAGCAATGAGTAAAAATGGATCCGGTTAGTTCAACTATTTCAGAATGTAAAACAATGAGTTCTTTTGTAAAAGTCAATGGGTTTAATTTAAGTCCAGAATAGGAGTAAGGATCAGAATTTAATGCATATAATGCTGTTAAGCGAGGCTGTGGAATTGTTTTGCCGAAAAGTTTGATGGAATATTGTTCCCATAAAAGGGTATTTAAAAAGGTATCCAAATAGGCATCAGCCTCCCTAGCATTCAAGAAATGAGGATAATATTCCAGATTGGCATCTGGTAGCATGATTTTCTTATGAGTAAAATCAGGATTCATTTTAAAGATAAAAATAGGCCCACCATATTAATACAAATTGAAGCGGCAAGCGAAGGATCAATGCCCAAACTGGTACTCCTGCCCCTGCTTTTTTAGAGCTGAGCATATAAAAATGTACCAGTAAGAATATGAGCAACATCAAGATTATTCCATAAATGGCAAATGCTTTAGTTTCTTCAAAAAGTAATGCAATCCCTAATACTAGTTCGGCAGCACCACTTAAATATACCAAGCGTTTATGCTGGGGTAAATACCTGGGCATGATTCGCAGGTACGCCGTTGGTTTTATAAAATGAAATATTCCTGCTATTATGTAAATTCCAGTCATTAATAAAAAGTGCCAAGGGTAATCCATTAATCAAATATTGGTTCAATTTGTAAATAGGTTCAAATTAATTAAAATGTTTTGTAAAACACTTCCTTTTAATTAATTCATCATGATTATTGAAATTTATCCAATTATTTTGGCTAATTAATTAGAATAGAGTAACTTGTTGCCCCTATTTCGATTAACTTAACCACTGTATTTTTTGAAAAAAGATTATTTTTTTCTATTATTCCTTGCCTTCATCGCTGGAAATTTGCTTTCTCAGGAAAAATCCTATGAAGATAAATACCTAGATTCACTTTATGTGATTTCTTCAACATTTTTAGATAATTACAATTATAAAGAGACCATCGAGCATTCCATGGAGCTCGTCGAACTGGCAAAAAAAAGAAAGAACAACTACTATAGTTACAGGGCACATACCTTATTGGGGTATAGTTACAATGATCTTAACGATACTATACGCGCATTGAAACATTATAATTATGTTTTGGATTATGCAAAGAAATTGGACGATGTCACCTATCTAATGAATTCTTATAATAATCTTGGGAATATCTATTCTGAAAATAAAAGAACGATTCAGAAGGGAATCGATTATTATCATAAAAATATAGATCTCGCTAAAGAAAAAAATATTCCTGAGCAACTCCTTATTGCGAGGATAAATATTGCATGGACCTATATTGATAATGAAGATTATGACAATGCCTGGATCTATTTAAGCAAAGGTTTAGAGATGGATTCCAGCTTGGAAGATGCCACCCGTCTTTCTCATTTGAACTTTCTTGTAGGAAGGTATTACATGGCTAAAAACGATCTAAATAAAGCAAAAGAATATTTCGAAAAATCGGCTGCTGTAGTAAGTGAAGAAAGCTTGGTTCTAATTGGCGGAGTTGTTTATTATGAATATTCGAAGCTTTTATTCAAAGAAGGCCAATATGAAGAGGCTTATGCAGCATTAGAAAAATCCAAAGAGTATAACGATAAGATATTTCAGAAGGAAAAATTGGAACAAATCCAAATTGCGAGCGCGAAATTTGATGTAGGAGAGTATCAGCAAGATTTGGAAATCGCAAGAAGGGAGCAACTGTACAAAGATGGATTGATCGAGAAGTCCAAGGAGCGCATGTATATTATGATCGCCGCTTCGGTAGTACTTATTATTATTATAATCTTGGTATATAGAATAAACCTTTCCAGAAAAACCTTAATTAATGAGCTAAGTAAAAAAAATGAAGAGTTAATAGCCGCGAAGGAAGAAGCAGAGCGTCTTAGCATTCTTAAAACAAAATTCTTTTCTACCATAAGCCATGAATTAAGAACCCCACTTTATGGAGTAATTGGGCTTACCTCTATTTTAATGGATGATGAATCCTTGCACAAACATGAAGATGACCTGAAATCTTTAAAATTTTCTGCAGATTATCTATTGGCATTGATCAATGACGTGCTACAGATGAATAAAATGGAATCCAATCTTTTGGATTTAGAGCCCGTGCCCTTCAATTTAAAGGACTTAATGAAAAGTATTGTAAAGTCATTTGAATTTACAAGACTTCAAAATAAAAATACGATCCATTTAGATTTATGTAAAGAAGCAAATGCTAATTTGATTGGAGATAAAGTGAGGCTCTCACAGATTTTGATGAACCTTGTGGGGAATGCCATGAAATTTACGGAGCGTGGAGAAATTTGGATAAAGACCCAGCTCATGGAAAGTTCGGAAAAGACATCTAAAATCTATTTTGAAATTAAAGATAATGGAACAGGAATATCCAAACATAATCAAGAATTGATTTTCGAAGAATTTTCTCAATTACAGTCTTCTAATTATAAATATCAAGGAACCGGACTTGGCCTGCCAATTGTTAAAAAACTTTTGGTTTTATTTAATTCTGAAATAAATCTTGTAAGCGAGGAGGGGGAAGGTTCTACATTTAGTTTTACCATAGAATTTGATAATGGAGAGCAGGCTAAGGATGAGCTAGCGCAGGATTTACAAAATCACGAATTAAGTCTCGAATCTATCATTTCTTCTGGAGAGAAACGCATCTTAGTGGTGGACGATAATAGAATAAATCAAGTGGTAACTAAAAGGATCCTGGAACAACAGCAGTTTTTAGTGGAGCTTTGTGATAACGGAATAGACGCTATAGAAAGAGTGAAGCACCATCCTTTTGAATTGGTACTTATGGATGTAAATATGCCGGGGATTTCTGGCTTGGAAGCCACAAGAAGAATACGGGAGTTCAATAAACACCTTCCAATTATAGCCTTAACTGCAATGGAAATAGATGAGATAAGAGAGGAAATCTATGAAGCCGGTTTAAATGACATCATTGTAAAACCCTACGACACCGCCAGATTTTATCAGGTTATCTTCAAAAACCTGCAATCCCCAATCTTAACATAAACTATTCTTTTTCTATAACTACGGCGTCTTCTGGTTTATCAAAAAGTTTGTCTTCTGCTTCAAAGAATGTAATGTTGCTTAGTGTTGCTTCTCCTATTTTTTCCCCAAAACCATCTTTTAAGTTCCAATTATGGAAAGACCATTTTGTTGCTACAGGAATTCCTTCCACCACTTCATATTCTGAATATACAATTGCATGTGGAGCTTCTTCGGCCTTTTCCTGATTTGTCCCAAAGGTTACAATATAGGCCGCAGCATGTAATAGTCCAGATTTTCTTTCTTGATAAATCACGTACCAATCATCTGGTGCATCTCCAATATTGTTTTCGAAACTCAATTTACCAACATCATAGGGATCATTGTTCAATTCAATAGATTCCATTGATTCCCATTTTGTGCCCGGATCGGTTAATTTAAAAGGAAGGGCAAAAAAGTACTGCCATGTGAACATATCGAATCTGGCTCCTTTTGGTTCGGCATCTGCGGGATATAAATAGGCATTTTTGCCATCATAGATCAACTGCGTATTATTATTTTTATCTACTCTTACCTTAGTAGAATTTGTGAGCGCAGTTACTTTTCCGTTCAATCTTTCCTTTCCCCCAAAAGTTAGGGAAATATCAAAAGAAACTGCTTTTTCAGCATTCCAATCTTCTTTATTATGGGCACTTTCTATTCCTTGTGCAAATGCTACCGCAGGAGAAATAGCTCCATTCCCAATACCAGCATCGGGCTCGGTCATTATAACCTCTTCACTATTTTCCGCTTTTTTTTCTTCTTCTTTGCAGCTTATTAAAGTAAAGATAGCTAGTAGTAGAATTAAATTTTTCATGATTATTTTTTTTGTTTAGGTCTGTAAAATTACAAAAGCTTTCAGTAAGGAATATAAAAAAACCGTTTAGACGTAATTATACGAACTAAACGGTTTAATATCAATAGGATTGGAAAGTGATTTATTTCACCATTTCAAAACTTCTTTTTATAAAGGCAGTTAATTCTTCACCTTTTAATAGGTTCTGGGATAATCTAGCCAAGTCCAAAGATTGCTTTATCAAGCGTTCTTGCTTCTTCCCTGTTTTTGTGTTCAATATTTCTGAAATCAACTCATGGTTGGTATTTACCACCAAATTGTACATTTCTGGCATATTGCCCATTCCAAACATTCCACCGCCACCGGTTTGTTGCATCTCCTTCATTCTTCTCATAAACTCAGGTTGCGTGATGATAAGTGGCGAGGCATTGCTATCCATAGATTCTAATTGAACCGTATATTTTCCTTGAGGGATCACTTTTTCGAAATCTGCTTTTAGCTTTTCTTTTTCCTCTTCAGAAAGCTTGGAGATCTTCTCGTCTTCTTTCTTGATAAGATTGTCAATATTATCTCCATCTACACGTACAAAAGAAATCTTTTCTTTGCTGGTTTCCAACTTCTGAATTAGATGCGAAACAATGGGAGAATCCAGCAATAGCACTTCGTATCCCTTTTCTTTTGCAGCTTCAATATAACTGTGCTGCTCCTCTTTATTGGAGGCATAAAGAATTATAAGATTTCCATCCTTATCTGTTTGGGAATCTTTGATTTTCTCCTGAAGCTCTTCAAAAGTGAAATAATTATTATCTACAGTTGGGTATAAAGCAAATTTATCGGCTTTTTCAAAGAATTTATCTTCAGAAAGCATTCCGTATTCGATAACAATTTTAATATCGTTCCATTTCTTTTCGAAATCTTCACGGTTATTGTTGAACAAGGATTTCAATTTATCGGCAACTTTTCTGGTAATATAGCTGGATATTTTCTTTACAGCTCCATCTGCCTGAAGGTAGGATCTCGAAACATTCAATGGAATGTCTGGCGAATCTATTACTCCTCGCAACATGGTTAAGAATTCCGGAACGATCCCTTCTACGTTATCTGTTACATATACCTGGTTTTGGTACAATTGGATCTTATCCTTTTGCATGTTCATATCCTGACCCATTTTTGGGAAATATAAAATCCCGGTAAGGTTAAATGGATAATCTACATTAAGGTGAATATGGAACAAAGGATCTTCAAATTGCATAGGGTATAATTCCCTGTAAAACCCTTTATAATCTTCATCTTCCAAATCGGCTGGTTGCTTTGTCCATGCCGGAGTTGGATTGTTGATGATATTGTCTACTTCAAGCGTTTCTGGTTTTGCATCTTTTTCAGCATCCTCGGGAAGAGGCAAAGTTTCTTCTTTAGTCCCAAATTTAATTGGCACCGGCATAAACTTATTATACTTGACCAAAAGTTCTTGAATTCTTGCTTCTTCCAAGAATTGCTTGTCCTCTTCATTTATATGAAGAATAATTTCAGATCCTCTTTCAGTTCTATCCGAAGCTTCTAAAGTGAATTCCGTTGTACCTTCACAAATCCAGTGCGCAGCAGGCTCATCTTTATAAGATTTGGTGATGATCTCTACTTTATTGGCTACCATAAAGGCAGAATAGAAACCAAGGCCAAAATGCCCGATAATTCCACTATCCTTAGCAGAATCCTTATATTTCTCTAGAAACTCTTCTGCGCCAGAAAAGGCTACTTCATTTATATACTTTTCGACCTCTTCTTTGGTCATCCCAATTCCTTGGTCGATTACATGAAGCGTGTTGTTTTCTTTATTGATTTTAACTTCGATCTTCGGATCTCCATATTCTGTGTCAATCTCGCCAATACTTGTAAGATGCTTCAGTTTTAAAGTGGCATCTGTTGCGTTGGAAATTAATTCCCTTAAAAAAATCTCATGATCACTGTATAAAAACTTCTTTATTAACGGGAAAATGTTTTCTACAGATACATTAATGTTTCCTTTAGCCATATATCAAAAATTTTATTGAATTATTACTTTTCATTCTATAGTCAAAAAAAATACCAAGACTGTTGCGCTGACAAACTGACACTTGTAATTTGAATTTCCTATTTACGTCTAATGATTATTGGCAATTAGGTGACAAACACGATTTAACAAATATTTTTGTTTAGTCATTATTAAAAAAGATTAAACAATTTGTATCTTTGAAAAAGAACTATAGAATTATGGCAACAAAAAAACAACCAGCAGAAAAGAAATTCAGTAAAGAGCTTTTGATTGGCCTTTATATGAATTATGTGTTAGAGCATGAACAAATGCCGAAAAGCGTTTATAAATTTGCTAAAGAGCATAAAATTACTGAAGCTCAGTTTTATGAATACTTCGGAAGTTTTGATGGATTGAGAAAAGGAATCTGGAATCAGTTCTATGTGAATACCATGGATGTAATGCAAAAAAGCATCGAGTTCGAAGCTTTTACTCCCAGGGAAAAACTACTCACCTTTTATTATACCTTCTTTGAATTGTTGACTGCGAATAGAAGTTATGTGTTGTTAACCCTCAATGAAAATCCGAATAAGCTTAAAAACTTAGAGCAACTAAAAGAATTGCGCAAGGACATTAAAGGTTTTGCAAAAGAATTGATTTCTGAAGGAAACGAATCTAAAAACGCACAGTTTTTAAAACAATCAGAAACAATTTTTTCTGAGGCAACCTGGGTTCAGTTTTTATTCATTCTAAAATTTTGGTTGGAAGATAATTCCGCAAAATTTGAAAGTACCGATGTTGTTATAGAAAAATCAGTAAACACTGTTTTTGACCTTTTTGACAATACTCCGTTGGAACGGGTTATAGATTTGGGAAAATTCTTGTGGAAAGAAAAAATGAATTAAATAGTTCAGAAAAACAATATTAGAATAATTCAAATCCGTTTTTTGGCCAGCAAGGCGTCGATCATCTCGTCACCCTGAACTTGTTTCAGGGTCTAATCCCTATTGGGATGCTGAAACAAGTTGAGCATGACGAAAAATCTGAAGGTTGTTAGTTAAAAGTGATAAATGGGACAAAAGTGGACAATCAGTTAGATTATGAAGACAATAGATAGCATACCCACAGGAAAACTCGGAAGGACCAGTAAAATGGTTCAAACCGGAGTTAAGGTGGGTGGTAATTATATAAAATATTATAGTAAAAAAGCCTTTGATAAGAACTTTAGCAGGGACGAACTTAATGGAGATAATGCATCGGATATTTATGATGGCTTAAAAAGTTTGAAGGGAAGTGCGCTTAAAGTGGCACAAATGCTCTCTATGGAAAAGAGTTTGATGCCTAGTGCATTTGTGGAGAAGTTTTCTTTGGCACAATTTAGTGTTCCGCCATTATCTGCTCCTTTAGTTAGAAAAACCTTCAAAAAATATAACGGAAACTACCCCGAAGAACTTTATGATACGTTTGCAACGCAATCGGTAAATGCAGCCAGCATTGGACAAGTGCATAAGGCTACAAAGAATGGGAAAAAACTTGCTGTGAAAATCCAGTATCCGGGCGTTGCAGATAGTATCAGTTCAGATCTTGCAATGGTGAAGCCTATTGCTACCAGAATGTTCAATTTGCAAGGTAAAGATTCAGAAAAATATTTTAAAGAAGTAGAAGGGAAGCTTTTAGAAGAGACAGATTATATCTTGGAAGTGAAGCAAAGCAAAGAAATCTCATTGGCTTGTTCCCCGATACCAAATCTAAAGTTCCCAAAATATTACGAAGAACTTTCCAGTGAGCGAATTATCACAATGGATTGGATGGATGGGGAACACCTTAGCGAATTTTATAAAAGAAATACCGATCAAGAACTTTCCAATAAAATAGGTCAGGCTTTGTGGGATTTTTATATGTTTCAGATCCATGGTTTAAAAGCGGTTCATGCAGATCCTCACCCTGGTAACTTTTTAGTAGATGAAGAATTAAACTTAATCGCAATCGATTTTGGTTGCATTAAAAGAATACCAGAAGATTTTTATACTCCATATTTTCAGCTTGCTGAAAGAAAGAATTTGGAGAATAAAGAATTTTTTAATCAGAAATTATTCGAATTGGAGATTCTACGTGAAAGCGATTCAAAAAAAGAAAAGGAGTTCTTTTCTGAAATGTTTTACGAAATGTTCAGTATGTTTTCTACTCCCTTTCAATCTGAAACTTTTGATTTTACCGATGTGGCTTTTTGGAACAATCTCACACAATTAAGCGAGCGATATAGTAAAGATCCGGAATTGCGAAAAATGAATGGTTCTCGGGGCAGTCAGCATTTTCTATATATGAGCAGGACTTTCTTTGGGCTTTATAATTTATTGCACGATCTGGAAGCGACCATACAAGTAAATAATTATAAAAAAATGATCTAAAGATTAATATTGGTTAGGTTGAATAGGAGAGCATCACTATTGCGAGTGGTGCTTTTCTTATTTCCCTCATTGAGGGGTTAACCCGCCTGACTGAATGGGCAGGTTCCCCGCTCCTAGTTATTGGCTTGCCCGAGATTCTTGATTAAATTTCCATAATGGAAATAGAATAACAAAGGGCTATCTAAATTTAGCCAGCCCTTTGTTTTAAGTTTATAAAAGATAATTCTCAGTCTTGCATTATCTCTTCTTTTTTGCTTATTTCAGTCTTTACCCTATTTTTTACATAGGTTTCCAGCCACTGGTCTTGCTCCCACAAAACATGTAGTACAGATTCTTTTGCACTGTAACCATGACTTTCTTTTGGAAGGATCACCAATCTTGCAGTTGCCCCAAGTCCTTTTAAAGCATTAAAATACCGCTCACTTTGCATAGGGTACGTACCAGAATTGTTATCTGCTTCTCCATGAATCAATAACAAAGGAGTCTTCATTTTATCGGCATGCATAAAGGGAGACATGGTATTATACACATCTGGTGCTTCCCAGTAGCTCCGCTCTTCACTTTGAAATCCAAATGGGGTCAAGGTTCTATTGTAGGCACCACTTCTTGCAATTCCGGCAGCGAAAAGATTGGAATGAGACAATAAATTAGCCGTCATAAATGCTCCATAACTATGACCACCAACGGCCACCCTATTTCTATCTATATATCCCATTTCGTCCACAGCATCTATCGCAGCCTTACCGTTAGCTACCAACTGAGTTCTAAAACTGTCATTAGGTTCTTCATCTCCTTCCCCAATAATGGGAAATGAAGCATCATCCAACACTACATACCCACGGTTAACCCAATAAATAGGAGATCCATAATAAGGATATGTAAAATCGTTGGCATTGGAAGTGTTTTGCGAAGCAGAATTCTTATCCTTGAATTCTCTTGGATATGCCCAAAGGATCATCGGTAATTTCTCCTTTGCATCTTTATTATAGTCGGCAGGTAGATATAAAGTACCGTTTAATTCCAGTCCGTCGTCCCTTTTGTAGGTGATCACTTCTTTATGAACATCCTGTAGGCTTTTAAAAGGATTTTCAAAGTTGGTGATTTGGGTCAATGCATCCTTTTTATTGATATCCCGTAAATAATAATTAGGATATTCGGTAGAAGATTCAATTCTCACTAAAATTTCCCCTTTAGAAATATCTATGGCTTCTACTAGGGTTTCCTTTTGTTTATTATAATTGGAGCGATATAAATTTGTGGTTTTTCCGCTTTTAAGATCGATCTTATCTACAAAAGGGAATTGACCTTTTTCAGTAAAACCTCTCCCCATTAAGAAAGCATCGTTGTCTTTTAGAGCCAATATATTGGTTCCAAACTCATTTTTCTTTGTCACAAAATTCCCTGGATCGCTATATTGATCTTGATAATTCCTGTTGAATACTACTTTTGGTTCCTCCCTATTATTTGAAGGATCAAAAACATAAGTTCGGGTGTTTCTGTTGTTCCACCAGTAATCATATGCGATTGCTGTATTTTTATTTCCCCAAGTGATCCCGGAGAATCTATCTTTTGTTTTTAAAATAGATTTTCCCTCTCCTGTAAAAGGAGCATCCAACAAAAACACTTCGTCCCTAAACGCTACTTTTACTTCAGGGTCTCCACCATCCAATACTTTTGCATATACCAAGGTAGCTGGTACATCATTTCTCCAGCTCATATCCCTTCTTCCTTCTCTTTCCGCCATAAATCCAATTGGCAATACTTCAGAAAGAGGCACATCGTTCACTTTACTTATTTCCTTTCCGGATTTATCATAGATCACAGTTTCAAAAGGAAATCTATAATAGGGGACCAGATATGAGAATGGTTTTTTAATGTTAGACACCATTACATAATTACCATCTGGAGAGAAAGAAATATCGCTGTACATTTTAGAGGATTTCCACTTTGTCATAGTCCCATTTAAATCTACTTTTACCAAAGAGGCATGCGCTAGTTGTTCAAAATTAAATTCGTCATTTGGATTTTGAAGCAAATCTTGATAGGTCCTATTTTGTGCCTTATTACCATCACTCACAGAAACTGTAGGTCCTTTAGGTACGGCAGTATTGGTGTTAATTAGCTCCTTTCTGTCTTCTGGCAACATTTTCACCAATATCGAGGAGCCATCCTTGAACCAATTAATAACATCCCTCATATTCGCATTAAGTGTTCCCTCTGTTAATTTTTTTGCCGAGGCTGTATTAAAATCAACCATCCATAATTCTACACCTGTGTCTGTAGTATGCGTCATAGCCATCTTAGTCTCATCTGGCGACCAAGAAAAATTTGCCAAACGGGGATTTTCCGGCATGCCAGAAATAGCTTTGGGCGTTTCAGCTTTTATGGGCTTCACTTCTACATTATTATAGTAAGTGGTTCTACTGTTTATATTGGTAACAGGATTAATCCGTAATCCACCCAATCTCAATTCCTGTTCGCTCAGTTCAGCTATGGATTTATATTGATCCCGGTATAGAAACACCATCATTTCCCCTTTGCTATCTACCAGGGTAGCCGGAGCCAAGGGAACATCTACCAATTCCATTATTTCCTGTGGTGGTTTTTGGTAGGTTAAATTTTCCTGAGCTTGAAGATTCGCGAATAAAAAGCTCGCTAAAAAGCATAATAGAATTTTTTTCATGGGTTATTCTTTAAATATTTAAGGTACCACTGCCAATATAAGGGTTTCAAAAAATTAATGTTCTTATATTGCAAAGCAAAAATTTATTAATTGCTTAAATTTAAGAAGAATAAATAATAATACCCTAATTATATACCTATGTATCAATCTAAAATAGCCGGGTTGGGAAGTTACGTTCCTGAAAATGTGGTAACAAATGACGATCTCTCTAAATTGATGGATACCAATGACGAATGGATTCAAGAGAGAACCGGGATCCAGGAACGTCGACATATTAAAAAAGGAGATGGAAATTCTACCGCGGTCATGGGAGTGAAAGCTGCTAAAATTGCTTTAGAACGTGCGAAGATTTCCAAAGACGATATAGACCTTATAGTATTTGCAACTTTAAGCCCGGACTATTATTTCCCGGGATGTGGAGTGCAGGTGCAGGAAATGTTGGATATCCATACATGCCCTGCCATAGATGTACGCAACCAGTGTAGCGGATTCATATATGCCCTTTCTGTGGCAGACCAGTTTATAAAGACCGGGATGTACAAAAATGTGCTGGTTATAGGGAGCGAGAACCATAGTGGAGGTTTGGATTTTACAACCCGGGGAAGATCGGTTTCGGTAATCTTTGGGGATGGAGCAGGAGCTGCTGTATTAACCAGAAGCAATCATATTGGACAGGGAATCCTTTCCACCCATTTACATTCTGAAGGGAAAAATGCCATGGAGCTATCCTTAAAAGGACCTAGCACGATGCATTGGGTGCCGGAGATCATTGCTGAAAATCCACAGGGAGATGATATTCCTTACTACCCATATATGAATGGACAATTTGTGTTTAAAAATGCGATTAGCCGTTTTTCTGAAGTGATCCACGAAGGACTTGAAGCCAACGGTTTGGAAGTGAAAGATATAAATATGCTTATTCCCCATCAGGCAAACTTAAGGATCTCCCAGTTTATTCAGAAGAAATTAAAACTAAGCGACGATCAGGTGTTTAACAATATTCAGAAATACGGAAATACTACTGCCGCTTCTATTCCTATTGCACTTACTGAAGCCTGGGAACAAGGAAAAATTAAAGATGGGGATGTTGTGGTATTGGCTGCTTTTGGTAGCGGATTTACTTGGGGTAGTGCTATTATAGAGTGGTAAAAAATTTTTTCAAAGTAAACTATAACGATCTGGAAGTTGTTTTTTGATTCTTCTATGGAAAATATTGACTCTTAGATATAAGAAAACTGTATGTCCGCAAAGTGTCATAAACTGATAATGTCCGTCATTCTGAACTTGTTTCAGAATCTCAGAACACTAATAAACAGAAAGATAAATTGAGACCCTGAAATAAATGCAGGGTGACGAAAGGACTATATGACTAAAAGCGATATAAAAAGAATTTGCTAACTTAAAGATATATATTGTTAAATTTTTTTCTTATTATATGGGTTGAGTTATTGTATATCCTATTTTATCCTAATTCTAGTGTTTAATCAATTTTAATGGGAGTTGGCTTAAATTATTCTTAAAACCGAGGGTACATCTTATATAGATAGGATTTCAGCTCAAAGCCCTGAATTCATTAATATATGGTAGGGCAGAAATCTTAAACTCTATTTGAAACAATTATACAGCGATTCTGATTTATAAATTCGGACTATAAAAATATTTAATATTAATTATTTGTTAAAATTAATTTGGATGTTTTTTGTATTCCTTTTTGATCTTAATTTACTGTTATCAAAGTATTAACCAATAATTTCAAAAAAAATGAAAAACATTACCTTCTTTCCTAGAAGCTTAGGCTTCGGATTACTGACAATTGCATTGCTTGTTTCCTGTTCTCAGGATTCAATCATTGATGAAACTCAATCATCATTAGATGTGCAATCCAAATCGTTCAACGAAATGATTTCAAGCACTCCAAATCATCCTATTCTCGACGAGTCTCAAGCACAATTGCTTGAAAAGATTTCAAAAGAAGTAATTTTGTTAGCGCAAAAGCCTGAATTTAGAGAAAGTATTTTCACCGAAACTGTTAAACAGAAATCTGGTGATTATGATATTGAATTGTCATCTTTAAATGACATTTTAAAATCTGATACAGAATTAAAACTGTCCTTTTCGAAAATAAGTGATTTATCAAAACAATTCGAAAATGTAAGTGGGGGAATTAAACTTAAACTTTACTATCCTCGTGCGGGAACATTCGAAAAGCAGGGAGTTACAAGTCCAAATTTCTATACCAAGTCGTCTGATAGTCCTGAAATAGTGATTATGAATACCTATAACGAAGATTATTCCTCTCCAGCATACCAACTAAATGACAAAGAGGATTTAGTGTTTACACAAAATGTAACCGAAGATTATGCTAACAACAGTAATGTATATGTTATTGGCTCAGAATCATTACAACGAACATAATCGCTCCTATACTGGATCCAGGTTATGGTGGTGGTGGAGGTGGAGGCTCTACTCCAACTTATACTTATAGAACTAATGGAAGAGCTGAATATGGTGGAAAAATCCAAATTACAGACTTAAATGCCATCGAGCATTGGACAGCGGGAAGATTGGAAATGAGAATTGTTGTAGTAAGTGCATTAGGTAGAGTAATAAAAGATAAAAAATTTCCTCAAAGGGATCGCTCGAATTTTAGGGATAAGAAATGGTATGATTTCAATGAGTTTTTATTTAATTGGAATCAAATTAATATTGGTGCATTTACTATAGAACAATGGTTTGAAATTGACGACCCTATATTTGGTACAGGTAATACGGAAGTAACTATTTCCCTTCCACCAGCTTATGAAGGAGGTTCACCCACTACTGTTAAAATCACTAAACAAGAAGCTGACGATGATCTTGGGCAAACTATTGTTCAGTTTCCTGATAGGATTGAACAAGTTTATGGTATTTCCTATATTAACTTTAAAAGAAAATAATTAATAGGTGGTTTTAGACCACCTTAAATATGTAAACTATGAAAAAACTTTTTCTGCTATTTCTTTTCATTACCAGTTTGACTTTTGCTCAAGAAAATATCTCAGATCAACAAGTCAGCATCATTGGCGAATTTGGTTTAAATAGGCACGGAACGGGAGATATTACGGGTTTTTCCTACGGGCTTAGAGTACATAAGCCTCTTTCAGAAAAATTCGATTTTATTGTCGCTTTTGAAGCCAATCTAAATGATAGAAAAGACACTCCTTTTTTTGGGGAGGACTTAGGTGGAAATACTTATGATGGTACCCTTCATGATGTTTTAGCTGGATTTCAATTGAATTTTGGAGTTGGATACAACTTCATTAATAACAATAAAAGTAAGTTTGGAATCAATCCAAGTGTTTTTGGGCGATATCAGGCTAATTCTGCCCTAGGTAGCGAAATCCTAAATCCCATTGTAACAGATTACCCATTACCAATTAGGGTTTTATCAAGATATGAAAAGGGAAGCACCTATGCCATTGGTTATTCTGTTAGGCTTTATTACCATTATAAAATTTCGGATAAATTTTTGATTGGGATTAGTCCTGGTTTCCAAAATGATTCACAAGGTGATACCATGCTCTTAACGACTCTCATGTTTGGATTAAATTTATAAAAATCAGTATTTTGTAGCTAAATGAAATATTATGTATGTGAGACACGCTTCCATACATCACTATTGGATTCGGAAAACAGTTCTTATAGATTGGCATATATCGGGTTCTAAGATTTTCAATCTAAAAACCAGCTGTATATAAAACCCACGAAGATAATACTTCGTGGGTTTTTTGCTTAAGAGAGAAACTGGGTTATTCAGAGTAATCTGCTATCAAACTTTTCGGTTTCATCTAGATTTTTTTACCTTCAAATTAATACAAAAAGTTACAATTCGCCACACCTTCAGCTTAATTTGTTTTGCAAATGTTCTTTATATAATATATAAAACACAACCAAAATTTTTTGTTACACTTAAACCTAAATATTAACTTTGAGGTATATGAAAAAGAAAACCTTGGTCCTTGGAGCTTCATTAAATAACGCTCGTTACTCTAATCTGGCAATAGAACGTTTGGTGAGAAATAATCAACCCACGGTGGCAGTAGGCCTGAGAGCAGGAACGGTAAATGGAGTTACAATTAATTCAGAAATGGTGGATTTTGAAGATATAGACACTATAACCCTATACCTCAATGCAAAAAGACAGGAAGAATTTTACGAGTATATCATCGATTTACAGCCAAAAAGGGTAATTTTTAACCCAGGCACAGAAAATCCTGTGCTGTATGACCTATTGCGTAAAAACAACATAGAATTTCAGAATGCCTGTACCTTAGTGATGCTTTCTACGAATCAATATTAAACCTAGAAAGGTTAAAGCCCCGTTTAGGATAAGGACAAAAAAGCCAAATTCGAACCCAAACCATACTTCGCTATTCATACTAATCAAATAGCATACTATTGGGGATAAAATGGCGATTATTGGCACCCATTTATCTTTTACCATCCATTTTGTAAAGAGTCCAAAACTATAAAGCCCTAGCAAAGGACCGTAGGTGTATCCTGCAAAAACAATGAGTTTGTCAATTACGCTTTCATCTTTTATAATATATTTAAAAATTATAATTACAAGTATTAGCACGATTGAAACCGCTATATGGATTCGCTTTCTTACAATTTCTTGTTTAGCGGCTTCATATTTTTTTTCGATATCCAATATATCGATGCTAAAAGAAGTGGTTAATGCAGTAAGGGCACTATCTGCGCTACTGTAAGCAGCAGCAATCAACCCTAGAATAAAGAAAGTCGCAATCCCAACCCCTAATCCGCTTTGTGTGGCAATCACTGGAAAGAGATCATCTTTAAAGGCGTCTATTCCATTCAGCCTAGCGTATTCTGTAAGTAAAACCCCTAATGCCAAAAACACCAAATTTACAAAGGTGAGTACAATTGTAAACCAAAACATGTTCTTTTGTGCATCTTTCAAATTCCTGCAAGTGAGGTTTTTCTGCATCATATCTTGGTCCAAACCTGTCATAACGATTGCTATAAAAGCCCCAGATATAAATTGTTTCCAGAAATAATCGGCACTTTTAAAATCATCGAAAAAGAACATCTTGGAAAAGTCACTATCTGCAATATGCCCAATTAAATTGCTTCCTTGTATTCCTAAACTGTCAGAGACATAGTAGATACTAACTCCCACAGCAATCAGCATACAAAGGGTTTGCAATGTATCGGTATAAACAATGGTCTTAATTCCAGATTTGAAGGTGTACAACCAAATTAGCGCAATGGTCATAACCACAGTTGCCCAAAAAGGGATTCCCAAGGCATCAAATAGTATTATTTGCAACACATTGGCTACTAAAAACAACCTGAAACTTGCTCCAACTACTCGAGATAGTAAAAAGAAAGAAGCTCCTGTTTTATACGAATATCTCCCAAACCTACTTTCCAAATAAGTATAAATGGATGTCAGGTTCATTTTATAATAAAGAGGAAGCAGTACCAATCCAATCACGGCGTAACCTACAATATATCCTAAAACCACCTGCATATAACTAAACTGGCTGGCTTCTACCCATCCAGGCACTGATATAAAGGTAACGCCGCTAAGAGAGGCGCCTATCATCCCAAAAGCAACAACATACCAAGGCGATTGCCTGTTAGCTTTGAAAAATGCATCGTTATTGGCATTTTTACCGGTAAAATAGGAGATGATTAACAATGCCCCAAAATAGGAAGCTATTAACAGTAGGATGTAAACTGGTTGCATAGAATTTCAATTTCGAAGCCAAAATACAAATTAATGGGATAAGTTGTCAATTAGTATGCATGAGTAAAATTTAGTAGTATCTATAAAAAATGTAATTTTGAACTATGGATTTTTCTTCTAAATTATTGGAACAGGCTGTTGCAGAAATGTCGCAGTTACCGGGAATTGGCAAGCGAACTGCTTTGCGTCTTGTATTGCATTTGCTAAAGCAGCCCACGGCTCAAACCCAGCAACTCGCCCAAGCCCTGCTGGATTTGAAAGCAAATATTAAATTATGCAAGAATTGTCATAATATAAGTGATACCGAAGTTTGTGAAATTTGTGCAAACCCTAACAGAACAAGGGAATTTGTGTGTGTGGTAGAAGATATTCGGGATGTGATGGCCATAGAGAATACAGGTCAGTATCGCGGCTTATATCACGTGCTTGGAGGGAAAATAAGTCCGATGGATGGAATTGGGCCTTCGCAGCTAACAATAAAATCTTTGGTAGATAAAGTAAAAGAAGGAGAGGTTAAAGAAATTATTTTTGCTCTAAGCAGTACATTGGAAGGGGATACCACCAATTTTTATATTTTTAGACAACTAGAAGGCTTGGATATCAAAACTTCAACAATTGCACGAGGGATTTCTGTGGGGGACGAACTGGAATATGCAGATGAGGTTACCTTGGGAAGAAGCATTGCCAATAGAATTCCATTTGAAGGATCTTTGAAAAATTAGAGAAAGGAAAAGAATCTTTTTGTTTATCCGTAAATATCCCAAACTGAAAAAGGACGTCATTCTGTTCCCATAGCTATCGGAATTGTTTCAGAATCTCATTTCAATGTAAACCAATGCAATATTGAGACCCTGAAATAAATTACCATAGACGTATTTTTTAGAAATATCGATTTCCTGTGATATATCGCCCCTCGCCATGCTGAACTTGTTTCAGCATCTCATGTATGTTAAATTAGACCCTGAATCAAGTTGAGGGTGACGAATGGCGAGCTGTTTTGAGACCCTTCGACAAGCTCAGTCTGAGAGGCTTTTTTTGCCATTCCGAACATAGTGAAGAATCCCTAAGGAGCAGCAATAATATATAATAAAAGAGATCCTTCCTTCGTCAGGATGACAAAAGGGGGTATGATTGTCCCTTCGAGCGGAGTCGAGAAGTCATTCTGTCCCGATAATCATGAAGATCGAATTGTCTGAACATAGTGAAGCATCTCAATGAAGCAGCAATGCGTTATAAAATAGTTCTCGACTTTAGCCTGTATTGAGCGAAGTCGAAATGCCCGAAATGACGCTTTTTTTTAAAATATTCGTGAATTCGTGCAGTAAAAAGCACTTCGATCCAATAGAGATCCCTCCTAGCGTCGGGATGATATAGGAATAAAATTGTCATCCCATGTTTGTATCGAAGGCCTCTCGTCCTTCTGAACTTGTTTCAGCATCTCATGTATGTTAAATTAGATCCTGAATCAAGTTGAGGGTGACGAATGGCGAGCTGTTTTGAGACCCTTCGACAAGCTCAGTCTGAGAGCCTTTTTTTGCCATTCCGAACATAGTGAAGAATCCCTAAGGAGCAGCAATAATATATAGGGGAGTTCTAAAAATTAAATACATGATTTTCAAGTATTTATCCGTATATTTATGACTTCAAAAACACAGATAAAAACATGGATAAACAGATATACAAATCCACAGGAAAGAAGTCATTATTCGACGAGCAATTTTCTGCTGAAAAATTATCAGAAATTGGTAATCCGTTAGATAAAATCAGTAAAGCTATTGATTTTGAAATGTTTAGAGCTTTATTGGAGAGCAAGCTTCTAAATTCTACCAAGAAAAATAATGCCGGAGCAAAACCCTTCGATGTAGTTTTGATGTTCAAAATCTTGATCTTACAACGCTATTATGGACTTGGAGATAAGCAGGTAGAGTACCAAATATTGGACAGGACAAGTTTTAAAAACTTTTTGGGCCTGGACACTGGCGACAAGATTCCAGACGAAAAAACCGTTTGGGCATTTAGAGAGATCCTTACAAAATCTGGTCTTATTGAAGATTTGTTCACACAATTCAAAAGTTTTTTAGAGACCAAGGAACTGATATTGAACAAGGGGCAAATGATAGATGCCAGTTTTACTATTGCGCCACGCCAGCGCAATACCCGTGAGGAAAATAAAAAGATCAAAGAAGGAGAAGGTGATGGTTTATGGAACGACAAACCCCACAAAAAATCACACAAAGATATTGATGCCCGTTGGACCAAGAAAAACAACGAGAATTTTTTTGGCTATAAAAACCACGCAAAAGTGGATGCCAAAAGCAAATTCATCAACACTTTTGTTGTAACGAGTGCCTCGGTCCACGACTCGCAAGCCACCGAAGACTTGTTAGAGGAAACAGATAAAGATCAAGAATTGTATGCAGACAGTGCTTATACCGGAGAAAAGCAAGAAGAAACAATTGCAAAATATAAAATGATAAATAAAGTTCACGAGAAAGGATATAAAAACAAACCATTAACAGAGGAGCAAAAGGAAAACAATACTGAGAGATCAAGAACACGAGCCAGGGTTGAACACGTTTTTGGGTTTATGGAGCAAAGTATGAATGGCCTAAAATTGAAATCAATCGGAATAGCAAGAGCTACTGGAATAATCGGACTGATCAATTTAACCTATAATTTATTCCGATATGAACAAGTAGTCAGATTAAACATTTTACCTATAAAAAACTAAAAATCAAAGAGATAATTGTTTTAAAAATGAATTTTTAGAGGTGTCAGGTCAAAAATATATTGAGATTTAGCTGACGAAAAAATTATTTCTACAAAACCAATGGGGATTGCTTTGTAAAAAAATCAAAAAAATGAATTTTTAGAACCCACCTATAATAAAAGAGATCCTTCCTTCGTCAGGATGACAAAAGGGGGTATGATTGTCCCTTCGAGCGGAGTCGAGAAGTCATTCTGTCCCGATAATCATGAAGATCGAATTGTCTGAACATAGTGAAGCATCTCAATGAAGCAGCAATGCGTTATAAAATAGTTCTCGACTTTAGCCTGTATTGAGCGAAGTCGAAATGCCCGAAATGACGCTTTTTTTTAAAATATTCGTGCATTCGTGCAGTAAAAAGCACTTCGATCCAATAGAGATCCCTCCTAGCGTCGGGATGATATAGGAATAAAATTGTCATCCCATGTTTGTATCGAAGGCCTCTCGCCATGCTGAACTTGTTTCAGCATCTCATGTATGTTAAATTAGACCCTGAATCAAGTTGAGGGTGACGAAACAACTATAGGACAAAAAACGGATATACATAAATCTTTTTAAAAATTCCTTAAATCATTACAATCTCTTTAATCTAAAAAAACATAATTGTAATTTTACCGGCACCAGAATGAATTATTTTAAGCTTGCATCTGGCTTAAAAAATAAATTTATTACATATTTAATACTTCTTAAGTGTTAAATTTAGTAATTTCGCAATAAGAATTATAAAAAACATCGTTGAGATAATAATATGGCAAAGTTTGAACTTAAGTTACCCAAAATGGGGGAAAGCGTAGCAGAAGCAACAATTACCAGCTGGTTAAAAGAGGTTGGAGATACTATTGAAGCAGATGAGGCAGTACTGGAAATAGCAACCGATAAAGTTGATAGTGAAGTTCCAAGTGAGGTGGATGGGGTGCTTATTGAAAAACTTTTTGACCCAGATGATGTAGTGCAAGTTGGGCAAACCATCGCTATTATTGAAATAGCTGGAGGGGATGATTCCAAGGCGCAGCCTACTGAAACTAAAAAACCGGAAGGTGCCTTGGTGGAAGAGGCCGAAAAAATGCTTACTTCAGCTAAAAACATTTCAGAAACTTCTACAACAGATTTTTCTGATTCTACAAAATTCTATTCTCCATTAGTTAAGAATATTGCTAAGAAAGAAGGGGTTTCTCTTCAGGAATTAGAAAAATTGGAGGGAACTGGGAAAGATGGAAGAGTTACTAAAAATGATATTTTAGGATATTTAGAAGAGCGATCAACTCAACCAAAATCCACGGCAGGTGTTTCTGCTCCTGGACAATCTGCTCCAGCTGCTAAAAAGCCAACTGCTCCAATTAGTGTTAGTGGAGAGGATGAGATCATCGAAATGACCAGAATGGGTAAAATGATTGCTCACCACATGGTAGAAAGTGTCCAAACTTCTGCCCATGTTCAATCTTTTATAGAAGTAGATGTTACCAACATTTGGAATTGGAGAAGCAAAAATAAGACAGCTTTTGAAAAAAGGGAAGGGGAGAAATTAACATTTACTCCAATCTTTATGGAAGCAGTTGCAAAAGCGATCAAAGATTTCCCAATGATCAATATCGCTTTGGATGGAGATAAAATTATTAAGAGGAAAAATATAAATCTTGGAATGGCAGCTGCGCTAGGAGATGGAAATCTTATTGTACCGGTTATAAAAAATGCCGATAGATTGAACCTTGTGGGAATGGCCAAAACGGTAAACGATCTTGCCAATAGGGCACGGGAGAATAAATTAAAGCCAGATGATATACAAGGAGGAACCTATACAGTAACAAATGTGGGTACTTTTGGTAGTATCATGGGAACTCCAATTATCAACCAACCGCAAGTGGCTATTTTGGCACTTGGGGCAATTAGAAAAGTTCCTGCGGTTATAGAGACCCCGGAGGGAGATTTTATTGGGATTCGTTACAAGATGTTCTTATCCCATAGTTACGATCATCGTGTTGTTAACGGGGCGTTAGGGGGACAGTTTGTACAACGTGTTGCGCAGTATCTGGAATCTTTCGACAAAAACAGGGAAGTTTAATCCCTCATTGAGGGTCTAAATTTCCCGATGTTTGCCCCGAGGTTCTTGATTCTCAAAATATATAAGCTTAAATAGCCATCAATGCTTCATCTACAATGTAGCTTTGGTGGCTTTTACTTTTTCTAAAAATCATTTTTACAGAAGGTGAGTTTGAATTTTTAGAACATTCAAAATATAGTATCTTTACAAAAACCAATGATTTTTATGGAGTTGAAACTCACAAAACCAATTTGCTTTTTTGACCTTGAAACCACAGGTACCAATGTTGCCAAAGATCGGATTGTTGAAATCTCTATCTTAAAAGTATTTCCCAATGGGAATAAAGAAAGTAAAACCTGGTTGGTAAATCCTGAAATGGATATTCCGGCTGAGGTTATTGCTATTCATGGAATTTCCAATGAAAAAGTAGCTGAGGAACCAACTTTCAATATATTGGCGCCAAAAATCTATGAAATGATAAAAGGTTGTGATTTGGGAGGATATAATTCCAACCGATTTGATATACCGTTACTTGCCGAAGAATTATTGCGGGCAGATATAGATTTTGATATGAAAAGCCAAGCCTCGGTGGATGTGCAAACCATTTTTCATAAAATGGAACAAAGAACCCTATCTGCAGCTTATAAATTCTACTGTGATAAAGAATTGGAAGGTGCCCATGGAGCCGAAGCAGATACGAATGCTACTTACGAAGTCCTAAAATCACAGCTCGATAAATACGACGAATTGGAAAACGATATGTCATGGCTGTCCAAATATAGTGAGAGAAGAAAATTTGCAGATTTTGCCGGTTTTATTGCTTTCGATAAAAAGGGGGAAGAAGTATTTGCTTTTGGGAAATACAAAGGAAAACTTGTAGAAAAGGTGCTGGAAGAGGAACCTGGATATTTTGGATGGATCCAAAATGCCGATTTCCCTTTATATACCAAAAAGATCCTGACAAGGATAAAATTGAGAAAATTAAATACAAAAGTGAAATAACTGGGCTTCTATGAAAATTATTTGCATCGGCAGGAATTATAGTGCCCACATTTCAGAATTAAAAAACGAAAAACCTACAGAGCCTGTCATATTTTTAAAACCAGACACTGCTGTTCTTTTAAAGAAGCAACCGTTTTTTATTCCAGATTTCAGCAAGGATGTCCATTATGAAGTGGAAGTGTTGGTGAAAATAAATAGGGTAGGGAAATATATTGAAGAGCAATATGCCCACAAATATTACAAGGAGATTGGATTGGGTATAGATTTTACCGCTAGGGACCTGCAACAAAAACTAAAAGATAAAGGCTTGCCATGGGAAAAAGCCAAAGGTTTTGATGGTGCTGCGGTAATTGGCGAAAAATGGATCGATAAAAATTCCTTTTCCAGCCTAAATAATATTAACTTTAGCTTGCTTAAAAATAATGAGCCGGTACAAACCGGTAATACCAGTGATATGTTGTGGAAAATTGACGAGCTTATTTCTTATGTCTCAAAATATTTCACTTTAAAAATTGGGGATATTATTTTTACAGGAACTCCAGAAGGAGTTGGAAAGGTTGAGGTCAACGACGTCTTAACTGGGCTAATAGAAGAAAAGCAACTATTTTCAATACAGGTAAAATAAATGAAAAACTACAACTTAGACGACGTAATTGAGATGGCAGGTGGAGATGATGATTTTGTGAAGATAATTGTTCAAACCTTTTTGGAAGAAATTCCACCGGATGTAGCTTCAATGTCGGAGGCTATTTACAACAGTAATCCCGCTTTGGCATATCAATTTGCACATAAAATGAAGCCTAATCTTCAGCTTTTTGGGTTGAACCAAATGGATAATATATTATTGATCGAGGCTTGGTCCAAGGGGAAGGAGCGGGAGACAAATGCTCGGGATGCAGGTGAAAAGATAGCCGCTAAGGTTAGGTTGGCAGAAAGAGAGTTGAAAAATGATTTCGCTTTGTAATGATTGCAGAAATTATTACAATTGGGGATGAGATTCTCATTGGCCAAATTGTAGATACCAATTCGGCACATATTGCACAGGAACTCAATAAAATTGGCATATCCGTTCATCAAATCACTTCTGTGAAAGATGAGCACGACCACATACTTACTACCCTAAAAGAGGCTTATTCCAGGGCAGATGTCATCTTGATCACTGGTGGCTTAGGTCCTACAAAAGATGATATTACAAAAAAGGTATTATGTGAGTTTTTTGAAGATTCTTTAATTAAGGATGAACATGTTTTGCGCCATATAGAATCGATTTTCGCCAAATATGTAACTACGCCTATTTCAGATCTCAATAGGGAGCAAGCGCTCATACCTTCAAAAGCAATTGCGTTGCATAATGAATATGGCACGGCTCCTGGCCTATGGATGAAAAAGGATAATAAGGTTTTCATCGCTCTGCCTGGCGTTCCATTCGAGATGAAATCCTTGATGGAACGGGAAGTTTTGCCTAGGTTAATTAAGGAATTCAAAAGGCCATTTATCTATCACAAGACCATTCGAACTTATGGATTGGGAGAAAGCGCTATAGCCCAAAGAATAGAGGATTGGGAGAACAATTTGCCCTCTCATATTAAGCTGGCTTATTTGCCGAGTTTTGGAACGGTTAGATTGCGGCTTTCGGGAAAAGGGCAAAATGAGGCAGCGCTCAAAACTTCTATAGATAAAGAATTTGAAAAGATCTATCCAATCTTGCATGATATCATTTCTGATGTAAATGGAGAGAACGAAGATATTGCCATCACGATAAATGAATTGCTGAGAGCTAAAAGTCAATTTTTATCTGTTGCCGAAAGTTGTACAGGAGGGGAGCTAGCTACAAAATTCACTAAAAATCCTGGAGCATCTACTAGTTTTAAAGGGGGGATTGTTGTTTATGCAACCGAGTCCAAAGAGGACATTTTAAAGGTTCCCCATGAATTAATTGAGGAAAAAAGTGTGGTTAGCGCAGAAGTAGCGGAAGAGATGGCGAGAAATTCGAAGCTTATTTTTAAATCAGATTATGCAATTTCCACCACAGGAAATGCCGGACCGGAAAAAGGAGAGAGCGATGCAGAGGTGGGAACGGTTTTTATTGGAATCGCCACACCAGATAAAGTTTTCGCGCAAGAGTTTAAATTTAGCCGAAGCAGGGAGCAAGTTATCCAGAAAACAGTGAATAAAGCCCTGGAAATGCTGCTAAAAGAGCTTCTTTCTAAATAAAAATTCCTTCAGAAGTATTTGATATCAAAACAACTAGATTGCATCATAGTGATAAAGAGGAAATAAGGCATAAAATATTTTTATTTTTATGTTGGCAGTTACTTAAAAAAATCGTTAATTTGCAGCCTGTTTTGAAATAACAAGATAAAGAGATAGAGCAATGTCAAGAGTTTGTGAACTTACAGGTAAAAAAGCAATGGTTGGGAACAATGTTTCCCATGCCATGAATAAAACCAAACGTAAATTTAATATCAATTTATTAAAGAAACGTTTTTATATTCCTGAAGAAGATAAGTGGGTAACCCTAAAAATATCTGCTTCTGCATTAAAGAACATCAATAAAAAAGGGATCTCTGCTGTCATGAAGGAAGCTAGAGAAAAAGGGTTTTTAAACAAATAATCCTAAACCATAAAGACACGAGAAAATGGCAAAGAAAGGCAATAGAATACAGGTTATCTTAGAATGTACAGAACACAAAGAATCCGGGAAACCGGGTACTTCTAGATATATATCAACAAAAAACAAAAAGAACACGCCAGATAGGTTGGAGCTAAAGAAATTTAACCCTATTCTTAAGAAGATGACGGTTCATAAAGAAATCAAATAAGTATAAGTCATGGCAAAAAAATCAGTAGCATCGTTGCAAACAGGATCCAAGAGATTAACTAAAGCCGTTAAAATGGTGAAATCTCCAAAAACCGGCTCTTATACTTTTGTTGAAAGTATTATGATCCCAGAACAAGTGAATGACTTTTTAGCTAAAAAATAAGTCATTTTAAAATATTTTAAAGGCCGTCCTGAACTATCTGGACGGCTTTTTCTTTTTATGTATATTTACGCATGAATTTTTGCTGATTCTTGGTTTAGTTCAGCAAGGAAAAACCATCCAATAGAAATGAGTTTATTTAAAAAAATATTTTCCAAGGAGAAAAAAGAAACCCTGGATAAAGGACTTGAGAAATCCAAGACCACTTTTCTTTCTAAAATGAGTAAGGCCGTTGCCGGTAAATCCACGGTAGACGAAGACGTTTTAGATGATCTTGAAGATGTATTGGTAAGCAGCGATGTTGGGGTTGCAACCACGATAAAGATAATTAAGAGAATAGAAGAACGTGTAGAGCGCGATAAATATTTGGGAACAGCCGAACTGAACGAGATTTTAAGAGAAGAGATCGCAGGCTTGCTTTCTGAAACAGAAACCGGTGTTGGAAACGGATTTGATTTCGATAATTCCAGCAAACCTTATGTAATTATGGTAGTTGGTGTGAATGGGGTAGGAAAAACGACAACCATCGGGAAATTGGCACATCAATTCAAGAAGGATGGCAAAAAAGTGCTTTTGGGAGCAGCAGATACTTTTAGGGCAGCTGCTATAGATCAGCTTCAAGTTTGGGCAGATAGGACCGGAGTTCCCATTGTAAAACAACAAATGGGAAGCGATCCCGCGTCTGTTGCTTTCGATGCGGTAGAAAGTGCTGTAAAGCAAGATGTAGATGTGGTAATTATAGATACCGCAGGTAGATTGCACAATAAAGTGAACCTTATGAATGAGCTTACCAAAGTAAAAAGGGTAATGCAAAAAGTGATTCCTAATGCTCCTCACGAAGTGCTATTGGTGTTGGATGGCTCAACAGGTCAGAATGCTTTTGAACAGGCTAAACAGTTTACGGCCGCTACAGAGGTTACTTCTCTTGCTGTAACTAAACTGGATGGAACTGCTAAAGGTGGCGTCGTGATTGGAATTAGCGATCAGTTTAAAATTCCGGTAAAATATATTGGAGTTGGAGAAGGCATAGAAGATCTTCAAACCTTCAATAAATTTGAATTTGTAGATTCATTCTTTAAGAAGCAATAATTCTGATATTTTAACTAGTTTTAATTCTGAATTCAATAGATCTTAATATTTAAAATTTAGCATATTTATTGAATAAAAAATCAATTTAATCTCATTGTTTATGAAACAGCTTTTACTCTCATTCTTCTTACTAGCTTTTATTGCTTGTAAAGAGGAATCAAAACAATTAAGTTCTGTACAAACAGTACAGGATACTACGAAAGTTGCCGATTTTAGAGAGTTTAAAGTATTGGATTCAAAATATATTGAATCAGATTCTATTTGGGCTCCGTTTAATAAAGATTTAGAAGCTTTTTCTGAAGAAAGGTATACTCAATTATTGCCACTTATCTTAGATCAAGATATTCCTACTTTGCAAAAAGCTGTTTATTCTGGAAATTTCACTTACGAGGAATTAACGTTGTTTTATTTGAAGCGTATTCAGAAATATGACAGAAATAATGACTTAAGTCTAAATTCAGTAATCTCATTAAATCCGAATGTATTACAGGAAGCCCGGGTTAAGGATCAAGGGCTCAAAAATAAAATGATGAAGCATCCCGTTTTTGGGATTCCAGTACTTCTAAAAGACAATATAAATACAGCAGATATGCCAACCACGGCCGGGGCTATTGCTTTAGCTAATAACAATACTGAAGATGCTTTTATTGTGAAGCGTCTAAAAGAAAACGGCGCTTTAATTTTAGGAAAAGCCAATCTTAGCGAATGGGCGTATTTCTTTTGTGGAGACTGTCCAAGTGGATATTCTGCGGTTGGAGGCCAGACACTTAATCCATATGGAAGAAGAACCTTAGATACAGGCGGGTCCAGTTCGGGAAGTGCGGTTTCTGTAGCGGCAAATTTTGCACCAGTTGCAGTAGGCTCTGAAACTTCGGGTTCTATATTATCTCCAGCTAGCCAGAATTCTTTAGTGGGTTTAAAGCCCACTATCGGGGTGTTGAGCAGAGGCGGAATCGTTCCAATTTCCAGTTATTTGGATACGCCTGGCCCAATTACTAAAAATGTACGAGATAATGCGATCTTGTTTTCAGCTATGTCTGGCAGGGATTCTCAAGATCCTGCTTCAGTAGCTAATAAAAACAACACCTCTAATTATTATGAAAGTTTAGCTGAAGTTTCTTTAAAAGGAAAACGTTTTGGAGCTATAAAATCTTTGATGGAAGATAGTTTATATGTCGCAGCCATCAATGACCTTAAATCTGCTGGAGCTGAAATAATAGAATTTGAAGGGGAGGATTTGGATCTTCCAAATTTCACAAGATTTCTCAATATAGAGATGAAGCGGGATCTTCCTGTATATTTCAAAAGATATGGAAATAAAGACTTGCCCTTCAAGAGTGTGAAGGATGTGGTTTCTTATAATAATACTGATTCTTTGATGCGTTCCCCTTATGGTCAGAAATTATTTGATGGAATTGTAGCCGATTCTGCTACTACTGAAGAATTTGCAGCTATAAAAGACACCTTAATTACGAAAGGGAAGCAATTCTTTGAAGGGCCAATGAGGGCGCATAATTTAGATGGAATTCTTTCTATTAATAATTACCATGCAGGTTACGCAGCGGTTGCAAAATATCCGGCGATCACCGTGCCTATGGGGTATGCAAAAAACAACGCTCCAAAGGGATTGACTTTTATTGCAAGACCTTATCAAGAAGCTGCATTGTTAAGTTGGGCTTTGGCTTACGAAAAAGCTTCTAAAAAGCGAGTTTCCCCGGAAAATTATAAGAATTAAGCATGCCTAAAACCAATTTTAAGGCGATTATTAGTAAGATCATTGTTTTTTATAGTGTGTTTTATGTGGTCATGAAGCTTATTGCCATTCTTTTTGAAGACGCTTGGGCGCTTCCCAATTTAATTATCGCTCTACCATTTTTGCTGTTTGCAATCATCGGTGGGTTACTGATGAAAAATGACAATTTTTCATGGGTCTATGTAGTAGTTGGGATTTTGGTGATTAGCGCTATCAGGTTTTACGAAGCCCGATGGGTGATAGAGCTGCATGAATATTTTAACTAGTTTACAGAATCCTGCTAATCTTCTTTATGGCATATCCTTTTTTGCCCTATAGTTGTTTCGTCACCCTTAATTTATTTCGGGGTCTCTGTTTACAGGATTGATTATTAGTGTTATGAGATTCTGAAACTCCCGAACGGTCGGGACAGAATGACGTTATTTATCATTTCAGGATACTTTACGGATATACAATCTTCTTTTAATCAGTTTTTAGGTTGTATCTTTGCAGCCGTTTTCCGCTAGGGCTATAATTAGTATAGTCAGGGAATTCAAAAAGGTATTAGTTATGAGAACAAAGTCCAGAAGAAAGAACAAGATCAATGTAGTGACGCTTGGTTGTAGTAAGAATGTTTACGACAGTGAGGTGTTAATGGGACAATTAAAGGCAAACGATAAGGACGTTGTTCATGAGGAAGAAGGAAATATTGTTGTAATTAATACCTGTGGGTTTATAGACAACGCCAAGGAAGAATCTGTAAACACCATTCTGGAATATGTAGCAAAAAAGCAAGAAGGAGAAGTAGATAAAGTGTTTGTAACAGGATGTTTAAGTGAACGCTATAAACCAGATCTTCAGAAGGAAATTCCAGATGTGGATCAATATTTTGGAACTACAGAATTACCGGAATTACTAGCTGCTTTGGAAGCAGATTATAAACACGAACTTTTAGGAGAGCGTTTAACTACAACCCCTAAAAATTACGCATATTTAAAGATTGCCGAAGGTTGTGACCGTCCTTGTTCTTTTTGTGCTATCCCATTAATGCGAGGAAAACATAAATCTACTCCAATAGAACAATTGGTTAAGGAAACGAAAGGTCTGGCAGCAAATGGCGTAAAAGAATTGGTTTTGATCGCGCAAGATCTTACCTATTATGGGTTGGATATTTATAAGAAAAGAAATCTTGCAGAACTGTTAGAAAATCTTGTGCAAGTGGAAGGAATAGAATGGATCAGGTTGCATTATGCATTTCCAACAGGTTTCCCAATGGATGTATTGGACGTGATGAATAGGGAACCAAAGATCTGTAACTATCTGGATATCCCGCTTCAGCATATTTCTGATACTATTTTGAAATCTATGCGAAGGGGAACTACGGAGGCAAAAACTACGAAGTTGCTTCAGGAATTTAGAAAAGCGGTTCCAGAAATGACCATTAGAACCACGTTGATCGTTGGATATCCGGGAGAAACTGAAGAAGATTATCAAACCCTAAAAAATTGGGTTATCAAAATGCGTTTCGAGCGTTTAGGTTGTTTTACCTATTCTCATGAAGAAAATACACATGCTTTTAATTTGGTAGATGATGTTCCGCAGGAAGTAAAGCAACAGCGGGCTAATGAAATTATGGAAATTCAATCCCAGATCTCATGGGAATTAAATCAGCAGAAAATAGGTCAAACCTTTAAGGTAATCATCGATAGAAAGGAAGGTAATTATTTTATTGGAAGAACCGAATTTGATTCTCCAGATGTGGATAATGAAGTTCTTATTGATGCTACAGAAATTTACCTAAAAACCGGAGAATTCTATGATGTCTTGATTCATGAGGCAGCAGATTTTGATCTTTATGGTACTCCAGTAAACGCAAAAGTTTCTAAACCAGTAAGAAAGGAATTAAAGATCAGGACTTCATAAGGAATAGACTTTCGTTACAATAACTTAATTATTGCTTAATCTTTAAATGACTTTGAAGAGCATGAAAAGCATAATATTTGAAGTGCCTTTATTTTAAAGGTGATTTCATAGAATCTTTGGTTTTTGTCGACTTTATTTTATGAAGAAGCCGCCCCAAAGGGGCGGCTTTTATTATAAATTCTTACTTTTGACCAAAGCATAACTTGCAAGTAACATTAACTTAACATTGGAGTCGCACATTTGCAGCGACAAAAACAACAAGATAATGAAATTAAAATGGTCAATGTTACTTCTCTTCGGACTTGTAACTTCTTATTTTGCACAAGCGCAAGATATCACTAACAACAAATTTGGTAAAGGTTTGGTAAATGTAGTGGCAAAAGATAGCTCGTATAGCTTAAAATTTGCAGCTCGTTTTCAATCTTTATATACGAGCACTTGGGATTTTCCTGATAATGAAAATATACAAAATGCTGAAACCAATTTTTTAATTAGAAGAGCCCGTTTAAAATTTGAGGGTTTTGCTTATTCTCCTAAATTAACTTACAAGATTGAATTGGGATTGTCCAACAGAGATATTAGCGGAGCTTCAGAATTTACAAGCAACGCACCAAGATATATTCTAGATGCTGTTTTAAAGTGGAACTTTTATGAGAATTTTGAATTATGGATTGGACAAACCAAACTTCCCGGAAACAGAGAAAGGGTTATCTCTTCAGCAAACCTGCAAACGGTAGATCGCTCTTTGGTTAACAGTAAATTTAACGTAGATCGTGATATGGGGATGCAACTACATCATTATTTTAATCTAGGTGAAAATGTAATTGTTAGAGAAGCATTAGCAGTTTCTCAGGGTGAAGGTAGAAACGTAACTTCAGAAAATCTTGGAGGATTTCAATATACGGGTAGAATAGAAGTTCTTCCTTTTGGTGATTTTGATGATTATTCTGGAGCAGACCTTGATAGGGAAGAAACACCTAAATTGGCTTTAGGTGTGAGTTACGATCATAACAGTAATGCTGTAAAGACTCGTTCTAACATGGGAAGTTATATGACCACAGACACTGGCTTTTTTGAAACCGATATAAACACGTTCTTTATAGATGGGATTTTTAAATATCAAGGATTCTCTGCAATGGCAGAATATGCTAAAAGAACAGCAGATAATGCAGTTGCTTTAAATTCAGATGGTACTCCAACAGGAAGAGTAGTAGAGGTAGGAGATGGATTTAACATGCAGGCTGGTTATGTGTTTAAAAACAATTTTGAAGTTGTTGGTAGATATACGCAGGTTGCTTTAGATGAAGCTTTAACTGGTGAGGGTATAGAGAACCAGTATACTTTAGGGCTTTCAAAATATATTGTTGGTCACAAACTAAAAGTTCAAACAGATGTAAGTTGGAACGATTTCGAGAACAACTTAGACAATAGCTTAGCATATAGATTACAAATAGACATTCATTTTTAAAAATAATCAAACCATGAAAAAAGTATTATTAATTGCAATTTTATCTTTCGCAGTTATTTCTTGCGGAAACAATAAAGGTCAGGATAAAGAAAACGGGGAAGCAGGATCTGGAACGATATCTATAGATGGATCCAGTACAGTATATCCTATTACTGAAGCTGTTGCTGAGGAGTTTAGAGCAGTACAGCCTAAAGTAGATGTTACTATTGGAGTTTCAGGAACTGGTGGAGGTTTCAAAAAATTCGGAAGAGGAGAGATCAATATTTCAGATGCTTCTCGACCAATAAAGGAATCTGAAGCTGCAATAGCTAAAGAGAACAATATTACTTACGTAGAATTGGAAGTTGCTTATGACGGACTTGCAGTTGTTATTAATCCAGAAAACGATTGGGCTACTTCTTTTACAGTTGAAGAATTAAAAATGATCTGGGAACCTGCAGCACAAGGGAAGATCAAAAAATGGAACCAAATAAACCCAGCTTGGCCAAATGAAGAAATTCATTTGTTCGGACCTGGGGTTGCTTCTGGAACTTTCGATTATTTTACGGAAGCGATCGTTGGAGAAAGTGGATCTAGTAGAGGGGATTTTACTGCTAGTGAAGATGATAATGTATTGGTGCAAGGTGTTGCTGGAGATAAATATGGGTTAGGGTTTTTTGGATTGGCTTATTTCGAGGCAAATCAGGATAAATTAGCATTAGCTTCAGTAGATGGAGGTAACGGTCCGGTTAAACCATCTACAGAAACTGTGAAGAATGGAACCTATACTCCATTATCCAGACCCTTGTTTATTTATGTGAACAGTTCTTCTTTAAAGGATAAGCAAGTGGTGGACTTTGTGAAATTTTATTTAGAGGAAGCTGGTGCATTGGCCAAAGATGTTGGTTATATTGCAATGACAAAAGAAGAATACGCAGCTCAGAAAGAAAAATTCAATAAGTTTGTGAAAGATAATCAGTAGTCGAATATTGAGATGAAAGCTAAATTTGAAAAAGTATAATTTTGTTTAAGACTGAATTACCTGCCCATATTGTGGGTGGGTTTTCAGTCTATTTAACCTTTTGCCCTAATTTTAATTTTATAAATGCGAAAAATTAAGGAATTAGTAATTGAAAGGGGCCTTTTATTGAGTGCTCTTATTACTATTGCCGTAACAGTTGGAATTGTTTTAGTGCTTTCCATAGAAGCAGTAAATTTTTTTAGTGAAGTTTCGATAATGGATTTTATAACAGATCCAGAATGGACTCCGTTATTTTCTGATAAACATTTTGGGATACTACCTTTACTTTCTGGTACTCTTTTAACTTCGTTTATCGCCATTGCATTTGCAGTCCCAGTAGGGCTATCCATTAGTATCTATCTAAGTGAATATGCACCAAAAAGTTTTAGAAGAACCATAAAACCCCTTTTGGAGTTGCTTGCTGCAGTTCCTACTGTAGTTTATGGATTCTTTGCTTTAATGGTGGTAACTCCGTTTTTGCAATCCTTTATACCTGGAATGTCCAGTTTTAATTCGCTATCTGCCGGGTTGGTTATGGGGATCATGATCATTCCATATATCTCGTCGTTGAGTGAAGATGCGCTTCATGCGGTACCAAACTCATTACGGGAAGCCGCTTATGGAATGGGATCTACAAGATTGCAAAATTCATTTAAAGTGATGGTGCCGGCAGCATCATCTGGTATTATAGTATCTATAATATTAGCGATATCCAGAGCCATAGGAGAAACCATGATCGTTGCTATTGCAGCAGGACAACAACCACGATTGACTTTTGATCCTACGGTTCCGGTAGAAACAATAACAGCATATATTGTTCAGGTCAGTTTGGGAGATGTTCAACATGATTCTTTGGAGTACAAAACTATTTTTGCAGCTGGGATCACCCTGTTTGTATTTACATTTTTGCTGAACACAATTAGTTATAGAATTCGTAAAAAATTCCAGGAGAAATATGAATAATATTAGAAAGAACAGGCTAAAGGATCAGGCTTTCAAAATATGGGGAATTTTCTGTACGCTTCTAGGGCTTGTACTGCTTGCGATTTTTATTGGAAATATATTTATAGATGGAATTATGAGGATAGATTGGGAGTTTATAATGAACCTTCCATCTAGAAAAGCTGAAAAATCGGGTATATATACGGCCTTAATGGGAAGTATTTGGGTTTTATTGCTTACTACTTTAATCGCGTTGCCAATTGGTATTGCAGCAGCTATTTATTTAGAGGAATATTCCAAAAAGAATAAACTGGCAACAATTTTAGAAGTGAATATTTCTAATCTTGCCGGGGTGCCCTCAATAATCTATGGGTTATTGGGATTGGAAGTTTTCGTAAGGATTTTGGAAATGGGCGCAAGCGTGTTGGCTGGGAGTTTTACTTTAGCATTGCTAATATTACCTATAGTTATAGTTTCTACTCGTGAAGCCTTAAAAGCAGTGCCTAAATCTATTAGGGATGCCTCTTTTGCAATGGGAGCCTCTAAATGGCAAACGGTATACCATCAATTATTACCTGCTTCCTTTGGAGGGATCTTAACAGGGATCATTTTAGCATTATCCAGGGCGGTGGGAGAGACTGCACCATTAATTGTCATAGGAGCTTTGGCATATGTGCCTTTTGCACCTTCCTCTGCAATGGATGAGTTCTCGGTACTGCCAATTCAAATTTTTAACTGGATCACACGTCCGCAACACGGATTTGTGGAAAATGCGGCTGCAGCTATTATAATATTATTGTTGATTACCTTTGTAATGAATGGGATTGCGGTTTATTTCAGAAATAAATGGCAGAAAAAATTTAAATAACAGAAGTGTTATATTATGAGTAAAGAGAAAAAGGAAAGCGTGATAGAAAGTAGCATTAAACGCAAGTATAAATTACAAGCAAAAGATGTTAAGGTGTGGTATGGGGATTTTATGGCCATTAAAGGGATTAGTATGGACATAAAACCCAACAAGGTTACCGCTTTTATTGGGCCTTCTGGTTGTGGGAAATCTACATTTTTAAGATTGTTCAATAGGATGAACGATTATGTAGATGGATTTAAGATGGATGGTGAGATCAATATAGATGGTAGTAATATCAACGATAAAGATATTAATGTGGAATTGCTTAGAAAGCAGGTGGGAATGGTTTTTCAAAAACCAAATCCGTTTCCTAAATCCATTTACGAAAATGTTGCTTACGGACTAAAGATCCAAGGTTTAAAGGATAAAACGTTTTTGGAAGAACGTGTAGAAAGTTCTTTAAAAAGGGTAGCTCTTTGGGATGAGGTAAAGGATGATCTTCATAAAAATGCTTTGGCACTCTCAGGAGGTCAACAACAACGTTTATGTATTGCCAGAACTTTGGCAGTAGAGCCATCTATTATATTGATGGATGAGCCAACTTCGGCTTTAGACCCTATTTCTACGGCTAAAATTGAAGAACTAATCTACAAATTAAAAGATAAGTATACCATTGTAATTGTTACGCATAACATGCAACAAGCAAGTAGGATTAGTGATAACACGGCATTTTTCTATCTAGGGGAACTAATAGAATATGATAAGACCAATAAGATCTTTACCAATCCAGAGAAACAACAAACCGAAAACTACATCACAGGGCGTTTCGGATAAACTTAAACATTATGTTGAATTTAGAAGACCACAGGGAAATTTTGAATCAGTCAGGCTTGGAAATGTTCCAACTTGTAAGAAAGCAATTTATAAAATCCAAAGAAGCATTTCTTACTCATGACAGTGATCTGGCAGAAGAAGTTTTGCATACAGAAAATCGTGTAAATGGAATGGATCTTAAGTTGGATAGGGAATGCGAGCGTTTTATAGCCTTGCATAATCCTGTAGCCAGCGATTTGCGTTTTGTTTTGGCATTAAGAAAGATCAATTTCGATCTGGAGCGTATTGGAGATCATGCTTATGGAATTTCCAGTTATATAGTAGAAGTAGATACTCCTGTTAGTCAGGAAATACTGGATAAATTAGGTTTTGAGGAAATGTATACGGCGGCATTGTCTATGCTGGATGACATTAGGGATGCCTATAAAACGGGAAATGCTAAAAAGGCTAGAAAGGTGTTTAAAAAGGATAAAATCCTTAATAAAATCAATCTAAACTCTTTTGGCGTTATTTCAGAAGAAGTTCAAAAAGACCCAAAATTGATAGATCAATATTTATTGCTTTTTTCTGTGATAAAGAAGATTGAAAGAGTAGGGGACCTCATCACAAATATAGGCGAAGAGATCATTTTTTACCTTGAAGCTGAAGTACTAAAACATAGAAAGAAAAAGGGGCCACCTAAGCCTGGTAAATAAATTGAAGTTTATAAATATCGAGAATGCAGCCTTAAGTAATATCCAAGTGCTGCTTTTCTATTTTTTAAAAGTTCCATATCGCATATCAACTGCTTTCTAGTATATTTTTCAGGTTGAAAAAGGGAAGTTTCTGAAGCCTGCAATTTTTCAAATTGATCTAGACATACATAAACACGAGAAAGCCCAAAAAGAACGATTCTTATAAAAGCTTGGAGTTGTTTTTTTGGATAATCACATTCTTTTATTAGTGCTATTGTACTATTTAATTCTGAAGAAAAGGAATTTCGTAGGAGATGTATGGATGTAGTTTTGGTAGCAAGCGTTTCTATTTGTTGGTTTACATCTTCCCAAACGTCAAAAATATCATTTCCCAATTGCATTAAACCCCCTAATTGAAAGTTCATCTTTTCTTCCTCTTTTTCCAAAGGATGATCCAAACACATTCTATAAAATAAAAAAGAATGTCCACCTTTTAAAAATGTGAGTTCCTTAATTTTCTCTTCTGGAAGGTTGTTATTATGCTGAAGTTCACTTTTTGTTTCGGTTTTAAAAACTTTCTTCGCTTGTTGCTTTAAAACTTCTGAGTTTTTGGAACAATCCAGTCCTTTGATATAGAATTGCGTTAAAAGTGCTTCATATTTATTTATGGGTTTTAACGCTTCAGGACGAAAAATGAAGTTTTCGAGGTGCAGTACTTTTTTGTCTTTTTCATCAAAGAGATCATCGAGTAAGCCTGATATCCCACCTAAATATGTGGTGGTAGTTCGCTCCTTTGTATTTAATGGAAAGCCTCTTAAAACACTAAAGGCATAACCCAATATCGCGGGAACACCCACAGCGTAGTAATTCGTGATTTTTTTAAAATCGGTTTCTTTTAGACTGCCATCGTTTTTATCTTGAAATTCTTTGAGGTCAGGAAGTAAATGGATTTTTATAAACTTCTTTTGCACCCTAACATTTTGAAACAAAAAAAATGCAACTGAAGGAAGTTTTAAAATCCCGACACTTGCATTTAAAAATGAATTCCGATTATCTTTCATTTAAAAGAATTGGTTTCCCGAATTCAAGTTGTTCCAATTTTTCCAATTGTGTTTCAGCATCCCCAACTATAAGATAGTACATTTTAAAAGGGTTCACATAGTTCCCTGCCAAGGCTTTCAAATCTTCCAAGCTCATTCCTTTTACAACAACTTCCTGTTGCTTTATAAAATCATCTTCGTAATTAAAGTTTGCGATTTCACTTAACATATTTAGTTTTGCTCCTAAAGTTTCAAATTTTCTCGCCTTGCTTTTTATCATAAAACTTTGGGTAACGTCAAGATCTTCTGGTTCTAAACTTTCAGAATAGTTAATTAAAATTTTCTTGATCAAGGCTACAGCCTCATAGGTGATGTTTGATCGTACTCCGCTTGAAATTTCAAATGGCCCTACTATCTTCCCTCCATTAAACCGGGATCTAATTCCATAGGTATATCCTTTTCCTTCTCGTAACTCTTGGGTAAGCTGGGATGCAAATCCGCCGCCACCAAGTCTATAATTCATAACTTCCGCCCTATAAAAATCGTCGCTGGTTGCAGCCAATGCAGGTGCGCCAATTTTTATAACGGACTGCTTTGCTCCGGGAACATCATAAAAATACACCTTGGAATTTCCTGGTGGGGTAGGAGTTCTATATTCAGGAATTTTTACCGACACTGGTTTCCAGTTGGCAGAAATGGCTTTTAAAGACTCAGTTGCCATTTTTTGTTCCAGATCTCCCACGGCCATAAATTTTGCCCGCATTGGAGATAGCTTATTTTTATAATAATCTTTAAGATTTTGTAACGAAATTGCTTCTACGGTTTCTGGCGTTCCCAATATATTTTTTGAAAGGATATGATTTTCACCATAAATCAATTTGCTGAATTCCAGATCTGCAATACTATTGGGATTTGCCTGTTGCTGTTGCAGCTGACTCAAAACTTGCTGCTTTGCCAATTTAAATTCTGCATCATCCCATCTTGGTTCCAATAGAATTTCTTCTACCAATTTCATGGTCTTTTCAAAATTGCGAGTTAGGCTACTCCCAGAAAGTACGATTTTCTCATCTTCTGCATTTACAGAGATTGTAGAACCAAGTAATTCTATAGCTTCTTCCAGCTCTTGTGGCGTTTTCTTTGCTGTTCCTTTGGTGAGCAACTTAGCCAATAAATTGGAAACTCCTGTTTTGTTTATATCTTCTAATAGTAGGCCGCCTTCCATTTCTAGACTGAATTGAACGATGGGCACTTCTTTAGATGTAATTCCGGAAACACTTAAGCCGGAAGGCAAATTGAATTTCCATATTTCAGGAACCACAATTTCAGGATTTCCCCAGTAAGGAGGTTCGCTACTTCTATCAAAACTGCTAGGTGTTTTTTCGTAAGTAACATTTGTAGTGGAATCAAATTCTTCTTCGGCTCCTTCAACGATCTTTTCTTCAACAACCGTTGCCAGTACTGCATTCTCTAGTGCGAGCTCCTTCTGACCTTTCGGAACGAAACTGGTAGCCACATATGGTTTCCCTTTTATGTATTTATTATACACCCGTTCTACGTCTTCCGCAGAAACATTTAAAATTTTCTCTATATTTTTATTGATCTCATTCGGGTCGTTTGCGAAGATTTGATATTGTGCCAATTGAAATCCTTTTCCTAAAACGCTGGAAATACTATTATAAAAATCGGTTTCCTGGCCAGCTTTAATTCTTTTTAGATCTTTTTCTGAAATTCCATTTTTCTCGAACTCTTTAAAGGTTTCATTAATGGCTTTATGAACATCGTCCAGATCTTTCCCATCATACGCCCTCACCTGAAGCATTAACTGCCCAGCCAATTCTGAAGTATAATCGAACATCCTCACTCGATCTGTAAGTTCCTTTTCTACCACCAATTTTTTATAGAGAGGCGCATTCTTTCCATCTGCTAAATATTTAGTCAAGATTTCCAAGGCATAAGAATCTTCGTGATACGAATATTGAGACGGCCAGGTTAGGGTTAATTCGGGAAGGTTGGCGAAATTATCTTCATAATAAAGGTTTTTGATTTCTTTTAAATTCGCTGGTCTTTTTTCTTGTCTCGCGATATCGGTTCCCGCAGGAATTTCATCAAAATATTTATGAACCCATTCTTTCGCTTGCTCCTTGTCGAAATTCCCTGCAATGGTCAAGGTTACATTATTTGGCACATACCATTTATTATAAAAATCCTTTACATCCTGTAAAGTGGCATTTTGAAGGTCTTCCAAAGATCCAATCACTTGCCAATGGTAAGGATGATCGCTAGGATATAAATTCTGGTCTATTACAGCAAAAGTATGGCCATATGGTCTATTATCTACTCCTTGTCTTTTTTCATTCTTCACTACTTGCTTTTCCTTAGCCAACACAGGTTCGGTTACTGTATTTATAAAGTAGCCCAATTTATCGGCTTCAGCCCAGATCATTTTTTCCAATGCGTCGCTTGGCACGGTTTGAAAATAATTGGTTCTGTCTCTGCTCGTAGAACCATTTGCTCCCGAGCCACCAATACGTGCGCTCATTTTATCCAATCCACCTTTTCCCAGGTTTTCAGACTCTAAAAACAAGAGGTGTTCAAAAAGATGTGCAAAGCCTGTTCTTCCTTCAATTTCCCTGGCAGAACCAACATGACTGGTGAGTGCTACGGCCACCACAGGGTCCGACTTGTCTTCGTGCAAGATTACCCGCAATCCATTTTGAAGTGTAAATGTTTCAAAATCGATATTGATTCCAGTGGCTTTATTTTGTCCTAATAATGAAATAGGAATTGCTAAGAAAAGCAGTAATAAAGCTGAAAAAGTATTCTTCATGTTTTTTATTTCTAAGTTTTTTTAAATTTTCAATCTGTAATTTTCATTGTTCACAAAGAAAACTGCATTCGCAAAAAACAATTTTCCATTTTCCCAGAAAGCCCTAAATAATGGATTATCAACCATATAGATGATGCTTCCTTGTCCTATTCGTTCTTCCCCAAAGATCATGGAATTTTTCATATTTTTGGCAGCTTCACTTCCTGCAAAACCCGATACTATTTCTGGAGCATCCTTTAAATATGCCACATTATAGCCTTCAGATAAATAGCTGTAACTATTGCTGCTTAATTTTAAACTGAAATAGGAGTCTCCATATCCAAATGCCAAAGGGTGCGTTTTATCCAGGGTTGTTCTTACAATACTCCCGGTAATGAGATCCTTGATGCCTTCTCTCTCGCGACTTGCATACGGAATTAAGTTTGCTGTTGCTGTTGTGTCTTTTTTAGCTTCTGGTTTGTTTTCCTTTAAATTGAAACCTTCTTTTCCTGCAAAACTTCCAACGGCATTCCCAATTGAAATTATTTTTCCACCATTTTTAACCCAAGTTGTGAGCTGTTCCAAGGTTTCTTTGTTCAGTAATTTTCCGTAATTTCCAGAAGGCAGGACCAGAATATCGATCAGGGAAAAATCTATATTTTTAAAATAATCGGTATCAATTGGAGTGATTGGATATTTTAGATCTTGTTCGAAAAAATGCCAAATCTCCCCAAAGTTTAAGGAAGAAACTCCTTCTCCCCGAAGCACGCCAACTCTTGGCTGATTGATAATTTTTATTTCTGAAGAACCAAAATCGGGTCCGCTTTTAGAAAATCCTGTGTTTGCAGCAGTAAGTTGTCTTCCATGCTTATTGGCTATTTCTATCAGTTTAGAATTGAAATCCTTTAAAGTTCTGTTATCGCTTTTTGTAATAACAAGACTACCAGGGTTGAATTTCTGCTCTGCATTTTCAAATTCCAAGGTGCTGAATCTTACCTTAATTCCTTCTTTTAGTAAAGCTGCTAAAAAACGAGCGTCTTTCATACTATCCCATTTCGAGATATATGCACTTGCATTCGTAGTAGAATTAATTGCAGATGGAACAGATGCAATATTATTAATAGTTAAGGATTTACTGCTGCCTACCGCTTCTAGGCCGTAAGCGTAAGGTAAACTCCAAGCTGTAATATCGTAAGTTAGGGAATCACTCAACTTGGTATTTGGCTCGAATAATACTTGTACCATTTTCCCTTTTGGCTGATTGGTATTTATAACCAAGGTGTTTTCATTAGAACTAAAATCGGCTTGCTTGTTCTGTGAGTAATTAAAACCTTTTATTTTTCCGGAATTGGTCGAACCATATTTTATTTCATGTAGATCGAGTAACGATTTCAAAGCAGCAATCTTATCCGGGCTGCCATTTAAAGCGTAACTTTTATAGGACAACTGATCGTTTTGATAGAATTTATTGAATTCAGCATTTAATTTTTCAACATTCTGTGAGGCGATTTCTACCGTGGATAAACTTGTGGTAAAATGATGCGCTACCCGATCTACAAGGGTGAGTTCATAACCTTCAGTGGTTTGGATCCCAAGACCCGCTTGGCCGTTTCCTGCTTGTTCATAGGTCATTCCTATGGCGCCCATGTACGTTGGATAGGTGTCGCCATAACTTGGATATAATAGATCGAAACGTTCTTTTGTAAAATAGAGCCAACCATTTTCATCAAAATATTTTGCATGGTTCTTCCCTATTTCGCTTTGAAAATCTCGCTGAAAAGGAGTGATTATCTCATGAAAAGGCTCTGCTGCCGGAGCAAAATAATAAGGATCGTTGATGCCTTGCTCATGAAAATCTACGTGGATATGTGGCAACCATGTATTATAAATTTTAAGTCGGTTTTTGGTTTCAACTTGTGTAGCCCAGGCCCAATCCCTATTTAGATCGAAAAGGTAATGATTTGGCCTTCCTCCCGGCCATGGTTCGTTATGCTCTGCAGCCACTGGGGATGCATTATAAGGAGTTGCTTTCACTTGATTGTACCAATTTGTATAACGATCTCGTCCATCTGGATTTACACAAGGATCCAGAATTATCACGGTATTTTTAAGCCATTCTTTTTTGTTAGTGATTAACTCATAAGCCGTTTGCATGGCAGCTTCTGTACTGGAAGCTTCGTTTCCGTGGACGTTATAGCTTAGCCAAACAATCGCTTTATCTGTATTATTATCAGGGTTATTAACTGAATTTGTATTATTTAAATGATTTTTTTTTATCTCTTCAATATTCCTCAAATTTTCTTCTGAAGAAATTACCGCATACGTAAGCGGTCTATTCTCATTGGTTTTTCCGTAAGAAGTATATTCAACTAAATTGGAATTTTCAGCAATGTGCTTAAAATAATTCACCACATCTGCATGCCGCGTGAATTGCGTGCCAATTTCATATCCTAGAAATTGTTCAGGGGATTGAAGGTTTTGCGAGAAGATCGAAGTCGTAATTAAACAAGTAAAGAGGAGGAGGAAGGTCGTTTTTTTCATTTATATGAGATATTGTTGAAATTTGCGTAGTAAAGATAGCATACAGCATGGAAATAATTAAAAAATAGCCTGTAAAATACTTATCTTCGATATCTTTGCCATTTAAAATTTATTTATGCCTGCAGACTGTCTTTCCTATCGTGAAACAAATTATTTCTCCCAGCTTATTTCAGATTATTTGGATCAAAAGGAAGAACTAAAATCTTTTTATAATAGATTTCCAAGTATAGAGAATTTTGAAGGGCAAATTCAGTATAAAAAACAGTCTTTCTCCCCTTCGAAAAGAGAATTGCTCGTAACTATTTTGCAGAAGCAATATGCTAATTTGGAGCAAGGGGAAGTGGTTTCAGCTAATATACGTGCCCTGTTAAATGAAAATACTTTTACTGTTACAACAGGGCATCAACTAAACCTTTTTACCGGTCCGCTTTACTTTTTGTACAAAATAGTTTCTACCATCAATTTAGCTTCAGCTTTAAAAAAACAGTATCCGGAAAATAATTTTGTACCTATCTATTGGATGGCTACGGAAGATCATGATTTTGAAGAGATTAATTATTTCAATTTAAATGGTAAAAAATTCAAGTGGAACAGCCAGCAAAAAGAGGCTGGGAATAATGCGGTAGGAGAATTGAATACCGAAGGTTTGGATGAGGTTTTCAATCTTTTTTCGGCAGAAATAGGAGGAGGGAAGAATGCCGAAGACCTTAAGCAACTTTTTAAGTCGGCTTATTTGGAGCATTCCAATTTAACCGATGCGACTCGATATTTAGCACATGAATTATTTAAGGAATATGGCCTCGTGATTTTGGATGCTCATAACAGGGAGCTGAAAAAGGCATTTATACCCTATATAGAAAAAGAATTGTTCGAGAAAGTGTCTCATAGAACTACAATTAATACTGCCAAAAAGCTAGAGAAACTAGGATATGGAGTACAGGTGAACCCAAGGGAAATCAATTTATTTTATTTGCATGATGGTTTGCGGGAACGAATTGTAGAGAAAGAAGGATCTTTCTATATTAACGAAACAGAAATAAAGTGGAACAAAGAGGAAATGCAAAAGGAAATTCAGGGTTTTCCTGAGCGTTTCAGTCCCAATGTGATGCTACGGCCTTTATACCAAGAAGTGATCTTGCCCAATCTTTGTTACATAGGCGGAGGCGGAGAGTTGGCATATTGGTTTGAGCTAAAGGATATGTTCGAGGAATTAAAAGTGCCATTTCCTGTTCTTTTACTTCGGAATTCTGCTTTGATAGAAACAAGCAAACAAAATGAAAAGCGTCGCAAATTAGAAATTTCCCATTCAGAATTATTTCTGAAGCAGCATGAACTCATCAATAGAAAAGTGAGAAAAATATCCAATATTGATATTGATTTTTCACCTCAAAAAGAACATTTGATAAAGCAGTTTCAGCAATTATATGAACTGGCAGAAAAAACTGATCCTACATTTCTCGGTGCAGTAAAAGCACAAGAAGTAAAACAATTGAAAGGTTTGGAGAATCTAGAAAATAGATTGCTTCTGGCTCAAAAAAGAAAATTGAAGGATGAGGTTACGAGAATTACAAGTCTTCAAAATGAACTTTTTCCAAATAAAAGTTTGCAAGAACGCCAAGTTAATTTTTCTGAAATGTATTTAGAATTTGGGAAATCCCTAATTCCTCAACTCATTGAAAATTTAGACCCTTTAGAATTAAAATTTAAAATACTTAGCCTTGGAGAAAAATAAAATGCACACCATAGATATTGAGTTGGTCGAGATGACTTTGGATGTCATGAAATATACCATCGATCGTATTTCTAATATCACTCCAGAATTTGGAGCTCCCAAAAGAGAAGAAGAATTGTTGGAAATGGTGGGAGAAACCATCACCCCAAAAGGAATAGGAGGAGAAATAGCATTCAAATTATTTAAGGATGTACTTGTCAAAGCAACGGTGCCAATTGACCATCCAAGGCATTTGGCGTTTGTGCCCGCCGCTCCAACCCGGGCTGCGATTATGTTCGATTTGGTAACTTCTGCTTCCAGTATTCACGGAGCCTATTGGATGGAAGGTGCTGGAGGAATTTTTTGCGAAAACCAAGCGATGAAATGGTTGGTTTCCTTAACAGGGCTACCAAAAGATGCATTCGGGGTTTTTACCAGTGGAGGCACTGCAGCAAATTTATCGGCACTTGTTGCCGCACGCGAAGAATGGCGAACTAGGGATAAAAAGAATATGGCTGTAAAAGGGCTTTTATTGACCTCTAATGGGGCGCATAGTTCTATTCAGGCTATGGCAAAAGTGATGGATGCAGACCTGGAAATTATCGTTTGCGAAGGAGAAAACCTTACCGGCACCAAATTGAAATCGACTATAGCAAATTTAAAGAAAGAAGACCGTAAGCGGTTATTTGCAGTGGTTGCGACCGGTGGAACTACCAATGCAGGAATTATAGATGAATTGGACACCATTGCTGAGGTTTGTGAAAAAGAGAAGGTTTGGTTGCATATAGATTGTGCTTATGGAGGTGGCGCTTTGGCTGCGCCTTCGGTAAGACATTTGTTCAACGGAATTGAAAAAGCAGATAGTATTACCATAGACCCTCATAAATGGCTTTTTTCGCCTTATGATTGTGGGGCAGTGATTTATAAAGATCTGGAATTAGCTAAAAATGCACATTCCCAAAAAGGCTCTTATTTGGAGATCTTTAAAGATGATGGTGCGCACGGATTTAATCCTGCCGATTATCAGATTCAGCTTACCAGAAGGGTACGTGGAATGCCATTATGGTTTTCATTGGCAATGCATGGAACCGAGAAATACCGGGACTCGATAGAGCGCGGAATTGAACTTGCTAAAATAGCAGAGAAAAAGATTAGGGAGAGGGATTATTTGGAATTGGTAAGGCCTTCAAGTCTTTCCGTAGTGCTATATAGAAGAAAAGGTTGGACTCCAGATCAATATCGAGATTGGACTTATAAGAACCACAGGGAGGGAATTGCTTTGGTAACGCCAACCAAGTGGAAAACAAATGGCGAGGATGAGACTGTTTCTAGGTTTTGTTTTATTAATCCGGATACTACAGAAGAAGATATCGATTTGATTCTGGATACGATGAAATAAGATTTTTATATTCCAATTTTTACTGGAATAACAAGGCTTCTTAATTTTGATGCTTATCTGGAATTTTGAAGTTACAATGCATGCAAGGATCAGGCTGGGCATGAGTGGCTTCTCGGCTCTGAGGTGCAATTGTTGCAATTTGTAAGGTAGAGCCTTACAATGCCAGATTTGTATTCTAAAGCGCTCTTCCACCTCGAAGTAACATTGAGGATCTTTTGTTAGACTGATGTTCGTGATAAAAAAAATTATCCAGCGTAGGGAATTGACCTCCTTTTCATATAGGCTTACGAGATGCTGAAACAAGTTCAGCATGACGACAACTCCGCATCGTCACCCTGAACTGGTTTCAGGGTCTTGGATTCATAAATAAAATACGTCAATAATAGTCGATAATTCTTAGCGGAAAGGATAGCAAATAGGGCAAATAGATTCTTCAATCCGTTCCGCTACTTTCAGAATGACATTAATTCTTTTGTCAGTCTGAGCATAGCGAAGAATCTCAAGTTAACTGAATCAATCTTATTCAGAATTTAAGATTCACTGTAACTCTACTTTAAATTTTTAGTAAGAACAAATAATTAAAAAGATCAGCAATAAAAAAAACCACTCTATTAGAGTGGGTTTTTAAATATATAAGAACGTTAATCGTGAAAAATATTATTTTACTTTGTTAACTATAGCTCCAAACGCTTCTGGATGGTTCATTGCCAAATCGGCTAAAACCTTGCGGTTTAAATCGATTTTAGCAGCTTTTAAACCTCCCATAAACTGGGAATAAGACATCCCGTGCATTCTTGCTCCGGCGTTAATACGCACGATCCAAAGAGAACGGAAATTTCTTTTATTGGTTTTACGGTCCCTATAAGCATATAACATTGCTTTGTCCACCGCATTTTTTGCTACTGTCCAAACGTTTTTACGACGTCCAAAGTAACCTTTTGCTTGCTTAAGAACCTTTTTTCTTCTGGCTCTCTTGGCAACTGAATTTACTGATCTTGGCATAATTTTAATTGTTTTTGAAGAAGGCGACCTAATAATTCAAAATTTTGAATTTTGAATTTTAAATTCTTTAATTGCCCAACTCCAGGGTTTTTAAATAGTTTAAACCATCAAAAACTTCTAGCTACTTTAAACGTAGTTGAGTTTTGATATTTTTCTCATCCGCTTCATGTACCAAAGTACTGTGCGTTAGAGCAAGCTTACGTTTTTTTGACTTCTTTGTTAAGATATGGCTTTTAAACGCGTGCTTTCTTTTAATTTTACCGGTACCTGTAAGCTTAAAACGCTTCTTGGCACTGGATTTGGTTTTCATTTTAGGCATGCTCGTGTAATTTTATAATTAACGTTCTTATTTCGTTTTCTTGGGAGAGAGAAACATAGTCATACGTTTTCCTTCCAACTTCGGCATTTGTTCTACTTTTCCAACTTCTTCTAGATCTTGTGCAAGACGCAGAAGTAATATCTGACCCTGATCTTTAAAAACAATAGACCTTCCTTTAAAGAATACGAAAGCCTTAAGTTTGGCTCCGTCTTTTAGGAATTTCTCAGCATTTCGCTTTTTGAATTCATAATCATGATCATCGGTTTGTGGACCAAATCGAATTTCTTTAACTACAACTTTACTGGCTTTAGCTTTTAGGACTTTTTCCCGTTTCTTTTGTTCATAAAGAAATTTCTTATAATCCATCACCTTTGCAACCGGTGGTTTTGCATTTGGAGAAATCTCTACTAGATCTAAACCTTGTTCTTCGGCTATTTCTAGCGCCTTTCTCGTGGGATACACTCCCATTTCAATGTTATCGCCAACAAGGCGTAATTCTTCTGATCGGATTTTTCCGTTAATGCGGTGTTGGTCTTCTTTAATTTCTCTTAGCGGTCGCTTAGATCTTTTTCTACGTATTGCTATGGCTATCTAATTTTAATTATACTTCAAACGCTTTATGCGTTTTTTTGATTTCATTGTTTACTAATTCAGCAAAGGCTTCAATAGACATTGTTCCAATGTCACCTTCTCCGTGTCTACGTACAGAAACTGTACCATCTTTCTCTTCTTGCTCGCCAACAATCAGCATATATGGGACTTTGCTCATTTCAGCATCCCGTATTTTCTTGCCAATGGTCTCGCTCCGGTCATCAGATACGGCGCGAATTTCGTCATTTTCAAGCAATTCTAAAACTTTTTGTGAGTATTTTTCATATTTCTCACTGAGGGAGAGTATAATAGCTTGTTCTGGCATTAACCATAATGGGAAATTACCTCCTGTATTTTCAAGCAATACAGCAACAAAGCGTTCCATACTACCAAAAGGAGCTCTGTGAATCATTACTGGTCGGTGCATTTCGTTATCACTTCCTTTATATGTCAGGGCAAAACGTTCTGGCAGATTGTAATCGACCTGAATGGTGCCAAGTTGCCAGCTTCTTCCTAAAGCATCTTTAACCATAAAGTCTAATTTTGGACCGTAAAATGCCGCTTCTCCAGTTTCAACCACAAAATTAAGCCCTTTTTCTTTTGCTGCAGAAAGGATTGCAGATTCTGCCTTTTCCCAAACATCATCATTTCCTATGTATTTTTCTTTGTTTTCGGGGTCTCTCAAGGAAACCTGAGCAGTAAAATCATCGAAACCTAAAGATTCGAATACATATAAGGTAAGATCTATTACTTTTTTGAATTCAGAATCCAACTGATCTGGAGTACAAAAAATATGTGCATCATCTTGAGTAAAACCTCTAACACGAGTTAAACCATGTAATTCCCCACTTTGCTCATACCTATAAACCGTTCCAAATTCCGCAAAGCGCTTTGGAAGATCTTTGTAGCTCCATGGGGCAGAATTGTAAATTTCACAGTGATGTGGACAGTTCATAGGTTTTAGTAAGAATTCTTCTCCTTCATTAGGGGTAAGAATTGGCTGAAAACTATCTGCGCCGTATTTTTCATAATGGCCCGAGGTCACATAAAGTTCTTTTTGACCAATATGCGGAGTGATCACCATTTCATAACCAGCTTTTTTCTGAGCTGCTTTCAGGAAATTTTCCAAACGCTCTCTTAATGCGGCACCTTTAGGAAGCCATAAAGGCAATCCTTGCCCAACCTTTTGTGAAAAAGTAAAAAGTTGCAGTTCCTTTCCTAATTTTCTGTGGTCGCGCTTTTTTGCTTCTTCTAATAGCTCTAAATATTCCTTTAGATCTTTTTGCTTCGGGAAGGAAGTTCCGTAAACTCTTGTGAGTTGAGGATTTTTTTCGTTTCCTCTCCAATATGCGCCGGCAACACTCATCAGTTTTACAGCCTTGATAATTCCAGTATTTGGAATATGACCCCCACGACATAGATCGGTAAAGGTGTCATGATCACAAAAAGTAATGGTTCCATCTTCCAGATTCTCGATCAGCTCAACTTTAAAAGGATTGTTTTGTTCTTTATAATAAGACAGTGCTTCTGCTTTGGTAGAAGATCGCATGCTAAACTCATGTTTTCCACGAGCAATCTCGAGCATCTTATCCTCAATCTTCTTAAAATCGTTTTCAGAAATTTTTTGCTCTCCAAAATCCACATCATAATAAAACCCATTTTCAATCGCTGGTCCAATAGTGAGCTTAGCTCCCGGATACAAAATTTCAATAGCCTGTGCCATTACGTGAGAAGTGGAATGCCAAAAAGCCTTTTTCCCATCTTTATCGTTCCAAGTATATAATATAAGACTGCCATCGGTTGTAAGTGGCGTAGAAGATTCCACAACGGTATCATTGAATTTTGCTGAAATCACATTTCTCGCAAAACCTTCACTAATACTTTTAGCCACATCCATTGGAGTGGCTCCGCTCTCAAATTCTTTTACCGTGCCATCTGGCAAACTTATTTTTATCATTTCCGTATATTAAAGGAGGCAAAGATAATAGGTTAAATGCGGTTGCACAATATACAGCGTCTATATATTCATGTTTATTATTAGGGTGTTCCCCCGATCCAAAAATCGGGGTCGGGCTATTCGCGCTATCTTTTGGCTGTTTAAAATTGTCTTATTAATATATAGAGCAATAAAACATCCACTAGTATATATAGAAACATATAGGTGTTGCCAAAAGGATATTGCTTCTATCCCTAACACAAAAGAAAAGTTTGGGGGAAAGAGTGGGTCTTATATATAGTATAAAAAATAAACGTTCAAGTATTGCTCGATTGGATTATATAAGAGTTTGATGAAAATTCCTGCTTTTTGAGCGCTGCTATGTAAGTTAAAAAAAAAGGGATATTGATAATTAGCTGAGAAGTGGGGGATTTCCCTATGTTCTGATTTAAAAAATTTATGAAATATTCCTTGTCTTAAAAACACTATAAATTTTTAGTGTATTGATTTGGAAATGATTAGAAAAAGATTGTATTTTAGTGCCCCGCTTTTTTGAGGAGTGGTTAAAAAAAACTTGATATTTTTTTAATAAAATTTGCGCGGCAAGATAAAAGAGGCGTATATTTGCACCCGCTTTAAGGGTAAGACTGCAAGGCGTAACAAGTTCTTTGATCAGTGAGCATACGGTGCAGGTTTTAGGGGAAGAAGTCCTCAAAAAGTTTATCCAAAAAAAACTTCAAAAAAGTTTTGGTCGGTAAAGAAAAAGCATTGTATATTTGCAGCCGCTTTGAGCGGGATCAAAAGTTCACGAAGAGTTATTGAAAAGAGGTCCCTGGGTTAGGGCGGTTAAGAAGAGGTTCGACTCCTTTTGTTTCGACAAGAAGTTCCTATAATCCTTCCCTTAGGGAAGATGCCCGCAAGGGCAGATGGGAGAAATGTTCATTGATATATTGAATTGACAGCGCGTTTCAATGTTGTCCGCAAGGATGGCAGAAGAAACCAAAAGAAAAGAATTAAGACTAGAAGAATATTTTGAGTGATTGGTTTCTCTTCGGAGGAGCTAATGAAACAGGCCTTGTAATTGTTGCAACATTTAAAAATCAACGATGAAGAGTTTGATCCTGGCTCAGGATGAACGCTAGCGGCAGGCTTAACACATGCAAGTCGAGGGGCAGCGGTCCCGCTTTCGGGCGGGAGCCGGCGACCGGCGCACGGGTGCGTAACGCGTATACAATCTACCTTGTAGAGGGGAATAGCCCAGAGAAATTTGGATTAATGCCCCATGGTATTATAGGACAGCATTGTTTTATAATTAAACATTCATGGCTACAAGATGAGTATGCGTTCTATTAGTTGGTAGGTAAGGTAACGGCTTACCTAGACTTCGATAGATAGGGGTCCTGAGAGGGAGATCCCCCACACTGGTACTGAGACACGGACCAGACTCCTACGGGAGGCAGCAGTGAGGAATATTGGACAATGGGCGGGAGCCTGATCCAGCCATGCCGCGTGCAGGAAGACGGCCCTATGGGTTGTAAACTGCTTTTATAGAGGAAGAAACACCCCTACGTGTAGGGGCTTGACGGTACTCTACGAATAAGGATCGGCTAACTCCGTGCCAGCAGCCGCGGTAATACGGAGGATCCAAGCGTTATCCGGAATCATTGGGTTTAAAGGGTCCGTAGGCGGGACGATCAGTCAGCGGTGAAAGTCTGTGGCTCAACCATAGAATTGCCATTGATACTGTTGTTCTTGAATACTTATGAAGTGGTTGGAATATGTAGTGTAGCGGTGAAATGCATAGATATTACATAGAACACCGATTGCGAAGGCAGATCACTAATAAGTCATTGACGCTGATGGACGAAAGCGTGGGTAGCGAACAGGATTAGATACCCTGGTAGTCCACGCCGTAAACGATGGTTACTAGCTGTTCGGGAGCAATCCTGAGTGGCTAAGCGAAAGTGATAAGTAACCCACCTGGGGAGTACGTTCGCAAGAATGAAACTCAAAGGAATTGACGGGGGCCCGCACAAGCGGTGGAGCATGTGGTTTAATTCGATGATACGCGAGGAACCTTACCAGGGCTTAAATGTAGGTTGACAGGGGTGGAAACACCTTTTCCTTCGGGCAATTTACAAGGTGCTGCATGGTTGTCGTCAGCTCGTGCCGTGAGGTGTCAGGTTAAGTCCTATAACGAGCGCAACCCCTGTTGTTAGTTGCCAGCGAGTCAAGTCGGGAACTCTAACAAGACTGCCAGTGCAAACTGTGAGGAAGGTGGGGATGACGTCAAATCATCACGGCCCTTACGTCCTGGGCCACACACGTGCTACAATGGTAGGGACAGAGAGCAGCCACTTCGCGAGAAGGAGCGAATCTACAAACCCTATCACAGTTCGGATCGGAGTCTGCAACTCGACTCCGTGAAGCTGGAATCGCTAGTAATCGCATATCAGCCATGATGCGGTGAATACGTTCCCGGGCCTTGTACACACCGCCCGTCAAGCCATGGAAGCTGGGGGTACCTGAAGTCGGTCACCGCAAGGAGCCGCCTAGGGTAAAACTGGTAACTGGGGCTAAGTCGTAACAAGGTAGCCGTACCGGAAGGTGCGGCTGGAACACCTCCTTTCTAGAGATTTTGCCGTTTTAAAAGGCAAGACGCAATTACATCAAAAAGGTTCTCAAGAGGTCCTTTTGGTCTTGATTCCTGTCAATTTAATTATATTATAATAGTAAAAAGTGAAATGTGAAGAGTGAATGGTATTACTTGAAACTTGTCATTTTAAACTTGAAACTGTTAAAGATGCAGTCTCATAGCTCAGCTGGTTAGAGCGCTACACTGATAATGTAGAGGTCGGCAGTTCGAGTCTGCCTGAGACTACTTTTTAATTCTGAATTCGGAGTTTTGAATTCAAAATTGAACATGTTCATTACAATACTGGGAAATTTTAGAAGTTGAGAATTCTAATCATTTTAAATTCTGAATTCATAGTTCTGAATTTCGACAAATGGGGGATTAGCTCAGCTGGCTAGAGCGCTACGCTTGCACCGTAGAGGTCAACGGTTCGACTCCGTTATTCTCCACCATTTTTTTTCTTCTTAGGAAGATACGTTCATTACAAATTGAAATAGAGTTTTAGTCATTTTATGGGACTGGAGCGTCCCGATTTTACATCGGGAAGCCTCAACGGTTCGACTCCGTTATTCTCCACAAGGCAATGCCTTGGGATATATTATGTATCACAAGGGTGTTGCAGGCAAAACGCCTACTGATAATTATTTATCAGTGGCGATTCGCCACACGTTCATTGACATATTGGGAAATAAAGAATACGAGAACATTAGGTACTTGCAAGGAATTGCAAGTGCAAAAGAACAATTATAATAAAAGTGTTGTTTTTGCATATCGGCAAAAGCAAGATTTGAGCAAATTAGGTAAAAGCACATAAGCTAAATAAGGGCGTATGGGGAATGCCTAGGCTCTCAGAGGCGAAGAAGGACGCGATAAGCTGCGAAAAGCTGCGGGGATTGGCACATACAAATCGATCCGCAGGTATCCGAATGGGGCAACCCACTATATTGAAGATATAGTATTCCGTAAGGAAGGCGAACCCGGGGAACTGAAACATCTAAGTACCCGGAGGAGAAGAAAACAAAAGTGATTGCGCAAGTAGCGGCGAGCGAACGCGCATTAGCCCAAACCACGTGCGTTACGGCGCGCGTGGGGTTGTAGGACCACGTGATTGGTTGTGAACAGAATTAGAACACCTTGGAAAGGGTGGCCAAAGAAGGTGATAGCCCTGTATAGGTAATGAACATGAACCATAGTGGTATCCTGAGTAGTGCGGGGCACGTGAAACCCTGTATGAATTTGGCGGGACCATCCGCTAAGGCTAAATACTCCTGAGAGACCGATAGTGAACCAGTACCGTGAGGGAAAGGTGAAAAGAACCGTGAATAACGGAGTGAAATAGATCCTGAAACCATACGCTTACAAGCGGTCGGAGCCCTTAGGGGTGACGGCGTGCCTTTTGCATAATGAGCCTACGAGTTACCGTTGCCAGCAAGGTTAAGCCTTTAAGAGGTGGAGCCGTAGCGAAAGCGAGTCTTAATAGGGCTAGTATAGTTGGTAGTGGTAGACGCGAAACCGTGTGATCTACCCTTGGGCAGGTTGAAGCTGTGGTAACACATAGTGGAGGACCGAACCCGTTGACGTTGAAAAGTCTTGGGATGACCTGAGGGTAGGGGTGAAAGGCCAATCAAACTCGGAAATAGCTCGTACTCCCCGAAATGCATTTAGGTGCAGCGTTGATTTAAAGTTTTATAGAGGTAGAGCTACTGATTGGATGCGGGGGCTTCACCGCCTACCAATTCCTGACAAACTCCGAATGCTATAAAATGTTGGTCAGCAGTGAGGGCATGGGTGCTAAGGTCCATGTCCGAGAGGGAAAGAACCCAGACCATCAGCTAAGGTCCCCAAATGTATATTAAGTTGAAATAACGCGGTTGGACTGCCCAGACAGCTAGGATGTTGGCTTGGAAGCAGCCATTCATTTAAAGAGTGCGTAACAGCTCACTAGTCGAGCGGTCCGGCATGGATAATAATCGGGCATAAATATACTACCGAAGCTATGGATTTACAGTTTTTGAATTGTAAGTGGTAGGGGAGCATTGTAACAAAGTTGAAGGTGTGCCGTGAGGCATGCTGGATTGGTTACAAAAGAAAATGTAGGCATAAGTAACGATAATGCGGGCGAGAAACCCGCACACCGAAAGACTAAGGTTTCCTCAGCTATGCTAATCAGCTGAGGGTTAGTCGGGACCTAACGCGACCCCGAAAGGGTTAGTGGATGGACAACAGATCAATATTTCTGTACCTGCCCCACGTTAAACGTGACGGAGGCGAAAAGTTGGTGCGTACTGACGGAATAGTACGTTGAAGCCAGTGGCAACACGGCAATAGTACACAAAAGCTTCGGCCGGCGTGACAATCCAGCAAATCGACTTCCAAGAAAAGCAAGTGGTGGCAGCCCGTACCGTAAACCGACACAGGTAGTTGGGATGAGAATTCTAAGGTGCTCGAGAGATTCATGGCTAAGGAACTAGGCAAAATCGACCCGTAACTTCGGGAGAAGGGTCGCCCCCGCCTTGCGGGGGCCGCAGTGAAGAGGTCCAGGCGACTGTTTATCAAAAACACAGGGCTCTGCCAAATCGAAAGATGATGTATAGGGCCTGACACCTGCCCGGTGCTGGAAGGTTAAGAGGAGATGTTAGCTTCGGCGACGCATTGAATTGAAGCCCCAGTAAACGGCGGCCGTAACTATAACGGTCCTAAGGTAGCGAAATTCCTTGTCGGGTAAGTTCCGACCTGCACGAATGGTGCAACGATCTGGACACTGTCTCAGCCATGAGCTCGGTGAAATTGTAGTATCGGTGAAGATGCCGATTACCCGCTGTGGGACGAAAAGACCCCGTGCACCTTTACTATAGCTTAGTATTGACTTTGGACAAGTGATGTGTAGGATAGGTGGGAGACGTTGAAGCTGCATCGCCAGGTGTGGTGGAGTCATTGTTGAAATACCACCCTTTACTTGTTTGAAGCCTAACCCCGTTTTGCGGGGGACAATGCTTGGTGGGTAGTTTGACTGGGGTGGTCGCCTCCAAAAGAGTAACGGAGGCTTCTAAAGGTTCCCTCAGCACGCTTGGTAACCGTGCGCAGAGTGCAATGGCATAAGGGAGCTTGACTGAGAGACATACAGGTCGATCAGGTACGAAAGTAGGGCATAGTGATCCGGTGGTTCCGCATGGAAGGGCCATCGCTCAAAGGATAAAAGGTACGCCGGGGATAACAGGCTGATCTCCCCCAAGAGCTCACATCGACGGGGGGGTTTGGCACCTCGATGTCGGCTCGTCACATCCTGGGGCTGGAGAAGGTCCCAAGGGTTGGGCTGTTCGCCCATTAAAGTGGCACGCGAGCTGGGTTCAGAACGTCGTGAGACAGTTCGGTCTCTATCTACAGTGGGCGTTAGAAATTTGAGTGGATCTGACTCTAGTACGAGAGGACCGAGTTGGACGAACCTCTGGTGCACCAGTTGTTCCGCCAGGAGCATTGCTGGGTAGCTACGTTCGGAAGGGATAAGCGCTGAAAGCATATAAGCGCGAAACCCACCACAAGATGAGATTTCTTTAAAGGACCGTGGAAGACCACCACGTTGATAGGCCATAGGTGTAAAGGCAGTAATGTCATAGCCGAGTGGTACTAATAATCCGTAAAGCTTAGTGCGGTTCTCCCTTTTTCTTCGGAAGAAGGGAGGGCGAAAAACCTATCCAATTTGCCATTGATCGTTCGAACTGGTATTCTTCTATTGTTTGTTTCCCATATGTTGATCTTATTATCACGCCTTGGCGTGAAGTGAATTGTGAATTGTGAAGCGTGAACAGGTTTTTTCTGATCACCCCTTGCCCCTCACTGATCACTTATAATTTAAGGTGGCTATGGCAACGGGGCTCACCTCTTCCCATTCCGAACAGAGAAGTTAAGCCCGTTAGCGCAGATGGTACTGCATTTTTGTGGGAGAGTATGTCGCCGCCTTTTTTTTGAAAGCCCCTTCATCACCCGATGGAGGGGTTTTTTTGTTTTGTGGGGACTTCAAATATAAAGTAAATCGTACCACGTCCCGAAAAGTGTGTTTTTAAGGGGCCCTCCCGGCCAGGGACCGCAGCCGGGCCACCGCGTAGCGCAATAAAAACAAAATAAAATTATGGAATAATTGTAGGGATTAAGACAATGAAAATTTATTCTACTAACGATTATGTTTAATCAAAAAGAGCTTTCATAATTGTTTTAATTCCTGAAAACATCAATATAATGGCGCCTACCAGAGCAAGAAGCCCAAATATCAGAACAAAAATATAGTACGGATGTTCCTTATTATGAAAAGCGGAATAAAGCACAACAGGTCCTAAAAGCGTTAAGGGAAGTGCTCCTGCTAAATATTTAAGGCCTTTGCCAAGTAATTCTCTATTAGTATGTTTCATAGATTGCAAAATGAGGTATGATATCACTCAACTAGGTATGTTAGTGTATCAGATTGAGATAATCTAAAATAACCGAAAGCAAAATTTTCAGGGGTCGTGGTGTTTACTATATTTCCTCTCACTGTTGTTGGCTGAGTTTGGAATGGTCCGCCATTATTTTCTCCAGCTTGCGAACTCAGTATATAAAGATATTCATAAAATCTCTCTGAGACCCCTTGTATTTCAAAATTTACCTGATCCCCGGATTTTAAATCTTCATCAGAAAAATAGGCAAAAGTTCTATTTCCGTTCGTAAACTCATCATTGTAAATTTGAAGGGAAGTATTTTCAAAAAAAAATTTCAAGAGGTAGTAATTTTTGATTTCTGAAGGATCTGAATAATAAGCTTTCAATTCAATATCATTTCCGTTAAATCCTCCATTACTTGTTTGTTCTATATTTTCCAAATCTACCACGGGGATCATTTTTTCGCTGGCTGTATAAAATTCATTTTTGTAATTAATAGATAGTGTATACGATTTATATAATTCGGGCTTGAAATTTGTATTTTCATATATGCCAGGAGAGATTTCAGTAAACTGATAGGTTTCTTCTGTAGCGGAATTAATTATGACATTAGCACCTTCTGCTGGAGGATTTTCAGAATTATAAAATGAGGTAGTACTACTTAAAATGATGTACTGATTATTTCCTAGCGATTCCTTTTCCCATATAATAGAAGCTTCTACTACCAGCTTTGGTTCCGATTCTTGGAGATCTACTTCCACAACTTCTTCACAGGAAGACAGAATTAAAAGCATCAAGAAAAATCCCATATTTAATAGTGCTCTCATAATTAAAATTTGAAATTATAGGTCACAGATGGTATGATACCAAATAGTGACAATCGTACTGCTTCATTTTGCCCAGTATCATCGTTATTTCTAAAACTTAACGACACTGCGTTTTTTCTAGCATATATGTTATAGATCCCAAAATTCCAAGATGATTGATATTTTCGGCCTTTATTTTTAGTTGGGGTATATGTTGCAGCTATATCCAATCTATGGTATGCGGGTAGGCGCTCACTATTTCTGGGAGCGTAAACGGGAATGACAAAACCTTCAAATCTATATTGCCCTGTTGGAAATGTGGTAGGTAAGCCAGTTTGATAGCTAAAATTTGAACTTAATTCCCAAGTATTGTTTAGTTGATAACTAGAAGTTACTGAAATATCATGAGTTTTGTCATAGGCAGTATTATACCAGTTCCCATTGTTAATTCCATTTTCCATTTCTGTTCTGCCGGGTGTTTTTTGTTCAGATCGAGATAAGGTATAAGCTACCCAGCCAGTAAGTCTTCCTTTGTTTTTTCTTAATAAAAGTTCCAATCCATAGGCTCTGGCTTTTCCCGGCAAGATTACTTGCTCTATGGCATTGTTGGCAATTAAATTAGCACCATCTATATAATTAACTCGGTTCTTTATGTATTTATAAAAGCTTTCAACTTCTAAAGAATAGTTGTTATTTTTTAAATTTTGAAAATATCCAACGGAGAATTGATCTAATACTTGCGGATCTATATATTTACCACTTGGCGACCAAATGTCCAAGGGCGTGGGGGAACTTGTGTTAGTTATGAGATGCAAATATTGAATCATCCTGTTATAGCTTAATTTTACAGATTGATCGTTATTAAAACTGTATGCCAAAGATGCACGTGGCTCCAATGCCCAAAAATACTTCTCTACTTTAGATTTTTCTAGTGTTTTTGTACCAATAGGATCTGCTTTTTCATAAATCTTAAAATCATTATTAAATACTACAGCTTCATTATTCTCATATAAATTGAGTTCTGATTGTCCTAATCTAAAAAAATTGCTAAAACGCAGTCCATATTCAGCAGATAAATTTTCGCTTATTTCATGCTTGGCCGATATATATAAAGCACTTTCAAACGCATATTTTTTGGTTAATTTATAGTCGATTATTCCAGAAGTGGGAGTGCTGGGCTCTATTTCTCCAGGGTTGAATTCATAATACGTGTTCTGCATTCCATAATCCAAACTGAAATCATCGTTTATATATTGATCGAAACCGTACTTGATATTTAGGTTTTTTATACCGCTATTCCAGTTAAATTCAACAAAATCCAGCGTAAGGCCATAATAGTAGTCGCTATAAATAAGGGAAAGGTTTGTGAAAATATTATCTGTAAGTACATGGTTCCACCTTAAGTTAAATACGGCATTACCGTAGGTGTTTTTAAAACTCTCATTTATATTGAAAACATCCCTTCCGAAATAACCAGAAAACAATATCGTATTGTTGTTATCCAGCCTATAGCTCAATTTTGTGTTTAGATCGTAAAAATATGCCGAATTCTGGTTGTCTGATAATTTTAAGAATAAATGGGCATAAGAGCTTCTTCCCCCTATTAAAAACGAACCTTTATCCTTAATAATAGGCCCTTCGGCTAATACCCTACTGGAGATAACTCCAATTCCGCCATTCGCTTTAAATTCTTTACTATTTCCGTCTTTCTGAAAAATTTCTAAAACAGATGAAACCCTCCCACCATATTTTGATGGAATTCCGCCTTTGTATAATTTTAAATTCTTGATCGCATCTGGATTGAAAACAGAAAACAACCCGAATAAATGAGAGGAATTATAAATAGTAGCTTCATCCAGCAATATTAGATTCTGATCTACAGCTCCACCGCGAACATTGAAACCTGAAGAGCCTTCCCCTGCATTGGATACTCCAGGAAGCAATAAAAGGGACTTAATTACATCTACTTCTCCAAAAACCACTGGTAACTTTTGGATGGTGTTAATACCCAATTTATTAACACTCATTTCTGCACTTCTAATATTAAGCCTTTCTGAGTCCTCAATGATAACAACTTCTTCCAAGGTTTCTGAAGTTTCCGTCAATGAAAAATTATAGGTAGCATTCTCTGTAATAGTAAGCACAACTTGCTCATTTTTAAAACCTAAGTAAGTGATTGTTAATGTATGAGTGCCGGGCGGTAATTTTATCGAATAAAAACCATACTCATTGGTAACAACACCAGAATTTAAATTGGATACCAGAATATTCACCCCGTAGAGGGTTTCATTGCTAGAAACATCTTTTATTACACCATTGATGGTAAAGGTCTCTTGAGCTTGAAGAAAGAAAAACGAGAATATAAAAATTGCAGAAAATAATTTTTTCAACTTTTTTTGGTAAATATAGGTTTTGTAATACTATTTTTTTGAATAGATCATGGATCTTAGGAAATAATTTAAAGCTGTTTAACTCGATTGAAACTAGTTCTTTAAGAAGCCAAAAGCCCTAATCATATTGATCAGGGCTATTTATTTGAAATCATTTTCCCTTCCTAGTTCTGCAGAATATTATTCAATGTTTCACTTGGGCGCATTGCATTTGCTGTAAGATCTTCATTGGGATAATAATAGCCATCAATATCTACTTTCTTGCCTTGAGCATTTATAAGGTCTTGTAGAATTTTTGTTTCATTAATTGCTAATTTCTCCGCAATCTTGGAAAATTCAACCTTTAAACTTTGATCCTTATTTTGTGCCGCCAGACCTTGAGCCCAATACAGTGCTAAATAAAAGTGGCTCCCTCTATTGTCCAATTCGTTTACTTTTCTTGAAGGAGACTTATCATTGCGTAAAAATTCTTCGGTGGCTTCATCTAAAGTTTCGGAAAGGATCAAAGCCTTTTTATTATCGAATTTTTCGCCTAAATGTTCCAAAGAGACAGCAAGAGCTAAAAATTCACCTAAGGAATCCCAGCGTAAATGCCCTTCTTCCAAGAATTGTTGGATGTGCTTAGGTGCAGATCCTCCTGCGCCAGTTTCAAATAAACCACCACCATTCATAAGGGGAACGATAGATAGCATTTTTGCGCTTGTTCCTAATTCTAAAATTGGAAAAAGATCTGTTAGGTAATCCCTAAGTACATTTCCACTTACCGAAATAGTGTCTTTCCCTTCTTTTACCCTTTTTAGTGTATAGTTAGTTGCTTCAAACGGTGCCATTATTTGAATGTCAAGCCCTTCAGTAGTTGCTTCAGTTAAATATTTTTTAACTTTTTTAATTACTTCGGCATCATGGCTTCTATTTTTATCTAACCAGAAAATAGCAGGCATCCCAGAAGATTTTGCCCTGGAGACAGCTAATTTTACCCAATCTCGGATTGGAGCATCTTTAACTTGGCACATTCTCCATATATCACCTTCTTCTACGCTATGCTCAATAATTACTTCGCCTTTGGAGTTTTTTACTTTTACGGTTCCATTTGAAGGAATTTCGAAGGTTTTATCGTGAGAACCATATTCTTCGGCCTTTTGAGCCATAAGACCAACGTTAGGGACTGTTCCCATGGTGGTAGGATCGAAAGCGCCATTTTTCTTGCAAAAATCTATAGTTGCTTGGTATATTCCAGCATAGCTACTATCTGGAATCACAGCTTTTGTGTCCTGCAATGCTCCTTTGGAATTCCACATTTTACCGGAAGTCCTGATCATTGCAGGCATAGAAGCATCAATAATCACATCACTTGGCACATGCAGGTTGGTAATTCCTTTATCTGAATTTACCATGGCAAGGGAAGGACCGTTTTTAAAACCTTCCTTTAGGTCAGCTTCTATTTCTTCTCTTTTGTTTTCTGATAAATCTGAAAGTGCATTTAATAAATCTCCCAATCCACTATTTGCATTTACTCCAATTTCATCAAAAGTTTCGTTATACTTTTCAAAAAGATCTTTAAAAAAGGTACGTACAGCATGACCAAAAATTATGGGATCGGACACCTTCATCATTGTCGCTTTCATGTGTAGAGAAAACAATACGTTTTTTTCTTTGGCGCCAGCAATCTGTTCATTTAAAAATGATATAAGTGCTGATTTACTCATTACAGTGGCATCAATAATCTCGCCGTCAAGAACTTTTAAATTTTCTTTTAAAATACTGATTTGACCATTGGAACCTTCTAATTCTATGCTCAAGACATCAGCATGATTAAAGGTTAGAGACTTTTCGTTGTGAAAGAAATCCCCGGACTTCATAGTAGCCACATGGGTCTTAGAATCAGATTCCCATTTACCCATGGAATGCGGGTTTTCTTTGGCATAATTTTTTACAGCTCGGGGAGCTCTCCTATCCGAATTTCCTTCCCTAAGAACCGGATTTACAGCACTCCCTTTAACCTTGTCATACTTTTGCTTAATCTTCCTTTCTTTTTCATCTTTTGGTTCACTTGGATAATTGGGTAAATCAAACCCCTTTTCTTGTAATTCTTTGATCGCTGCCTCCAATTGAGGTTCGGAAGCACTAATATTGGGAAGTTTAATAATATTAGCTTCGGGTTTAGTAACCAGTTCTCCCAGTTCCTTTAGGGAATCGGATACTTTTTGGCTTTCTGGAAGTACATCGTTGAATGCCGCTAAAATTCGAGCAGCTAGGGAAATATCCTTTGCTTCGATTTCTATATTCGAAGATTTAGTAAACTTCCTAACAATTGGTAGGAAAGAAAAAGTTGCAAGCATTGGAGCTTCATCTGTCTTGGTATAAACTATTTTGGATTTTTGTGTCATGTAAATAAATTATTTTTCTTCTCAATTGCCACAGGAAAAAATAATTTTTCCTATGATTCTCGTTTGGTTATTAAATATTAAAATTGAACTATTTTGGATGTAAATTCCAAAGTGTAGCGAAGATAGGGTTTTTAGCTATTTTATCATAGGAGCCAATGAGTATTCACGGAGTTTTAAACAAATTTTATCACTAAAAAAGCCATTTCAACATACCTTGTATATTGAAATGGCTCCTGACGAAATAACGCTTTACCGCTGGATCTTTAAGATCATTCGTAAGTCAATTACCACAACTTACTTCGTGCGTTACTTCACATGATATAATTTACTCACAAACGCGCTTAAATTATATCAAAGACGTTCAAATCTTTCAAACTGCTTTTGCTTGGCAAAATATGCGTTATATAGAAGATAAGAACCTATGTAAAGAACTTCCTTTACAGTACTATTTAAAATGGAGAAATCCTTTTGTCATTCTTCCTGTTTTTAAATGTACCTTTAAATTTACGACCAAATTTATTCATTGTCAAGAATTTTAACTATTTAGTTTTCAACAGGTTGTAAGGCTTAGTTATTAACTTTTGTTAATTACTCCTTTTTAATATTGTTAGTGGATTATAATAAAATTTCCAATAAAAAAAGCCCCAGATACGGGGCTTTTAAATAATAATAAAATTGATATTATTCCGTAACTGCTCTTAAGGCATTTACCCGACCTTTACCAAAGAAAAGGCTTTGACCGTTACCATCTATCTTGTCAGAAGTGTTTTCTATTTGTCTTGCAACTTCTTTAGGATCCATTTTACCATTTTTACCGATTATCAAGGCAGCAACTCCACTAACATGTGGTGCAGCCATACTTGTTCCTGCGCTAAAGTAATAACCATTACTTCCAGTGCTTACAATTCCATCAAGTATTGAAACATCAAAGTCCCCGCCTGGCGCTGCAACATCTATTAAAGATCTGCCATAGTTAGTGTAACTGGCAGGAATATCATAATTTGAAGAAGGATCAAAATTCCACCCTTCTGGAGCAGTGGCGGAAATTGTAATTATATTGTTCAAGCCACCAGGCAATTTAATTGCCGCTCCATTGCCGTCATAATTCTCTGCATCATTTCCTGCAGAAGCTATAATGGTTACACCTTTATTAAAAGCATAATCGATTGCTCTTTGTTGTGCGTGGATAATCTCCTGAATAACTTTTGGGCTAACCCGGTATGCATTACCGTCAGCATCAATTAATTTTCCATTTTTGCTCAAAGTTGCACCAAGGCTCATATTTACGACATCGGCATTGTTGTTTCCCGCATAAACAATTCCTGCATTTATACTACTAAATGCCCCACTTCCCGTATATTCAGATAAAACCTTTACGGCAACGAGTTCTGCTTCATAAGCAACTCCAATTACTCCAATTTGGTTTTGGGCAGCTGCAATTGTTCCTGCAACATGTGATCCATGATTAAAATAACTCCCTGGTCTAATGTTCCAATCTTCTCCAGGAACAAATGAAGCAGATAGAGATGTGTTTAAGTTAGGTGCAAGATCTGGATGTTCTGCATCAATTCCAGAATCCAGTACAAATACACTAGCTCCTTTACCAGTAAACCCAGCATTCCAGGCCTGGGGTGCGTCTATTGCATCCATGCCCCATAAATATCCATAAAAAGGTTCTTCATCACCTATACTTGGTGGAGTAACTTCTTCTTTTGGTGCGGTAACTGCCCCTCCGTCTGTAGAAGGAATCCATTTTATTTCATAATCTGGTACTACTGAAACAATTTCCTTGTTCTTTAAAGTATTCTGGATAAAATTTGCATCTTCTGAGTTTACAATCGCAATTCCAATCTCGGGAATAGTGCTAATTACTGTTCCTCCACTCTTTTTCAGGAAATTTTCTACACTTTTGGTTAATTCAGTGCTTTCGGAAATTACCATATAGTTTTTAAAAGTAGGCTCTTGCAGGTCGATGTTTACAATATCTGTAGAGTTTTCTGTAGCTTCCTCTTTTTCACAAGAGGTAAATAAAAGCCCAATGATACCTAAACAGAAAAGAATTTTAAACAAGTTTACATGTTTCTTCATAGTTAAATTTTTTATTAATTAATAAGTGGCTCCAATATAATAGATTAAATAACAATTATTATAATTTAAATCTTAAATAAGATGATAACTCGATGAAATGCGTTATAGATAATGTCAATTGCATCATTAGTTAAAACTCTTTATAAACATCGAAAAAAATAGCGCATAAAAAAAGCCCCAATTAAGGGGCTTCTGGTTTCTTGAGAAGAAAAATTATTTTCTTCTAAGTTCTTTGATACGGGCTTTTTTGCCTGTAAGACCTCTAAAGTAATAAATACGGGCTCTTCTTACGGCACCACGCTTATTAACTTCAATTTTTTGCAATGCTGGCAAGTTAACTGGGAAAATACGTTCTACTCCAACAGTACCACTCATTTTTCTAATGGTAAAAGTTTTAGAAGTTCCAGTTCCTTTAACTTGAATTACAACACCTCTAAAAAACTGGGTACGGGTTTTTGCTCCTTCCTTGATTTCATAGTACACAGTGATCGTGTCACCTGCTGAAAATTCAGGAAATTCTTTCCTTGTAACGAATTCGTCTTGAACGAATTTAATTAGGGATTCCATATTTGTAATTTTAAATAAAGTCTAAATCAACATTCACGGATCTCGCCAGAGGTTAATATAGAAACGAGTGCAAAATTATAAAATTTAAAACTATAAACAAGGCGAATTTAAATTAATCTTCTTCCAATAAATCCGGACGTAGCTTTTTTGTTCTTTCATAAGACTGCTCTTCTCTCCAGGAATCAATTTTCGGGAAATTTCCGGAGGTTAGAACTTCAGGAACCTTCCAGCCTTTGTAATCTGCAGGTCTTGTATATACAGGCGGGGCTAAAAGGTCATCCTGAAAGGAATCTGTTAGTGCCGAAGTTTCATTCCCCAATACCCCGGGAATTAATCTGATTACAGCATCGCAGATGATAGCCGCTGCCAATTCCCCTCCAGATAATACGTAGTCTCCAATAGAGATCTCTTTAGTGATAAAATGATCCCGAACCCGTTGATCTACCCCTTTGTAATGCCCACAAAGAATGATGATATTTTCCTTTAAGGAAAGTGTATTTGCTGTTCTCTGATCAAATTTGGATCCATCTGGGGTCATATAGATTACCTCGTCATAATCTCGTTGCGACTTTAATTTAGTGATGCATTTATCTATAGGTTCTATCATCATCACCATTCCCGCGCCACCACCAAATTGGTAATCGTCTATTTGCTTGTAATTATCGGTAACGTAATCCCTAAGATTGTGCAAATGGATTTCTACCAGTCCTTTTTCAATGGCCCTTTTTAAGATGGAAACTTCAAAGGGGCTGGTAAGAATATTGGGGACAACGGTTATTATATCTATGCGCATGCTAATTTATTTTACTCGATAATCGAGATTTAAATGCTCAAAGGCTTGCCTCGAAATTTTATTTTTTTTCCTATAAATACCTCGTGAGTTCGTCCGAGGTAGTTTACTTATCACTAGCTTTATTTCTTTCATCCTGCAGCAATCTTCCAAGTCTTTGCTCTTTAACCAGTGCTTTGGCTTTAAATGCTTCAAATTCTTTTTCGGTTTCTGTAAGATTGTTTTTAGCCTCGCTAGTTTGTGCGTGGCCTTTTTTGTATTTGTAAATAAAGAACAGCAGTAATAAAATCAAAATTGCAACTATTCCCCACATTAGTGCCATATACGAACCTTTACTAAAGGGCATCCCTAAAAAGGTTATCGCATCTTTTTCTGCGGTAACTTCTTTTAAATTGTCCCGGGTGTTTTCAAGATCCTTTCTTAGCTGTACTATTTCTTTTTGCTGCTGATCTATAGTGTTTTTTTGGGCAACAATTTCATTGTTTAGGTTGGAAATGAAGTTTGCTGTATTCTGTTTCAGCTTCATTAGGTCACTGTAGTCTACCACTTTATAGCCTTGATAGTCATTTGAGTTTTCAATGATAGTCGTAAATTCATCTTCCACAGGATTGTCACTTTCTTCTTTCTCCTGTGCAGTTAGCGAAAATGTAGAAGAGAGGATCGCTAATCCCAATAATAATAGTTTATTCATTTTAATGCTTTTTGGTTTGGTACTCCTAACAACGTTCCTAAAAAACAGATATTGCCAATATTCTTAATTTATTCAATTTAAGCTACTTTCATTTAAAAGAATCAATGCAGTTCATTATTGAGGTTTTATTCCCCTTGGTTTTCTCCAAGTTCTATTGTTGGTTTATAATCTCTTGCCATTTATGCAGTTTCCTATAAATTTTATTTTTCGACAGTATGTTTTGTATTAATTATCATCATTTTTTCTTTCCTGCTTTCTTTCAGCCCTTTTCTTTTGCCTCAATTCCTTTTTTTCTTCTTTGGATAATTCTTTTTCCTGAAAAGCATCTTTAAATTCGATATCATCATCTACTTCCCCAGAAAACGCTTTTATCCATGCATTTTCAAAGATGTTGAATACCGTTGGCCATACTCCAGCTTCTACATTATTAAGGTCACCTTCTAAAGGCACTTTTGTGGCCAAAGTATCTGTGCTTTGATTTTTCAGAAGAAATTTAAAAAAGCCAACAAATCCTTCCCATAATACTCCTAAAAATCCATCTTCTTTACCAATTAGCTTCGTATCTGTAAGCAGGGGTTTTAAATAACCTTTCATATACCCATCGGCTATTGCAACTTCACTATAAAGTCCAAAAGTTCCACTTTCAAAATCTATTCCTGCATAGGGCCTTGTAAAGTTATTGAGGGCAGTAACATCTCCGCCTTCGATAGATAGACTGAGATCCATATCTGGGATCTCTTTTACAAGGTTCACTTTGCCATCCAGTTTCATATTTCCTTGTCCAATGGTGATTCCCGTAGCATTTATTGGGGAGGGCAAGGTTCTGTTAGCACCAACAACATTCCTTAAATTAGCCGCAACCAACTCTATATTATTTATATATAGATCTACATTGGGTTCCTTTCGAAGTTCTACAAAAGCCACTTTTGCATTATGGGCTTCAAAATGGTTGATATCTATTGGTACAAGGTCCGTAAGTACCTTTGTCCAATCGTCTATATCTGCCGAGCCTCCTTCTTCTTCAGGAATTTCTTCATCCTGATCTTCAAAAACATAGATAACTTCTGGTTTGTACATTATTATTTCACTTACAATCTTTCCTTTTAGAAGGGATTTCCATTCGATCGAAATATCATTGGAAGGAAAATTAAGAAATGGCACTTGGGTATCTGCATTCACCTTGTTTAAATACATGCCTTTTATCTCATAGGCTCCCCTATATAGCGAAACATCGATATCTTCCACTTGTCCATAATATCCCGGAATTTCTGCTAACACTTTATTCACATGGTCTTTTAACCAATATGGCAAATAGATCCTTGCAGCAATTAACAAAGCCAAAATAATTAATGGAACGGTATACCTTTTCTTTTTATAAGCCTTCCTTTTTTTCTTTTTTTCTGAAGTCATTTTGTCATTATTGAATATGCAAATTACTTAAAACATTGTGTTTTATAAAATTCATTCCTTGGCCAAGCAATTAAGGCAAGCCGTAGGGATATTTCGTCTCCCAAATGCTCGGGAGTATATTTTGTCTTACCCAAACTGCCAAAAAAGGCAGTTCCGTCCTCTCCTTAGTAGAGGCAAATCGGAAACCCCGGGGCAGGGCCGTCGGGGAATTTTTAGATCACACCCTCCATGAGGGATAAATTTAGTGAAAATAAAAAAGGTTCGGGAGACTTCCCGAACCTTTTGATCTTATCTTGAATATTGATTTTTCTGCTAGTAGTAAGTAAACCGTCTTACTTTAGCTATATACTTGGCCAGTCTAATAACTTGATGGCTATAGCCATATTCGTTGTCATACCAGATGTAAAGCACTATATTTTTTCCATCAGCGGTAACAATGGTAGCTTTGCTGTCATAAATCGCAGGAGCCGAAGAGCCCACAATATCTGAAGACACTAATTCATTGTCTATAGAATATTTTATTTGCTCCACCAATTCTCCTTCAAGAGCATATTTTTTTAGAATAGTATTCACGCCTTCTATAGAAGTTGCCGCTTCCACTTCGAGATTTAAGATTGCCAAAGAACCATTTGGAACGGGCACTCTAATTGCATTGGAAGTTAATTTGCCATCAAAAACAGGTAGTGCTTTTGTTACTGCTTGTCCGGCACCGGTTTCAGTAATTACCATATTTAGCCCTGCCGCACGACCTCTTCTATATTTACTGTGCATATTATCTACCAAGTTTTGGTCGTTGGTATATGCATGAATCGTTTCTAAATGGCCATGAACAACCCCCAAGGAATCTTGAATAGCTTTTAAAACAGGTGTAATGGCATTCGTTGTGCAAGAAGCGGCAGAGAAGATGGAGATCTCGTCTGGATTGTGTTCCTTATGGTTAACGCCATGAACAATATTTGGAACCCCCTTTCCTGGTGCTGTAAGTAAAACCTTGCTGGCTCCTTTAGACGTTAAATGCCTGGATAGTTCTTCTTTGTCCCTAAATGCACCTGTATTGTCTATAATAAGAGCATTGTTTATTCCATATTCAGTATAATCTATCTCTTCTGGATTGTTTGCTGAAATAATATGAACAGTCGTACCATTGATGATCAAAGAGGAATTCTCTACATCTATATTAACAGTTCCTGAGAAATCACCATGTACCGAATCATTTCTTAAAAGTGAAGCTCTTTTTTCCAAAACAGTCGCATCAACCTTACCACGCGTTACAATAGCTCGCAACCTTAGTTGATTTCCAACTCCCGTCCTAGTCATTAACTCTCTGGCTACCAGTCTTCCAATCCTTCCGAAGCCATAAAGAACAACGTCTTTTGGGGTAATATCTTTATAATCTTTTGCATCTTTTAGTTTAGAAGAAATAAATGCCTTGGCATTATTGTAATCCATATCTTCTAAGTGATATTCGTACGTAAGTTTTCCAATATCCAATTTTGCAGGGGGAAGGTCTAGGTCCTTAATGGCCTGGGCAATTTCAACAGAATCGAAAATAGAGATTGGTTTTTCCACAACCGCACCTGCATATTCATGCAAACTTAGAATGTCACTTACATTTCTATTGATTAGTTGATTCCTGAATAAAACCAATTCAATGGATTTATCATACCATAAATCGCTTATTATTTTTATAAACTCCACAGAGGCACGTCTGCGGTCTGCTTGAAAAGCAAGTTCTTTTTCGTAAACTTCGTTAAATCCCATTTGTTTTTGAGTTATGTTGTGTGTTTTTAAAACGCTGCAAAAGTATAGATTTCAATCGTTTTCGTGAAATATTTATATAAAAAATAACCTGCTATAAATTTTATAGCAGGTTATTGTAATTATGATAGATTATTACCTCCAAATATAGGTTTGTTCTTTGCCTTTTTTATTTACGAAAGTAACGCTAATAGGTTCTGAAGAATTATTGGAACCCAAGATACGTTTAACGTCCTCTATACTGTTGACTGTTTGCTTATTTATTTTGGTGATGATAATTCCAATAAGTGCCTGGGATTGTTGGTCCCCTTTTAATGCCCTGGAAATTTTCACGCCATTTTTTGTATTGTATTCTCTCAGGTCTGCCTTGGAAGCATTGGTTACTTCAAGACCAATTTGCTGAATAGCAAAGGTTTCATATTTTGCCAGTTTCACTGCTACCTCACGTTCCCTACCTTCTCTAATAATCTTCACTTTAACCACATCTTTTGGCCTTTTAGACCCTAAATACCCGGTGAGGTCGGACATTTTTCTAATTTCAATATTATCTATTTTTCTTATTACATCTCCTTGTTCTATTCCCGCTAGCGCAGCACCACTCCCAGAATCTACGTCCCTAACAATAACTCCTTGAGAAGTTGTAAGGTTAAACTCTTTGGAAATAAACTGGTTTACATCTGTACCTCTAATCCCTAATATTCCTTGCTGCACATTCCCATACTCCATAAGATCCTCCACGATCTTTCTGGCATTGTTGGATGGAACTGCAAAACCATACCCTATGTAGCTACCAGTTTGAGAGGTGATCGCAGTATTGATCCCAATAAGTTTCCCGTCTATGTTAACCAAGGCACCACCGCTATTTCCTGGATTTATGGCTGCATCTGTTTGAATAAAGGATTGCGGAGTTCCATCATAAGCATTCAAATCCCGGGCTTTTGCACTTACAATACCAGCGGTAACAGTGGAAGTTAAATTAAATGGATTTCCAACAGCCAAAACCCATTCCCCCAATTTAATATCGTTGGAGTTCCCAAATGGGATATATTCCAGTTGGGTTGCATCAATTTTTATCAAGGCTATATCTGCCTTGCTGTCAACTCCTATTACTTCAGCAACATAGGTTTTATTGTTATTTAGGGTGACTTCGATTTCCCCGGCACCCTTGATTACATGATTATTGGTAATAATGTAACCATCTGGAGAGATAATAACGCCAGAACCAGACCCCTGTAAAGCTTTCCCGCTATTGCCTCCTCTAGAATAGTATTCCCATATACTATTAGGCTTATCGAAAACTGCCACATTTTTTACATGGACGACAGAGTGCACTGTCTTTTCGGCAGCTTCGGTAAAGTCTGCATTTGTTCCGTAGATATTATTTGAATTGGATACGGGAATGAATGATGAAGATTCTGTTTTCATAGGGGAGGATTCCTCAAAAAAAGATTCATCTTCATCTATTATCAATTTGTAGGAGCCTAGGGTTAATACCCCACCTAATACGGAAACACCGAGTAATTTAATAAATTGTTTCATTTCTATTTTATGATTTTTAATTCTTTAAATAACCAATCAATCTGCGGTCAAATACAAAAAAGCCCCAAATGCCTGTATATACAACGATGGTTTTTGTGCGATTGTTGTATATTTGTTTTATCCAAATTTGCATCCATGAACATCCCTTTTTATAAATTCCACGGTACAGGAAACGATTTTATAATGGTTGATAACCGCAATGATGTATTCCCCAAAAACAATACCAATCTTGTGCATGATCTATGTCATCGTAGATTTGGAATAGGAGCAGATGGTTTGATTCTTTTGGAAAACCCCGAAGGGACCTCGGAAGATTTTAAGATGGTCTATTACAATGCTGATGGCAACCAAAGTAGTATGTGCGGAAATGGAGGAAGATGTATAGTAGCGTTTGCAAAACTTCTTGGTATTATTAATGAAAAAGCGACTTTTAACGCTATAGATGGTCTGCATGAGGCAATTATAAATGGAAATATTGTGAGTTTGAAAATGCAAGATGTATTGGCGAAAGGGATAAATGAAGATGAATTGTTTTTAGATACCGGCTCTCCGCATCATATTTTATTTTCAGAACAAGTGGGGGATGTGAATGTTAAAAGAGATGGAGCATTCATTAGGTATTCAGAAAAATATGAATCTTGTGGAGGAACAAATGTAAATTTTGTTCAGAGAAAGGATGAGGATACTTTTTTGGTGAGAACGTATGAAAGAGGCGTGGAGGATGAAACCTATTCCTGTGGGACGGGAGTTACTGCGGTGGCCATCGCTGTTAATGCAATAGGAAAAACCCAAGCTACTACTATAAATTTGGAAACACCAGGGGGGAAGCTTCAAGTGTCTTTTAATAATAACAATGAAACCTATCAGAATATCTGGCTTACCGGCCCAACTACAAAAGTTTTTAAAGGAGAGTTTGAATGTTAACTTTAAAAGGAGATAAAGTATATTTAAGGGCATTGGAGCCCGAAGACCTGGATTTTATTCTGGAGGTGGAAAACTCGGAAGATTTTTGGGAGATAAGCGCCACCAGGGTACCATATTCCCGCTTTTTGATAAAGAAATACCTACAAAATTCCCATCGGGATATTTTTGAGGTAAAACAGTTGCGTTTAATGATCTGTAAGCAGGATAACACCCCCATAGGCTTAATAGATGTGTTTGACCTGGAACCCAAAGATCGTAGGGCTGCATTGGGCATCCTAATTGTAGATGATGAAAACCGAGGGAAGGGCTATGGTGTGGAAGTACTAAAACTAACCAGCAATTATTGTTTTACCCACTTAGGTTTGCATCAGTTATATGCAAATGTTATTGCAGATAATTTGGCCAGTATCAAGTTGTTCGAAAAATGTGATTTTAAATCTGTGGGGACTAAAAAAGACTGGGTTTTAGTAAACGGAAAATTTAAGGACGAAATTCTTTACCAATTAATAAATAATGTATATTAAAAAAATTCTTTGGATTATTGCCCTTCTTGGGCTTGTAGCATTAGGGATCTTCAGTTATTCTGTCTATAATTCAATTTTCTCACCGAACACTAAATTCCAAAGTAATACAGCAACAGTCTATATTCCAACAGGAGCCACATACCAAACTGCAATAGATAGTTTGCGACCGTTGCTTGATGATTTGTCTTCTTTTGATGCTGTGGCGCAAAAAAAGGGATACGCTGCAAACGTAAAGGCAGGAAAATATATTTTGAAAAAGGGCATGAACAACAATGATCTTGTGAATGTACTTCGAAGTCAGAATACTCCGGTATCGGTGGTGTTCAATAATCAAGAAAGATTGGAAGAACTTGCAGGAAGAATTGCGGTGCAAATTGAAGCAGATAGTATTTCCTTATTAAAAACCATGCAAGATGAAGCTTTTTTAAGTGCCAATAATTTAAATAAGGAAGAGGCATTGGGCCTATATATCCCCAATAAATATGAGTTTTTTTGGAATACGTCGGCAGAAGGTTTTAGAGAAAGGATGCTAACAGAATACAAAAGGTTTTGGGACCAGGGCAGGTTGGATAAAGCGAAAGAAATAGGGCTAACGCCGAATCAAGTTACCGTTGTGGCTTCCATTGTCCAAAAAGAGACTGCGAAGGTAGATGAGCGCCCAAAGGTTGCTGGTGTATATATGAATAGGTTTAATAATGGTTGGAAATTGGAGGCAGATCCAACAGTGATCTATGCTATAAAGGAAAAATCCAGAAATTTTGATACGGTTATAAAAAGGGTGCTTTACAAAGACCTTAAGTTGGAATCACCTTATAACACCTATATGAATATAACCCTACCTCCGGGTCCTATTGCAATGCCCGATATTTCTTCTATAGATGCAGTTCTAAATTATGGAAAGCATAAATATTTCTATTTCGTGGCCGATGTGGAAAATTTCGGATATCATAAATTTGCTGAAAATTTGGCTCAACACAATAGAAATAAGCAAGCGTATGTGCGATGGATCAATGCGCAAGGGGTGAATAGATAGGTATTCTTCAATTAAATTTATAACCCAACCCTCCGTAAACCGATCCTTTAATTTTATCATTAATATCCGGTCGTACCTTAATTTCCCCTTTTATATAAATAAAGAAAGGTCCAAAGTGGTAATCTAGTTCGCCTAGCGCTGCTAGGGAAGGATATAAATGTTTGGGGCGTTGGATCATTCCCAGTTCTATCCCGAGTAAAGGAGTCAGTTTTTTATCCGGCATAAGCACATAGTTCAAAGTTATTCCAAAAGATTTGTATTCAATAATCTTGAAGATTTCATAAAATAAATCTACTTGAATCTTTTCTTTTCTTGCCCCAAAACGAAACACCCCATCAAATCCACGACCGTTCACGGTTCCTTTATAAACCGCATTTCTTATATCGGCGCCAGCACTAATAAAAAAAATAAGAGTCATTGGAAAATGTGCTTCTGTACTGACTCGTGCATAGACAAGGAAATAATATAAAAATTAAAAATAAAGTTTTCAATATAATTTATAAGGTGAAAAGTTTCGTGATTCGTATAAATTTAGATCCATTCCATGGAGAAACTGCTCTTAGAATATTTTTATAAATTTTTATTCGAAGCAATTAATTAAAAGTATAATAAATGGCAGTTTGCTTCAAGGTATTTAACTTTCTAATTATCAGTTAGTTAAAATATTTAAGAGGACTTATAAAAAGTTATGTTTTGTTTAACAGGCTGTAAATCAAATTATTAAAATTTAATGTATCTTTGCACGGCGAAATTGAGAAGGGATATAAATATAATTTTATAACCAGTTGCTTCTCAGAATCAAAACATTATGAAAAAGAAAGTTGCAAAATTTTCAATTCTACCTATTTTATCAGGTGCTTTATTTTTTAGTTTCTCTACAAAAGAAGCTGCAAATTTAGAAGGATATGCCACCTCTTCCCTTGAACTATTAGAATACACAGTTCCCAATACAGAGGAAATGCCGGAAGCAAGCCTTGAGGTTCTAAAGGCTACACCTAAGCTGGGGAAATCTTATATTGGTTTTAAAGAAGCTCTGGGTTTTAAAGAATCCCGCGGTAATTATAAAATCATTAACCAATATGGGTATATGGGCAAATACCAATTTGGAAAAGGTACCCTAAAACTGATTGGAGTGTATGACACTCAATTATTTTTGGATTCACCAGCCTTGCAGGAAGCGGCATTTTATGCAAACGCATCCAGAAACAAGTGGATCTTAAAGAGGGATATTAAGAGGTTTGTTGGTAAGCGAATAAATGGAATTCTTATTACGGAATCTGGAATATTGGCTGCAGCGCATCTTGCAGGCCCTGGAAGTGTAAAAAAATATCTTAGAAGTTGGGGAGCAACTGCTTTTAGCGATGCTTTTGGAACTACTATTGGTTATTACATGAAAAAGTTTTCGGGATATGATACTTCTTTTGTTCAACCAGAAAGAAAAGCAAAAGCAATTATAGCTATTTCTTAAATATCTTTTTGAATTATAAAAATGGTAGGCCTTTTATGAAGGTCTACTTTTGTTTTGGACCATTCCAGAATAGATTTTGTGATTATATATTCCGATGCCAAGGTTAAATCGCATGCAATACAGAGCTTCGTGGCAGGATTTAAGATCTGCACCAAATCTTCAACCAACTGATTGTTTCTATAAGGGGTTTCTATAAAAAGCTGTGCCTGATTTCTTTCTGAAGAAATTCTTTCCAAGGTTTTTAATTCGTGTTTCCGCTCTTTTTTGTCTATGGGCAAATAGCCGTTAAAGGTAAAGCGCTGTCCGTTCATTCCGCTGCCCATCATAGCGAGAAGAATAGAGGAGGGACCAACTAAAGGAACTACCTGAATTCCCATTTCATGCGCCAGCTTTACAATTTCAGCACCTGGATCTGCAACCCCTGGGCAACCAGCTTCACTGAGTAAACCAACATCGATTCCCTCTTTACAAGGATTTAAAAATGTGGATAAAACAGAAACATCGGTAAATTTATTTAAGGTATTTAGCTTTAAGGAAGCTTGTGATTTTTCGGGAAGTACTTGTTTTATGGATCTTCGAGCTGTCTTTTCGTTCTCAACAATGTAATTATCTATTTTTTCGATAATACTTCCTATAGAAACTGGCAAAACATCAGAAATTTTCGATGTTCCTAAGGTGGTTGGTATTAAATATAATTTTCCTGAGAACTGAAAAATGGAATTGCTCATATTAAAAATTCGATGTTATTCGTGCGGGTGCTTCTCCTTCAATTTGCTGGCGATGATCTCGCAGGCCTCATCCAGCATTTTGTATACGTTTTTAAATCCTTCAGCTACACCCTGATAAGGATCTGGAACATCAACATTTTCACCGGGAAATATTTCATCCAAAATAAGCTTCACTTTCTTTTTGTCGTCTTCATTTCTAGCCAATGCAATCACATCGGCATAATTAAACGTATCCATAACATAGATTTGGTCAAAATGGTCGAAATCCTGAGCACTAAATTGTCTCCCCCTTTGCGAGGTGATATCTAATTTGTGACTTTTTGCTATGGCAATAGAACGGGGATCTGGCGGATCTCCTACGTGATAATCTCCCGTACCGGCAGAATCTACATAGATTTTTTTAGGGTCTGTTTTGGACTTTAGAATCCCTTCGGCTAGTGGCGATCTACAGATATTCCCGAGACATACCATTAAAACGTTGGTTTTCATAAAATATAAATTATAGGGTAAGTTTTTTGTTTAGGTCTTCCACAAACTTCTTGAATTGCTTATCTGTAGCAGCTAAATTGTCCACCGTTTTACAGGCATGAAGTACTGTGGCGTGATCTCTTTTGCCAATCTGGCTTCCGATACTCGCTAGGGATGCCTTTGTTAACTTTTTGGCAAAGAACATGGCAAGTTGTCTTGCTTGCACGATATGCCTTTTTCTGGTTTTGGACTGAAGTGTTTCTACATCCATTTGGAAGTAATCGCTAACGATCTTCTGGATATAATCTATAGATACTTCCCGCTTGGTGTTCTTAACGTAATTATCTACAATTTTTGTAGCCAATTCCAGAGTAATATCCTTTTTATTGAAAGAGGAGTGGGCGATAAGTGAAATAATAGCTCCTTCCAGTTCCCTAATATTCGTTTTTATATTGTTGGCTAGGAATTCAATAATATCTTCTGGCATTTCCACACCGTCCCGATACAATTTATTTTTGATTATGGAAACCCGGGTCTCAAAGTCTGGATGTTGCAGTTCTGCTGAAAGTCCCCATTTAAAACGGGATAATAAGCGTTGTTCGATATCTTGCATATCTACAGGTGCCTTATCACTGGTTAAAATAACCTGTTTTCCGTTTTGGTGAAGGTGGTTGAAAATATGAAAGAACACATCTTGCGTTCCCGCTTTACCGGATAATAACTGAATATCATCTACAATCAACACATCTATTATCTGATAGAAATGAATAAAATCGTTTCTGTTGTTCTTTTTAACAGACTCTATATATTGTTGCGTGAATTTTTCCGCAGAGATATATAAGACCGTCTTTTCTGGATATTTGTCCTTGATGTCCACCCCAATAGCATGCGATAAATGGGTTTTTCCAAGCCCTACGCCTCCAAAGACCAATAAAGGGTTAAAAGAAGTGCCTCCCGGTTTGTTGGATACCGCTAAACCTGCAGAACGGGCAAGCCTGTTGGAATCGCCTTCAAGAAAATTTTCGAAACTATAGTTTGGATTAAGCTGGGATTCGATCTTAACATTTCTAATCCCTGGAATAATAAAGGGATTTCTAAGCTCGGGATTTTTATTTTTAATGGGTACGTTTACTTCTTGTGAAACCATTTGGCTTCGTTGTGTGCTAGGAATTTTTTCGGTAAACGGGATTTTGTTTCCATAGGTGTTTTCCATTTTAATAACGTATACCAGTTTCGCTTTGTCACCTAATTCTTTGGTCAATGAAACCTTTAGAAGTTTTACGTAATGCTCTTCCAGCCATTCGTAAAAGAACTTAGAGGGTACTTGTATGCTCAAGGCACAATCTGTAAGTTTTACTGCCTGTATAGGTTCAAACCAAGTTTTATAAGCTTGGGGAGTGATGTTATCTTTGATAAAAGCTAGACAGCTATTCCAAACTGATTGCGCAGTTTTTGACATGCTTGTTCTTGGTTATAAAATGGTTAGTAGATCGTTGGAAACTTGAAAAGCAAAAATTTGGCTTTAACTTCTCGTGGAACAAATATGTGAACAAAATATCTAATAAAAAAATGCTTTTGGTATTGAATTTTAAGAAAATTTTACGCATACTTACTTCGTTTGATGAAAGTACAAAACCTACTTAACTTATCCCGAAAAAATCCAATGAAAAGTCATAATACTTATGTTAAAGTCAGATATGCGGAAACAGATCAAATGGGTGTGGTGCATCATGGAAACTATGCCGATTATCTGGAAATAGCGCGGCTGGACTGGCTTCACAAATTAGGAGTGTCTTATAGATCCATGGAGAAAGAAGGGGTGATGTTGCCTGTTTATGAACTTTATTTTAAATTTATAAAATCGGCATTGTTTGATGATGAACTAAAAATAGTAACCAAATTAACAAAAACGCCAAGTATTAAAATTGAATTCAACTATGAGATCTATAATCAAGCAGGTGAGTTGCTAACAATTGCAAATACAGTATTAGTGTTCATGGATACACAGTCTAGAAAACCAATTAGATGTCCAGCATATATTTTAAATAAATTGAAGGTTTAATGCCCCAGCTTTTTTATTTCAACTTTGTAAACATTGGAAAATTTTTCGAAAATAGCTTCAGATTCTTTTTTTCTTACTAAAATAAATAGTTTGCAGTCCAAGGCAAGTTGCTGATCTATCACATTAAGATTATGTTCCTTTATAATTCGCATTACCACATTCATTTCTGGATAATCGAATTGTAACAAGTAGCTATCGTCTATAGTTCTTTTTAGAATATTGCTTTCTTGCAAAGCCATTTGAGCAGCAGTTCTGTAAGCATTGATCAGTCCGCCTACGCCTAATTTTATACCGCCAAAATAGCGTACGACCACGATCAAGATATTGGTAACATCAAAAGATTGAATTTGTCCGTAAATTGGCGTTCCGGCGGAATTTGATGGCTCCCCATCATCGTTGGCCCTAAACTGATGCTCTTGTTCTTCTTTTCCTATTTGCCAAGCATAGCACCAATGTCTCGCTTGATGATGTTTCTTTTTGAGGTCTTCAATAATGCCTTTGACTTCTTCTTCAGAAGTAATAGGAAAGGCATAGCCAAAGAATTTGGAATTCCGGTCTTTGAAAATGACTTCATCAGAAGCTTTGGTTATACTTTTATAAGTGTCTTTCACAGTTTTTAAATTGCGCTGTTTGCAACCAAAAGAATACTAATAATCGCTAGAACGATCCCAATCCAGTTCTTGGTGATCAATTTTTCTTTGAACAAAAAAATTCCTAGGACTGTGGATACCAAGACTATGGCCACGTTGTTTATTGTGAAAATGGTGGAGCTATCGAAGCCGTTATTTCTAAGTGCCATAACCAGGAAATATATAGAGAAAAAATTAGGAATTCCAAGGGCGATCCCTCCAAGGATATTCCTACCGGTTATTTTTAATTTCCCCGTAATTCCTTGAAAGATCAAAACAAAGATCCCAATTATGCCAGCTACAGAAAATATGGTGGAAGAGAAAAGGGCAACGTCGGTCTTGTTTACATACCCAGATTCAATGAATTTTATAAGAGTGTCTATGAGCCCACTTCCCAAAAAGACCAAGATGGGGTATAGTAGGTTTCTTTTCTTTATGGCAATGCCCACATCTGCTTTTATGGAACTCAAGTAAACCGCGATTAAGGCCAGAACAATTCCTAATACTTTTAAAATCCCTGTACTTTCATTAAAATATAGAATCCCAAACAATACAGGAATGGCTACAGACATTTTAGTGGCAACAGAAACTACTGATAGCCCACTTCGTTGGGCGGTGATTGCGGCAAGATTGAACACGATAATAAATAGCAGCCCCAAGATCAAGGTGCCATAAAACCAAGGTTTAGATGGGATTTCGCTAATAGTAACACCTTCTACAAATCCAAAGTACCCAACTGCACATGCAATAACATAATTAAGAATGATTGCTTGAAGGGTGTTGATCTTAAATCGCTCGAACAATTTAAAGACCACAAAGATGATAGTGGACGAAAGGATACTAAGCAGTAGATATATCAAAACAATGCTTTATTGGTGGTGAATAGATCAATTACGTCCTCGCGGGTTGGTTCAAGGGTCCATATATGAATCCCTAATTTTTCGGCAGCTTTGGTATTTTCTAAAGTGTCATCTATGAACAAGCATTCTTCGGCTTTTAGTTGATGCTTGTTCAAAACAAATTCAAAAATATCTGAATTTGGTTTTCTTAAATTGATCTCATGAGATAAATAAAATGCATCAAAACAAGCTTTGAATTCTTCAAAAAATGGAATTTTTTCCTTCACCCAATCTATATGGATCTCATTGGTGTTGCTTAAAAGGATAAGTTGGTAATTCTTCGCTGATGAAAGCTTCTTGATGAATTGATATCGGTATTTTGGAAAATCCATTAATATGGAATTCCAAGCCGTAGTCATTCTTTCAGAAGTAAGGGATGAATAATTATCTATATAGGAAGCAATAAATGATTCCGTGGAAACCAAACCCATTTCATATTCCTTATTAATATGAAGGATGTTTTCTGGCAGCTCTTTGATATTTAATTTTTTAAGCTCCCTAAAAGTTGCAGGTTTGTCTAGATTGATAAATACATCGCCGAAGTCGAATATGATGGTTTTAATCATTGTGATAAATTCTTAACATATCTCCTGTATAATTGTTCTTTTCTATAAATGTGCCTGGCGGTAGAGGCGCTTTAATCCCTTTTTTGAAATGTGCGTCTCCGGTAAATATTCGAGCTTCGTCCCAAAGTCCAGCATCTATAAAAGATTGCAATGTCGTGGCTCCTCCTTCAATAATAACAGATTGAATGCAATGTGTGTATAGTACCTTACAAATTTCTGAAGTGATCTCTTTTTCGAAATCTATGGTTTCAAAAATCAAATTTTCAGAGGAAGTTTTAGTGTTTGAATTTCGGGCTTCTTCGCCACAAATCACAATGGTCTTTATGCTTTCATCCAAAAGTGCAGAATCATCTGTTAATCTTAATTGCCGATCCAAAAGTACTCTTACAGGATTTGTGCCTTTCCAAAGTCTGGTGTTCAGCTTTGGATTATCCATCACTGCTGTATTGGTGCCCACTAAAATAGCAGCCTCTTCGCTGCGCCATTTGTGCACCAATTGTTGGGAATATTTATTGGTGATCCAAACCGGTTCCCGGGGATGATTTTCTTCAGAAGAAATAGGTGCTAGAAAGCCATCTACACTTTGGGCCCATTTTAAAATAATATAGGGCCTTTGATGCTTTTGATATGTGAAAAAGCGCTTATTTAAAGCCTTGCATTCTGCATCCAGAATCCCTAAAATCACTTCGCAACCTGCATCCATCAGTTTTTTGATTCCTTTCCCAGAAACGGCAGGAAAAGGATCTACGCTTCCTATCACGATTTTTTTGATCCCACTGGCAACGATCAAATCGCTACAGGGCGGGGTTTTTCCATAATGGGAACATGGCTCTAGGCTAACATAAATAACCGCCTTTTTTAAAAGGGATTTATCTTTGACAGAATTTATGGCATTTACCTCTGCATGGGGCTCTCCTGCCTTATGATGCCAACCCTCACCAATGATTTTTTTATTATGAACAATGACACTTCCAACCATCGGATTTGGATAGGTAGTGCCTAATCCATTTTCTGCTAATTGAATGCAGCGTTTTATATATTTTTCGTGTATATTCACATCACAAAAATAGGATTAATTAGAGGAATGTGCAGTTTTAAAATTCGAGAGATTCAACCTAAAGACAACCAGAGCGTTGCAAAGGTGGTGAGAAAGGTTTTAGTGGAAATGGGAGTGCCCAAAATTGGTACTGCTTACGAGGACAAATCGCTGGACGATATGTTCACAACCTACGATCATGACAAAATGCAATATTTTGTTGTAGAAGAGAACGGTGAAATTATTGGAGGCGCAGGAATTGCTCCCTTGGCAAATGCCGATGCAACAATTTGTGAGCTTCAAAAAATGTATTTTTTGCCGATTGCCCGTGGCAGGGGAATTGGAGCTGCAATGATGAACACTTGCTTACATTATGCAAAGGCTGAAGGCTACAAACAATGTTACTTGGAAACATTGCCTTATATGGAAAATGCGAGAAGCCTTTATAATCGCACGGGATTTAGGAACCTTGAAAAACCAATGGGAGATACCGGGCATTACAACTGTACTATGTGGATGATCAAATATCTGGATTAGATTACTGAAAGCCCGCTTTTGCGACAGTTAATACTATTAACTAGCAATTCCTATTTTTCGTCATGCTGAACTTGTTTCAGCATCCCTGAAAGGAAGGTATCTTGGAGTTCTTGATGCGACGAACCTGAGAGATGAGATGGTCAGGTTTTTCTTGTCCGAAAAACGGATATACATAATGAATAATAGAATCCTTCTTAAAACTTAATTCAAAAATTCTTGGCATTGTTACTTTTAGATTATAAAAAACAATTTAATACTGCTTTGAAAAAGGAGTATCCTAAAGGGGAAATCAATTCATTTTTCAATATTCTAATAGCGCATTATCTAAATATAAGCCGGTTGGAATTAGCTTTGGATCCAAAAAAGGAGTTGTCTCCTGAAGAAAAAAACATTTTTGATAAGATTTTACTGAGATTGCAACAACATGAACCAATACAATATATATTAGGGGAAACGGAGTTCTTCGGATTAAAATTCCAAGTGGATAAAAATGTGTTAATCCCAAGACCAGAGACAGAAGAATTGGTTTCCTGGATCCTTTCAGATTTATCTGAAAATAAAACTCCAGCTTTAAAAATTATAGATATTGGTACAGGAAGCGGCTGTATTGCAATTAGTTTGGCCAAGAATTTACCAGAGGCAAAGCTTACTGCACTAGATATTTTCAAAGATGCTTTAAAAGTCGCAACCCGAAATGCCGAAGCCAATAATGTTAAGCTGAATTTTTTAAACCAAAACATCCTGAATATAAAAGACCCGCTGGGTCCTTTTGATATTATTGTTTCCAATCCGCCCTATGTTCGGGAATTGGAGAAAAAGCAAATGCACCGGAATGTCCTTGAAAATGAACCAGATGTGGCACTTTATGTGCGGGATAAGGATCCACTTGTATTTTATGAAGCTATCACGAAGCTGGCACAAGTCAGTTTAAATAAAGGAGGAAGTTTGTATTTTGAGATCAATCAATATCTTGCCGAAGAAACGGAACAAATGATGAAAAAGGCCGGTTTTAAGACCTGTCTTAAAAAGGATATTTTTGGTAATTTCAGGATGATAAGAGGAATAAAACAATAACATATAATTTCTAAATCTGTTAACATTTTGAAAACCCATAATAATTACAAGAACAACCTAAAAAGTATTGCGGTGTTTTGCGCCAGCAGTGAGGGCATGGACCCCGTGATTTTTGAGGAAGCATATCATGTAGGGGCATATTTGGCCAAGAACAATATAAATTTGGTCTATGGCGGTAGCAAACTGGGGTTAATGGGGCAAGTTGCCAAAGGAGTGTTGGATAACAATGGTACAGCAATTGGAGTGATCCCCGATTTTTTGAAGACCAAAGAAGTGGTGCATACAGGATTAACACAACTTATTACTACGGAAAATATGCACCAGCGCAAGCTAAAGATGCATGATCTTAGCGAAGGTTTTATTGCATTGCCCGGCGGATTTGGAACTTTGGAAGAGCTTTTCGAGATCCTTACCTGGGGCCAATTGGGATTGCACAAACATCCCATCGGGATCTTAAACAGCAATAATTATTATGATGATCTCTTGGCGATGATGGATAAGATGGTCGCAAAAGGTTTGCTGAAAAAATCCAATATGGATCTGGTTTTAGTAGCGAATACTATTGAAGGTTTAATAGAAAAGATGAAGAATTTTAAGCCTATGCCGGTACCGAAATGGATGAATAAAAATCAGACATGAATTTGTGATGAAGTAAAAGAGCGAAGGAGTGAAAGAGGGAAGGAGAGAGAGTGAGAGAGTGAAGAAAAAGAAAGTCTCTGTGAAGGAGCAAAGCGACTGAAACAGTCTCATGATTTGAAGTTCTGTTCATGAGATTGCATCGCTTCGTTGCACTACGCTCGCAAAGGCAGTTAAAGAGTGAGGGAATGAAAGAGTGAGGGTATGATGACCTTGCCTCACGGTGCTAAAAACTTCAAACTCATTTTTACAGGGCAACAACCAATTGAATCATGAAAATAACAAGGCTCGAAATAAAACAATCCTAATTTTTTGTCATGCTGAACTCGTTTCAGCATCCCAAGAGACCCTGAAACAAGTTACCATTGACGTATTTTTATTTATTTGTGAATCCCAGACCCTAAAACCAGTTCAGGGTGACGATGCGGAATTGTCGTCATGCTGAACTCGTTTCAGCATCCCAAGAGACCCTGAAACAAGTTGAGGCCGACGATTTTAATAGGTGAAGTGCAAATAGAAATGTACAGTATAAAAACCTCATCAGGGTTCAGTTTGACATTGTAGCAATGAATTGAAATATGAGAATTACAAGACTGGAAATAGGCTGTAGGAATATCGAAAAGCAACAAGGGTTTTACAGGGAAGTTCTTGGTCTTAAAATATATAATGAAACAGTAAACTCCTTCGAATTGCATCTTGGCTATTCTGTTCTATATTTTCAGCAGACCGATAGTTTTACGCCATATCATATTGCTTTTCATATTCCAGATAAAGAGGAGGAGAAAGCCTTGGAATGGTTGAAGTGGAGAGTCGGGGTTTTAAAGTATGAAAATTTTGAAATAGTGGATTTTAAGGGGTGGGATGCAAAATCTCTTTATTTTTATGATACCGATAAGAACATCATGGAATTTATTTCCCGACGAAAATTTAATGGCGAATCATCCAGTAGTTTTTCAGAAAAAAGTATTTTGGGCATTAGCGAGATAGGTATGGCAACGGATGAGCTTCAAGAAAAGTACAAGATTTTAAATACCAATACGCGTTTAGAGGTCTTCGATGGGAATTTCGAAAAATTTTGTGCTATTGGAGATGATGAAGGTTTACTAATAACTATCAATAGCAAACTTAAAACTTGGTTCCCTACCGGTGATATAGCATATAATTCAGCTTTTAAAATAGAATTTCAAAATAATGAAAAGGAATATGCGCTTCAATACAATGGTGAAAAATTGAAGTTTCAGAACCCTTTGAAAAACAATAATTCAGCATAACTTTCAATAAATGAATACAGAAGAAAAGATCAAGCAACTCAGGAAAGAACTGGAGCAGCATAATTACAAGTATTATGTGCTGGATTCCCCAGAAATTAGTGACTTCGATTTTGATATGAAATTGAAAGAATTACAGGAGTTGGAAGAGAAAAATCCTGAATTCTTTGATGCTTCTTCTCCTACTCAGAGAGTTGGTGGCACTATCACCAAGAATTTTGAGACTGTGGTTCATGATTTCCCGATGCAATCCCTTTCCAATTCGTATTCCAAAGAAGAATTGGAAGAGTGGGAAGCCAGGGTAAAAAAAATGGTGGATGGAAATTTGGAGTATGTATGTGAATTAAAATACGATGGTGCCTCTATAAGTATCACTTATGAGAATGGTAAGTTAACCCGTGCGGTAACCAGGGGAGATGGGTTTCAAGGAGACGATGTGACCAACAATATTAGGACAATTAGATCCATTCCCTTGAATTTAATTGGGGATTATCCCGAAAAATTTGCCATTCGGGGAGAGATCGTGTTGCCATTTGAAGGTTTCGCTAAAATGAATGCAGAGCGCGTGGAAATTGGGGAAGAACCCTATTCCAATCCGCGGAATACCGCTTCTGGAAGCTTGAAAATGCAGGACAGTGCAGAGGTTGCCAAAAGGCCTTTGGAATGTTTGCCCTATGGAATAGTTGGAAACGATCTACCAATAAAAACCCATTTTGATAGCTTGCAAAAGGCCAGGGATTGGGGCTTTAAGGTGCCAAAAGAAGCGAAATCGGTGCAAAATATGGCTGGGGTATTGGAGTTTATAGATTATTGGGATGTGCATAGGCACGAGCTGCCTTACGAGACTGATGGGGTCGTGGTAAAAGTGAACGATCTGCACCTGCAGGATGAATTGGGGAGTACCGCAAAATCCCCTCGATGGGCCATCGCTTATAAATTTAAGGCAGAGCGGGAGTCCACTATGTTAAGAAAGATAACCTATCAGGTTGGAAGAACGGGAGCAATCACACCAGTAGCAAATTTAGACCCTGTACAGTTGGCAGGAACTATTGTTAAAAGGGCATCGTTGCATAATGCCGACCAAATTCAGAAGTTGGATATTCGAGAGGGAGATACTGTTTTTGTTGAAAAAGGAGGAGAAATTATCCCAAAGATCATCGGAGTGGATTTCACCAAGCGCGACCCAAATTCTGAAGCAACCCACTATATTGAACAATGCCCTGTTTGTAAAACAGACTTGGTAAGGGCAGAAGGCGAGGCGCAGCATTATTGTCCAAATTATAATGGGTGTTTGCCTCAAATAATTGGTAGGATTCAACATTTTATTTCCAGAAAAGCGATGGATATTGAAGGTCTTGGAGGAGAAACGGTGGCCTTATTGGTGAATGCCGGCCTAATCCATAATTACGCTGATCTATATACCCTGAAAAAAGAAGATGTACTACCCTTGGAAAGAATGGCAGAAAAGTCTGCAGATAATTTGATCAATGGGATAGAAGCTTCAAAACAAATTCCCTTTGAAAGGGTGTTGTTTGCGTTAGGGATTCGCTATGTGGGAGAAACGGTAGCTAAAAAACTGGCCAAACATTATAAAAGCATTCAAAATTTAATGCAGGCTTCTACAGAAGATCTTATACATGTAGATGAAATTGGAGAGCGAATTGCCCAAAGTGTCACCGAATTTTTTGCTTCAGAAGAAAATAGAAATACTATAAGAAGACTGATGGATTTCGGCTTACAACTAGAAATATCTGCTGAAAAGTTAGCGAATCAAACCGATATCCTACAAGGAAACACTTTTGTGATCTCCGGGGTGTTTTCCAAGGTTTCCCGAACAGATCTTAAGAAATTGATAGAAGATAATGGTGGGAAAGTTTCCAGTTCCATCTCAGCTAAAACCAATTATCTGGTAGCAGGAGAAAACATGGGTCCCAGTAAATTGGCAAAGGCAGGGAAACTGGGCACACAAATTCTAACAGAAGATGCCTTTTTGGCGATGTTGAATTAAACGCTAATACTCACTCCGCTGCCGTTTAGGTTGTTCTCATTATCCAAGTAAAAGTCGATTCGACCTAAATAAAGTCCGTAGCAACCAACTTGGTTTACCAATACTTTTTTGCCTTCAAGGTTTTGCAGAATAGAGGGTTTGTCCAAAAAGGTGTGGGTATGCCCGCCAATAATCAAATCTATATTTTTTGTTTGCTTCGCTAGCAGAACATCAGATATTTTTGATTCATTTTTGTATTCATAGCCCAAGTGGGATAAACAAATTACCAGCTCACATTTTTGTTCTTGTTTTAATTTCCTTGTCATTTCCGTCGCGATCTCAACCGGATCCAGATACTGTGTTTCTTTATAAAGGCCCTCGTTCACCAATCCTTTTAATTCTATACCTAAGCCAAAAACACCAATTTTCACTCCATCTTTCATGAAGATCTTAAAGGGAGAGGTTTGACCATCCAATATGGTATTGCTAAAGTCGTAATTAGAGGATATAAAATCGAATTCTGCGTGGGGCATCTGTGCTAGTAGTCCGCTTAGGCCATTGTCGAAATCATGGTTCCCCAAGGTTGCGGCATCATATTTCAATTTGCTCATCAGCTTAAATTCCAATTCCCCGCCATAAAAATTAAAATACGGAGTGCCTTGAAAAATATCTCCTGCATCCAATAATAAAGTATTTGGATTTTCAGCTCTAATTTGTTCAACCAATGTAGCTCTCCTTGCCACTCCGCCCATATTCGGATTTCTTGCATCATTTGGCCCAAAAGCTTCAATATGGCTATGCACATCGTTAGTGTGCAGGATGGTGATATGTTTTTTTGGGTTTTTGGAAAAAGAAAGCGATAACCCACCCAATCCTATAAAGGCTCCTGTGGCAGCAGTTTGCTGAATAAAATTTCTTCTTTTCATCATTTACGGAATTTGAATGTATCGGTTGTCTATACTTGCTTTAAGTGTGTCCACTTTTTTAAAATGATCTATGATTGCATTTCTAAGCTTGTAATCTATTCGAAACAGGTTTATGGGATTTTTAAAGAATACCATGTTATCGCCACCTTGCTGCAAATAATCTGATGTCGCCACGAAATAAGTTTCTTCAGCCTTAATGAGTTCTCCATTAATAGTTGCGTTCATCGTTTTAAAATCTCGGTCGACTTTTAATTCGAGCCCACTTATCGGGTGTGCGGTTTTAGCGTTTTCAAGATAAGTTAGCATTTCCAACAGTTTTTTTCCGGAGAGCTCTACCACGACGATCTCATTTTCGAAAGGCATTAACTTAAAGCCAGTCCTTGTGGTAACCGCTCCCTTCCCGATTCCAGATCTAATACCACCGTGATTTAGAAGAACCATATCTATATTTTTGCCGGTTCGAGACTTAAAAATTGGATTGGCTTGTTCCATTATCAAATCTGCCATCATATTTCCCAGTGCCGTATTGAGCTTTCCATCATTCTTGTCCAAACTCGTGGGATTGTATGCCAGCACACTGTCCAAAGTACTGTTTAAATGTTGGGCATAAGGTTTAATATAATTTTCTATGGAAGTGTCTGCGATAATAGTGTTATCAATAGGAATTCTTTCGCCTTTTATTGCCGTTAACGTGGGCGGGATATATACATTGTTTTTACAGGCAATGAGACTTAATGCTAAAAGGAAAAGAGAGCAAATTTTAAGGTTCATCAATTTTTAATTATTGTACAATTAGCAACAAATATAGGTAGTTATTTGAAAGTCATTTTCCAAAGGATTATCATTACTACGTTCTAAAGAAATAAAAACTTGTTTCATATATTGGGGTCTGGATAAAGATTAAAGAACCTGATGTTTAACTAAAAGGTATACATAATAACAATGATAAATGAATTAAAACTCGCCATTGCAAAAAGTAGGATCGCCAGGTTAAAAAGTAGCTCTTCACACGAGTTTGCATTACCAGTGAGGTCTGCATTACTTGTGTTGGAATCGCACAACCTTTCGAAATTGCCGATTTTGTTGAAGATGAAGCAGGAGTTGGGCATAAAGGATACAAATTTCAAGGTGGTGCTCTTCAAAAATAAACAGGAAAATTTTTCGGAATTTGATGGTCTGACTTTTGTGAAAGAAGATTTAAATGTCATCGGAAGCTTCAGTAATAAAGAATTGTTGGATTTAAGCAAAAACCGCATCGATTTACTTATTACTTTTGCGGAAGAAAATAATGTGCCAATAAACCTCCTAGCGACAATTTGTAGCGCGTGCCTAAAAGTTGGAAATTCTCCAGGAAACGAGAAGGTTCTGGATGTGGTTATAAGATCCGGGGACGATGCAGGGGTTTTTGCTTCAGAAGTAATAAAAATTTTAAAACAGTTTAAAAGGAATTGGAATGAATAAATTTATAGGTACCGGAGTTGCAATTATCACCCCTTTTAGTGACGCCTTTACGGTAGATGTAGCTGCGCTTAAGAATTTGGTAAAAGATCAAATTGAAAACGGAATAGAATACATCGTGGTTCTTGGAACCACTGGGGAAAGCGCAACTTTGAGCAGCTCTGAGAAGGAATTGGTGAAAAATACCATTATAGAAGCCAACAATGGGAAATTGCCCTTGGTTTTAGGAATTGGAGGTAACAACACCGCCGCTTTGGTTGATGAGTTTAAAAATACAGATCTGGATGCATTCGATGCTATCCTATCTGTTTCCCCATATTACAATAAACCATCCCAGGAAGGGATCTATCAGCATTATAAAGCATTGGCTGCGGTTTCACCAAAACCTATTATTTTGTACAATGTTCCTGGAAGAACCGCTTCTAATATTTTGCCGGAAACCGTAAAAAGATTAGCTACGGATTTTTCAAATATCATAGGAGTGAAGGAAGCTGCGGGAGATATTGTACAAGCAATGAAACTCATTTCTTTGGTTCCAAAGGATTTTCTTGTGATATCAGGTGACGATATGGTGGCCCTGCCAATGGTGCTTGCAGGAGGACATGGGGTTATTTCGGTAATTGGACAGGGTTTGCCAAAAGGGTTTTCGCAGATGGTGCGTTTGGGATTGGAAGGAAAGGTGAAGGAAGCCTATAAATTGCATTATAAAATAGCGCCTTCTATAGATATGATTTTTGCTGAGGGCAATCCCGCAGGGATTAAATCGTTATTAAGTGCAAAGAATTCTTGTAAACCTGTAGTTCGCCTACCACTAGTGCAAGTTTCAGATAAACTGAAGCAGGAAATACAGGCATTCGTAGATCAATTTTAATTAAAGGGGGAAGTCACTATTTGCGATATTTTAAAGTTTTTTTAATATCATAGAAAAGAGTACTTTTGCCAGATGTTTTTACAAAGGATGAAAAAAGGTTTATTATTATTGGGTGTGTTTTTAATGCTGGCGTCTTGCAGTGAATACCAAAAGGTACTAAAGAGCGACGATGCAGGTAAAAAATATGCTTTGGCCGAGGAGCTTTACAATCAGGCAATTGTAGAAAACAGCAAGCCTAAATTTAGGAAAGCACTTCGTGTTTTCGAGCAGATAGTCCCGCAATATAGAGGGAAACCTCAAGGTGAAAAATTAACCTTTTTGTTTGCAGATACATACTATCAATTAGGAGACAATCAAATAGCCGGATATCAATTTGAGCGTTTTGTGGCATCCTACCCAAAAAGTGATAAAGCAGAAGAGGCTGCTTTTAAAAGTGCAAAAAGTTATTTTGCAGATTCCCCAAGGTTCGATTTAGATCAAGCGGAAACAGTAAAGGCAATTGAAGAGCTACAAAAATATATAGATAAATATCCTAACGGAGAGTTTTTAGATCAGGCTAATGAGTATGTTGCAGAATTGCGTATAAAGCTAGAGAAGAAAGCATACGAGATCGCCAAGCAATATCACCATACCGAAAATTATAAGTCGGCAATTGTGGCATTCAATAATTTTATTACAGAGTATCCTGGTTCTCCATTTAGGGAAGCAGCCTTTTACTTTAGATTCGATTCTGCTTACGAACTGGCAATAAACAGTTACGAAGTTTTAATGCAAGAAAGATTGAATACCGCAAAAGGGTTTTACACTAACTATAATAAATATTATCCTGAAGGAAGTGTGTATTACGAACAAATACAAGCAAATTATCAGGACTTGGAATCGAAATTACAAAATTTTTAATAAGAGAAAGATGATGGATTACAAAAAAATTAATGCGCCAATTAATACTACTACAATCGATAAGAATTTAGTAGATGCTCCAACAAATAATATTTATGAAGCTATTTCTGTGATCGCAAAAAGAGCTACTCAAATAAACTCTGAGATCAAAAAGGAGCTTTTGGAAAAATTGGACGAATTCGCTACTTACAACGATAGCCTTGATGAGGTTTTTGAAAACAAGGAGCAAATAGAAGTATCGAAATTCTACGAAAAATTGCCTAAGCCACATTCTTTGGCAGTTCAAGAATGGTTGGATGATAAAATTTACTACAGGGATACAACAGAACCTTCTGAAGCATAAGCTAAGATGGGAGTGCTAGAAGGCAAGAAAATACTGCTGGGGATAACTGCTGGTATTGCTGCCTATAAAACGGCCTCTTTGGTAAGATTGTTTATAAAATCTGGAGCGCAGGTTAAAGTTGTAATGACCCCCTCGGCCAAAGATTTTATTACCCCACTTACTTTATCCACACTTTCCAAAAACGAGGTGATTTCTGACTTCACAATAAATGAAGATGAAAATCCTATCTGGAACAATCACGTAGAACTCGGCCTTTGGGCCGATTTTATGCTTATAGCCCCTGCTACAGCAAACACGTTATCTAAAATGGCTTCGGGGAGCAGCGATAATTTATTACTTGCAACCTATCTTTCAGCTAAATGCCCGGTATATTTTGCTCCGGCGATGGATCTGGATATGTATTTACATCCAGCAACAAAAACCAGCTTGGAAACTTTACAATCTTACGGGGACATTATGGTTCCCGCAGAATCTGGAGAACTTGCCAGTGGCTTGGTAGGAGAAGGTAGAATGGCAGAACCAGAGAATATAGTGTCTTTTCTTGAAAAGGACCTTTTGTCGCAATTGCCCCTTCGGAACAAAAAAGTGCTTATTACCGCAGGGCCAACTTACGAGGCTATAGACCCTGTACGATTTATTGGAAATCATTCCAGTGGAAAAATGGGTTTTGAACTTGCCAAGGAAGCCGCGAAATTAGGGGCACAAGTAATTCTTATAACCGGTCCTACATATTTACAGCTGGATTCTTCCCGTGTTCAACTGGTTCGAGTTACCAATGCTCAAGAAATGTTCGAGGCAGCACATACTTATTTTGCCGATCAAGACGTTGTAATAGCTGCTGCGGCAGTTTCAGACTTTAAGCCGAAGAAAGTTTTTGATCAAAAAATAAAAAAAATGGAATCTAATTTGAACATCGAATTGATTCCTACCCAAGATATTTTAGCCTCTTTAGGTAAAATTAAAGAGCACCAAAAACTGATAGGTTTTGCTTTGGAAACCAATAATGGGGTAGAAAATGCAAAATCTAAATTAGAAAGAAAGAATTTGGATTTTATCATCCTCAATTCCCTTCAGGATAAAGGCGCAGGTTTTAAAAAAGACACCAACAAGATCAGTATAATTTCTAAAACTGAAATTAAAAATTTCGGGTTGAAACCCAAAACCGAAGTTGCGCAGGATATATTAACGGAAGTCATATCTTTATTCCATGAGTAAATTAATTTTGATGCTTGGTGTCTTCTTTTGGGTTTCCCTTGCCAGCGCACAGGAACTTAATTGTGAGGTAATTGTAAATGCTGAACAGACAGGGCAAACCAATTTGACGGTTTTTAAAACCCTGCAAACTTCCTTGTCGGAATTTATTAATAAAACAACTTGGACGGGAACTACCTATCAAGACCAAGAGCGTGTTAATTGCAGTATTTTTATAAATATCGCCAGTTTCGATAACGAGTCTTTTACAGGAACTATCCAAGTGCAGTCCTCGCGGCCGGTTTTTGGATCTTCATTAATTTCACCGATTTTTAATTTTAACGACGAACAATTCACATTTAATTATCGTGAATTCGAACCTTTAAATTATAGTGAGAACACCTATTCTTCGAACTTGGTTTCTGTGATCTCTTATTATGTCTACACCATACTGGGCTTAGATGCCGATACTTTTGCCCAAGAAGGTGGAACTGCTTTTTATGAAGAAGCAAATAGAATAGTCACCACCGCACAACAGGGAAATTCCTCTGGTTGGAGGGGATCAGATGGAACCCGGTCCAGGTATAGATTAAATGCCGATCTTTTGTCCAATGCTTTTTTAGGATATAGAACCACTTTGTATCAATATCATAGATTAGGCTTGGATACCATGCATAAAGATGTGGCAAAAGGAAAACAAGCTGTGGCTGCTTCTATCCTGAATTTAAAAAAGATGAGCGATTCTAGGCCAAACTCCTTGTTAATGCGGGTTTTCTTTGATGCAAAAGCCCAGGAAATAGAGCAGGTTTTTAGCGGGGGACCAAGCGTTCCGGTTACAGAATTAAAAGAGGCTTTAAACAGGATAGCTCCCCTATATGCTGAAAACTGGAGCAAGCTTCAATTCTAGTCATTTCCTTTTTGATTCCGAAGAAATTCTCACGTATCTTTAGCTTCAAAATTATCACACCTTGCTCACCGAATTATCCATTAAAAACTACGCCTTAATTGAAGATATAAAAATCAATCTTCAGCAGGGCTTTACCATTATAACCGGGGAAACCGGTGCCGGAAAATCCATTATGCTTGGGGCCTTGGGTCTTCTGCTAGGAAAAAGGGCAGATTATAGCGCCATTAGAAATGCAAAGAATAAATGCATTATAGAAGGCGTTTTTGACATTTCCAATTATTCCTTAAAAAGATTTTTTGAAGCCGAAGATCTGGATTTTGAGGAGCAAACCATCATTAGAAGGGAAATTTTAGTTTCAGGAAAATCCCGCGCGTTTATAAACGATACTCCTGTTACCTTACCGGTTCTTGTAAAATTAGGGGACTTCTTAATAGATGTTCATGGGCAACACCAAACCTTGAGTTTGGGTGAAAACCAATATCAGTTTCAGGTGTTGGATACTCTCGCTAAAAATCAGGGAATCCTTCAGAAATATAAAAAAGGATTAAAAGAGCATAAAAAGCTTCAGCAGCAATTAAGTGTTTTAAAAGAGGATCAGTCTCAAGCATTAAAAGAGCATGATTACAATCTCTTTTTACTGAATGAATTGCTGGAAGCGAACCTTAAAACCGGAGAGCAAGAGGAACTGGAAGAGCGCTATGAAGAACTTAGTAATGTGGAAACACTCAAGGAACATTTAGGTTTTGCGGTAAATCAAATTCAGCAAGAGGAGATAGGAAGTCTTTCCGGGCTTAAAGAAGTGAAAACAAACCTTTCTAGGATCTCGAAATTTTCAGCGAACTATGCTGCTTTTCAGGAGCGAATAGAAAGTGTAATTATAGAATTGGATGATGTGGCACAAGAACTGGAGAATTCCTTGGAGCGGGTAGAAGCCAATCCAGAAGAATTGGAACAAGTAAATGCGAAACTGCAACGTATCCATAATTTACAAAAGAAACACGCAGCCGCGAGTGTAGAAGAATTAATTGAAATCACTAATTCCCTAAATGAAAAAGTAGCACTTACAGAAAATGCCGATGCCGATCTTGAAAAGCTACAGCAAGAGCTTGTGAAAAATAGAAAAGAGTTGGAAAGTGTTTCTTTAGAGTTGCACAGGAATCGTAAAAAGATTATCCCTGATTTTGTGAAAACTGTCGAGAAAATCGTGGCAGAGCTTGGAATGCCCAATGCACGATTGAAAATTGAGCTCACCCAGAAACCAGATTTCTTTGCGAACGGGCAGGACACATTAAATTGGTATTTGTCCGCGAATAAAGGAGGAGATTTTAATGAGCTTAAAAAAGCAGCTTCCGGGGGGGAATTGTCAAGGATCATGTTGGCAGTAAAGAGTATTCTGGCCACGCAAAGCAAATTGCCAACCATTGTTTTTGATGAGATAGACACGGGTGTTTCTGGGGATATCGCACAAAAAATGGGGGATATCCTTCAAAAAATGGGCTTGAGCATGCAGGTGATTGCCATTACGCACTTACCGCAAATTGCAGGGAAGGGCAGCAAGCATTTTAAAATTTTCAAAGAAGATATCGGGGAAATTACGGTTACCAAAATTGAAGAACTCGCAAAAGAAGATAGAATAGAAGAACTTGCAATGATGCTTGGCGGTAACACCAGAAGCGAATCGGCGATGGCACATGCAAAAGCGCTGCTCAATTAATCCCTCATTGAGGGCTTAATTCCCCGAGGCCTGCCTCGAATATGTTAAAGTATTTTCCAATTCATAGCTCGTGGGCTTACCACGAGGTTCTTGATTTGAAGTTTGCTATATTTGCCAGCTAATACAACCATTAAAAACAATACATATGTCATACAATCTACTTAAAGGGAAAAGAGGAATTATTTTTGGGGCTTTAGATGAAAATTCTATCGCTTGGAAAACTGCTGAGCGTGTTCACGAAGAAGGTGGAAGTTTTGTGCTTACCAATGCGCCAATCGCTATGAGAATGGGGAACATCAATCAGCTTGCTGAGAAAACAAATTCCCAAATTATCCCTGCAGATGCTACGAAAGTAGAAGATCTTGAAAATTTAGTAGATAAGGCACAAGAAATCCTAGGCGGAAAATTGGATTTTGTATTGCATTCCATTGGAATGTCTATTAATGTAAGAAAAGGAAATCATTATACAGATATGAATTATGATTTTACTACCACAGGTTGGGATGTTTCTGCGGTTTCCTTTCACAAGACCATGCAAACCCTTTACAAAAAAGATGCGATGAATGAGTGGGGAAGTATTGTGGCATTAACATATATGGCGGCACAACGTGTGTTCCCAGATTATAATGACATGGCAGATAACAAAGCCTATTTGGAATCTATTGCGCGTAGTTTTGGATATTTCTTCGGAAAAGATAAAAAAGTTAGGGTAAATACTATTTCTCAATCTCCAACGCCAACTACAGCGGGACAAGGAGTAAAAGGATTTGACGGATTTATCGCTTATGCCGATAAAATGTCGCCGCTTGGAAATGCAACGGCTATAGATTGTGCGAATTATACCATTTCTTTGTTCTCAGATCTTACAAAAAGGGTAACACTTCAGAATTTATACAACGATGGAGGATTCTCCAACATTGGAGTAAGCCATGAAGTGATGGAAGCATTTATGAAGAATATGGAGTAAGTTCCATTCCGGTTTTATATTAAGAGAACTGTCCAAAAAATATGTAATGGTTTATCCTGAACTTGCTTCAGGATCTTAAATATGTATACCCGTAAAGTATCCTAAATTCAAAAAGGACGTCATTCTGAACTTTTTTCAGAATATTATAACATTAAGAATCAATATAGTAGGTTGAGACCCTGAAATAAATTAAGGGTGACGCAAAAACTATTGGACATACAACGGATATACAATTCTTAATAGAAGCTGAAACTCCCGAAGTGTCGGGACAGCTTGGCCTTAATCATTCTTTTCGGACGGTTTTTTTGTAAGCATAGCTGAAATATCCATTTATCGAAACTTGTAATTTTTAAAAATGCAATTAGAATATTCTTTTATAATCCCTGTTTTCAATAGGCCAGCTGAGATCCGGGAGTTGCTGGAAAGCATGGAGGAATTGGATTTTGATGGCAGTTTTGAAATAGTGATCGTGGAAGATGGTTCCACTATTTCTTCGGAAGCGATATTGGAAGATTTCAAAGATAAATTGAATATCAGTTATTATTACAAAGAGAACACCGGTCCCGGGGATTCCAGAAATTACGGGATGAAGTTGGCAAAAGGCAACTATTTTCTCATTTTGGATTCAGATGTGTTACTGCCAGAAAACTATTTACAAGAAGTAGATTTCTTTTTGTCCAAAAAGTATTACGATTGCTTTGGGGGCCCAGATGCGGCACACGAAAGTTTTACAGATCTTCAAAAAGCGATCAATTACTCGATGACGGCCTTGTTGACTACCGGTGGGATTCGCGGAAATAAACAGGCAGTATATAAATTTCAGCCAAGAAGTTTTAATATGGGGCTCTCAAAAAAGGCATTTTTGGCATCAGGTGGTTTTGGATCTATCCATCCCGGGGAAGATCCAGACCTAGCATTGCGATTGCAAAAAGAAGGTTTTGAAACCATCCTCATTCCTAATGCCGTAGTCTTCCATAAACGCCGGATAGATTGGAACAAATTCTATACACAGGTTACTAAATTTGGAACGGTTCGCCCAATTTTAAATACATGGCACCCAGAATCGGCTAAGATCACCTATTGGTTCCCGAGCTTGTTTATTTCTGGACTTTTCTTTGCCATTATCTTGTGGCTGCTGGGATCCTCCTTTTTTATATCGCTTTATCTGCTCTATTTTTTAATAATTGGAATAGATGCAGGAATAAAAAATAAAAGTGTTTATATTGGAATTGCTGCAATAATGGCAACATTCATTCAGTTTTTAGGTTATGGAATAGGATATTTAAACTCCATTTGGAAACTTAAATTTTTAAAAATGCAACCTCGGGAGGCATTTCCAAAGCTATTTTTTACAAATGAAGACTAAGTTGAAAGAGAAAAAACCATGGATAAAAAGAGGGCCTTTAAAAACCTTCTCATTTTTCCTTGGGCTTTCTGCAGTAATATGGGTGGTTGTTCAATATTCCAAAGAATATACAGAGGTAATAGAATTCCCTATTTTATATACAAACCTTCCCAAAGATAAAATCCTGGTTGGTAATAATCCAAAAACACTGGATTTGAGAATAAGGGAGCGCGGATTTCATATTGCCTGGAACCGTGTTTTCCCTAAAAATATTGCCATAGATATAAGCGATGCCATCGAGGAAGGAAATTTTTTGATCTATGACCTGGAATTACAAAAAACGGCTATTCTCTCCCAGTTGAATTTCGATTATGAGAAAGTTGATTTGCTTCAGAAAAACATGAAAATAAACTTTGAGCAGCGAGCGGTTAAAAAAGTCGCGGTTTTATCCTCGATAGACCTCAGTTTCGCAATAGGCTATTCCGCATTGGAAGAAATTAAATTACAGCCAGATTCCATAATGCTTAGTGGGCCTGCCAACATTTTGGACACCTTAAGAACCATCAAGACCAAACCTTTAAAGATCAGCAATATCAGCAATGATGTTAGGGGAAAAGTGAAACTGGAAACGGCAAACCTTAAAGCGGTTGCTTTGTATCAGGAAGAAGTGAACTACTTTGTAAGAACCGAAAAATTCACCGAGGGCAAATTGGAAGTCCCCATAAAATTACTGAATGTTCCCGAAGGAACCAATGTGGTGATCTTTCCCAAAGAAGTGGTTGTTTTTTACCAAGTGAGTTTAAAGGATTTCGAAAAAATAGAACCATCCTCATTCGAGGTGGCTGTAGATTTTAAGAATGCAAAAGACAGTGATGGATTCCTGATCGCTCAAATTCTCGAAAAGCCCAATCAGGTGAACAACATTAGGCTTAATGAGAAGAAAATCCAATTTGTAATTAAACGATGAGAATTGTAGGACTTACCGGTGGCATGGGCAGTGGGAAAACCACTGTTGCCAACTTTTTTAAGGAATTGGGTGTTCCGGTTTATATTGCCGATGATGCGGGAAAATCCTTGATGAACACCAATGCAGGGGTGAAATCCAAAATTGTTTCCTTATTTGGCAAGCTTGCTTATAGCGATGGGCATTTGGATAGAAAATATATAGCCAGTCAGGTTTTTAATTCCCCGGAAAAACTTCAGCAATTAAACCAAATCGTGCACCCGGCGGTGGGTTTGGACTTTAAAAAATGGAAGAACAATCAAGATGGCCCTTATGTGATCTACGAGGCGGCAATCCTATTTGAGGCCGGCGGCTATAAAAATTGTGATCTTATAATTTTGGTCACTGCTCCTTTGGAAGAACGAATCAAAAGATTGCAAGCCCGGGATAAAAGTTCCCTGGAGGAAATTGAAGCGAGAATTCAGCATCAATGGAGCGATGGGAAGAAACGAAAACTATCCAATTTTGAGATTATCAATAACAAACTTTCTTCAACAAAAGATCAAGTGCGAAATCTTCATGAAATTCTGATAAACACTAGGGAAATTTAGTATTTGTTTTGTTAACATTTGGTTAAATGGGTGAGGCTCTAAATGTTAAAATCTTATTTTTGAAGCATGAATAAAAGATTATTCCTCCTCCTCGTAGTGTTGATGAGCTTATCGCTCATCGGAATAATTTTCGTTCAGGGATATTGGATCAAAAGTACTGTGGATGATAAGGAACAGCAATTTTCCTATAATGCCAAACAGGTGCTTATCAACGTTTCCAAAGAACTTCAAAACAAGGAATTGGAAGCTTTTTGGTTCAATTTCGATTTTGAGGATAGCACTGCTTTAAAATTGAACAGTGCCAACCTTGAAAAATTTTTTGGTTTAAATGAATATGGTAGAAATGCTAATGGGGATCACCACAATTTATTAGAGGAAGATTTCAAGGAATCTTCTAATTTCTTGGTATCTACATCAGATAGTATTCACCTTGCTAACCTTATAAACAGCAAGGTCAACGATTTTTTAAATAAGGATCAGGTTTCTGGAAGCATCTCGGCAGAGGAGCGCATAGATAGGTTGATGAGAATGGAGGAGGCAGAAAAAGACATGTTGAGTGCCTATATTTCTGAATTTACTTCTAAAATCCCAATTCATAAAAGGCTTTCTAATGAAAAGCTTGAGGCGACGATCAAGGAGGAGCTACAAAATTTTAATTTAAAATCTGCTTTCGAATTTGGTGTTTTCACAAATTCCCTTGCAACCAAAGTTCATTCAGCTAATTTCACGATGGATTCCCCCGCAACCTATTCGGTTCCATTGTTTGTAGATATGACCGGAAAAAGCAATTACCAGTTAATGGTGAACTTTACAGAAAAAAAGGAAGTGGTACTTTCTTCGGTAATACTTATGGCGGCATTGTCCATACTATTTACCCTTATTATTGTGATTGCCTATTCAAGTGCTTTATCGCAATTGATAAAGCAACGACAGATTTCTAAAATTAAAACAGATTTTATAAACAATATGACGCACGAGTTTAAAACTCCTATAGCTACCATAAATTTAGCTTTAGATGCAATCAAAAACCCAAAAGTGGTCAACGATCAGACCAAGGTGGCAAGGTACCTGCAAATGATCCGGGACGAAAATAAGAGAATGCATGCACAAGTAGAAAATGTGTTGCAGATCTCCAAGCTGGAGAAAAACGAACTGGATCTTAAGAAGGAGCGCTTACAGCTACATGAATTGGTGGAAGATGCGCTAACACACGTAGAACTGATTGTGGAAGATAGAAATGGCTATGTTAAAACCCATTTTGGAGCTTTGAAATCTTCGGTTTTGGGAAATGAGGACCATTTAACAAATGTGATCGTAAATATCTTGGATAACGCCATAAAATATTCTATAGAAGAACCTAAAATCGATATTTATACAGAAAACGTTAGAAATTCCATAATTTTGAAGGTTCGGGATCAAGGTTCTGGAATGAGCAAAGCTGTTCAGAAAAAAATATTTGAGAAATTTTACCGGGAACATACCGGGGACATTCATAATGTAAAAGGCCATGGTTTAGGCCTTGCATATGTAAAACGAATCCTGGACGACCACCATGCTACCATATATGTGGAAAGCGAACGCGGAAAGGGAAGTACATTTATAATTAAATTACCATTAATAACGTGATATATGGAAACTGAAAACAAGAAAATTTTATTAGTAGAGGACGATCCCAATTTTGGAACCGTACTAAAAGATTATTTAGCAATGAACGACTACGAGGTTACTCATGCCAAAAATGGGATGGAAGGTTTTGAAAAGTTCAAAAAAGACGATTTCGATCTTTGTATCCTGGACGTAATGATGCCTTATAAAGACGGATTTACCCTTGCAAAGGAAATTCGCGACAAGAATGAAGATGTGCCCATTATTTTCCTAACCGCGAAAGCGATGAAAGAAGATGTATTAAAAGGATACAAAGTAGGGGCAGATGATTACCTGAACAAACCTTTTGACAGTGAAGTGCTTTTGATGAAGATTAAAGCCATCATGCAGCGTAAAACTACAGATAGTGTTGCAGATAGCAAACAATTTGAATTTCAGGTTGGTGGGCTGCACTTAAACTCCAAGTTACGGTTCTTGACCTATAAGGATAAGGAGCCTATTAAGCTATCCCCAAAAGAGAACGAATTATTAAGGTTGTTGGCATTGCACGAAAACGATCTAATGCCAAGGGAATTGGCACTTACCAAGATATGGAGGGACGATAATTACTTTACATCCAGGAGCATGGATGTTTATATCGCGAAACTTCGTAAGTATTTAAAAGTAGACGAAAATGTAGAGATCTTGAACATTCATGGGGAAGGTTTTAGATTGGTAGTTAAAAACAAAGAGGGCGAAGCCTAGATAGAAGAAATTTCAGTTTCCTAAAAAGGACTGTATAAAGGGTAGTAGGGCATATTGGGGTTTTAATTTCGGGAAGGGTTTCTTGGGATTAGACACTTCTACAATGCAGCTACAACTTTTATACGGTCTTTTTGTATTTTAAAGTTACCAGGCAAGCACAATAATATATGGGAATGGGCATTATATTTGTAATTCCCACGCAACAACTATGAAACATCACTACGCTCACATTTTATGGGTTCTACCTGTTCAAGGCACTCGCCTTGCCAAGAATTCCATGCTGTTTTTTGGCGTGATGTTTTTGATGTTTTTTTCTTCGTGGAGCGTAGTGGGGCAAGGAGCAGCAATTACCTCCCCAGGTACCCCAGACCCAACTTCAGATAGTCCAATTCCTATTACTATTGAATTTGAAGATGGAGTTGATAATTTGAATATAATAGATTTTACTGTAACTAATGGAAACTTAAGTGATCTTCAAAGATTAATTCCTGATTTCAAATATTTACCTCCTGATCAAATTTTGAAACAGTTCGAAGTTAAAACTAATATCGAAAAAATTATTGATGAAATTGAGTTGGACTTTGATAAATTAGGTAATTACTTAAATGATTTGTTAGCGGATGCTGTAGTTAGTATAGATTACAATGGTAATAATGAACTCTTCTATCTAACATACGGAAATGGATTATTTAAGAGTGGACAAACAAATCCCGTTATAGGTCCTGATGAATTTGATACACCATTAGATTTCGTAATTAATAGGAATAATGGAAAAATTTATATTGCAGACTCAGGCAAAAAACAGGTGTTGGTTTATGACTCTAATTATATCAAATTGAAACCTATCGGATCTGGAATTGCGGGAGAAAGTGATGGTCCAAGAGGGGCAACCGGACTCGCTTTAGATATTGATGGGAATATTTACGTGGCTGATAATTTTACAGAAGGTTATGATGCAATTAAGGCGTATAAGCCCAACGGAACTTTACTTTTTCCACCTATATATGATTATGAGGGAAGTCCCATTAAAGATCCATTTAGAATTGCAGTGGATTTTGATGGGAATATTTTTCTAAGTGATTCAGGTGAAGGAACAGGCAGGGTACTTATTTACAATAAAAATCGCCAACCAATAAAGAAAATTAAAGGAGGTAAACAAGGTACTCCTGGCAGTTTAATTACTGATCAATATGGTTATTTATATGTTGTGGATTTTGCAGATGAGTTCAATTTAAACGATTTATTCAATGAGCCACTGAATGTCCTTGAAAATTATAATAATCTAAAGAATGCTAACTTTTCGATTAACGTGTTTGATCCTGAAACAAATTTTGGATTTTTAAAAGAGTTATCTAATATTAATTTACCTATAGATATTACTATTGATCAATGTGGTCTTTTGAAATTAAATGATCTTCAATTAGGAGGTGAAGGAGTTGATATTTTAAAAATTTGTCCATTTGGACCATTTGGGGATTGTTATAATGTGCCAAAGACAATTGATGCTACTTTTAATTTTAGTCTAAAGACATTAAAAAAGCAAGATATTTTTTCGGCAGAAATCATTCCTGAAGTTCCTGGTCCGGTTACTGTTTCCTTGAAGGATGGGACACTTTTTAAATGTGATCCTCAGCCAAAAGCTACCTTTTCTATTGAATATAAACCTGAAGATACTACTGCCCCTGAAGCAAAATGTAAGCCTGCAACACTTTCCTTGGATGCTGATGGAAATGCTACGCTGACTGCTGCACAAGTTTATGATGGCGATGCCAGTGCGGACAATGTAACCCTAGAAATAGATAAGGAAAATTTTGATTGTTCCAATTTGGGAGCGAACACAGTTACTTTGACGGTTACGGGAGAAAATGGAAAAATAGATACTTGTGATGCTGTAGTTACGGTTGCAGATGATACCGCTCCAACCGCTAATTGTGTTGGGCCTTTTACCATCCAATTAGATACTAATGGAGAAGCTTCCATAACAGAAGCAGATATAAATAATAATTCTACGGATAATTGTGGAATCGAAAATTATAGTTTATCTCAATCCAATTTTACTAGAGCTGATGTTGGGGTGAATACTGTTTTATTAACTGTTACCGATACTTCTGGATTAAAATCAGAATGTCCGGTGCAGGTTACTGTAGAAGATAATAATGTTCCTGAAGCGACCTGCAAGCCAGTAACCCTTTCGCTGGATGCTGATGGAAATGCAACACTTACTGCGGCCCAAGTTTATGATGGCGATGCCACAGCAGACAACGTAACTCTTAAAATAGATAAAGAAAATTTTGATTGTTCTAATTTAGGAGCGAACACAGTTACTTTGACAATTACAGGAGAAAATGGAAAAACTGCAATTTGTGAAGCAATGGTAACTATAATTGACAAAATCCCACCAACCGTAAGCTGCCCACAAGATATATTGGTAGAATATACCACAGATAAAACCTATACGGTTCCAGATTTTTCAACTTTATATGCGAGTTCCGATAATTGTAGCAGCACTCTTAGTTATTCGCAAAACCCTGCATTCAATACCGTGATTACTGATGATACTCCTGCAAGCTTTAGGGTGGCAGACGAAAATGGGAATTCTATTAGTTGCCCGTTCAATATAATTTTCTTTAAAAATACCGAACTTCAAATAACAAATTGTCCAACCAGTCGGTCTTTTGAGGTGGATGAGGATTGTAGTTATTTGGTGCCAGATATTGCTTCTACCATCGAAACAAATCTTGAGGGAGCGACTGTCACACAAGATATAGCGCCCGGATTTCGGTTAAATGGTTCCCACCGCCTTACCATCACTGCGAAATTCGAAGATCAAATAGCTACTTGTGAGATCGAGCTAATTGCAAAAGATAGTATAGATCCAGTGGTTAGCTGTCCAGAAGATCAAAATGAGACTTTTGATCCCGAAAACGGATTTTCCCTGCCAAATTATATCTTGCTGGCCCAAACTTCCGATAATTGCGCAGTGGCTAAAATCGAGCAAATCCCAGACGTGGGGACTGTGATCTTTGAGGACACCGAAGTTACGCTAAGGGTAGAGGATTTAGATGGTAATGTTGCATCATGCACGTTCCAGGTGTTTTTAAACGAAGAAACTGTTGGAAATACACCACCTGTGGCAAAAGATGATGCGTATGTTACAGCTAAAGATATAAGCTTAACGGTTTCATCTCCTGGAGTTTTGGGCAATGATTCCGACGAAGATGGAGATGAACTAACAGCCGTAATACAAAGTCCACCTGCTAGTGGAACCTTGGCGTTCAATTCCGATGGTTCTTTCACCTATACCCCAAATAGTGGATTTACGGGAGAGGTTACTTTTACGTATGCGGCGAACGACGGTACTGAAAATTCGAATATAGCAAGCGTAACCATCACCGTTACTGAACCATCAGGTGATACCGTTGTTTGCAAGGAGTCGCTAACCATAGGGCTGGATGAAAATGGGATCGCCAATTTAAATGCAAGTGAATTGTTTATTTCAAGACCTGAAAACCTTCAATTTTCTGTAAATAAAGAAATTTTTACTTGTGATGAGCTTGGTGAAAATACAGTTACCTTATCTTATTCCAATAATGAGGTTCAAGCTTCTTGTGATGTCACAATTATTGTTGAGGATGTTTCTGCACCTATCCTTGGTGTAAAAGACATAAGTGTCGCTTTAAATGAATTTGGATCGGTAAGCATCACTCCAGAAATGTTAGACAATGGATCTTCGGATAATTGTGGGGAACTATCACTTAGTGTAGATAAAAGTAATTTTGGATGTAAAGAGCTAGGGTAGAACACGGTAACTTTTACCGCTACCGATTCCAGTGGGAATTCTTCCAGTACCACTGCGAGGGTTACCATTACCGGGAATTGTAATATCAATCCTTTTCCCGGAGAAGAATATATCTTTATCTATCCAAATCCTACTTCGGGGCCATTTCAGTTCGCCACCCCAACAGGAGTCACGATTCAGCGGGTAGAAGTTTTTGATGCCCGCGGAAGGATGGTCATGTTCAAAGAATATTCTGAAGCAGCCCTTCAATACAATATGGATCTTAGCGGGGTGCAAAGTGCGGTGTACATCCTAAAATTATTTACTTCGGAAGGAACCGATGTGGTAAGAGTGCTAATAGATTAATTCTAAAATGTCATTCTGAACATAGCGTAGCGGAAGTGAAGAATCTAAATAAAACCGAGTTGTCATCCTGAGACCTGTGATAAAAAAATTATCCAGCGTAGGAAATTGACGTGTTTAAAATTCTATTAGAGGAAATTTATTTCCAGGTTTTTAAGATTTTGAGGCCAGTTTAACATTGTTCGGCGTTTTGTTGGTTCTCTGGATATTGCCACGAATTCACGAATAATTTTTCGGGATTTTTAAAAGCAATAATTCGTGCATTCGTGGCCAATGATCCTGTTTATCGTTAGCCATCCTAAAACCTTTGATAAAATTATCTAGCGTAAGGAATTGATGTATTTTACGAATCCGTCAATGGTAGTTTATCGAAGAATCTCAATGAAGCAGAAATAATTATATAGTAAAAGGGATCCTTCCTTCGTCAGGATGACAAAAGGGAGTATGATTGTCACTTCGAGATCCGTGATAAAAAAATTATCCAACGTAGGAAATTGACGTGTTTAAAATTCTATTAGAGGAAATTTATTTCCAGGTTTTTAAGATTTTGAGGCCAGTTTAGCATTGTTCGGCGTTTTGTTGGTTCTCTGGATATTGCCACGAATTCACGAATAATTTTTCGGGATTTTTAAAAGCAATAATTCGTGCATTCGTGGCCAATGATTTTATCGTTAGCCATCCTAAAACCTTTGATAAAAGTATATAGCTTAGCAAATTGATGTATTTTACGAATCCGTCAATGGTAGTTTACCGAAGAATCTCAACGAAGCAGAAATAATTATATAGTAAAAGAGATCCTTCCTTCGTCAGGATGACAAAAGGGAGTATGATTGTCACTTCGAGACCCGTGATAAAAAAAATTATCCAACGTAGGAAATTGACGTGTTTTTTATATAAGCTGATGGGATGCTGAAACAAGTTCAGCATGACGACAATTCGGCATCGTCACCCTCAACGGTCTTGGTTAACACAGGAAGCGTGGAGTAGGGATGCGAACTTGTGGGCTTTGTTGTTTTTTAATTGGTCTCTAAAATATCACTTTTCACCAGACTGCCCGCTATTTGCTGGAACCGATGTTGGCAACCGGCCCTTGAGAGTTAATTAGACAAAGCTTGAATTTCTTTTTTGAGTCCTAACAAATGTCTTTTTACAATTACCCAAACAATTGCATTATCAATACTATCATATGCGTGAACCAATCTATTTCTAAATCCAATAACCTACTTATGATTTTCAATTGATAAATCCGATTCTGTTTGTTTTAGCTTATTTAATGCTTCTCCAATTATTACTAATTGTCTTTCTACAACGCTTTGTGTTTTTAAATCCTTTTGATATAAGTGAAAATCATGGGTTTAAGCTATAAAATTTTCAATCAAGTCGATAGCCATTAGTATATCAGAGAGATACTTTTTGCCTTTTTCCGTCATAAATTAAAATTTTTGTAGCATCAATATTTTTTCTTAAAATTGGATTTTTTAACGAAGATTGTGTCAATAAATCAACTTTTATTTGGAAGAATTCTTCTAATTTGTCCCAGATAGCTAACAATTTTTCTCCTCTTTCCAATGGGTCATTTTCATCAATTTCGATCAACAAATCAATATCGCTTAAATCTTCATCAAAGTGATCTGTGGTAGAAGAACCAAACGCATATAGATTTTTCACATTATATAATTTACATAATGTGGTAAAGTCAATCAATTTAGCATGTATGCTATCTTTAATTTTCATAAAGCTAATATAATCATTTTCTTTTTTAAACTAAATGGTTCTTTTCAGAGTTGAAATCGGCTTGTTGCCAACTTGTTCCAGGGTCTTTTCCGTACTTTTTGAGATGCTGAAACAAGTTCAGCATGACGAGATAGTTAGTGAATAAAACATATTTTCTTTAGTTTCAATTAAGATTTTTTTTCACTACCTATACTTCTCCTGCATCACCGATTTAATAAAATCTTCAATTTCAGAGAAAGGAGTTTTATAATCGAACCAAGTGGTTTTTTCATTTTTCCGGAACCAGGTCAACTGTCTTTTGGCATATCTACGGGAATTCATCTTGATCTCCCCTACAGCAGTTTCCAGGTCTATCCTGCCTTCAAAAAAGGCAAACAATTCTTTATATCCTACCGTATTTAAGGCATTCAACCTGTGTTTTGGATACAATGCTTGTGCTTCTTCCAGCAAACCTTCGTCCATCATAAGATCTACCCTACGATTTATACGTTCGTAAATCTCTTCTCTGGGAGCGGTAAGACCAATAGAAATTGTTTTGAAATTCCTGATTGGTTTAGGCTGATTCAAAAAAGAAGAGAACGTTTTTCCAGAACCAATACAAACCTCTAAAGCCCTAATTACCCGATGGGGATTGTTGATGTCTATCTTATTGTAATAATCTGGATCTAATTGTTCCAGCTCCGTCTTTAAAGGCCCTAAACCTTCATTTACAAGCCTGTCGTTTAGCTGTTCCCTAATTTCTTGATCTATCTCCGGAAAATTATCCAAGCCTTCAATTAAACTTTTAATATATAGTCCGCTGCCACCAACCAATATAAGAACCTCGTGGTCTTTAAAAAGCAGGTCTAGCTTTTCTATCGCTTCCCGTTCAAAATCCCCCACAGAATAATCATCTTCTATCGATTTATTGTGAATGAAATGGTGGGGGGCTGCAGCCAGTTCTTTTTTGCTTGGAGCGGCGGTACCAATAGGGATTTCTTTATAGAATTGCCGGGAATCTGCAGATAGGATCTCTGTATTGAAAGTTTGGGCAAGTTTAATGCTCAAAGCCGTTTTCCCAATGGCTGTTGGCCCAACAACACTAATTAAAATTCTAGTTTTCATTTAATTTTTTACCGCAATTATGGCAAAATTCCGAGGTTGGTTTATGATTATCTTCTCCACAGTTCTTGCATACATAAGGCTTTCGTTCATTCGGCTTGATCATATCCTTGGAAATCTCCGCCCCAACAATTCCCGTAGGCACGGCAATCACACCATAACCAACAATCATAATAAAAGAGGCGATAAACCTTCCTAAAGGAGTTAATGGGTGGATATCCCCAAAGCCTACTGTGGTAAGGGTCACTATAGCCCAGTAAATACTTAGCGGGATATTTGTAAAGCCGTTTTCTGGGCCTTCTACCAAATACATTAAAGTGCCCGTAATAATACATACTATTAATACTGCAAAAAGAAATATGCTGATCTTGGCGCGACTATTTTTTAATGCACTAATCAATTTTTGGGATTCCCCAATATATCTAGTGATTTTCAGGATCCTAAAAACCCTAAGTAAACGCAAGGCTCGCACCGCCAAGAACATATTACTCCCCCCTACAAAAAAGATGATATATGAGGGGATAGTAGAGAGTAGGTCTACAATTCCATAAAAACTGAAAATATAGTTCCTGGGTTTATTTATAGTGATGATCCTTAAAATATATTCTATACTAAAGAAAATTGTGATAATCCATTCTGCAATATAGAACTGGTCGTGATATTTAATGTTTATACTGGCAACGCTTTCCAGCATAACCAGGATAATACTTAGTACAATTAAAGCGAGTAGAACTAAATCGAACAACTTTCCCAAAGGAGTATCGGCTCCATAAATAATATGGTAAATTTTTACCCTCCAAGCTGCATGATCTTTATCAAACTTTATTTTTTTCAAATAAGGAGATTTTTAATTATTCCTAAAGTTAGGTATTTTCTTTAATTAAGAGATAAAAACCGGAATTGCCAATAACAAAAAAAGAGAGCGGATATTATATACCGGTATCTTGGGCAGCAAATTGGATGATCTTTAGTTTATGGTTCTTTCTTAGATAACTCTGGATGATATGTCGGGCATCCCTATCATTGGTCATGGGAGTAATAATAGAGCGCACAATATCTATATTGTTCATTTGATGGTTTAAATTGAAAAACCCTATTCCCTTAAATTCACCTTCTTCTACCAAAACCGCACTTTTTTCATCTATTTCCCGGCCACGATCTATCACCAGCATATTTTGATTTTGGAAATTATGAAGCGCTATAACGTCCAGGATCCGTAAATTATATTCCTCTGGCGTTTCTATATTGATGCATGCACCTTTACAGGATTTTATAGTGTAGCTGAAGCAAGGACCATCGCCAGCATGCAAGCCAGTGAGGCCCTGACAAAGTTGATGTTTCTCTATTATATTGTGTAGAACAGATTTTGCTTGCTGCAAATTTGTAAAGGTGGTGATGCTCTGTTTATGGGCATCTGATCTACCGATTTTTAGATTGATATATCCATTTTCATCCACAAATTGGTATAGGGCATAATTGAAAATAGCCTTTTTAAGAGCCTTGTTATATTTGGGCTTATTCTGCTTGATCTCTTCATGTTCTTTGAGCAAGGCAATGAGTTCATTGCCGGTAGCTTCAAAACTAACCGAGGCTACATCCTTCTGTATTTCCTTGGATTTATGATGATCGTTTGTAAAATGCTGATTGATACGCTTTCTTATGTTCTTGCTCTTGCCAATATATATAATTTCGCCCTCATCGTTGTGCAAGTAATATACGCCGGTAATAGATGGCAATTCATCTATGATCTGGATGAGTTTGGTATCTATTTGGTGTGAAGGCTCATTTCTTACGGTGGCTTTAAGGATCTCTTTTTCCAGATCTTTCGCCATTAGCATTTTAAACAACTTTACGGTTGCTAGGGCATCTCCATTGGCCCTATGCCTATCGGTTAAAGGGATTCCTAAAGATTTCACGAGTTTTCCCAAACTATAGGAGCCTTGTCCCGGGATCAGTTTTTTGGATAATTCTACAGTACAAAGGGTTTTTCGCTCAAAATCGAATCCAAGTCGGCGAAATTCCAATCTAAGGATTCTATGATCGAATTTGGAATTATGGGCAACAACAATACATCCCATAGTAATTTCCACAATTCTTTTAGCAACCTCATAAAATTTGGGTGCATTGCGAAGCATATCGTTGTTGATGCCCGTAAGTCCAACCACAAAGGGTTGGATGGGCTGTTCTGGATTAACAAGGCTAATAAATTGATCTACTACTTTGGAACCATCAAACTTGTAAATGGCTATTTCTGTAATTCCTTCTTCGTTATACTTACCACCGGTAGTCTCTATGTCTAATATTGCGTACAAAAATTCTTTTTCTTCTTAATTATAATTTCGTTCCCCAAATATAGCACTTCCTATTCGTACCATAGTGCTACCGCAGGTTATTGCTATTTTATAGTCACCACTCATTCCCATGGAAAGCACCTCAAATTGAGGGTGCTTTTTCTTGAGATCGACGTAAACAGATCTTAGATAATCGAATTCTCCTCTTACTATAGCTTCATCATCAGAGAACGTGGCCATTCCCATTAATCCTTTTACCTGGATATTATTTAATTTTTGAAATTCCGGAGAAGCTAGAATTTCCTTTGCTTCTTCTGCATCCAAACCGAATTTTGATTCTTCTTCAGCAATTTTAATTTGAAGCAAACAAGAGATGGTCCTTTCGTTCTTTTCCGCTTCCTTATTGATCTCTTTTAATAATTTAAGGCTATCAACGGCATGTATCAAACTCACAAATGGTGCCATGTATTTCACTTTGTTGCGCTGTACATGCCCAACCATATGCCATTCTATGTCTTTTGGTAGCGTTTCCCACTTCTCGGTCATTTCCTGGATCTTGTTCTCTCCAAACACCCGTTGTCCTGCATTGTAAGCTTCCAAAATGTCACTATTGGGTTTGGTTTTTGAGATAGCAACCAAGCTTACTTTTTCCCCAAGCTCCTCTTTATGTTTTTTAATGTTTTCGGAAATTTCCATTCTCTAAATTAAGTATTTATTATCCTATATGGTATTTTTAACCCTAAAACTCATAGATCGTTAATCCGCTTCTTAGTTTAGGTTCAATATAAGTGCTTTTTGGGGGCATTGTCAAGCCTTCATCTGCCACTTTTTTAAGTTCTTCAATAGTCAATGGCAACATTCCAAAACCCACGGCGAAATTACCGCTATCTACTTGAGATTTAATCTCGATCAAATCGTTTTTTCCATGGATGTAGGCAATCCTATCGTCATTGCGAAGATCCTGAATATTTAAAATAGGCTTCAATATTTTTTGATATAAAATATAGGTATCCAAATTACTCAAGGAATCCGTGAATTCATAATTTGTCTTCCGCAGATATAAAGAGTGGAATTCTCCATCCAGATACATGTTAAAATGATGTTTTTTGGTAGGTGTATAGACTTCCAGCCCTCTGCTTTCTATCCTAAACCAAAGATCCAACTGTATTAAAAACTCCTCTTTGCTCAGACCGTTTAGATCTGTGATCAATCTGCTGAATTCGAAGATCTGTAGTTTGCTTTCAGAAATAAGAAAGCTCATAAAATAATTATATGGCTCTTTGCCGGTATGATTTGGATTTGCTGCTTTGGATTCCTTGGCCAGTAAATAGGAAGAGGCACTTCTATGATGCCCATCTGCTATATAAAGTGTGGGCATAGTTTCAAATTCAGCTTTTATCTTTGCAACTTTTTCGGGGGACTCGATCTTCCATAAGATATGTTTCTCCTTATTATAGGTGGAAAACTCATATTCAGGTTCCCCTTTCATTACCTTCAGCATGAGGTTGTCCATAATTTCTGAATCGGGATAGGTCAGGAGTACCGGTTCTGTATTAAAGCCGACTACCTTTAAATAATCCTTAAAGAGGTTCTCACGGTTGGCTAGAGTGTCCTCGTGTCTTTTTATCACATTATCCTCATAATCCTGAACGCTCGCTGCGGCAATAATTCCAGAGAACATATTGGTCCTGGTAAGTATTTTATAGAAATAATAGCAAGGTGTTTTATCCTGAATAAATATTTCCTCTTCCTTAAATTCCAGATATCTATTCCTTACCAACTGAAACCTCTTCTCCCCGGTTATTTCATGCTGAAATTTATAGCCGGGATTTATGATATGCAGGAAAGAAAAAGGATTGTATTCCAACTGGGCTTTTAATTCCCCCGCACTATAATTTTCATACGGTCTGGAGGCAACCATCCCTGCCTTATCTTTGGTAGGCCTTACTGCTTTAAACGGAACTATTTTTGCCAATGATTTTTTGTTTCAGAAATTATGAAAAATTATATTTGAATGTCTGTAAAGTTTCCTAACCTAATAACGGACGTCATTCTGAACTTGTTTCAGCATCTTATAACCCTGTAATTCAATACAATAAAATGAGACCCTAAAACCCGCCCGACCGGTAAGGGCTGGTAAATTCAGGGTGACGATGCGGTATTGCCGTCATGCTGAACTTGTTTCAGCATCTATTTCATTAGAAAATCGAAAATTACGTCAAAAACCTACGCTAGGTAAATTTTTTTATCGCAGGTTTCAGGGTGACGACGAAATATTTTTATTTGTCATTTAACTCTCACTTGAGATTTCATTTGATTTAACTGAATTGTTTTGAAACGTTTTCAGCTTTCCTATTTTCAGAATAATCATAGAAACCTTCCCCAGATTTTACTCCGAGTTTTCCTGCGCGTACCATATTTGTTAATAAGGGACAAGCTGCATATTTGGGGTTTTTGAAGCCTTTGTACATTACCTCAAGTATAGAGTGGCAAACATCCAGGCCTATAAAATCTGCCAATTGCAAGGGTCCCATTGGGTGAGCCATTCCCAATTTCATCACAGTATCTATCTCATAAACTCCTGCAACACCATTGTAAAGGGTTTCAATAGCTTCATTGATCATTGGCATAAGGATCCTGTTAGCTACAAAACCGGGATAGTCGTTAACCTCTACGGGACTCTTACCAAGTTTTTCTGAAAGATCCATGATGGTTTTGGTAACCTTGTCGCTGGTATTGTATCCTCGTATGATCTCCACCAATTTCATCACCGGTACCGGATTCATAAAATGCATACCAATAACCCTTGAAGGATTGGAGATCTTAGAAGCGATCTGGGTAATAGAGATCGAAGAGGTGTTGGTAGCAAGAATAGTATCCTCAGTACAATTAGCATCCAATTGTTCGAAGATTTTCAATTTTAGATCTTCATTTTCTGTAGCAGCTTCTACTACCAATGAAACATTTTTTACTCCTGAAGGGATATCGATGAAGGTTTTAATGTTTTTTAATGTTGCTGTTTTATCTGCCTCCGTGATTTTTTCTTTTGCAAGCATTCTGTCCAAATTCTTGGAAATTGTATCCACACCTTTTTGAAGGCTTTCCTTGGAAATATCTATTAGGTTTACCTGGTATCCGCTTTGGGCAAAGGTATGGGCTATTCCGTTCCCCATGGTTCCTGCTCCAATTACTGCTATGTTCTTCATGCTGTTTTTTTAAGTAGCTATTGGTACTTGTTCCCAAATAGCTTTGTTAATTGTTGTTTGTTTGTCCGTAAAGTATCCTAAACTGAAAAAGGACGTTATTCTGTCCCGATACTTCGGAGTTTCAGAATCTTATTATAATTTAAATCACTACAATATTGAGACCCTGAAATATCCCGACGCTTCGGGACAGGGTGACGAAAGAACTTTTAGGACAAAAAACGGATATGCATAATTTCTTTTTATTTCTGAAAGTCTTTAATACTTCAATGAAGGTTTATTTCCCGAAGCTAATCTCTATTTTTTAAAACTTTCTATCACCATGTTAGCTACTTTCAAGGCTTCGGCGCCTTGTTCTAGGGTAACAACTGGTTCTGTATTATTATTTATTGCTTGCGCAAAAGATTCCAGTTCATCCAAAATCGCATTGTTGGCATCGATAGTGGGATTCTCAAAATAGATCTGTTTTTTAATCCCTTCAGCATTCTGAAGGATCATCGCAAAATCATCTGGTTCCTTGGGAGCATCCTTCATTTTTACCACCTCGCATTTGCGTTCAAGAAAATCTACCGAAATATACGCATCCCGCTGAAAAAACCGTGCTTTTCGCATATTCTTAAGGGAGATTCGGCTTGCCGTTAAATTTGCAACGCATCCATTTTCAAACTGAATTCTGGCATTGGCAATATCTGGAGTCTCACTAATAACCGATACCCCACTGGCATATACATTTTTCACCTTGGATTTCACCACACTTAAGATCACATCTATATCGTGGATCATCAAATCCAAAACCACGGGCACATCTGTCCCACGCGGATTGAACTCTGCCAATCTATGCGCTTCAATAAACATCGGTTGCCCGATCTTGTCTTTTACCGCTCTAAATGCCGGGTTAAAACGCTCTACATGGCCCACCTGCCCTTTGACTTTATGTTTTTTAGCTAAAGCAATTAATTCTTCAGCTTCCGCATAGGTGGAAGTGATAGGTTTTTCTACAAAAAGGTGTTTTCCGGCAGTGATTGCTTTTTTAGCCGTTTCAAAGTGGGTGATTGTCGGGGTTACCACATCTATCATATCTACAGCATCTATCAGGGCTTCAGCAGAAGGGAAACTTTTATAACCAAATTCGTCTTCTATATCTTTGGCTCGTTTGGTATCTCCGTCATAAAACCCTATTAACTCATATTCCGAAGATTGTTGGAGCAGTTTTAAATGGATCTTACCTAAATGACCTGCACCAAATACACCAGCTTTTAGCATGTTGTTACGTTTTCAACAAAAATAACATTTCTCGGCATAAAGCCAATATCATTTTGGTTGTAAATGAATTGGTACAAGCGTTAAATAATAATTAAAACTTAGCTTGAAGGCTTGGGTTAGATTGTTTAATTTTATGCCATAATTGCAATTTATTAAGTTGAAGGATACATTTAGACATCGGGGGAAAAGGCAACAATTGGCAGCAATTGTGGAGGCAAAAGGGGTAAAGGACAAAAAGGTTTTGGCTGCAATCAACAAGATTCCCAGACACCTGTTTATGGATAGTGGTTTTGAAGACCATGCATACCAGGATAAAGCATTTCCAATCGCTGCAGATCAAACTATTTCCCAACCCTATACCGTTGCTTTTCAAACCGAATTATTGGAGATCAAAAAAGGGGATAGCGTACTGGAAATTGGTACAGGAAGCGGCTACCAGACCGCTGTTTTATGTGAGTTAGGGGCTAAAGTTTATAGCATAGAACGCCAACGCGAGTTGTATAAAAAAACCAAAGTGTTCTTATCTAAAATTGGCTATAGGCCCAAATATTTAAGTTTTGGGGATGGATATAAAGGCTTGGAAGAATATGCGCCCTACGATAAGATTATCGTGACCGCTGGTGCGCCCTATGTTCCAAATGCGTTATTGGCTCAATTAAAAGTGGGGGGACGCTTAGTGATCCCAGTAGGAGAAAATGTGCAGGTAATGACCCTTTATATAAGAAAATCTGCCAAGGAATTCGATAAAAAAGAATTTGGTGATTTTAGGTTTGTTCCCCTTTTAGAGGATAAGAATTAGACTGATTTCATGGTTTTGTCTCCCTGAGGGGAGTCGAAGGGTCAAATAACATCTCGACTACGCTCGATGTGACAAAAGAATAAAACTGTCATTCTGAAAGTAGTGTAAAGTATTGAAGATTCTCAAGAGCAAGTGTTTTTAACCAAGAGATCCCTCCTGTCGTCGGGATGACAGTAAAATATTTTTGTCATTCAAAAGGAAACTTAGTGTGCTAAAGAACCTTTAAGTAAAAAAGCATCTCGACTACGCTCGATATGACAAAAGAATTAAACTGTCATTCTGAAAGTAGTGTATCGTATTGAAGAATCTCAAGAGCAAATGTTTTTATTTCGAGATCCTACATTGAGGGTTCTATTCATTGTGGTAATTTAAATAATTTGTCTGTTTGAGTTCTTCGACTGCGCTCAGGATAAACTGAATTCGAGAACTTTTGGACTGAACAAATAGGTTTCCCTCGAGGCATCGGGGCACTCAACCTGAAAAACCTGTAGCAAGTTTTGAACAGGCTATATTCAGATTTGTCGTCATGCTGAACTTGTTTCAGTATCTTAGGAAATACTAAGAAGACCCCTGAAACAAGTTGGGCATAATTTTCACGCAACCTTTTACAATTTTAGTGTCATATATATAAATGGAACACATGAAAAAAATTATAATACTTATAATTTCCTTTATTGCTCTAAGTTGTAGCAAGAATGATGATGACTTTATCGGTTCTATAGAAACGGATATTAACTTTATGCCAGTAGAAATTTATAACAATTCAAATATATCTGAAAATCCTAGGTTAAAACTTAAACTAATAACAAGAGAAGAATTTCCTTGCTACAATTACAGTTTAATTACAACGCAATCTATAGAAGATAATGAACTAATAATACGACTTGAAAAAATATCAGTTCCAACAATTTGCCTTACTGCCATTGGTCCGGCAACTTCTTACATTGATTTGCCAGAAAAAATCAACAAAATAACTTTTATTAATGGGAATACTATTGACCAATATTCCATTACAATAAATCAAGAAAAGATTTCTATAAACATTATTGATAATAATTTTACGCATTTATTATTTAATCAAACTTTTAGATATCCTCCCAATTCATTTGCTTATGTCTCTGGGACAAATATTGATAATACAGAAATTTATGAGCAGTTTTTAGAAGTCCTTAAAGAAAATCCTAATTTCACGGAATTTGAGTTTGAAGGAGAAGGAAGAATACCTTATCCTACTACTTCAGATGGACATTGGGTTAACCATCCTTCTAAATACTTTAAATACACAGATTACGAAGAATTTGAAAATTTAAAATCAATTCTCAAGAATTTTTCAGAGGAAAATATTGAGGAAAATTCAGGTGTTTCTATTTCGATTTACGGCTGGAATAATATAAGTTATCATAGTTGGCTAAGTAACTAAAAACCATTAGCCAACAAGTCGGTTAAGCGCAAATAGCGGGTATTCCAATGAAAAGTGTTATTTTAGAGACCAAGTAAAAACCAACAAAGCCGACAAGAATGCGTCCCCACTCCACGCTACTTGCCAAGACCGTTCAGGGTGACGGAATGGGATGGTCAAGTATTTACTGGACGAAAATGGATTTTCATTAAATCTAAAGATTACCTACTCAAAAATCCCTAAAAACTTAAGTCCGAAGATAAAGGCTGCTTCTGTTTTTCCTTGATACTTAGAGACTACATAATCAAGTCTTAATAATCGGTACTTTCCAAAGCCTAAATTGTCTATTCCCACAGAAAACTCTGTGTAGGGTTTGTTGTTTTCTATAGAAAGCGCATGCGCTCCAAGGATCAAATTATAATTCAGTTTATTGATTAGGGGAAGTTTCCCTAAGATCCAACCCTGAAAATCCTGTTCGGCATGTAGCTCCAAATAGTTGTTTTTGGTGCTCAGTTCATAATAAGGCAATAAATTGAATTTATTGAGGTAACTACCACTGCCAATACGCGTCTGATTGCCATTAAAATGCTGATAGTCCAAATAAGAGATCTCATTAGCATTTAGAAAAGCACCGCCTTTTAACGTATATTGAAAATCCCCTTTATTGCCAAGATTTACGCTTTGTATCAATGCCACGCGAACCTGATCGAAATTATATTCAGAAATATCGCTGGCAAAACCTTTCTCGTATGTGATCCATAAAGTTGGAAATTTATTAGAAGGGACATTTACTTTACTATCGGGATAACTCATGTATTTCTGGCCAAAATCTATTCTTCCGGAAACATTCAACTTAAAAATATGGTGATCTTCAAAAGGCGCACTTTCAAAATTTTCTGGCTGTAACGGATTATTGGAGGTATAAGCAACATCATCTTGATTGATCCAAGAATTATCACTGGTATTAAATAATGCATTTCGTTGCTGATAACTAACATCTGAAAACAATCTAAATCCGTTAAAAAGCTCTTGCTGGTAGGAGATTTCAGCAAACTGTTTTTCGTATAATTTCAAATAATTTCGCTCGAAAAACAAACTGGTGATATCGTTTATTCTTTCTGAAATTGGTAAAGTTGGATTTATTTGTGCAGTTGCTACTCCTGCTTCCACATTTAAAATAGGCTTGGAGATATTGTTGAATTTCTTTTGAAAACCTGCTGTTATCCTGAAACGATCATCGCTAAAGCCATAATTCATCTTAGAATAGATCCTCCAATACTTTCTGAAATTATCATCCAGATTCTTTCGATAGGAAACATCTATAGAAGTATTATATCCTTGAACGGTATTGTAGTGAGTTCCAAATAAGGGAGAAGAGATGCTAAATCGCTGCTTTTTGTAGGTTTTCCCATAGCTATATCCAAAAAGCAGATTGGAGATTGAAAATTTATTTTGGGCGGTATCTACAGAGTCCAGGTATTTTTTGGAACTTTTTAGTTCTTGGATACTATCCTTCTTCACATAATCTGTTAGCTCTTCTGTCGTTAAGGGTACCGGCCTGATATTGTTCCAGTACAGAGAATCTTTTTTGTTGGCCTGATTTGCAAAACTTAACACCTCTCTCGTAAAGGTCCTTTTTTCGAATTGAGGTTCAAAATTATAATTGCTATAAACCGCGGTAAACCTTCCATCCCCGCCAATCCCAAACATCGAAAAGCTAAAATCCACCGCCTGACTTATCTTGATCCAGAATTTATTTTCTTCAGAATATTTAAAGTTTTGCGTAAAAGTGAGTTCTTCAATTGGTGGCACCTGAATGGCCTGTCCGGTGGTTTTAAGTTCGGTTCCATAGATTTGCCAGGTATCTTCGACTATATAAATAAACCCGCTAAAAACCCGATCTTTTGGGCGTTTAGGATTTACTTGGATCTTATTTATTAGGGTGCCTTCATCATAAAAAACGCCTTCTAATTTATAATCGTAATAATTGAACGCATAATCGGCGATGGGTGAGACAATCTCTGCATTGAGGTTTATGGTATTGTTATAAAAGGAGAAATCGGATTCTTCGGCAGAATTTAAGCTGAAACCATTGTCATTCCCACTCACTTTGGAGGCGATTATTTTTTCTTTAAAATCATCTGGAGCACGAAAAGTGATTTCAGAAATAGTTTCACTTAAATATATAATTCCGCTTCGGGTAGAATCCAAGCCGCCACCAAGATCTCCAAGTTCTTGTCCCAAAATCTTTTCTGGGGCATTCTTAATCCGCCATAATCCACGGGAATAATAATTGGCCGTGTATTGCTCTAGTTTTGCAAGGTTTTTCTTTCTGCTCGCAATGGCATTTCTAATAATCCTATCAGCAGGATTGTCTTTAGAGTTGATGGTAACCTCATCCAAATTGGTTGTTTCTGAATTTAATTGGACATCCAATTGAAATGGAAATTTATCTACAAGGATCTTTTTTTTACGGGTTTGGTACCCTAAAAATTGAAAGACCAATTCATATTCGCCCTTTTTGGATAATCGAAGCTCGTAATTTCCATCTTCGTTTGTGGTAGTTCCATGTGCACCATCTTCAGTATAAATATTTACATAGGAGAGTGGGAGGCCGTTATTGTCCCTAACTGTACCTGTAACCTGTGCAAATGAAAATCGGGAAATAAGGAAAAGAAATAGGAGGAGTTTTAAGCTACCTTTCATATATAGAAGTTTTACCCTTGCAAAATAACCAAATAATAGGAATGGGGGTGGGGCTTAATTAAAGTCTTTTTTAATTCTATCTAAATTGCGCTTATTGTCCCTGTCTTTCATGGTTTCTCGTTTGTCGTATAACTTTTTACCTTTTGCCAATGCGATCTTGAGTTTTGCAATTCCACGATCATTTATAAACAGGTTGGTAGGAATAATGGTGAGACCGGTATTCTTGACCTCTTTCTCCAGTTTTTTAAGTTCCCGTTTTTGCATTAGCAATTTACGCTCACTTTTAGGATTATGATTGAAATGTGTAGCGTGGGAATACTCTTCTACATGCATGTTGATCACAAAGAGCTCGTGGTTCTGGAATTCACAAAAACTCTCGGTAATAGATGCTTTCCCCATACGAATTGCTTTGATTTCTGTCCCGGCAAGTTTAATTCCTGCCACATAGGTTTCCAGAAATTCATATTCAAATTTCGCTTTGCGGTTTTTTATGTTGATGGTATTCTTCATAGAGGCACAAAAATAGGAAGGTTTCTTTAGAAATTCCTATAATGATTTTGTAAAGTTTTAAGATCGTTCTTTTCTAAATAGGTATATGGTAAAACACCTAATAATGGGCAAATTAGAACATATATTGTCACGTCGAGCCTTTCGTCTACGCTCAAGACAGGCTAAAGTCGAGACGTTTTTGTTTGACCTTTCGACTCCGCTCAAGGTGACAAAAACTTACTCTAGGTGTCTAAATGGACCATCATAATAATTATAAAGGAATTTGCCAAGTGTAAGGAAATTGGAATTAAAGAGTCTTAAAAAATGGATATTCTGAATAATAAATATTCTATTCTGCTAATTTTTTTATCTTAGCGCCTATTAAAATTGAACTATGAGATACCTTTTAATATTTGCTTTGTTAGTATTATTTACTGCCTGCCAGAATGAAAAAGAACAACTTTCTGCAGAGGAGATTATCAATAAAACCATTGCAAATGCAGGTGGGGATAACTACAAAAATGCAACCATCGAATTTAAGTTCCGCGATAATAAATACAAGAGTGTGCGCAATGGAGGGGAATTTCTTTTAGAACGTGAAATTAGAGATTCCTTGGGTACCATTCGGGATGTAGTGAGCAACACCGGATACAAACGATTTTTAAATGATAGTTTGGTCACCGTGCCAGACAGTATGGTGGTTAAGTATACTGGCAGTATTAATTCTGTTCATTATTTTGCACATTTGCCTTATGGCCTAAACGACAAAGCTGTCAATAAAAAACTGGAGGGGGATTCAGAAATCAATGGGATGCCTTATTACCAGTTAAAAGTTACTTTTAGCCAGGATGGTGGAGGTGCAGATCATCATGATGAATTTTTATATTGGATCCATAAAGAAAATTTCACCATAGATTACCTAGCTTATAAATTTCATGTAAATGAAGGGGGACTAAGATTTAGAAAGGCGTATAACCCGCGTGTAATCAAAGGAATTCGGTTTGTGGATTACAAAAACTATGTGCAGGAGGATTTTAATACAGATCTATGCCAGTTGGATGAGTTGTTCGAAGAAGGCAAACTCGAATTGTTGTCTAAAATTGAGACAGAAGATATTCGTGTAGAGTTGAAAAAATCTTAAGTTCAATTTAATTTACCGGAAAAGATTCTCTTTATATTATGGTCCGATGGCTCTAATGAGAAGGGATATACCCGTTGTTTACCAGATCCATCGGTTCTAAGATCTCTATTTTATTTCCATTTTTTAGAAGAAAATTGGAATGGGTGATGTCTAGAACATCACGGTAATAATGATCTGTTACAATAATTCCCTTGGTTTGGCTTAGGTTTTGTAAAAGTTCCTTGAGGAGCTCTTTGTAAAGAGGTTCCAACATGGAGAATGGTTCATCTAGCATGATAAATGGGTGATCTAAAGACCCTACCAGCAATGTTTCCAAATATCTTAGCTGTCCCATGGATAATTTCCCGATTTGGGTATGATCGAATTTAGAAACCCCTTGGGCATAAAAAACTTTGTTCTGCTTTTCTTCATCATCGCAAAAAAGGGGAATGATATCCCTAACTTTAGTGCTCTTTGGTAAAAAACTATCTTGTGGAAGATAGCCAATAAGTTGGCGTGGGATTATCTCTTTGGGTTCAATAATTTCTGAATCAAATTTAATCTGAATATGATTGGCAGGCAAAGTTCCAAAAATCATTTTTAAGAGGCTTGATTTTCCGCTACCGTTCCTTCCGAAGATGCCCAAAATCTCTCCTATTTTCAGCTCAAAAGCAATATTCTCCAGAACCTTTTTTTTGCCGAATGATTTATAAGCTCCGCTTATCTCTAAAAGATGACTCATAATTTATATAGCTAAAGCGATTATGAACAATGGAAGAGCAATAATGAGATTGAGCACCCAAACTATTTTTAACAATTTCAACTTACTAAATCCCAGATTGTAATAGAGGTTGTATTCGTTGTTCTTAAAGTATTGGAAGGCAAAGCGGCCTACAAAAATTCCAAGCGTACAAAACATAAAGATGGCCCAGTACCTATTGAATAGATACATGATGAAAATAGAAAAAATCAAATTCACGATATTAACATCTATATAATAGCTCCACAGTGCCCGTACATTCATTTTCTGGATTTTTTAAATAAATTCTGCTTTGATGAAGTTATTGTTTTTAATCTAGAACATTCCTCAATGGCTCTACCTCCTTTAGGTTTTTTTTATTTTCAGTTTAACCTAAAAGGTGCAAAACAATCTTGATTTCTTTAATCCCTCATTGAGGGTTTAATTCCCCGAGGCTTGCCTCGAATTTCTAAAATTATTTTCCAATGCATACCTCGTGGGCTTGCCCCGAGGTGTTTGATTTTTATGGATTGATGCCATACCCGCCTATTATTTTAATTTCCTTAATTCTTTCTGGTGGCGAAGCCAATAGGGGCGTAGCTTGAGAAATAAGCTCTTTAACCCCAATGACTGATAAAAAGTTATAGTGATCTTCCTTGGAATCCCAAATTTCCGTGGTCCATATGGTGTTTGGATCTTCACTATCTATGCTCACTAAATATAATTGACAGCCTTTCGCCCTTGAAACCAACTCTGAAGCTTTTAATAATATAGAAGATAATTTATGCCCATTATCTTCCGTAGATTTGAATTTTACGCTAAGACCGTATTTATACATACTTTAAATTTTGTAGGGTGGTTAATCCTATAAATTTATGATATTATTTCTAAATATGTACAATAGCATGTTTTAGGCTTTACGAAATCCAACTAAAAGTCGGTTTTTACTTATAAAAACAAATAAAATCACCTTTTCACCTTAAATTCGTATATTTCGATCCATTCTTTATAGGTCATTTTTGAAGCGAGTTCAGCAATTAATTCAAAAGGAATTTGTTCTGGTTTTTTAAACCTAATACAGCTTTTCTCCATATCGAGCTTTAGTTTGCCATGCTTGGGATATTCGCTTACAGTGGCTGCTTTTATTGGCATTTATCGGTTTGGTTGCTAGTTCATTTTTCCGTTTCTCAGGTTGATCCCAGTATATAGGTATGCCTTTAGCGAACAAATAAAATCTGTCCAACCTTGAGTTTGCTGAAGGGCTTTGGCAATACCTTCTTTATTAGTTTCAAATGAATCTTCAGTAATAACCAGCTTGGTCTTGTTCTTTTCTTCAGAAAAAAGGGAGATAGATACTCGCGTCTTAATGCCACTCGCTTCCCAATTGAAAGTGATCTGCTCATTTTCTATCACTTTTAATACCTCTACATTCAATTCTACATTATAGTCCTTAAATACCCAAGTAACCTTATTTCCTTCGGAAAGTTGATCGCTGGCGTTGGATACAAAATATTTTGTTATTTGAACAGGATCTATAATGCTGTTAAACACCTTTTCCAAGGGCCGCACTACATGGTCTGTAACCTTTACTTGAATGTTCATTATTTATGGTTTCAATTTATAGTGTCTTTATAAAAATTAAAACAGCTTTACTTTCATTTTTTTATATCGGTTAAGATCCAACACATCACCCATTAAAAATTTCCCTGTCACTTTTAAATAGGGTTTTGTAACTCCTTTTGGTAAATCAAAGATCAAGGTAGTGGTTTCTTCAGATTTTGGATGGGTGTGATACTCCTCTTGCCATCCAAAGGGTTCTCTATCATTTAGCTTAATTTGAAGCTCTTTATTATTGTTGTAAATATTTCCTTTAGCATCTACTATATATGCAATGGAATTATTCCAAGTATGCTCTACAACTTCGGCATTGTTAATCACTTTAAAATTAATCCTATATCGCTTGGTATATTCATCTATAGATAAAACCTTGAAATCTGTCACGAGATACTCGAAGTCGTCATGATGGATACTTTCATTCAACCCAATTTCGAGGTCTTCGGAATTCATCTTGCAGGAAAGTGATAATCCCATTATTAGAATTAAAAAAAATAGAGGTAATTTAAGACTTTTCATTCGTACTTATTATTATTTAAAAAAAAATGAATTTTATTTAAAATAAAGATAGGGTAGTTTTTTTTAGTCTTGTTGTCCTAAAATGGGAATTACAAGGGTTATAAGGATAGAAATACTTATAATAATTTAAAAATACGAAAAATGAACATCAGGTACAATTTAATTGTTCAGGTTCTAGCTTGGAGAAGTGTTGATAATGAGAAAATATTCGTTCACTTCCTTGGGGAAGGGTTGGGGGCGAGTTTGAATAATTTATACTGTCATCCCTCCTAAATCCTTGCTGGCAAAAAGGTGGGCTCTGTCTTTGGGAAGGACTTTAAAAAGCACAGTGCTACCCTCTAGGCTTTCTTTTAAATACATACAGGATCTTGAATTCCACTGGTTCAAGTTTAAAATAGGTGTAGGCGGTATATGTGATGATTTTATGAATGTTAGTTAGACTTTAGAATTTCTGTAAATCAATTCGTTGTGTTTTTTAATAAAAAATACTGTCATTCCGAACGAAGAATGAGGAGGAATCTAATTCTATAAGGATTTCTCGTCGCTCCTACTTCTTCCCTTAACGGAACTGTCAAAACGACAAAAATTTTCTATCGAACTCGGTTTATCAACAAAAAAAAATCCGCATTCAATTTTTGATTGAATGCGGGTTATATAAGCTTTTATTGTGTTCTAGAATTTGAAAGCAAGATTGGTAAATATTCTTGTACCATCAATTCCAAATTGAGTGGTTTGCCAAGGATATTTAAACCTTCCTACGAAATCCAAGTTTCTGTCATTAGGTACACCTCCATTAGCGCTATACGCATCGGCGAAAGTATCTGGATATACATTAAATAAATTATTAGCTCCAGCAGTTAAAGTAATTTTTTCTGTGAAATCATAACTAAAACTAAGGTCAGTTAATAATTTACCTCCATAAGTAGCATCATCTGCCGGGTTACTTGGGTGTCTATAAGTAACTTTTCCGTAGTGCATCATGGATAAGTTCGTGGAGAATTTATCCAGGTTGTAATTTACTGAACCTATAATCTTAGATCTTGGTCTCCAAGATTCTACACGAGATACATCTTCTCTAGAGAACAAGGCATCCCCTAAATTGTTATCCTCAATGAATTCTGGAAACTGGGTGCTTCTAACTTCAGTTTTATTAAAGTTGGCAGCAATACTACCACCCAAATACCCTTTTCCTAGTTCTATATTGTCATAACTAAATACGATATCTATTCCTTTGGTACGTGTATTAATTGCATTTAAAAAGAATCCTGCAGCTCCTACATTCACGCTAGACAATGTTTGGTCTATTGGACTTGTAGGATCTCCGGTTGGAGTTACCTGGCCAGAAAGCACAATTCTATCATCTACATCTATTTGGTACACATCCATTGTTAATCCAATTTGTCTACTAAATCGGTAAGTTAAACCTGCTCCAATATTAAAGGAAGTTTCAGCATCTAATTTTGGAATCCCCAATGCACGTAAAGCTGGATTGGCATTGTTCAAAATTCCATTTTGTTGAATCCCATTTTCGGTAAGGGTAGTAGTAATAGCAGTATAATAAATTTGGTGTAAAGAAGGTGCCCTAAAACCACTGCTTAAAGATCCCCTAAGTGATAACTTATCATTTAGTGCTTTATACCTTGTGTTTAATTTCCAACTTACATTAGAGCCAAAGTCTGAATAATTCTCATAACGCAAAGCACCTCCAAGGAGAAAGTCTTCCGTAATATCTGCAGTAACATCTGTATATATTCCTAAATTGCTTCTATAATCATTGGAAGCATTTTCAGGTCTAAAACCACCAAAAGATTCAGATCCAGTTCTATCTGATGGATCATCCGGGGTTCCATCACCATAAGAAGCAAACTCACCTTCCTCAGTAACAAAACGTTCTGTTCGGTGCTCTGCCCCAAAGGCTACAGTAAGTGCATTTAATCCTGTGTCCTCAAACGATCTTACGATATCCAGATTATTTACGACATGGCTAAATTGATGTGCCCCATTATAAAAGTCTGATGGGCTACTTGCTCCAAAAGATTGATTGAAGGAATTTTCAATATAGTAATCTATTCTATTCTGTCCCATGGTAGAACTTAAGTCGAAATCCCACTTATTAAAAGTAGTTCTTAAACCTAAAGCAAGAGTGTAATCATTAATTCTAGGTGCCATCTCTGCCAAGAAAAATTCTGTACCTGGATAAATTTGCTCAAAACCGGGAACCCAGTAAGGTACTCTGGCAAATTGTGGAGAAGATCCACTTCTATTGGCTAGGGTACCAAAGGAATAAATTTCGGTATTGCTTTCCTCATCTAAGGTATAACCAGTGTTGTAAGTGAAATTAGTAATGGTCATATCTGGCGTTCCTACTTGGAACCCTGCTCCCGGGTTGCGTTGCAAAAATGATTGTAAATCTGATGTGGAAAAATCTGAATCGTCTGTAACTCCCCAATAATTCGCCTCATCTTCTAAGCTGGTTATTTCGCCTGCTCTTTGAGTTCTTTTAGAATCGAAATAATTAAAAGTGAAGTTGGCAAAACCTTTATCGGCTATATTTACTCCAAATCCAGTTTCAATTTGATATTGTTCTCCGTCACCTTCTGTAGTTACACTATAACTTGTGTTTATAAATGGATCTGATTTTTTCTTTAAAACCAGATTTACTACTCCGGCAACAGCATCAGAGCCATATTGGGCTGCAGCACCATCCCTTAAAATCTCTACACGCTCTAAGGCTGCAGAAGGTATTGATTTCATATCTACTCCAACCTCACCACGTCCAGGGGTTACATAGCTATATACTAATGCACTTGCATTCTTTCTTTTGCCATTTACCAATACTAATGTTCTACTTGGAAACAAGCCCCTAAGATCTGCAGGACTAAAATGTGCTGCAGCATCAGATACAGGTTGTTCTGTAGAATTATAAGATGGTACTTTATACATAAGTTGCTGATCCAGCACTCCTTTACCGGTTTGTTTTAATTCTGAAGTTGAAATATTATCAACCGGTACCGGGGAATCGAAAGATGTTCTAGGTTTCCCGCGACTTCCAACAATTATAACGTCGTCTAATCTTGCGGCATCATCTTCTAATATAATATTAATTATAGTTTGTTCTGCAATAACAATTTCAACTGTTTTAAAACCAATATAGCTTATTACAAGAATAGATTCAGCTTCAACATCAATACTAAAATTACCATCAAAATCTGTGGAGGTCCCTCTTGATGTGCCTTTAACAAACACATTAACTCCAGGCAATGGCATACCATTAGTATTGGTTATCGTACCTGATATCTGTTTTTGTTGATTATTTTTAATAAATATATCGGGCTTTTCGTTAATTACAATTGAATTATTTTCTAAAACTTCAAAATCGTAATTGCTAACTGAAAAACATTTCTTCAGCAATTCATTAAGTCTAATAGTTCCTTTAGTTATTTGAACCTCAGGTAGACCGTTAAATAAATCGGTTTGATAAATAAATTTATAATCCGTTTGATTACTAATTATTTTGAAAACTTCATCAATTGTTACTGTTCTATCTTGGTTTATTTTCACTTTAACATTTTGAGATAAAACATTATTTGGCGTGAAGCTGAAAGTTACAGAGCAGAAAAAGAATATTAAAGTTTTCATGATGTTTGTTAGCAGTTTTTTTCTGGAAAAAAGCAAAACTTTAGTTGGTTTAATTTTCATAAATTTGCGTGTGTAAATTGGTTAAAATTAATTGATTAATCACATAAGGGGGAGGAGATTTTTAGCGGTGAGATGTTGATATTTCCGTCCCTTTTTTATTTTAATATGATGGTATTCTTATTTATTTCATAAGCATTAATAATTTTGGTTTGTTTAATTAATTCTAGTATATCTTCTATTTTTTGGTCTCGACTAAGCTCTCCATTAAATTGCGTGTTTTCAAAAGATTTATTTTCAAAAATTATGTTAACATCATACCATCTAGAAAGAACTTTCATAATTTCTTTTAGCGGTTTTTTGTGAAAGATAAATTCTCCATGGATCCAACTAATTTCACTATTAACATCTATTTCTTGGACTTTTATGTCATTGGTATTGATGTCAATAACTGATTGCTGTTTAGGTTTTAAACTTCTAGTTTTATTATTGTTTTTAACCAAAACTTTCCCCTCTACCAATGTTGTGTAAATTATATTTTCATCTTGATAAGCTTTTACATTAAACTCAGTTCCCAAGACTTCAATTTCTTGAACATCAGTAAGTATTTTAAATTTTGAACCTTTATGTTTTGTACTTGGTGATACATCAAAATACGCTTCGCCATAAATAAGTTCAACTTGGCGAAGTTCTCCATCAATAAAACTTATTGGATACTTAAGTTGAGATTCAGAATTTAACCATACTTGGGTTCCGTCAGAGAGTTTGACAAAAAATTGACCTCCTCTAGGAATGGTGAGATAATTATAAGCGATTTTAGAAGGTGTTTTATTTTTAGTGGTACCATAAATTATTTCCTCTCCATTACTTTTAGCGTTTTTAGATTGAAAAGACCCTCCTTTCCCTAATAATACTACCGAGCCGTCGCTTAGTGTTAGTGATGCTTTATTAGTTCCTGCTTTTATATCGTTCGCGACTACTGGAACACTTTCTACAGGACTAATAAATAGATCATCTCTGAAAAGGTAGGTTGAAGCAAACATTCCAATAATTACAGCTGCGGCAATGTATTTTAATATGTTATAGATCTGATATTTTTCTTTTCGAATACTACGAACAATATTTTTTTTGGCTATTTTGATATCATACTTACTGATTGCCATATTCGAAAAAGTATTGGTCTTGATATATTCAAGAAATAGTATTTCGTTCTTTGGGTTGCTCATCCATAATTCCAATTGTCTAAGTTCATCGACATTTGATTCTCTGGTAAGAAACTTTACAATTAATATTTCTATGTTTTTATCCATTTATATTATAGCACCTATACTTCTATAACGAAACTAAAACTACTATACCACCCCTCTTCGTTAAAAAAAAATTAAATTTGTTTTGATCTAATTTCATATTACCCAATTGCGCTACGTATTTTCAAGTCCAAAAAAACTAATTAAACACCTTAAAAAGGGAAATACTCATGCATACACCTATATAGTAGATTTGTACTATAAAAAGCTATGTGATTATGCTAGTAACCTAGCCAGAGATAATTTTAAATCGGAAGATATTGTTCAAAATGTTATTACTCGAATGTGGCAACATCGCAAAAAGTTAGATGCTAATATTTCTATTAAGAATTACCTTTATAAATCAGTTTATAACGAATTTATAGATCAATACAGAAAGGAAAAAGCTGTTACCGTATTAGAGAAAAAGTATATAGAAGGTTTAGATAATTTTGTTGAATTAATAGATGAAAAGGAAGCCAATAGGCTATTGACTCTCGTACAACATGAAATAGAGAAATTACCTCCTAAATGCAAAGAAACATTCTTACTAAGTAAGCAGGATGGCCTAACTTACGTTGAAATTGCTGAATATCAAAATGTGTCTGTGAACACCGTTGAAAAGCAAATGGTTAAGGCTTTTTCAATTCTTAGAAAAAAAATGAAAGAAAAGGTAATGTCAATTACATTTTTATTGTTTGGTACTCAAAAAACTTAGTTAATGATGCGAATCAAGGGTTAAAAAATTAAAGGAGAATGAAGGCCGCGGCCAATTTTTCTAAAAACATGTACCAAAAAACTTTCGTTAACCTGACCTTGCTAGCCCTTTGAAAATCTGTTTTTCGATCAACCAGTTGAAAAATGATTCTATTGGTTGTCGTACGGCAGATACCGACCTCGAATACAGGTTATTGGCGGTCCTGTTGAACTCCTTTTTATTTGTAGAGTGTATATACGTTTTTAGAAACTTATCTTAAACAATTCTTCAGGATCATATAGAAGTGCTATTTATGGAAGCAAATAGCTTAGTGCAAATTAGCTAATAGAAAATGATAAGCTTCTAATTCACCGAAATCAATTTCACCTCAAAGATCAATACAGAACCTCCGGGAATCCCGCGAACATCATTATTTCCATATCCCAGATGAGCAGGAACTAGTAAAAGACCAGATCCTCCTTCCTTGAAATAAGTAATACCTTCTGTCCAGCCTTTTATTACTTGTTGTAAATTGAAGCTAATCCCATTGGAATCACTTTGATCGAACACAGAACCATTTAAATAGTAGCCTTTATAAACCACCGTTACATTGGAATTTGATGTAGGCCGCTCTCCGGTCCCTTCTTCATTTATAACATAGTATAAACCCGAGTCGCTTTTTTGAGCGTTCAAATTTTTATCAGCTATATAGGCCGTGATATCTTGTTCGTTTTGTGCCTTATAGTCTACATTTTCATTTTCTTTGCTATCACAGGCTAGAAATAGAACAACAACAAATGCAAGGAGGGGATGTTTCATGTTTGTTTTTTTTTGAGTTCAAATATAGGGAATATAGAGACTGGTTTAGGACACAAATAAATTATATACTAAAAATTCTCCTTCTGGGATATTAGTTAAAGGATTTGTTGGCTTAAAAATTTTGTGCAATCACTTCCTAAACTATCCCAACAAAAAGGTTTGTGAAAGGTTAAAAAGATACAATATGCTCTTTTCTGTTCCAATTTTATAGATTGAGTTTCCGTATTTTCAAAGATCTCTAAGAACCATAAAAAAGTGAGAACATGAAACTATTGATTTTAAAATTCAATAGCTGAAATAATTTCTAGAATTATAGGCTCTCCCACTTTTTCTTCAATTTGTTCCTTGATTTTTTTCATTTTTTCTGAATCTATAGCTTCTGGACTTACCAATTTTACAGAGACCATTAATGGTTTACCTGTTCTAACCTTTACATCCCTCAGGAAGATCGTGTCAAAATTAGTTCCCTCTAGTTTTGATGTTATTCTGGCTTCCTGCTTAATTCTATTAAAAGAAAGGGAAAGGGGGATCATTACGAGGCCAATGATAATAAGAGTATAAACAAGTCCCATTCTGGCGCGTTTAAAGGGAGCAAAACCTAGTAATAAAAATGTTATTCCGGCAAACATGATGATCCCTGCAAGGTTGGTTAAGTAAAGCAGGAAAGCACCAGAAAAGACTTCCCAGTCCCACCAGCCAATTCCAATTCCTGCTACTGCCAATGGTGGAACTAAGGCAACAGCAATTGCCACACCCGCCAAACTTTTCGCAATCCCTTCTTTTGCATGTGCGTAGGCTGCAGCAATCCCAGATGCAACAGCTATTCCCATATCCAAAAGGGTAGGAGTAAGTCGTGCATTTATTTCAGTTGTTAAAACCTTGAGGGGTATAATTATACTTACCGCAGCTGCAAATATCAATGCTACAATGGTTCCAATCAAGATGGTGACTATCCCGGTTTTAAGCATATTGGGGTCATAGCGCACCATTCCCATAGAAAATGACACGATTGGAGCAATGATGGGCGCAAGGATCATAGCACCAATAATTACCGGAGAGGAGTCTCCAAAAAGGCCAAATGTGGCAATAAGGGTGGCCAAAATCATCATCACTATAAAAGAGGAAGATAACTTGGCGTTTTCTTTTAAAACTTTGAAAAGTTCTTGAAACTCTTCTGTAGTTGCTCTGGGTAATATTGGTAATTTACTGATTATTAATTGTTCACGGCGCTCACCAGTGGGTAATTTATCTATTTTCAGGCTTTTTTTATCGTTTGCTCCAGATTTCTCAAGTGCATATATGCTTTTTTGATGAAGTTTTAATTTCTCTTTGGATACCTCTATTTGGATCTCTTTATTGCTAAATTTTTCTCCATCGTTGGTAAATTCAATTGGGGAGTCATTTTCAATTTTAAGGTTAGTAGTGGTTATTTGCCCTATGAAACTTGGGAGCTGATGTAAGGTTTTTGGATTGGGTATGAGGCTTTTAAATAAAAACACCAAAAGCTGAAACAAATTTTGAGGTGATAAGATAAGTGCCTGAAACCTGCCGTCGTTCATCACGCTATTTGAGATCAACCTCTTTGAGATCACAGAGCCCGATGCATGTTCTACTGCAACTATTCCTAAGGCTGAAGTATGGATGATCTTTTCGCCCTCTGCACTAATTACAAACGACAAATGTGAAAGTCCTGGTAGCCTCCTGATATTTTTCAAAAAACCAAATACCTCCGATAAAAACCCACCTTTGCTTCTTTTTTCTGAAAAAATAAAAACATCCCCAATATTAACCGATTGGAATACAGGAACATCATTACAACTAAGAAGATCCAATTCACAAAACTCCTCATTAGAAAGGATTTCATTTATAGCATTTTCCAATTCTTCTGATAGACCGAAGCCTTTTACGGCTTTTTGAGCTTCTGGATGGGGTAAAATTCCAAAACTCCATTCTTTTTTGGAAATGCGGGGCAATAATTTTTTTAATGCTGAATCTCCCAGATAGGTAATTAAAGTGTCATTTTCTTCAAGGGTAAAATCTGGAGATAATGGCAGCGAGAGAAGTGAAAATTCTAAATTTTCAAAATAAGGAACCAATTCATCTGCAACGATTTCTATTTCTTGCGGGTCATGTAAAATATACAGCATACAGCGATTTCAGAAATTCTAATGCAAGGTATTAATTTTTAGAAATGTCTATTTTATTTTAACCCAATCTTGGCAAAGCTTACTCTTCCTCATATTTAGGATTATTTTGTGTTGATTAGCCTGTAAATTAATATAGCGGTACGTTTGGTTAAATTTTCTATGGTATTTAAGTTTACGGTCTCTTGAGGTGTATGAGCATTAGATCCCATAGCGCCTAAGCCATCTAGGGCATCTACATAGGATACAACAAAAGATACGTCTGCCGCCCCACGCTTACTTGGATCGTAACCTTCTACTTTACCTTGATTAAGATCTATACTCACATCACTTAAAAGATCTAATAATTTTTGATTTCCCTCTGTAGGTGCCATTGCAGGATAACTATCTATAAACCTTATTTCGGCAGAAGTTTGTGGGAGATTATTGCTAACAATTTCCCTCATTTTATTTCTAGCATTTTCTTTTTGCTCTTCAGAAATAAACCGCAATCCGCCTTTTACGATCGCCTTTTGGGCTACCACATTGGTTTTCCCGAACACATTTCCTTTACTGGTCATATCATCTATTTCAGCAAAAGTTCCACCCACCAAAACGCCTGGGTTAAAAGTTAAATATTCTTCCCCTCTCACCTCTGTGTAAAATGCATTAAGAATTCTTGACATTTCAAATATCGCACCTGCACCCGTATCTTCATTAAATATTCCCGAAGAATGTGCTCTCTTTCCAGTAACTTCCACTTCCCAATCTGAAGATCCTCTTCTGGCTATCGTTGCATTGTTATAACCAGTTGCAGTTTCGAATCCTAGGGCAATATCACTTCTTTTTGCAGCATCTATTAAGTCTTTTCTGCTAATTGTTAGTGGCTTTCCAGTGCTTTCTTCATCTCCAGTAAAAGCAGCAATAATTTGAGCATTCTTCAATAGGCCGTTATCATGTAAAGCTTTTAAAGCAAATAGTATTATAACATCGCCACCCTTCATATCATTTCCTCCAGGGGCATGCGCAATACTATCATTTATTTTTTCGAATTTTTGAAACGGACTGTCCTCTTCAAATACGGTATCTATATGGCCAATTAGCAGGAGTTTTTTTCCTTTATTCCCATTGGTTTCAGCAAAAAGATGTCCTCCCCTGTTCATCTCTAATGGCATTTCTATCCATTGGGTCTTAAAGTCTATATCATTAAACGCTTCTTGAAATACCTGCCCCACTTCTTTTACTCCTTTAGAATTTAAAGACCCACTATTTATGTTTACAACTTTTTCCAAAAAGGCAATAGCCTCTGTATTGTTGCTTTCAATAGTTGCGATAATCTTTTTTTCCTTTTTGGATAATTTTTGTGCGTTTGTAGGAGTGAAACTAAAACCTATTAGGACGCTAAGAAAAACTACTTTTAAATTCATTATAAATGGTTTTTAGATTCTGTAAGTTAATAGATTACTTTAAATATGCATTCTATAATCATGAAAAATGGGATCGATAGAAGTAAATTAATGAAATAAAAAACTCCAGAGGATTAGATCTGGAGTTTTCAATAATTTTAAATTGTTATTTCTACCTGATTGGCAATAAGATCTTCAAAAACCTCTCTTTTTCGAATAAGATGAGCTTCTCCATTATACCATAATACTTCAGCAGGACGATATCTGGAATTATAATTGCTTGCCATGCTAAAACAATAAGCCCCGGCATTGCTAAAACTCAACATATCACCTTCCTTAATTTCAGAAATTCTTTTATTGGTAGCAAAGGTATCTGTCTCACAAATATACCCAACCACAGAATAAAATCGAACTTTTCCGTCAGGATGGGAAATGTTGGATATTTCATGTTGAGAGCCATAGAACATCGGCCTAATTAAATGATTGAAACCAGAATCTATCCCGGCAAAAACAGTAGAGGTGGTTTGTTTGATCACATTTACCTTAGCAACAAATTTTCCGGCTTCACTCACCAAAAATTTCCCGGGCTCGAAGGCCAGCGTGAGAACTCTGCCATATTCTTTGGAAAATTCCATAAAGCGTTCGCTCAGTTTTTCGCCTAATTCTTCAATATTGGTTTCAATATCCCCTGGTTTGTATGGCACTTTAAACCCGCTTCCAAAATCTATAAAATCCAGATCCGGAAAGTGTTTAGCAGTTTCAAATAAGATCTCCGATGCATATAAAAATACTTCGATATCCAAAATGTCGCTTCCGGTGTGCATATGGATCCCATTAATGTGCATTCCTGTATTTTCCACGATCCGCAATAAATGTGGAATTTGATGGATGGAGATGCCAAATTTAGAGTCTATATGACCTACCGAAATATTGCTGTTTCCGCCAGCCATTACATGTGGGTTGATCCTGATACAGACAGGAATTGAAGGATGTCTGGTTCCAAACTGCTCTAAAATAGAAAGGTTGTCTATATTAATTTGAACCCCTAGTTTCGTTACTTCTTCAATTTCTTCCAAAGAAACCCCATTAGGAGTGTAGATGATTTTTGAGGGATCAAATCCAGCTTTTAAGCTCAATTCTACTTCCTGAATTGAAACAGTATCCAATCCGGCTCCTAATTTTTTAAACAACTTTAGGATAGAAATATTGGATAATGCCTTGACCGCATAATTAATTCTAAGGCTTTTTACCTGTTTGAATGCCGAAGTAAGCCTGTTGTATTGGGATTCAATTTTTTCAGCATCATATACGTATACTGGGCTGCCAAATTCCGCAGCGATATTTAAGAGATCTTGATTGTTCATTAAAGTTGGATTTTAATTGCAAAAATAATCGACATTTTTAATAAGATATAAGGAATGTCAAAATAAAACACATTATCCAGATATGTTATAATTTATAAGATATACTAATTAAAAAAATATCTAAGCCTCTAGGGGGATAGGTAATTTTTCTTGATGTCTTTTTCTTATTAGGATAACACCAATGGCTATGAGGATTCCTGTCCCCGCCATTGCTGCACCTACATACTGTGCTGCAACAATGCCGTAACCGGCTGCAATGGGAAGTCCGGCCAGATAGGCTCCACTGGCATTCCCCATATTAAAAGCACTCTGATTAAGTGATGATCCCAACATTTCTGAACCTTTTGCTGAAGTGATTACCGCCATTTGAATAGGCGTGGCAATACAAAACGCGATCAATGGGAGTATAAAGGTCATCACTAATACGCCTGTTTTATCATAAGCTAGAAAAGTGTTGGTTAAAAGGGCAATTACCATAAGGACAAGGGCAATTACCACTGCATGGATGGGGCTGAACATTTCCGCAAGCTTTGCGCCAAGAAAATTTCCTGCTACCATGCCTAGGCCGGCTAGGATCATGGCATAACTTACCACGCTGTCGCTGTGTCCTGCCACATCGGTAATTAACGGGGCAATGTAACTATACCAAGCAAAAAATCCACCGGTACCAATAGTGGTGAGTAGGATTACCATCCATAATTCAGTTTTTTTTAGAATGGCAAAATCCTTTTTCATTCCTTTAGAAGGTTCTGCAGGAAAATTGGGCATCCAGAATTTAATACTTAAAAACGCAGCGACCCCAACAACCCCTACGGCAATAAAAGAAGCACTCCAATTAAAAGTCTGCCCCAACCATGTTCCTAGAGGGACCCCGATCACGTTGGCGATGGTAAGGCCGGTAAACATTATAGAAATGGCTTGAGCTTCTTTTCCTGGTTTGGCAAGTTTACCCGCAACCACCGCTCCAATTCCGAAGAAAGCACCATGTGGCAAACCAGATAAAAAGCGGGTGACCAATAAAACGGTATAAGAATTAGAAAATGCTGAAATCGTATTGAAAACTGTAAACCAAATCATTAAAAAAAAGAGTACTTTTTGTGCAGGAAATCTACTTCCAAAAACCGTAAGTAGGGGCGCCCCCACCACAACCCCTATGGCATAGGCTGATATAAAATGACCTGCCTGCGGGATATTCACATTCATGGCATTGGCCACTTCTGGCAGAATTCCCATGATCACAAACTCCGTCATCCCAATTCCAAACCCACCAATTGCTAATGCTAATAATCCTTTATTCATCTAGAAAAATTAAACCGCAAAAATAAGGTAGAATTCTTGTTTCGCGTAATAATATGGAGAGAAAACACTATAACGATTTAGTGAATTTTGTGTATAAAGTATCAGTATATATATGTTTTTTTAAAGCTTTTGAGGAGAAGAAAGTTATAACCTAAAAAAGATTGGTACAATACTTATACATTTGCTACTTTTGCGTTCCGTAATTAATACTGAAGAAAACAGATTATGAACATACACGAATATCAAGGAAAAGAAATTTTGAACAGCTTTGGCGTGCGCATTCAGCGTGGTATTGTTGCTCATAATGCAAAAGAAGCAGTAGATGCTGCAAAAGAACTTACCGAGTTAACCGGAACCGGTTGGCACGTAATCAAAGCTCAGGTGCATGCCGGGGGGCGTGGTAAAGGTGGCGGGGTAAAACTAGCCAAGAACCTCAAAGAGGTTGAAGAGATTGCAGGACAAATAATCGGGATGAACCTGGTTACCCCTCAAACCTCTGCTGAAGGTAAAAAAGTTCACCAAGTATTGGTTGCAGAAGATGTTTATTATCCTGGTGATAATGAGCCGGAAGAATATTATATGTCGGTCCTATTAAATAGAACTACAGGTCGTAATATGATCATGTATTCTACAGAAGGTGGAATGGATATAGAAACCGTTGCTGAAGAAACCCCGCATTTGATCTTTACTGAAGAAATAGATCCATCTGTTGGATTGCAAGGTTTTCAAGCCAGAAGAATTGCGTTTAACTTAGGGTTAAGCGGAACTGCTTTTAAAGAAATGACGAAATTCGTAACGGCCCTTTACAAAGCTTATGTAGAATCTGATTCAGCGTTGTTTGAGATCAATCCTGTTCTTAAAACAAGTGATGATAAGATTATGGCGGTAGATGCTAAAGTGACTTTAGATGATAATGCCTTATTTAGACATAAGAAATATGCAGAAATGCGTGATATTCGTGAAGAAAACCCGGTAGAAGTCGAAGCAAGAAAAGTGGGACTTAACTATGTAGACCTGGACGGAAATGTTGGATGTATGGTTAATGGTGCCGGACTTGCAATGGCAACGATGGACCTTATTAAACAAGCCGGTGGAGAACCAGCCAACTTCTTGGATGTTGGTGGAACTGCAGATGCAAAAAGAGTAGAAGAGGCTTTTAGATTGATCTTAAAAGATGAGAATGTAAAAGCGATCCTTATTAATATTTTTGGTGGTATTGTTCGTTGTGACCGTGTGGCACAAGGAATAGTAGATGCATACAAGAATATGGGGAACATCAATGTGCCTATAATTGTTCGTCTACAGGGCACCAATGCGGATATTGCAAAAGAAATTATAGACAACAGCGGATTGGATGTACAAAGTGCCATAGAATTCCAAGAAGCTGCAGATAAAGTTCAGGCTGTTTTAGCTTAAATCAATCTCAACTCATAAAAAAATCCCGAGCAAAGCTTGGGATTTTTTGTTTATACCAAGTGAGAAATGTGCTTATTCCCCGCTTTTATTTTCTGCAATTTTCTTCTTGGGCATGGGGCCACGCATGTGTATCACCAAGCCATTTAGGAAGTTCCTCAAAAATTGATCCCCACATTCTACATATTTGGGGTGATCTTCATTTCTGAATATGGCCCCAAGCTCGCTTTTGGTCACTTTAAAATCCACTAGCGCACATATTTGCACTATATCGTCATCACGTAGTTTTAGTGCGACCCGTAACTTCTTAAAGATGTCGTTATTTGTTAATCCCATAGCGACAAAAATAAGGATTTAAAAAAGAAGGTGGAAATATTCCGATTCATAAAAGAGGGGTATTTAAAATGGGAGGACCTAATTTTTTGACTGTGGATCTTCTGGCCTTAGTATTAGATCGATTATGGATTGAAACATCGCCATTCCTGTTGGAATAATTTCATCAGGAAAATCATAATCTGGATTGTGCAGGGCAGGGGAATGGCCTCCAGATCCTAAACCAAACATTGCCGATTTATAATATTTTGAAAACCAACCAAAATCTTCACCGAATTTATAAGGGTAGGTTTTTTCATGTATTTTTAAATTATTGATTTTAGCAGCTTTTCCAATAACCTCATTACAAAATGGATCATTTGCAGAAGTAGGAAAATAATCGAACCAGCGAGTTTCCAATCCAAGATTATATCGCTGGCAAGTTTTTACGAGTTGCTTGTTTATAGCCCATTTTAACTTCTTCATGTGTTCTTCATCCCTTGTTCTTAGTGTATAATGCAATTCCCCAGAACCAGCTGAAATGCCATAGGCAATTTGTCCCATTTTTATATGTACGGGAGTTAAAAGGGCAAAATTGGGTTTTTCAGGTGCCAAAATATTCAATAGATCAAATTGTTTTATTGTTTCTGCAATGGCCAGGGCTGGATTTATTCCGTTTTCAGGTTCTGAAGCATGAGACTCTTTTCCATTGAGCCAAATTCCAAGACTTTGTACAGAGGAGGAAAAATTGTTTTGAACCTTGATTATGGTGTGCAGTGGTACGCCAGGAATGTTGTGCAGCGCAAATACATGATCTGGTTTCAAATCTTGAAATTTTTCGGCTTCAATAATTGCTTTTGCCCCTTTTCCGGTTTCCTCTGCTGGTTGAAAAAGTAAAATAATTTTCCCGCTCTTATAATTTTGTTCTTTTATCCAAGAGCTCAATCCGGCAACTATAGCCATATGGCCGTCATGTCCGCATTTATGGGAAACTCCATTGATCTTTGAACGATATTCGAACAGATTGGCTTCTTCTATTGGCAATGCATCCAATTCGCATCGAATCATAATTACAGGGCCTTCCTTACCATACGTATAAATCGCTGCAAGACCATGCCCCCCAATATTTTCTATTAATTTTGATGGCGGATGATGGGCCAAGAAATTTTTAATACGACGTGCAGTTTCTATTTCTTCTCCCGATAATTCAGGATGTTGATGCAATTCTTTTCTTAATGCTATAATCTTTTCCAGCATTGTATGTGTAGATTTTTATTTGTTTAAAAGGTGTGCTAAAATACAGATTTTGTGTGCACTTTATGTTTTAGTAATGGGAAAGGTTTGGTTTTGAGCGCGCAGAATAATCTAGACTTAAAAATGTATTCACTTTAATTTAAATATATTTTAATTAGAATCATTAACGATCTCAATATAAAAAAGCAGATGGATTTATATCCATCTGCTTTCTATTATTAATAAGGTTCTATTTAACTAGAACTCATAATTTAAACTTAAGCTAAAATTAGCTCCTAATTGACCCAATTGTTGTACTTCTGAAGAGTATAAAAATCTTCCTCCGGCACCTGCAGTATTAGTTGATGCTTTAGTGATATCTGGATATACATCAAAAATATTGTTCAAGTTTGCTGTTAAGGAAAACTTATCTGTAAACTTATAACTAGCAATAAGATCGGTTGCAATTTTAGATGCTAGCTCTTGATCTTCTCCCCCAGATTCTGGAGCAGTAACAGTTACTTTTCCAAACATAGTATTATTCAGCCCTAAATACCACTTATCAAGATCTTGAGATAAGCCTAAGATCACTTTTGATTTTGGTCTTGAGTTCGTGATCAAGCCTTTTTCTTCACGAGCAAAAATGTTATAACCATTTGCAGCTAGTGGGCCAGGAGTAGTAATTGCATCAATAGTAGTCTCATTAAAGTTAGCTGCTAAACTTGCGCCAAAACCACTATAGTTTTTATAGTTTAATACGATATCAGCACCAGTTGTTTTAGTGTCGCCAGCATTAATAAAGAATTGAACTGCCACCACATTGTTGTCTTCCAAGATTTGCTCTACAGGGTTTGTAGAGGTGTCGTCTCCATCCGCACCAATTTGAGAAGAGAATAACACCCTGTCGTCCACATTGATCTGATAGAAATCCACAGAACCATAAAAGTTGTTACTGAATTTATAAGTAACCCCTGCCGATATATTCTTAGAAGTTTCTGCAAATAAACTTGGCACTCCTAAAGCTTGTACAGCAGGGTTGTCATTAGCTAACGTACCTTGTAATAATGGCTCGTTAGATCCAGCAACAATAATATACTGGCTGTTGGTTAAGTAACGTTGGTGTAATGTTGGTGCCCTAAAGCCTGTAGAGTAGGATCCTCTAAGAGCTCCTTTTTCTCCTAACTTATAACGACCATTCACTTTCCAAGAGAAGTTATCTCCAAAATCTGAGAAATCCTCATATCTCCCTGCAACTCCTAATAAAAGTGCATCTGTAATATCGTAATCTACTTGTGCATATGCAGCTATACTATTTCTATCCCATTCTCCAGCCTCATTAGGCCTAACCCCTGCGAACGAGTCTGAACCTCCTTTATAGTAAGAACGTGGGTCACCTTCGTAAGCAGTGAAATACTCTTTTTTCACCTCTAAGCCTGCAGCCAAACTGATGTCTTCAGTTAATAAACCGGTTACATCCAAGTTTCCTATTAAATTCTGTAATCTATATCCACCTGGATTAAAAGTTGTTGGAGACGTACCGTTATCTGCCAAATAATCCCTGTTCACAGAGTTGTTAACTGTATAGAATACCGAGTTAGCACCATAAGTTGCAGAAAGATCTGCTGTCCAGTTTTCTTTAAAGTCATATTTTAGACCTGCAGCATTAATGTAATCATCGATTGCAGTTTCGAAAGTTGGCTGGTACCCTACAAAATCTTCTTTTCTAGTCAAGAATTCAGATTCTCTTACATCTGGTCTCCAATATGGAGCGCGGTAATATGCAAAACTTTTACCGGTTCTGGTGGTGAAACCATGAAAAGAGTAAAATTCAGCATTTTCTCCTACAGGATGAGCCATGTTTACGAACAAGTCTTTTTTCTCCATTTCTGGCTGTCCAACATGCATTCCTAAAGCAGGATTATCTTTTTGCCATTGAATTTCTTGAGGCAATATAGCTCCAGGATCATCTGTCCCTGGAGTTCCTGGTCTGTTGGTAGCATTTTGCTTGTAGTATCCAAGCGTTACATTTACGTAACCACCATCTCCAATATTAAATGCAGTATTTAAATCAGATGCAAAGTTAAACCCATCACCTTCAGAGGTAATTCCTGTTTGAGAGCTAAAAGTTGTGAATTCAACATTCTTTTTCAAGACCATATTGATAACTCCTGCGATTGCATCCGACCCGTACTGTGCAGAAGCACCATCTCTAAGTATCTCTACACGCTCGATAGCTGCAGTTGGGATACTCTTTAAATCTACTCCAACTTCTCCTTTACCAGGAGTTCTGTTCAAGTAAACCTGCGCACTTTGATTTTTTCGCTTTCCGTTTACCAATACCAGAGTTCTACTTGGCCCTAATCCACGAAGATCTGCCGGGTCATAGTGAGCGGTAGCATCAGAAATTGCTTGGTTTTGTGAGTTAAAAGATGGCACCTTAAAGGTTAACATCTTATCTATAGTAGGCTGGCCACTTCTTGTTAATTCTTTTACTCCAAAATTGTCTATAGCGTTTGGAGAGTCAAGAATAGTTCTTGGCTTAGTTCTGTTTCCGGTTACCACAATTTCATCTAATCCAAAACTATCTTGTACAAGTGTAATCACAATGTTGGTTGCCGTAGTGATTTCCTGATTATTGGTTTTGAAACCTACATAAGAAGTTACTATTGTAGTTGGAAGTTTGGAAACACTAAACCCAAAATTTCCGAATTCATCTGTTGTGGTTCCGTTTGTGGTGCCTTCTTCCATTACGGTTGCAAAAGGTACACCTTCGCCTTTTTCATCCAATATTTGTCCGGTAATTGAAGTCTGTGCCCAAGATACTAAGGGGATAGAGAAAATTAATAATAAAAAATTTAACTGTTTGATTGTTTTTTTCATAATTCGATTAGTTAGTATCGTCAAATATTATCAAAAAATAGGAATTTTACTATACTAACTATTTTGTCATACATAATTAAAAATTAATAACAAAATATAAATGAAGATGATTGGCATATGATGTATTTTCAAATGTTTTGTTAAAAAGTTATATATTTCCTGTGAAGGTATCTGCAAATTAGAAAATTATATATTTGAAGGAATTATAATGAAGGATTACTAATGTTAAGGGAACTGAAAATTTAATGATCTCTTATCTATAATAATTCTAAATTGTAATTTCCGCCGGTTTTGTGAAATTATGAGTATAATTAAACCTTTATTTAGTCTAAAATGGTGGGCTAAATGCTTCAAATTCATCGCAATAAATTTCTAAAATTGAACTTTTTGTTTTGGGGTATTATGAAATTATATATTTTTCATTGTTTTTATCTGTAAATCACTGACTTTCAAAATTTGGTTGGTTTGTTATTTGTATATCCGTAAAGTATCTTAAAATGATAAATAAGGTGATTCTGTTCCGATAGCTCTCGGAGTTGTTTCAGAATCTCATAACACTAATAATCAATACAGCAAATAGACACCCTGAAATTTAGGGTGGCAAAACAACTATAGGACAAAAAACGGATATACACGTTTATTATGACCTAGTTTAAGTTAGGGGTGTGAATTCTTATTTTTACTTCGAATTACAATAGAATAATATTTTGTGTTGAAAAAAACCATTATTAAGAGCAGGCTTTTTTCAACACAAATTGTTTTTAATTCCTCATTAAGGGTCTAACCCGCCAGAAGGGACGGGCAGGTTTCCCAAGGCCTGCCCGTAACATTCAGGTGTGCTTGCCCCGAGCTTCTTGATTTAATGCTCGTTCGATCTAAAATCTGGATAAGCATTCATCCCGTGTTCATGCAAATCCAATCCTTCCAATTCTTCCCTTTCAGAAACCCTGAGTCCGGAAACAGCTTTAATTAATTTTAATATTGTAAAAGCGCTAATTGTGCAAAATCCGCCCACTATTCCAATTCCTGCCAATTGAACAAAGAACTGGTCTATTCCTGCCATGGTTCCAAAGATTCCAACCGCCAGCGTGCCCCAAATTCCACAAATTAAGTGTACCGCAACAGCTCCCACGGGATCGTCCATTTTCAGTGTATCTATTAAGGCAACTCCAAGAACAATTATGACCCCGGCAATTAAACCAATTACCACTGCTTCATTTGGCGACATTAAATCGGCTCCGGCGGTAATTCCCACAAGACCACCTAATATTCCATTCAAAAACATGGTAAGGTCATAATTCTTGTACATTAATGTAGAGGTTATAAAAGCGGAAATTCCACCTGCTGCCGCCGCCAAGGAGGTTGTTACCAGTACCCATGAGGTAATTGCGGGATCGGCAGATAGCACAGATCCTCCATTAAAACCAAACCATCCCAGCCAAAGGATCAGTACCCCTGCTGCCGCAAAAGGGATATTGTGGCCCGGGATAGGTTGAGGTTTGTTGTATTCGTTGAATTTCCCAATACGCGGGCCTAAAAGGAAAATGGCCACCAAGGCTGCCCAGCCGCCCACAGAATGTACCAAGGTAGATCCGGCAAAATCATAGAAGCCCATGCCATCAAGGAATCCACCACCCCATTTCCATGAACCTACTATTGGGTAAATTAGTCCTACATATATCACCACAAATATCATAAACCCTCCTATCTTAATACGTTCTGCAACAGCTCCAGAAACAATGGTGGCCGCAGTGGCAGCAAACATTCCTTGGAAAAGGAAATCTGTCCACCACGTATACCCCCCATTTGCATATTCAGGTAACATTCCATTTTCTGGAGCTGCTATTCCGAAGCCCGCAAACTTCAAGATCCCTGCAGAGCCTTCTTCAAATCCCGGATACATTAAATTGAAGCCTCCTATATAGTACATTAGCAACCCCGCACAAATTATAAATAGGTTTTTAAAAAGTATGTTTATGGTATTTTTTTGTCTGGTAAGTCCAATTTCCAATAATGAGAAACCGAGGTGCATAAAAAATACCAGCCCCGTGCATATCATCATCCATAAATTGTTTGCCGTAAATAATCCTGAGTCCATATAATAAATATTTTATTCTTTAATAATTAGTTTAGCGTTTCTTTTCCTTTTTCACCGGTACGAATCCTATAGGCTTCATTGATATCGGAAACAAATATTTTCCCGTCGCCAACTTCCCCGGTACGTCCTGCCGTAAGAATGGCATCGATAGTGGCTTGTTCAAAAGAATCATCTACAACTATAGATAAGTACCTACGCTGAATATCACTGGTGCTATAGGAAACCCCCCGATAGACACTCCCTTGTTTTTCGTTTCCCAAACCGGTAACATCCCAATAGGAAAAGAAGTTGATGCCTTCTTGATGTAAAGCTTTTTTGACGGCAGAAAATTTTGATTTTCTGATGATCGCTTCTATTTTTTTCATGATTTATATATTTAGGTTAAAATTTATATACTGCTGCCAGAAGAATTGAGGCTAGACTGCCTTGTGTTCCGTCGATATCTTGGTTTATGAATATATCTTGATTAGCAGAATCCATGCGCACTTCCGGGATGAGCATTAGATCCCCTATTGCCATATTTCCTGAAACAGTTACAGCAAAAACTGAAGAATCCCCGTTTGCATCATAAACGCCTAAAGCTCCAGCACCTCCGTTGAACTCTTTAAAATACTCGCCTCTGGCTCCCAGGGCAACTTTATCGTTCAGGCTATATTGTAGATATAGCGCCGCGCCATAAAAACCATAATCATCCCCCTCTACATCTCGTATTCCTGTATCTGTGAAAGCTTCTCCTGTGGCGGTAGTATTGTATGTGGTATTGAAACCTAAATAAAATCCATCTGATAAATCAACACCTGTAGCAAGATCCACCTGAAAAGTTGATCCAGCAGAAATATCTCCCCCTTTATTGCCGTTAGCCTCAAGTTTTCCGTCTTGATCTCCATATAGAAAATTCAAATAGACACTTCCTGCCTCTTTTGCATATCCAAGTTGTGCACCAAAAGTGTAGGTTCCTGCAGGATTGAACTCCGTAAAATCTGTAGGATTCATTACTGCTACCATCGCGCTAAACTCATCATTTAAAGCAAAATCCGCTTTTATCCCTGTGTGAGAAAAAGGTCCATAAGAAAACATATAAGAAGTGGAATAATTAAAGTTTGCTGAGGGCGAGATCACCTCGTATCCCAAATAGGTGTTCCAGTTACCCAGCGTTAGCGTTACCTTTTCGCTTGCATTCCAGTATACATATAACTGGTTCACGATATTGGAACTACCCAGTGAATTAAAAACGGCGTCTTCCCCTCTCGGTCCAAATACCAGATCTGCTACCGCTCCTATTTTTCCCATTTCATAGTTCATAACCACGTTTGCCATACCTATTGCAAATCCCGGATCATTAGCAAAGGACGTTGCGGGAGCCGGTGCTTCTAGTTCCTCATAATTCCTGTTAAAGGAATTTAAATTGAAGCGTGCATATACATCAGCAGAACCAGAGATATTGAATTGTTTTGTTGGAGGCTCATCTTCTTGCGAATAAGAATTGAGCACAAAAAGCATTACGAAGGGTAAATAAATTTTTTTCATATTGATATACAGTTAATTAGTTGGTCCCTAATCTATGTATATTTTGAATATGATTGCTAAAAAATAGGGGGGTATGGTATAATATTTATCACATTATTAATTAAGACCCCCTAATTTTTAGGGGGTCTTAATTAATAATAACAAAAAAACCTTAAAATTATCATTTTACTGATTAAAAATCACTCATTTTTGTATTTACGACGAAGAATTCACCTTCAAAAACTGGCAAAAACGTCAGATTCCGATTTTCAATCGATTATATCTGTCTGTAAAAAGTTGGTTGTTTGGAAATGATGTTAAAATTTTTGTTGAAGATATGATAAAAACGAGCTTTTAAATCATGAATTTCACATTAATAGATCAATATTTTGATAAATTATTAAATGTAAAAATCATTTTATTCAATATTATGCAATCAACTTTATATTATATAGATTTATCAATATTAAGTCAAAAAAAAAGGATGAGTCATGAAGGAAAAGCAAGGGTTATATTCACCCGAATTTGAACATGAAAATTGTGGTGCGGGGTTTATTTGTAGTCTAAAAGGAAAGAAATCTAATGACATTATACATAAGGCACTGGAAATTTTACAAAAATTAGAACATAGAGGTGCCGTAAGCAGCGATGGAAAGACTGGTGATGGCGCGGGTATATTAATAGACATTCCTCATGAATTCTTTGTAGAAAACTGTGACTTTGATCTTCCAGATGAAAGAGAGTATGCCATGGGAAATGTATTTCTTCCCAGAAAGGAGAATCAGCGAGAACATTGTAAAAAGATCTTTGAAAAACAAGTAACTGAAAAAGGCCTAAAAGTATTGGGATGGCGAGTGGTGCCGGTAGATGCGGGTCACTTGGGCGCCATTGCTGCGGATGTGGAGCCGGTAATAGAACAAATCTTTATAGGGAAACCAGAAAAAGGTTTAGAAGACCGGTTGTTTCAAATTAAATTATATAGCGCAAGAAAAATCACAGAACATACCATTGTAAATTCCAAATTATCGGAGAGGGAATTCTTTTACCTTCCCAGCTTGTCTACCAAGACCTTAATATTTAAAGGACTTCTTATGCCCGAGGATATTAAGTTCTATTACAAGGATCTTTTAGATCCTAAGGTAGTTACCCGTTTGGCTTTGGTACATCAGCGGTTTTCAACCAATACATTTCCAACCTGGGATCTGGCTCAGCCGTTTCGATATATGTGCCATAATGGTGAGATTAACACCTTAAGGGGCAATATTGCCAGAATGCGGAGTAGGGAAGAACTGCTGAAAAGCAAACTTTTTGATGAAGATTTAAAAGCGCTTTTTCCTATAATATTAAGTGGAAAATCAGATTCAGCCTCTATGGATATGGTAGTGGAACTATTATTAATGTCCGGGAGATCTTTGCCTGAAATAATGATGATGTTGGTGCCCGAAGCATGGGAAAAGCATCAGGAAATGAGCGAAGCCAAAAAAGCATTTTACGAATTCAATAGCTGTATCATGGAGCCTTGGGATGGACCAGCTTCCGTACCATTTACAGATGGCGATTATATTGGTGCTGTATTGGATAGGAATGGGCTTAGGCCTTCCAGATATTCAGTTACCAAAGACGATTATGTTATTATGTCTTCAGAAACAGGGGTTTTAGATATAAAACCGGAAAATATCGCATTTCACGGGAGGTTGCAACCAGGGAGAATGTTCCTGGTAGATATGAACGAAGGCCGAATAATCAATGATGAAGAGATCAAAGAAAGGATAGCTACTCGTAAACCCTATGAGAAATGGTTAGATGAAAATAGAATTCATCTAAAAGATATTCCATATAGAAATGAACCTTTACAGGTGGATCTAACTCCTATCCACCTACGTAAAAATGCTTTTGGTTATACCCAAGAAGATGTAAATAACATTATACTTCCCATGGCTGGAAATGCTAAGGAACCTATTGGTTCTATGGGTACAGACACCCCATTAGCAGTGCTTTCAGAAAGGCCACAGCTTATATATAACTACTTCAAACAACTCTTTGCACAAGTTACCAATCCGCCACTGGATGGTATCAGGGAAGAACTTATAACCGATCTAAGTTTAACTTTAGGGGGAGATACTAATCTTATGGAAATCACTCCAGAATTTTGTAAAAAAATCCGAATTAAAAATCCGGTGATTTCAAAAGAGGATTTAGATAAGATCAAGAATTTTGACCATCCAGATTTTCAATCTACCGAAATTCCAATCCTATATAAAATAGATCAGGGATTAAATGGTTTGGAAGCAGCTTTGGAAGAGATGCTTAAAACCGCAGCAAAAGTAATTGAACAAGGGAAAACCATACTTATACTTTCTGATAGAGGGGTAGATGAAACTTTGGCGCCAATTCCTGCTTTATTAGCATGCTCTTATTTAAATAGCGGCTTGTTTAAGATAGGGAAACGTTCCAAAATGAGTTTTATAATAGAATCTGCAGAGCCAAGGGAAGTACATCATTTTGCACTGTTATTTGGATATGGCGCAAGTGCCATCAATCCTTATATGGTGAACGAGATCATTAAAGAACAAATTGATGAAGGAAATTTAAATGCTGTAGATTTTAAGGAAGCCGTAGAAAATTATAATAAAGCTGTAGGAAATGGAGTAGTAAAAGTGATGAACAAGATCGGGATCTCTACCCTTAACTCATATCGAGGGTCCCAGTTGTTTGAAGCCTTAGGATTGAATTCTCAACTTATAAATAAATATTTTCCAAATACTCCTAGCCGGATAGAGGGAATTGGCCTTTATGAAGTAGAAAAGGAAATAGCAAAAAGACATAAACGTACTTTTAATGCAAAGCATATCCCCGGGGATCTGGATATGGAAATTGGCGGTGAATACAGATGGAGACGAAACGGTGAAAAACACATGTTCAATCCATTAACCATTGCAAAGCTTCAGGAATCTGTTAGAAATAATGACCCTGCGACTTACAAGGAATATGCTACTTTAGTAAATAAGCAGTCAAAACAACTTATGACAATTCGTGGCTTGTTTGAATTCTCCAATTACGATCCCATTCCTTTGGAAGAGGTAGAACCTTGGACAGAAATTGTAAAGCGTTTTAAAACCGGAGCAATGTCCTATGGCTCCATAAGTAAGGAAGCACATGAGAATTTAGCGATCGCCATGAACCGGATTGGAGGAAAAAGCAATAGTGGGGAAGGCGGTGAAGATGCAGACAGGTTTTATAAAAATGTCAATGGAGATTGGAGGAATAGCGCTATAAAGCAGGTTGCTTCTGGTCGTTTTGGAGTAACAAGTAATTATCTTACCAATGCTTCCGAGATTCAGATAAAAATGGCTCAGGGAGCTAAACCTGGGGAAGGTGGTCATTTGCCAGGGCCAAAAGTGAACAAACAAATAGCAAAGACCCGAAATAGCACCCCGTATGTAGGGCTTATTTCACCACCTCCACACCACGACATTTATTCCATAGAAGATTTAGCACAGTTGATCTATGATCTTAAATCGGCCAACCGGGAAGCCTTGATCAATGTGAAACTTGTTTCTGAAGTTGGCGTTGGAACTATTGCTGCGGGAGTGGCAAAAGCGAAAGCAGATGTCATCCTTATTTCTGGTTATGATGGTGGTACCGGGGCATCGCCTCTTACCTCTTTACGTCATGCTGGTTTACCTTGGGAATTGGGGATCGCTGAAGCCCAACAAACATTGGTTCTTAATGATCTTAGAAGCAGGATAAAATTGGAATGTGACGGGCAGTTAAAAACCGGTCGGGATGTAGCCGTTGCATGCCTATTGGGAGCAGAGGAATTCGGATTTGCGACCGCACCCTTAGTAGCGTCAGGATGTATCATGATGAGGGTTTGTCATTTAAATACCTGTCCTGTAGGAATTGCAACACAAAATCCGGAGTTGAGGAAGAAATTTGAAGGGAAGCCAGAGCATGTGGTGAATTATATGTATTTCATAGCTGAAGAGCTCCGCGAAATCATGGCGCAATTGGGCTTTAGAACCGTTGATGAAATGGTTGGGCAGGTTCATAAATTAGATAGGCAAAAAGCTGTCGATCATTTTAAATCTGCCGGGGTAGACCTTAGTCCAATTCTACATAAAATAGAAGTTCCTGCAAATGTTTCGGTACATAATACTGAAAAACAGGACCACCATTTAGAACGATCTATAGATTTTGAAATTATAGAATTAGCCCATACGGCTTTGTTCAGAAAAGAAAAAACAGTGTTGGATCTTGAAATTCATAATACCGATAGAGCAGTAGGGGCTATTTTAAGTAATGAAATATCCAAGATTTACGGTGAGCAGGGACTACCAGATAACACTTTGAAGATCAATTTTAAAGGTTCGGCAGGCCAAAGTTTCGGGGCTTTTGCAACTAAAGGACTCAGTCTTAAAGTTGACGGAAATGCGAACGATTATGTGGGGAAAGGTCTTTCCGGAGCTCGCCTTATTGTAAAGATCCCTGAGGAATCCACACTAAAGGCAGAGGACAATATCATTATAGGAAATGTGGCTTTATACGGAGCCGTTAGTGGGGAGGCGTATTTTAATGGGGTTGCTGGGGAGCGTTTTTGTGTGAGAAATAGTGGGGCTCATGCCGTAGCCGAGGGAATTGGGGATCATGGGTGTGAGTATATGACAGGAGGAGTCGCTGTGATTTTAGGAGAAACAGGTAGGAATTTTGGTGCAGGAATGAGTGGCGGTTTAGCATTTGTTTTTGATGAGAAAAATTCATTCAAAAAGAATTGTCTTGCTAAAGATTTGAATCTTGAAGAGGTGAAGGAGGAGGAAGATAAAATGCTTCTTAAAAAGTTGATCACCAATCATTACAATTATACACAAAGTAGGTTAGCACAAAGGATCCTAGAAAACTGGGAGCAATGTCTGCCAAACTTTATTAAAATATTGCCGGAAGAATATCGTTTGGCCTTGATAAGGATTGAAGAAGAAAAATTAATCGATTTAACAGAATAGGAAAATGGGAAAGCCAACCGGATTTTTGGAATATGAAAGAAAGGTAGAAGCCTATGCTCCTGCCCAGGAGCGAGTAAAAGCATTCAAGGAGTTTACCATTCCTCTTGAAGAAAAGGAACTAAAAAATCAGGGTGCACGCTGTATGGATTGCGGGGTTCCATTTTGCCATAGCGGCTGTCCTTTAGGTAACTTGATTCCCGATTTTAATGATGCTGTTTACAAAGGTAAATGGGAGAGAGCGGCTAAAATATTACATAGCACTAATAATTTCCCTGAGTTTACAGGTAGATTGTGCCCTGCACCTTGTGAAGAGGCTTGTGTATTAAACATCAATGAGGATCCTGTAACTATAGAAAATATCGAAAAAAATATAGCAGAGCAGGCTTTTGAGAATGGATGGGTTCAAGCACAAATCCCGGAGAGTAGGACAGGTAAAAAAGTGGCTGTAATAGGATCTGGTCCTGCAGGTCTTGCCGCAGCACAACAACTAAACAGAGCGGGACATTATGTTACCGTTTATGAAAGAGATGAAAAAGCAGGAGGCCTTTTAAGATATGGCATCCCGGATTTTAAATTGGAAAAATCCATAATAGATCGACGCTTGGAAGTCCTGGAAGAAGAAGGGATAAAATTTATAACCAAAGCGCATGTAGGGAAAAATATTGCAGTAGAGAAAATTAAATTGGAGTACGATGCACTAGTGCTTTGCGGCGGTGCAACGGTGAGTCGGCCATTGCCAATTAAAGGAGCTCATTTAAAGGGAATATATCAGGCGATGGATTTCTTGCCACAAAACAATAGGAGAGTAGATAATTTGCCATTTTCGGGAGAGGAAATTTCAGCAAAAAATAAGAAAGTAGTGGTAATTGGCGGTGGAGATACTGGAAGTGATTGTATAGGAACTTCTTTTAGGCAAGGAGCGCTTAGTGTTGCCAACTTTGAGATTATGGGTAAGGCTAGCTTGGAAAGGCCTAAAAATCAGCCTTGGCCCTATTGGCCTATGAGGCTTCGAACTACTTCCTCCCATAAAGAAGGAGCAGAAAGGCAATGGAGCATTTCCACAAAAGAGTTTTTGGGAGATAAGGATGGGAATTTAACTGGTTTGATCACTACACAGGTAGAATGGACGCATAAGCTGGGGGAACGTCCGCAGCTATCGGAAGTTCTTGGAACCGAACAAAAATGGGACTGCGATCTGGCATTGCTGGCATTGGGTTTTACCGGGAGTGAAACCACTTTGGCAGAACAATTGGGTTTAAAAATGGATGCTAGATCCAATGTAAAAGCATCCCTAGATAATTATATGAGCAATGTTCCCGGAATTTTTGTGGCAGGCGATATGAGAAAAGGTCAATCCCTTATAGTGTGGGCAATTTCAGAAGGGCGGGAGGCTGCGTATCATGTAGATAAATATTTAATGGGAGTTTCAAACTTACCGCTTAAAGGAGATGGGGATTTGCCGAGGGTGTAATTTTTTGATGGTATTTAAAAAAAAATGTTGTTGGATCAGAGGGAGTTCATTTTCTTTTGGGATAAATTGGTGAGCATGCATTCGAGACAGCGTCTGTAGGACTGTAACAATATAATTATAAAACAAAAAAAGCCGGCTCGATAGGGAAGCCGACTTTTAAAATACTATCAGGAAAAAGTTATTCCATGATCGAGTATATACTGTAAGAATTTGCCGGAGCCTCGAGGCTTACCAACCCATCTGCTCCCGTAGTTGGAGAAAAGGAGGAATTCCTACTATAATCCATTAACTTTTTGGAAGTCCAATGAGTTACTGTTTCTCTTCGCTTGTTATTCCCGCTTGTATTTATATAAAGAATCAATCCAGGATTATTCCCAGTCCCGTTTCTTTTCATAATATATTCATCTTTATCTACATATAACATCTCCACTTCGCCAGTAGCTATGCTGTTATGAATGGCAATTAATTGCTTTAACTGCTCCTGAAATGCAGGATCTTCATAATCTGAATAAAAAATCGTCGGATACCCATCGTGGGTGAGAATGTAAGCATAGGCTTTTAATTTGTTTTCTTTGGCAATGCGATTATCTTCATTGGAATCTTTCTCGGTATCATGATTTGCCACAAAAGTAACCGCCATTTCAGGATTGGATTTTCTAAGCATATCTTTTTCCAGGTAAGTAAGATCATCATTGCGGTCAAAAGCTTCTTCCATTTTGTAGAAGGCGGCAAAATCGAAGGCAGGAATACCTGAGGCTTCTACCCATGCCGCTAGGTTTGCCCCATTGCCATCCCAGTTTTCGCCAACAGCAAATCCACCTACAGCGTTCATCCATTCTTTGATCACCCAAGGTTCGTAGCCTTGTACATAGTCAAAGCGCCAGCCGTCAAAGCCCATCACATTTTTGTAGTATTTAGCTACGGAATTATCATTTTTCCATAGCCACTCCTGAACGCGCTCCCGGTTATGATCCAGGTTCTGTTCCGGATAGAACAAACTTCCCTCATCAAAATCGCTTACGCCGTTTGGATAAAAATCTTCAAAATTACGGTTAAACATTCCAGAAGCATTCCCATTCTCTTCATTGAAAAGGGTATAAGTGTTTTTATCCCGGTAGGGATTGTATTCTTCACCACCTCCTGAATTATGATTGATTACAATATCGGCAATCACTTCCAGGTTGTTATCATGGGCTTTTGAGATAAGGCTTTCTAATTCTTCCCTGGTTCCGAAGCGGGTTGCAACGGTACCGTGTTGGTTATATTCGCCAAAGTCAAAATAATCTGAAGGATCATATCCCATCGAATACCCGCCAGATTGTCCTTTGGTGGCTACAGGCAACCAAAGGCGATCTATACCGGCATCTGCCCATCCTACAACTTTATCAGAGAGGTTGATCCACCACTCAAAGCGGGGTTCCACATCCCAGTAAAAAGTTTGCATCATTACCCCGGAGCCGTTATCATAATTGGATAGATCCAATGCTTTGGGAGTAACCGGCGTAGGGTTTTCACCGCCCCCGGTAACATCGTCTATGGGATCTACAGGATCATTGTCACTTGAACACGCGCTTAAAGAGAGCAGTGCAGCAAACATGCTTCCGTATATTAATTTTCTTGTTTTCATGTATTTAATTATTAAAAGTAAAAAAACTGTCTAAAATTGATTTTTTTGGATTAACATTCGCCTTAATAAAGCTGGAATATTACCGTAAAACTTTTCTAGACAGCTTTAATATAAAGTCAGCTAGCCCTTGATTATTCTGTTGCAGTAGGAATAAAGATATACCTCTTGGTAATATCGTTAAACCAAATGGTATATGTTCCTGCACTTACCGGAATGTTCGCACCATCTAAAGCTTGACCACTAATGGCACTGCCTGTTCCCCAGCTAACAGCCCAATCATTATCTACCCTAAATTTCATTTCACCATTCCCCAGTTCAACATCTTGAATGTACCAAATGTGAGCATCAAATTCAGATTGAGTCATGTCAGTATCCTCATCCCACCCCCCAGAAGTAGCGTCACCAATAATACCAATAGAACCATAAGTGGCCTCTGCGCTGGCATCATATTCTGCCCAGGTGTAGGTCATGTCATCCAAGTTTACCATAAAGCTATAATATGCGTCGGCCGCTACCGGGAAAGCAGTAGGATCTTCACCCAACAGGTCACTACTTGTAAAAGATTCCCCATCAAGGCCCCATTGTGGTTGCCAAGCACCCTTGTTTTCAAGTAATTTAAAACCTTCTACATCTGCTCCACCTTTGAACCTTCCAGTGAAATAGTATATGTTTTCATTTGCTGGATCCCTAAATAATGGAGTGTTGTTATTATCGTTGCTCCATCCAGCAGCGGTTGCATCACCTACCATATACAGCTCGCGTTTGGCAGGTTCTCCTTCTACAGCTGCTTCAGGCATAACCACCGTAATAGATTTAACTTCAGAAGTTGTGTTCAAAGCATTCCCTCCATCATTACCTGCAAAAGCTTTTACTCTAAAATAAACTTGCCCTGTGTTAGGTGCTTCAGTTTCAGCGTCGTTATCCAAACCTGCATCATTAGCAAGTGTGATTAACTGACTTACTTTTACTGCTAAATTATTGTCACCTGTACTTGCAATAACATCGAAGCTTGAGAAATCTGCACTTGTTGATGCTTGAAGCTCATACGTTATATTGGTTGGAACATCAAAATCTACAGTATTCCAAACAAATCTTTCTGCAATATTGCTGGAAGTCGCTGGAGTTAATACATAAGTATCATTAAAAGAATTAATGAAATTTATACCTTCAACGTCTGGCTGGGCAATAAAAACTACATCATCATCACTAGAACAGGAATTCAATCCTAAAAGTGAAACAAACGCAAACAATAATATTAATAATTTTTTCATTTTTAATTTTTTAAAATTAGTATCCTGGATTTTGTTTTAAATTGGTGTTTACACCTAGATCTGAAGCTGGTATCGGCATAATATTTCTAAATGAAGAAGTTGTAGTTCCTTGTGGAACACCACCTTTAAATGCCCATATTCCATTTTCTGTAAACTGGTTGAATCTTATAAGATCTGTTCTTCTTTGAGCTTCCCAGTATAATTCCCTACCCCTTTCATTTATTATAAAATCTAAAGTAAGATCTGAAGCAGCGATGTTTCCACTAGAATCTCCATAAGCTCTTTCCTTTAACTCATTAATATAAGTTACAGCCTCGCCAGTGCTTCCGCCACCGCCTCTAAGTACTGCTTCTGCATACATTAAGTAAGCATCTGCAAGTCTAAACATTGGGAAATCGGTGTCTGGAAATTCTCCTGTAGAATCACTTCCTTGGTTTCCATTTATATCTACATTCTTATATTTTGCAACAGCAAATCCATCAGTAAATACAGAGATATTATTGATTTCTTTATTCTGACCTTCTGTATAAAAAATGGCTCTTTTATCTTCAGATTCTGCTCCATTAGGGAAAAGGTTTACAAACTGTGGAGTTGTTCTTAATCCAGCCCATCCGCTACTTACCCCAAAATTAGCAGGATCCATAGAACCTCCAATCGAAGCATGTATTATAAAAGTCATTCCACCATAGGCTTGGGTGTTTAAACCATCAAAAGTGATTGGGAAAATCACCTCTTCTTGTGCGCCATTTGTATCGTTATCTGCTAAAAATAAATACTGATAAGGCACATCTGGAATAGAATATCCAGCCTGGATAACTTTTGTGGTATAGGCGATAACATCTGTATATCGACCTTGTCCTGTATACACTTCAGAATTCAAATACAATTTAGAAAGCAACATCCAAACTGCAGCTTGATCTGCTCTACCATATTCATTTTGTCTTGCAGGTACAATAGTGCTTTCAATAGCTAATAATTCTCCTTCTATATAGCTAAAAAGATCTGCTCTTTGAATTTGTGGTGGTAAGAAAGCTCCAATAGGATCTTCTTCTGTTACAAACGGTGGATTCCCGAAAAGATCCATTGCGTGATAATAGCTTAAAGCTCTTAAAAATCTTGCTTCAGCTCTATATTCTGCAATTTCAGATTTTAAATCTCCCGTTACTCCACGCGCATCTAATTTAGCATCTGTAGTTTGACGTAAAAATTCATTTGTCAATGCTATTTGGTATAACAACCTGCTGTACATGGTTCTAATAAACTCATTTCCTGAAGTCCATGTTTGAGAATGAAGATCTTTAATAGTTCCATCATTCCACCCAATTACAGCTTCATCTGTAGTAAGTTCTTGAAGTTTAAAGAAAAGTCTCATATAGTTTGAGAATCCTTCATCCAATCCTGCTAAATCTGCATTTCCTGCAGGTCCTTGTTGTCCACTCAAAGAAAATCCCGCATATAATTTAGCGGTAAATTCCCTGTAAGAATCGGGATTATCAAAAACCGTGGCAGAGGTTTCTCTGTTATCCTCAGGTTTTAGTTCTAAGTCGTCCTGGCAAGACCACAATAATATTGTGCTCATAAAAAGGATCATGACTGGTTTAAAATTTCTATACATAATAATAGCTATTTGTTTTTTATTTTCTAGAAAGAAAGATTTAATCCTAACACAACATTTCTTGTTCTAGGGTAAAAGTTATTATCTATTCCATTTCCAATTTCTGGGTCTAGACCTTCGTAATCTGTAATTACAAATAAATTAGAACCTGTAATACTTGCTCTTACATCTACCTCCTCTCCTGGGAAAAGATATCCTAGAGACACATTATCTAACCTCACAAAATCAGCATTTCTTATATAATAATCTGAAAATATTTGAGATGCTTCAAAATTAGACTCTAAAACATTTGCATTTAAATTAGAATAATAGGCTTGTGGTGTTACTGTTCCGGCACCAACAAACCCATTTCCAGATTGTGTGCTGTTGTACACATAGTTTCCAAAATTCCCTCTAAAAGTGAAGCTGAAATCTAAATTCTTGTAATTAATTGTATTTGTTAACCCCATAAAATAATCTGGAGTTGCCTTCTTGTAAGCTTGACGATCTGCTTCGGTTATTTGGTTGTCTCCATTCACATCTACATATGCCCCTTCAATAGGGTTTCCTTCTTCATTGTAAACTTGACGATATACAAAAAAGGTAGTAGGATCATAACCTTCTTTCCAGATTTGGATATTGTTACCAACACCGCCACCTATTCCTCCTTGTGGAATAAAGAAATTAGGATCGTTTCCTAAAGATAAGGCAGTTATTTCGAGATCCTGAAATGAAATGTTATAATTAACATTCCAGTTAAAATCTTCTTTACGAACAATTGCAGCATCCAAACCAACTTCAATTCCACGACTTACCGTTTCTCCCACATTGGTGGTTAGTAAATCTGAAAGATTGGCACCTGCGGGTACTGGTACTGTTGCCAAAAGATCTTTAGTTTCCCTGTAATAAGCATCTACGCTCCCAGATACTCTATTGTCAAAAAATCCAAAATCCAATCCAATATTGGAAGTTTTTAATTCTTCCCATTTTAAATTTTCGTCAAATTCTTCAGGCCTTAAGGTACTTATAAAAGTATTTCCGAATTGCACCTTTGCTCCATTTTGGCTAGGCGTGTAAATACCAAGGTATCCATAATTAGGGCCAATCTCTTGGTTTCCTGTTATCCCGTATCCAGCCCTTAATTTTAAATTACTGAATACGTTGCTGTTTTCCATGAAAGATTCGTTCATGATCTTCCATCCTACAGATACTGAAGGAAAACTACTCCATCTGTTATCTTCAGAAAATCTTGAAGAACCATCTCTACGGTAACTTGCAGAAATTAAGTATCTATTAGAGATATCAAAACTTGCTCGCGCAAAATACGATTCTAAAGAATTTCTATTGATACTTATAGGGTTAGTAATAAGAGCATTGGTTTGAGTAGTTCTACTTTTGCTATTAATAAAGAACTCCTGGTAAGAATGTCCTGCTGTAAGATCAAGTTTAGTATCAATAGCATCTATTTCGTTTTTATAATTGAAGTAAAAATCCAATAAGGTATTTCTGTTGATTCCTTCATAGAAATTATCAAAACGAATAGATTGGTTATTGGCAGCCGATGTAATTGGCCTTGTTTCATATCCATTCAATTCAGCATAATCGAAACCTGCATTTAAATTGAATCTTAATTCTGGTAAAAAGGAGAATCTATAGTCTAAATTTAAGTTAGTAATGTTTCTTTTGTTCTTGGCGTTGTTGTCTCTTTGCTGTAAAAGTGCCAATGGGTTTCTGGTGGCTTGTCTAAATTCATCATCAGTTGTGTCTCCCCCTCTAAATTCAAAATAGCCATCAAAAGGACTGGTTGGGTCGTACACAGCCTGTGTAGGATCGAAACCTATCGCAGCGCCAATAGCACCTGTATCTGCGTAACTATTTTCATCTAAGATAGCTTTAGAATTAAGAGTTAACTTAAGATTGTTATCTAAGAGATTTTGAGTCAAAGTTAAATTCAACGCATTACGCTCATAGAAATCTGTTTTTAAAACCCCTTGCTGATCTGTATGGTTGAAATTTAATCTGTATGTAAAATTATCATATCCCTGACCAACTGTAATATTATGGATAGCTCCATAAGCTCTTCTGTAAATTTGGTCTTGCCAGTCTGTATCTGATGTTCCTAACAAACTAGGATCTGTACCTTCTGTACTTTCAATGATATTTCTGAACTGTGCAGCATTTAGGATACTTACTTTATCTGTAATTTCTCCACCAGTAATTTTAAGATCATATTCTACAGCAAAATCTGTTTTTGTAACTCCTTTTTTAGTAGTAATAAGAATTACTCCATTGGATGCGCGTGAACCATAAATGGAAGTTGCAGCAGCATCTTTAAGAATTACAAAATCTTCAATTTCATTAGGGTTAATCACATTCAGCTGGTTTCTAACACCTTGAACCCCTCTTTGATCTAAAGGAATTCCATCTACAACAATAAGCGGAGAATTATTCCCAGATAGGGAAGATCCACCACGAATTCTTATTTCTCCACCACCACCTGGCTCGCTGCTTGGAGTAATACGTACTCCTGCAGATTTCCCAGCAATAAGTTGCTCTGGAGAGATCACAGCTCCTTTATTGAATTTTTCAGGATCTATTTTTTCTACAGCTCCTGTTGCATCTTGTTGGGTTGTAGATCCATAACCAATCAATAATACTTCCTCTAAAGCATTCTGGCTTTCGTCTAATGTAATATCTATAGATGCTTGTCCATTATAAGGAACTTCTTGAGTAGTAAATCCTAAAAATGAAAATACCAGCACATTTCCCTCTGCCAAATTGGTTATAGTGTACTTACCGTCAAAATCTGTGGTAGTACCATTGGTTGTTCCTTTTACAATTATATTTGCTCCAGGGACTGGGAGACCGGTTGCGCTTTCTGTGACTGTACCGCTAACAGTTTGTTGGGCAAAAAAGCTCATTGGCAGCATGAAGAGCAAGATCAATGAACTTTTAAATAATTTTTCCATAAATGTTTTTGATTAATTCAACTAAAATTCAACTTTATATTCTCACTTCCTGATGCTAAATGTATGTAAACTAATTGTTAATTTTTTGGCGAAGCCCCCGATTTAGCTAGCGAAAACGTTTTCGTGTTGAAAACTTTCGTAAATTAACGTTTCCCCAAAATATTTGTAATAATTTTACATGACAATAATTAATTTCCAGCCCTACCAAGAATCCTATGAAAAAAAGATTGACCCTTAAATTAATAGCAAAAGAATTGGATGTTTCCGTTTCCACAGTTTCCAAAGCCTTACGGGACAGTGCGGAAATAAGCGAGGATACGCGCCAAAAGATCAAAGCCTTCGCAAAATTGTACAATTACAAGCCCAACAATATTGCCTTAAGCCTCAAAAACAGAAAGACCAAGACAATAGGAGTGATCATTCCCGAGATCGTTCATCATTTTTTTACCACGGTTATAAGTGGAATAGAGCACGTTGCCAATGAAAAGGGGTACCATGTAATTATTTGTAGCTCGAATAATTCCTTCGATAAGGAGGTAATAAATATGGAAATCCTTGCCAATGGAAGTACAGATGGATTTATTTTATCTGTTGCCAAAGAAACGCAGCAAAAAAAAGATTATCACCATCTTACTGAAATTATAGAGCAGGGAATGCCTTTGGTGATGTTCGACAGGGTTATAGAAGAGATTAATTGCGATAAAATAATCATCGATGATTTCTTGGGGGCCAAAAAAGCGGTGCAGTATCTTATCGATAAAAAATGCCGAAAAATAGGCCTGATCACTACCATAGATTACGTAAGCGTAGGAAAATTAAGGACCCAAGGCTATACCCAAGCATTAAAAGAAAACAATATACAACTAGATGAAGATCTAATTTTAAAAGTGGAGGATTTCGATCATAGCGAAACTGAAATTCAATCTTTTTTAAAGGATAAACAAATGGATGCCCTATTTGCCGTGAACGAACATTTTGCCATTTATGCCATTAAAGCATTTCAGGAACAAGGCTTAAAAGTGCCAGATGATGTCCAGGTCATAGGATTTACAGATGGGGAACTCTCCAAGAGGTTTATTCCAAGCCTTACAACGATAAACCAACATGGAGAAGAGATGGGGGCCCAAGCAGCACGTTTGCTTATCAAAAAATTGGAGAACGATGCTGCTGAAGAAGAACCTTTTGAAACCATAATTATCGAAACCGGACTTGTAGAGCGAAATTCCACAAAAAAATAATTTTACTGCTAACAATTAAAAATTTATATATCTTTACCGACTTATAAGTTTAGTCAAAACTAATATTTTCACTTCCGTAAATACGTTTTGACGAGTCATAGTGCTTGTCGTAATAGAAATTAATCTTACGATATGCAAAAACGCAACCTTAGTTTTTGGGAGATCTGGAACATGAGTTTTGGATTCCTGGGCATTCAATTTGGATTTGCTTTACAAAATGCCAACACCTCAAGGATTTTTGAGACATTGGGCGCCAATGTAGAAGATATTCCCATTTTATGGATTGCCGCACCGGTTACAGGGCTAATTGTTCAGCCAATTATAGGATATTTTAGCGATCGCACTTGGACCAAATTAGGCAGAAGACGCCCCTATTTCTTGGTAGGAGCCATCCTTTCATCAATTGCTTTGTTTATTATGCCCAATTCCCCCACGCTTTGGGTAGCTGCCGGAACGCTGTGGATCATGGATGCTTCCATAAACATTTCTATGGAACCATTCCGGGCTTTTGTAGGGGATAATCTTCCCGAACGCCAGCGTACGCTTGGTTTTTCCATGCAAAGTTTCTTTATAGGGATAGGAGCCGTCGTTGGTTCTCTATTGCCTTATATGTTTACAAATTGGTTTGGATTAAGCAATACCGCACCCGAAGGGATTATCCCAGACTCCGTAAAATGGTCATTTTATGTGGGAGGGGTCGTGTTTTTTCTCGCTGTTCTCTGGACCGTTTTTAAATCCAAGGAATATTCTCCCGAGGAATTGGCAGCCTTTGATAAGGCAGATAAAGCACTAACGGCTGATAAAGTTGAAATTAAAGACAAGCGAAAAAATATCAAGCAACAGTTTATTTCTGGTCTTGTTATGGCCGGGATTGGCGCAATTTTTTCTGCGATGATCTTTTATAAAGGGCTAACCAAAGAATTGTATATACTTTTTGTGGGACTCCTAATTGTGGGAGTCTTGTTTATGATCGTTTCGCAACTTCGCAAAAAAGAAGTTAGAAATGGATTTACGATCATAATAACCGATATGCTAAATATGCCTCCAACCATGAAGCAATTGGCATGGGTGCAATTCTTCTCATGGTTCGCGCTTTTTTCAATGTGGATCTACACCACTCAAGCGGTTACAGGTCATGTATTTGGCACTTCCGATACTACTTCAGAATTATATAACGATGCAGCCGATTGGGTTACTGTAATGTTTACGGTTTATAATGGTGTGGCAGCCGCTGTTGCGTTTCTATTGCCGGTTTTGGCGAGAAGGACCAGTAATAAATTCACCCATTTATTGGCGCTCTGTGCCGGAGGATTGGGTTTGATTTCCATCTATTTCCTTTCAGATAAAGTTGGATTGTTATTGGCAATGGTAGGAGTAGGGATTGCTTGGGCAAGTATTTTGTCTATTCCATATGCAATGTTATCAGGTGCGTTGCCATCCAACAAAATGGGATATTATATGGGGGTTTTTAACTTTTTTATAGTGATCCCTCAAATTGTGGCAGCAACAATTTTAGGATTTTTAGTAAAAGAATTGTTTGGAAATCAGCCAATATATGCCCTTATAATAGGTGGTTTCTCCATGATCCTTGCGGGAATCCTTACCCTTAGAGTAAAAACACAACGTAAAATAAATATCAGTGAATAAAATTAAAGGAGTAATATTCGATTTGGATGGAGTGATCGTAGATACCGCAAAATTCCATTTCCTGGCATGGAAAAAACTGGCCAATGGCCTGGGCTTCGATTTTACAGAGCTTCAAAATGAAGAATTAAAAGGAGTGAGCCGAGTGCGATCCCTCGAGAAAATATTGGAATGGGGCAACACGAGCTTATCGGAAGATGAATTCAGGGAAAAAATGGCGGTTAAAAACGACAATTATTTGTCTTATATCACCACCCTTACCAGTGAAGATATCCTGCCCGGGGTTTCCAAAATAATAGATTTTCTTTCCGAAGAAAATATTCCAATTGCATTGGGCTCTGCCAGTAAGAACGCGCGCCCTATTTTGAAGAAAACAGGATTGCTTGAAAAATTCCAGGCAATTGTGGACGGGAACGATGTAAGTAAAGCCAAACCAGATCCAGAGGTTTTCAATATTGCTGCTGAAAAAATTGGTGTGGCTCCAGAAAACTGTCTCGTCTTTGAAGATTCGGTTGCAGGAGTGCAAGCCGCGAATATCGCAGGAATGATAAGTGTAGGAATCGGTGAAAAGGAAGTGCTTCACGAAGCAGACTATATTTTCAGCAGTTTTGAAGAGATTGAAGAAGAATTTTTAAAAAAATTATTGACTACGTAAGAATGAATCAAGATTATATAAAACCAGACAATTGGTCTATCATAGAAGAAGGTTTCGATAAGGATCGAGTAGAATCTTCAGAAAGTTTATTCAGTATAGGAAACGGGAAAATGGGCCAGCGCGCCAATTTTGAAGAACAATATACAGGTGCAACCTTTCAAGGAAGTTACATCGCCGGAGTGTATTACCCGGATAAGACCAAAGTGGGTTGGTGGAAAAATGGCTATCCGGAATATTTTGCGAAAGTATTGAATGCTCCCAACTGGATTGGTATTAACGTTTTAGTAAACGGAGAAGCCCTAGATTTAAATACATGTAAAAAAGTAGAAGATTTTAGGCGGGAACTAAATATGCAAGAAGGTTGGTATAAGCGTAGTTTCATTGCCACTTTGCCCAATGATATTTCGATAAAAGTAATAACTACCAGGTTTTTGTCCTTGGAATTGGATGAAGTTGGTGCTATAGATTATCAAGTAGGGCTATTGAATGCAGATGCAGAGATTATTTTTCAACCTTATTTGGATAGCGGGATTTCCAATACCGATGCCAACTGGGAAGAGCATTTTTGGGAAACCCTTGAAGTAAAATCTGAAAAAGACCAAGGATTTATAGTTTCAAAAACATTAAAAACAGAATTTCATGCCTGTACTTTTATGCAATCGGAAATTTATGTGAACCACAAAAAAACAGCGATAGATTTTTCCGAAGAGATCCAAGAAAATAAAATAAGCTTCAGCTATAAAATTTCAGCTGAAAAAGGGGCAACGCTAAGCATTCAGAAATTTGCGGGTTACGTGACAGATATGAATCATGATCGCAAAGACCTAATTCAACCTGCTAAAGCAGTATTGGCCAGGGCCGTAAAAATGGGCTTCGAAGGCTTGCTTCAGCAACAAAAAGATGCTTGGGCAAAGATCTGGGAAATGGCAGATATCTCCATCACAGGAGATGTAAAAGCACAACAAGGGATCCGATTTAATATTTTTCAGTTAAATCAGACCTATTCCGGGAAAGATGAACGCTTGAATATTGGTCCAAAAGGGTTTACCGGCGAGAAATATGGGGGAAGCACCTATTGGGATACCGAAGCTTATTGCATTCCATTTTATATGGCGACCAAAGACCAACAAGTTGCGCGAAATTTGCTTTCTTATAGGTACAATCAGTTGGACAAAGCAATAGAGAATGCCGAAAAATTAGGTTTTTCGAATGGTGCTGCTTTGTATCCTATGGTAACAATGAACGGGGAAGAGAGCCATAACGAATGGGAGATCACTTTTGAAGAGATCCACCGAAATGGTGCCATGGTGTTCGCTATTTACAATTATGTGCGATATACGGGAGATTTCGATTATATCCCCGAAAAAGGACTTGAAGTGATGATCGCGGTTGCGCGTTTTTGGCAACAACGTGCCAACTTCAGCAACGATAAAAATAAATTTGTGATCTTGGGAGTTACCGGCCCAAACGAATATGAAAACAATGTAAACAATAACTGGTATACCAATTACCTGGCGAAATGGTGTATCGATTATTGTTTGGAAACATTGAAAAAAGTAAAAGATGGACATGCAGAGGATTTTGACCGGATCTTTGGTTTGACCAACCTTTCTGAAGCGGAGTTGATGAAATGGCAAGAAGTGGCAGATAATATGTACTTCCCATATTCTGAAAATTTAGAGGTGTTCCTTCAGCAGGACGGCTTTTTAGATAAAGAATTGGTTCCAGTCGAGAAATTAGATAAAAAACAGCGTCCAATCAACCAGAAGTGGAGTTGGGACAGGATTTTAAGATCTTGCTATATAAAACAAGCAGATGTCCTCCAAGGTTTCTACTTTTTTGAAGATCAATTCGATGAAAAAGAACTAGCAAGGCATTTCGATTTTTATGAGCCTTTAACCGTTCATGAGTCCTCACTTTCCCCCTGTGTACATAGTATCCAGGCTGCAAAGTTGGGAAGAATGAAGCAAGCTTATGAGTTTTATGTGCGTACATCCAGATTGGATTTGGACGATTACAATAATGAAGTGAAAGAAGGTTGCCATATTACGAGTATGGCCGGAACCTGGATGAGTATTGTGGAAGGCTTTGGTGGAATGCGGGTAGTGAACGATCAACTTTCTTTTAATCCTAGAATTCCAGATGAATGGGATGGATATTCTTTTAAAGTGAATTTCAGAAATCAGATTTTAAAAGTGGATGTTAAAAAAGACAACACCTCTTTTAGTTTGGAAGGAAACGAGGCTATAAAAATTTCGGTAAAAGGGAAAGAAATAGAGGTTCATCCAGATACCGCGTTAATCGTATAAAAGCTTAAATTATTTATCATGAAACAATTCTTTTTTTTGTTTTTATTTATTTCAGCAGTAAATGTAAATGCCCAAATTGAACGGATGGAACCTCCATTTTGGTGGGCAGGCATGGAGAATTCTGAAGTTCAGGTGATGTACTATGGAAAAGATATTGCAACGTACCAGGTTTCGGCTGGAGAAGGGCTTCTTTTTCAAAATGTGGTTAAAACAGAGAACCCTAATTATGTGTTTGTTACCATAGAAACTGAAGGCCTAAAGCCTGGATCTTATATAATTAACTTTCAGAAAAAAGGAAAAACTGTTTTCAGTAAACCTTATGAGCTAAAGAAGCGCAGAGAAAATTCGGCCTTGAGGAAGGGTTTCGATGCTAGTGATGCCATGTACCTTATTATGCCGGATCGTTTTGCCAATGGGAACCCAGAAAACGATTCTTCCCCAAAAATGGTCGAAAAAGCAGACCGTACAAACTTGGGTGGGCGCCACGGAGGGGATTTACAGGGAGTTATAGATAATTTGGATTATTTGGAGGATCTTGGAATTACAACATTATGGAGCACTCCCCTTTTGGAAGATAACGATAAAACCTATTCCTACCATACCTATGCGCAAAGTGACGTTTATACTATAGATCCTAGATACGGCTCTAACGAAGATTATAAAAAGTTAGCAGATGAAATGCATAAAAGGGATATGAAATTGGTGATGGATTATGTGACCAATCATTGGGGTGCAGAGCATTGGATGATCAAGGACCTGCCAACTTACGATTGGATCCATCAATTTCCGGGATATGCCAATTCAAACTATAGAATGACCACGCAATACGATCCCAACAGATCCCAGATAGATTGGAAGTATTGCGTAGATGGTTGGTTTGTAAGCTCTATGCCAGATCTCAATCAGAGTAACCCATTGGTGCTGAATTACCTTACCCAAAATGCTATTTGGTGGATAGAATATGCCAATTTAGACGGTTTTAGGGTAGATACCTATTCGTATAACGATAAAGATGGAATCGCTGCATGGACGAAAGCTATCATGAAGGAATACCCGCATTTTAATATCGTAGGAGAAGTTTGGATGCACGATCAGGCACAAATTTCTTACTGGCAAAAGGATAGCCCAATTGGAGCTATACAAAGTTATAATTCCAATTTGCCGTCTGTGATGGATTTTACGCTTCATGATGCTATCATGAGCGTTTTTGATGAAGAAAATGCAAGTTGGGACCAGGGAATGATCAAGGTGTATGAGAATTTCGTGAACGACTTTTTGTATGCAGATATCAATAACATGTTGGTTTTTGCGGGGAATCATGATACCGATAGATTTAATGAAATCTATAAAAGCGACCTAAACAAATATAAACTGGCAATGACGTTGGTGCTTACTACCCGTGGGATTCCGCAGTTGTATTATGGAGATGAAATAGGGATGGTTGGAAATAAGGCAAAACTGGGGGATGGGGATATTCGGAGAGATTTCCCGGGAGGCTGGAAAGGAGATTCGCAATCTGCTTTTTCTGAAGCCGGAAGAACAGATGTTCAGAATAGCTATCATTCGTTCACCAAGAAATTACTGAATTATAGAAAAAATAAAGAAGTGCTGCACTTCGGGAAATTGCTACAGTACTTGCCAGAGAATAATGTGTATGTCTATTTTAGGTACAATGATACAGCGCGAGTGATGGTGGTGATCAATAACAACACAGAAGACCAGGAATTAGATCTTGCTCGTTTTGCTGAAGGATTGGCAGAAAGTAGCGCTGGAAAAGAAATAATATCTGATAGGCAAATAGAATTAAGCGATAAATTGAAGATCGATGGGAAATCCTCTTTGGTGATCGAATTGAAATAATGAATTAATGATTGCCCGTTAAGATTCCTAATGTAAGTTTTTGTCACCTTGAGCGGAGTCGAAAGGTCAAACAAAAACGCCTCGATACAACGGGATTTCTAGCATCCCAGTAAATTAGGATGAGACCCAGAAACGAGTTCAGGGTGACGTAGGGAAATATTGAAATAATGAATTAATGATTGCCCGTTAAGATACCTAATGTAAGTTTTTGTCACCTTGAGCGGAGTCGAAAGGTCAAACAAAAACGTCTTTAGTGATTGAATTGAAATATTGTTTTATGATTGTTGGATTTAGTGCCATTTATGAATGCTAACTAATAAAATCTAGCTTTGCGTCATGCTGAACTGGTTTCAGCATCTTGGTAGGAATACAGGAGACCCTGAAACGAGTTCAGGGTGACGTAGGGAAATATTGAAATAATGAATTAATGATTGCCCGTTAAGATTCCTAATGTAAGTTTTTGTCACCTTGAGCGGAGTCGAAAGGTCAAACAAAAACGTCTCAATACAACGGGATTTCTAACATCCCAGTAAATTAGGATGAGACCCTGAAACGAGTTCAGGGTGACGATATGGTTTAATCATTATCAGAGAAAAAAATATATTAAATTATAAATCGGAAATAAAAAATATGAAATTCCTCCCAAATAATAAAAAAGCACTTTTTCTCTTGTTCTTGGGAATGAATTCCTTTTTCATTTCAGCTCAAAATGCAAATAGAACTTATAAAAGTTTCGAACAGAAGGCAGATATCATAAACGTTAGTACCAATGATGGAATGTATAGATTTCAAGCCTATTCTCCTGAAATTATGGAGACCAGTTTTATTCCAGCTGGCGAAAAATTTGTTCCCGAGTCGTATTCAGTTGTTTTAAAGCCGACTAAGGTTGAAACCACTACTTCTGAAGACGCTTCCTCTGTAAAAATCAAGACCCCGGGAATTAATGTAGTAATTACAAAAAAACCTTTTCAGGTGAAATATTTCTTTGAAGGGGAAGAGGTGATTTCAGAAAAAACAGGCTATTCAAAGTCTGAAATGCATCAAAAATTGGATTTCAACATATCAGAATATGAAATGCTTTTTGGTGGAGGGGCTCGTGCCTTGGGAATGAACAGAAGAGGAAATAGATTGGAATTATACAACCGTGCACATTATGGCTACGGTACAAAATCTTCTCTATTAAATTACACCTTGCCAATTATATTGTCTTCAGAAAAATACATGCTGCATTTTGACAATGCTCCCATTGGGTTTTTGGACCTGGATAGTGATCATTCAAATACGTTGAGTTACGAGACGATAAGTGGCAGAAAAACCTATCAATTAATTGTTGGGAAATCATGGGAAAAGATCCTCGAGAATTACACGCTTTTAACCGGACGGCAACCCTTGCCACCGCGTTGGGTATTTGGAAATTTCTCTAGTAGATTTGGGTATCATTCTCAAGAAGAAGTGGAAAACACCATCGAAAAGTTTAAAAAAGACAGCATTCCCGTAGATGCCGTTATTCTGGATCTTTATTGGTTTGGTCACGACATCAAAGGTACTATGGGGAACTTGGAATTTGTAAAAGATTCGTTTCCTCAGCCCAAGCAAATGATTTCTGAACTTGCCGAAAAAGGGGTTAAAACGGTTTTGGTCACCGAGCCATTTATTTTGACCACTTCGAAAAAATGGGAGGATGCTGTTAAGCAAAATGTTTTGGCTAAAGACTCGGTTGGAAATCCCTTTAAATATGATTTTTACTTTGGAAATACCGGCTTGGTGGACATTTTTGATCCAAAAGCAAAAAGTTGGTTTTGGAATATTTATAAAGACCTTAAATCCTATGGTGTTGCCGGTTGGTGGGGAGATCTGGGAGAACCAGAGGTGCATCCAGCAAAACTACAGCACAGCATAGGATCGGCAGATGAGGTACATAATATCTATGGACATTATTGGGCAAAAATGATCAAAGAAGGTTACGATGCGGAATTTCCAGAAGAGCGACCATTTATATTGATGAGGGCGGGTGCTGCAGGATCACAACGTTTCGGGTTAATTCCATGGTCTGGGGATGTAAACAGAGGTTGGGATGGATTGAAGCCACAGCCGGAGATCAGCTTACAAATGGGACTGCAAGGCTTGGCGTATATGCACTCCGATCTTGGTGGATTTGCAGGAAATTTGGAGGACGATGAGTTGTATGTGCGTTGGTTACAATATGGGGTTTTTCAACCGATTTTTAGACCTCATGCACAGGAAGAAGTGGCGTCTGAGCCGGTGTTTAAAAAAGAAAAGACCAAAGCTGTGGCTAAAAAAGCCATAGAATTAAGGTATAAGTTATTGCCCTATAATTATACGTTGGTATTTGAAAATAACCAGTCGGGAAAGCCATTAATGAGGCCTTTGTTCTTTGAGGAACCGGAAAACTATAAGATGTATACAGTCTCCAATACCTATTTATGGGGAGATAGTTTTCTGGTTTCGCCAATTTTAAATCCGGGTGTTACTACCAAAGAGGTAATATTTCCAGCAACAAACAACTGGTTCGATTTCTATACGGGCGAAAAGTATTCTAAAGGAATTACAGCTTCTGTAAAAGTGGTAGAAGATCATATTCCGGTCTTTGTGAGGGGTGGCGCCTTTATTCCCATGGCAAGGCCAATGCAAACCACTGCCAATTATAATCCTTCGGTTTTAGATGTGCATTTTTATTATGATGTGCAAGCCAAAAACAGTAATGGCACAATATATAATGACAACGGGAGCACCCCGAATGCTTTTGAAAAAGGAATGTATGAAATCGTCAAAATGGAAGCTGAAGTCAATACTGGTGCAATCAATATCACAATTAAAAAAGAAGAAGGGGAAAATGCAGCTTCAGAAATAAAACTAATAAACCTACATATTGAAAACCTTGAAAAAGAAGTGCAATTTGTTTATGTAAACGGCATAAAATTCACGGGTAAAAACTATATGCACCTAGGGAATTTAAACATTCCTGTGAGATTCGATCAAACAGATACAAGTATAAAAATAGAATTCAATTAACTAAAAACCAAGTAGCTATGATCAAAAAAATAATAATAGCATTTTGCATGATTGCTGTAATGACATCTTGTAAAGACGAAAAAAAATTAGAAGTGGCTCAGGAAAAACCTGATGAAAAGTCATTTGCCATTGCCGAGTCTGATCTTGAAAATGGAGTGATCTACGAAGCCAATATTCGCCAATATTCTCCGGAGGGCACCTTTAATGCCTTCACGCAGGATATTCCGCAGTTAAAGGAATTGGGGGTAAAAGTGATCTGGGTAATGCCGGTATATCCTATTTCAGTAAAAAACAGGAAAGCCACAGGAGGAAAAATGGTCACTGAAATCGAGGATGAAAAAGAGCGTGAAAAATACCTAGGAAGTTACTATGCAGTTTCAGATTACACCAAAGTGAACCCGGATCTTGGAACTATCGAAGATTTTCAGAAGCTGGTAGATGTAGCTCATGAGAATGGAATGTTCGTGATCATGGATTGGGTGGCCAATCATACTGGATGGGACCATGCATGGATCACAGAGCATCCGGAATATTATACCCAGAATGAAAAAGGGGAAATTGTAGACCCTTTAAATCCAGAAACAGGAGAATCTTGGGGATGGACAGATACCGCCGATCTTAACTACGACAATAAAGAGCTTTGGGAAGCGATGACCAACGAGATGAAATACTGGGTGGAGAATCATGATATAGATGGATTTAGGGCCGATGTTGCCGGAGAAGTACCAACAGAATTCTGGAACCAGGCAGTAAGAGAGATCAAAGAAGTGAAGCCGGTATTTATGTTGGCAGAATCTGAAAAAAAAGATCTTTTTTATGATGCTTTTGATATGGGCTACAACTGGGAAGGTCATCATATAATGAATGAGATCGCTCAAGGAAAAAAAGGAGTTAAAGATTGGGATGCTTATATGACCAAGATCGATACCCTCTATCAAAAAGACGATTTCTTGATGAACTTTGTTACCAATCATGATGAGAACTCATGGAATGGGACTGTAAAAGAAAGAATGGGGGATGCAGGAGAAGCGATGTTGGCCCTTACATACACATTGCCGGGAATGCCATTGATCTATAGTGGGCAGGAATACGATTTGGATCGCAGATTATTGTTTTTCGAGAAGGACAGTATTCCAAGAACCAAAGGGAAAATTTGGCCGTTACTTGTAAAGTTAGGGCAACTTAAAAATAACAATAATGCTCTTGCAGGCGGAAAAAATGCGGCTGCTTATAGTAGGTTAAAAACCAACAAAGATGAACAGGTTTTGGCTTTTTCTAGAGGAAGCGGAGATGATATGGTGATTTATGTTGCAAATCTTACAAAGGCACCTGTAAAATTCAAAATGGAATTGCATGGAAAATTTCAAAATTATATGAATTCTGAAGAGTTGGACCTAAAGAAAGATATGGAGATGGAATTCAAACCATGGGAATACAAAATATTGATTAACAACTAAGTATTTTTCAAAAATCTTTAAAAAAGCCTCATTGTTGAGGCTTTTTTTATGAGTTATCAACCGAAAACGTTTTAGTAAAATAGCAGATTAGGATATAAGGATCAAATCAAATAGATTTACGGCAATGCATGGAAAAATAAAGAAAATAGGAGTGCTTACATCAGGTGGTGACGCCCCGGGAATGAATGCCGCGATACGTGCGGTGGTAAGAAGTTGTGCATTCGAGGAAATTGAATGTGTCGGGATTTATAGAGGATATCAAGGTCTCATAGAAAACGATTTTGAAGAATTGAATGCACGTTCTGTGCGAAATGTTATAAGTAGGGGGGGGACCTTTTTGAAATCTGCCAGATCCAAGGAGTTTAGAACAGAAGAAGGTAGAAGGAAAGCCCATGAAAATCTTTTGAAAGCCGGGGTGGATGCATTGGTGGTAATTGGGGGTGACGGAACTTTTACCGGAGCCTTGCTCTTTAATCAAGAATATAATTTTAAAGTTATTGGGATTCCCGCGACTATAGATAACGATATCAATGGCACCGATTTTACCATTGGGTACGACACCGCTTTGAACACGGTGGTGGAAGCGATAGATAAAATTAGGGATACCGCCAGTTCCCACAATAGGTTGTTTTTAGTAGAGGTAATGGGGCGGGATGCCGGAGATATCGCCTTAAATAGTGGAATTGGGGCGGGTGCCGAGGAGATTTTGATTCCCGAGGAAAATAGAGGAATAGAGCGCTTGGTCCAATCTCTAAAGAAAAGTAGAAAATCCGGAAAGACCTCCAGCATCATTGTAGTTGCCGAAGGAGATAAAAGCGGAAAAAATATTTTTGAACTGGCCGAATATATAGAGGAAAACCTGGAAGATTACGAAATAAGGGTTTCTGTGCTTGGCCATATACAACGTGGCGGCTCCCCGAGTTGTTACGATAGGGTGTTGGCAAGCAAATTAGGGGTAGGCGCTGTAGATGCTCTGGTAAATGGCGAACAAAACATCATGGTGGGCATACATCATCAGCAAATTGTTTCAGTACCTTTGGAAACAGCCATTAAAAACGGAGCGAAATACGATAAGAATTTAAGAAGAGTAGCTGATATTACTTCAGTATAAAAATTGAAAAATTAAAAATTATGAGTACTAAAATTGGAATAAACGGCTTTGGCCGAATTGGAAGAATAGCATTTAGAAATGCGATTTTAAATGATGCTGTGGAAGTTGTTGCTGTGAACGATCTTTTAGATGTGGATCAACTTGCATACCTATTAAAATACGATTCGGTTCATGGAAGATTTAATGGGGAAGTGGAAGTTAAGGACGGCCATTTGGTTGTAAATGGAAAAACCATAAGAATTACCGCAGAGCGTAATCCCGAAGATCTTAAGTGGGACGCGGCCAATGTAGAAGTTGTTTTGGATTGTACAGGAATTTTTACCACCAAAGAATCTGCCGGTGCCCATATTAAGGCTGGAGCAAAAAAAGTCGTGATTTCGGCACCGTCAAAGGATGCCCCAATGTTTGTGATGGGAGTGAACCATAAAGATGTAACGGCTGATGACACTATTGTTTCCAATGCCTCTTGTACTACAAACTGTTTGGCGCCCTTGGCGAAAATTATAGATGATGAGTTTGGATTGGTGGAAGGTTTAATGACAACAGTCCATGCTACCACTGCTTCAGAATATACTGTGGATTCCCCGGCCAAGAAAAATCATAGATTGGGCAGAAGTGCCTTAAACAACATCATTCCTACTTCAACAGGGGCGGCAGTTGCGGTTACCAAGGTAATTCCTTCTTTAAAAGGAAAACTTACCGGTATGGCTTTTCGAGTTCCCACGGTAGATGTTTCTGTTGTGGATCTAACGGTGAGAACTGAAAAAGCAGCTTCTTACGATGAGATAAAGGCGGCATTTAAAAAGGCTTCGGAAGGAGATTACAAAGGAGTGGTTGCTTATACTGAAGATATGGTGGTATCGCAAGATTTCGTATCCAATACCTATACCTGTAATTTCGATGCTGAAGCTGGCATTGCATTGAACGATAATTTCTTTAAATTAGTAGCTTGGTATGACAATGAGTATGCATATTCTGCAAAATTGGTAGAACTTGCAGCCTACATAGCTTCAATTTAGAAAATTAAAAAGCCATTTATTACTAGTTAAATTTGGAATAAATGGCTTATTTTATCTCATAAAGAAATTAAAATGATATTAATTGCCGATGGTGGTTCCACCAAATGTGACTGGATTCTTCTGAACCATAAAGGGGAACAGATTCTCCAAACTCGAACTAAAGGATTAAATCCCGCAGTTTTTCCGGAAGCGATGTTGGAACAACGAATTGCAGAAAATCCGGAACTTTTTGAAGTTAGAAACGAGATAGAACGGGTTCATTTTTTTGGTGCCGGGTGTGGAACAGAAGTTCCCCGCAAACTTTTACAAGATATTATCGCAAATTTTTTTACGAATGCTTCAGAAGTTTTAGTGAAGGAAGATATGGTGGCCGCAGCTTATGCAGCTACTACAGAACCCGGAATTGTATGTATTTTAGGTACCGGTTCCAATAGCTGCTATTTCGATGGCAAAGACGTGCATATGGCCGTGGAGTCTTTAGGATATGTCCTAATGGACGAAGCCAGTGGGAATTACTTCGGAAAAAGACTAATTAGGGATTACTATTATAAAAGAATGCCACCGGAGATCGCTGCTAAATTCGAAATAGATTTCAATTTGAATAGCGATGAGATTAAAAAGAACCTTTACAAGAAAGAAAACCCAAACACCTATTTAGCTTCTTTTGCAGAATTCATTTTCACCAATGAGCGCAATGGATATTTCTACAAATTAGTGCATGAGGGAATAAAGGAATTTATGCACACACGTGTACTTTCCATAAAACACGCTCAAACAGTACCAATTCATTTTATAGGAAGTATCGCTTTTTTTAGCCAGGATATTATTAGAGCGGTTGCACAACCTTACAATCTTGAGATAGGTAACATTATTCGCAGACCTATAGACGCACTTATAGAACACTACAGAAAAAATGTGTTAAATACCTAACAGTCAATCTACCATAAATTTTTACTACATTTAAATCAAAATGATAATTAGATGCTGGTAAAAGTTTATGGTAGTGCTGTTTTTGGAGTAGAGGCTACCACAATTACCGTAGAAGTAAATGTAGCAACCGGCATTGGGTATCACCTTGTAGGGCTTCCCGACAATGCCGTTAAAGAAAGTAGTTTTCGAATTGCTGCAGCGCTTCAGAACAATTCCTATAAATTTCCTGGCAAGAAGATCACTATTAATATGGCACCTGCAGATCTTCGTAAAGAAGGCTCTGCCTATGATCTTACCTTGGCTCTTGGCATTCTCGCAGCATCCCACCAGATAAAAGCAAAAAATATAGGTGACTATCTTATTATGGGAGAACTTTCCCTTGATGGAAGCCTGCAACCAATAAAGGGAGCTTTACCAATTGCAATAAAGGCTAAAGAAGAAGGATATAAGGGGTTTATACTGCCAATCCAAAATGTGAAAGAAGCCGCCATAGTTAGTGACCTCGAAGTATATGGCGTTTCCAATATTCTGGAAGTGATAAATTACTTCGATAAAGGAACTCCTTTGGAAAGAACTATTATAGACACCAAACAGGAATTTTATAACAGCCTAGATCATTTGGAACACGATTTTGCCGATGTAAAAGGCCAGGAAAGCATAAAACGCTGTATGGAGATCGCTGCAGCAGGCGGGCATAATATAATTCTTATTGGTCCGCCGGGAGCAGGAAAGACCATGCTGGCCAAGAGATTACCGAGTATTTTACCGCCAATGACACTTCATGAAGCTTTGGAAACCACCAAGATCCATAGTGTGGTTGGTAGAATTAAAGAGCATGTGGGTTTGATGTCGCAAAGGCCTTTTAGAAGCCCTCATCATACAATTTCAGACGTGGCACTTGTTGGCGGCGGCGCCTATCCACAACCCGGTGAAATTTCCTTGTCCCATAACGGGGTTTTATTTTTAGATGAATTGCCAGAATTTAAGCGGGGTGTCTTAGAAGTGATGCGCCAACCTTTGGAAGATAGGGAAGTTACCATTTCTCGTGCTAAATTCACAGTGACCTATCCTTCCAGTTTTATGCTGGTGGCAAGTATGAACCCGAGTCCGAGTGGGTTTTTTAATGATCCCGGTTCTCCAATGTCTTCTTCCCCGGGAGAGATGCAGCGATATCTTAGCAAAATAAGTGGGCCCTTATTGGATCGAATCGATATTCATATTGAAGTAACCCCTGTCCCTTTCGAAAAATTAAGTGAGGAACGCAATGGAGAAAAAAGTATAGATATAAGAAAAAGGGTGACCAAGGCCAGGCAATTGCAAACCAATCGGTTCAAAGAAAATGATAAAGTACATTACAATGCACAAATGAACGTTAAACAGATTGCAGCATATTGTAAATTGGAAGATTCTTCAAAGGAACTGCTGAGAATTGCCATGGAACGTTTGAATCTTTCAGCAAGGGCGTATGACAGGATTCTGAAGGTTTCCCGCACTATTGCCGATCTTTCTGAAAGTGAACATATTCAAGGAAGCCATATTTCCGAAGCAATTCAATACAGAAGTTTGGACAGGGAAGGTTGGTTAGGTTAAAATTATCCTACATAACTATCGCTTACATAAGATTTTAATACATTTGAGAAATATATTTAAAACACACCTACTTGAAAACAAAAATAACAGTATTGAGCCTTTTTCTTATCTTTTTGATAGGTTGTAAAGGAGAAGAGCGCACCAAAGCAGATACAGATAAGAATGTCAAAACTGATACTATATCAGATCTCGATATATCCTTGGATTCCATTTTAGGGTCAGAAGGTGTCGAACTCAATCTAGATCAGGCGAACAAACTTGCTGCTTTACCACTTGCTTGCATTCATACTGAATATCCCAACAAATTAGGACAGACTTTAGGCGGAATAGAAGATATTAAATCTCCTAAAGAATTACATCCTGCATTTTATGGTTGTTTCGATTGGCATTCTGCAGTCCATGCGCAATGGAGCCTGGTGAAACTGCTAAAACAATTCCCTAAACTGGAAAAAGCCGAGGAGATCAAGGCGAAATTGGAAGAATCGCTTTCTAAGGAAAATATTGCTGCCGAGCTAAAGTATTTTAAAACCGAGCATAACAAAGATTACGAGCGCACTTATGGATGGGCGTGGTTGCTTAAGTTATCGCAAGAGCTTCAAACCTGGGATTCTGATCTCGGAGAGGAGTTGGCAGGTAACTTAAAGCCGCTGTCAGACCTTATGGTTGCTAATTTTACTGAATTTCTTCCAAAGCTAATTTATCCTATTCGTGTGGGAGAACATACCAATACGGCATTTGCCTTGAGTTTTGCCTACGATTATGCCGAAGCAGTTAAGGACACAGAATTTCAGGCACTAATAGACAAGAGAGCGAAAGAATTCTATCTTAAAGACGATAATTGCCCTGTGACATGGGAACCAAGCGGATTCGATTTTCTATCCCCTTGTTTACAAGAAATAGATATTATGAGCAAGGTATTGCCAAAAGCAGCTTTTCCATTATGGATCAAAGATTTTATGCCAGAGTTGATGAATGAGGATTTTGATATGGCCGTAGGAAAAGTGTCTGATAGAACTGATGGGAAGTTGGTGCACTTGGATGGACTTAATTTCAGTCGTGCATGGGTGTTATATGGTTTAGCTAATAAGTATCCCGATAGATTTTCCCATTTAAGGGCCGTGGCAGATCGTCATGTTTCCAATTCTTTTCCCAACTTAGTAGGAGATAGTTATGAAGGAGGTCATTGGTTGGGCAGTTTTGCTTTATATGCCTTACAGGAATCCAAGCAGCAAAAGTGAAAAATTGGTTTAAAAATGTAGGTCCGGGAGTATTGGTTTCGGCTGCGTTTATTGGTCCGGGAACTGTCACGGTATGTACGCTGGCAGGGGTGAATTTTAAATTTGCCTTGTTATGGGCACTGTTGTTATCCATAATATCTTGTATCGTTCTCCAAGAAATGGCCGCAAGATTGGGGTTGGTGTCCCAGGCAGGCCTTAGTGAAAGCATAAGAAAAGAAATTCGGCAGCCTATATTTAGGGGTTTGGCAATTGCTTTGGTGCTTTCTGCAATTGTAGTAGGAAATGCGGCTTACGAAGCTGGAAATATTACAGGAGCGGTCTTGGGAATTACAGCGGTGATGGCGCCCTTAGAAGTCCAGATAGGCTCTTACTTTAGTCTTAATATTTGGAGCCTTGTGATTGGTGGAGTTGCATTTATATTGCTTTATATTGGAAATTTTAAAATTTTGGAGCGCGTATTTATAGGATTGGTGGCTTTGATGAGCATTTCGTTTATAATCACAGCTTTTCTTACCCAGCCGGATTTTACAGCTATTTTAGAAGGATTATTTATACCAAAACTAGGAGCCGATGGGATATTAACCGTAATTGCTTTGGTAGGAACCACGGTAGTGCCCTATAATTTGTTTTTGCACGCGTCCCTTGTAAGTGAGAAATGGAAAGATCCTTCCAAGCTTAAAACAGCTAGAAAGGAACTTACCGCAGCCATTATCCTAGGCGGGATAGTTTCTATGGCAATCGTGATCTCTGCTGCGGCCCCCAACCTTACAGATGTCTCCTCTGCGGCCGATTTGGCAGTAGCACTTAAGCCCCTATTTGGTCAATACGCTACTTGGTTCATCGCAACTGGATTGCTGGCGGCAGGAATTACTTCTGCTATTACCGCGCCCTTGGCGGCTGCCTATGTGGTTAAAGGATGTTTTGGATGGGAGAGCGGGATGAAGTCGGTTAAATTTAGGGCCGTATGGATAAGTATTCTTGGCCTGGGAGTCTTGTTCTCCTCTTTGAAGTTTAGTCCTATAGAGATTATTCGGTTTGCACAAATAGCCAATGGTTTGCTATTGCCCATTATCGCGATTTTCCTTTTCTGGATTGTTAATAAAACATCGGTAATGGGAAAATATAAAAATACCCTGCTCCAAAATATGTTGGGGATCATAATAATCGTAATTTCTATAGCTCTAGGTGCGAAGTCTATTTATTCGGTAGTGCAGAATTTCTAAAATCATTATCCATGAAAACAATTCATATTAACTGCGATCTAGGGGAGGGCGGAAAGTATGATGCCCAATTAATGCCACATATCTCGGCTTGTAATATTGCGTGTGGGGGGCATGCCGGGGATGCCGAAACGATGCTGAAAACAGTTTCCTTGGCTATGGAAAATAAGGTGGAAATTGGAGCGCATCCTTCTTACCCCGATAGGGAAAATTTTGGAAGACAGTCTTTGGATATTTCAGAAAAGGAACTCAAAAGATCTATCCAAGAACAGCTTTTTTTGCTTGCCGAAATAGTAAAAAAACAAGGTGGAAAATTAACACATATCAAACCTCATGGAGCACTTTATAATGATGCTGCAAGGGACGAAAAAATAGCTCAAACCGTCTTGGATGCTATCTTGGAATCTGGATTGGATTTAATGCTTTACGCACCAGAAAATTCGATGATTTCCAGATTGGCAGAAGGGAAAATCCCGGTGCTATTTGAAGCTTTTGCAGATAGGAATTACAACCCAAATTTCAGTTTGGTTTCGAGAGCAAAAAACAATGCATTGATCACTCAAAAGGAGGCCGTTTTCAAACATCTTTATTCGATGTTTTTTAAGGGTGAAATAGTCTGTGAAAAGAGCATAAAAATTCCTTCAAGAGCAGCTACTTTTTGTCTTCATAGCGATACTCCGAATTCGGTGGAAATACTTGAATATTTAGTTGAAAAATTCCACGCCCTGAATATTAAAATAACAAAGCCATGAAGCAGGAATATCCTCAAATAAAACCGATGGGCGAAAGGGCTATCTTGATCAATTTTGAACCAGAAATCAATGAAAATTCACTAAAAAAGCTTCTGAACCTTAAAAAGTTAATAGAAACTGGCATAATTGAAGATAAGGTTGAGGTAATTAATACATATCACTCGTTACTAATTGTTTACGTATATGCGATAGAAAATATCTATGATAAGGTTTCAGCACTAAAAGCCCTTGTTTCCAAGGCTAATATAGGAAAAAATATCGACTCACGGATCTATCATATCCCAGTATGTTATGAGGAAGAATTTGGACTGGATCTTGAGCTGATTTCAAGCGAAAATAAATTGAAGATTTCAGAAATAATCCATCTTCATACTTCTCCAGTTTATACCGTTTATTTTATAGGTTTTTTGCCCGGATTTTTATACTTGGGTGGCCTTGATAAGAAGCTTCAAATTTCAAGAAAAGCAAGCCCAAGAATGAAGGTGGAAAAAGGGGCTGTGGGCATAGGTGAAAACCAGACTGGAATCTATCCACAATCCAGTCCGGGCGGATGGCAAATAATAGGAAATTCCCCCGTGGATTTTTTTGATAAAAACACCTATCCTCCTTGTGTGATCTTGCCAGGGGATAAAGTGAAATTTTACTCGATCGGCAAGTCTGAATTCTTGCAAATATTTGAAGATGTAGGACGTGGTGAATTTGAATTAAAAAGCGAAAAACATCATGGGTGAAATTGAAGTTTTATATCCGGGACTATACTCTTCAATTCAAGATTTGGGCAGGCATGATTTTCGAAGATTTGGAGTGCCTCAAAGTGGGGCGATGGATTCTTATGCAGCAAAAAACGCAAACCTTATGTTGTCCAATTTGGAGGCTCATCCAATTTTAGAAATCACCCAGTTGGGACCTCAATTAAAATTTTATGAACCTACCCAAATTGCAATATGTGGTGCTTATTTGAACCCCAAAATTAATGATAGCCTTGTTTTGAACAATAAGGTTCTTTCAATTGAAAAAGGGGATATATTATCTTTTGGGAAAAGAAATAATGCTTGCAGGGCATATATTGCAATTGCCGGCGGTTTCAATTCAAAAAAAATACTGGAAAGTTATAGCTGGTATAATGGAATTACCCAAAAGCAGATGTTGCAAAAAGGGGATATAATTAGGTATTCTAGATTAGAACGACCCTTGCATGGTTTAAATGCAGCGGTTAAAGTGCCCGATGAATATTTAAGGAAATGTGGGATCAAAGTTTTTACAGGACCGGAATATGGATTGTTGTCCATTTTTCAGAAAAAGTTGCTTTTTGACTCGAAATTCCATTTGGATGTCCATAACAATAGGATGGCGCTTCAGCTTAAGGAACCTTTGGAAAATAATTTAACTCCCATTATTACGGGGCCGGTACTCCCTGGTACTGTACAATTAACCCCTTCTGGTAAATTGATAGTTTTAATGCGCGATTGCCAAACTACCGGAGGATATCCAAGGATTTTACAACTTAGTGAAGATGGCATAAATATAATTGCACAAAAAGTTGTGGGAGAACCACTTAATTTTCAACTGTTTGAAATAAAATAAAGATTTTAGCGTTTATGGATTAGTTAAAGGTTAGTTAAAGGTTAAAAAGATAAAAAGTGTCAATTAATCGTGTTTTAAAGATTTAAAGCCCTACCTAAAAATCAGTTTTCACTCTTAACGACACTTTTTTTAACCTTTAACTTATTAAGTTAAATAAATGAATACTCAAAAATAGATACGGCTCAGAATTTCTACAAGGGGTTTTTTCCCCTTTTTTACGGCATTAAATTTGTTGTATCCTATTTAGAAGTTAATATCTTCCAATTATAGTTTAAAATATTAAAACAAGAAAGTGTCGTTTTTTTGTGTTTTCAATCTCTTATCAGCCCCACCTAATAATAGATTACACATCCAACGACACTTCTTTCTTTTAAAACTACTACGTATTAGTTTCAAACCAAAGATATGTCACTATCTGTCCCATTACAAGGGGATTTTTCCCTTTTTTTTAATTTTTGTTGTTTTTAACTAAAGATGTGCACCTTAAGGTCCTGAATTAAAATAACATCTAGAATGCATTTTAAGCAATTAATTGTCCTTCCCAATTATTATTAACACATATCAATGCTTTTTTGATCCAAAACACTTTTAGCAGTACTAAAGTCACTCTAAACTTATAATACGCTAAAGGGGGATTTTTCCCCTTTTTTATGATTTGAAAGAATATGTTAAAGAAAAATTCTATTTTTAACAAAGTATTTTAGTAACATTCTATATTGGAAATCTAATAAATCTTAAAAAAAAATGGGTAGAAAAATTACAGTTGTGAAAGCAAAAAAGCTACAAAAAAAATGGTGGGATACCAGATTAATTGTTACCACCAACGGAGGGGAACATGAAGATACTTGCCAGTTCTTTTATACGGTAGAAGAGCTATTGACATATTTGGAGGAGGTAAAGACGAAATCTATACAACAAGGGATAGATAATCCCGGAATCAATATATGGTTTGGTGCTTACGATGCTACCGAAACAGAACCCAGTTTGGCTACTGTGTTTTTAGCTCCAACCAAAAGAGTAAAGTCTGATGATCCAGATAAGGAATATGAAGATGTTGCTAATGATGAGATAGAACCCTTTAATGGAACTACTGGTTTATGGCCCCCGGGAGAATATTAAATGCCACAAATAAATATGCTGGATTTTATAATAGAACACAAAATTTATATTGGTCTTATTTTTGAATTAATAGCAGCTATAAGTGGGAGTTATTATTTATTTAAAACCCCAAATGTCCAGAGGGATATTAAATATTTAGCATGGTTTCTATGGTATGTTTTTTTGTTGGATCTTAGTGGTTTATATGCTTTATGGTCGTTTTTTGATGATTATAAAACCTTTCCTTTTTTGGAAGATTCATTATTCCAACGAAATGTCTGGTTACACAATTGGAATCATTTAATAAGCATTTCATTTTACAGTTTTTTATTTATTAAACAGCTTGAAAGAGTTACTTATAAAAGAATTTTAAAGTTTGCTTTGTTTATTTTTATACTACTTGGAATATTTAAATTAACAAGTTCTAATCAGTTATTCTATTCTTATGATATGACTATTCTTATTGTAGGGGTGTTATTGTTAATTATTGCTATTGCCAGTTATTATTTTGAGCTGCTAATAAGTGATCAAATTTTAGATTTTAAAAATAATTTACTTTTTTACATTTCTGTTGGCCTTCTCATTTGGCACCTTTGTGTGCCACCAATTCATATTTACAGCGTGTATTTTTCGGTAGATAATATAGATTTTATTAAAATGCATTCAACCATTTTGAGGTATAGCAATATTTTTTTATATGGCATGTTTTCATTTGGGTTTATATATTGTGCACAGATAAAAAAGCTTCCAGAGATAACTAAAAATAGGAGTGCACGATAAAAGAGAATGAGGAATATTAAATAATTGAAGTGTTTAAGAAGATAGTTGATATTTTGTACAAGAAAATAAGAGTGAAAGGTTAAATTTCAGAAACTCATTTTTAAATTAATTATGCAGTTAATATTATAATTTTTTTGACATCATAATGTGTTTGTAGAGTTATCGAAAATTTAGTTGGTTTTTAGTTTACTCATCAACTAAAAAAAAAGCCATTTTCATAGTAATAATTAAAGTGAATGCCAATTTATTGCAAGAAAAGCAATGAATCTCAAACTAACAGTAGCCCCTACACTATAGAATATATACTAGTAACCTAAAAATATGTCCAGTGGGGTTAATCAAGAATTTAAAGAATTCTCCAAAGCCAATCACCATTAATTTTCCTTTAAACTAAATTTAATGGTGTACGTACAGTTCTCTATGTATATTTTAAAAGGATCCAGTGTCGTTGCCGGACTATATTTTCTTCTACACAATCCAAAAGATAAGACCACGCGGTTTTTTGTAGCCTTTTTGGCTTTGATTTTTCTTGTGGATATAGTTGGTTATATCCCAAGATTGATAAAATATAATGAGCCGCTTTATTTTTTAAAGGATACATTTTTACAAAATGATTATTGGCTTTATAATCCCTTTATAATAATAGGCTTTAGCATGTACGCCTGGTATTTTAGATTGGATTTAAAATCTAAATTGAGGAAAAGAATCATTGCTTTTGCAATTGTATTGCTAAATATTGTTGGATATGCCCAGCTTTTTTATGATCGGATTTTCTTTACGGCACATTCTAAATTGGTGTTTTTAATCGGTTTTTTGGTAATAATGATGAGTATCTCGTTTTATTACTATGAATTGCTTAAAAGTGATAGAATCTTAGTGGTTAACAAGTCGGTAAAAATGTACATTTCTATAGGCTATCTCTTTTATAATTTAATATGCATGCCTGTTTGGATGTATTCAGACAAGTATTATAATCACTTAAATCCAGGCTTTGCACAGCTATATAATTTTACCATTTCCCTTGCCCATATTTTAATATATGGAATCTATATCTTTGCGTTTATATATTGTGCTAAAAACAATGATCAAATAGACAATCCAAACAAATCTTCTGTTTATCGATGAATAAAATCCTTAAAAATATCGTAAACTTGTGTTAAATTAACGGTATTTCATGCTTGCCAAGGAAGAACTTTTATTAATTGTTTACTTTATCGTGGTCATTTTATTCTTGACCAGTTTTGCTATTATTTTCTTTATCACATTTCAGAAGCGCAAAAATAAATTACTGCTGGAAAAATTCGAGGCAGAGACCCGATTTGAAAATGAATTGGCACAATCCAAGATCGAAATCCAAGAACAAACCCTTAAAAATGTTAGTTGGGAACTGCACGATAATATAGGCCAATTACTTTCTGTGGCCAATATGCAGCTTAATATATTATCGGGCAGTGTGGATGCTTCAGCAAAACAATCTATAAAAGATATCAAAGAAGTAGTTTCCAATTCGTTACAGGAGGTAAGATCCCTGTCCAAATCCCTTAATAATGAGGTTGTGGGATATAGCGGAATCGAGGCTTCCATTAAAAATGAATTGTTAAGGTTTGAACGTCTGAATAATCTTGAAACAGAACTTAGCAGTACAGGTGAAGCAATTGAAATTATAGTCAAGGATTCCATCATACTTTTTAGGATTATTCAGGAATTTTTTTCCAATGCTATAAAGCACTCCAAAGCGACAAAATTGGAAGTTTTTATAAATTACCTGCCAGAAGAATTGCATTTAAAAATAAAAGATAATGGCGTAGGCTTCAATATAAGGGAAGTAACCAAAAGCTCCGGACTCTTAAATATGGAGAGTCGAGCATCGCTTATAAATACCGATTTCTCTTTGAACTCTAGCCCTGGCAATGGAACTTCTTTGTCCTTACACTATCCAATTAAAATTTTCCCCTATGAAAAAAACGATAATAATCGTTGACGATCACACGTTGTTTGCACAATCTCTTCAAGGCCTTGTAAATTCTTTTCAGGAATATGAGGTATTGGCAATTCTAAAGAATGGTAAAGAGCTAGTACACTATTTTGATGCAAATCATAAAAGGCCGGATATTTTGTTATTGGATATTAGAATGCCTATTAAGGATGGAATCGACACGATGGCTTGGTTAAAAGAACATTTCCCGGAACAAAAGACTTTGGCGCTTACTATGGAACATGATGAAGAGATCATCATTAAAATGGTGCGATTGGGGTGTAGAGGATATTTACTTAAGGATATAGAGCCAGAAGAATTTTTATATGCACTGCAATCAGTTGCAACAAGTGGATATTACTTTAGTAAGGAAATAGAAGAGGTGTTGGACCATCCTGCCACTAAGAAATATGGCGATCTTAGTACTCGCGAAATGGAATTCCTAAACTATGCCTGTTCAGAAAAAACATATAAAGAGGTTGCTGAAGAAATGAATTTAAGCCCCAAAACCATAGATGGGTATAGGGAAAGCCTGTTTTCCAAACTCCGGGTAAAAAGTAGGGTGGGGATGGTGCTTTTTGCAGTAAAGAATGGTATTGTGAAAATTTAGTTTTTTGTCATCCCGATCCCGAAAGCTTTCGGGAGAGGATTACCGATGCGGTAATTGTCATTCCGACGGAGAAGGAATCTCTTATTAAATAAATTTATTACTCCTTTGGGATCCATTACTGCTCCCCAAATCCCACTAAATATTCAACTTTTTACTCATTGCAAAATTCATGTTATTCATTTCAAACTGAAAGATTTCCGCAGTATATTCGCGTTAAATTAAATATAAATCCCGTGTTAGATTCAGCCACAATAGAATTAAGAAATTTACGAGTTAAGGATTACGAAGAATTCAAAAAATCAATGGTCAAGGTGTACAGTTCCTTATCTAACGCATATTGGAGCAAGGCAGATATAAAAACCTTGGTCAACAAATTTCCCGATGGTCAATTTTGCATTATAATGGACGGTAAAATTGCGGGATGCGCGCTTTCCATGATCGTGGATTACAATAAATACGATGACGATCATAAATATGAAGATATCATTGGCGGGCATGAATTCGCCAACCATACAAAGGATGGAGATGTGCTTTATGGAATAGATGTTTTTATCCATCCAGATTATAGAGGGATGAGGCTTGGGCGAAGGCTCTATGAAGCAAGAAAAGAACTTTGCGAACAACTCAATCTAAAATCCATTATTTTTGGGGGCAGGATTCCAAATTTTAAGGAATATGCAGAGGAACTTACTCCTAAAAAATATATAGAGAAGGTAAAATTAAAGGAGATCCACGATCCAGTGCTTTCCTTTCAGTTATCCAACGATTTCCATGTAAAAAAGATTATTAAAGGCTACCTGCCAGGAGATCATGAGAGTATGGAATTTGCCACTTTAATGGAATGGCACAACATTTATTATACAAAGCCGGAGAAGCTAATCAACACCATGAAAAAGGTGGTTAGGCTGGGCTTGGTACAATGGCAAATGCGTTTGTTCAAGGATTACGACTCTTTGGTAGAGCAAATAGAATTTTTTGTGGATGCCGTTAGCGATTACCAATCAGATTTTATTTTGTTTCCAGAATTGTTCAATGCTCCCTTAATGGCGCAATTCAACCATTTAAATGAAGCCGAAGCCATTCGTGGACTTTCAAGCTATACAGATAGGTTGCTGGAAACCTTTAGAAACTTTGCCATCAATTACAATATAAACATCATCACCGGAAGTATGCCACAGGCTGTGGGGGAACATATGCATAATGTTGGTTTTTTATGCCGAAGGGATGGAAGTGTGGAACGTTATGAAAAACTCCATATCACTCCCGCCGAAGAATCTGCGTGGGGAATGAAAGGTGGTACGCAACTAAGAACTTTCGATACCGATTGTGGTAAAATTGGGGTCCTTATTTGCTACGATGTGGAATTCCCGGAATTGCCAAGATTATTGGCAGAAGATGGGATGAATATCCTTTTTGTTCCTTTTATGACAGATACCCAAAACGGATATTCCCGGGTAAAAATTTGTGCACAGGCAAGGGCGGTAGAGAACGAATGTTATGTTGCTGTTGCGGGATCTGTAGGAAACTTGCCAAAAGTCAACAACATGGATATCCAGTATTCGCAATCTGCCGTATTTACGCCATCTGACTTTGCTTTTCCGGTAAACGGAATTAAAGCTGAAGCAACACCGAATACCGAAAGTACATTGCTGGTAGATGTAGATCTGGATCTTTTAAAAGAATTGCACAGTTTTGGAAGTGTAAGAAATATGAAGGATCGAAGGTTGGATCTTTATTCCTTGAAAAAGAAGAACATTAAAGTTTCTTCATGATCTTACTTATTAAACCTACTTTATTGCCGTAAGGGGCATATCTAAGGGGAACATCCAACCATGTCCCCCTTTTTGTTATACTTTTTTTATGGGAAAAGGTATCAAAAGAGTGTTTGCCGTGATAAGCACCACTTCCACTGCTTCCAACGCCTCCAAATGGCATTTTTTTATTTGCTATCTGGATTACTACATCGTTAATTGCACCACCTCCAAAACTATACTTCCCTAATATTTCTTCTGAATATTTCCTATCTTCAGAAAACACATATAGGGCGAGGGGTTTAGAATAGTTGGCCATTATACCTGCCATTTGTTCTTCGGAATAAAAACTTAAAACCGGAAGGATAGGCCCAAAAATCTCATCTTCCATCACCTTGCTTGTTAGTGCAGGTTCCTCTATTAGAGTGGGAGCCATATATAATTGCTCTTTATCCAGATGCCCTCCAATTGGGCACATTTCAGCAATTAGCATTTTGGATAACCGGTCAAAATTCTTTTCGTTTATTATTCGGGCAAAATCAGGCGAATCCTTTGGGTTGGTTCCGTATGCAGATTTGACCTCTTTTTGTACAGCATCTATAAATTCCTTTTTAATAGAGGAATCTATAAGGATATAATCTGGCGCTATGCAGGTTTGACCAGCATTTAGAAATTTTCCCCAAACAATTCGTTTTGCTGCAAGTTGCACTTTTGCGCTTTTATGAATAATACAAGGGCTTTTCCCTCCCAATTCCAGTGTGGAGGGAGTAAGATGCGGTGCAATAGCTTGGGCCACAATTTTCCCAACCGAAACGCTTCCGGTAAAGAAAACATAATCCCACTTTTTAGTCAGCAATTCTTGAGAAACCTCAACGCCTCCTTGGATCACAGATACCCAATCTGCCGGAAAAACTTTTTGTAATAGCTCTTCCAAGATTTTAGAAGTATTCGGGGTCAATTCACTGGGCTTGAGCACAACTGTGTTACCGGCGGCAATAGCTCCCATAATTGGTGAAATAGCAAGCTGAAAAGGATAGTTCCAAGGGGCTATAATAAGACATTTCCCATAAGGTTCAGAATAGATATAATCTGAAGAAGGAAAATTTATTAGCGAACTGGAAACCTTTTTTGGCCTTGCCCATTTTTTCAATTTTTTAACAATGTATTGAAGCTCACTAAGGATAAAAGCGGTTTCGCTTAACACGCTTTCAAAAACAGGCTTTTTAAAATCTGAATACAATGCTGCGCAAATTTGATCTTCAGCACTTTCGATTTCCTTTGCGAGAAGTTGAAGCTTTTTTATTCGATCTTCAATTTTTAGGGTATTGCCATTATTGAAGAAAATTTCTTGGGATTTGAGAACCTCATCAATATTATTTTTCATAGGCTATTTAAATTTATGCTTATCCGTTTACACACCTCAAAATAGGTTTTGTCTCCCTGAGCGGAGTCGAAGGGTTAAACAAAGACGTCTCGACTGCGCTCGACGTGACATTTTTAGTTCCATTATGCCTTTTAGGCATATGAGCGGATATACAATTAAATTTTTAAAATATACGTTATTCCAACCAAGTGCGGGATGTAAAGTACCTAAAAAATGAGCTTCCCAGTGAAATACCTTTTTTAAGAGGGTGCTAAGTTGTTTTTTATAATTCTTGGCAATCGTAAAATGTCATCGCTTAAAATGCTGGTTTTCAGTAATTTGTTTGCTTATAATCTATATTGAAAGTAATTCAAAAACCTCTTTTTTATCTGGAAACTACACCTAAGAATCTACTTTTATTTCCACTTATACGAAGGAAATTCAATAATGGATAATAAACATAGTCAGATTTTAACACAAAACGATTCCAACCCAGCAGCTCAGGCCATGTTACATGCCATCGGCTTAACAAAGGAAGATTTTAAAAAGCCTTTTGTGGGAATTGCCAGTACCGGTTATGAAGGGAATCCTTGTAATATGCACCTTAACGATCTAGCCAAATTGGTTAAAGAAGGTTGTAACTCCAATAAAATGGTGGGTCTCATCTTCAATACCATCGGTGTAAGCGATGGAATTTCTATGGGAACCCCGGGAATGAGATATTCTCTGCCCTCCCGAGATCTAATTGCAGACTCTATGGAAACCGTGGTTCAAGCAATGTCTTATGACGCTATGATCACGGTGGTGGGCTGCGATAAAAACATGCCCGGAGCTTTAATGGCAATGTTGCGGGTTAACCGTCCGGCAATTTTGGTATATGGTGGTACTATAGCTTCCGGATGCCATAAAGGTAAAAAACTGGATGTGGTTTCAGCATTTGAAGCATGGGGAGCAAAGGTGGCCGGGGATATTAGCGACGAAGACTATGACAGTGTAATAGAAAAAGCATGTCCGGGAGCTGGAGCATGTGGAGGAATGTACACAGCAAATACGATGGCTTCTACTATTGAAGCTTTGGGAATGGCACTGCCTTACAACTCATCTAATCCTGCTATTGGCAATGAAAAGAAAAATGAAAGTATAGAAGCCGGAAAGGCAATACGCTTATTAATAGAAAAGGACATAAAACCAAAGGATATAGTTACCAGAAAATCTATGGAAAATGCCATAAGATTACTTACGGTACTTGGAGGCTCTACGAATGCCGTGCTGCATTATTTAGCAATAGCGAAAGCAGCAGAAGTTGAATTTGGAATGGACGATTTCGAAAAAATATGCGATTCCACTCCTTTTTTGGCTGATCTAAAACCTAGTGGGAAATATCTTATGGAAGATGTACATAGGGTTGGCGGGATCCCTGCCGTTCTTAAATATATGCTGAAAAAAGGAATGCTTCATGGGGATTGCCTAACAGTAACCGGAAAGACATTGGCAGAAAATCTGGAGCATGTTCCAGATTTAGATGAGGGACAAGATGTGATCCATCCAATTAATAATCCTATTAAGAAAACCGGGCACATCCGCATCCTATACGGGAATTTGGCTACAGAAGGATCTGTAGCTAAGATCACGGGAAAAGAAGGCTTGAAATTTAAAGGAAAAGCAAAGGTTTATAATTCTGAATATGAAGCCAATGACGGAATTTCAGAAGGAAAAGTAAGCAAAGGAGATGTAATAGTGATCCGTTTTGAAGGGCCAAAAGGGGGGCCTGGAATGCCTGAAATGCTGAAACCAACTGCTGCAATAATGGGAGCAAAATTAGGAAAAGACGTAGCCCTAATTACCGATGGAAGATTTTCCGGAGGGACTCATGGGTTTGTGGTAGGTCACATTACCCCTGAAGCTCAGGAAGGCGGATTAATAGCATTCCTTAAGGATGGAGATGAGATCACTATAAATGCCGAAAACAATACTATTAGTGTGGCCTTAAGTGATTCAGAAATAGAGAGCAGGAGAAAAAATTGGGAGGCACCAGCACTTAAATTCAATAAAGGGGTGCTTTACAAATATGCAAAAACAGTTTCCTCTGCCTCGCAGGGATGTGTTACAGATGAATTTTAATTAGTTGAATTATGGAAGTTAAAACAGCCAGTAAGGAGAAGATTATCAAACAAGCTCCAACCACGGTTTCTGGAGCAGAAGCTGTGATAAAATGTTTGTTGGAAGAGGGAATAGATACCATATATGGTTATCCTGGCGGAGCGATCATGCCTGTCTATGACGAATTGTATAAGTATCAAGATAAAATTCATCATGTCCTCACAAGGCATGAGCAAGGTGCTACCCATGCCGCACAAGGTTACGCTAGAGTAACTGGTAAAGTAGGTGTATGCATCGCCACTTCTGGTCCAGGAGCTACTAATTTGGTGACCGGGATCGCCGACGCTCAAATAGATTCTACTCCTCTGGTATGTATTACTGGGCAAGTAGGTTCACATCTATTAGGGAGCGATGCCTTTCAGGAGACCGATATCGTAGGGATCTCAACCCCTGTGACGAAATGGAATTATCAAGTAACAAAAGCAGAAGAGATTCCGGAAGTATTGGCAAAGGCATTTTATATAGCCAGATCTGGAAGGCCAGGACCTGTATTAATAGATATAACCAAAGATGCGCAGTTTGCAACTTTGGACTTCACTTATAAAAAATGTGCAGGGATTAGAAGCTACAAACCTTTTCCCAAAGTAAATCTTTCGGAAATAGAACGAGCGGCCGAGTTGATTAATTCTGCTAAAAAACCGATGATCGTTTTTGGGCAAGGCGTTATTTTAGGAGGGGCCGAAGATTTATTTCAACAAGTAGTGGAAAAAGCAGGGATTCCTGCTGCCTGGACCATTCTAGGTCTTTCAGCGTTGGCTACAGATCATCCCCTGAACGTTGGGATGGTTGGAATGCATGGAAATTATGGGCCAAATGTCCTCACCAATGAATGTGATGTCCTAATAGCTATTGGGATGCGCTTTGACGATAGGGTTACCGGAAATCTCAAACACTATGCAAAACAGGCAAAGGTGATCCATTTTGAAATAGATCCAGCCGAGATCGATAAAAATGTAAAAGCAGATGTTGCCGTATTGGGAGATGTGAAAGAAACCTTGCAACTGTTGTTAGGATTTTTAAAGCCGAAGCATCATGATGCTTGGCACCAGGAATTCAAGGATATGTACAAAATTGAATATGATAAGATCATTAATAATGAACTTAACGGGAAAAAGGGGAAACTGGGAATGGCTGAGGTAATAGATGAAATAAACACTACTTCTAAAGGAGATGCTATTATAGTTTCGGATGTTGGGCAACACCAAATGGTAGCTTGTAGATATGCAAAATTCAACCAGACTAGAAGTAATGTTACTTCTGGTGGCTTAGGCACTATGGGCTTTGCTTTACCAGCAGCTATAGGTGCAAAGATGGGGATGCCAGATAGGCAAGTAGTAGCAATTATTGGGGATGGTGGATATCAAATGACTATTCAGGAACTAGGCACCATCTTTCAAACTAAAGTTCCCGTGAAAATTGTGGTACTAAATAATGGTTTTTTGGGAATGGTAAGACAATGGCAACAATTATTTTTTGATAAACGCTATGCCAGCACAGAGTTGATAAATCCTGATTTCGTGGCAATAGCCAAAGGATACCATATTAAAGCTAAAAAAGTGACTGAACGTAATAAGTTACAAGAAGCAATTAAAGAAATGATGGATTCCCCGGAAGCATATTTCTTAGAGGTAAAAGTAGAACAAGAAGAAAATGTATTTCCTATGATCCCTACGGGAGCTGCAGTTTCAGACATAAGATTGGAATAATGGAAAAGAAAAATTATACAGTTTCCATATATACGGAAAACAATATAGGATTATTGAGCAGGATCGCTGCGATCTTCTTGAAGCGGCACATAAATATAGAAAGTATCACAGCTTCCAAAAGCGAGGTGAATGAGGTAATGCGATTTATTATTGTGGTGAAGGTTTCAGAAGAACAAGTGAAAAAAATCGTTGGCCAGATAGAGAAACAGATAGAAGTAATACGCGCATACTATCATACCGATGAAGAGCTGATCTTTCAGGAAACGGCGCTTTATAAAGTGAATTCAGCCGAATTTGTTGAAGACCTCACTATTCAGGATTTCATAAAGGAGACCAATGCACGAATTGTTACAGTGACTTCTAAGTTCTTTGTAATTGAGAAAACAGGCAAACGCCACGAAATAGATAATTTATACGATAAATTAAAACCCTATGGGTTAATGCAATTTGTTCGCTCCGGAAAAATTGCAGTATCCAAAAATGAAATGCCAATTTCAAGTATTCTTGAAGATTTTAATACCATAAATATAAACTCATGACAAATTATTTTAATAGCCTTTCCTTAAGAAATCAATTAGCCCAATTGGGTACTTGCAGATTTATGCAAAGTGAAGAATTTAGCGAAGGAATTAATGCATTAAAAGATAAAAAGATAGTAATCGTTGGTTGTGGGGCTCAAGGTTTAAACCAAGGTTTGAACATGCGCGACAGCGGACTCGATATCACCTATGCATTAAGAGAAGATGCGATTAAAGATCAAAGGCAATCTTTTAAAAACGCTTCTTCAAACAATTTTAAGGTTGGTACCTACGAAGAGTTCATCCCTTCTGCAGACCTTGTAATTAATTTAACTCCAGATAAACAACATACTTCCGTTATAAAGAAAATAGTGCCGCTTATCAAAAAAGGTGCTGCTTTATCCTATTCTCATGGTTTCAATATTGTGGAAGAAGGAATGAAGATCCGTGAAGATATTACGGTTATAATGGTAGCTCCTAAATGCCCGGGATCTGAAGTGAGAGAAGAATATAAAAGAGGCTTTGGAGTTCCTACCCTAATAGCCGTTCATCCGGAGAACGATCCCGAAGGAAAAGGATACGAATGGGCGAAAGCATATGCGTTTGCAACAGGAGGACATAGAGCTGGCGTGCTGGATTCATCTTTTGTGGCCGAAGTGAAATCGGATCTGATGGGGGAACAAACTATTTTATGTGGAGTGCTCCAAACCGGATCTATCTTAAGTTTTGATAAAATGGTGGCCGAAGGAGTGGAACCGGCGTATGCCGCAAAATTAATTCAATATGGTTGGGAAACCATTACCGAAGCTTTGAAGCATGGAGGGATCACCAATATGATGGACAGGCTTTCCAATCCGGCAAAAATCAAGGCTGCGGAAATATCTGAAGAACTAAAAACGATCATGCGTCCTCTTTTTCAAAAACATATGGATGACATTATTTCTGGGGCGTTCAGTACCAGAATGATGAAGGATTGGGATAACGACGATAAGGAGTTATTGGAATGGCGGGCAGCCACAGAAAACACCGCTTTTGAAAAAACAGAAGCGACTAAAGAAGAAATCTCTGAGCAGGAATATTTTGATAAAGGACTCTTATTGGTGGCTTTTGTAAAGTCTGGGGTAGAGTTGGCTTTTGAAACTATGGTAGAAGCCGGGATTATTGCAGAATCTGCATATTATGAATCTTTGCACGAAACTCCATTAATTGCAAACACAATAGCTCGTAAAAAACTTTATGAGATGAACAGGATTATATCTGATACTGCTGAATACGGTTGTTATCTTTTTGATCATTCCTGTAAGCCATTGATCAAAGACTACATCAACGATCTGGAATCTGGATTAATAGGCAAAACCTATGGCACAAAGGAAACAGGAGTAGATAATAAAAAACTCATCGAAGTGAATGCCTCTATTAGAAAGCATCCGGTGGAAATTATAGGGGAACAGCTGAGAGAGGCCATGACCGAAATGAAAAAAATACACGTGTAATGAGCAGTTCCTTGGTTAATAAAGAGATATATATTCCACAAATTGAAGCGGTGAAGCAAGCTGCAGAACGAATTTCAAAGGTTGCTATCAAGACTCCATTAGCTCCATCTTTTACCTATAGTAAAAGGTATGAAGCCAATGTTATGTTTAAAAGGGAAGATTTGCAGCAGGTTAGATCCTATAAAATACGTGGGGCATATAATAAGATCTCGAGTTTGCCAAAGGATCAATTAAGCAAAGGTGTGATATGTGCAAGTGCCGGGAATCATGCGCAGGGTGTGGCATTTGCATGTAATAAGCTGGAGGTTAAGGGCGTAATCTTTATGCCTATAACCACTCCCAAACAAAAGGTGGAGCAAACAAGAATGTTTGGTGGAGAATGGGTAGAAGTGGTCTTGAGAGGTGACACTTTCGATGACTCTTATAAAAATGCCATTAAATATGGGGATAAGAACAAAATGGTATTTATTCATCCTTTCGATGATGAAAAAGTAATAGAAGGCCAAGCGACAATTGGTTTGGAAATTTTGAATCAGGCCGACGGTCCAATAGATTTTATTTTTGCTCCCCTAGGAGGTGGAGGTTTACTTGCCGGACTATCTTCGGTCTTTAAGCAACTATCTCCCAACACGAAGATTATTGGGGTAGAACCGGAAGGAGCACCATCCATGAGCACCTCACTAAAGATGGGTAAGCTCATAGAACTCAAAGAGATAGACAGGTTTGTAGACGGAGCCGCTGTGCAAAAAGTTGGAGTTAGAAATTTCGAATTATGCAAGAACTTTCTGGATGATATGATTACTGTGCCGGAAGGTAAAATATGCCAGACCATCCTCGATTTGTACAATCAGGATGCGATTGTAGTGGAGCCTGCGGGAGCGATGTCCATTACCGCCATGGATACTTTTGCTGAAGAAATAAAAGGGAGAAACGTGGTTTGTATTGTAAGTGGTAGTAACAACGATATAACCAGAACTGCTGAGATTAAAGAAAAAGCCTTATTGTATGCAGGGCTTAAGCATTATTTTATAGTGCCTTTCCCACAACGTGCGGGAGCATTAAAGCAATTTGTGGCAAAGGTCCTTGGGCCAGACGACGATATCACCCATTTTGAATATTCCAAAAAACACCACAGGGAAAATGGTCCGGCCGTTGTGGGAATAGAACTTAAAGATCCAAAAGATTTTGCCCCTTTGGTTGAGCGAATGAAGGAGTATAAATTTTACGGACAATATTTAAACGATAATCCAGATTTATTTCAATTTTTAATATAATTAAATAGGTGCTTTTAAAAATTTGTTTATTTTTACCACGTGATTTCAACTATAAAGATAATATTGCCCATTTTGCGCTTTAGGCCCCGCTTCAGTCGGTAAGCTGCGCACTCCCTTTTTTAATATTATTTTATTTTTTTTTACCATCTTGAAAACCACATTCTCCATATATACTTTAAATAATTTCAGAAACACTTCTGAAAATTCTCCCGTACGCAGGTTTCCGCGCCGCCGTGTGCGTATATAATTTTATGGAACTTAGGTGAGTCCGGTTCTTCCTTCAGAAATATCAAAACTTTATTAATTCAAACTTTAATCTTTTAGCAGATGAAAATACTCATTGCTAATAAATCTCATGCAAAATATGCGGAGATCATTTGCGAAACTATAGCAGAATCTGCTAAAGTAAGGGGTACGGGTATAGCCCGAAGGACTCCAGAATATGTTATCACCAAAATGGAGAACGGCAACGCTATTATTGCATTGGATGGAGATAAATTTGCAGGATTCTGTTATATAGAAGTTTGGGGACACGATAAGTTTGTCGCCAACTCCGGTCTTATTGTAAGTCCGGACTATAGAAATCAGGGATTGGCAAAAGACATTAAAAAAGCCATTTTTGAACATTCCAAAAAGAAATTTCCAGGAGCTAAGATCTTTGGAATAACCACAGGTTTAGCGGTCATGAAGATCAATTACGAATTGGGTTACCAACCTGTTACATTTTCTGAACTAACCGATGATGATAGCTTTTGGAAAGGCTGCCAGACATGTAAAAACTACGATATTCTTACCCGTACAGAGCGTAAAATGTGCCTTTGTACCGGCATGTTGTACGATCCCAATAAGAAGAAAGGTGAAAAACCTAGACATGAAACCTTCAATGAAAAAACCTATAGGAGATTGAAGCATATTAAACAAACGCTTTTCTATAAAAAGGAAAATTCTAAAAAGGAATAAAAAATATAATTCAATGTCATTCTGAACGAAGAGCAGCGAAATGAAGAATCTCAAATAAGCAATTTGTTAATTTAATGACTTCCCTCCCGATAATTATCGGGACGCTCGAAGTGACAAAACTTTAGCTGTCATCCTGAGCTTGTCGAAGGATCTCAGCGTCATCCTGAACTTGTTTCAGGATCACAAGTAAATCGCATTGTCCTAGTGAATACTGTCATCCTGAGCTTGTCGAAGGATCACAATTATAAGAAGATTAAATAATTCTGAAAGCGATCAATATCGTTTGATTAAATAGTATTAAAAACAAAATAATGAAAAAAACAGTAATAGCATATAGCGGTGGGTTGGATACTTCCTATTGTGCAAAATATCTGTCTCAGCAAGAAAATACGGAAATCCATGCAGTAAGTGTAAACACCGGAGGGTTTTCTGAAGAGGAAATAAAAGAGATAGGTGAGAAAGCAGTTAAAATGGGTGCAAAATCCTATAAGAATATCAATGCGATTTCAACCTTCTACAACAAAGTAGTAAAGTACCTGATTTTTGGGAATGTTCTTAAAAACAACACCTACCCCTTATCTGTAAGCGCCGAACGTATAATCCAAGCCATTGAGATCGTGAATTACGCGAAGAAAATAGGAGCTAATGCCATTGCGCACGGAAGTACTGGTGCGGGTAATGATCAGGTAAGATTTGATATGATATTTCAAATCTTAGCTCCGGAGATAGAAATAATCACTCCTATTCGAGACAAGCAATTAACAAGACAGGAGGAAATAGAATATCTTAAATCCCATGGGGTAGATATGAACTGGGAAAACGCAAAATATTCAGTAAATAAAGGGCTTTGGGGAACAAGTGTTGGAGGTGCTGAAACGCTTACATCACACAAATCATTACCGGAATTTGCTTATCCCTCACAACTTATAGAAAAAGAAGCTAAACAAATTAACCTTAGCTTTAAGAAAGGAGAATTAAGTGCGATGAATGGCGAAGAAGATACTCCGGAAAATATCATAGAAACCTTAGAAGAGCTCGCCTCCAAATATGCGATTGGACGGGATATTCACGTGGGCGACACCATTATTGGAATTAAAGGGAGAGTGGGTTTCGAGGCAGCATCGGCCACGATCATTTTAAAAGCACATCATTTATTGGAGAAGCACACTTTAAGTAAATGGCAATTGCAACATAAAGATTATATAGCCAATTGGTATGGGACACATTTGCACGAAGGGCAATATCTGGATCCTGTGATGCGGGATTTTGAAGCATTTTTGCAAAATTCCCAGGAACTAGTTACCGGAACTGTCTTTATAAGCTTACACCCCTACAGATTTACTCTGGACGGAATAGAATCCAAATTTGATCTTATGAACAACGGATTTGGGAAATATGGGGAAGAGAATACAGCTTGGACTGCAAATGATGCTAAAGGCTTTATAAAGATCCTATCAAATTCAGGAAAGATCCATCAACACGTAAAAAATCAGGCATGATATCAGCAGGAATAATTGGAGGTGCCGGATACACGGCCGGAGAATTACTTAGGATCCTATTAAGGCATCCAGATGTTAACCTAGATTTCGTTTTTAGCACTTCTCAGGCTGGTTCAAAGATTTCAGCAATACATCAAGACTTATTAGGAGAAACCGCGCTTAGGTTCAGTGGAAAAATTAATCCTGAAGTAGATGTTGTGTTCTTGTGTTTAGGACATGGAAATTCGATAGAATTTTTAAATAAACATACATTTTCTAAACATACAAAGGTTATAGATCTTAGTACAGATTATAGGATGCATTCCAACGATCACTCTTTTGTTTATGGTTTGCCGGAATTTAAAAATGAAGAAATTAAAAAGGCACAATTTATAGCCAATCCCGGATGTTTTGCTACTGCAATTAGCTTAGCAATACTCCCATTGGCAGCGGAAAAGCTGCTTAAAGATGACTTGCACATAAATGCTGTAACCGGAGCAACGGGTGCAGGGATTTCACTTTCTGCTACTTCACATTTTACTTGGCGGGACAATAACTTTTCAGCATATAAGGAATTTGAGCATCAACATTTAAATGAGATAGGTCAGAGCATCCAATTGCTTCAGCCAAACTATAATTCTGAAATAAATTTCATTCCAAATAGAGGAAATTTTTCCAGAGGAATATTTGCAACTACCTACACCAATTTTGCTGGAAGTTTGGAAGATGCAAAAGCTATATATGATAAGTTTTATAAAGAAGCAGCATTCACCTTTGTGATAGAGGAAGAGGTGCACTTAAAGCAAGTGGTGAACACCAATAAGTGCTTGATAAAACTTCAGAAATTTAATGGCAAATTGTTAATAACGAGTGTCATAGATAATTTACTGAAAGGTGCTTCGGGACAAGCAGTACAAAATATGAATTTAATGTTTGGATTTCCCGAAGACCAAGGGCTTCGGTTAAAAGCCAGTTATTTCTAGAATTTAAACTCACACATTAAGCTGTGACAAAACAATTAAAATATGAAAGTAGCAATTATAGGAACAGGGAATCTTGGGAAATCCATAGCAAAGGGGCTCATCGTGAAAAATGCCATTACCACGCTATATCTTTCGAAAAGAAAACTAAATAGTATTAAAGATTTTGAAGATTATTCTGGAGTAACACTAACTTCAAATAATAAGGAAGCAGTTCAAAATTCGGATGTGCTCATCTTCGCAGTACAGCCTTTACAGTTGGAAGCAATTCTGCATGAAATAAAGGATGCTTTGACAGACAAGCATATATTGATTTCTACAGTTACAGGTTTCAAAATTTCTAGGATCGAAGAAATTGTAGGGGAAGATCATTTCATAATTCGGGCGATGCCTAATACTGCAATTGGAGTGGGGAAATCCATGACTTGCATGTGCAGTAATGTAAAAGGGGAGAAACGAATTGCGATTGCCGAAGCTATTTTTAATAGGTTGGGAACAAGTGTAATTATCCCGGAATCCAAGATGCAGGCAGCAACTGTGATTTGCGCCAGTGGGATTGCTTTTTGGATGCGTTTGATCCGGGCAACCACCCAAGGCGCTGTACAACTGGGTTTTGATGCTAAAGAAGCACAGGAGCTTTCCATGCAAACCTGTTTAGGTGCTGCAAGCCTTTTAATAGAATCTGGGAATCATCCAGAAGAAGAAATAGATAAAGTAACAACCCCTCGTGGTTGCACTATTGAAGGTTTGAATGAAATGGAACATGGAGGTTTAAGTTCTTCGCTCATCAAAGGAATTCAGGCCTCATTTAAAAAAATCAATTCAATCACAAAACTTTAAATATGGAGCTATTCGACGTTTATCCCTTATATGATATCACTCCGGTTAAAGGGGAAGGCTGTTTCGTGTTTGATGAAAAAGGCACAAAGTACTTAGATCTATATGGGGGGCATGCGGTGATCTCTATAGGCCATTCTCATCCTCACTATTTGGAAAAGCTGGGAGGTCAATTAAAGAAATTGGGTTTTTACTCTAATTCCATAAAAAATCCCTTACAGGAAGAATTGGCCAAAAAGTTAAAGAAAACTGCAAAAATTACAGATTATAGTCTGTTTTTGTGCAATTCGGGGGCAGAAGCGAACGAAAACGCCTTAAAACTTGCCTCTTTTCATACAGGGAAAAGCAAGGTGATCTATTTTGAAAATGCTTTTCACGGAAGGACTTCGGCCGCGGTTGCAGTAACAGATAATCAAGGGATCAAAGCCCCTTTAAATAAAGCACACAGCGTATGTAAACTTGCTTTCGAAGATATTTCTGGTCTCGAAAATGAATTGAAAAAGGGAGAAACGGCTGCAGTGATTATTGAATTTATTCAGGGAGTGGGAGGTTTGGATGAAGCAAGTACCGAGTTTTATCAGAAAACAGCAGCCTTATGTGAACAATACAATGTAGTTCTAATTGCAGATGAGGTACAAGCCGGATACGGTAGAACAGGTGATTTCTTCGCATATCAAAAACATAAGCTTCGCCCAGGTATCATTTCCATTGCAAAAGGGATGGGAAATGGCTTTCCAATTGGGGGGATCTTGATAGATAGCTCAATTCCTCCAAAACATGGAATGTTGGGAACCACTTTTGGTGGGAATCATTTGGCCTGTGCTGCGGGAATTGCAGTATTGGAGGTGATTGAAAAGGAACACCTTATGGACAATGCAAATAAAATGTTTGATTTTGTGCAGCAAGAGGTGGCAAAAATACCTCAGATAAAAAAGCTGAAAGGAAGAGGATTGATGCTGGGGTTGGAGTTTGATTTCGAAATCGCTACCCTTAGAAAATCCTTGCTTTTTAACCATCACATCTTTACAGGGGCTGCATCCAACAAAAAGTTGCTTCGAATTTTACCAGCATTGAATATCGAGCAGAAGCATTTTGAGATGTTATTTGAAGCGCTAAAAATTGAATTGAAAAATTATTAGTTTGATTGTCTGGTTTAGCCCTAATAATCGCTTTTAACTGGCTAGATTTAGGTTGTTCGTCATGCTGAACTTGTTTCAGCATCCAAGTAAATCCAGGGAGACCCTGAAACGAGTTCAGGGTGACGATGGTGGAGGAAAAGCAGAAATACACATTTAAGATTATCCTAACTCGTTAGCATTTAGGATCACTGGTTTAAGAATAATAAGAATGAAAAATTACATAAATCTATCAGATATAGATGATCTGCCGGCTTTGCTGGAAGACGCACTACACCTTAAAAATCATAATTCCGATCCCGAACTTGGAAAAGGAAAGACCTTGGGAATGCTATTTTTCAACCCTAGCTTGCGAACCCGACTTAGCACAGAAAAAGCAGCAAAATTATTGGGAATGGAAGTCATGGTTATGAATGTAAACAACGATAGTTGGGCTTTGGAATTTGAAGATGGGCAGGTCATGGATTCCAATAAAGCCGAACACATTAAGGAAGGTGCCGCAGTGCTTTCTCAATACTGCGACATCATTGCGGTACGTGCTTTTCCAGAATTAAAGGACAAAGAGCGGGACAATGCGGAATTGGTATTGAATGGTTTTAAAAAATATGCCTCTGTGCCTATTTTAAATATGGAAAGTGCCACTGGCCATCCTTTGCAGGCACTTACAGATGCCCTCACTATAATGGAACTCAAAAAAGCGAAACGTCCCAAGGTGGTTCTAACTTGGGCTCCCCACCCTAGAGCATTACCGCATGCAGTACCCAATTCCTTTGTGCAGATGATGCAAAAAATGGATGTCGAACTATGCATTGCGAATCCTAAAGGCTATGATCTGAACCCAGAGATCACTAAGAATACAACGATTAGTCATGATCAAAAAGAGGCACTGAAAAACGCAGATTTTGTGTATGTGAAAAACTGGAGCAGCTATGAAAATTATGGAAAAGTGCTTAAAACAGATGCCGACTGGACTTTCGACCAAGAAAAATTACGAGGTACCAACAATGCTAAAGTGATGCACTGTTTACCAGTAAGGAGAAATGTAGTAATTGCAGATGACGTGTTGGACAGTGAGAATTCCGTAGTGATCCATCAGGCAAATAACCGAACTTTTGCTGCCCAGGCGGTATTGAAATCAATTTTGAAGGGATAAGAAGGATACAAAATAATTTGGTGCTTGGTTAAAGATTAAAGACCGCTGCGCTGCTAGAAACAAGAATAAAGACTTGAAAATAACTTAGTGATAAGCAATTAGAAATTTACGTAAGTATTTTTATCAGGAGTGCTAACCAATACAGTATTAATACCTTGGCAGCTTCTTATCATTATCAAAATTTGGTTCTTGCAGAATTCTTTAATTTTTCTCGGACAACAAAAAATCAAAATGAAAAAACAAATTTTAAAAATAGTTAAAATAGGAGGGAAGCTCATTGAGAATGAGGAGAGCCTGAGTGCATTTCTGCAAGATTTTTCTCAATTGGACGGTGCTAAAATTTTAGTTCACGGTGGTGGCAAGATCGCAACCGAATTGTCCGATAAATTAGGATACAAAACCAACATGATCGAGGGGAGAAGAATTACAGATGCCAATGCAATGAATGTCATCACCATGGTATATGCAGGCCTCATCAATAAGAAAATTGTCGCCAAATTACAGGGCTTAAAAAGCAATGCTGTGGGACTTTGCGGCGCCGATGGAAAAAGTATCGTTTCCAAGAAACGGGTTGTTAAAGAAATTGATTATGGATTTGTTGGCGATGTGGAAAAAATTAATGCCCCGTTTATTTCTTCACTTTTGGAAAAAGATATTATCCCCGTATTTTCAGCTATTTCATGTAGTACTGAAGGGGAACTTTTTAATACAAATGCCGACTCTGTAGCTGCGGAAATCGCTATTGCTTTTTCTGAAAACTATCAAACTGAATTATTTTTCTGTTTTGAAAAAAATGGTGTTTTAAAAAATCCTTTGGACGATAACTCGGTGATAGAACTATTGGACACCACGACTTATCAGAACTTACTGGATGAGAATATAATAAGTGAAGGCATGCTTCCAAAATTGCACAATTGTTTTTATGCCTTAGAGAATTCAGTTTCTGAAGTTTATTTAGGAGGGGCAAACTTGCTTCAAAATGGGATTAAACATACAAAAATTATAAAATAATGGAAATTTCAAAGCTTCAAAAGAAAACCATAAAGTTATTGCAAGATCTTATAGAGACCCAATCATTTTCTTCTGAAGAGGAAGGAACAGCAGCATTATTGGAAAATTGGCTGCAGGAATTTGAAATTCCATTTCAGCGGAGTGGGAACAATGTTTGGGCCGCGAACAAACATTTCGATCACGAAAAGCCAACCTTGTTGTTGAATTCCCATCACGATACCGTTATACCCAATTCCGCCTATACTCGGAATCCTTTCGCTGCGACTATTGAGGACGGAAAATTATATGGATTGGGCAGCAACGATGCCGGCGGATGTTTGGTATCTTTGTTGGCGACTTTCTCCTATTTTTTTGAAGCACAAGACCTGAATTTTAATTTGCTTTTTGCGGGAACTGCGGAAGAGGAAATAAATGGTGAAAACGGGATTGCAAGCTTGTTGCCCTTAATTCCAAAAATTGATGTCGCTATTGTAGGTGAGCCCACGCTAATGCAGATGGCTGTAGCAGAAAAAGGACTGGTGGTTTTCGATGCCAAAGTAAAAGGAACAGCTTCTCATGCAGCGCACCCTAATAATGATAGTGCCATTTATAAATGTATTTCTGTGTTGGATTGGTGCAAGAATTTTAAATTTGAAAAAGTTTCTGAAGCTCTTGGGGAAGTAAAGCTTACGGTAACGCAAATAAACGCGGGGAGCCAGCATAATGTCGTCCCGGCTTGTGTAGACCTTGTAATAGATGTGCGAGTGAACGATCGATATAGCAATGAAGAGGTTGCTGAAATTTTGCGAAAAAATGCCCCTGTAGATGAAATTATTCCTCGTTCCCTACGGTTGAATTCTTCTTCGATTTCTATGGATCATCCATTGGTTGTTGCCGGGACTGGATTGGGAATGTCCTCCTATGGCTCACCAACCTTGTCCGATCAGGCAATGTTATCTTGTCCTTCTTTAAAACTGGGACCTGGTGATTCTACCAGATCACATTCCGCAGATGAATTTATTTATGTGCAAGAGATTGAGGAAGGGATTGAAATGTATATAAGTCTGCTTCAGCAGGCATTAAAGAAATAAGTATTAGTCATTCTGAAATAAGTTCAATTAGACAGAATTAAACATAAAATTATGAAACTCTGGGATAAAGGCATTTCTATAGATAAGAAGATTGAAAAGTTTACCGTTGGAAACGATCGGGAATTGGATCTTTTTCTTGCTGAATATGATATTATAGCCTCCAAAGCACACGCTAAAATGCTTGGGAAAATAGAAATTTTAACTTCAGATGAGGTCGATTCAATTCTAGTAGAACTCAACAAACTTCAAGCTCAGGTAGCCGAAGGCAGTTTTGTGATCGAGGAGGATTTTGAAGATGTGCATTCCAAAATTGAATTTGAACTCACAAAAACTTTGGGAGATACAGGAAAGAAGATTCATACTGCCCGATCCAGGAACGATCAGGTTTTAGTGGCAATGCAGCTTTATTTCAAAGCGAATTTATTGGAGATCTATTCGAAAACAGAAAATCTCATAGATGTCCTTTTAAATCTTGCTGAAAAGCATCAGAATAAATTGCTTCCGGGTTATACTCATTTACAAGTGGCAATGCCCTCATCTTTCGGGTTATGGTTTTCAGCCTATGCCGAAATAATAATAGATGATCTGTATTTATTGCAAGCAGGATTGAAGATAGTAGACCAAAACCCATTGGGTTCTGCTGCCGGCTATGGTTCTTCATTTCCGATAGACCGGGAATTCACTACTAAGGAGTTGGGTTTCAAAACATTAAAATATAATGTGGTTGCAGCTCAAATGAGCCGAGGAAAATGTGAGCGAACGGTAACTTCCAATATTGCTTCGCTTGCAAATACGCTTTCAAGATTTTCTATGGACATCTGTTTATATATGAGTCAGAATTTCGATTTTATCACCTTTCCAGATGAACTCACCACGGGATCCAGCATTATGCCCCACAAAAAGAATCCGGATGTTTTTGAATTGATAAGGGGGAAATGCAACAAACTTCAGGCTATTGCCAATGAAATGATATTAATTACCAATAATCTTCCTAGTGGGTACCATAGGGATTTTCAGTTAATAAAAGAGAACAGTATTTACGCGGTTGAAAATATCAAGGAAATTTTAGATGTATTTATTCACTCCATTGCGCTCATCAGGGTAAAAGATATAGATATGCAGGACGAGAAGTATAAATACCTCTTTACCGTAGATAGCATTAATGATCTGGTGATCCAGGGAAAGTCGTTTCGGGAAGCTTATAAAGTTATAGGAGGGCAGGTGGAAAATGGGACTTATATTCCTGCGCATATTAAAAACCATACACATCTTGGAAGTAAGGATAATCTTGCGCTGGATAAAATAGCTGAAAAGAAAGATTTATGATAGTTCTAAAACATGGGCGTCCGGATAAAGGTTAAAGACCGCTTCACTGCTACAGACAAGAACATAGACTTGATCTTAATTAGTTGAGAACCAAAATAGGATAAAAGTATTCTCTAAGAGGCAGTTTGCTCCTGTTTTTTTGCCATTATTTGGTTCTCACAGCGGATCCCTCCTAGGTCGGGAAGACATAAAAAAAGGATTGTCATTCTGAAGGAAATGCAGTGGACTGAAGAATCTCAATAAAACAGAATCAATTTAACTAGAGATCCCTCCTAACGTCCTATCGTGTGGACACAATTATTTACTAGTTTAAGGGATTAGCATTAATTTTACTCAAAAAATGAGAAGGGGGTTCACAGGCTTAGGGGATAAACGTTTGGTTTATCGGGGCAACAAGATTTTATCGGACCTGTTCAGCAAGAGCGTCCATTCGATCCGTCAGCTCAGCAGGAACGAATCAGACGCAAAGGCCGTTTACCGTTTTTTGCAGAACGATAGGGTCAGTGAAGAAGATATAGTAGAGAACCTGGTACATAATTGCCAGATGGCTTGTGCGGGCAAATTTGTTGTCTGTATCCAAGATACCACGGAGGTCAACCTAAGCAGCCATGGTAATAGGATCAACAAAGATGGCTTTGTGGGCACGACCAATGCGAAGAATTCCCAGGGACTGGGGTTCTTTGTCCACCCAAGTTTGGTCTTGGATGCCGTGAGCGGCACCCCCTACGGCTATTCTGATATTAAGATCTGGAACAGGTCCTTGGACTTCAAATCAAAGCATGAAAGACAGTACGGCAAGCTGCCCATGGAAGAAAAAGAGTCCTATAAGTGGATAGAGGTGTCCAAAAACACACAGGCCTCACTAAGGGACGTGGTAGCGGGAATGGTGATCGTACAAGATAGGGAAGGGGATATCTACGAACAGTTTGCAAGCATACCAGATGCACGAACAGATCTATTGATAAGGGCCCGTGCGGATAGGGCCTTGGCGGATGGGTCAAAATTGTTCAGCTGCCTGGCGGACCAGCCCTGTCAAGGATCCTATGAGGTACAGGTGGATGCCTGTGCAAAGACCAGAAGGAAAAAAAGGACCGCAAAAATTGAAATCAGATATAAAGAGGTAGAACTGAAAAGGACCAGGGCGGCCAGCAAGGCAGTGGCGCCCAGCATAAAACTATATCTGGTGGAGGCCAAAGAGGCTAACCGGGCCGGGCCGGACAGGGTGTGCTGGAGGTTATTGACAAGCCTGCCCATAGAGACCCTGGAAATGGCAGAAATGTGCGTGGAATGGTATAAGTGGAGGTGGACGATAGAAGAGGTGTTCAAGATATTGAAAAAAGAGGGCTACAATATCGAGGCGTCAGAGCTGGAGCATGGGTCATCGGTAAGAAAACTGAGCTTGTTGATAATGGAGGTCATCATCCAACTGTTCTTGATGCGGCTGGCGTATGCAGTACCAGAAGGAGAGATGAGCGCCGATAGCTGTTTCACGGAAGAAGAGCAAGCGTTTTTAGAGCACCAGATAATAAGACTGGAAGGTAGGACAGGGAAACAAAAAAACCCGTACAAGGAAAAAGGGCTAAAAAGATATGTTTGGGCGATAGCTAGACTTGGCGGATGGAAAGGCTATGAAAGCAAAAGGCATCCCGGCATAACGACCCTATGGATAGGACTGAAATATTTTAAGGCGGCCATGGAAGGGTGGACGATTCATAAAGATGTGTCCACACGATAGCTAACGTCGGGATGACAAAGTATTCAAAATACGTCAATTGTAACTGGTTTCAGGGTCTCAATTTTTTGTGTTGTTTTCCTTGGTAATGAGATTCTGAAACTCCCGTATTCTATGGTTAAAAAAAGAATGACGTCCTTTATCAGTTTATGATAGTTTACCGTCAATCAATCAAAATTGAAAAACCTCCAGAGATTAACCAAATCCAAGGAGGTTTTTGCTATTCAAACTAAAACAAATTATTAAATAATGGTCATCTGGCCTAAATTTAGATTTTCGTTATTGATATGATAATTGTCTACCTCGCTAATAAGCCCATCTAAAAAATCTCCTACTTTTTCGGTGGGGTAGTGGTATTCATTATTGATATCCTGCGTACAAATATTGAGATTAATACTAATTTCAACTGCTTTCCTAATGGCTTTAGCTTCTTCGGTCAAGTGAAAATGATCCAATAACATAGCTGCCGAAAGAATGGCTGCCAATGGATTTGCAATTCCCCTACCGGCTGCTTCAGGATAAGACCCATGAATAGGTTCAAATAAGGCATTTTTCTTCCCAACTGATGCAGATGCCAATAATCCAATACTTCCTGAAATCACACTTGCTTCGTCAGATAAAATATCACCGAATAAGTTTTCGGTAAGGATTACATCGAATTGTTTGGGATTTAAGATCATTTGCATGGCTGCATTGTCTACAAATAGAAAATCGAGTTGAATATCCGGGTACTCTTTAGCAATGGCGGTTACTGTTTTTCTCCAAAGCCTGGAAGTTTCCAACACATTGGCTTTATCTACTAAGGTTAGTTTTTTACGGCGTTTTTGAGCAGCTTTAAATGCCAGATGAGCAATTCTTTCTATTTCCATAACCGCGTAGGTGCAAACATCTGTGGCACTGGTACCTTCTTCATTTAAGCTCTTCTCACCAAAATAAATTCCGCCGGTTAACTCACGGTAAATTACCATATCCACTCCTTCAATTCGTTCGGGGCGCAAAGGGGACATCTCCATCAATTTTGAGTAGGTGCTTACAGGGCGGATATTTGCAAATAATCCCAGTTCCTTTCTCAACCTAAGTAAGCCTTGCTCCGGCCTTATTTTGGCGCTTGGATCGTTATCATATTTGGGATGCCCAATTGCTCCAAATAATATAGCATCAGATTCCTTGCATAAATCTAAAGTGGCCTCTGGTAACGGGTTGTTAAATTGATCTATGGCTGTTGCTCCAACCGAAGCTTCCTCAAAGTGAAAGTCATGATCAAAACGATCTGCTATGGATTTTAAAATTTTAACTGCCTGATGGGTAATTTCAGGCCCAATTCCATCTCCGGGCAATACTGCTATTTTTAGTTTCATCTTAGTTGGATTTTTTAGGGTAATACTTTTTTATTTTCTCTGTTAACCATATTCTATGGTCTCGCTAAGATTTTTAGAATTGGAATGTTTTTTCTTCAAACTTTTGAATGGCTTCTTTTCTGCTCACTAGAAAGTCAATATCATCAAAGCCATTTATTAGGCAATTTTTCTTATATGAATCTATTTCAAATTTCTCGGATTCTGCAGTGCTTGTTATTTTTATGAGCTGATTCTCCAGATCTACTTGAATTTCTTCTGAAGGGTTTAAATAAATCGCTTTGAACAATTTTTTGAGAAAATAGGGACTTACTTGCAGGGGGAGCAATCCATTGTTCAAAGAATTTCCTTTAAAAATATCTGCAAAATAGCTGGAAACGATCACCTTAAAACCATAAGCTTTTAAAGCCCATGCAGCGTGTTCCCTACTGGATCCACATCCGAAATTATTTCCTGCAACCAAGATGGAGCCCTTATATTTTTTGTTGTTTAAATTAAATTGAGGATTAGGATTTCCGGCTTTGTCAAATCTCCAATCTTGAAATAAATTTGCTCCAAATCCTTCCTTATCTGTAGCCTTTAAAAACCTGGCAGGGATTATCTGATCGGTATCTATATTTTCAATCTCTAATGGAACGGCAGTGTCTGTAAGACTTATAAATTTTTCCATTTAGTTTAAATTTTGAGTGAAATTGGTGATTTTCCCTGCAATTGCCGTAGCAGCAGCCGTAAGAGGGCTGGCTAATAGCGTTCTGGAACCTTGGCCTTGCCTGCCTTCAAAATTCCGGTTACTTGTGGAAACACAATATTCCCCAGCAGGAATCTTATCGTCGTTCATCGCAAGGCAAGCAGAGCATCCCGGTTGGCGCAAGGAGAAACCGGCTTCTTCAAAAATTCGTTGTAAGCCTTCCGCCTTTATCTGTTCGGCTACTTGCCTTGAACCGGGAACTATAAGTGCATTTACGTTGGTTGCTTTTTGCTTTCCTTTAATATAGTTTGCTGCAGTGCGAAAATCTTCAATTCTGGAATTGGTGCAACTACCAATAAAGATATAATTAATAGGTTTGTCAATTAAGGTTTCTCCTTCTTTAAAACCCATATATTCCAGTGCTTTTTCATCACTTTTCCCTGTATTTAGAGGGATTGGATCACTTAGTTTAATCCCCATTCCGGGATTTGTGCCATAGGTGATCATAGGTTCTATATCTAGGGCATCTAGAAAATATTCTTGGTCAAATTTTGCTCCTTCATCGGTTTTTAAAGTTCTCCAGTAGACTTTCATCATTTCAAAATCTACCCCTTTAGGAGCAAATTCCCGACCTTCTAGGTAGTTGAAAGTAGTTTCATCTGGAGCTATCAGCCCTCCGCGGGCTCCCATTTCAATGCTCATATTACACACTGTCATCCTGCCTTCCATAGACATTTCCTCAAATAGATTTCCTGCATACTCACAGAAATATCCTGTCCCCGAATTAGTTCCCAATTTGCTGATAATATATAAAATGACGTCTTTGGGAAGCACTCCTTCGCGTAATTTTCCATTCACGTTTACCCTGAGTTTCTTTGGTTTATCCACTAATAGGCATTGGCTCGCAAAAACTTGTGAAACTTGACTGGTTCCAATACCAAAGGCAATGGTCCCAAATGCTCCATGAGTAGAGGTATGGCTATCTCCACAAACAAGGGTCATCCCGGGCTGTGTAATCCCCAATTCTGGTGCCATTACATGTACTATCCCGTTATAAGGATGACCTAAGCCGTAAAGTGTGATATTATTATCTTCGCAGTTTTCAGTAAGTTGTTTGAGTTGTTTTCTAGACAGCAGATCCTTTATTGGTAAATGCTGATTTTCAGTGGGGGTATTATGATCGGCTGTGGCAACAATTTGCTTAGGCCTCAAAATAGAGATACCCCTTTCTTTTAATTCGTTAAATGCCTGAGGACTGGTGACCTCATGGATAAGATGTTTGTCTATATATAAAATATCCGGGCCTGCGGATATGGATTCTACCACGTGCGCATCCCAGATTTTATCAAAAAGTGTTTTTTTCATTAGGCAATAGCTCTGTTTCTTTTTCTGGATAAATCCATAATGACATGAATGTCATTATCGACGACTTCTTTCCTTTGGTCGGCAAAATTTAAAAACTCATTGTAGACGGTGTCCAATTGAAGTTTGGTTAATTCGTAACCCATTTTCTTTGCCCTATATGCCAAAGCGGCCCTTCCGCTTCTCGCAGTAAGTATGATTGCCGATTCTGTGACCCCTACGTCTGCAGGATCTATAATTTCGTAGGTTTCCTTATTCTTTATCATCCCATCCTGGTGAATTCCGGAGCTGTGGGCAAAGGCATTTGCTCCTATAATTGCCTTGTTTGGTTGTACTATCATTCCCATTTCCTGAGAAACCATTCTACTGGTACCATAAAGTAATTTTGAATTGATATTGGTAGTTAGATTCAAGCCCGGATGTTGTTTTAAGATCATGACGACTTCCTCCAAGGCTGTGTTTCCTGCGCGTTCGCCAATTCCGTTAATGGTACACTCAATCTGTCTGGCACCGTTAACTACGCCTGCAATAGCATTTGCAGTAGCCATCCCCAAGTCGTTATGGCAGTGGCAGGAAAGTCTTACCTTATGGATTCCAGTTACATTTTCTTTTAAATATTTCATTTTTTGACCATACTCTTCCGGAAGGCAGTAACCGGTAGTATCCGGAATATTCAAAACTGTAGCTCCGGCTTTAACAGCAGCGGTGCATACTTTTGCAAGAAATTCATTATCTGTTCTCCCGGCATCTTCGGCATAGAATTCCACATCTTCTACAAAAGTTTTGGCATAAGAAACAGCCATGATGGCTCTTTCAATAATCTTCTCTCGTGTGGAATTGAACTTATGTTTTATATGAGAATCTGAAGTCCCTATTCCTGTATGGATTCTCGGGTATCTGGCATATTTTAAAGCTTCGGCAGCAACTTCGATATCATTTTTTACAGCACGTGTAAGTCCACAAACGGCAGCATTTCTAACCAGTTTGGATATTTCGGTAACCGATTTAAAATCCCCCGGACTGGAAACCGGAAAACCTGCTTCAATCACATCCACTCCCATTTCATCCAGTCGTGCGGCAATCTTTAATTTTTGAGCTGTATTTAATTTACAGCCAGGTACTTGTTCCCCATCTCGTAATGTTGTGTCAAAAATTTCTACCTTTTCTGTGCTCATAACAGATTTATTTTACTTTATCTTTAACTAAAGTAGCAGGTTCATCTTCACAGGATAGATTAAAACACCGAGTAATTACGATAATTGATTTAGAATAGTGAAGTTAATATTGCTGATAATCAACATGTTGCAAACATAATCGTTACAATGACCAACGACCTAACAGATAATCTTTTTACCCTTATAAAATCCCTTTCCTCTTCCGAAAAAAGACAATTTTCTTTATATGTGGGTAGAATAGGTGTGAATACAGACAGTAAATTCCTTAATTTATTTAAGGTAATGGCAAAGCAATCTCAATATAACGAGAAGTTGATCCTTGAGCATACCAACATTAGTAAACAACAATTATCGAATGTTAAAGCCCACCTGTATAAACAAATCCTTGTAAGTCTTCGATTGAATCCCGCTCATCAAAGTATCCCTATACAAATTAGGGAGCAACTGGATTTTGCCCTGATTTTATATAGAAAGGGCTTATATAATCAGAGTTTAAAATTGCTTGATAAAGTAAAGTCGATTGCTCTTTATAATGAAGAAAAAAATGTAGCCTACGAAATCCTGGAATGGGAAAAAATAATTGAATCCCAATATATTACCCGTAGTATTCAGAACCGAGCGGAGAGTTTAATAAAACAAACCAAGCAACTTAGTAGGTTAAATGTCTTGGCAAGCAGGTTGTCCAATCTTTCGCTACAATTATATGGTATCTTATTAAAAATGGGCTATGCACGTACTGAAGAGGAAACCACTGCTATCAGGGAGAATTTTCAGAAAAACATGCCGAAATATAATTTTAAGGAAATGGGTTTTAGGGAAAAACTCTTGCTCTACAAAGCGTTTTTGTGGTACAGTTTTTTAACCCAGAATTTTTTATCCAGCTACCGTTATTCGTTAAAATGGATAGACTTGTTCAATGAAAATCCACACATGGTATCCTTACACCCGGTCTCCTATTTAAAAGGGAACCATTATTTATTGGAATCGTTGTTCTTTCTAAACCATGTGGAAATATTTGAGAAAGTTCTTTTGGACCTGGAGGTTACGGTTAAAGATTCCAAAATTCCGGATGATGACAATAATGCCGCTCTTTCCTTTTTATATATCTATTCAAATAAATTGAATTTAAGGTTTATGAAAGGGGATTTTTGGGGGGGAGAATTATTGGTAGAAAAAATTCAGAAGAGAATACATAAATATGAGGATAGGTTGGATGGGCATCATATCATGGTGTTTTATTATAAAATAGCCAGCTTGTATTTTGGGAATGGGGAAAATAAAAAATGTATTGAATTTTTAAAAAAAATCATTAATAATACATCTTTGAAAATGCGGGAAGATTTAATGTGTTTTTCAAGAATCCTTAACCTTGTAGCCCATTATGAAGCTGGACTGGACTATCATTTGGAAAGATTGATTCGTTCTACGTATAAATTTTTAATTCGCATGAACGATATGCATGAAGTACAGAAAGAGATGATTAAATTTTTAAGAAAATTACCAGATGTTTCTCCATTAAATATTAAAGAGGAATTTAGGAAACTTCATACTACTTTAAAACAATATGAAAACCATCCATATGAAAGAAGGGCTTTTTTATATTTGGATATTCTATCGTGGCTGGAAAGTAAAATTGAAAACAGGCCCGTTGCAGAAGTCATTAAAGAAAAAATTGCAATGCGACCCCGTTAAAATTGAAGAAAGTTCCCCTAAAATCTGCATTTTTACCAATTATTTTAAAATTTGGCTAAAAACTTACAATTCCCTAAGATTCTGGAACTAAACCTTGCAGTGCTTTTTATTAGCACGTCAGGGGTTTTGGGAAGGTATATTACTTTAAACCCATTTGTAACTATATTTTATAGAACCCTCCTGGCAGTAATTCTATTTTATATTTTTTGCAGATGGAAAAAATTGGACCTAAGAATTTCGACGGGCAGAGATCTATTAAAAATTGCGTTGAGCGGGTTATTAATGACAGGACATTGGGTAGCTTACTTTTTCGCCCTACGATATTCGAATGTGGCTATAGGGATCCTTTCACTTTTTACCTATCCCGTAGTTACTGCATTTTTGGAACCATTGCTTTTAAAAACAAAATTCAGTAAAAGTCATTTGGCCTTAGGACTCTTAGTCTTATGTGGAATTTATTTTTTGGTGCCAGAAATCAGCTTTCAAAATAACTATACCGTTGCTGTATTGCTAGGAATTTTATCTGGAATTTTCTATGCGCTAAGAAATATCTTAATGAAACAGGAAATTGAAAAATATCATGGTTCAGTATTAATGATGTATCAAATAGCAGTAGTAACTGTTGTGCTTTCACCAGTTTTATTTTTCAGTAATTTTGATGACGTAGTATTGCAATGGGCTCCATTATTGACCCTTGCCATTGTAACAACCTGTATAGGCCACACCTTGTTCCTGATAAGTCTACGGAATTTTTCTGCAACAGCAGCAAGTATCATGAGCAGTGCGCAACCCCTCTATGCTATAATTTTGGGGATCATATTCCTTGCTGAATATCCCTCGCTAAAAACAATAATAGGAGGGACGCTAATAATTGGTGCAGTTATTATTGAAAGTATGAGGTCCCTTCGCAAAAAAGCAGCCGTGGAAGGGATCGATTAATTGTATTGCGGTTAATTAAGTCGCCCTTTAAAAGTATCACCTTGTCTTATATCTCCAGAGTTGTAACCCCTCATAAACCAGTCCATTCGTTGCTTGGATGTTCCATGCGTAAAAGCATCTGGTACAACCCTTCCTTGGGTTTTTTTCTGGATAGCATCATCGCCCACAGCGCTCGCGGCACTTAAAGCTTCTTGAATATCACCTTCCTCTAAATATTCTTTATTATGATACGCCCACAGGCCTGCGTAAAAATCGGCTTGCAATTCCAATGCGACCGATAGCTCATTCGCTGCCGCCTGACTTTTACCTTGTTGCAATTGCCTTACTTTCCCGGAAGTTCCCAAAATGGTTTGTACGTGATGCCCAACTTCATGAGCAATTACATAGGCAATAGCGAAGTCACCTCCCTGAGCACCAAAACGGGTTCTCAATTCTTCGAAGAAAGAAAGATCCATATATACTTTCTGATCTGCAGGACAATAAAAAGGTCCCGATGCCGCAGAAGCCCCACCACAAGCTGTTTGAACCGCATTTGTAAACAACACCAACCCAGGCTCTTGGTAATTCATGTTATTTTCAGAAAATATCTTATTCCAAGTGTCCTCTGTATAAACGAGGATACTTTCGGTAAACTCCCCTAATTCAATTTCTTCCGCAGTTAATTCCCTAGCTCCAGAAGAAGACATAGGGGCTTGAGTTTCCAATTGCTGAAGTGTTTCAGAAATATCACCACCAGAAAAGAGTTGAATAGCTAGAAAAATAATCCCTATAATTCCCCCACCTATAGCTACTTTTCCCCCTGTGGATTTTCCTCGACGATCCTCAAAATTGCCACTTTTTCTATTGCCTTTCCATTTCATGGATTTTTTTTGTTTAAAAATACCATTTATAAAGTTAAGCTATTTATAAAATTTCAACCGCAGCCCAAATTGGATCATTGGGAGTGGGTGCTATTAAATTTAATTCCAAATCTTTTACGGGATGTTTAAATGATAATTTACGGGCATGCAGGGAAATACTTGCGTCCTTATTGCTCCTGTCAAAACCATATTTAAGGTCACCCTTAATTGGGCAACCAATCGCAGATAATTGACTTCTTATTTGATGGTGCCTTCCTGTATGTAAGTCTATTTCCAAAAGAAGATAGTTATCTAATTTCTGAATGATTTTATAATCCAAGATTGCTTTTTTGCTCTCTGGCACTTCTTTTATATGAGCGTAAGATTTATTCTGTTTTGGATTTCTCTTTAAATAATGGGTAAGGGAACCTTCTTCCTTTGGAGGCCTGTTTTTTACAAGAGCCCAATAGGTTTTCTTTGCATCCCTATCCTTAAAAAACTGATTTAACCTAGGCAAAGCTTTAGACGTTCTGGCAAAGACCACAATCCCGCTGGTTGGCCTATCCAAGCGATGGACTACTCCCAAATATACATTTCCAGGCTTGTTGTATTTATCCTTTATATATTCTTTTACAACTTCACTAAGTGGCGTATCGCCTGTTTTATCACCTTGAACAATATCTCCCGGTCTTTTATTAACAACAATTAAATGATTGTCCTCATATAAAACCTGAAGGTTCTGCTTGTTGGAAATAATCTTTTCTGAATTCAAAATAGGATAATTAGGGTTTACTACTGATTGTTTTCCGGATTGAGTATAAAATTTTTTATGTATATCCGTTTTTTGTCATAATAGTTATCTCGTCACCCTGAATTTATTTCAGGGTCTTAATTTATTGTATGGATTTACGGCGTTATGAGATTCCGACACTCCCGAAGCTTCGGGACAGAATGACGTCCTTTATTAGTTTATGATACTTTATGGACAATCAAAATAATTTTTCCGATTTAGGTGACTGCTTAAATAGATTTATGAATCCCCATAAATAAATTCAGCCTAAAATAGGTTTTAATATTGCTCCTCGTCTGTTGGGAAACTTTTGCTTTTTACATCGTTTTTATAACTTTCAAAGGCTTTGGTCATTTCTCCATGCATATCTGCATAACGCCTTAAAAACCTAGGATTGAATTGATGATTCATTCCCAACATATCATGGGTTACCAATACTTGGCCATCTACCCCATTTCCCGCACCAATTCCAATAATTGGAATGCTCACACTTTCTGCCACTTCTTTAGCAAGTTTGGCGGGTACTTTTTCCAGCACCATCGCAAAACAGCCTAATTTTTCCAACAATAATGCATCCTCTTTTAACTTTTCGGCTTCTTGTTCTTCTTTTGCACGTACCGTATAGGTTCCAAATTTATATATAGATTGTGGGGTAAGTCCTAAATGTCCCATTACAGGGATTCCCGCATTTAAAATCCGTTTTATGGATTCTTTGATTTCTTTTCCACCTTCCATCTTTACAGCATGTCCCCCACTTTCCTTCATAATTCTAATGGCAGATCTAAGTGCCTCTTTGGGATCACTCTGGTAACTTCCAAACGGAAGGTCTACCACTACCAAAGAACGCTCGATTCCCCTCACCACACTGGCGGCATGATAGATCATCTGATCCAAGGTAATAGGAAGTGTGGTCTCGTGACCCGCCATTACATTACTGGCAGAATCGCCCACCAAAATCACATCTATCCCCGCACCATCCACAATTTGAGCCATGGTATAGTCGTATGCGGTGAGCATTGCGATCTTTTCCCCATTGGCTTTCATTTCAACCAACGACTTGGTGGTAATCCTTTTATACTGTTTCTTGGCAACTGACATTAGTTCATTTTTTTAGATGGGTAAAAGTAGTAAATTAGTGTACCACATTCAAAACTTAGAATCATGAGGCGCTATTTAAGCATATTGCTATTTTTCATTGGATCCATAGGCTATGGACAGCAGACAATTGATGAAGTTGCTGCCAAGACACTTATAGAGGATTTTTTTACAGCTTTTCATAAACAAGATACTACAGCACTTAGGTCCATGGTGCATCCAGAGATCCAGATGCAGTCCATAAGTGTGAAAAAAGATGCCGAGCCTAAATTGATAATAGAAGAGTTTGGAAGCTTTTTGAAAGCTATTTCTGCAATTCCCAAAACCACAAAATTTGAAGAGAAAATCCACTCCTTTAAAATTCAAGTAGATGGTCCAATGGCAAATGTGTCTACCCCTTATTCATTTTTCGTGAATGGGGAATTAAGTCATTGTGGCGTAAATACTTTTCAGCTATTTAAAGAAAAAGGCTTTTGGAAGATCGTCTATCTAATAGATACTCGAACCAAAGAAGGATGTATTCCTGAATAAAAAAGGGCCAAATCTATACCATGCTAGGGATAAGAAATAATAGGACGGTTGCATTGTTCATGGCATGCATCGCAATTGGCCACACCATGTGTTTGTTTTCGATCTTAACTTTCCCAAAGTAAAACCCGGCTATAATCCTGGGCACGATCATTAACAACAATAAAAAATCTATTTGAAACCCATCTACATAATTGGAGATATGCACCAATCCAAAAATAACCGCGGTGATGATCCAAACACTTATATAATTCCTGTTTAAAAAACTACATGCTTTATATTGAAACGATTTAGGGATTAATTCTTTCAGAAAAAAGTAGATCAACGTGATGAAGAGCAGTAGAAAGCCAAATTTTAATGCCCAATGTACATCTACTGGTATAAAAATGGCAACACCCACGAGGATCCAGCTGCAAAGGAAAAATATGAATTCGCTTGTAGAGGGTTTAATTAGCGTGCGGAACATCCCTTCCTCCAAAACCGGAGCTATAACCACTGCCATCAATGCAAATTTCCATGGGTTTTCAGACAATAAGGAATTGAGTTCGGATTGCTGATATTTTAGAAAATTTAGATTTGGAAATAAAACTTGAAGAATTCCTAATAATGCAAAAAACACAAAATAGGAAACCAGCATCCAGCCATAATTCCGAAATAGGTTTTTAATTTTAAATAGTGTGATATGGTTTGGTTTAAACAATATAGTAGGAGCTAATAGAATTTAATGTTAGGTTAATTTGCCAGGAGTTGCTTTTAAAATCAGCAATCACTCATATTCACTTTTACTGCCAGACCCCCTTCTGAAGTTTCCTTGTATTTGGAATTCATGTCCTTTGCAGTATCCCACATAGTTTCTATTACCTTGTCCAATGGCACCTTTGCTTTTGATGCATCACTATCCATCGCAATTTCTGCAGCATTTATGGCTTTTATTGCGCCCATTGCATTGCGTTCTATGCAAGGAATTTGTACCAATCCGCCAATTGGATCGCAGGTAAGACCAAGGTGGTGCTCCATTGCAATTTCACTTGCCATTAGAACTTGGGCTGGCGTTCCGCCCATAAGTTCTGTAAGAGCTCCGGCCGCCATGGCCGATGAAACCCCAATTTCTGCTTGGCAGCCACCCATAGCAGCAGAGATGGTGGCTCCTTTTTTAAATAAACTTCCTATTTCCCCAGCAACCAACATAAATCGTTTTACTTCTTCAAAAGTAGCTTGGTGATTCTCTATGACCATATAATACATGAGCACGGCAGGAACAGTTCCGGCACTTCCGTTGGTTGGAGCGGTGACCACTCTTCCCAATGACGCATTTACCTCGTTCACGCTTAAAGCAAAACAGCTTACCCATTTTAGGATCTGTCTAAATTTAACTTCCGTATGTCTAATGGTTTCCAGCCATTCTTGTGGGGAATTGTAGGAGGCTTCTCCAAGTAATTTTTTGTTCATATCGAAGGCGCGACGGTGCACATTGAGTCCGCCGGGTAAGGTGCCTTCTGTATGACAACCAATATACATAGACTCTAGCATAACATCCCAAATCTCTTTTAATCCGTTTTGGATTTCTTCAGGAGAGCGTAAGGATTTTTCATTTTCCATCACGATTTCTGAAATGCTTTTGTTCTCTGCATTGCAATAAATCAAAAGTTCTGTTGCCTTTTCTATTGGAAACGGAAATTCCTGAAAGCTTTGCATTTTTTTCGAGGCATTCTTGCGCTCCTCTTTTACAACAAACCCGCCACCGATAGAATAGTAGGAGGAGGAGGTTTTTTTGCCATTTCTTAAGGTAGCTCTAAAAGTAATTCCGTTAGGATGGAATGGGAGAAAATTTCTATTGAATTTTATTTGGGTTTCCGGATCAAAATGGATGGCATTCTCTCCATTTAAAATGATGGATTTAGTGGTTTTAATATTGAAAATTTCAGGATCTATTTGATCTATTTCCATTCTTACAGGATCGAATCCCGCTAGGCCCAACATAACGGCAAGATCTGTGGCATGTCCTTTCCCGGTAAGGGAAAGCGAACCATAAAGATCTATATGGACGGCTTCTACTTCTTCAAAACATTTTTTGTCCTTGAGTTCTTGGATCCATCTTTGCGCTGCTCGCCAGGGACCTAAAGTGTGAGAACTGGACGGCCCAACTCCAACCTTCAACATATCAAAAACACTAATACATTCTATTTTTCGCATTCTAATCCAAAATTTAAGGACAAAAATAAGGATTTGATACTCTCAGATTTCATTTTTGCAATTTTGTTATTAAGAATTATTTGTGATTTGTTTTCGCATTAGGGATTGCAGCGATATCCTTTTAATTTTTTTGAAATTAAAAGATTAAGCGGAAAGCCCGACGCATTCATTGCGCTTGTTAGAGGCGCAATGAAGGAGGAATGCCAATAAAAACAATATTTATGACAACCTGTCAGAACTCGACCGCTGGCATAATCATTGACTATTTGTGTTTGTGAAACTGAAATAATAAAATTTAAACACGTATACTGTTATGAGTAAAATAATTGGAATTGACTTAGGTACTACTAACTCCTGTGTATCTGTAATGGAAGGTAGCGAGCCTGTGGTAATCCCTAATGCCGAGGGGAAAAGAACAACTCCTTCTGTAATTGCATTTGTAGAAGGTGGTGAGATCAAAGTGGGAGATCCTGCAAAACGTCAGGCTGTTACAAACCCAACTAAGACCATATCTTCTATAAAGAGATTTATGGGGAACAAATATTCTGAATCTTCTAAGGAAGCAGGAAGGGTTCCTTATAAAGTGATCAAAGGAGATAACGATACTGCACGAGTGGATATCGACGGGAGAATGTATACTCCACAAGAATTATCTGCAATGATCTTGCAAAAAATGAAAAAAACGGCTGAAGATTATCTTGGACATGAGGTAACTGAAGCGGTTATTACTGTTCCTGCATATTTTAACGATTCTCAACGTCATGCAACGAAAGAAGCTGGTGAGATCGCAGGACTTAAAGTAAGAAGAATTATAAACGAGCCTACTGCTGCGGCATTGGCTTACGGATTGGACAAAAAATCCGTTGATCAAAAGATCGCTGTTTATGACCTTGGTGGGGGTACCTTTGATATCTCTATCCTAGAATTGGGAGATGGTGTATTTGAAGTATTGTCTACAAATGGTGATACGCACCTAGGTGGGGATGATTTTGACCAGGTAATCATAGATTTCCTTGCAGACTCTTTTAAAAAGGCAGAAGACATCGATCTTAGAAAAGATCCTATGGCTTTACAACGTTTAAAAGAAGCTGCTGAAAAAGCGAAGATCGAATTATCTTCTTCTACACAAACAGAGATCAACTTACCATATGTTACGGCTACTGCAAGTGGGCCAAAACACTTGGTAGAGACTTTAACAAGATCTAAATTTGAGCAATTAGCGCATGAGTTGGTAAAACGTTCTATGGATCCCGTGAAAAAGGCATTAAGTGATGCGGGTCTTTCCATAAGTGATATAGATGAAGTTATTTTAGTAGGTGGTTCTACTCGTATTCCTAAAATTCAGGAAGAAGTTGAAGCATTCTTTAAAAAGAAGCCTTCAAAAGGAGTGAATCCAGATGAGGTTGTTGCAATTGGAGCAGCTATTCAAGGTGGGGTATTAACAGGAGATGTAAAAGATGTATTGTTACTGGATGTTACGCCTCTCTCCCTTGGTATCGAAACCATGGGTGGTGTTATGACCAAGTTAATCGAGTCCAACACAACGATTCCTACAAAGAAATCCCAGGTATTCTCTACAGCATCAGATAATCAACCATCGGTTGAGATCCATGTGTTGCAAGGAGAACGTCCTATGGCAACAGATAATAAAACCATTGGTAGGTTCCATTTAGATGGAATTCCACCAGCACAAAGAGGAACTCCGCAAATTGAAGTGACTTTTGATATTGATGCGAATGGTATTATTAAAGTAAGTGCTACAGATAAAGCTACCAACAAAACTCAGGATATTAGAATTGAAGCTTCTTCTGGATTAACTGAAGAGGAGATCCAAAAAATGAAGCAAGATGCTGAAGCAAATGCTGAGTCTGATAAAAAGACGAAAGAGAAAGTAGACAAGTTGAACGAGGCTGATGGAATGATCTTCCAAACTGAAAAGCAATTGAAAGAATTTGGTGATAAAATATCTGAGGATAAGAAAAAACCAGTTGAAGATGCTTTGGAAGAATTGAAGAAAGCTTACGAAACCCAGGAAATTGAAACTATTGCTCCAGCATTGGACAAATTGAACGAAGCATGGAAAACAGCTTCAGAAGAAATGTACAAGGCGCAAGCGGACGCTCAAGGCGCACCAAGTGCAAACGGAGCTCCGGGAGCAGATGCAGGTGGAGCAGACGATGCAAAGCAGGCAGATGATGTTGAAGATGTAGACTTCGAAGAAGTAAAATAAGCATCTACATAATAGGCTTTTATTGTAAGGTCGTACTAAAAGATCCCGATGAAAATCGGGATCTTTTTTTGGCTTTAACTAAACCCTCTAGTTAAAAACAATCTTTTAGAGTGTAAATATGGATAACGCTCATCCTCTTCTAAATCCTCCCCGAGGGGGAGGACTTTAAAACATTGTTAGCTCCCTTCCCCTAGGGAAGGGCTGGGGATGGGATGAGTTTAAATAATTCATGCGCTCATCCTCTTCTAAATCCTCCCCGAGGGGGAGGACTTTAAAACATTGTTAGCCCCCTTCCCCTAGGGAAGGGCTGGGGATGGGATGAGTTTAAATAATTCATGCGCTCGTCCCCTCCTAAATCCTCCCCCAAGGGGAGGACTTTAAAACATTGTTGCTCCTTTCCCACTGGGAAGGGCTGGGGATGGGATGAATTTAAAAAAGTTATCTCTTAAATATTACAAAAACAAAATATAATAGAGATAAACGAGTGTAAAAACAGAGAGTAGCCCAAGACAGATCAAACTAAAGATCCTATATGCTTTTGTGGGTTGATCTTCCTTTTTTAAATGATTCCCTGTAACCAATTTATAATTGAAATACGCCAGAAATGGCGCCGATAAAAACGAAAGTCCGGTAGCGAAATCTATCAGAAATATGAAAGAGCCGGAAAGAAAGAATAAAATACACAAGGAGAGTAGAGGTATCACAAAGATTCCAATTTTATAATCCTTCCATTTTTTCTTTTCATTTTGAACCTTATTAGTTTCCGGATTTAATAATTCTGAAATCACTCTAGGGAAAGCATCTGTTACGGTAAGGGTAGTGCTTAGCAGTGTTATAAATGCTGCGATTGATATTATTGGCGTACTCCAAAAGCCTAAAGTTTTACCATAGAGTTCTACCAATTGCGAGGAAAATTCTACTGAATTTGAAGAAAAGGAAGTACCACTTCCAAACATGACCAAAGCTCCAAGAATTAGAAATAACAACCCTATAAAGGATGCCGAAAGATATCCGATATTAAAATCTGTAAAGGCTTCTTTAATACTTGATTTATGATTGGTTTGTTTAGATTTTTCTTTGGTCCAAATGGAGTGCCAGACCGAGGCATCTATAGGAATTGGCATCCAGCCCATAAAAGCAATTATAAACCCGAGACTTGCAGTGGTCCATAAAGAAGGATGTGGGGTGCTGAGTGCCTTTTCTGTTGTTCCGGCTCCAAAAGCCATAACTACAGCGCCCAAGGTTGCTAAGGTTAAAAAAGTGACAATGATCTTCATGCTTTTATCCAATCCAGGATATTTTCCAATGATTAAAAGTGCAATACAGCATACAAGAATTATAAAACTCCAAAGAAAGGGAGACCAACCAAAGTTAAAAAGCCGTTCGGCTAAACCAGCGGTCACGATCGTAACTGCTGCCTGAATAATAAACATGGTTCCTATGGTAATAACAATAAAGATCCAATAGGGGAAAACCCCCAGTTTTTTGTAGCCGGTAATTAAATGATTTCCAGTTGCGGCGGCATATCGGGGACCAAATTCCAGAAAAGGGTATTTTGTAGCGCAAGCGATTACCAAAACCCAAATAAGGATAAATCCATAATCGGCCCCGGCTCTGGTAGACTGTACCAAATGGGAAACTCCAATGGCTGCCCCGGCTAATAAAAATCCGGGGCCAAGACTTTTTAAAAAAGAACTTTTTGATTGTTTCGTATTAGCAGTCTTTATTTTCATTCAACAAGATTATAGCTGTCAATCTAAACTAAAGATTCAATTATAGAAGGTTTCATTTCATGAACCCCCTCAAATGGGATAACAGACAGGTTATTTGGGAATAATTTCGTGGCATGAATTTTCTCATTTTTCAGTCGCTCATCATCCATATAGGGGTCATTTTTCCCATATATCATACTAACCTTAGTTTCCTCCATATACTGAAAATCTTGGGATTCTAATTCTTTAGGAAGACCACCGGAACAGAGGATGAGTTGAGAACATTGAATTTTTCTTCTGGAAATCCAACGGGTAACAACAGAAACCCCTTGTGAATACCCTAAAACTATAAGGTTTGTCGCAGTATCTAGATCTTCTGCCTTAACCACTTCATCCAAATAATTCAGTGCATTTTCTACTTCCTGCTGGGTTTTTTCTTTGGTAAACCAAGAAGCGCCTACATGCGTGTATTTTCCATTTAGATAATACTTGGAAGCAGCCTGGGGAGCGACGATATAATTTTCTTCAGGATTTAATCCTTTAAAATATTTCAGAAAGTATGTAGAAAGATATCCTATTCCATGGAAAACCACCCAAACATTTTTCGTTTTTGAAGTCCGTTCATTTAGGGTGGCGTAGGTATTTGTGATTTTATAAGAAACCTGTTTTTCGGTTGGATTCATCCTTTTTGGTTTTGTATTTTTACAAAGTAAACAATCTAATTCATATGCAGAACGAGCAATTACTCGAAAAGTGTAAACAAATGTTCAAGAATACCTTGATGGAAACCTTGGATATCGAAATTGTGGAGATTACAGACGAGTATGTGCTTGGAAAAATGCCGGTAACCCCCAAAGTACATCAACCCGATGGAGTTTTGCATGGAGGGGCTACAGTAGCCTTGGCTGAAACAATTGGGAGCATGGCTTCCCTGCTGCTTAATAATTCTTCGGAATGTATTATTCGAGGGATCGAGATCTCTGCGAACCATGTAAAAAGCATTCGCGAAGGATTTGTTTTTGCAAAGGCTTCTGCCATTCACAAAGGAAGGACAACCCAACTTTGGGACATTAAGATCACAGATGAGGAAGATAATTTGATCTCTTTGGTAAAATTAACCACCATTTCATTGCCTAAAAAAAGCTGATGAGCTCCGAAGATTTTTTCAACTTATTAAGGGATCATCTAGCCGCTGGCAATCCAACAGTAGGTTACAGGCTCCCGGGAAAAGAGTCTGTACACCTTTTATCCCAAACAACAAAGAATTCCTTTAGAATCAAGGATTTTTCGGAAAGCGGATTTGTATTTGCTCCATTTAAGAGCATAGAAAACCCACTTTTTATTCCTGAAAAGGAATCAACGAAAACTTTTTTAGCGCATTTTGCAGGATCTGATTTTGGAATGAATGCAAAAGATGGTATTTCTGAAGGGGATGAAGATCCAAGAGCAAAGTCAAATCATATAAATTTAGTCGAGGCTGGGGCAAAGGCAATCAAAGAAAGCGATCTTAAAAAAGTGGTGCTGTCAAGGAAGGAATTTCAAAAAGTGAAAAGCTCGGCTATAGAAATTTTTCAAAATTTACTTTTATTATATCCCAATGCCTTTGTTTATATCTGGAATCATCCGGAAACGGGAATATGGCTGGGCGCAACTCCTGAAACCTTATTAAAAACCGAGCGAACCAAGTTTAGCACGATGGCACTTGCGGGTACTAGAAAGCTTCAGAATTTCAAAGAAAATGGGTGGACCAATAAAGAAATAGTGGAACAACAAATTGTAACCGACTCTATCCTTTTCAATTTAAAGGCCTTGGGATATACCGGAGACCAACTGAAAATTTCCGAAACTTACACAAGTGAAGCTGGGAGTTTATTGCATTTACGGACTGATATTTCTGGAACTATCAAAAACGGCACTTCAGAAACAGGTGCTATTATAAGGGCATTGCATCCCACCCCGGCAATTTGTGGATTGCCAAAAAAAGAGGCTTACGACTTCATTCTCGAGCACGAAAAATACGACCGGGAATTTTATACAGGATATTTGGGCCCATTAAATATGACCACCGAGATCAAACGAAGCAATAGGACCCGCAATCAGGAAAATCAGGTATATTCCAGTATAAGAAAGGATTCTTCGGTTTTCGTGAATTTACGCTGTATGAAATATAATGAGGGAGAAGTTGCAATTTATGTAGGAGGTGGAATAACAAAAGATTCTGATACAACCGCAGAATGGGAAGAAACTGTAAATAAGTCCCGGACCATGAAGGCTGCTTTATAAAATATAGGCTATGGAAGAATAGTCGCTAAAAATTGTAATTTTGAAATCAATAAGATCGGCAGGGGAAATTTTTATTTGATTTTCCCGATCTAATTTATTTAAATAAATATCGTGAAATACTCCAAAATACCGGTTGCCCAATCTATTGTTGCCCTTTGTGCAGCGAAGAATATCAAGCATGTGGTGATCTCGCCAGGCTCACGAAATGCACCTTTAACTATCGGCTTCACAAATCACCCAGAAATTAAAGCTTACAGTATTGTAGATGAACGCTGCGCCGCATTTTTTGCTTTGGGAATTGCACAGCAGATAAAGCAACCGGTTGCCGTTATATGTACTTCTGGCTCTGCCTTGCTTAATTATTATCCTGCAATTGCTGAAGCTTATTATAGCGATATTCCATTGGTGGTGATTTCTGCAGACAGGCCCATAGAACGCATCGATATTGGGGATGGGCAAACAATTAGGCAAAAGAATGTTTTTGGGAACCATATTCTATATTCCGCTAATTTATATTCAGAACTGGTTTTGGAAAAAGAAGTGCTGGACAAAAAACTGCTTCAAAAACAATTCGAAAGTCGACGCCATAATGAGCGTGAGATCAATTTGGCATTGAACAGTGCACTAGAGAACAATGGTCCTGTTCATATAAATGTGCCATTTTACGAACCCCTTTACGCTTTAGAGGAAAGTGAGATCACAGATCCTGTTGAAATTTTGCCAGACCTTAGTTTAAGGGAATATTCTAAAGAAGCCTTGAAACCCTATCTAGAGCTTTGGAATTCGGCAAAACGAAAAATGGTCATTGTAGGGGTGATGCCGCCAAACAATGTAGAACAACAATATCTGGATCTTTTAGCTGAAGATCCTACCGTGATTATTTTTACCGAAACCACTTCCAATATTCATCATCCAGAGTTCTTTACCCGAATTGATACCTTGATTGGTCCCATAGAAAAATCGGAAGATGCGGCACAACAATTTAAAGCTTTACAACCCGATATTTTACTGACTTTTGGAGGGATGATCGTTTCCAAAAAGATCAAATCTTTTCTTCGGAATTATCAACCCAAGCAGCATTGGCATATAGATCCAAAAAAGGCATATAACACCTTTTTCTGTTTAAACAAGCATTTTGAGACTTCGGTAAATTCCTTCTTTCAGAAATTTTTACCCGCAACCATTTCAGTAAACAGTGATTATGCGAGTCATTGGAAAACTATAAATGAACAACGTAAAAAGCGCCATGACCTTTATGTGAGTCAGATTCCTTATTCAGATTTTAAGGCCGTACAATCCATCGTTCCTTTAATTCCAAAGGATTATAATGTTCAACTGGGAAATAGCTCGACGGTGAGGTATGCACAACTATTTAATTGGGATGCCTCGCAATCTATATTTTGCAACCGCGGGACAAGTGGAATTGACGGAAGTGTTTCGACAGCTGTGGGTGCCGCTTTGGTAAAAAAACAACCCACCATACTTATTTGTGGGGACCTGAGCTTTATATATGATAGCAATGCCTTGTGGAACAATTATATCCCTTCCAATTTCAGGATCATTGTCATTAATAATTCCGGAGGTGGAATTTTTAGAATACTTCCCGGGAATAAGAATACCGATAATTTTGACACCTACTTTGAAACCGTACACGATTTAAATGCGAAGTCTTTATGTGAGATGTACAGTTTTGAGTATGCTATGGCTCAGGATTCAAATCAAATGACTGCTGAGCTGAAGAAATTCTTTAAACCTTCAGAAAAACCGAAACTTTTGGAAATTTTTACTCCTAGAAAGCTAAATGACGAGATCCTATTGGAATATTTTGATTTTATAAAATCTTGAACCTAAAGTTCATTTATAAAATAAAATCTTGTAAATTGAGGCTCATATAACCTAAAATAACTTACCAATGACCAAAACAGAAGAAAAAGTAGCCAAATATTCCAAGGATATTAAAGACAAATTTGGAACCAGTGCCGATGAAACTTTATTAAGTGCAGTTACTAAAGCTTGTGGGCCTAGTATTTTTAACAAGGATGCCGAAACTGTTTCGGGATCGAGTTCTTCCGAATTGGAAACTGTAAAGAAAAACTTTCTAATTAAGAAATTAGGTTTAAAAGATGATGCAAAAACAGAAGACGGCTTAAATTCTGTAATGGAAAAATATGGCAAATCCAATAGAAATAAATATAGAGCAGTGGTTTATTATATGTTAACTAAACATTTCAAAAAAGAGAGTGTTTTTAGATAAATAAAAACCATTCAATTATATAAAAGAGATTGCTTTGCAGTCTCTTTTTTGTTTTTAACAAAACCCATAAAATATAAAGTATCTTTGCATTTTAAAATAAAGTTATGCTTACACTAGGACAATACCATACATTAATAATAGATCGTGATACCGAACCAGGCTTATTCCTTACCGGCTCTGGTGATTATGAGGTATTATTACCAAATAAATACAAACCGGAAAGTTTTAATATAGGAGACGAGATAGACGTATTTGTTTATTTGGACCATTCTGAACGTCCGGTGGCAACAACACTGCGGCCCTATGTTAAACTTGATGAGTTTGCCTATTTAAAGTGTGTGGAAGTATCTGATATTGGGGCATTTTTGGATTGGGGCCTAGAAAAGCACCTCTTTGTTCCTTATAGGGAGATGGCTTCAAAAATGCGTAAGGATAGCTGGTATCTAGTGTTTTGTTATTTAGATGAAGAGACCGATAGATTGGTAGCTTCCAGCAAAACCAACGCTTTTATGGATAATTCTGAAATTACCGTAGAGCCATTTGAAGAAGTGGATATTATCATAGTTAATCCAACAGATCTTGGAGTGAATGTAATTGTGAATGAATTGCACCAAGGACTTATCTATAAAGATGATATTTTTCAGGAGCTTAACCCTGGCGACCGTATGAAGGCTTGGATCAAAAAGACGAGGCCAGATGGGAAGTTGGATGTTACCTTGCAACGCCCGGGTTATAGAAGTATCGAGCCAAATGCGCAGAGTATTTTAAATGAAATATCCCTAAAAGGCGGGCATTTAAAACTTACAGATAAATCTGATCCCACCGAGATTCAGCGTGTTTTGCAAATGAGCAAAAAGAGTTTCAAAAGAGCCGTGGGAACCCTTTACAAACAAAGGATGATAGAGATAAAAGAGGATGGAATCTACCTTAAGAACGATTAATTTTTAGAGTTTTCACGCGTCGCTGCCTCGGGTATAGCATCAAGATAATCACGACATTTAAATAACAAGAGGCTAGAACCAAGAGCCAAGACAAAGGTCTAGTTTCTTGGCCCTTGTTGTTCAGCATTCCTGATTCTGTTACCTCGTAGGCTTTCCCCGTATCCTTGATTCAAAAGTTCTTAGTGGTATCTTCTGTAAAAAGGGGAATAGCTGGAATAATAAATAGAGCCGGTAGTTTCTGAAGCATCTTTATAAACCGTATTTCTCGTCCCTGTTCTTGGCAAAGAAGGATTAAAATTTTGGTTAAAGTACCTGGCATCAGTATCCCTCGGATTTAAAGAGAAGCTTACCGAACCCTTTTCTTTTGTTAAGTAAATGGGAGGTGCAAGTTCTACATACCTGTTGGCACGCATTCTTTCCTCTTCTCTCATAATTTCTGAAAGATTGATCTGAATTGGCTGGTCTTTAACATCAAAATCCACGGTTCTAATTTTAAATTTCCCAACATACGGATTCTCTGGAGCAAGCGTAGATAAAGAAGGTCTAATTTCTACACGCTGTACGATAAAATCTGCTGATTCCTCAATTGCAGGAATTTCCTGGGCCATTCCATAAGTGGAAATAAAAAGCACTAGAAAAAGAAAACCGAAAAACTTCATTTTGATCATTTGAATTAAATATATCAAGAATTGTGCAATTGATTGGTTTCGCATAGATTTCTTGTTTTTTTAAACTGAAAAATTTCGCCATCCCACAAATAGCATTATTTTTAAGCAATTTTTAAAAAAAGCAATAATTATGAAAAACACATTTTACGCAGTATTCTTTTTATTTATTGGATTCACGGGATTTTCTCAAGAAGCCGATGCCGCTTACAAAGCAAAAGCAGTTCAATTGATTGAAATCAATTCTGGTGCTACTTTCGATGTAATGCTAAAACCTCTTGTAGGGATGGTTGCCGAAGAAAACAGGGCTGCCTTTAAAAAGGATGTAGAAGAAAGCATGACAAATCTTTTCGATCAATTAGCGGTAGTTTATATGGAAAGCTTTACAGAAGCAGAATTGGATCAGATCCTAGATTTTTATGCAACTCCCGTTGGAAAAAAAATGACTGTTGAATTACCTGTAATTACTGAAAAATCCATGCAAATTGGTCAAATGTGGGGTATGAAACTCCAACCTTTAATGGCTAAATATTCGAAATAAGAATCAAATAATATTCCTTAAAAGCCTGAGAAATCCATCTCAGGCTTTTTTTTTATTAAATTGTTAGGGTCCTGAAGCGAGTTACCATTGACGTATTTTCTAAGTTGCCCCAGAATAATAGACCCTGAAACAAGTTCAGGGTGACGATTCGGAATTGGATGAAGATAAAAAAATGTCATTTTGAAGGTAACGTAGTGGACTGAAGAATCCCTGTAAAACAGGATTAATTTAATTAGAGATCCTTCCTTATGTCGGGATGACAAATAAAAGAAATCTACAACCTGTTCTGAAAGCTTTCCGAAGATAATAACTAATTCTTCTTTGTCTATATATTATGTACAGTTTTACAAAAACTCTATTTTTATAAAAAATTAGAAAGATGAGCAAGATAGAATGGAAGCCTGCTAAAATATACGAAGACATCACTTATAAAAAAGCCAACGGTGTAGCCAGAATAGCTTTTAATAGACCAGATATACGCAATGCGTTTAGGCCTAAAACCACCAGTGAACTTTACGATGCATTTTACAATGCACAAGAAGATACTTCTATAGGAGTGGTTTTACTTTCTGCAGAAGGACCTTCCTCTAAGGATGGAGTGTATTCGTTTTGTAGTGGGGGGGATCAAAAGGCTAGAGGCCATCAAGGTTACGTGGGGGAAGATGGGATGCACAGGTTGAATATCCTTGAGGTGCAACGTTTAATAAGGTTTATGCCAAAAGTAGTGATCGCAGTAGTGCCTGGTTGGGCAGTAGGAGGAGGGCATAGCTTACATGTGGTGTGCGATATGACTTTGGCCAGTAAAGAACATGCCATTTTTAAACAAACCGATGCAGATGTGACGAGTTTCGACGGAGGCTATGGCTCGGCTTATTTGGCAAAAATGGTAGGGCAGAAGCGAGCAAGGGAAATCTTCTTTTTAGGGAGGAATTATTCGGCTCAAGAAGCCTTTGAAATGGGGATGGTGAATGCGGTAATCCCACATGCCGATCTGGAAATTACTGCTTATGAGTGGGCAGAGGAAATATTGGCAAAATCCCCAACGTCTATTAAAATGTTGAAATTTGCCATGAACCTTACCGATGACGGAATGGTAGGGCAACAAGTTTTTGCAGGAGAAGCAACCAGACTGGCATATATGACAGAGGAAGCAAAAGAAGGAAGGGACGCGTTTCTAGAAAAACGCAAACCGAATTTTGAAAAAAAATGGCTTCCGTAATGGAAAATTTCACCAATCAACCAATTGATATTGCTTCATTGCCTCAGTATGAAGAAGTAGATTTTCAACCAATCTCAAAGAATTATCTCATAAAATCCAATCTTAAAAACCTTTTGTTTTTATGTGCGGCGATAATTGGTTGGGGGATTTTGTTTTATTTCGAAATAAGCCAGCTTCAATTAATTATACTTCTTATCGGGATCGTGTTATACTTTGGTTTCCAATTTTGGAACATTTCCCGGCTACAGAAGAAATATGGATTTGCCCTTAGGGAAAAGGACATTTTGTACAGAAGGGGCTATCTCATAAATAAAACTACGGTAGTTCCCTTTAACAGGATTCAGCACGCCTCTATTTCCCGGGATGTACTTGATAAGATGCTAAAGATCTCTACCCTTAAAATTTTTACGGCGGGCGGCAGCGGTAGCGATATTGTAATTCCCGGATTGGCCCCAGATCTCGCATTAAAGTTAAAAGAGGCTTTGGCCGTAAAGCTTACCACAAATGAATTCTAATTTATTTGCAGTACCTCAAAGGCAATCGAAAATTGGAATACTTCTAATTTTTCTCACCAGGATTTTTAATTTATTAAAAGGATTTTGGGCCATTATCGTATATTTTTTATTCACCGGGCCTAGTACGTCAACCATGGTTTACATTGTATTGGGTATGGTGGTTATATCAGTTCTTGTTCTTGTTTACAGCTTTGTTTATTACCAGAGGTTCCTTTTTTATATAAATTATAAAAATCAGGAATTTGTACTTCAAAAAGGGGTATTCAATAAAGAAGATATTGCGATCCCTTTTGATAGGATTCAGCAGGTATATAGTAAACGTTCCCTTCTACAACGTCTTCTGAATGTTAGCAGTTTTGTGATTGAAACAGCGGGAAGCAAAAAAGAGGAAATTGGTATTAAGGCTATTTCCAATGAAGAAGCAAACCAACTTTTGGCTATTCTGATTGAGGTAAGGAATAAATATTCAGAGAAGATCACCGATCTGGAAATTACCGAAAAGTCATCTAAAAATCAAGATTGGACTCATAAATTGAGTTTTTTAACCTTATTGAAAATAGGGATAAGCACCAATTATCTTCGAGGACTGGTATTGATGGCCGCTTTTTTCTCGACTATTTATAATGAAGCAAGAACAGTATCTGAAGAATATTCGCAAACCATACAGGAATATTTAAATGAAGTGCCTGGACCTATGGAATCGGTTTACATCTTTATGCTCATTGTGTTTATTGTTCTGCTATTGAGTATTTTAATAACCGTTGCCGAAGTGTTTATAAAATATTTCAACTTAAAATTGACCCAAACAAAAGATAGCCTGGAAGTGGAAATGGGCTTAAATACCAATACGAAAGTTTCTTTAAAGCCAACACGCGTGCAATTATTTAAGGTGATCACAAACCCTGTACAAAAATGGCTGAATTTATACGAAGTACGTATTTCTCTAGCAAACAGTGAGAATGACCTTCAGAAAAGTAAAATTAAAATTCCTGGTCTGGATAAGGTATTAGTCGCAAAGGTGAGCTCATTCCTGTATACAAACCAGTCCAAGGGTTTTCGAAAGACCTTTTCTCCAGATAAGGTTTTATTGGTGAGACGGTTGATTATTGTGATGGTTCCTGCCTTGGCCAGTTATTTTGTAGTCCCCTATGTGAATGCTATATCTTTTACAATTTGGCTTATATTGGTGGGGCTATATACCGTACTCGCTGTAATTTGGCAGATTTTAATGTACAGGTCCCTGAAATTGATAGTTTCTGATGAATTTGTTTATAAAAAGTACGGTGTCTGGAACAAAACAGAAGAACGGTTTGAGATTTATAAAATTCAATCAATAAGTATCTCGCAGCCTTTATGGTATGAAAGAAGAAACCTATTAAATGTCATTTTTCATACAGCGGGCGGAGATATTCCATTTAGAGCGGTAAGCAAGAATTTCCTCCCATATATAAATTATATGTTTTATAATATTGAATCTAATTCTCGAAGTTGGATGTAGGTTTGGTGTGAGTTCGCAAAATAAATGGATTTCTTCTAAATATTGAATATAAAAACAGATGCTGAAACAAGTTCAGCATGACGACAATTCCGCATCGTCACCCTGGCCTTGTTTCAGGGTCTTGGATTTACAAATAAATAAAAATACGTCAATGGTAATTTATTTCAGGATCTAAAAATAGTAATTAAAATGTAAAAAGAAGCTGAAACAATTCCGACAGCTATCGGAACAGCTGGACGAAACTAGTATAGGCCTTTTTAATTTCTGTGGAAATTGATTATCTCAGTTTCGGAAACTTTGAAGGGTTTGCTTCATTCATGATCCCATATATTTTTTCATAGATATCTTCAGTAGAAGGTTTAGAGAAATAATCGCCATCTGTTCCATAAGCAGGTCTATGTTCTTTTGCAGCCAAAGTTTGTGGTTTGCTGTCCAAATGCACGTACGCATTTTGATTCTCAAGAATTTGTTGCATGATGTACGCAGAAGCTCCTCCAGGGACATCTTCATCTATCACTAGAAGTCTATTGGTTTTAGCCACGCTCTTTACGATATCTTTATTAAGATCGAAAGGTAAAAGTGATTGAACATCAATTACCTCAGCGTTTATCCCCACTAATTCCAATTCATTAGCAGCTTCTTCCACTAACCTCAACGTAGATCCATAAGAAACCAAGGTAATATCTGATCCCTCCTTGATGGTTTCTATTACCCCTAACGGAGTCCTGAACTCTCCAAAGTTGTTGGGCAACTTCTCTTTAAGTCGGTATCCATTTAAGCATTCTATTACCAACGCAGGCTCGTCTGCTTCTAACAAAGTATTGTAGAACCCAGCCGCTTTGGTCATGTTTCTAGGCACCAAAATATGGATGCCTCTTAATAAATTTACCAATGCACCCAGTGGGGATCCACTATGCCAGATTCCTTCCAAACGGTGTCCTCTAGTTCTAACAATTAGCGGTGCTTTTTGTTTTCCTTTAGTTCTGTACTGTACAGTTGCGAGATCATCACTCATAATCTGTAACGCATATAATATATAATCCAAATATTGAATCTCGGCAATTGGGCGCAATCCTCTCATGGCCATTCCCAGGCCTTGTCCTAAAATAGTTGCTTCCCGAATCCCAACATCTGCTACTCGTAGTTTTCCATATTTTTCCTGAAGTCCTTCCAGACCTTGATTTACATCTCCAATGGCTCCACTATCTTCCCCAAAGATCAGGGTCTCAGGTTTTGTAGCGAAAATTTTATCGAAGTTGTCTCTTAAAATAATCCTGGCATCTACATCTTTAGCGTCGTCATCATAAGTTGCTTCAACTTCTTCTATGGAAAGTGCATTTTTTGCAGAGGCGCTATAAAGATGGCTGCTAAATTCTAGTTGAGAAGTAGAAGTGTAGGTTTCAATCCAATCTATCAAATCAGACTTTGCATTGTTTTCGTACCCTATCATATAGCGTAAACTCTTTCTGGCAGCTACTAAGAGATCTTTTTTAAGCGGATCTTTTATTTCTGAAAGTTCCTTTATCATAGATTCGATAGCATCCTTATTCCCACAGTGGGAAGCTGCATTTTCTAGAAGGGGTAATAGATCTGAAAATTTATCTCTCATTGGTTGGCTGTATGCCGTCCAGGCTGCTTTTTTTCCGTCCCTTACTTGTTTTTTAATGTCCTTATCTATGGCATCCAATTCTTCTTCTGATGCGAAGTTGTTCTCCAATATCCACTGCTTGAACTTTACATTACAATCGAAAGCTCTTTCCCAAGCTAGTCTATCTTCATCCTTGTAGCGCTCATGCGATCCGGAAGTGGAATGTCCTTGAGGTTGAGTTAATTCATTTACATGAATAAGAACAGGGGAGTGGCTAGTTCTTGCAATCTTTGAAGCTTTTTCATAAGCCTCGACAAGGGCAACATAGTTCCAGCCATTTACCACTATGATCTCGTAGCCTTTATGATCTTCATCTCGTTGAAATCCTTTAAGGACCTCTGAGATATTTTCTTTAGTTGTTTGATGTTTTGCATGAACAGAAATCCCATATTCATCGTCCCATACACTCATTACCATTGGTACTTGCAATACTCCGGCAGCATTGATGGTTTCCCAAAAATGACCTTCGGAAGTACTTGCATTTCCTATGGTTCCCCATGCAATTTCGTTTCCATTGTCCGAAAATTTTTCAGCATCTATTCCTTCGACATTTCTATATATTTTAGATGCTTGAGCCAACCCAAGCAACCTTAGCATTTGACCTGATGTTGGTGAGATATCTGCACTGGAATTCTTTTGCTTCATTAAATTCTTCCAACTTCCATCTTCCTCCAAACTGTGCGTAGCAAAGTGCCCACCCATTTGTCTCCCGGCAGACATGGGTTCATTTTCGATATTGGTATCTGCGTACAATCCCGCAAAAAACTGCTCGATAGTAAGTTCTCCAATGGCCATCATAAAAGTTTGATCCCTATAATACCCCGAGCGAAAATCTCCATTTTTGAATACTTTTGCCAATGCTAACTGGGGAATCTCTTTTCCATCACCAAATATTCCAAATTTTGCTTTGCCCGTTAAGACTTCCCTTCTCCCCAAAAGGCTACATTCCCTACTGGTAACGGCAATTTTGTAATCTTCTAAAACCTGCGCTTTAAAATCTTCGAAGGATATAGATTCTTTAGATTGTGTTTCGCTTTGCATGAAATAATGTTTGGATTGTTACAAATATAGCTAAAACTAGGGTTAAATACAATTCAGTAAAATTGGCATAATTAGTATAAAAATGCAGAAAATATTGAATTAGTTAAAGTATTGATAATTATTAAGATATAATTAACGTTTAATTATGAATATAATAATCTGTGTTGCAATTGTTCTTTAAAATATAACTAAAATATATTTTGAGATTGATGGGCTAATACCATTCTCTGGTAAACAATCTAATAAGCGTGTTTATATCCAAAGTTACGATGAACCTGACTTTTTGGTCATAATCTTTTTGTCCTATTTCCCAACCAAGATTGGAATAAACGGGCAAGAAAACTTCAAAATAGTCGGCTACAAAACTCAATCGGATTCCAGAATCGTGCACAAATGTGGGTTTAAAACTTTCATTTTTCACCAGGCCAACATCACCATACACATAGATCCATTTCCAAAGATTGGTGCTAGCGTTGGCAGTAGTGATCCATTGGTTAGCAAATTCTGGTTGTAACTGGGATTTAAACCCCCCTTCGGCAACGATAATTTGCTGACTAAATAATCCGCTAGCTTGGCTTCTTCCATAGTAATTGTAGTCGAAAAGATAATCTGTAGGGCGATCGAGCGCAAAACTGAAATAATCGTTATCTGTCTCATCATTAAAAAGAAAAGTACCCGCGAAGAACCTCAAATTGATTTGCTGGTTGTTCTTAAATAATTTTCGGTATTCTAAAGTTAAGGAAACTTTACTGAAATTCTTGGCTATTTGGTAATCTACACTCCCTCTAAAATAATCTATAAGATTGGTGTCACTAAAATTATATCCTAAATTTACCACATTATATTTAGGCTGTTCTACAGGATTGAATGGATCTTGATCTTGTTTTACATTTACATTTCGAAAGGTTAAAGACTGCCGCTGATTGTCTCTTAAATAGGAGTTCCTAAAGTAGAGCCCCACAAAAGGAGTGAATTTTTCGTAAAATAGATTGTAGCCATAAGAGAATCTTGTACCTCCCGCTCCAAATTTTAAAGCAAAAAGATTTCCATCGTCCAGGTAGCTTGTATAATTTGCTCCAGCCGATCCTACAATGGTTTTACTCGTAAACCCAAATTTGGGCGATATTTTCCATTCAAAATTCTTATTAAGAAAGGTCTTATTATAAAGTTTTGGTCCTATGGAAATACCATCATATAAGTTGTAATTAAACTCGGGCATAAAGAAAAACTGGTTATATCTTGGATCTTCTACATCTTGGAACAACCTAAACTGTAACGGCCTGTTTAATAAAGTACTTACTCTTCTATAATTATCTCTTTGGTTAACTTCTGGGGCAATTCCCTCATAATTCAATGCCAATCGGCCTATACTGTCCCTGGGAATTGTAACCTCTTTGGTGCCCGTTATCCCCTCGACCCATGTTTTGTACACCACCTTGCCCTCTTTTAGCCCATAAAGTGAAATAGGCATGCTGGTATTTCTTTTGTTTTTTATTGTTACCCGTAACGAGTCTGGTGTTTTCTGAAGCTTACTTATCTTAAAATCAATTTTCTCACTAGAGTTGATATAATCTTTTTCAAACCAGGATATATCCTTATCGGTGTTCTGTTGAAGGATATTTAGAAATTCCTGCTCGCTGGTTGGTTTTAGTACGTTGGATTTATAAAAATCTGAAATAGAATTTTTTACGGCATTGGATTGTAGGTAATCTTCCAAATATTTTAAGCCTGTTCCCGCTTTATAGGCATTGGCGATATTCTTGTTGAATTTCACCAACGAATCTTGTGCAGTCGTTAATGGCTGATCGATATTTTTTCTTGCCATGTGCAAATACAAAAACGGATATTGATCGTTAAATTCAAGGTCGGAGGCATGAAACCATCGTATTCCAAATACATCGCTTAAATTTCCAATTAGCTTCATGTTAGGGTAATATTCATCCACATAATCTATCATAAGAGAAATCATAATGGCATCATAAACCCATTGTTCATTTCTTGGATTAATAAGAATAGTGTTTTTGATGAATTGATTGGTAATGGTCTTTAATTGCTTAATGTCATATTGAAATCCATCTGGGAATGGTCTTATAAAACTTGGCAACTGGTTAAGACCGTAAACAGGATTATTTAAATATTCGTCTCTGGTTACCATGAGGGAAGCCTGTGGATAATCTCCTAGTCTTTTTTCCAGAAAACCCATAATTCTGGAAAGCAGCATCCCCTTGATTTCATTATTCAAACCTTCATCTTCTAGATTAGTGACGATCTCTGTTGAGTTTGCCTGAATAGATTCGAACCTGTAGGATTTTGTAAGGTACAGTTGGGAGGAGACGCTATTTGTGCCGGATAGATACGTGGTTTTATAGGTGTCTTCGGTAACAAACCTGTCGGTTTTAAGTGGAGAAGCAACATACAAGTAAGGTCTGGTGGATAGTTTTATCTTGACATTTATAGGGGGTGTGTATTGATTTCCCAAGTTTTTATCGCTATAGATTTCCCATTCATTTTTATATACGGCAGGGGTAACATACCAATAGTTTAATTTGAAATTACCTTGATCATCATATCCATATCTCGTGAATTTGTCTGACGGGATTTTCACAGAATAGAGTAAATTTATAGTTTGTTTTTTTCCAGGCAACAAGGGTTCGTCGAGATCTATTTTAATAATATCTGCCGCATCAATTGGCCGTTCCCAATTATATGGCTTCAGGTTTTCCCCGTTAATACTATATATTCTGGTATGCCCCCGTTCTTCTTCCCGAGCAAAATGGAACCTTCTTAAATAATCTTCAGCAAAACGTTTGGCTAGGGGAGTGGATTTATCCTTATAGCTATTGGCCCAATCATTTAAATAAATTGAAGTTAATGTATCTTGGCTCGCATTCTCATATTCAATTTTATGCTGGATATTAAAAGTGTGCGTAGAATCATTCAACACCGCAATAATATCCATGTTTGTTTGCCCAAAACTGAAACCAGTACTGAACAAACAAATGATAAAAAAGGAAATTAATTTAATTTTCAAGGGACAACATACATTAGAAATTAGTTTACTGGATTGTCCGTTTAGGTATCTAAAGTAAGTTTTTGTCACCTTGAGCGCAGTCGAAAGGTCAAATAAAAACGTCTCGACTACGCTCGACGGGACAATATTCGTTCTAATCTGCATATTAGGTGTTTTTCCGGATAAACATTTAAATTTATTCTAAAAGTTCAATACCATCTACAAATTCAGAGCTGCTCTGGTTTCTTAGAAGTTAGGGCTCAAGTTATATTCATCATAAAAATCATCCAGGATAGCAATTACTTCATCTTCGGTATCTACTACTTGCACCAAATCTATATCGCCATCACTTATATTCTGAAAATCGTCAAATAAAGTAGTTCTAATCCAATCTATTAATCCTCCCCAATATTCTCGTCCTACAAGGATAATTGGAAATTTGTCAATTTTATTGGTTTGAATCAAGGTGATTGCTTCAAAAAGTTCATCTAAAGTTCCAAAACCTCCAGGCATCACCACAAAACCTTGGGAATATTTAACGAACATCACTTTTCTAACAAAGAAATAATCGAAGTCCAAACTTTTATCATGATCTATATATGGGTTGTCATGCTGTTCGAAAGGCAATTCTATATTCAGTCCAACCGAAGTTCCACCTGCAAGATGTGCTCCTTTATTTCCAGCTTCCATAATTCCAGGACCACCTCCGGTAATTACTCCATATCCATGATCCACTATTTTTTGAGCGATCTTCTCGGTCAATTTATAATATTTTTGGTCTGGTTTTGTACGTGCAGATCCAAAAACAGAAACGCAAGGCCCAATCTGACTTAGTTTTTCGTATCCTTTTACAAACTCACCCATTATTTTAAAAATAGCCCAAGAATCATTTGTTTTAATTTGATTCCATGCTTTATTGCCTTGTTTAGCTCTCATTTTTGTATCGTTCAAAATCTTAATTTATTTTTAATTCTTTCCTTAAATAATGTGCAGTATGACTTCTCTTGTGCTTTGCAACTACCTCGGGGGTTCCGGTAACAATTACCTCTCCACCATTTTTTCCACCTTCGTAACCAATGTCTATTATATGATCGGCTAATTTTATAACATCTAAATTATGCTCTATAATAACCACAGTATTTCCCTTATTTGCTAATTTATTAAGCACGTCCATTAAAACCCGAACGTCTTCGAAATGAAGACCGGTGGTAGGCTCGTCTAATATATAAAAAGTATTGCCGGTATCGCGCTTAGAGAGTTCTGTTGATAGCTTTATTCTTTGGGCTTCGCCCCCGGAAAGGGTCGTACTTTGTTGACCGAGTGTGATGTATCCTAAACCAACATCCCTTAAAGTTTTTAATTTTCTGTAGATCTTCGGGATCAATTCAAAGAAATCTGTTGCTTCTTCAATGGTCATTTCCAAAACATCCGAGATAGATTTTCCTTTATATCGAATTTCCAGTGTTTCCCTATTGAACCTTTTTCCTTGGCAGGTTTCACATTCTACATAAACATCTGGTAGAAAATTCATTTCAATAACCCGAAGTCCGCCACCTCTGCAAGTTTCGCACCTTCCTCCTTTTACATTAAAACTGAATCTTCCTGGCTTATACCCTCTAATCAACGATTCAGGAGTTTTAGCAAACAGGTTCCTGACTTCAGAAAATAAGCCTGTATAAGTAGCAGGGTTGGATCGAGGGGTCCTACCAATAGGAGATTGGTTGATATCTATTACCTTATCTATATGTTCCAGACCTTTAATGCTCTTATAAGGCATTGGTACCTTTACACCATTAAAGTAAAAGGCATTCATAATAGGGTATAAGGTTTCGTTGATCAAGGTGGATTTTCCACTTCCAGAAACCCCGGTTACCGCGATCATTTTACCTAAAGGAACCTTTATAGTAACATTTTTTAAGTTGTTTCCTGTAGCTCCGCTAAGTACAATGTTTTTTCCATTTCCTTTTCTTCGCTTTTTGGGGATCTCAATTTCCATAGTGCCATTAAGATAGCAAGCGGTAATGGTATTGTGCTCTTTTATTTGTGCCGGAGTTCCTTGGCTTATAATTTCTCCACCATGTTTTCCAGCCTTAGGACCAATATCTATCACGTGATCTGCACGCTCTATCATATCCTTATCATGTTCCACAACAATTACTGAATTTCCTATGTCCCTAAGCGCTTCCAAGGAATTTATCAGCTTTTCATTGTCTCGTTGGTGCAATCCAATACTTGGTTCATCGAGAATGTAGAGCACTCCAACCAATTGCGATCCAATTTGTGTGGCCAATCTAATTCTTTGAGCTTCTCCTCCAGAAAGGGATTTAGAACTTCTGTTAAGGGATAAATAGGTAAGCCCAACATCTACCAAAAATTGCAAACGGGTGCGGATTTCTTTTATAACTTCGGAGGCTATTTGTAATTGTTTTTCTGAAAGGCTTGCTTCCAAATTTGAAAACCAACTAGCAAGATCTGTGATATCTTTATTTGCAAGTTCAGCTATATTCTGATTGTTGATTTTGAAATACAAAGACTCTTGACGCAATCTACTGCCGCGACAAACGGGACAGTCTATTTTATCCATATATTCTTTCGCCCAACGTCTTAAGGAGGTAGATTCATTGTTGTTATAGGTGTTCTCTATAAAGGTTGCGACTCCTTCAAAATCAATTTTAAAGTCCCTGGTGATGCCTAAGGTATCAGATTGCTTGGAAAATTTTTCCTTTCCCCCAAAAAGGATCATTTCCAGAGCAGCTTCTGGTATATTCTCTACCGGGTCACTTAATTTAAATTCAAATCGTTCTGCGATAAGTTCCAATTGGGAAAATATCCAGCTCTTTTTTTGAGGTCCATGTGGCACTAAGGCGCCATTTTTTATTGAAAGGTTTTTTTTCGGAATAACCTTATCTACATTGATTTTATAAAGAGTTCCAATTCCGTTACAATTAGGACAAGCTCCTTTTGGCGAATTAAACGAAAAATTATTTGGTTCTGGATTTGGATAAGAAATTCCAGAAGTTGGACACATTAGATTCCTACTAAAATATCTAACTTCATTAGAGTCTTGCTCTAAGACCATTAACACATCTTCCCCATGATACATGGCAGTTTTAATGCTTTCTTCTAACCTCTTATGGTCTTCTGCATTCTCGTCGATCTTTAAACGATCTACAACAATTTCAATTTCATGGATTTTGTACCTATCCAATTTCATTCCCTTTATAAGGTCTCGAACTTCTCCATCGGTTCTTACCTTCACAAATCCCTGTTTTGCAATTTGCTCAAATAATTCCCTATAATGTCCTTTTCTGGACCTAATGACCGGTGCCAGAATACTTATTTTTTTTCCGGGGAAGTTTTTAATAATAAGCTCTTTGATTTGCTCATCATTATAACTCACCATTTTTTCACCGGTATTATAACTAAATGCATCCCCGGTCCTAGCGAAAAGGAGCCTTAAAAAATCATATATTTCGGTAATGGTACCAACGGTACTACGTGGATTTTTACTTGTAGTTTTTTGCTCTATGGCAATTACAGGAGAGAGACCTTCAATTTTATCTACATCTGGACGCTCCATCCCCCCTAGGAACTGTCTCGCATAGGACGAAAAGGTTTCAATATAACGACGCTGTCCTTCAGCATAAATGGTGTCGAATGCCAGGGATGATTTCCCAGACCCGGAGAGACCGGTTATAACCACTAATTTTTCACGGGGAATGCTAACATCTATATTCTTTAAATTATGAACCCGAGCCCCTAATACTTCAATGTTTTCTTCAGCTTTAGCCATATTTTTTATCAAGTCCGCAAAGGTACTTAAACTGTTGCTAACTAAAAAGTAAGCTTCACTTAAGGCTTGTTAATTTAAACGTAAAACTTCAGGATAATATAGGAGAATAATTTCAATAGGTAATTACCTACTGGACCTAATAGTTATAAAGTAAAATAAAAAGGGATTATATTAAATAACAACTTTGTTTGGCCGTAAAGTATCCTAAACTGAAAAGGACGTCATTCTGAACTTGTTTCAGAATCTCATTACAATGTTAATCAATACAATATAAAGACCCTGAAATAAATTCAGGGTGACGAGAGAACTATTAGGACAAAAAACGGACAAACAATAATAACTTATATAACATTTGTTTTCATCTAACGTAAAACGCTTCTAAACGATTTTTTAACATATTGATTGTCAGTGTAATATTACCTGTTTAATGTTTTTCATATGGGTGATTTCCCATATATTTATTATCTGATTTATTCCCCACGATTATCGCCAATTACCCTGGCAAAATTTTAAAAAGATTCTTTTACCCCCTTGCTCCGAAAACAAGTCGCATTTGCGAACTTTTTTACATGTTCAATTCTTTACCTACGTACATATTATTAATTAATGTAAATATCTTTATAAGGGATGAGAACGGAGAAAAAGCAACTATTGGTTATAGGGAATCAACCAGGGTTCGTATCTAATTTAAAGGAAAACTTAAGTGTGTATTTTGAAATAAGTTGTGTGAATTCAATGCATTCCGGCTATAATTTGGCGGTAGGTTTATTGCCCGATATCATCTTTATAGATCAAACCTCATTACCGCCAAAAAGTTTGAAAAACATTTCAAATTTTAAATCAACCCATTTCTTGAATAAATGTTGGTTGGTTATGTATGCCGATGACAACTTTAAACAAGGGATTGATAAGGAATATAAAGAATCTATAGATGAGATTATGTACTCATCAAAAACACAATCTGAGATATTCAGTAGAATTATTCAGCAGGTTCATTCCAAGTCCTCCATTACCAATTACTGGAAGGATTCTTTTCTTGGTCTTTTTAATTTGTTGGTTAACCCTGTAGTCTTATTACAGGAGGATACTATAATTACAATGAATGATTCATTTAAGGAATCATTTAAACTGAATAACCTGGACGTTGAGAATTTGAAACTTACCGATTTTGTGAATTGTGAAAATAAAACCAAGGTTAGGGCAAGTTTAAGAAATTTTGCACATGGCAAGCATATGAAAGCGGTTACTACAACCGCATTACAGCTAAAGGACAATAAAATTAGAAATGCCAAAATTAGTTTTTGCAAATTGGATAAGATGCTCCATGGACAATTTATTATGATGATCCATTTCTCTGATGAAAACGCCATGATCAAAGAAGAGGTGGGCAGTCATTCGGTAAATGTTGAAAATTGTTTCGAAGAAAACTCCAATCTGGCAGAATTTAGTTTTACAAAAAGAGAAAAAGAAATAATTAAATTATTGTGCAAAGGCTATAAAACGAAAGAAATTTCTGATATCCTGTTTATATCCCCTAAGACTATAGAGAAGCACAGGGCAAATATCGTTAGGCGTACAAATTCTGATACGATTTTGGAAAGCATCATATACGCTATAAGCCATAATTTAATCGATTTACAGCATAACTAGGCGCTAGCATGAATTTCGAATAATGGGGGAATTCCCCCATAGGTAGAAATCAAGATATCCCTATATCTTTGCTTTAGACAAGTAAGTCACCCCCACCCGCACCTTCTTGTTTTATAAAATTAAAAAAATAGCATTGGACACTAAAATAAAAGTATTCTCATGGCTATTTGAGTAAAAATTTTATAACCTATTCTAAACATATTATTTTATTAATCAAAACGATGTAATCATGGAACTATGGCTGTGGAATAGATGCCGACCCTAATTGTGGAGTAGCTGATCATTATAAAAATCTACCAGCTGTTTTTAGGATTCCTTAAACAGAGCAGGATTTAGAAAAAGGAGGTAATTTTGTCTACTTTGAATGTGCTGCTCAAGAAAATGCTATAATTATAGTGTACACGCCGCGATTATTCTCAAATACAGTCTTAGTCAATCATTCGGTAAAGTTAATAACTCACTATGCAATGGAGATGTTATCTCAAGTTAATGATGGTGATTTAATAATTGCCCATGAGGTACAGGTAAGACTGAACAATTAAGTTGAGAGTCTTCATGTGGTATAGATGTAAAGCTTTAGATGTATGTAATAGGAATCAAGTAGCTATTGATTTGTCATTTTTCGGCTTTTGATCATACTTATTCTAATTATGTTCGTATAAAAGCAATATCAGGTGGAAGATCAGTTCAAGAATTGAATGATATTGCAAAAATATAACTCCAGCGGATTTGTCAACCGGGGGGATGCCTTGTTCGCTGAGTTAGTTTATTAATGACCTGTAATTGTTTTATTAATAATTAGAGGTGTTAATAGAAGAGGTTGTCCGATTTATTTCGGACAGCTTTTCTTTTGTCCCAAATATTAAAAATGAAACACTCTTAATCGAGTTGTGCATACTCTATCAATTGTAAACACACACCCAATTAGACCTTCCTATAAGTTAAGCGACCAATAGTTCATCTTATTTAAAAATGAAATTGTATTTCTTAATCTAAAAATTCCCCGACGTCTCTGCCTCGGGGTCCCCTATTCACCTCTCCTTATGCATCGACAAGCAAAGCGAGAGGAATGCAAAGGGTCGGAACTGCTTTTTCGCAATTCCAGGTGCGGCAAAATACAATCCCGAGTTTTCGTGACGGATTTTGGTCTCTACGGCTAAAATGAAACTGGCGAGATACCCCTACGTCTTTGCGGGGATAGTCGGTTTTAAGAAATTTTTATATTCGTAATTCAAAATATAGGGATTTTTCCCCTTTACATTTTATCTGTTTTTACTTACTTTTAATAATCAATATTAGAAGTAATACCTTCCCCATTTTCCCTATACCTCAATTCCCCTCCTTTTAAAAACTACCCTTTTAAACACAGATGTTTAGATGATTTTTTTATTGCAATCTCAGGATCATGAAGTTTTTGTTCCTGTTGCCAATGTTTAATTTAAAATTTTAATTATGAAAAAGCTCAGCATTATGCTCTCGCTATTAGTGGTTGTGTCCTTGTTTACAAGCTGCAGCAGTAACGATGATTCGAATGTTATTTCTGATGATCCCAGCGGTATGGGGGTTCTCTCTTTGGGAGTGACTCCACTTACAACCTCACGTAGTGTGGAAACCGGTGATTTATGGAAAAACCATGCAAACTGTTCGAATTCAGATTTAAGATATGTGCGCATGGCACTTAAAGACAATCAAGGAAACTGCTATTTTGGAAATACCGAATCCGGATTTCATGAGATAGAGATGGATCCTGTGGGAATGGATACTAATAATGACGGGGTCATAGATACTTGGAATACCTCCAAAGACCATAAAATGCTATTACCTGCTGGAGATTACACTTTGGAATATTTGGCAGTTACAAATAATACAGGCCGAGATTCCAAAATAATTTTAATGTCTCCCAAAAGGGGTAAGGAGGAGAATGCGATGCAGTATTATAATTTGGTAACCAATTCCTTACCTATAGAGTTTTCTATAAGAGAAGGAATGGAGCACTATATTCCATTGGAAGCGCTTTGTTTTAGAATAGAACATGCTTTTGAGTTTGGTTTTGTTTTTCTGGCTTTTGAAGATCCAAATCCGTTTTATTTATGTGCCCAATAAATTTAAAACCCAATTGCCGTATCATCCCCCCTTTTATCTGCTCCACCTTCCAATTTTCCATTGGGCAGTTTTAGGATAGCGTCTACTTTACCTAAAATTGGAGAATCCTTTTCATTTATATTATATCCTTTTGCTTCTAAAGTTTTAAGCATTTCCTTATCGAAAGAATTGGGTTCAAATCTAATTTCATCGGGCAACCATTGATGATGGAATCTAGGAGCATTTACAGCTTGTTGCATGCTCATGCCAAATTCCGATACATTTAAAATGGTTTGTAATACGGAAGTAATTATTGTAGAACCACCAGGAGTTCCAACACTCATCCAAAATTGCCCATCTTTTTCTACGATAGTTGGCGTCATAGAACTTAACATCCTTTTTTGTGGTGCTATAGAATTCGCTTCGGCACCTATAAGTCCAAACATATTTGGGACTCCGGGTTTTGCGCTAAAATCGTCCATCTCGTTGTTCAAAAAGAAACCGAGTTCCTCCACATATAACTTGGACCCGTACGCGCCATTTAATGTTGAAGTCACGGCAATGGCATTTCCGAATTGGTCTACAATAGAATAGTGGGTGGTTTCCATGCTTTCATAACCGGGAATTGCTCCATGTTCTAAACTGCTGGAAGGGGTCGCCTGATCAAAGCTGAAATTTTCCATCCGGAAATCCAGATAGCTATCGCTGGTTAATTTTGATACGGGAACCTCGTAAAAATCGGGATCTCCCAAATAATAACTTCTATCTGCATAGGCTCGTCTTTCGGCTTCCGTAATAACTTGAATTGTTTTTAAACTATTGTGCCCAAACTCCTTTAGGGGAAATTTTTCCACGGTTTTCAGGATCTGTGCCAATGCAACCCCACCACTGGAAGGCGGTGCCATGGAAATAACCCTTAAATTCCGATAATTAAAAGCGATCGGTTTTCTCCAAACCGTCTCATATGATTTTAGATCCTCGAGGGTAATAATGCCGCCATTATCCTGAATAAATTTCACCAATACCTCTCCTGTCTCTCCACCATAATATTCGGCTCTACCATTATCTGCTAATTTTTGAAGCGTTTTAGCCAGTGCCAAATTTTTAACGGTATCACCTGCTTTAAAACGTTTGGTGTATAAAATAGATTCCTTATTAACCTGCCCAAATAGTTCTTGATAGTTGTTAAAACTCTTCGCCTGCCCTTCTGTAACCACATATCCTTTTCTTGCCAAAGCGATCACGGGCGCTAAAATGGCTTCTATTGGAAGGGAGCCTAGTTTTTCATGAACAGAAAAAATCCCGGCTACGGTTCCCGGCACTCCTATCGCCAATCCGCCCAACTGGCTTTTTTCTGGAATGGCATTTCCATTTTCATCCAGATACATATCCTTAGATGCCGCAAGCGGTGCTTTTTCCCTAAAATCCAAACTGCCAATGTCTCCATTTGCCATTCTGTAAACCATAAATCCACCGCCGCCCAAGCTTCCTGCAAAAGGATAACTTACGGCAAGTGCCATTTCTGTTGCAACCATGGCATCAAATGCGTTTCCCCCGTGTTGCATGATATCTGAAGCGATTTTGGATGCTTCAGCCCTTGCAGATACCACCATTGCATGATCTGTGATGAGTCCAACTTCAGGAATTGTTTTGTTTTCAGAAGTAATTTGTGGAGTAGGTTTGCAAGCCAAGAACAAACCGAAGATGAGAAGTAAAATGGATTTTTTCATAAGATTAAGTATAGTTTAATTCCTCATTGAGGGTTTTCCCCGGGGTTCATTATTTTTTGAATTTCTTTAGAAGAATAAGGTATGATTTCACTAAAGAACACGGTGAATTCAGCTTCAAAAAGGGAATAATGGAGTTTTAACTCTTTAATGGCAGACTTCATTTTAGATCGGTTTTTGGTTCGATGATCCATTTGAAAGAGAATTTTCCCTATCCCTTCTATTGTGGCATAATTATATAACCAATTATCATGGATCATATATGGCAAAAACTGCTGCACTCTAAGAGGTAGGATATCATAATTATCTTTCAGTAAATTATAAAAATTTTGGGTGTAATCAAATAACGGAATTTTAGAATAGTCTTCCCAGTTCTTTGCCAAAAAATGATCGTATAAAATATCAACAATTACGGCACTGTAATGTCCATAGGCATTAAACAGTCTATGTGTACTTTTTCTTACCGTGGGATGTTTATCGGTAAAAGTATCCAATGCTCGGTGCAAAATAATCCCATCTTTTATTTTGTCTGGAAAATGCTGGAATTTATTGCCCTTAATAGAGTCTGCAATAAAATTCCCGATTTTTAATTCTTCAATCTCCCCCGAAAGGTAAATATGTGCGAGATAATTCATTTCTCCAAGGTACTTAATTAAGAACATCGGTACAAGCCCCGAATGGTACTGGCAGGACCTAAAAGATATGTACAGATATTTATCGAAATAAAAAAACGTTGTAAATTCCAAATAGACCTATTTAAATCATACTTCAAGCGCTTTGGGAAACCTGCCCAGCTGGGCAAATGTGAAAAATTTTCAATGTTGGATTAGTGCGAATTCCTGTTTAATTTATGTTAACTTTTGGGGAAGACCTAGCTAGCCATGTATATTTGCCGAAATTTACTTTTTAACCTTTAAACAAATACCTCATAAGAGGTTCTTTCATAAAACACTTAATTCAAAATAATATGAGTTTAATAAAATCGATTTCAGGAATTAGAGGGACAATAGGAGGGAAGCCTTCAGAAAACCTTACCCCGTTGGATGCTGTAAAATTTGCAGCTGCCTATGGAACCTGGCTTAAAAATGAAAATACAAAGCAAAAATTAAAAGTAGTAATTGGACGTGATGCACGGCTTTCGGGCTCTATGATCCAACAATTGGTGATGAACACGTTGGTGGGTTTGGGAATAGATGTCATAGATCTTGGACTTTCTACCACACCCACTGTGGAGATTGCCGTTCCTTTAGAAAAAGCTGATGGAGGAATCATCCTTACCGCTAGCCATAATCCCAAACAATGGAATGCTTTGAAATTGCTGAATAAAAAAGGGGAATTCTTAAGCGGTGCAGAAGGGGTGAAAATTCTGAACTATGCTGAAAAGGAAGATTTCGTGTTTTCTGATGTAGATGATCTAGGAGTGATTACAATTATAGGTGATTATATAGATAGACATATCGAGGAAGTTCTTAAGCTGAAGCTAGTGGATACCGAAATCGTGAAAAAGGCAAGATTCAAGGTAGTGGTGGACGCGGTGAATTCTACAGGAGGAATAGCAATTCCTGCACTTCTTAAAAGAATGGGAGTAGAAGTGGTAGAATTGTATTGCGAACCTAATGGGCATTTTCCGCATAATCCTGAACCTTTAAAGGAACACTTGGGAGATATTTGCAAGTTGGTTGTTAAGGAACATGCAGATCTAGGCGTCGTAGTAGATCCAGATGTGGATAGATTGGCATTGATAGATGAAAAAGGCGAAATGTTTGGTGAGGAATATACGTTGGTGGCCTGTGCAGATTATGTGCTTGGAAAAACTCCCGGCGATACGGTAAGCAATTTGTCTTCTTCCAGAGCACTTAGGGACCTTACCAATAGACATGGGAACACTTATAGGGCCAGTGCCGTTGGGGAAGTGAATGTGGTGGAGTTGATGAAGGAGAGCAACGCGATGATTGGCGGTGAAGGGAATGGCGGGATAATCTACCCAGAATCTCATTATGGCCGTGATAGTTTGGTTGGTGTCGCTTTGTTTTTAACTTATTTGGCTGAAAAGAAAATGACGGTTTCTGAAATAAAAAAAAGTTACCCGATGTATTACATGAGCAAGAATAAAATTGAGCTAACCCCCGAGTTAGATGTAGATGCAATCCTTGAAAATGTAAAAGAGAACCATTCATCCGAAGAGATTTCTACCGTGGATGGCGTGAAAATAGATTTTGCCGAAAACTGGGTGCACTTAAGAAAATCCAATACCGAACCGATTATTAGAATATATACTGAAGCGAAAAGCCAACAGGAAGCAGATGCTCTTGCCCAAAAAATGATCGATGAAATTAAAGCAATTGTAGCTTAGGTTCTAGGAAAAATAATAGCATCTTTTGGGATGGGGGCATCTTTATGCTTCCATCTTTTATGTGTCCAGAGATAATATTCTGGTTTTTCCTTAATTTGTTTTTCCAACTCTGTTAGAAATTTATTGGTGATCTTAAAGGGAGGTTCTTCCGCAGCATTATCGGTAATGGGAATAAAAGTAGCTTCATAAAATCCTCGGGCTTTCTTTTCCACGTGAAGGTACATTACTGCCATATCTAAATTAACAGCCAATTTCTCCGATCCCATAAATATAGGTACCGTGGTTCCCATAAACTTGGTCCAGGTTTTTGCCCTTCCAAGTTTTGGGGACTGGTCGGCAACTATGGCGTACACACCTAAAATCCCTTTATCTTGGTTGCCTTTTATGGTTTTGGTAGCTTGAGAGGTTGTAATTAATTCTCCATCAAAACGTTGGCGAATATCTTTTGCCATTTTGTCGAAATAAGGATTCTGTACCTTTTTATAAATTCCGTAGCCTCGATAATCCAAACCGTAGAGTTGTAAAGCATTTATCCACTCGTAACTTGCATAATGCCCACAGATTAGGATAATACTTTTGTTTAAATCGCGTATTCGTTGGATTTCACTAATATTGGTAAAGGTATAACGTCTTTTTAATTCTTTATTGGGGATGGAAATACTTTTTACCATCTCTAGAAACATATCACACATATGCCTAAAGGATCCCTGGCTTATCTCTTTGTATTCTTTTTTGGATCTGTTTGGTAGTGCAAGTTGTAAATTCTGGATCACGGTCTTTCTTCTATAACCAACCAAATAATATACAATGAAGAAAATCACATCTGAAACCTTATAAAAAAGCCAAAACGGGAATTTAGAAATTATCCAAAGAAACGGGTAGACTAACCAAAAAACTAATCGCTGCATCCACAAAAAATTTAGGCAAATATATGTTATATTTGGCACTAAACAGGGAAGTATTTATGGGAGATTTAGGCTTGATAACTATAATTATCATTGCGATAAATGTTATAGTTTCATTTAAAGGTTTTAATGATGTAGTTTTTTTTGAAAAGTATAAGTTCAATATTGGCGATATAAAAGCAGGGGCAAAATACCAGATCTTCACCTCTGGATTCTTGCATGTAGATACCTCTCACTTGTTCGTAAACATGCTTACCCTTTATTTTTTCGCCAATGTGGTGATCTACGATCTGGGATCTGTTGGATTTATTATAGTGTATTTAGCTAGTTTAATAATTGGTAATTTACTTAGTTATTTCTTTCATAAGAACGATCTAAACTATAGCGCAGTTGGGGCAAGTGGAGCGGTAATGGGGGTCTTGTATTCGGCTATTCTCTTGAGACCAGATATGATGCTGGGCTTGTTTTTTATTATTCCAATTCCTGCGTATGTTTTTGGAATAGGATATTTATTGTACACCATCTACGGAATGAAAAAGCGACTTGGTAATATTGGGCACGATGCTCATTTTGGAGGTGCAATTGGAGGCTTTGTGTTCACACTTATGCTGGCACCGTGGATCTTTCAGCAGCATTTGCTCATGGTGGTTTTACTGGCAATCCCAATCTTTATTTTATTCGTTCTTCAAAAAGCAGGAAAAATCTAAAGTGGTATCCTTCTTGTAATACAGTCTTAATACCTTTAAAATTCAATTAAAATGAAATCAATATTTATACTCTTTGCAGCTATGGGGACCTTTGCAGTACAGGCACAACAATTTACCAATAATATTCCGGCAGTTACTGTAAACGGGGAAGGAATCGTAAAAGTGACACCAGATGAGGTTGTTATAAAATCACGTATAGAGCATAGTGGCGAGAACCCACAGGAAGTGAAAACGCAAAATGATGCCGTTGTAGATGCCGTGATCAAATATTTGAAATCTGAAGGGGTGCCGGAAAAAAATATTCAAACCGATTATGTGAATTTGAACAAAAATTATAATTACAACGATAAAACGTATAGTTATGTAGCAAATCAGGCTATTTCAATTAAACTAGATGATTTGAAAAACTATGAAAAGATCATGAGCGGATTGCTAAAAGTTGGACTAAACAGGATTGATGGCGTGCAATTCAAATCTTCTGAAATGGATAAATATATGTCTGAAGCTAGAAAAAAGGCAGTTTTAAATGCTAAAAGCAAAGCTTCAGAATATGCTTCTTCGCTAGATCAAACTATTGGGAAGGCAATTAGTATTAGTGAGGTGCAAACCAGTAATTTTCCTCCTATGTATAGAATGAATGAAATGAAGATGAGCTCAAATTCTGTTGAAGAACAGGAAACCCTTGCTCCAGGGGAAATGGAAATTAGTGCAAAAGTTACTGTGGCTTTTGAGTTGAAATAAAACCCATTCTTGACATAAAACAAAAAAGCTACTGATATTTTCAGTAGCTTTTTTGTTTTTTAGAAGTGGCTTGGAAATCTGTCCTAGCGCATAATTTCAATATTTCGTTAAAATTTTGATTTTAGGCGGGTTATGTGATAATTTTTTAATTTTAAAAACGTTCTTCAATTAAGAACCTCCAGCCAACCCCATGGAGTAGGTCTTGATACATTTCGGGATGGAAAATACTTTTAAAAATTCGAGGCAGGACCCCTTTAATGTTTGGGGTAGGTTTCTGGGAATTAAACCCTTTATGAGGAATTAAAAATATTTTATATATGAATTTAGCTAAATTAACTTTCGTGTTTTTCGTGGGTCTATTTGCGCCCTTTATTGTGTCCTCTTGTAATAATAACGATGATGCTATGTCTCCCACCAATCAGGTGGTCGATGTTGATCAGGAAACCATAGATGAGGTCAAGACCAATGTGCAATCCGGTACTTGGAGGATAACCAAGTTCATGGAAGATGATGTTGACGAAACAGATCGCTTTACGGGCTTCAGTCTTATATTTGACGCTAACGGGACCTTAACCGCTTCAGATGGCACAGAAACTTTTATGGGAACCTGGAGCATTACCGATAGCGATTCCAGCGACGACGATTCCAATGATGATGATCTGGACTTCAATATAAATTTTAACCTTACCAACGATTTTGAAGATCTTAACGACGATTGGAATTTTGTGTCCCGGTCCGCTACTAAAGTTGAGCTTACAGATATAAGTGACGGAAATGGAGGAATAGATTTCTTGACTTTTGAAAAGAATTAATTTTTTCCAATTATCTTCGAATAACTTTAATTGGGATTGTTAATTTCCCATTCTTAAGACTTTTACATAGTTTCTGGAAATTTATTTGGAAAGTCTGAGCCTTCGACTTTATTAATTGTTTGTCCGTAAAGAATCTTAAACTGAAAAAGGACGTCATTCTGTCCCGACGCTTCGGGAGTGTCAGAATCTTATTATAATGTAAATCATTATAGTATTGGGATCCTGAAATAAATTCAGGGTGACGAAAGTACTATCAGGACAACAAACGGATAGTCATATTTTATTATAACTAATCTTAATTAAACGTTGTTATTATTATTAATTAACCAGAAGTGTTGATAATTAAATAATCTTATTTTCTTCTAGTAGAGGGCGCAAGACTTAATTTTAATATGTTTGATATGGTGGTCGGGTATCATAGTGGTTTGTACACCAAACATAATTATAAAATTTAGCTGATATTAATCAGTTTGTCCCAAAAATTTAAAATGAAAATATTTTTAATAGGATTTAGTTGTGCTTTATCGGTTTCCTTTCATTGCAAGGCTCAATCAAGTGCAACTGAGATTGGGGACAAAGGCAATTATAAAAGGGGCTATATAGTTACTGTTAAAAATGATACTATTAAAGGATTTCTATATGATAAAATCGATGCCGAAATGGCAAATATGGTTCTATTTAAAAAGGAGCGGGAAGGGACTACCGTTTCAAAATTTAAAACAACCGACCTTTTGGAGTTTGGATTTAAGAACAAGCGTACGTTCCATAGAATACAACGCATAAAAGACAATAAAGACACAACCTTTGTTTTTGCAAAAAAGATAGTTGAAGGAAAAATCGATTTATGGCTATTAAGAGGCACAAAAAAACCTTCCGAATTTTATGTGGCAAATAATAGCACCAATCAAAAAGCCCATATATTTAGACCAGGCAATAAGGATTATTTACAAATTGAGGGAAATAATTATTCGGAGGGGGATGTTAAATATTTAGGCATTCAAAGTTTTGTGGGAAATGAACCTGTAAAGGATAATTATAGGAATAGAAGGTCTAAATTTTCTGAAAAAGGAATACAAAAGGATATTGTAAGTTATAATTCTAAGTTCAGGAAAGACTATCCCACAAAAGTGTATGAGGAAGAACAGGTGTTTAGTTACGATGTAACTGTTGGAATTTCAGTATTAAAATTTGAACAAGGAGATTTTATTAGAGCTGCATTTTATAGAAATAAGACCAAGGTAGAGAAATCAAGAAAATTATCCAGAATTCAAGGAATATCTTATCATGGTTGGTTCGATGAGAATGAAAATGGTTCCCGGGAAATTCAAAACGGAACTTCCAATTACAGGTGGCAGGTTTTAAGTATTATCCCTATTGGCTATAGAATCCAGGGTGCTTCAAAAGTTTTTCAACCCTATGCATATGCGGGTCTTGGAGTAGGAATTCTTTTTAAGACAGATTATAAATTTGTGGATTCCATAAATACAGGAAGTGAAACCAGTATAGTGCCTTTTCCAACTTTAAACATGGGAGCGGGAATAAGAAGGAAATTCGGATCCAAGTATCTGTTGGCGGAAATAACACCTTCAGTAAACGGAATATTTATGAATTTAGGGGTGTCTTTTTAAAGTTTGAAGAGCTTCATATAGTTGTAATTCAAGGATCCTTAGGTATATTGAAACAGTATAGGATAACGTTCAATTTTTTTATAAAAAGTAAATATTTTGCAGTAACAAAATTCAAAAGAAGCGTCATATAAACAGTTTAATAATCAAAGCAATAATGAGTTCCCTACAATTTATTTGCACGAACAGTGATAAAATTATAGAGTATGGAACTAGAACGCCTAAAGAAGCGCACTTTTTCTAAAAAGAAAAATGCCATAATCAAGGAATATATATTGCTTGAAAAACTCGTTCAAGAACTGCAAAACAGAGAACTTCCCCCAGAGGTACTCGTAGAAATGAATGTGGAGATAGAACATTTAAATGCTTGTTTGGATGATCACCCTAGGTTTTTGTCTAAAATAAAATCTGCAAAGATGCTATTGTTAAACAATATCCATAAAAACCTCGAAATTGTTCCAAAAAATTATTACCGTAATCTATGGTTGGCAATTGGAATGTCTGCCTTCGGGCTTCCCTTGGGCATCGTATTTTCTGTAATATGGAATAATTACTCCTTTATGGCGATTGGGCTTCCTATTGGAATGTCTATAGGTATTGCGCTTGGTACCCTATTGGATAAACAAGCCGAAGAAAATAACAGGCAGTTGGAGCTGGAAATAACTTAATCTTGAGCCTATACCATTTCAATTTTTTTGGACAAAGCTTTTATGGTTAATGTACCTATTTGAGTTTCAATGAAACCTTAACCTTTATTTTTTAAAAATTTAGCCTTAAATTAGAGTGACTAATAATCAATTATCTGATTATTGGTTTTTTAAATATTATAACTCGCTAATTAAGAAATCATGAAAAAGGAAAATTGGCCGGCATTGTCCTACCAAGATGCTAAAGGAACCTATGAGACCATTCATTTATGGACCCAGATCGCTGGGAAAGTAAAATTGACACAAATGCCTTGGATAAATCATTCGTGGCATACCACATTGTTTGTAAGCCCCCGCGGATTAACAACGGGAGATATACCTTCAGAAAATAAACATTTTCAGATCAATTTCGACTTTATAGATCATGAGTTGCAAATTGTAACTAGCAAAGGAGAGCATAGTTCTTTTGATTTAAAGAACATGTCCGTTGCCGGTTGCTATAAAAATGTGATCGATTGCTTGAAAAAATTTGGGATCGAGGTAAAAATAAATACGATACCCAATGAAATGGTAGATCCCATTCCTTTGGATAAGGATGAGAAACATAATGAGTATAATCCTGTGCAGGCCTCTAAATGGCATACGGCCTTATTGAATGTAGATGAGGTTTTTAATAAATTTCGCGCAGAATTTATTGGGAAGTCAAGCCCTGTCCATTTCTTTTGGGGCAGTTTTGATTTAGCAGTTTCGCGCTTTTCTGGAAAAGAGGCGCCCAAACACCCTGGGGGAATTCCTAATTTACCAGACTGGGTTGCACAGGAAGCATATTCTCATGAAGTAAGCAGTAGCGGATTTTGGCCCGGGAATGAAATGTTGCCATTTGCAGCATTCTATAATTATATCTACCCCGAACCAAAAAGTTTTAATGATTCGCATATAAGACCTAAAAATGGATATTATTTTAAGGATCTGGGAGAATTTATTTTGCCTTATAAAGATGTGCAGCAATCTGAAGATCCATCTAAAATGCTGTTGGCGTTTTTGCATAGCACTTATAACAATGCAGCAAATCTTGCAAATTGGGATAGGAAAGTCTTGGAAAAACAAGTTGTGAGTTGATCGCTAAATTTTCGATCTTTAGCAGATGAAAATTTCTATATGAATCAAGACTTGACTTATCAAACAGAGCGACTATTATTGAGGCCGACCACTTTGAAAGATGCAGCTTTATTTTTAGAATTGCTGAATACTCCAAAATAGCTTCGGTTCATAGGAGATAGAAATATTAGTGATATTCAAGATGCCGAAACTTATATTCGTGATAACATACTACCCGTTATTAAGAAAAATGGCTTCGGAAATTATACCGTGATCAGAAAATCTGATGATGCAAAAATTGGCTGCTGTGGATTGTACGATAGGGAAGGAGTAGACGGGATAGATATTGGCTTTGCTTTTTTACCAGAGCATGAAAGGCAAGGCTATGCCTTGGAAAGTTCCACAAAGATCAAAGCGATAGGTATTTCAGATTTTGGATTATCCCAGATTAGCGCAATAACAAACCCCGAAAATTTAGGATCTCAAAAGTTGCTTGAAAAATTAGAGTTGAATTTTTCAGAAATGATCACGCTTCCAAAATCTGATGAAGTGCTCATGTTGTATAAATGGAGAGCTTAAGGAATAATTCAGTATTTTTCTACATGCGCAACTTTAAAACCCCAATATTTACAGAACATGATAGCATTAAAAAGAACCACTTCCAAGCATCCGGATTTTATTATTTTGAATAAACTGTTGGATAAGGAATTAACGATTAGAGATGGCGATGAGCATGACTTTTTCGATCAGTACAATAAAATAGATGCTATCAAGCATGTTGTTTTGGCGTATGATAATGGAGAAGCCATAGGCTGTGGTGCAATTAAAGATTTTGATGAAGAGACAGCAGAAATCAAACGAATGTTTGTGCTCCCCTCTGGAAGAGGAAAAAAGGTTGCTACCACAATACTTTCAGAATTGGAAAGTTGGGCAAGAGAGCTGGGTTATAAAAAATGTATTTTAGAAACTGGAATTACTTTTAAGGATGCCATTGGTCTGTATTACAAAGCGGGCTATGAAGTAATCCCAAATTATGGGCAATATTCAGGCATTAAAAACAGCGTCTGTTTTTGTAAGTCACTTTAAATAAGTGAATTGTAATTTTGATTTTTGAATTAAATAAATTAAGTTTACCCCTCTATTCACGAATGCCCTTCCATCGAGATGTTTTTAAGCAACGAATTTAAAGTTCGTTTTTTGTTTTAATTGCCTAGGTCCCCCCAGTATAATTTATTCCCTAATATTTATTACGCGATCTAATAGTATTGATTAAAGGTTTAATCAACCCCTTTGTTTTTAATATTCTATCGATTATGAAAAAAATTTACGAGAAAAAGACTCAAGTTTTTATTGGCTTGTGTTTGGGCTGCATTTTTGGAATATGTTTAGGATTGGTTTTAGGTGGGATAATTGGTGTTCCAACATTGGGAATTGTCGCAGGAATAAGCTCTGGAGCAATTGGAGGAATTCTAATGGCAGCATTTGTTTAAATCAACCTTCGGGTTTTTCCTTGTTTTTAGCTGAAAAAGCTTGGGAACAAATAGGGGAAATAAATAAAACCAGCAATGATCACTGCAGTTAACGCAGCAAACAATACAGCACCAGCAGCAACATCTTTAATATATCCTATTTTACTGTGAAAATCTGGATGAACAAAATCTGCAATTCCTTCTATAGCACTATTTAGGCCTTCTGTACTAAATACCAATCCGATCGCAAAAACTTGAAAGATCCATTCGGTTTTTGTAATATCAAAATATAATCCGGCAATACAAACCACAACAGAGATTATTGCCTGGACTTGTATACTTGGTTCGGTTTTTAGTAAGATCCATGCTCCTCTAACTGCATAACCCCCACCACGTATTCTTTTGCCCAGATAACTATCCTTCACTATAATAAAGTTTTTAAAGCTGCAAGATAGTCAGGTTCTTGGGATATATCAGGTACTTGTTGGGCATGTATTACTTTTCCCTCTTCATCTAGAACGATTACCACGCGGGAAAGGAGTCCTTCTAAAGGACCATCCATCATTTCTACCCCGTAATCTTTTCCAAAATCACCTTGTCTAAAATCTGATAGGTTGGTTACTTTATCCAACCCTTCATCATCTGCAAATCGTTTTAGGGCAAATGGAAGATCTCTGGAAATACATAAAACCTCTGTATTATTAAGTTTTATGGCTCGTTCGTTAAAGTTTCTAACAGAGGTAGCACATACATTGGTATCTATACTAGGAAAAATATTCAAAATCAACCTTTTTCCTTTAAAATCATTCAAATTTGCTTTGGACATGTCTGAACGAACCAATTCGAAATATGGAGCTTTTTCTCCAATTTCAGGTAAATTACCATAAGTGGTAATTTTATTCTCTCTTAAAGTTATCTGTGGCATAAATCCCGTCTCTATTGTTATAAACGCTAAATTTAATATATATGAAATGGGGTTTTACTAAAATTATCATAAAACAGTAGCGGCTGATTTAATTAATAAATCAGCCGCTACTTATATAAATTTTTAGGTGACTATCGGTCTATGGAACCCATCACTTTCTTAACGAAAAGATTGGCTGCATCTATTTCAGATTCACCATTTTCGATGAGCTGATGTACTTCTACAGCACCACATAAATTAGTGATCAATTCACCTATCACATCCATTTCCTCATCGGTCACAGATCTATGTTCTGTAAAACTCTCTAATACATCGATGGCATTCTGAAGTTTTTCAGAATTATTGTTTTTTTGCAAATGTCTAATTACTGGTAACTTCATTTACTAGGTCTTTTAACAATTCAAACTTATTGGTTTGAACTTGGTTCACTAATTTTCCATCTTTAAAAGCGGCAAAGGTTGGCAAATTATCCACATTGGCCATTTTTCTGGATTCCGGAAATTTTTCAGCATCTACCATTAAAAAAGAAGTGCTTTCATTTTCTCCTGCCAATTTTTTGAATTTAGGTTTCATCACCCTGCAATTGCCACACCATCCTGCCATATATTGTACCATTACAGTACCATTTTCGGCAACGATATCTTGTAAATTATCTTGTTCCAATTCCTTTACCATGATCTTTCTTTTTTAGTTTAGGCTTAAGTATGATGCCACACCTTTACGATCTGCTGTCATGGCTTCTTTTCCTTCTTCCCAGTTTGCAGGACAAACTTCTCCTTTTTCCTGAACATGCGTATAAGCATCTACCAAACGGATGAACTCTTGTACGTTTCTTCCCAGTGGCATGTGGTTAATGCCTTCATGAAATACAGTTCCTTCTTCATCAATTAAATAAGTAGCACGATACGTTACATTGTCCCCCTCTACTGTAATTGCTCCAGTTTCTTCGTCGTACTCCTCATTGGAAATATCCAAAATTCCAAGTTGAGAACTAAGGTTTCTGTTAGAGTCTGCAAGGATTGGGTACGTAACACCTTCTATTCCTCCATTATCTTTTGCGGTGTTCAACCATGCAAAATGAACCTCTGCTGTATCACATGACGCTCCAACAACCATTACATTTCTTTTTTCGAAATCTGCAAGTGCAGCTTGAAAAGCGTGCAATTCTGTAGGGCACACAAAAGTAAAATCTTTTGGGTACCAGAACAACAAGACTTTTTTATTGTTTTTTTGAGCCTCTTCAAGAATATTCAACTTGAAAGTATCGCCCATTTCATTCATTGCGTTTACTGCTAAATCCGGGAATTTTTTTCCAACTAATGCCATATTGAGTATATTTTGTATTTGTTAATATTCAATGGCAAAAATAGAAAAATAGCCTATAGTTGCGGGCTATTGAAATTTTAATTTCTTATTACATTATAAATTTTGACTATGATTAAATGAATTATGAATAGATATTTTCTATTTAGCATGGATTAGTCGTTTGAGGTTGAGCCGGTTGTGTGGTTAATTGCCTTATTTTAATGCTGAAAGCAGCAAAAAGTAAAGTCATGAACGGACTGATATAATTGAAGAATGCATAGCCTGCATAGGAAAGTGTAGGTACTCCTAAAACTCCACTATGGTATGCTCCACAAGTATTCCATGGCACCAGGACGGAAGTTACAGTTCCAGAATCTTCCAAGGTCCTACTTAAGTTTTCTGGAGCTAGGCCTTTATCCCTATATGCTTTTGCAAACATCTTTCCTGGAACCACGATCGCAAGATATTGATCTGATGCCGTAAGATTTAATGCTAAACAACTGAATACGGTGCTGGCAAACAATCCAAAAGTGGTGTGGAAAAGATTGAGTAAAGCAGAACTTATTTTGGTTAAGGCGCCAATAGCTTCCATAATTCCTCCAAAAACCATGGCACAAAGTATTAACCAAATGGTTCCAAGCATACCAGCCATTCCTCCGGAAGAAAACAGATCGTTCAAAGTTTCGTTATCGGTAACTATGGCGGTATCTACGGTCATAGAATTCATGATCGCTTTGTATCCCGATATAAAATCTAAATTTTCTACCCCTGAAACCTGCATTAAAATTCCTGGCTGAAAGATCACAGCGGCTGCAGCTCCCAATAATGTCCCAATTAATAAGGCAATAAGCGGTGAGGTTTTTTTGACGATCAAGAAAATTACGATTGCAGGTATTGCGAACAACCACGGGGTAATTGCAAATGTAGATTCTATGGTATTTAATATCGCAGATGTATCTGTAGTTCCCGTAACGTCCAAACTAAGACCGATAAAGATGAATATGATAATAGTTATAACAATGGTTGGCACCGTAGTATACAACATATATTTAATATGTGTAAAAAGATCTGTTCCTGCCATTGCAGGAGCAAGGTTGGTGGTATCGCTTAAAGGCGAAATTTTATCTCCAAAATAAGCTCCAGAAAGTATGGCCCCGGCCGTCATTCCAACCGAGATGTCCAACGCATTTGCAATACCTATTAAAGCAATACCTACCGTAGCAGATGTGGTCCAGCTACTTCCTGTGGCAACAGATATGATAGAAGATATGATAACCGTAGCAGGTAAAAATATAGTGGGATTTAAAATTTGAAGTCCGTAATAGATCATCGTGGGAATAATTCCGCTTACCATCCAAGTCCCGGCCAATGAACCTACCATCAACAAAATCAAGATGGCACCTGTGGTACTTTGTACGTTGTTGGCAACTTCATCTATCATGCTGCTGAATTTCACTTTATTCAGAATACCTATGATCGCAGCTACGGCACCTCCCAATAATAAAATAAATTGATTGGAACCGCTAAGGGCATCATCTCCAAAAACGTACACGTTAAATGCCAACATGCCAATTAAAGCAAATACTGGGATAAGTGCTTCCCAAATATTCAATTCTCTATTTACAATTAGTGGGTCATTTTCTTGGTGATTGGTGTTGCCTTCCATTAAGATTTATTTTCGGTTCGTAATGTTACGATTTTAACACATATTTTGCAACCCTAATATTTTAGAGGCCTTTTCTGATAGAAAGAGCTATGTGGTTTTTTGAAAATAAAGATGATTAGCGAGTGTTCAGCTAAAGTTTAAAAATTGTAAGGGCAAAAATTTTTCTGAAGAAATTGACCTAAAAAAGGCTTTGCTCAATTTAAACAATATAGCTTACAACAAGCTCTTTTCTCCATTGAGAATGGCAATTCCAGAGGAGGTCCCAATGCGAGCTACGCCAAGGTTGATATATGTCTTAGCAGTTATGAAATCCCTAATTCCACCCGAAGCTTTTATCTTCATATTTGGAGAGATCGCTTGTTTTATTTCTGAAACTACTTCTAATGTTGCACCTTTTGGTCCAAAACCCGTAGAAGTTTTAACGAAATCGGCTCCTGCATTTTCTACTATTTTGCTCGCGATATTTATTTCTTCTAAAGTAAGGTAACAGGTTTCTATAATGACTTTTAAAATTTTTCTGCCAATTATATTCTTAATAGATGCGATCTCGGTTTCCAATAAATTTAATTTTCCAGATTTAAAAAGGCCAAGGTTCATCACCATATCAATTTCATCTGCGCCATATCCAATAGCATCTTCTGCTTCAAATATTTTAGCTCTGGAAGACATTGTTCCCAAAGGAAACCCAACGACAGTACAGATCTTCACTTTAGAATCCCGTAATAGTTCTTCAGCTAAAGGCACATAGCAGCCATTAATACACACCGAAAAGAAGTTATAGGTCTTGGCTTCATCACATAACCTAGTGATATCGTCCACGGTTGCGGTAGATTTGAGCAAGGTGTGATCTATATAGGAATTGATAGGTAGCATAGTTTGCTTTTTAATGGCTCTAAGATAAAACTAATCTATTAAAAAAATGCCCGATAGAAAATCCATTCTATCAGGCATTGCTATAAATTATCTAAAAATCTTATTTCGTACGGATATTTTGCAGAAGGCCAACCGTTTCCATACAATCTTTCATCATTTTATAGGTGCGCTCAATATCGTTATCCAATCCTATGGAAAAACGAATTAACCCATCTGTAAGTCCCATTTCCAATTGCTCTTCCGCAGGGATTTCAGAAGAAGTAGATGTTCCCGGAGCACTGAATAAAGTTTTATAAAAACCTAAGCTCACTGCTAAATATCCAAGATTTCGCTCTTGCATTAATTCCATCAATTCATTTGCCTTATCCAAGCTCCCTACATCTATGGTGAGCATTCCTCCAAATCCGTAATCCTCGTTCATCATAGATTTGAATAGTTCATGGCTTGGGTGCGATTCTAAGCCGGGATACACCGTTCTAAACCCATCTTTTTCAAACTTTCTAGCTAGGAACAGCGCATTTTTGCTGTGTTGTTTCATTCTAATATGCAAAGTCCTCATGTTCTTCAAGATAGAAGCAGCACGCAAACTATCCATCGTTGGCCCCAATAACATATTAGCACCATCGATTACACTTCGCAAAGAATTGATGAATTCCTGCGTGCCACAAGTAACTCCGCCTACCGTATCGCTACTGCCATTTATGAATTTTGTTAAACTGTGAATTACCACATCTGCTCCCAATTCTGTTGGAGTGATGGAGAGTGGGGAAAAGGTGTTGTCTACTATCAGGGTAAGTCCGTGTTTTTTTGCGATCTTGGAAAGCCCGGCGATATCTGCCACTTCCAATAATGGATTACTAACCGATTCGCAGTACAATACTTTGGTATTTGGCGTTATGGCAGCTTCAACTGTTTCTAATTTAGTAATGTCCACAAAGCTGGTTTGGATATTAAATCTTGGCGCAAAATTCTTTAAAAAGGCATAAGTTCCTCCATAAATAGTTCTACTGGAAATTATATGATCCTCTGCTTTACAAAGCTGTAAAAGTGCACCGGTAATCGCGCCCATTCCAGAAGCTGCAACGTTTGCAGTCTCGGTACCTTCCATGGCAGCCAATGCTTCGCCTAAATAAAGGTTGGAAGGAGTAGAGTGCCTGGAATATAAATAGCAACCATCGGCATTTCCCTCGAACGTATCGAACATGGTCTTAGCTGAAAGAAAAGTATAGGTGGAAGAATCGGAGATAGAAGGGTTTACGCCTCCAAATTCCCCAAAATACTGAAGGTCTTGAATGTGGTTTGCTGGTTTGTATTTCATGATAGCACTTATTTTAATCCCTCATCGAGGGTTTAATTCCCCGAGGCTTGCCTCGAATTTTTAAAAATAGTTTCCAATGCATAGCTCGTGGGCTTGCCCCGAGGTTCTTGATTTACTTCAAAGTAAATAATTTATAGATAATTAGTCAATATATAGTATAAAATTCAGTTTAAAAAACTACGAATATTAAATAAACAAGAATTTTGATCGGGAATTTATTATTTTCATCTTTTATAACCGAAAAAAATTCAGGATGAACTTAGATGATATCGACAAAAAAATCCTTCATAAACTACAAGTTAATAGTAAGATCACCAATAAAAAGCTCTCCTTGGAATTAAACCTCTCGGTAACCGCCATTTTTGAGCGTATAAAAAGGTTGGAGCGTAATAATGTGATTTCCAAATATGTGGCTTTGGTAAAACCTGCGGAGGTAGAAAAATCGTTTATGGTTTTTTGCCAGATAAAACTGGTGCAGCATTCCAAAACCTATGTGGTTAAATTTGAAGATGAAGTTGCCCAACTGCAAGAGGTGCTGGAATGTTATCATGTAAGTGGGGAATATGATTATATTTTGAAAATCTTGGTGAGGGATATGGAGGCCTATCGGGAATTTATGCTAAACAAACTCACCAGTCTCGATCATATTGGGAGTACACAGAGCACTTTTATTATTAGTCCGGTTAAGAGTACAACAGCGATCGATTTGTTGTGAGTACAATTCGAAAAACCTCGAAGTTCCTGATTGGTCATTGTCTATAATAATCGTAGTTTTGTAATCGATTTTCATCAAAACATTAAAAACATATTTATGAGCACATATGATGTAGTAATAATTGGATCTGGTCCCGGAGGATACGTGGCCGCCATACGTTGCGCACAATTAGGACTGAAAACTGCGATCATTGAAAAATATTCCACATTGGGAGGCACTTGTTTAAATGTAGGTTGTATCCCAAGTAAGGCTTTATTGGATTCTTCACACCATTATGATGATGCGGTGAAGCATTTTGAAGCGCATGGAATCGAGATTTCTGGGGAAATCAAGGTGAATTTAGAGCAAATGATGAGCAGAAAATCTTCTGTGGTTTCTCAAACTTGCGATGGAGTCAAATTCTTGATGGATAAGAATAAGGTGGATGTTTATGAAGGAGTTGGTTCCTTTAAAGATGCTACCCATATTTTAGTAGATAAAACCGAAGGCGGACAAGAAACCTTGGAAGCAAAACATACTATAATCGCTACAGGATCCAAACCCTCTAATTTGCCATTTATCAACCTAGATAAAGAGCGTGTGATCACTTCTACCGAAGCCTTAAAACTTAAGGAAATTCCCAAACATTTAGTTGTTATTGGAGGGGGAGTAATTGGACTGGAATTAGGACAAGTATACAAAAGACTTGGATCTGAAGTGACCGTTGTTGAATTTATGGATAGAATTATTCCAACGATGGACGCTGCGCTTTCTAGAGAGCTAAATAAAGTGCTCAAGAAACAAGGCATGAAGATCAATGTTAGCCATAAAGTGAAGTCTGTGGCGCGCAATGGTGATGAGATCGCTATTAAGGCAGATGATAAGAAAGGAAACGAAGTAGAGTTCAAAGCAGATTATTGCTTGGTTTCTGTAGGACGTAGACCTTTTACAGATGGATTAAATGTGGATGCTGCTGGAGTGAAAATGGGAGAACTTGGGATGATTGCGGTGAACGATCATTTACAAACCAATGTGAAGAATATCTATGCAATTGGAGATGTAGTAAGAGGAGCGATGTTAGCGCATAAGGCAGAAGAGGAAGGAACCATGGTTGCTGAATTGATCGCCGGACAAAAACCGCATATCGATTATAACTTGATTCCAGGTGTTGTTTACACATGGCCAGAAGTTGCTGCAGTTGGTAAAACTGAAGAAGAATTGAAAAAAGCCGGAGTAGATTATAAAGAAGGGAAGTTCCCAATGAGAGCTTTAGGCAGATCTCGTGCCAGTGGAGATACTGATGGATTTGTAAAAATCCTGACCGATGCTAAGACCGATGAGGTTTTAGGTGTCCATATGATTGGTGCCCGTGTAGCCGATTTGATAACTGAAGCTGTAACAGCAATGGAGTTTAGAGCTTCTGCCGAAGATATAGCAAGAATGAGTCATGCACATCCAACTTATGCTGAAGCAGTGAAGGAAGCGGCCTTAGCTGCTAACGATAGAGCGATGCATATATAGGGGCTAAGACCCATTTTTTTAATGTTGCCATATTTTTCTTATAGCTATCGGGATGCCGAAGGGTGCTTGGTAATTCAAAAAGTATTTGACAATCTAAGACTGACAATTTATTACAAATAGCATTCTGAAAGAAGCACAGCGGTTTGAAGAATCTCTAAGTAAAATAGATTTCTCGACTTCGCTGAAAATGCAATGATTTCTAAAACATGTTTCGTCTGCACTTGGATAATCTCGATATCTCATATCAAGATGACGAGACCTTTGCAAAGAGGAGAATTGGTTGTTGGACTCAACGACGGATTTAAAACTTAAATAAAGCAAGGTGTCTCTTTTAAAAATATGTTGAATTCTTTAGTTAAATAGTAACTACGGAGAATTCTACATTTTTTATCGGACATCAATAAATGACAAAATGGATTTGTTAAAAAAAGAAGGGGGGTGGTATTGAATTCATTACAATTTTATAAAGATTCATTAGACTCATCTAAAAAATTTGGCGCTATAAGATTAATTTGTTCAAGGATTTTATTGGCATCACTTTCGTTTCCATTTTCTTTTAGTTGCAAATACCTAAAATATAAGAATCCGACTTCCACATATTTTAATTCATTTGGTGGTAATTCAGACAAATAAGGATCCTTAGTGGCGGGGAGATTTTTATTTAACATTTTTAAAAGACTAAATAACTTTTCCTCAATAATGTAGGAGTTTTTACCTGAGTTTGCCTGTTGTGATAAAATAGGTGCTTTAAACTCTACAGGTCTAAAGTCGTCATTATTTACCTCAATGTTTGTTAAACGTTTTTTTATGGACTTTAAGTTTCCTAAATAAAACAGTCCTACCATATGTTCAGTAGTTTTATTTGATTTATCTTGAGTAGTGCCAATAACATGTTTGATATTTTTTTTAATGACCTCCTCATTTAATTTAGAGCCTTTTTCTTGGCCTACCAAAACAATACTTGCACGCGAGCCGGAAAAATCACCACGCCATAAGGTTACTTCGGGAAATACTGTGGCAAATGTTTTAGTGATAATTTCAAAACTTTCAGGTGTTAGTTGGTATAATGGAAGCCATTGCGCGAAAACACCGCCTTTTTTAAGATGCTTTTTTGCCTGCTTAAAATGTTCAACAGTATAAAGACTTCCTGTCCCGGCATGCCAAGGCGTAAAAAGGTCTCCTACAATTACATCAAATTTTTCACTTGTACCAAGTAAAAAATTACGAGCATCATCTGCAATAATCTCAACCCGCTTATCATTAAAAAGATTATTAACCCACGGAGAAAAATATTGTTTTGCGGCCGGAATAACATTAGAAACCAATTCTACAACCACAACACGTTCTACATCATGACTTAAGGAAGCACCAGCAGTAATGCCTGTACCCATTCCTAAAAACAAAGTCTTAGTTGGTTTAGGATGAATCATTAGAGGTATATGACCTTGCATTTGTTCGACCAGAATAGAACGGGAATCTCCAAGCACATAAAAATTATCCAGTCGCATCTGAATATTTTTATCAGATTGAACTATTGATACTACACCATCACTAGATTGCCATGTTTTTAAAATCGTTTCACCTTTTTCCAAGAGTACTATAGGTGGATTTGGTAGTGAGACAATGCCAATAATCACGAGTGTGGGTATCAACAACCACTTTTTTATGGGTTTATTATTAAAATTAAATGAAATAAATAGAGCCAAGCATCCATATAAAACAGCAACAACTTTTATTGTTGTCCAAATGCCAATTGCATCGAGTAAAATAAATCCGACAATTATTGGTCCAATAGCACTACCTATTGAGTTGAACAAAATTAATCTACCCACAAATTTACCAGGAGCTTGATTTAAAAAAGGAGATGCTTTTAACAAAAAAGGAAAAATAGCACCAAAAATTACGGTTGGAAAAAACACGACTAGAAAGCTCAACTTAAATACAGCAGCAAGGTATGAGAGCCAAGATGCGCTTGGAGCTAAATAGCCCAATCCATTGGTCAATGTATTAAATACATAAGGCGAAAAACCAGTGCTAATAGCACCTAATAATAGAAGAGTTAATACTACATATTTAGTATTACTGAAGATTTTTACTAAAATATGCGATAGAAGTCCACCAATTCCCAATGCAAAAAGAAAAACCACTAAAATTGCCGAAAATGAATAGATAGAATTTTGCAATACTTGGGCGAACATCTTTGTCCAAACGGTTTCAGCTGATAGCGCCAATAAACCTGAGGAGAATGCCAGTATTTTTAATTCGGAATAATTAATTCCCTCTAACTTTTTTATAGATTTCGAAGCACTTTTATCTTTTTCAATTGAAGTTACTTCTTTGTTTACAATAAGTAATCTATCCATAAAAATTGCAATAAAACCTATACTTGCGATTAAAACTATGGTAAAATAATATGTTGCATCCACACCATATCTTGAAAGAAGTAAAAACCCAGCCAACAAAGCACCAATTGAAGCTCCTAAGGTATTTACAGCGTATAAAATGGTTCCCCTACTTGCAAGTTGACGCTTTTCTTTCCCTATAAATTGTGCTAATACAGGAAATGTTCCTCCCATAAGTACTGTTGGAACAAGAAGGAGTATTATGCTAAAAGCGAATTTTAATACAGTAAGTAAACTTTGTTTACCATTGGTAAGAGTAACTAAAGAGGCATAGTGCGTTTCATAAAATTCGATCCCTGGAATTAATAATAATGCTGTTAAGGCTATTCCAATTTCCATAAAGCCATAAGCAGAAAGTGGACGCTTAAATTTGGCTGAAGCATTCCCTAAAAACCATCCACCTATTGCCAGTCCAAGAAAAAAAGCAGCTAATGTAGCTGCCGTTGCATAGGCGGCATTTCCAAAAATCAATCCCAAGCGATACATCCAAACAACCTGTAGTATGAGCCCTGCAGTTCCCGACAAAAAAAACAATAACGATAAAACGGAAAAATGTCTTGAACTTATATTACTATGCGTTTCCTTATTTTCAATCATAGATAAGTAATTGCTATGCCAAATTTAGTACAAATATATCTTTTGCTTGTAAATTAAAAAGAGGCTCTTTCAAACCTCTTTTTAATCAAAAACAGTTATAAAACAGCCCTTCTCCTTAGTCTAAACATCCAGCATAATTAGGGTTATTGGCCTCTGATTGAGGAACTGGAAACTTGAGATTGGTACTGTATTCACCCCCTTTAAAATAGGCCCCCCATGGGAAGACATCTGAGGCTTGCATACCGTAAACGTCAACAAGACGTCTAAGATCACCATGGCGATGCCCAGTACTATAAAGCCAAAAAGCACGTTCACTCATATGAGCTAACATAAGAGCATCCCCTGTTAAACCAGAGAAATCTAAAGCTGGCAGGCTTATAGTGGCTCTAAGAGTATTATGTATAGCTTGAACGCCTGAAGCATTACCCATGTCAGCTTCTGCCTCTGCTTCAATTAAACGTGCCTCTATTCCTGAAGCAAGTGCTACTGAAGCGTTTGAAGATGGAAACTTTAACTGATTGTAATACAATGTAATATCATCTTGCCCAAAAGCCGTACCTCCATCCCAAGGAGTACGAGGATCATTTGCTGAACGATACATTAATCCATTACCTCCTTTACCATCAGCTATTGAAAACTGTCTACGGAGCGTACTCATAACATAAATACCGTTTTCTTGTCTTGGACTGTTAACCGAATGCTCGATGTTGTAAACAAAGTCTGTTGGTACAGTTGAAACTTCAGTTGCAGCATCACTAATTTGACCTAATCCTAGAAGTGCACGTGCTTTACCAACTCGAGCCAGATTGGCTAAATCTGAGTTTCCACTACTACTTGAAAGTGCTTGATCAAACCAAGTAACAGCAGCGTTAAACATTTCTGTCTGTGTTAATGGTTCCCCATAGATAATAGCTCCACCATCAGATGGCACTTTGCTAAAAGGAACCCCACCACAAAAAGTTTCAGCAAACATAACATAAGAAAAACCTACAATACTTTGCATTTCACTTTCTACATCAGGAACTCCTCCAAAACCTTGAGCTAAATCAATAGTAGCTTCAGCTCCAGCACGTGCTCTGTGCATGTTCGAAAAAATATTATCCATATCACTATTGGTATTTTGCAGAATTCTAGTGTCCCCTTCACGACGTGTTGGAAACGTGCCGGAATAATCATATTCGTCAGCCATCAGACCACTCATTGTTATCAATCCGGTTGTTGCACCATGCCCAGCAGCTGCCCCACTCATTGCAATAGCAAAATCTCCTAAGGAACCTGCTTTAAGTGTTTGTATTCCGGCTTCGCTATTTAAAGATTCAGGAGTAACAATATCTGGATCTGTAACATCAACGATACTATCACAAGATATTGTTCCAATAGCAAGAAGGAGTGAAAGGCTAATTAGAAACAGCCCTTTAAAACTACTATCCCTATTTATATTTTTTATTAATTTTTTCATAATTCAAGTATATCTATAATTATTTATTAATTAAGTTATTAAAATGAGAGATTTAAACGAATCTTCCATGAACGAGTAGGTGGTTGGCTAAGGAATTCCTCAGTAGCGAAATTAGACTGGCCTGTTGAGCTAATCTCAGGATCTAGACCAGAATAATCAGTCCATATTCCTAAATTTTGACCAGATAATGTGAGACTGGCACGTGAAAATCCAATAGTACTTACAAATTTTGGAGGTGCATTGTAAGTAAGGGATATTTCCCTTAGTCTCCAAAATGACGCATCTTCAATATACCCAGCATTGGTACCAAAGAACTTTGAAGCAACTGCCCGTGCCTGTCCAGCAAGTGAGGCATTAGGGTCGTTCAACTCCTGGGTGTTGCTGTTTCCGTTTCTCCAAGCTCCGGTATTGTTATAAAGTTTTTGACCGTCTTTGTAATTTAACAATCCCCTAAAAGAAAGTGCATTGTTAAATATCCCTACAGTTGGAGAAAATGTAATGTCAGTTGTAGCAAAAGGGTTTCCTAAATAAACTGTTTCTCCAACCTGCACTTCATTCTGACCAATAAAACCATCACCATTGTCATCATTATAAGTATATTGTTCATCCCAATATCCACCTAAAGGATAGCCCTCTACATGTCTTTGCACACCATTAAATATAACTGGTTGAATGCCTTCCCCTAATTTTTTAAGTTCAGTATCAATAAATGATGCCACTATATCTAGGTTAAAATAAAGTTTTTCAGTTTGTACAATGTTTGTATTCAAAGTTATTTCAACCCCCGAATTTTTAACAGAACCTAAATTTTCAAAACGTCCAGCACCAGCACCAAGTGATGGAGGTAATTGTCTAAAAATTAATGCGTCTTCTGTTTGTTTGTTAAAGTATGTTAGATCAAGACCTATGCGGTTGGAGAATAATTTTATATCGGCTCCAAATTCCAATTCTTCTGAACGTTCTGGTTTAAGATCTGCGTTTCCTATACCTCCAATGGTAACCCCTGTAACGCTAACGCCATCAACAGTTGCGGCAATTGGATCAAAAAATCGTAGAGCATCGTTTGTACCAGGTTGAACACCTGAAGCTCCCCATGCACCTCTTAATCTTAAGGAATTGATCCAACTTTTATCATTTGGATTAAAAAAATCTTCATTTGAAACTAGCCAAGAAGCACTTAATTTAGGGTAAAAAACAGATTTGAAAGAAGAACCAAATGAACTTCCTCTATCTGTACGAACTGCACCAGTTACAAATAACTTGTCATTAAATCCTATTTGTTCTTCAAAAAAAGCGCCAATTGTACGTTGCTCAATGGTTTGCTCATTGCTTAAGGTAACTGCAGCTCCAGCTATGGAATTACTACCAGCAACCAATTGTAGGCCAGTTGCAAAAGTTCCTTGCGTGAGTTTTTGTAAATATTGAAGCCCTACAGATGAACGTGATGTAATATTTTCAGTAAAATTTGTGCTATATGAACCCACAGCATCTAATGTGTAAACAAAGTCATTGAACCTGTTTGAAAAACGTGCGCCTTTGTCATAATTCAGAAAGGCTGGAGCCTCTCCTGTAGGAAAAAATTGAGAATCCCAGCGCGATGTAAAATCAAGGCCACCAAATACACGAACATTTATTTTTTCAGATGGTTTCCAAATGGTTTCCAAACCCGTTGTAAAACGGTTTATCAATTGTCTTGTATCAATGGTAAACAGTTCTGCAGGGGTAAATTCTCCCCAACCGTCATTTACATCAATTGACGAGGTGCCGTTAAGGCCTTGGCTCATTAAAGCAAGTGCAAAATTATCGTTTAACGGCAGCTCCAAATCGCTATTTGTATAGCTTGTTGTTAAGCTCACCTTTAATTCATCTGTGATTTGAGCGCCAAAATTTCCCCTGAAATTTGATTTTTTAATATTGCTCACAGGTACAACACCTTCGTTATTGGAAAGACTACCAGATAGAAAGTATGTTACAAATTCCCCTCCACCAGAAACACTTAAACCAGCACCAACCGAATAACCGGTACGGAAAGGCGAGGTACGGGAATCATTAAGAGGTTGAAAAGAGTTTACTGTACTATGTACAAAAGTTCCATCTGCAGCTTCAAAATTGAACCCTGGATTTCCAGCCGCATCAAGTGCCTGGTAATTTTTTGGGTAGGTTGTTATATCTTCTACCAATCCACTTTCCAAAAATGCCGACCATCTTGGTTCGCCAGCTTTTCCTTTTTTTGTTGTGATTAAAATTACCCCATTGGCAGCAATGGAACCGTAGAGTGTTGCAGCTGAAGGTCCTTTAACAATTTCTATGGTCTCAATATCTTCTGGATTGATATCATCCAACCTTGATGGAGATTGCCCTCCGGTTTCGAAGGAAATTGAATTGGATTCGTTGTTAATTAAAACACCATCTACATAAATTACCGGTTCATTGGATAATGAAGCACTGTTGGAACCTCTAATTCTAATTTTAGAGCCCATACCTACCGATCCTCCACTGGCTCCTATTGAGACACCAGCAGCTTGACCTTGAAGAACATCAAAAACGTTGTTAATAGGACGCTCTTTAACATCATCAGAAACTTTTAGGTTGGCTATTGAATTACCCATCTCTACCCGTTTACGGGCACCAGTCGCCGTAATGATAACTTCGTCCAAAGATTGGTCATCTTGTACCATTCGAACATCTACTGTAGTATTTTGCCCTACTACCCTGCGAACGGTTTTCATACCAACATAGGTAAACACCAATACGGCCTGTTCAGAATCCACGTTAATACTAAAATTGCCATCAAAATCTGTCATTTCTCCTGTAGCAGTTCCTTCAACCAGAACATTTACACCTAATAATGGTTGGTTGTTTATATCTGAGACATTCCCGGTTATTTGTCGTTGTTGGATCAACTTTACATCTTTAACAGGAACAACATTGTCTTGATTTTTTAACAAATCATTTTTTAAAATGATTTGTTTTTTAAATACTTCAAAATCTACGTTTGAATTTGAGAACACGGTTGTTAAAATAGATGATATGCGTTCTCGATTGGCTATAACAGTAACTTTCTTTTTATAATCAACTTCACTGTCGTTGAACATAAATTTAAAATCGCTTAATGATTCTATTTTGTACAAAACCTCTTCAATTGTAGCATTTTCCATGTGCAATGAAATCTTGGTTTTTTGTGCATAAGAATCATTTGCATAGAGATTGAGGAAAGAAACTACTAGGAATAATGTGCTAAGCTTCATTTTTAAATCGAATTTTAATTGAAAAGAGGGTAACTCCCTTTGCTTAAATAGATTTTTCATATTTTTGTAGTGAATTAATTGGTTAATATTATTAATCATGGTTTAAATCGGAAAATGTTCCAGCATTTTCTGATTTTTTTATATGTATATATTTTAAAGTATAAAATATAAGGACATAGGTCTTATTTTTGATTATGTATTAGGTTTTGAAGAAGTTTTATACCATATTTAAAAGCTTTTAGTTAATTATTATTTGATCGTTGATTATAGAGTAATTTATATTATAGTTTTTATGAAATACTTCTAAGACTTGTTCGATGGTTTCTATATCAAAACTGGCAGTAAAAAATTCCTCATCTAATTTTTTATTGTTGTTTATAATAGTTACATCATAATGTCTCTCTAGTTTCCTTATAATATTTTTAAATGGTAAATGTCTAAATAGAATTCGTCCTTCTATCCAAGCTGTATGCATCGCTATATCTGCTTTTTCAATAGAAATTTCTTTGTTGTGCTTATTCCAAGATGCGATGAATCCGGGTTTTAATAGGGATGCGGAATTTTTATTATACTCCATGTTATTATTAAAAATGCTCACCGAACCTTCTACCAGTACTGTATTTACTTCATCATTTTCTGGATAGGAGGACGCATTAAACTTTGTGCCAAATACTCGAACTCCAACATTGTTCATATTAACAATAAAAGGATGATCGGTATCTTTTGTGACATCAAAAAACGCTTCCCCATTTAAGTACACTTGTCGTTCTTTTCCTTTTAAGAATTTAATGGGGTATTTTAAAGAAGTTCCTGAATTTAAAAAAATATGAGTGCCATCGGATAGCCTCAACTCAAACCTTTTTCCATAAGGCACGGTCAAGGTGTTGTAAACCAATTTTTCTATTGTTGCTTTATTGTCATATATTAATTGATTTCCTTTTTGCGAACCTATTATCGTTCCGTCATTATTTACAACTCTCTCTGTTCCATCTTCAGAGAGAATTTTAATGTTTCCGTCTTCCAATTGCAGGATGATCTCATTTTTATTAGTGGTTGTAACATCATTTTTATTTGCTGTTTTAAAATTATTATGTGAAAAATAACCAATACTAATAAATAGCACTGCAGCAGCAGCATATTTAAAAAACTTTTTAATCTTAAACCTATTTAAGAAATTTTTATCTTTCCTTATTCTGTCAAGCAGCAGCTTTTCGGTCTTTTTTGTGTTGTATTGGGACATATTGTTGCGGATTGCGTGATCTATTTTTGAACTAGAAATAAATAAGTCTTCAGTATCCTTTTTTTCGAGCCATAACATAAGATCATCCAACTCGGTTGTAGATATGGAACCTGTGAAATATTTCGCCAGTAATTTTTTGCTTCTTGTACTTTTCATTTATTATATAACGAAGCCCATTCACAAAACCCTTAATAAATTTGATTTTTTTTTTAGTAATATTGTAACATTGTTTAACAAACAATTAGTATTTAGCAAGAAATGCGCCGAAGATTCAAAGAAAATGCCAATTTAATAGGGCACCTAAAAAAAGGTGATGGAGATGCTTTTTCATTTTTGGTAAACAGTTACAATCATCAATTGTGTGTGTATGCAAATAGTTTGGTTAACGATAAGGCATTGGCCGAAGACATTGTACAGAATGTATATATAAAAACATGGGAAAAACGCAAATATTTAAATGAATGTTTTTCTATTAAAAGTTTTTTGTACAAATCTGTTCATAATGAGTTTATAGACCAATATAGAAAAAATCGATCTGTAACAATACTGGAGAAAAAATATATTGAAACGCTTGATGCTATTGTTGAAGAAGATTATAATGTTTTAGAAAAACTGTATCTTTTAGTTCAAAATGAAATTCAAAATCTGCCCCCAAAATGTAAAAATATATTTCTGTTGAGCAAGAAGGAAGGATTGAGCAATGTAGAAATCTCTGAACATCTCAATATTTCCACTAAAACGGTTGAAGCACATATAACAAAGGCATTTTGCCTTATCCGAGAAAGGGTAAGCCTCCCTACAAATATGGGCGCTTTCCTTTTTTTGTTGTTTGTTTGAAAATTAGGCGATAAAAAAAATAGAAAAAACTCAATCCATGATAAGTAAGATAGAGTGATTTAATTTGATCTAGAATGAGCAAAAAAACTTCAATATTTTAAGCTTTTACTTTGCTTCTCTATCTCTGTACATTATTTTCATGCAATAAAAAAAATTTTAGAACCAGTCAACTCCACGACAGCGTCATCATGTAATTACTTGGCATTTGTCTTTAAGACCATTCAGAATGCTTGTCCTTTTTCCCAGTTCAATTCGTTAGGAAAATGCTTAGCCTCCGCAATGGATTCTTTCAGAACCCGCTTGTGGCAGTTTTTGAAAGAACGACAGTGACCCATAGATGCTGAAACAAGTTCAGCAGGACGTTTTGATTAATGATTTTTACAGGTTAAAATCAATACTATGGCGTCACCATGAACCTGCCCGACAATGCCGTTCAGGCGGTTTTAATTCAGGGTCTAATATAGGACAGCTAATGTAAAAAAATCACCAAAGGTAGCTCCCAGAAAATTACTCTACTACAAAATCAAAATAAGTATCCGGACAAGGTTCCGGTTGGAAAGTATAATGCCACCATTCTTCTGGGTAAGGCAGGAAACCATATTTGGTCATTGTCTTTTTTAACAATTCCCGGTTCTTCTTTTGTTTAGGGGTGATATCTGGATAGTTATGATGGGAAATCTCGCCAAAAAAATCGTAAGTTCCGCCCATATCCACTTCTTCCCCAGATTTCACATCAATCAGGGTAAGGTCCAGAGTACTTCCTCTTGAATGTCCTGACCTGCTGGCAAGGTAACCTAGGTTAAACAATTCCTTTTTTGTCACTTCTGGATAAAATTTGACTTTCATCAAGGTATCTCCTGGTCTTTTTACCCATTCAATAAAATGATCAACCGCCCTTTGTGGCCTGTAAGCATCAAATATCTTGAGACAGTAACCCTGAGTTTCCAGTTCAGCCTGCACTTTTTTAAGAACCTTAGCTGCAGGTTTTGTTAGGATTGCTTTGGGCTTCAGGTAACCTTCAATCGGTTTACCGATGAAGTTATTGGAACCGGCATAACGCATATCAAGAACAATATCCGGGATTACCTGATCTACATATACAAAATTTTTCGGTAGTTTTTTTTCCTGAATTGAAAAACCTAGAAAAAAAAAGATGTAAAAAATTATTAGAAAAGTCTTCATTGATTTTTTTAAAGTTAATGGCTTTAGTTTTGAGAAGCATTGATCTAATCAATTTTAAAAAATACTTATCTGATATGTCAATGGTAATGAGTCAAATTAACAAAAGATAACGGATTAAAAAAACAATAGCGACTCTTAACTAGGGCCTTTTCATTCAATAAAAAATTTCTTAAAACCTGTTAACTCCAAGGCAGCAGAGGCACCATGTAATTATATTTACTTGGCGGATCAAGTAAATTAATGAGATGCTTCTCTAATATCCCTAGAGGAAGAATGTGTTTTGGTGATTTTCCACTGTCCATCTATTTTCTTTAAGTCGGATGTGGCGACAGCTTTCTTTTTAATAATTCTTGTTTCCATTCCTTTTTCTTGGTTAGCTTTTAGAGCTATTGTAAAATTATAAGTTTCAGTTGTAAATGCGTAAGGCATATCTATTTTCACCTCAATTTTATAATCGGAAAAGGTAAAACTGTCAAAAGCTTTTAATTCTGGACCAAGATGATGGGATTCATAAGTTTCAAAGGTGCCCTCGGAACCACCAGATTCAAAAACTGTGGCTTCTTTTGTGAAAAGTTCTTTAGTGCCTTGGGTAGTTAAATTTTGCACAGCATCTTTGTAGCTTTTCATAACTGCTGCTACAGCTTCTTTCTCTGCTGAAACGTCAACAGCTTCTTCTTCTAATACTTCTACTTCTTCTACTTTTTGTTCTTGTTCTTTACAACTTGTAAAAGTTAAAAGGAAAATTACGACCAGTCCGATTGATTTTAAATACTTACTCATCCTTTTTGTTTAGTGAATTAAATAGTTCTTATCTAATTTACAAACCTAAAAACTTTTTCAACAGGATTTATCTATTTTAGCTTATTTCTATTTAGATGTAATTTTACTTAAATTCAACTTTGATTATTTATAAGGCATCAAATAAATAAACACCTAAAGGGTTTTGACAGTTGGCCCATCTAATATCGATGGTTTTCCTCTTGCTTGCCAAAAGCCAATAGATGAGATATAAGCAATAGATTATTTTGAACCAAGGATAGTCTAAGCCTTGTGATATGGTTAAAGCACCTTCAAACAATCTTAAGTTTTCAATAAACCATTATGGATTTCAAATTTATAGCTTTAAACAAAAGAATGAAATTCTTATCATATATTATTCTAATAGTCAGTTGCCTTTCCCTGAATTAGGCTTGTCCTGATGGTGTTCCAAATACTTTTGAACCATCAGTTATGTTATTCGTTTATAGAACAGCTGTTTACTTTATTGATTAGGCCTTTAATATCCTATTTTGTTCAATTAATAGGTTAATCCGTTGGGTGAAATCAATATTTAGCATTAAATATAATGATGCTAATCTAATAGCTCGAAACCCACTTTTCTTTTCAACTACAACTTCGACAGGCTCAGCCTAACATTAGTTTTATGTAGAACTCTTCAATAATAGTTTTCAACCTATTAAAACTTTCCATACTTTTAAGGTATAATTCTTAATAACAAGAAATCATGGCCAAAGAAAAATCCCCTTCAAAAAATTCAGCAAAGAAAGAACCTGTGTTGAGCTTAAAAGAAAAGCGTGCTGCAAAAGCTGCCAAGAAGAAAAACAAAAGTTAAAAGATAAAACTAAGCTATTTCGATCATGTAGGTAGCGCAAAAACTATGGGTAGGCATTAATTTATTAATGCCTTTTTTAGTTTTAAAATTTTGGTCGGTGCCCTCGATATCTGCTATTCCCAACCAAGGTTCTATACATACATAAGGCGCATTGGGTTTAGCCCAAATCCCCAAATTATTAAAGTCAGAATAACTTAGGCTTAAGATCCTTCCGGAATGATTACTGTTAAGGCTCACTTTTTTAGAAGGAATGTCTTGAAAAATAAGAGCATCATTATCGAAAAGGTCTTTTCTCAAATTGATCTTGTCGTCATTTTTTAAAACTGCTTCAGAAATATTGGAAATTAAACCCTCGTTAGATAAAACACACGTGTTCAGTTCCATTTTTTGGTCGAATTCCAGATAGTAATCCTCATAGGTTTCTCCTGGAAAAAGTGGCGCATTAAAAGCCGGATGCCCTCCAATTGAAAAATAAATTTCCTTGGTATCCAGATTGAATACTTCGTGTTTTACTTCTAAAGTTCTTTCATTCAGTATAAAACTGATTTCCAATTCAAATTTAAAAGGATAATTTTTCAAGGTGTCCTCAGCGTATTTCAAACTGAAAGTCAGCCGATCCTGAGCTTTGCTTTTAAGAATCACATCTTCATTATTCCTAAAAAAGCCATGCTTGGGCATATGATAACTTGAACCTTCAAAAATATAGGTGTCATTTTTTAGGGCACCAATAATCGGAAATAGGTTGGGAGCGTGACTTTCCCAATATGCAGGATCGCCTTGCCAAATATATTCTTTCCCGTTAAGTTTATTTACTATACTGCAGAGTTCGGCACCAATAGATTTTATGCCAATACTTAAAAGTTCATTTTCCACTCTATGTATTGCTACATTTTTCATAAAAACAAATTGTTAAAAAGTTGACCTTTTATTTTTTGTGGCGTCTATTCGCACCCTTGTCTCCTCGGGTTTGAGGCTTCTTATACTTTTTGGCGATTTCACGTCTATAAGATCCTCCAAGATTTTCCTTGCTGTTCTTCTCACTTTTGTCGTGGTATGCAGGACCAGGCGCATCCTCATCACGCCTTTTCCGGGGATTGTTTATTTCAAAGATCTTAGGCTGCTCTTCAGGTATAAGAATTGTAGAGATCTCCACAGTTTCCGGCAACTCGAATTGAGGCACCTTCATCTTCATAAGATTTTCGATCCTCTCTAAATTATCCTCTTCTTTTTCTGTAGTTAAAAGAAAAGAGATTCCTTCTTTTTCCGCACGTCCGGTTCTACCAATTCGATGCATGTAATTCTCCGGGTATTCCGGCGTATCAAAATTTATAACGTGAGACACGTTTTCTATATCCAATCCACGCGCCATAACATCTGTAGCCACAAGAATCCTACTAAAGCCTTCCCCAAATTGTTTTATGCTTCGCAACCTGTAATTCTGAGTTTTGTTGGAGTGGATCACGGTACATTCCTCTGGGAATTCCTCTGCTAAACTTTCAAATAGCCTGTCGGCCAAACGCTTATAAGCTACAAAAATAAGCACTTTGGTATAGGTTTCTTTATCTTTTAATAAATCTCTCAGGAAATTGACTTTCGTATGGAAATTCACTATTCTATAACCTCGTTGCTCGATATTGTCCAGCGGAGTTCCACTAATGGCAACCGATATTTTTACGGGCTGTTTAAAGCTGATGTCTATAATTTCTTCAACCGCTTCGGTCATCGTGGCAGAGAACATAATGTTCTGCCTGTTTTGCGGAAGCAATTCAATAATATTGTTTATCTGAAATCTAAAACCTAGATCCAACATGACATCTACTTCATCTATCACCAATTTCTGGATAGATTTCATTTGTACTGCACGGCGCAAAATAAGATCGTACAATCTTCCTGGAGTAGCAACAATAATATCCAATCCCTGAAGCAGATCGGAATGTTGTGTATTGATATTGGTTCCCCCATATATCCCGGTACTACGGGTATTCATGTAGGCAGTTAATTTCTCTATTTCTTCCCTTACCTGTACCACCAATTCCCTGGTAGGTACTAAAACTAAAACTCTCGGGTTCTTTTGTTCAGAATATTTAAGCATCCTAAGAATAGGCAACATATATGCAAATGTTTTACCAGTTCCCGTTTGTGCAATTCCCACTACATCTTTCCCGGACATTATAGAAGAAAATGCCTGTTCCTGAATAGGTGTAGGCGTGTGGAATTTTAAATCTTCCAACGCATTTAATAATGGGGTATTTAAATTAAGATCCTGAAAAGTCACCTGAGTTTGTTTTAATTAGCTGCAAAGATAAGTTTTGCAGCTAAGGAATAAGATAAAAAAGGTATGGAAATACTCAGCTTTTGTTTTAAAGGGATTTTTAATATATAAAATTCTCTGATGGCTCTGCCTCGGGGTTTCGGTTTCACCTCTCCTTGGGAGAGGTCAGAACTGCCCTTTTTGGCAGTTCTGGGTGAGGAGATTTTTTTTATTTTTAAAGTATCCCAATAAATAGGTATTTTTGAAATCCATGAAATACCCACTATGAAAAAGATCTTGGCCTTTGCAGGCTCCAATAGCAGTACATCCATCAATCAACAATTTATCAGGCATATAGCCAATAGAATTAATGGCCATGATATCAAAATCATTAAATTAAGAGATTACGACATCCCAATGTTCAGTGTAGATAAACAAAGCACCAATGGTTTTCCCTTGGATATCCAGGTGATTAAAAACCTCATTTCTGAACATGATGCATTGATGATCTCTGTGAATGAGCATAATGGGATGGTTTCTGCATTTTTCAAGAATATCCTTGACTGGCTTTCCCGCTTGGATCGAAATTTTTTGGCACATAAAAAAATCCTTTTGGTGAGCACTTCTCCGGGAGCCCGTGGCGCTGCATCTTCGTTGGAATATACCAAAGGAATTTTACCGAGATTTGGTGGGCAAATTATAGAAAGCTTTAGTTTTCCTTCCTTCAACGATAATTTTGAAAATGATAGCATTCAAAATGAAGTATTGAATATGGGAATTGAAGATGTCTTGACTACCTTTGCGCATGAAATTGAAGATTAAGTGCGTACTACTACCCAATTTTTACTAGAAGACCCAACCGCATTCAAAAAGAAGCTTTTTAAATGGAGTGCACAATTCCATGAGATCGCTTGGCTCGATAGTAATAATTACCCGCAAACGGCCTCTAATTTTGAAGCGGTTCTTGCCGTGGAAGCCTTTACCGCTCTAAAAACCGATTATCACGGAGCTTTCGATCAATTAAAGGAATATCAGGAAATCACCAAAGATTGGATCTTTGGGTACCTTTCTTATGATCTTAAAAATGATCTCGAGAATTTGAATTCGAAGAATTTCGACGGATTGAAGTTTCCAGATCTGTACTTTTTTCAGCCTCAAAAATTGATTTTAGTAGGTAAGGACAAAGTTGAATTCCGTTACCTGAAAATGGTCGATGCTGAGATGGTTTCAGATTATGAAGAAATCCTTGAGCCAGATTTAGATTCAAAAACTATTTCTTCTGAAGAAAAAAATGAACTTTCACCTGTTCGAACAAGAATATCCAAAGAAGAATATCTCCAAAAAGTTTCAGAAATGCTGAAACATATCCATAGAGGGGATATTTACGAAGCTAACTTTTGTCAGGAATATTATGCTGAAAACAAGGCGATAGATCCCTCAACCGTGTTTCAGAACCTCAATGCAATTTCTTCCCCGCCTTTTGCTTCATTTTTAAAATTGGAAGATTATTATTTGCTTTCGGCATCCCCGGAACGCTATATAAAAAAGGATGGCAATAAAGTGATTTCCCAACCCATCAAAGGAACTGCAAGAAGGGCAACAACTGAAGAGGAGGATCAAAAAATAGTGGAGTTGCTGGCAAAAGACCCAAAAGAACTTTCTGAAAATGTGATGATCGTAGATCTGGTTCGTAACGATATTTCCAGAGTTGCAAAAAAAGGGAGTGTGCACGTAGCCGAACTCTGTAAAGTATATTCCTTTAAACAGGTACATCAGTTAATTTCAACTATTTCAGCAGAACTCGAAGTAGGTTGTACCCCCGTAGAAGTGCTAAAAGCTACGTTCCCAATGGGAAGTATGACGGGCGCACCTAAGATTTCTGCCATGAAAATTATTGAAGAATTGGAAGAAAGCAAACGCGGACTTTACAGTGGCGCAGTGGGCTATTTTACCCCCGAAGGCGATTTCGATTTTAATGTAGTGATTAGAAGTATCCTTTACAATGCAAACTCTCAATATGTCTCATTTTCAGTAGGTGGCGCAATCACTTCCAGGTCTATTCCTGAACAGGAATATGAAGAATGCCAATTAAAGGCGAAGGCGATGCTGGAAGCGTTAGGACCTTAAATACAAACTTGGCATGTAGCATATTAAAACTTCTCTTTTTGTCAAGTCTTAAAACAGGCTTATTTCTTATCTTTGAAGCTTATGGAAAAAGCCTTCAAAAATCACCTGAAATCTCAATTCCCTTTTTTATGTCAGGGCAAATTATTGCTGGCAGTTAGTGGGGGAGTGGATAGCGTGGTTTTGGCTCATCTCTGTAAACTTGCTAAATTGAATTTTTCCATTGCACATTGTAATTTTGACCTTCGGGCTGAAGAAAGTGATGCCGATGAGGAATTTGTTCTGGATCTAGCCGAAAAACTAGATGTAGAAGTTTATATCGAAAATTTCGACACGACTACTTTTGCTGAAAATGCTAAAATTTCCATCCAAATGGCGGCCAGGGAATTAAGATATCACTGGTTCGAAGAGCTGAGTGTTGCTATGAAGTTCGATTACGTGCTAACAGCACATCATGCCAATGATAATCTGGAAACTTTTTTGATCAATCTGGTTCGAGGAAGTGGCTTGGAGGGTTTTACCGGGATTAAAGCGGTAAATAACTCGGTGGTTAGGCCTTTGCTTTCCTTCTCGAGAAAAGAGATCGAAACATATGCGCACGATCATAAAATTACTTGGAGAGAAGATAGCAGCAACGCTTCCAATAAATACCTTCGGAATACAATCCGTCATGAGGTTATCCCCGTTTTAGAGAAGTTGAATCCGCGGTTATTGGAGGGTTTTCAGAATACGCAATCGCACCTTACAGAAAGCTCGAATTTGGTTGAAGACTATATGGGGTTGATCTATCCTGAGATTGTTTCCAAAAACAAATATGGGTACGAGCTAAAAGTGGAGTATTTGAAAAAACTTCCTAATCAAAAAGCGGTTTTATATCAATTGTTGAAGACCTTCGGTTTTTCTGAATGGGATGACGTGTATCAACTGTTGGATGCGCAAACCGGAAAAATGGTCCTTTCTGAAACCCACAGACTCATTAAAGACCGAGAAGTCTTGCTTTTAACCGAGATCCCTGCCGAAGATAAGCTTCAGAAATATGGGATTCGGGAAGGAGAGCGAATTATTATGTTGCCAATGGGCAGGTTCACAATTTCTGAAGTGGACAAAATTGCCAATGATACCCCAAATAGCATTTATGTAAACAAAGAATTGCTCCAATACCCATTGATTTTGCGAAAATGGGAGGAGGGTGATTTCTTTTATCCGTTTGGAATGAAAGGAAAGAAAAAGTTAAGCGACTTTTTTAAAGACAAAAAATTATCTTTGCCCGAGAAGGAAAATTGCTGGTTGCTGTGTTCCAATGAAGATATCGTTTGGGTTATAAATCAGCGCGCAGATAATAGATTTGCGATTACAGATCCTTCTCAAAAAATAATAAAAATTACCTACTCTTTATGAAATATTTCTGGTCACTGCTCCTCTTATTAATTTTTCCTATAACCCTAGTTTCTCAGGTTTTCACATCTTCCGATGAAGAGCCACAAATCGAGGAACCTATTACTTGGGATTCCCATTTGGAAAAGGAAAACGATAGTATTTATAAGCTAAAATTTACGGCGAAATTAGATAAAGGCTGGCATTTATATTCCCAGGATGTAGAAGAAGGAGGTCCAATAGCTACTAATTTCACCTTTAATAATTCGGGTGCTACTTACGAGTTGGTGGGAGAAACATCCGAACCTAATGTGCCTACCTATTACGATGAGGTCTTTGGGATGGAGATCAAATATTTTGAAGATAAAGCTGAATTTTTTCAGACCATAAAAGTTATAGATCCCAATGCGATCATTGAAGTTGAAGTGGAATTTATGGTGTGTGACGATACCATGTGCTTGCCTCCAGATACGGTTCCATTTCAAATTTCTGTGGCGGCAAATAAAACCGTTAAGGGATATGCAAATGAAGAAATCACTCCTGTAGATCTGGCAAAAACAGAAGCACTTAGTATAGGCATGAAGGGTTGGGAAACCTACAAACCGGAAGGGGAGGAAAAGGAAGGTTTTATCACCATTTTCCTTTTAGGATTCTTGGGTGGCTTGATCGCTTTATTAACACCTTGCGTATTTCCTATGATCCCATTAACGGTTTCCTTTTTCACGAAAAGTGCAAAAAGCAAACAAAAAGGATTGGTAAATGCCATTCTCTACGGGCTATTTATATTTTTGATATATTTATTATTAAGCGTTCCTTTTCATCTTTTAGATAGTCTGGCACCGGAGATCCTAAATAACATCTCCACCAACGTTACCCTGAATATCATATTCTTTGTGATTTTTATAGTGTTCGCATTCTCCTTTTTTGGGTATTATGAAATCACTTTACCGAGCTCTTGGAGCAATAAAATGGACGATAAAGCTTCCAGTATTGGAGGGGTGGTAGGCATCTTTTTTATGGCGCTTACCTTGGCTTTGGTTTCTTTCTCTTGTACAGGTCCTATTTTGGGATCTTTATTGGGAGGGTCGTTAAGCAGTAATGGAGGGGCAATGCAGCTATCCTTTGGAATGGGAGGTTTTGGCCTTGCCTTGGCCTTGCCTTTTGCATTGTTTGCCTTGTTCCCAAATTGGTTGAATTCGTTGCCAAAAAGTGGAGGCTGGTTGAATACCGTTAAAGTGGTACTTGGGTTTATAGAATTGGCACTTGCCTTTAAATTCCTTTCCAATGCAGATCTTGTAGAGCATTGGGGGCTCCTAAAAAGGGAGATCTTTATTGGGATCTGGATCTTGGTTGGAATTGGATTGATGCTTTATTTATTCGGAATAATAAGATTTCCCCATGATGGCCCAAAAAAGAAGTTGAGCAAATCCAGATTTGGTTTTGGGGTCCTTACCTTTATCTTTGTACTGTATCTCTTTCCTGGCATAACAAATTCAGGATTTGCCAATCTTAAACTTCTAAGCGGATTTCCCCCTCCATTGTTCTATAGTGTGTACGAAAAAGACACGCAGGGCCCACTTGGGTTGAAGGCATATAAAAGTTGGGAAAAGGGCTTGGAGATCGCCAGACAAGAGAATAAACCAATCATAATAGATTTTACCGGGTGGGCATGTGTGAATTGCCGAAAAATGGAAGAACAGGTATGGAGCAACCCAGAGGTTTATGAGGTACTAAAGAACGATTATATCCTTGTTTCTTTATATGTGGATGATCGGGAAGAACTACCCGAGCATGAACAATTTAACTATGTTCGGGCAAATGGAAGTATTAAAAAGATCAAAACGATTGGAGATAAATGGGCAACCTTCCAAACAGTGAATTTTCAGAATAATTCACAGCCTTTTTATGTGTTGCTGGATACTGAACTAAATTTACTGAATTCACCTATTGGCTATACTCCAGATTCTAAAGAATTTTTGGAATGGCTTCGTCAAGGACTCTAAAAAATGGATGTAGAGTAGGGGTTTATATTTTTCAAGCTTAAGCCGTTAATCCCTCATTGAGGGTTCGACCTACCTGACCAGTTGGGCAGTTGCCTTGTCCAGATAGGGTACCCCGGGATGCTTCTAATTTTTATAAGTATTTTTGCCATTCATATATTTTGGGCTTGTATCGAGGTTCTTGATTCTCTATCTTTAGTTTTTTAAAATCTGAAACTATGAAATGAGCCCGTATGTTTATTTGGTTACTAACCGAAATGCAAATTGGCGAATCGCATACATCCTATTGATAACAAATAATATAACCAGATGAAATTAACCTATTTCCCACTTATTTTTATAATAAGCCTTTTCCTACCCCTATCAGTATACTCCCAAACTGAGGAGGATTATCAAGTAGCCGATAATTATACCAAACAAGAAGTCGAGATCACGATGCGGGATGGTATAAAATTACATACCACTATCTATTCCCCGAAGGATACTTCCAAGAAATACCCAATTTTATTGCAACGTACCCCGTACAGTTCCAGACCGTATGGAAAAGATGAATTTAGATCGAAGATCGGCCCCAATGAATATTTAATGAAAGAAGGAAACATCTTTGTATATCAAGATGTTCGTGGAAGATGGATGAGCGAAGGGGTGTACGATAATATGCGTGCTTATATCCCCAAGAAAAAAGGAAAACAAATAGATGAAGCTAGTGATACCTACGAAACCATAGATTGGTTGTTGAAAAACACTAAAAACAACAACGGGAAAGTGGGAACTTGGGGTATCTCTTACCCTGGTTATTATGCCTTGTATTCTTTGCTGGATGCACATCCTGCTTTAAAAGCGGTTTCTCCACAAGCGGGGATTGGGGATTTCTTTTTTGATGACTTCCACCACAATGGCGCTTATTTATTGAGCTATTGGAGGGCAACTGCCGTTTTTGGATACGAAAAATCCACCCCTTCCGATACTTCTTGGTACAAATTCCCGGAGTTGGGAACCCAAGATCAATATCAATTCTTTTTGGATAATGGCCCGTTGAGCAACTTGGACAAATATTATAAAGAAGACAATGTGTTTTGGACACAGTTAAAGGAGCATTCCAGTTATGATGAATTCTGGAAATCCAGGGGACTAATTCAGCATTTAAAAGATATAAAACCGGCAGTGATGATCGTTGGAGGATTATTTGATGCCGAAGATTTGTATGGCCCTTTTGAATCCTATAAAAATATCGAGGCGAAAAGTGACAATTACAACACCATTGTATTTGGGCCTTGGAGCCATGGCGATTGGGCCAGGGATTCTAAAAGGCAAGCAATCGGAAATGTATATTTTGGGGATGATATCTCTAAAAACTATCAAAAAGATATTGAAACCAAATTCTTCAATCATTTTTTGAAAGGTCCCGGCACTAAAGATTCTGGTTTGCCAGAAGCTTATGTTTACGATACAGGTAATAAAAAATGGGGTAGCTTCGAGCAATGGCCTCCAAAAGGAACAGTTAAAAAAACCTGGTTTTTAGGAGCTGATCAAACGCTTACCGAAATTGCTTCAGAAGAAAACCAAACTTTTGTGAGTGACCCTAAAAAACCGGTCCCTTATTCAGAAGATATTAAAATGGTATTCACACCAAGAAAGTATATGACAGATGATCAGCGGTTTTCTGCGAGAAGACCCGATGTATTGGTTTATGAAACCCCTGTTTTGGAGGAAGATATGAGTTTGGTAGGCGCTATTCAAGCGCATTTATATGTTGCCACCACAGGAACCGATGCAGATTGGATCGTGAAGGTGATAGACGTATACCCTGCAGATGCTGAAGATACCGAGGAAACCCAAGCATATTTAAAAATGGGCAATTACCACATGATGGTGCGTAGCGAAGTAATGAGGGGCCGTTTTAGAAATAGTTTCGAGAACCCGGAACCTTTTAAACCAGGAGAAAAAACATCGGTAGATATCACTTTGCAGGATATCAACCATACGTTTAAGAAGGGCCATAAACTGCAAATTCAGGTGCAGAGTACTTGGTTTCCACTAATAGATCTTAATCCGCAGACTTTTGTGCCAAATATTTTTAAGGCTGAAGAAGGAGATTTCAAAAAACAAACCCATACTGTTTATGGAGATTCTAAAATTGAGTTCTCTGTGTTTCAAGAGCAATAGTGTATTAATATAAATTAAAACGATTAATATATATATCCGTTCTTATCACGATAGTTATCTCGTCATCCTGTCCCGAAGCGTCGGGATATTTCAGGGTCTCAATTTGTTGTATTGATTTACCTTATTATGAGATTCTGAAACAATTCCGATAGCTATCGGAACAGAATGACGTCCTTTATCGGTTTATGATACTTTACGGACAATCAAAAATGACTATATGAAAAATATATTAAAAGGATTTTTGGCCCTTGTGTTCCTAAGCAGTTTGGTTTCTTGCGAAGAGGACAAGAAAAGTGAAGACCTTTCTTCAGAAGAAATTGAGAGAAGTTCTAAGGAATTAAACGATTATTTTGAAGCTGAATTCGAAAAGGACCTGGCTGATTCCCCCATGATGCAAACCCGATTGGGGAGAAAGACCAATTATGGAAAATGGGACGATTTCTCTTCCCAAAAATATACAGATGATCTTGAAAAATCGAAAAAGCGATTAGCGTATATGGAAAAGGTAGATGAGCTAGCCTTGGATGATCAGACCGAATTAAGTTACCGGTTATTTAAGCAAAATCTCAAAGAGGAAATCGCCGATTATGAGTACCGTTTCTATAATTATCCCATCAATCAGATGCATGGATATCATACAGAATTACCTGCATTTTTGATTAATATGCATCGCATAGATTCTATACCGGATGCCGAAGCATATATTGAAAGATTGAATGGGTTGCCAAAGGCAATGGAGCAAATTGTAGAAGGATTAAAAGTGAGGGAACAAAATGGCATTTTGCCCCCAAAATTCGTTTTCGAAAAAGTGATCGATGATTCAAGGAATGTTCTAAAAGGAAGGCCATTTACAAATTCCAAGGAGGCGAGTGCGCTTTTAGAAGATTTTAAATTGAAAGTAAAAGGATTGAAATTGCCAGAAGCAGACCATTTAAAACTTATTAATAAAGCCGAGAATGCCTTGAATACTTCCGTTAGAACTGCTTATGAGAATTTAATTGCCACATTGGAAGATCAACAGCAGCGTGCCACGACAGATCATGGAGCTTGGAAATTTCCCAAAGGGGAAGCTTTTTACAAAAATAGGCTAAAAAGGATAACTACGACAGATCTCAATGCAAATGAGATTCATGAAATAGGATTAAGCGAGGTTGCCAGAATTCATGGCGAAATGGAGGAGATCATGAAAACGACTGGATTTAAAGGATCTTTACAAGATTTCTTTGAGTTTATGAGAACAGAGAAGCAATTTTATTATCCAAATACTGCAGAAGGAAAAAAACGCTATTTATCTGAAGCTACCAAGCTAATCAATAAAATGAAAGGAAAGCTGGACGATCTTTTTATCACAAAGCCCAAAGCAGATATTGTTGTAAAAGCGGTGGAAGCATTTAGGGAAAAGAGTGCAGGAAAAGCCTTTTATCAAGCTCCGGCGATCGATGGGTCCAGACCGGGAACCTATTATGCAAACTTATACGACATGGAGGCGATGCCAACCTATCAGATGGAAGCTTTGGCCTTTCATGAAGGCATTCCCGGGCACCATATGCAGATTGCGATTGCCCAAGAATTGGATAGCATTCCCATGTTTAGAAAATTCTCTTTTTATACTGCATATGTAGAAGGTTGGGGATTGTACAGTGAATTAGTACCAAAGGAAATAGGCTTTTATAAAGATCCCTATTCAGATTTTGGAAGATTGGCGATGGAACTTTGGAGATCGTGCCGATTAGTTGTAGATACCGGAATCCATTCTAAAAAATGGACCAGGGAAGAAGGGATTGCGTATTATAAGGAGAATACCCCAAATGCAGAAAGTGATTGCGTGAAAATGGTAGAGCGACATATCGTGATGCCGGGACAGGCTACTGCTTATAAGATCGGGATGAATAAGATCGTGGAATTACGGGAAGAGGCCAAGATTCAATTAGGTGAAGATTTCGATATTAGGGAATTTCATGATGTAGTTCTTACCAATGGCGCAGTACCGTTAAATGTATTGGAAGAAATGGTGCAGGAATGGGTACAATCCAAGAAAACAACATAGTCCGCTCTAAGTAGTGGCACTCTTTTAAAATATTGGCCATAAATTCACGAATTACATTATGTAAGCGCTTTTTCTCTCATATAAATTATCTCGTCACCTGAGACCTATGATAAAAAATTATCCAGCGTAGGGAATTGACGTGTTTTTTATATAAGCTGATGGGATGCTGAAACAAGTTCAGCATGACGACAATTCCGCATCGTCACCCTGAACTGGTTTCAGGGTCTTGGATTCGCAAATAAATAAAAATACGTCAATGGTAGGAGGGATCTCTTTATATTTCAATGAATAATGCTTCATTGAGATTCTTCACTATGTTCAGAATGACAATTCGATCTTCATGATTATCGGGACAGAACGACTTCTCGACTGCGCTGGAAGGGACATTGCAACACTAACTTGTCATCCCGACGAAGGAAGGATCCCTTTACATTTCAATGAATAATGCTCCATTGAGATTCTTCATTATGTCCAGAATGACAATTCGATCTTCGTGATTATCGGGACAGAATGAGGTCTTTTAACTGTTCATGATATTTTATGGTCAATCCAGAATTATTTAAAGATGATTCGTGAATTCGTGGCTTTTTAAATAAGTATTCTGTAAAGATTTACATTGTGGTTCTTTTCAGATCATTTATCCAATTCCAATAACCAAAGTGCTGCATCTGGAAACACTTTTGCCCAAAGCGCTTCGTTATGTTCGCCATTGGGAATGGAAGCTATATTTAATTGCGCTTCAGAATTCAACTTACAGCTAAGCAATTCTTTCATTTTAAACATCAGCGGTACCATCGTTTCGCTTTCTTTTTCCCCCGCTCTAAAATAGAGTTCAGTTTTGGAAAAACTATTTGATTTTATACTTTCAGTTAAATCGAAAATGTCTTCAGAATACCAAAAACTAGGCGAGAAGATAATCGCTTTTCCAAAAACATCTGGATGCTTCAAAGTGGCATAATAAGAGAAAAGCCCGCCTAAAGAGCTACCGCCAATAAAAGTATTTTCAGCAATAGTAGAAGTATTGTAAAGGGAATCCACCTTTGGTTTTAGCGTTTTTAGAATAAATTCCAAATAATCATTTGCTTTTCCTCCTTTATGTTCTGGATGAGGAAAAGGGGTTAATTCGTCCACGCGTTTTTCATTTCCATGTTCAATCCCAATTACAATGAGATCCAGCTTGAGACTGTCCAAAGCCTCATCTACTTTCCATTCTCCCGCGTAGGATATATGGGCATTGAATAAATTTTGAGCATCTTGCAAATATAGCACGGGAAATTTCTTGTTTGAAGTGTTGTAAGATTCCGGTAAATAGATCCAGATTTTTTTAATAGTGTCCAACTTGGGAGCATCGATAGTAAAGGTGCTTACATTTTTCGATGCTGTTGTTTGCGCCATCGTTGGAAGTGCAAAAAGGATCGTTGCAACAACAAACAATATTTTCAAAAAATGTTTATTCATTTTTGGCGGCATGATTTAATTGAAAGGTAAAAGTTTTTGCCAAGTTGGTCAGTCTATCTATATCGGTAGGATTTGTAATGGCTTCTTTTGCATCTGCCAGTAGGACTGCAGCTTCCTCTTTTATATTATCATAATAATCTTCATTATAGGTTTTTTGTTGAAGTAAATAATGCAACATCACCAATAATTTCTGGCACAGGGTAACATCATGCTTGCAATAGGTCCTAATGGCTACCATAACTTGATAGAGAAGATCTTTAAAATCTACGGTGTTGATCTTTACATAAGGCACCTCTTCTTTACGGATTACATTGATATCCTTTTTTTGCATTCGCAAGGCTAACAATTCCGTAAGATAATCTATTGCATTTATGGCAGTTCCCGGGTCGTTGATCCCAGGGGACATCGCCTTTAAAATTATTTCGGTAATTTGCTTGAAACCTAGAACATAATTGTCTTCTACCAATTCTTCCCGTGCAAAGCTAATATTTTGCAATACTTGGTCTACCTGCTTTTTGCCAAGCTCTTTCTGGGATTTGAACAAGGGGATTCCGCTTAAAATAAAGCTGCCCTTATATGGGAGTATATGGAGTTTAGTGTCGTTTTCTTTACTAAAACCAATCATACTGGTATAGGAAATATTTTGTAGATAGCCATTTTTCTCTGAGTGGTATTCATGCCAGTCCTCACTATCTGGAAAAGGGGATAAATGTGGGGTTTCTTTTTCTATAACTTCTGTTAATCTAATTTTGGATTGGGTATAGATTTTCTTTAGAATATTGCTTATTTGGATGGACTGGGAGATATTATGAATAAAATAGATAAAGGCATAAATGCATATCACAGTGCCTAAAATACCTATTAATACCGAAAAGCCGGGGATTTGATATTTATCCCCCGTAGGTTGTATGGAAAATAATATAAAAATATTGTAAAGAATAGTAGAAAGATAGATGCCTAGAATGATCTGGTGCTTCCTGTCTGAAATTAACCCTGGTAACAGCCTTGGAGAATAATTGTTCGAGGCCTGACTCAATAAAAGCATCACCATGGAAAAGCTAAATACTATAACAGAAATTAGACCGGAGATCAATGCTGAAAGTATGGTCATGGCTGTGTTGCCATTATCCACCACAAGGATGGGAGCTTTTTCCAATAGATATTTGGAAACCCCCAAACTCTCAAGGTATATTAAAAGAAAAGCAAAGAAGATTCCCAATAAAGCTAAAACTGTAGGATAAAACGCAATTTTACTTTCTATGGTATTAAAAAAGGAAAGGCTACGATAAAATAGTTTTTTCATAAAATGATTTCAGACCTTAAAAATACCATTTTCAGAATGGGTCACTAATATACTTCACATTTATTTGATTTTTGACTAAATCCCAAAAGACAAAAAGTCAGTTAAACCAATGGGTTTCAGGTCATTTTGACTTGAAGAACGGATTGGAATTTTTTTTGCTGAGTATATGTAAAATGATGTTCAACTAAAAATTTGATGTTATGAATTTAATTAAGAGAAATGAAGATGAATGGTTACCATCTGTTTTTGACGATATTTTCAAGAACGATTGGTCCGGTGGTACCTCAAATGTAGGAAACATTGGTACTCGTATTCCTGCGGCGAATATTCAGGAAACCGATGAGAATTTTTTTGTTGCGGTTGCAGCACCTGGAAAATCCAAAAAACAATTCAATATCGAATTGGATAACAATGTACTAACCATCTCTTCTGAAGAAAAATTAGAACATGAATCTACCGATACTAACGGAAGATTTACAAGAAAAGAATTTAATTACACTAATTTTAGGAGAGCCTTTAGTTTGCCTGAATCGGTAGAAAGCGAGAAAATCTCTGCTGCTTATAAGGATGGAGTCCTGGAAATTAAACTTCCTAAGAAGGAAGAAGCCAAACAACGGGCAAAACGAATGATTGAAATTAAGTAATACTACATTGCAAGGTTCTAAGTAAAAAGCGCCTATTGGCGCTTTTTACTTATTCAACAAAATCCAGCGGTTCCCCGCACTCTGGATCGTGAAAATTTGGTTGGCTCCAATGCCAGTAACATTTACCTTGTTGCGTACATCATACAAATTATCTGCATTGGAAAACACAAAATTCTTGTTTCCAATTCCATCCCATCCAATAAGTCTAATAATTCGCCCTTTATTAAGATTTGCTGGAGGAATTATTATTTGGCTCAAATCATTGTTAATACGTAAAGTTCCAACATCTTCTGTTATTACAAAATCTCCGGTTGCACTTCCTGTAGTTACATAATTTTGTGCATTGGGGTACGTCCAGTTCATATTTCCTGAGGAGTCTAAGGTCAATGTCTGGGAATTACTTCCTCTGGTGGCGGGAAAGATATATTCTTCTGTGGGTGTATTACCAATTCCCACCCTTCCTGCGAAATAACCGGCATATACTTTATCGGGATTGCTTCCGTAAGCCACACTATAAACTCCATATATTTTACCGGTACCAGTAATTTGCCCTATTTCGCTATAAACTCCATAATTGCTGCTATTGGTTCCGAAGGTCTTACCAACTCTATTATATATTCCATAAATATCATTGGTTCCAGAATTCTGATAGGTTTCATTAAAAATCCCATAATGGATTCCCGTACCAATACCACCCACATTATTTTTGAAGCCATATTTAGTTCCATTCGTAGCACTACGGTTGTCGCTAATAATCCCATAAGTTGTGAGATTATCTACAGCAGGGTTATTATTATCAACTTCCAAACCTTTCTTGATCGCTGCTTCCGAAGTAGAGTTTAAAGCTATTTGTAATTTTGAAGTAATATCTTGGGTACCAATTCCAATATTTCCATTTCTATATATGGCATCAGTGATATTATTTGGACTTACGGTGGTGGTTGGTTTATAGAAATTTTCTGAAGCATTTCCAGACAGAGCTTCCCATTTTTGCGAATCGTTGTTCCAAAAGTAAAATCCACTTTTTTGAGTTGTCACGTTGGAATTTAAAAAGACCAGCATACCATGCTGGTCTTTAGCGGGAGGTTCCATTGGAAATTTTTGGATTCTTGGAATCAAGAGTCCGTCAATCATCAACGGATTGTCGGGGGAAATTGCTACAATATCTAATTGGGCCTTGGGAGAAGACGTATTTATACCAACTTGGCAAACAGCCAAAAATGGTATAGAAAGAAAAGCAATTAAATAACATTTCATTTACAACACAATTAACCACCACAATAAGTAGGGTTAATGTGAAAATAATACTGAAAGGTATTAAATTAGATAGTTGATTTTTAGTTAATTACAAAAATTATTAACACAATAAGATTAAATATTAACCCAAAAACTTATTTTAACTTAATGCCTTGGTTTTATCTTGAAGCATTTTAATTTCATCTCGCAGTCTTGCCGCACTCATAAAATCAAGTTCTTTTGCCGCCGTTTCCATTTCCTTCCGTTTGGTGCGAATTCGTTTTGCCAATTGGGGTTTGCTAAAATATTCTGTTTCTTTTTCGGCTGCTTTTAAAGTTGGTGCAGTTTCTATCACATAAGGATCCAGTTTTTTACCTACCAAAGAACTTTCAATAGCTTTTATTAATGCCTTGGGCTCTATATTGTACTTTGTATTGTATGCGATCTGTTTTTCGCGCCTGTAGTTGGTTTGATCGATGGTTGTTTGCATGCTGTTCGTAATTTTATCTGCATACATGATGGCCTTGCCTTCTAAATGCCTGGCAGCACGACCAATAGTTTGTGTTAACGATCTGTTGCTTCTTAAAAAACCTTCCTTATCTGCATCCAAAATAGCCACTAATGATACTTCTGGAAGATCTAAGCCTTCCCGCAATAAATTCACTCCAATAAGCACATCAAAAATCCCTTTTCGTAGATCCTGCATAATTTCCACACGTTCCAACGTATCCACATCAGAATGGATATATCTACATCTCACATTTATGCGGGTAAGATATTTGGTCAATTCCTCGGCCATTCTTTTGGTAAGTGTGGTAACCAATACCCGCTGATCTTTTTCTGTCCTAAGATGAATTTCCTCGATTAAATCGTCTATCTGATTCAAACTTGGACGAACATCTATAATAGGATCCAACAATCCTGTAGGCCTAATTACTTGTTCTATATAAATTCCTTCGGTCTTTTGTAGTTCATAATCTGCAGGCGTGGCACTTACATAAATCACCTGATTTTGAAGGGCTTCAAATTCCTCGAATTTCAAAGGTCGGTTATCCATGGCAGCAGGTAATCTAAATCCGTAGTCCACTAAATTTTCTTTTCTGGAGCGGTCACCGCCATACATAGCATGTACTTGTGGAATGGTAACGTGGCTTTCATCCACCACCATCAAATAATCGTCTGGAAAATAATCCAATAAGCAGAATGGCCTAGTGCCGGATAGCCTTCCATCCAGATAGCGGGAATAATTCTCGATCCCTGAACAATACCCCAGTTCCCGAATCATTTCCAGGTCAAAATTGGTGCGTTCATCCAAACGTTTTGCCTCTAAATGTTTTCCAATATCTTGGAAATAATCAACCTGCTTCACAAGATCATCCTGGATCTCCCTGATGGCGCCTTGAAGCACATCTGGAGAGGTGACGAACATATTTGCAGGATAGATATTTAATTTATCGTATTTCTCTAAGACTTCATTGGTTTTAGGATCAAACTCTTCTATTTCTTCAATATCATCTCCAAAAAAGTGAATCCTGAAGGCATTATCGGCATAACTGGGAAAGACATCTACAGTATCTCCTTTTATCCTGAAATTACCATGGCTAAAATCTGCTTCAGTTCTGGAATATAAACTCTGAACCAACCTGTGCAGCAATTTGGTCCTGGAAATATGCATATCCTTTTCAATAGAAACTACATTCTTTTTAAATTCCACAGGATTTCCAATTCCATACAAACAGGAAACAGATGCCACTACAATAATATCACGCCTTCCGCTTAGCAGGGAAGAGGTAGTGCTTAAACGAAGCTTTTCGAGTTCTTCGTTGATGGAAAGATCTTTTTCTATATAGGTTCCAGAACTTGGAATAAAAGCTTCGGGTTGATAATAATCATAATAACTCACAAAATATTCCACAGCGTTATCTGGGAAGAATAGTTTGAATTCAGAATAAAGCTGCGCAGCAAGTGTCTTGTTATGTGCCAAAACCAGCGTTGGTCGCTGAATTTCCTCAATAACATTGGCAACTGTAAAGGTTTTACCGGAACCGGTGACCCCCAATAAAGTTTGGTATTGTTCGTTTCCATCGATTCCTGAAACCAGCTTTTTTATCGCTTGTGGTTGGTCACCGGTAGGTTTGTAATCGGATTTGATTTTGAATTTCATGAATCTTTTTCTTAGCCTGACGAAAATAAGCAAATATCCTGCCTATTCAAATAGGTGTCATGCTCTTATCTAATAAGACTAAAATGGCCCTTAAATTCTTGTCCATTTCTAAGCGAAGCCTGGAACCAATAATCGTCGGACGGCAAAGCCTTTCCATTAAAAGTACCATCCCAGCCATTATCCGAACTTTTTAACTGCTTCAATAATTTTCCATATCGGTCAAAAATGGAGATATAATCATTGCCTTCCAATAGCTTATCAAGCCCTTTAATTTTCCAAAGGTCGTTGATTCCATCATTGTTGGGAGTAAAATAATTATCGTACCCCAGTACCGCAATACTGGTAGAAATAATGGCACATTGCTGCTCATCGCGAATATAAAGCGTTGCAAACCCCGATTCTACATTCTGAAAAACGTTACTTGTTTGGTAAGGGCCATCAATATTGTTCAAGGCATATTCATAAGCTTCAGAAGCCCCTAGATTTAAGGTTATGGTATTACTGTTTGCATTAACTTCAGCTTGAGCGATATTGAGGTTTTCAATTTGGGGAGGAGTATTCAGAATAAGGCTTACTTCAGAAATATTATAGCATTGCTCATTATTTAGCTCTTCCACACGTGCAAAAATTTGCTCGCCTGTTGTGTTTATATTTTCTGAAAGTGGATTAGTTTTACTTTGCGCATCTGCCAGAGCTCCGTAATAACTCATGACGTATCCATTGGCGGGCAATCCATTTAAAATTTCATTATCTATTGTTGGTAGGAAGACCGCTTCATTTCCGCTGAAATCAATATCGCATAAATTAAGGGTGCACGTAGGATTGATAATGGGGCCGTCATTAATGATAAGATCAAAATCCACTATTTTATAACACCCCGTTACATCATTTTCTACCCGGGCATAGATCGTTTTTCTGGGCGTAATACTGGTATATAAACCCAAGATTGGATTTGAATTATCTATGGCACTTGCAAGGTTTTCAAAATAACTGATACTGGTTTGGTTTTGAGTTGTGATTTCCTGTTGCGTGGTAAAAACATCGAAATCTGTGATCCCGTTGGCATTGCACTTCTCTATATCTGTGGCAGGATTTACATCTGGGCCATCGGGAAATGGGAATGACCCCACAGTAGAACTTCCTGTCCAATTTAAATTGAAGGGACTCGAACCTATTGGTCTGTCTATTACAATAAAATAGGTTTCCCCTGGCAATACATCCAAGGGCTTAACGTAACTATTTCCCAATTCACCCGGTCCTTCACTAATATCCATTTCTCCTTCCCGCATTCCTGTATGATTATCTGAGAGTCCAGCCGCGTTTGGGTTGGTAGTAGAACAACGAATGGCAAAACCGAGATTTCCACAACTGGCATTGGGTCCATAGATGAAGAAATCATAATCCACGTTAATATCAGATCTGGTTGGAATAAGATCGAATCCCAAAGTTCCACTTTTGGTGATTTCAATTTCCAGCCAAATACTGTTGTTTTCTTGGCTGCTGCAAGAATTTGATCCGCTTAATTCTTGAATTCCAACCCCGTTTGCATTGGTAGATAAAGCTCCATCCCCACAAACCTTGATTGCTCCATTGCAATCATTTAAGCCCGATTGTGCCCAAAAATCGGGAGAGGAGGCAAGAATAATGATATAAAATACTACTATTTTTTTCACAGAATTAAATCGAGCTATAAGCTTATTAAAATTTTGTATATCCGTTTTTGCACATAAAATTGAATTCGTTACTAGATCGTCGTTCTGAACTTTTTTCAGTATCTAAGATGAATCAAATTTCTTCACAGCTTAGATCCACAAACCACTTCAAGGTGATGTCCAAACAGTACAGTATGAATATTTACGGCTATTAATTTTTACATTATAGGTCTCTTTTCTTCAAAAGGGCAAAGGATAAATATACAAAGATAAGCGTCCAAACTATTACAATTAATAACTGATACCAATGCACCCCATAATCTTTGTCCAATTCTTCCCCAATTTGTGTGGCTGCTGTTTTAATGAAATTTAACCGGGAAAAGGGTTCAACCACAATATTGCTCATGGCGGTTAAAGGAAAGAACTGCATAATATTCTCAGGAACGTCACTATCCCTAAACAATCTAAAATTTAATACTCCGTATAGAATTCCTTCGAAGATCCACCAAATAAACAGAAAGCCTAAAGCAAAGGCAGAACGCTTTATTAAAATCCCTATGAACATACAGAATGAGAAAAACCCCAAGAGTTTGATAAAATACCCCACTATGTATTCCATATCTGAAAATACAATGGATACTTCGGTGTAATCTGAAAATGAATATCCTAACAGAAGGGTGACAATTACCAAGAAAAGTGTTGATATTACAGCAAATAAAAGCACTGTGATGAATTTTGATAAAACAAATTCCTTTTTGCTTAAACCATCAATAAGGTTTTGTTTCAGCGTTCTATGGCTATATTCGTTCGACATCATAGAAACTATAACTATGGCCAGAAACAGCTTTAAAACAGCGGCTATATAACTGTTGAAATGCCAAATAAAAGGAAAGTTAAAAATTCCTTGATCTGCTAACCTAAAATGTACAGGCCCCAAATCAAATTCTATAGAAGCGATCAAGGCAATAAAAGTAATTAAGATAAAATAGGTGCTAATAAGGATCTTGGCCGATCTGCTATATTTTAATTTGTGTAATTCTATTTGTAATAATCGTAACATCTACTGGGCGGTTTGGTTGGTTAATTGTAAAAATTGCTCTTCCAGGCTTTCTTTTCTTTTTACCAAATAGGAGAGTGTCATTCCTCTTTGATGGAGGAACGAGTTTAAATCATCGGCGTTCATGGGTTCTTCCAAAATAGCAGTTAAAAGCCCTTCGTTTACGGTAATTTTTCCAATAGAGGGATGATCTTCCAACAATTGCTGAAGTTTGACCAGATCATTTGCTTTTAGCTCGAAAAAGCCATGACTAGCATTCATTTCATCCACTCTGCCGCTATACAGTTTAATGCCTTTTCTAATAATCACCACATGGGTGCAAACTTTTTCTACTTCATCCAATAAATGAGAGGCCAAAAGAATAGTGGTGCCCATGGATGCGATTTTTCGAATAATCTCTCTAATTTGATGGATGCCTTGTGGATCCAAGCCGTTGGTGGGCTCATCTAAAATCAGGATTTCCGGATCGTTCAAGAGGGCAGAGGCGATCGCCAAGCGTTGTTTCATCCCTAAAGAGAAGGTCCTAAATTTACTATCTTTTCTATCCAGCAGTCCTACAATCTCAAGTTTCTCTTCAATTTTGTTTTTTGAGATCTCCTTGATCTTACAAACCAATGCAAGGTTTTGGGCCGCGGTCATATAAGGATAGAAATTAGGATGCTCGATAATAGCCCCTACTTTCTTTAAGGCTTCATGGGTAGAATTGGAACCGTCGAACCAATGGAAATCCCCACTGGTTTTATTTACCACATTTAGCACCATTCCCAAGGTGGTGGATTTTCCGCTTCCGTTAGGCCCTAAAATGCCATAAACATTCCCTTTCTTAATTGTAAAGGATAGGTTGTTTACCGCTGTTAAACTTCCATATTTTTTGGTAAGCTGATTTATAGTAAGAATTGTTTCCAAATTACTCTGAATTTTTTAATAGGACGTCGAAGTTAACGTTTTGTTACTTCAGAAGTGAAACAGATACTGTATTTTTGAAAAAACCCTAAGAAATGGAAGAAAATTTAATGTCGAGGAAAAAGCCTTCCTTTCCAGTAAATGAACGTTTGTATAAATATTTGGAGAAATATAACAGGCATACTAAAATCCCTGTTTTTTATGACGATCTGTTGAGGTTTTCTGGTTCTATAGTGGTTTACGATCAACATGAAGAAGATACATTATGGGTGCGTTGCTATTATTCTGATAGCGAGCGAAACGAAATTGATGAGTCTTTAAAATATGTGTATACCATATTGCACTCCGATGGTAGTGATGATTCACTTCCTTACCTGAATATAGATGCTATTGATTATTGCACTTTCGGAAATTCGAAACCTTTTAGAATTCGGGTTAGAAACACCCTAAATGATAGTTTCATCTATTTCTATGTAAAGATAGCCGATGCTTCCAGGGTTTATGGATTGGAATTTGAGCATCTTTTATCTCCGCATAGGATCAATTTTCTTGTTTACAAAGACACCTTAATAGAAGAACATATTGCTGGAATTCCTGGAGATGTATTTATCCAAGATGAACTCCCTCTTTGCGACGAACGTGCAAAAACCCAAATAGCAAAACAGTTTGTAAAATTTAACGAGCGCTGTACCATGAGACTGCTTGGCGATATGCGTTCCTATAATTATGTGGTGATCCCTACCCACGATTTTGATCATGTGGAATATACCATTCGGGCTATAGATTTTGATCAGCAGTGCTATGAAGGTAATTTAAAGGTGTATAGGCCTCAATTTTTCAAGGAGAATTTTAAAATGGTAGAGTTGGTGACCCAAAAATTAGAACATAGTTCCATAGAACAATATAGAAAAGAAGAGCGCTCCTTGCTGGCCAAGAGAATGATCAATGCCCAAGCCCGTTTTAAGGAACTGGTTAGGTGTATGATCAATGATAATATCTCTACTGCAGAAAATGTTAAAATGCTTCGAAAGGATCTTTATGCATTTACTAATGACATGAAATTTAAGAGAGCTAAGACCATGGGCCAAATTTTAAGGACCGCATTGGAATTTGTAAAAAGAAATTATGAAAACGTAAACTTGAAGAAGAAAAGATTTTAACTCTTTTCTTCTTTATTGAAGTATACCAGGTAGTAATACATCTGTTTTTCCTCATCCCATCCTTTTTCAACAAATTTCTGGGCAGATTCCGGATTGATAAAATCCATTTTAATTTGAATGTTGGTATCCAAATTAATGGTGTTTTTAATAGACTTTCTTGCGGAAGTGACGGCCGCGTTTGCAATATTAAATTCAGTTAGATCTTCAATTTTATATTTTGGCGCTTTTTCTTGTTTGTAATTTCTAAACTCAGGAATTAAATCTGGATTGTCGATTACGGAATTCAAGAAATTGGTTTCCTCAAAAGCGTCGTTTTTCGCGAAATAATCCACACTTCTGTTCATGAACATCACTTCTTCTTTTTTGTCTTCGGCAGGGAGCACCACATCTTTTGCAAAGTTCTGGCAAAATTTTAAATATTTCTTGGTATAGAAATTTTCATCTGCCAATACATCTACGCCAAGAAAATTTTCCAACCAGTATTTGGTGTCATATCTATTGGAATCTACGGAAAGGATCTTGTAGCCTTCAGTCCTATTTTTATTGAAGATCAAGGCTCCTTTATCCATTTTTTGGAGGTTGATCCCTTGTTGAATTACCATTTCCAGCAATGAACCATTTTCTTGAAACTGAAGAAAATCATGTTTTAATTCAGATTTAAAGATCCCGATCGCTGAAACCTTTTCATTATCCAACAGCATGTTTTCAAAATAAACAACATACACCTCCCCACTTTTAATATGCGGATGGGAGGATTGCTCAAATAATAAAGTGGTTATTTTTTTTGAAACCTCATGGACCGTCTCGGGAGCATCAAAAATTTGATTTGCCAAGTTATATAACTCATTGAATTCCAAATCGGTTTCATGGGCAAACTGATAATAATTCTCTTCTTTTTCCCTGAAAGATTTCAAGAAATATTCTTTGATCAAAGGAGCGATTTCATCATTCAATTCGAAGGGAGCACCAGAAAGGAAAATATTTTCGTTTCTGCTCTTATTTCCAACCCTATGAATAGAAAGGGACTCGATTTGTGCGTTATATAGGTTGATCATTTTAGACTTGAGATATTAGGTTTTAGATAATAGTATTGAGTATTGAGTATTGAGAAGTAATTTTAAACCTTGAACCTTGAACCTTGAACCTTGAACAGAAAGTCATGATTAGTTATTAACTACCATACCTGAGTGTAAATGAGGGCCTAGTTCCAAATATCGTCGTAAGAAAGGTCATCAAAGTTGTCGAGGTCCAAACCTGAATCATCGTCGTCATCATACTCATTTTTATCGGCTATAAATTCTTTATCTGGCGCATCGGCAGGGATTTGGCCATGCACATACATCAGGTTAGGGTAATCCCGACCATCTTCAATTTCAGCGATATCGGCCAATTCAATCAGGAATGTCCACATGCTTAGAAAATCGTACACATAGATCAGTTTCCTCTGCTTCTTAGAAACTACGCTATCCAGCGTGGTTTCGTTCATTAACCTAACAGAGCCAAGGTCTTCCCCAAGATCGAACTGGGATATTTCTTCGCCTTGGTTCCATTCCTCATCGCTAATGTAAAAAGCTGCCATTTCATTTCCATCAAAACCAAAAGCATTCACGATAGCGTTATGAAAATCTTCCAATGTGCTCTCTTCCAATATTTCAATATCCCTAAAAACGTCATCTTGCGTATCCAAAATAACTCTAAATCTATAAACCATAACTACTGTAAAATTTGGTCTGCAAATATACTGTTTTAGATTAGAAACCCAGCCTATTTAGTAAATCTGTGCAAGGTAAAAGTCATTGCCGCCAGTAGAAAAAATGCTCCTATCTGGTGTGAGACCCCAAGCCAGGTAGGCACGGCGTACACTAGGGTGAGCACACCAAGTAAAAATTGAAGGAATACCAAGAACAATAATGCAGATATCCCATTCTTTTGGGGAAGCGTTAAAACCATCTTTTTGGATCTATACCAGATAAAAATTATTACCGCCACAACCAGATATGCGAGATATCTATGAATAAACTGCACCCCGCTTTTTCCTTCCACAAAGTTTTTCCAAAGAGGGGATTTTTCAACATACACGGTTTCGTGAATCAATTTACCTTCATTCATAAGTGGCCAGGTATTATGGATCCAGCCGGCATCCAATCCTGCAACAAACGCGCCCCAGATTATTTGCAACAATAAGAGACCCATTCCCCATCTAATTAGGTTTCTAAATGGGACTTCTATAGGTTTTTTTTCGGGATAAATGAGGTCCAATGCTACCCATAAAGCATATGCAAAGGTTATAAATGCAGTGGTTAAGTGCATCGCCAATCTATAATGGCTTACCCAGGGCATATCCACCAACCCACTTTTTACCATATACCAGCCCAAAAAACCCTGAAAAGCCCCAAGTCCAAGTAAAATAAGGGATTTTTTTATTGTCGGCTTGGAGAGTTGGCGGGTAAAAATAAAATACAGGAAAGGGATTAAAAAAATTATTCCAATCAACCTGCCAATTACCCTATGGAACCATTCCCAAAAGTAAATATCTTTAAAATCTTCAAGACCAAAATGAGTATGCAATTTTTGATACTCGGGGTATTGTTTGTAAAGTTCAAAAGCAGCCATCCATTCCTGTTCATTTAATGGTGGAATCGTCCCACTTATAAGCTTATAGTCTGAAATGGATAGGCCCGAGTGTGTTAAACGGGTGATTCCCCCTACAATTACCATAATAAAAATGAGGAAACAGCCCAAGAAGAGCCAGTAAACTACCTTTTTATTGTCTTTCATGATATTTTTCCTTTGTTTTCTGGGGATTTTTCAGCAGAGGGCTTAAGTCCAAGTTCTTTTCCTTTTTTTAGCATATACGCTTTTGCAGCTTCATGTTCATTTGGAATTTCCCCTTCTAAAATTGCTTCTTTTATGGCCTCTTTAATAACCCCAATTTCCCTGGAAGGCTTTAAGTTGAAAAATGACATGATTTCTTCGCCGGAAACCGGTGGCTGAAAGTTTCGGATATGATCTTTCTCTTCAACTTCTTTTATTTTCTCGCGAACCTTTTTAAAATTGTTATGGTATTTTTTAAATCGTTTCGGGTTTTTAGTGGTGATATCCGCTTCACAAAGGGTCATGAGATCTTCAATATCATCCCCTGCATCAAAAACCAATCTTCTTACTGCAGAATCGGTTACATTTTCATCTGAAATAACAATAGGCCTGGAACTCATTAAAACGAGTTTCTGAACTAATTTCATCTTATCGTTCAATGGCATTTTCATTTGCTTGAAAAGCTTGTACACCATTTTTGAACCAACAAATTCATGCCCGTGAAAGGTCCATCCAATCTTTTTATGGAATTTTTTGGTGGGTGCTTTTCCTATATCATGTAACAATGCCGCCCACCGCAACCAAAGGTCATCGGTATTTTTAGAAATATTGTCCACAACTTCCAGCGTGTGCCAAAAATTGTCTTTATGCTTTTGACCTTCTATTTCTTCAATTCCTTCCAAGGCGGTCAACTGCGGAAAGGTTAGGGGCAAAAGCCCAGTTTTGTGCAATAATGCAAATCCTATAGATGGTTTTTCTGAGAGAAGGATCTTGTGGATCTCGTCTATGATCCGTTCTTTGGAAATGATCTTGATCCGATTTTTATTTTTGGAAATTGAAGCCAAGGATTTTGGTTCAATTTTAAAATGAAGTTGCGTGGCAAAACGTATCGCCCTTAACATCCTAAGAGGATCATCAGAATACGTGATACCTGGATCCAGTGGGGTTCGAAGCAGTTGGTTTTTCAAATCTTCGATACCATTAAAGGGATCAACCATCGCTCCAAAATGCGGTTTTTCTAAATTCAACGCCAGCGAGTTTATCGTAAAATCGCGCCTTTTTTGGTCGTCTTCCAAACTTCCATTTTCTACAACAGGATTTCTACTGTCTTCTGTATAACTTTCCTTTCTGGCACCCACAAATTCGATCTCCAAATCGAAGGCTTTAAGCATTGCGGTACCGTAGGTTTTGAAAATCTGGACTTTTGGATTATTGGGCAACAACTTGGAGACTTCGGTTGCCAATTCAATTCCACTTCCAATGGCAACAATGTCTATATCTTTTGGTTGTCCCCGGTCAAGCAGAAAATCCCTTACAAATCCTCCTATTACGTAACTTTTCAAATTTAAATTACCTGCTGCTTGCGAGATGATCTTAAAAATGGGGTGTTTTAAAGCGGACTTGTAGTTTTTGTTTTTAGGCATATTTTATTGTCGAATCACTTTAACGCTTCCATCTTTACCAATCTTGATAATAGAGGAGGGTTGCTCTGATATTTTTGAATGCTGCAAATTTACTATATAGTCCACACCTTTTAAAATTTCCGGGCTTATTTGCGAAAAAGATTTTGGGCTTGGCGCGCCGCTGATATTTGCAGAGGTGGATACCAAGGCTTTTCTAAATTTATAGATCAAGGGTTCGCAAAATTTATCGGCTACCACACGAATTGCCAAGGTTTCATCTTCTGCAATAAGATTGTTTGCAACTTTTATAGGATCATCGTAAATGATAGTGGTGGGTTTAACCGCATAATCTATGAGATCGTATGCGATATTGGGAATTTTATTTACATACTGTTCCAGCATTTTCACAGAGTTGACCAAACAGATCATCGCTTTTTTTTCTTCCCTCTTTTTTAGCTTATAAACTTTTGCAACAGCTTCAGGATTTGTGGCATCACAGCCAATACCCCATATGGTATCTGTAGGATATAGAATAATTCCTCCTTTTTTTAAAACTGCAAGGGTATTTTCTATTTCTTGCTTAATATTATTTTCCATTGAGAACCAATTTATATTCTTGTAAAGTTTTAGTAGCCATCATCTCTGTGGTGTATTTATCGTGAATTTTTTTAAAGGAAATAGCTGTGAATTTCTCTATTAATTCTGAATTATTTAATAGTTCGATAACCAAATCTGAAAGCATTTCGGAATTACCAGAAGGGGATAAAAATCCATTGATATTATGTTCTATAATTTCTGCAATACCCCCAACATTTGTACTGATCACAGGGGTTCTATGTAAAAAAGATTCATAAATAAACTGTGGGACACCTTCGCTTTTTGAGGTAATTAAAGAAATGTCGAACTGAGGAATTAGCTTTGAAGCATTTGGAATTACATTGGTTAATGTGATATATTTAGAAAGCTTTAATCTTTCAATTTTTTCGATAAGAACCGAAGTTTCGGTAGTGTAGTTGCCAATCTGAATAAAATGAAGGTCTTTAATTCCCCTTTCGTTTACCAAAGTGTTGGCAACTTTTATAAAAGTATCCAGATCTTTCGGCCAATTATGATTGGCAATATTCCCAATGATCCGTTTTGAATGCTCAATGTTGTAGTGCTCTCTTAAACTTAAAGTTTCAGTAGTATCATAATCATTAACTTTTGTGCCATGATAGATAGACACCAATCTTTTAGGATCATTAACATTAACTGCCGTAATCGCTTTGGTAGCTTCAGAAACGCAAAGGATTTTTTTTATTTTTTTATAATTGTATTTATAAAGCGTCTGCTTACGAGACCTTATGGGAAATGTGGTTTTTTTGCTGAAAACAAATGGAGGCAAGTTGTATAGGTGATCTGCCATGATACACAAGGTTAGCGCTGTACTATCATGTATATGAATAAGATCTATTTGTTTTTTTTTACAAATTTCAATCACTTTAAAACAGAACCTTAGATCCATTTTAAAATTAATAGAAACGGTTTCATAAAATATTTCTGAATTGACAAGCTTCCTATGAAAAAGGCCATTTTTCACACATAAAACCGTGTTTTGCACGGAAGGAGCTATTTTGTGAAGCTCCTTACAAAGGTTCTCTATATGGTTCTCGCCACCTCCCCAACTTTTAACTGCAGAAATATGTAGGATTTTCATTAATAAAGACTGGTAAGTTGAAAGATAGTATTCATTTAAATGCAATCTTCAGATAAAAAAGAAGTACTTAAAATACGCTGCTTCAAAATTACATATTTTTATTTCATTTTCGAATTTAGTAGTTACATCTCTTTGTTGCGATAAGCAATTTCATTTTAAATTTAAGTATTTAGATAAGTGCCAAATGGATTGTTGCTACTTATTTTATCTTTGTTATAAATTGAATATAAAATATGAATGTACTTCACATTTCTGGAGCCCATGTTTGGGGAGGTAATGAACAACAATTACTTTCTTTAATTATTGGACTTCAGGATTATAATGTCAAGCAAAGTTTTTTTTGTTTCAATAATTCACCTTTAATTGAAAAACTTGGCCAAACGGATATTACAATATTACCAATTCCAAAATGCAGACATGGTTCTAAAAAGTATATAAAATTTTTAAAAGAAATAGTTATTTCGCAAAAAATAGATTTGATACACCTCCATACAAGTGCCAGTTTAACTGGCTATGTTGTTACAGATATTTTTCACAAATTAGGAGTCAAAGTTATTTTTTCAAAAAAAGCAGTAAGCAGAAAAACAAGTTTTTTAAGCCGGATTAAATATAATTATAAGGGTATCGATAGTATAGTTTGCGTTTCAGCATACGTGATGCAATATTTTAAAACTGTCCTCAATTCAAAAAATTATCATAAACTTTCCGTCATTTATGATGGTGTAACCGAGAAGGTATATAAAAGTCCAGTTGAAATAAATTTAAAAGAGGTATTAAACGTTGATATTTCTACTTTTATAATTGGTAATATTGCCAATCATACAAGAGCAAAGAATCTACCCTTGCTGGTTGAAACACTTAATTACCTAGTTAATAATTTAAATATCAGGGATATTCACCTAGTGCAAATAGGGTATTTCTCTAAAAGGACAGAATCTCTAAGGGAAATGATAAAAAAATATAATTTAGAGCAGTATATTACATTTCTAGGATTTTCGGATAACACTCATTCCCTTCACCCTCAATTCAATGTTTTTTTATTAACATCAGAAAGGGAGGGAGGCCCTACGGTTATTTTAGAATCATTTAAACACAAAATCCCGGTTGTATCTACAAAAGTTGGATTAGTTGATGATTGTGTGAAACATGGTACGCATGCTTATGTAGCTGAGGTTGGAGATTTTAAAAGTTTAGCTGAAAGTATTTCTAAATTGAAAAATGATAAACGAATTGGGAAAAATTTCGCTAATAATGCTAGTGATTTGTTCTTTAATAAGTTTACAGAAAAAAAGTTTGTATTCGATACTTATGCGCATTATAATAAGATCTTACAAGATTAATATATTAAATCTAATTATTGCACTTACAAAAAATTGACTCGGTTATTATGCATATAAAACTATCAGAAGAATATCAGAATAAGAGAGATACAATCTTGGAGTTTGTACTATCATTCGATAACATGGGAACACTTCTAGGTAGTGGTGCACGAAATAAAATAAAACTTTTTGATCTTAATGGTAAGATCCTTAATATAAAGTCATTCAAGGTTCCCAATAAACTCAATCAGGTTATTTATAAATATTTCAGAAAATCTAAAGCGGAAAGATCGTTTGAATACGCCCAAATTTTAATGTCTAAAAACATTGGAACACCTGCTCCTGTTGCTTATGCTTTAAACAAATCATCTTCATTATTTAATGAAAGTTTCTATATAAGTGAACATTTGAAATACGATCTAACATATCGCGAGTTGGTAACTAATCCTAACTTAGAAAATCATGAGGAAATTTTAAGGGCCTTTACACAATTTACCTATAAGCTTCATGAAAATGGGATTGAGTTTTTAGATCATTCTCCAGGCAATACACTCATACAGATTAACAATAAATCTTATGATTTTTTTCTTGTAGATCTTAACAGGATGAATTTTAAAAAAATGAATTTTGAAGAGCGCATGAAAAACTTTTCCCGCTTAACTCCTAAAAAGGAAATGGTGGAATTTATGGCAGACGAATATTCCAATCTCATTGAAGAGGATAGTGGCAAAGTGTTCGAAAAGATGTGGTTTTATACCAGTAAATTTCAGGAGGGTCACCTCAGAAAAAAAAGGTTAAAGGAAAAATTCAAATTATAGAATTAGGCTAGGAGTTTAATTTCAAGAAACTCTTTATAATGTAAGTATCAATCTAAATCGATTTTAATCATAAATTATGTTTCAACATTATATTCTTACCCGTTTTAACTTAAGAGCAGAACATTGGACTACAACAAAGAACAATGAAAAAGTGCTTACAGAAGAATGGTTGGAAGAGCGTTTCGATCTATTTGAAAACTATTGCTTTAGTTCAGTTAAGAATCAAAAAAATCAAAATTTTAAATGGTTGGTCTTTTTTGATATTAATACGCCCGAGGTTTACAAGCAAAAAGTTGAGGTATATAGAAAATCATTCAAAAATTTCTTTCCTTTCTTTATTGATGGGATGTCTAATTTTTTGCCGGAGATCGTTAAGAATATAAAAGAACTAGATTCCGAAAAATATATTATTACCTCCCGACTGGATAATGACGACTGTATTCATGAAAATTATACAGAGGTTATCCAAAGCTATTTTGAAAAACAAGATCACCACGCCCTCGATATTATAGATGGATATACTCTGGAAACCGGCAAAAATACTCGTTTGGGTATTCTAATGAAATTGAACAATCCCTTTATGAGCCTTATAGAAAAGAAGGAAGATTTTAAAACGGTTTGGTTTAGGGAACGCCATGGTTCTTGGAAGTATGAGAAAAACATGACCAAAATCAAAAAGCAGAGACTTTGGTTAAGTATTATTCATTCCAAAAATAAAGTAAATAGATTTTCTGGTTTTGGCGATATAGATCCTAGAAAGCTGTATGAATTTCACATTTCGGAAGCAAGAATAGCAAAAATAATAGGAAGTTTAGTACCCTTTAATTCTTGGAGGTTCTTGAGCTTTAAGAACAGACTGAATCTCACATCTAAGCGGCATTATAAAGATTTTAAAACATTTATTGGGGTGTATAATAAATAGTTGCTTAAGCCGCTAGTAGATTGTAAAGAGTACCAGTGTTTTAAAATTTAAAATAGTTAAGCTGTTTTCTCACTTTGAATTTTCTAATCAAATTAAGAGGTTTCTTTTTAAGGTAGGACCTATCGCTGTTTAAAAACTCAATACAACTATTAATTACGCGTTGGCTGGATTTCCCATCGGAATAGGGGTGGGTAATATCTATATAATGCTGAATAGCCGCCATTACACTTTTGGGTCTTGTTAAAGCTAAGCTTAATGCATCTGCAATTTCGGAAACTTCGGTGATATCTATAAAATGCTTTCCGGGTTTATTATTTTTAAAAGTGACTACTGGTTTTTGTTGAAGAATGAATTCTGTAAGCGCAGAGGTGGTATCAGCAAACATAATATCTGCCTTTTTAAAGAGCGGTATGATATCCGTGGTATCGTGGTAAGTTAGGTTTTCGTTTTGAATCGCCTTGAAGGCTTCGATCTTATCTTTAGCCAGTTTTGGATGTAAAATAACCTTAAACTCCCATTTTCCAAGTTTTGAAAGCCTTTCTATTTCTTTTATTACTAAATCGTTATAGGCAAGGCTTAGTTTATGGGAAAAAGTGGATGATATTAATATTACAGGTCTTGCTTTAAAATTTTTCTCTAAAGGGAATAGGGGGTCTACTTTAGACCAACCAGTCTCTATTACCTCAAAATGCTTATATTTTCTTTGTAATTCTTTAAATGGTTTAGTGGTAGATGGACCTTGAGTGCAGTAAAGGTCAAAAAATCCACGAATTCTGAAATGACCTTTTTTATTGCTTCGTTTATTGGCTAGAAATCCATGAAAAATTTGAACTTTTAATCCGGGTATAAAATCGGCTACTTCATTGGTTATGGTTAAAACAATATGAGGCTCATACTCAATCGAACTTTTCGCATCAGTAATTAGCGTTCCATGTTCAGGGAAAAAAGCTTTTGGTGGCTCAAGTTCAGAAAACCATCTTACTTCAAACCCTTGTCTTAAAATTTCTTTTTGAAGCGGGGCACCAATAGGCAACGCGTAGGTATGACTTATATAAATTAAAAAACGATAATTCATTTACTAATCGTGTTTATGAAACTCAACAGTTTTTCATCAAAATAAGAAAGCTGAAAAAGATCATAAAATTCTTTCGATCTTTTTTTCACTTCTTTTTTGGAATTTTTATCGAACAGCTCAGGCTTATAATCTTTTAAATGTACAGAAACATTCGTCCTTCCATTCTCATAAATGCTCCAATTTCCCTTTGGTACGCCAGGGGAGAATATAGAAAAGGTTGGAATGTCTAAAGCTTTCCCCATATTAATTGCACCGCCTTCATTTCCTATTAATGCATCACAATGAGAAGTTAGTGCCAAGAATTCCCTAAGATCGCTTCCAAACACATCTAAAAAAATTGAATTTTGAGTATGAGTATTGCATAAGTTGTATATTTTAAGGGCATCTTCTTTTTGATTTGGAATATAATTAAAAAGAAGCTGTACCTCTTTTTTCGCTGCTATTAGATCTAAAATCTGCGCTAAATATTTAAAAGGATATGTTTTGGAATCGGTACTTCCCAACACAGAGATCATCACTAATAATTTGTCTTCAACAATTCCTGCAGAGGCTAGTTTTTCTTTAGCATTTGATCTTTCTTTTACAGTAAGATAAATTTTGGGTTTAATCTCTTTGGGGATATGTTTCAGGATAGGGTTTAATAATCTCAACCGCTTTTCTATAGCGGGTCCCGCATTGGTTTGCGCAGTAATATTTCTACTAAAATAATGAGTATGAAAGGGTTTGGTATACCACTTATCGAAAGAAATCCGAATATTGGCTTTGGAATATTTAGATGTAATTGCAGATCCCAACTTTCCATAAACATCTATCACAGCATCATACCGCTCTTTTTTCACCTGTTTCAGAAAAGCGGCGAATTGGAAAGCTTTTTTCGTAGTGTCATCAAAATGAAGAATCTGGTCTATAAATGGATTATGTTCGAGAACCGGGGTCGTATGTGCATATACCAAGTAATGTAATTGCGCATTGGGGTATTCTTTTCTTAGTGCCTCAAAGAGAATCGAAGATGTTAAAACGTCTCCTATCATTTTTTGCTGAATCACTAATATTTTCATTTTCCTCCCTAAATCCCTCCAAAGGAGGGACTTTTTTATTAATTTCACAATATTATTTTACTCCCTAACTTGGGCAGAGATTTTTTGTATGTTTTTTTACCCTTCCCCTTCGGGGAAGCCGGAGGGGGATTTTAAACCGCAACATTATATTCTCTCAAAGCATCATTCAAGGAGGTTTTTTTATTGGTGCTTTCTTTTCTTTTACCAATGATTAAAGCACAAGGAACTTGAAAGTCCCCAGCAGGAAATTTCTTGGTATAACTTCCAGGGATCACTACCGATCTGGAAGGGATGTATCCCTTAATTTCTTTCGGTTCTGCACCGGTAACATCAATGATCTTGGTAGAACCGGTAAGAACCACATTTGCTCCTAAAACAGCTTCTTTTTCAACGCGAATTCCTTCTACCACAATACAGCGGGAACCAATAAATGCGTTGTCTTCTATAATTACGGGTGCAGCTTGTAATGGCTCAAGAACCCCACCTATACCAACTCCACCGCTTAAATGAACGTTTTTGCCAATTTGTGCACAACTGCCCACAGTTGCCCATGTGTCTACCATGGTCCCTTCATCTACATAAGCCCCAATATTTACATAACTGGGCATTAGGATTACTCCACTGGAAATATAAGCACCATGTCTGGCAACTGCGTTTGGTACTACACGAATTCCTTTTTCCTTATAACCTCTTTTAAGAGGCATTTTATCGTGATATTCAAAAATTCCAGCTTCCAAGGTTTCCATTTTTTGAATTGGGAAATAAAGCACAACTGCTTTTTTCACCCATTCATTTACCTGCCAACCATCGGCGGTAGGCTCCGCAACTCTTAATTCTCCTTCATCCAAAAGTGTGATCACCTTTCTAATGGCATTTATCGTGGGTTCTTCTTTTAATAGCTCCCGGTTTTCCCAAGCTGCTGTTATTTGAGTCTCTAATGATTGCATATAAATAATTTTTAGCAAATATAACTGCTTCACATCAATTTTTGGATGCATAGGGATATAAACCTTACCTTTGCCTAAAATTTATGATGGCACGGATTTTGGCCTTAGATTATGGTACAAAACGTACGGGAATTGCAGTTTCAGATGAGATGCAGATCATAGCCTCAGGTCTCACTACGGTTGATACTAGAGAGCTAATGAAGTTTTTGGAATCTTATTTTGGTTCTGAAAATGTAGAACTGGTACTCGTGGGGGAACCTAAACAAATGGATAATTCTGCTTCCCAAAGTGAAGTCGCAATTTCAGAATTCATCAGAAAATTCACGTTAAAGTTTCCAGGAATGCAATTAAAAAGAGTGGACGAACGCTTTACATCGAAAATGGCAGTTAAAACCATGATAGATAGCGGACTAAAAAAGAAAAAGCGCCAAAATAAAGCATTGGTAGACGAAATAAGTGCCACTATTATTTTACAGTCTTATTTATATTCTTAGAAAATTCAATATTAAACTTTCAATATTTATTTTAAAATGATTTTACCCATTGTCGCCTACGGAGATCCGGTATTAAGAAAAAAAGGGAAAGAGATCCCAGAAGATTACCCCAAATTGGATGAACTTATTGCAAATATGTGGGAAACCATGTATGAGGCGATGGGCGTAGGTTTGGCTGCACCGCAAGTAGGGAGGGCTATTCGAATGTTTATGATAGATCCATCCCCTTTTGTGGATGAAGAAAACCTAAGTGAAGAAGAAAATGAGCAACTTGCCAACATGAAGATGGTTTTTATAAATCCTAAGATTATTGCTGAAGAGGGAGAAGAGTGGGCATTTAATGAAGGATGCTTGAGTATTCCGGATATTAGGGAAGATGTTTTTAGAAAGCCTACAATTACAATTGAATATTTGGATGAAAAATTTGAATCTCACACCAAGACATTTAACGGAATAGGCGCAAGGGTTATTCAACATGAATATGATCATATTGAAGGAATCCTGTTCACCGATAAATTATCCAGCCTTAAAAAAAGATTAATTAAAGGGAAATTGACAAATATCTCAAAAGGAAAAGTGCATGCCGATTATAGGATGCGTTTCCCATTGATTAAAAAAGGACGTTAATCTTTTTGATATTAAGCAGAGAGAATAGATATTTGCCAGCCAAAATTTATAATACAATATGGGTTTAGAAAAGATTTTATCAATTTCGGGAAAACCGGGATTATATGAGTTGTCAGCACAAACTAGAGGTGGTTTTATCGCTAAATCCATTATAGATCAGAAGAAAATCGCTGTAAATGTGCGCCACAATGTAAGCTTATTGAGTGAGATCGCTATCTATACATATACTGAAGAAGTTCCTTTGGGCACTATTTTTCAGAAAATGTTTGAAAAGGAAGCCGGCAAAGAAGCAATAAGCGCAAAAGCTTCGAAGAAAGAATTGGAAGCTTATTTTTCTGAGGTCTTACCAGATTATGATGCAGAGCGGGTATATCAAAGCGATATCAAAAAAGTGATCCAATGGTATAATTTATTGGTGAAAAATGGATTCACAGAATTTTCTGTGGAAGAAAAAGCTACATCAGAAGAAAAAGCTTCTTCAGAAGAGGAAGAATAAATTTCTGAATTAATCATTGTATATCCGTAAAGTATCGTAAAATGATAAATAACGTCATTCTGAACTTGTTTCAGAATCTTATAACACTAAGAATCAACACAGTAAATAGAGACCCTGAAACCAGTTCAGGGTGACGATGCGGAATTGTCGTCATGCTGAACTTGTTTCAGCATCCCATCAGCTTATATAAAAAACACGTCAATTTCCTACGCTGGATGATTTTTTTATCACGGATCTCAGGGTAACAAAAAATTATAGGACAAGCAACGGATATATAAAAATTAATACTAAAAAGCAGCTTTAAGCAATTTAAGGCTGCTTTCTTTTATGCTATTATCTAAAATTTTTAGCTTCGGAAATAAATCCACAATCGTATTTTTACAAAAAGCATGGTATCATGAATTCAAGACAAGATCAACTAAAGGCGATAGATAGGCTTTTAACCATCATGGATGAGTTAAGGGAAAAATGTCCTTGGGATAAAAAACAAACCATGGAGTCTCTACGGCACCTTACTATAGAGGAGGTCTATGAGCTGGGCGATGCTATTTTAGATAATGATCCCGAAGAGATCAAAAAAGAGCTGGGTGATATTTTGCTCCATATTGTGTTTTACGCAAAGATTGGAAGTGAGAAAAGCCAGTTTGATATTGCCGATCTTACCAATAGTATTTGTGATAAGCTTATAGATCGCCACCCGCATATTTATGGCGACGTAAAAGTGGCAAATGAAGAGGAGGTCAAACAAAATTGGGAAAAGCTGAAATTAAAAGAGGGTAAAAAAAGCGTTTTGGAAGGGGTGCCTGTTTCCTTGCCTTCCTTGGTCAAGGCAAGTAGGATTCAAGAGAAAGTTGCGGGCGTAGGATTCGATTGGGAAGAACCACAACAGGTCTTTGAAAAATTGAAGGAGGAACTGGAAGAGCTTCAGCATGAAGTAAATATAGCTGATACGGATAAAATGGAGGCTGAATTTGGAGATGTTTTGTTCTCGATGATCAATTATGCAAGGTTCCTGAATATAAACCCGGAAACTGCCTTAGAGCGCACCAACAAAAAATTCATTAAACGATTTCAGTACCTGGAAGGGAAGGCCCACGAAAGAAATACGCCCTTACGTGATATGAGCTTGGCAGAAATGGATGTTTTTTGGGAAGAGGCCAAGACACTTTAAAAAAAGTTTCCTTTATACAATATATAAAAAGGCGAAGTTTTAAAACTTTGCCTTTTTATATAAATTCAGAATATTTAATTGTCGTCACCCCGAGACCTGTGATAAAAAAATTTATCCAGCGTGGGAAATTGACGTATGATGGTTCTTAGCAGATCTATCGTTTTTAAGACCTTCTTTTTTGCAGTGTAGTGCTTCCCCAGCGTAAAATTTTCGAAGCCTTGGAGAAAATTTAGCTAGGGGAGTACGGTTCCAATTACGCGGTAGCATAATTGGGAACACCTACAAAAAAGTGTCCTTTTTTTGGTTCCGTTTTTTTGGACAAACAAAAAAATGAACAATCATTAAAATTAATCAAAGCTTTATAGACCAAAGGGAGTGTTTTGCAAATTCTTGGAATAACCGCAATAAGAACAAAAAGCGTATTAAAATTGGCCAAGGAATTAGATGCTATAATTAGATATTAATCAGTAACTTATGTATTGCGTCAATGGTAACTTGTTTCAGGGGTCTCATGTTTATCAAGAAAGATGCTGAATCAAGTGCAGCATGACGAATTTTGCCTTAATGATAATTATGGATATAGCTGTTTAGTACAAAGACTTCACTTTTTCCAATTTCTCTTTCCAGATCTTTAATTGCTCTTTATGGTCTGCGATGTTCTTGTGAACTTCTTGTACCAATGGATTGTCATCTTTAACATTCGAAAAGAATTGAAGGTTGTTTTCTAATTGGCGTATATCTGCCTTGGTTTCTTCAACTTTCTTGCTCAAGAAATAATGCTCATTTCGCAGTTTTTTGTCATCGTCAGCATCATTTATTGCCTGAATCTTATTTTCATATTTCATCATCTCGGCTTTGGTATGGTCCACATCCAATTTGGAGAATAATTGATCCAGTACTTTATTGAATTTTTCCTCTATAAAGCGTTTGTTATAAGGCACTCTTCCAATATTCTTCCATTCTTCCATGGCCTTCTTGATTTTTGGAAGGTCTTTTCTCTTATCTCCCTCAAATTCCATGGCTTTTAAAGAATCCAATAATTCTTTTTTCTGATCGAATGCTTTGGATTCTTCCTCATTTTCTTGGTTGCTCGCTTTATGAAGTCGGTCAAAAAAATGATTACAAGCAGCTTTAAACTGTTTCCAAACCTTATCGCTGTCTTTTCTAGGTACATGACCAACTTTTTTCCAGTCGGTCTGTATTTTTTTCATGATGGGCGTGGTAGCCTTTAAATCTTCATTGTCCTTGTTTTCCTCGGCTATTTTTATGAGTTCTTTTTTCTTGTTAAGGTTCTCATATTGATCCTTTTTCAAGGCTTTGTAATAGGCATTTTTATTACGGTTAAATTGCCGCACTACTTGTTTAAAAGCACTCCAAGTGGCTTCGTTCTTTGCCCTTGGTACTTTTCCTGCTTCAAAAAACGATTGTCTTAAGGCTTCTATTTCTTTTATTTTTTGTTGCCATTGGCTGTGGGATTTGTACTCACCTTCTGCTATAGCTTTTAGCTTTTCAATAATCCCTTCTTTTACCTCAAGGTTTTTCTCATGAATTTTATCCTGATCGTCATAATAAGATTGTCTTAGATCGTGGATTTTACGGGTAGCTTCACTAAACCGGTCCCAAATATCGTCCCTGAATTCTTTTGCTACCGGTCCCAGCTCTTCTTTCCACATTTTGTGGAGCATTTGCAGTTCCCTAAAAGCCCGATTGGAATCTGTTTCCAAGGTTAATTCTTCAGCACGATCTATGATCTTTAATTTTTGCTCCAGATTATGTTTAAAATCCAAATCCCGAAAATCCCTGTTAAGGTGCAAAAAATCATAAAAATTTTCTACATGGTGGTGGTAGGTGTTCCAAACCGTATTGTATTTGTCCCTTGGAATTGGACCTGCCGTACGCCATTTATCCTGTAGTTCCTTAAAATGTTTATAGGTGGTGTTAATGTTTTCCTCTACTCCTAAAAGTCCTTTCAATTCTTCAATTATCTCAAGCCTGCGATTTAAATTTTTATTCAGATCCTGCTTTAATTGCTTGTAATAGTTGTTTCGCTTCTCTTTATAGTCAAAATATATGGAATTGAATTCCTTCTTGATTGGCGTAGAATAATGAAAATCTATAATATTGCCTCCATCGGCCAGGAACTCTTCTTTCTTTTCTTCCAGTTCTTCATCGAACTTGGCATTGAATTCCGCTTTTATTTCTTCTACATGTTCCTTAATAGCTTGAATTTTCTCAACTTTTATAAGCCTTTCCAATTCTTTCACCAAGTCTTCTTTGGTCATGGCATGAAAATCCTTCTTTTCGATTCCATGGCGTTCGGTAGTTGTTTCATCCTCGCTTTCTTCTGCTACCGAATCTTCAAACTCAGACTGGACACTTTTCTTGTCTGTTGAAACTGGAGTTCCCTCTTCCTCATCTTCCAGATCCTGATTTTTACTCAGCTCGTGTTCTTTCTCTTCAGTTTCAGGGGACTTACCGGTAGTTTCATTTTCGTCTACCATGGCATGTTCCTTAGTTGTTTCATCCTCACTATCTTCAGCTACAGAGTCATCAAATTCAGACTGGACACTTTTCTTCTCTGTTGAAACAGGAGCTTTCTCCTCATCTTCGTCCAGATCTTGATTTTTACTCAGTTCGTGTTCTTTCTCTTCAGTTTCAGGGGACTTGCCAGTAGTTTCACTTTCGTCTACCATTGCATGTTCCAATTCGTATTTTTCCTTTTCTGAAACCGTTTTTTTGGATTTTTCAGTATCTGAAAATGAATTTTCTTTGGATTCATCTTCATTGTGCCCCTTGTTTTTTTCCGAAACAGTTTCTTCGCTAACGGAAGTAATTATTTCAGAAGTGTTTTTATCTTCTTTTGGGAGGTCGTCATTCTTCATTTTTTCATTTTCTTGCTGAGACATATCTTTCAATGTTAAGGTTCGTCAAAATATTATTGCTGAAAGATAACAACTCCGTAAAAACCTAACAAGGTTTTACATCATTTTATGGCTTGAAAGAATAAACATGTTAAATTACTGATTCCAGATTTCCCAAGCTTTTTCTGCCTGAAATTCCAACATTCCTAGTCCGTTTGTAACTTTCGCATTTTGATTTAACGCAAGTTTCATCAGTTTTGTTTGAGAGGGGTTATAAATTAGATCGAAAACCAAGTGTTTAGGTGTAAGGTATCTAGTTGGGATTGGGGGGTACTGTTCAATATTGGGAAAGGTTCCCAACGGTGTACAATTAACGATTAAGTTATATTCCTCCATAATTGCTGGAGTTAATTCTGAATAAACAAAATTGTGAATGGATTTAGACCTGGAAACATAAGTTACTGGAATCCCTAATTTTTGAAGTGCATAAGATACTGCTTTGGAAGCCCCTCCGGTTCCCAGGATGAGTGCTTTGGTATGATGGGACTTCAAATATGGTTTTAGCGCTTCAGAAAAGCCATAAAAATCGGTGTTGTAGCCAATTAATTTTCCATCATCCTTAATTTTAATGGTGTTTACAGCGCCAATCTCCCTAGCGGTATCATCTATTTCATCTAGATAAGGGATAATTACCTCCTTATATGGGATCGTGACATTAAAACCCTTAATGTCATTAATCTGTTTAAGGAGCTTAGGGAATTCGGTAATATCTATTAGATCAAAATTCTTATACCTTGCCTCGGTTTTTTCAGAAGAAAATTTCTGATTGAAATACGTTCTGGAAAATGAATAATCTATATTCTTTCCAATTAGGCCAAAGGTTTTCATACCGCTTTATTTCTATTTTCGTACCAACCTAAGCCCAATACTATAAAGGCACCTATTACTATGAAAAAGATCGCCAACCATGTTTCTGAAGTTGCAAATGTTGGAAAATATCTGTCATAATTATCCAATATCCTATTTCCATGCACATCCAGTATAAAGTCGCCCGTGGCATCTAGCTTATAGACCTTTTCTTTCCAAGGCCAAACCACCCCTAAAGAACCAGCAATAAATCCGATGATTACCGAATAGGTTTCTTTTTTATAACGTTTAAGAACGAAGCCTAGTACATGGGAAAGCGAGACAAGTCCCGCTAAAGAGCCGAAAGAAAATACCACGAGCACCTGCAATAGCCGCATTCTTTGGGAATCGTCTACAAAGGAAAAATCCATTAGAAGTAAATCCTTTATAGTATCATATAAGGCATTTACAGAATCTATAAGCAGTAGTACATAATTCCCAAGAAGGATGAGAATGAAGGAGCCTGATAGCCCAGGCAGCGTCATTCCGGAAACACCTATAATGCCGCAAACAAAAACAAACCAAAGGTTATCATTTTCCCTGGCAGGTTCCAAGAAGCTGATCGCGATTCCGGCGACTATACCCATCATCATAAAGGTGATACTGCGATTAGACCAGCTTTTGAAATCTTTGCTGATGTAATAAATAGATCCAATGATCATTCCAAAAAAGGAAGCCCAAACATAGAGTTCATAATGGACGATCAAATAGTCCAGCAATTGGGAAACACTAAAATAACTTATCACCATTCCAAGAATCAAAAGGCCTAGGAATTTCCCGTTTACGTATTGGAAGAGACTTCTAAATCTGCCATTTATTAGCAGTTTAAAAGCCTTAAGATTGATCTTTTGAAGGGAGTATATAAATTCTTCATAAAAGCCGGCAACAAAGGCTACCACACCTCCAGAAACGCCGGGAACTTTATTAGCTGCTCCCATTGCCAAACCTTTAAGTACTAGAAAAATTTTGTCTCTAAAGGTCCTGGTTTGTTGCATTTTGAGCGATTGGTTTTTGGGTGGCTACGCGCTCTAAGATAAGAATTAAAGTAAATCCTGCAAGAATTAATGCAATAGCGGCAAGTACATGTGATTCTCCTGAAAAATTTGTAGGCCATACAGACATTTCTCTTATCACTATGGTTTTATCGCCAATCTGTTCAGATTCCAAAATTTCTTTCCATGGCCATATTTTATTGAGCGAGCCAGCTATAAACCCGGTTAGCACCGCTAAAGTGAGGCTGCTATAATGATCGAAAAGCCATTTTAAAACGCGGGAAAAGGTTAAAAGGCCTGCGATGGCACCTAATGCAACTACACCAAGGGTTTTAAACTCGAAATCATGCGCAGCTTCTGTTATTGTTTTATAAGAACCTAACAGCACCAATATAAAAGCACCGGAAATTCCTGGCAATATCATAGCACAAACAGCAATGGAGCCTGCTAAGAATAAAAACCACAGATTGGTGTTTGCCCCTAATGGTGGAAGCATAACTATATAAAGTGCAATTGCTGCACCAATCAATAATGCCAATACAATTTTAAAATTCCATTTTGGGATTTGTTTAGCAACAAACCAGATACTGGCCAAAATCAAACCGAAGAAAAAAGACCAAATTAAAATGGGATGTTCTTCCAGCAAATAGTTGGTAAGCCTCATTACCGTAAAAATGCTGATTAAAACCCCCGACAGCAGGGCACCAAGAAAAGCACCATTGGCTTCTTTCCACATGGCCCTGAATCCTTGCTCTTTCCAAATTTTGAAAAGGCCTAAATTTATACCGCTTATGGTAGCAATTAATTCCTGATAAATACCGGTGATAAATGCAATTGTCCCCCCGGAAACTCCTGGTACCACATCTGCAGCGCCCATTGCCATTCCTTTAAGGCTAATTGTAAGGTAATCCTTTAAGCTTCTTTGCATTTTTAAATAATCAATAACCTCGGGGCAAGCCCACAAAGTATAATTTGGAAAATACTTTTAAAATTTCGAGGCAAGCCCCCAAGGAATTAGACCCTCAATGAGGGTTAAAAATCCTTTCCAAAAGTAATTAAAAAATTAGGAGGTCTTTATGTAAGAATTAATAATTTCCTTTACGCTTTTTCTGCTGAAAATTTTAGGGAAAAGCTCTTCAATAATGATGTAATATTCAGAATCTATTTTTAGCCCATTGTTTAAATGAAAATAACCTTTGTCGCCTTCGTTTAAGTTGAAATACAAGCCAGCTAAACGATATTCGATCTCCGCAGAATCCGGGTAAAATTCCACTGCTTGCATTAAATTCTGGATAGCGGTTTCATATTCCCCAAGATTAATAAGGATATCGCAACGCCTTATCCAAGTTTCAAGCTCGTAATTTCCAAGATCAATGGTTTTTTGATAGCCACGCTCTGCTTCTTCAAAGAAACTAAGTCGGCTATTGATTTTCGCAAAACGCTTCCAATAAAGAACATTTTCTTCATCAATATTAATTGCCTTATTTATATAATAAAGTGCTTTTTGATAGTTCTTTTTCTTGAAATAAAAGTCTGTAATTGCAATCCAACCTTTATCCAATAAAGGGTCTTCATGAACGGTTTTGGAATAATTTTCCAATGCATATTCATCCAATCCTAATTTTTCAAAACACTTCCCAATTCTTAAATAAGCAAAAGAGGTGGGATCATCTAGATCTAAAGTGATCTTATAATTCTCTATAGCTTCATTATATCGACCTAATTTTTCGAGTACTTTTCCTTTTTCAAGATAAGCTCCAATAAAATAATCGTCGCTAATTATGGCAAAATCAAATGCCATTAAGGCTTTATCTAATTGTTTAAGGTCAAAATATTGCTTTCCAACTTGATGCCATGCAACTTCGCAATATGGATTCTTGTTAAGAAACATATTGAGGAAGTCAATCGACTCATTCTTTTGTTCAAGAAAATCGAAACAATACATGATATTATATAAAGCAGAATAATCTTCTTCATCTGCTTCTAAACATTGCATAAAACTGAGTTTAGCATTTTCGAAATCTTCCAAGAACAAGTATTCCATTCCCAATAGGGAATAGACATCTGCGGTATCGAGGGTAATGTCAAGGGCAAGTTCCAGCATCTGGATCGCCATTTTATGATCGTCCCTTTTGGAAAAAATATTGGCTTTTTGTATAAAGATCTCCTCATTCGAGGATTCCAGATTATGTAGTTCGTTCAATAGACCATCTGCTAGGTCCAATTTATCCTCAAATACGAGGATTTCAACTTTAAATAGTTTCAAGTTTGTAGAAGTGGGGTGTTGGGCCAGTCCTAATTTCACGGCTTTTTTAGCCAATGCAATCTTTCCATTCTCTAAATAATGATGAATGATATCCTCAAATTCTTCTGAATCAAAAAACAACACATCGTTTGTTTTTAGCATGGATTCAAAACGGGTAAGTGAGAAATTGTTTTCTTCGTTATGGCTTAATTGCATACACTGGGGATTACGAGATTTCTACAGTATTAAAGTTATAAAGGATAACAGTTAAACCGTAAGGGTATCTATATTGTTTTTAACAAAGTAATTAACAAGTTAAGATTGATTTTCAATTTCATTTAAAATGTCAATAATAATGCCACATCCTTCTTTAATTTCTTGAGTTGTGATTGTTAGGGGAGGAGTTATTCTAATGGCAGTTTTTTCAAATAAAAGCCAGAACAAAATTAGTCCTTCCTCCTGTGCTTTCAAAATAATTGTAGTCGCCATTTCTTCTGAAGTGGTAATCGCAGCCAACATAAGTCCTATCCCTCTTATTTCTTTAATGAGTGGGTGCACAAGAAGTTCCCGGAATAATTTTTCTTTTTGAAGCGTTTCTGCCATAAGGTCAGATTCCGTGATTTCCTGTAAAGTAGCGAGCGCTGCTGCTGCAATTACAGGATTACCTCCAAAAGTGGTGATATGCCCCAATTTTGGATTGTCCATAAGTGTGTCCATCACAACTTCTGAAGCTGTGAAAGCGCCAATTGGCATTCCGCCGCCCATGCCTTTTCCCATTACCAATATATCCGGAACTATATTGTAATGTTCGAACCCAAATAATTTTCCTGTCCTCCCAAAGCCAGGCTGAATTTCATCTAAGATCAATAAAGCACCTACTTTTTCGCAATGAGCTTTTAATTTTTGTAAGTAGTTATTAGTTGGAACTATAAATCCCGCGCCTCCTTGGATGGTTTCGAGGATTACCGCAGCTGTATTTTTTGTGATGCTTTGAAAATCTTCTTCAGAGTTGAAATCTATAAACCCAATATCTCCAATAAGGGGTCTAAAAGGTGCCACCCGTTCTTCATAGCTCATTAAACTTAAAGAACCCATGGTGTTTCCATGATAGGCCATTCTGGCCGCGATAATTTCAGATCTCCCGGTAGATCGGCGGGCTAACTTTAATGCCCCTTCAATGGCTTCGGTACCGGAATTGGTGAGATATGTTTTGCTTAGAGGTTTCGGTAAATTCTCGGCTAGAAGTTTGGTCAAGGCAACGGCAGGGGAGAGAGCATATTCGCCATATACCATAACATGCAGGTATTTTTCGGCTTGGTCTTTTATCGCTTTTACCACTCTAGGATGGCAGTGTCCTAAACTACAGGCAGAAACTCCAGCTACAAAATCCAAATACTTCTTTCCCTGTATGGAATAAATATAGCAGCCCTTAGCATGTGAAATTTCCATTGCCAATGGGTGCGGGGTTGTTTGCGCCTGATATTTAAAAAAATCTTCTTTCAATTATTCCGATTTTTTTGTAGTTCCTTTTACAGGTTTCTTATTTTTTTTCAATATTTTTTTCTTGTCCAAGAGCAATGTGTCCACATCTTTTATGGGAACCCCTAAACTATCAACCTTGGTATCTTTTAGATCTTCTGGGGTCAACCTGGAATTTTCATTCAATAAAGTTGGTTCTCCATTGGTCTCATCAAAAAAGTCTTCTTGTTCCTCTGGCAAGGGTATTCCTTTAATTTTTGTAAGTTTAGGGGGTTCTTCACCTTTGAAAAGATCAGATTTTTGTAATAATTGCTCCTCTCCACGCCAATTAAAACCTGGGAGTTCTCGTGCATTTGGCGGGAAATCTTCAGGAGGCGTCAATGTGCCATCTACTTGTTTATAGTAATAGATGTCTCGAATTGCCTTATTTTCGAAAAGGATTTTTATGGAGCTCGACAAGGTTTTATTGATGCCAAGCAATTCCTTTTCTTCATTTCGGCTATAATATATAGTCTCTGTATTTTTAATTATATCTACCTGGTAGAGTTCATTATTTACAAATAACCCGGTGAGTTCTTTTCCTTTTACCTGATTATAACCTTCTATAGTATCCTTCTGAATAAGAAATGCATCATAAAAGACCTTTAAAGAATCCAATTTCTCGGTTTCGGGATTATTTAAAATATGAATGGTATCCCCCGTCATCTGATTATTATCTGACCAAATAATAGGTGTTCGTCTTTTAGAAACAGAAGTTGTGGGTGCACCACCAATATTTATGAGTTTTGTAATTCCTTTTTTCTGGTTAACATAGATAGAGTCGCTTTTACCACTCATATCACTTTTAAACAGTTTTACATTATAGAAACCACGTACGATCCTATTTTCGGGCTTACCCGTAATCATTAAGGTGTCGCTATGGATAAAAATAGAATCGTTATCCTGCAAAGTGGCGGCAACAGCACGTTTTGTAATAAAAACAGAATCTTTATCACGATAGACCTCCGCATAATGCCCCGTGATCAAACTATGGTTTAAAGTATCGGTTACCTTGATATTGTTTGTGCCCGACGCAAAACTTTTTTCCCGATTAAAATAAAGGCTATCTCCTTCCAGTATTCTATTTTCATAATCTATCCTGGAATTCTTTACAAAATAACCAACATCCCCGCGAGTGTCATAGAACCCACGCTCACAATAAACGGTACTTGTCTCGCTTACAATAGTGGTTGGGCCATATAGATAGGCATAACCACTATCTGAATAGAAATCCAGTTGCTGTGAATTTATGGTGTATTTAGGGTTGGTCACCTTTACATTGCTGAGGAATGAATACTTATCTTGATCCATATAATACCTACCAATTCTACTGGTAAGCACACTTGCAGTATCTCGAACAGTCCCACCACTTCTATAATAGGCTTGTTGTTTTACTCTGTCAAAGAACAAGGTATCTGTTTCTATGGAAGATTGAGGCCTGCTCATTTTTACATTTCCACTGGCGAAGGCAAATTGCGTAACACCATTATATTCTGCATATTTACTCTGCATGGTGACTGTATCTCCTTGCTGCATCCTAACATTTCCATAAGCTTTGAAAAAATTTGCTTGATCATAATGAATTGCCTGGTCACACCATATCTCTATCCCTTCATGAATAAAGTGAACCTGATTTGTCACTTTGCTCAATATTAGGGCACCAGGATATTTATTTTCATCTTTCAATGTCCTGTCACTGGTGTAATCGATCTTTTTAGATTCTTGTGAGTAGTTTTTGTTAATGCAGAAGAAGCATAAAAGGAGAATGAATAAATGATGATAAATTTTCAAATCTATAAAGTTTGAATCAAAAGTAATGAAAAGACTAATAAGGGGAATAGTTCGTTCTTTAAAAACATGACTAGAAAATAATAATAGAAGAATTATTGTTTTTCTGAATATCCGCTTTTAGTCATATAGTTCTTTCGTCACCCTGAGACCCATGACAAAAAAAATTATCCAGTGTAGGGAATTGACGTCCTTTTCATATAAGCTGATGGGATGCTGAAACAAGTTCAGCATGACGACAATTCCGCATCGTCACCCTGAACTGGTTTCAGGGTCTTGGATTCATAAATAAAAATACGTCAATGGTAATTTATTTCAGGGCCTAAGTTGAGTGTCTGGTACTATTCATGTTAGATGCTGAAACAAGTTCAGCATGACGATTTATTCATAATTTTGATTTTATGAGTAAAAACGGACATACATTAAATATTATTAAAAATAAATTATCTGTGAATGGTCTGTTTTCTATCTGGACCTACAGAGATCACAGATATTGGAGTTTTTAATTCATCTTCCAAGAATTTCACATAATCCATAAATGCAGATGGTAGTTCAGAAGCATCAGTCATTTTAGTAAGATCTTCTTTCCAACCTTTAAATTCTCTATACACTGGAGCAACATTTTCCGGCTCAATATTGTACGGTAAATGTTTGATTTCTTCTCCCTTATATTTATAAGAGGTACAAATTTTAAGGGTTTTAAATCCGCTTAGCACATCCCCTTTCATCATGATTAATTGCGTGATCCCATTAATTTGAACGGCATATCTAAGTGCTACAAGATCTAGCCATCCGCATCTTCTTGGACGCCCTGTTGTTGCACCAAATTCGTTTCCTACTCTCCCCATTCGTTCTCCATCTGCATCGAAAAGTTCGGTAGGGAAGGGGCCACTTCCCACCCTGGTGGTATATGCTTTAAATATTCCAAAAGCATCCCCGATTTTATTTGGTGCCACTCCTAAACCTGTACATGCACCTGCAGCAGTCGTGTTTGAAGAAGTAACAAAAGGGTAGGTTCCAAAATCTATATCGAGTAAGGAACCTTGAGCTCCTTCAGCTAAAATAGATTTTCCTTCCTCTTGTGCTACTTGTAAATATTGCTCACTATCAATAAATTTCAATGATTTTAACAACTCTACAGCTTTAAAGAATTCTGTTTCCAATTCGACAAGATTATATTGCACATCTACATTATAGAAGCTTATCATTGCCTCATGCTTGTCTGCCAATAACCTGTATTTCTCTTTCCAGTTGTCCAATTCCAGATCTCCAACGCGAATCCCATTTCTCCCGGTCTTGTCCATGTATGTTGGTCCAATACCTTTAAGTGTAGAGCCAATCTTGGCTTTTCCTTTAGAAGCTTCCGAAGCTGCATCCAGCAATCTATGAGTAGGAAGTATCAAATGTGCTTTTCTCGAGATATAAAGATTTTTTCTGTAATCTGTTTTGAACGCATCTAAATTCTCCAATTCTTTTTTGAAAATAACGGGATCTATAACAACCCCATTTCCAACAAGATTTATGGTGTTTTTATGAAAAATCCCGGATGGAATCGTGTGAAGAACGTGTTTCTGACCATCAAATTCCAATGTGTGACCTGCATTTGGACCACCTTGAAACCTTGCAATTATGTCGTATTTCTTGGTAAATACATCTACAATTTTACCTTTTCCTTCATCTCCCCATTGTAACCCGAGTAGTAAGTCTACTGCCATAAATATCTAATTAGTTGATTGTTTTTTTGTGCCGTAAAAGTATAAAGAATGTTTAGAAACTTCAATATTAAAAACTTCTTCTATCGTTTGTTTTATACTTTGAATTCGAGGATCGCAAAATTCTATTACCTCCCCAGTATCGGTCAAGATGATATGATCGTGTTGCCTATCGAAATAAGACTTTTCGTATTGTGATTGATTCTGCCCAAATTGATGCCTTCTAACCAAACCGCAATCCAAAAGCAATTCTATGGTATTATATAAAGTGGCACGACTCACCCTATATTTCTTGTTTTTCATGTTGATATAAAGCGACTCAATATCAAAATGCTCTTCATTATTATAGATCTCCTGTAGGATAGCAAAGCGCTCGGGGGTTTTACGGTGCCCTTTCTCTTCCAAAAATTTGGTGAATACGTTTTTTACAACAGCCTGGTCATTTTTATTTCCGCTTTTCTTGCTCATAATTTTCCTTCCTTTGCAAAGGTATTGGTTTATTCCCTTGACACCTTGTCTATCCCTCTTATTTTTTTAAGATGTTCGATGAGTTTATCCAAGATCGAATTGTTCTTAACAATAACAGTTATTTTTCCAATAAAGACTCCATCTGCACTATCAAAATTAATACTGCGCATGTTTACGTTCATGCTTTTTGAAATCTCTTTAGTGATCTCACTTACCAATCCTAAATTATCTATTCCCGTTAAATTGATGACTGCTTTAAAATCTTGTTGTGACGAATCTATCCATTTTGCCTGAATTATTCTATAAGAATAATTACTTTGAAACTGAATGGCATTGGGGCAATCCTTTTTATGAACTTTTATTCCTTCACTAACAGTTATAAATCCGAATACCCGATCTCCAGGAATGGGATTGCAACAATTGGCCAATTTATAATCCAGCACCTCTTCTTCTTTTCCAAATACAATTTGATCGTATTTAGAAGTGATCTCTTCTTTATTTAGATCTTCTGCAACGGCAGGTTTTCTAATTTTATTTTTAAAATAGCTCACAAAGGCATTGCTTCTGGAAGCGGTAAACTCCTTTAAGCTCTTATTGTCTATTTTTCCAATACCAACCCTATAAAAAAGATCGAGACTGGTTTTTAATTTAAAATAGATCACCAGTTCATTGATCATGCTCTCATTAAAACTCAATTTTTGAGCTTTTAATTTCCTCGCTAAAACAGCTTTTCCTTCTTCCGCAAGTTCTTTTTTCTCTTCTCTTAAAGAAGATTTTATTTTGGACCTTGCCCTGGCTGTACTTGCATAGTCCAACCAATTAATATTGGGTTTTGCGTTATCTGAAGTGATGATTTCTATTTGGTCACCACTTTTTAACTCATGGCTTAGTGGCACCAATTTGTTGTTCACCTTTGCGCCACGCGTATGTAATCCAACGGCTGTATGAATGCTAAATGCAAAGTCTAATGGAGTTGCGCCTTTAGGCAAAGATTTTAGATCACCTTGCGGAGTAAAGACAAAAATCTCTTTTGCATATAAATTCAGTTTGAACTGCTCCACGAAATCCACAGCGTTGGCTTCAGAATTTTCCAGGGCTTCCTGCAATCTGTTCAACCATTCTTCCATGGTTTTTTCTTCCTGCTCTGCGCCTTGCTTATATTTATAGTGAGCTGCATAACCTTTTTCGGCTATTTCATTCATTCGCTCACTTCGTATTTGTACTTCTACCCATCTTCCTTTAGGACCCATTACGGTTATGTGCAAGGCTTCGTAACCTGTAGATTTAGGAGAAGAGATCCAATCTCGTAATCGTATAGGATTTGGTCTAAAATGGTCTGTAACTATGGAATAAATTTTCCATGCCAAGAATTTTTCGTTTGCAATATCACCTTTGTAAATGATGCGGACGGCGAACTTATCGAAGACCTCATCGAAAGTGATATTTTGGGTCTTTATTTTTCTCCAGATGGAATAAATGGATTTAGGCCTTCCCTTAATGGTATAGTCCAGCTGCTCTTGATCCAGCGAATCTTTTATGACCTTTGTAAAATCTTCTATATATGCGTCCTGCTCTTGTTTGCTTTCTCGTATTTTTTGCAGGATATCATTGTAAACATCTGGTTCGGTATATTTTAAACTGAGGTCTTCCAGTTCAGTTTTAATACTGTACAAGCCAATTCTATGTGCAAGCGGCGCATAAATATAAAGGGTTTCTGAAGCTATTTTAACCTGTTTATCCGGTTTCATGGCATCCATGGTTTGCATATTGTGCAACCTATCGGCAATTTTTATAATGATTACCCGTACATCATCATTAAGGGTAAGCAACATTTTTCTGAAATTTTCGGCTTGCAGGGAAACATCCTTATCTTGGTGCAAGTGGGAAATCTTGGTAAGACCATCTACAATTAAAGCAACGGTTTTTCCAAACATCTTCTCAATTTCCAAGATAGAATAGGTAGTGTCTTCAACAACATCATGCAATAGAGCAGCTGCAATAGAAGTTGCGTCCAAGCCAATTTCTGAAGCTACAATTTTTGCAACTGCAATTGGATGAAAAATATATGCTTCCCCAGATTTTCTGCGCTGATCCTTATGTGCTTCTACAGAAGTATCGAACGCCAATCTAATTAGTTTTTTATCCTCTTTAGATAGGGTTCTATAACTAATGCGTAACAATTCTTTATACTGGCGCGCAATTTCCTTATTTTCTTTTACTACTGCAGCTTCTGTCATAACTTAAAATTACGATTAACATTGTAAAGAAACAACTACAAACTAAGTGCTTAAGTTTTTAATTCGCTGTAACAAGGTTGGGTGCGAATAATGCATAAAAACATAGACTTTATGTGGGGTCAAGTTGCTTAAACTGGATTTGGATAATTTTTTTAAACTTGAAATTAATGATGCTGAATTATGTGTATTTTTTGCGAAATCATCTGCCTGATATTCGAATTTTCTGGATAAATAATTCATTATCAATCCTGTTATTTCTGAAATAGGGCTGTATAGAATTCCGAAAGCGATCAATCCAATATGAAAACTTGGATTTTCTACACCTAATGCTTGGGAAAGTAAAGCATTCCCAACAAATAGGGATAATACCCATAAAGTTAATCCTGTGGTTAATATTGAAGCTAGAAGATTTACAATGATATGTTTTTTCTTGTAATGCCCAACTTCATGCGCTAGTACACTTACGATCTCTTCTTCATTTAAATCGTTAACCAGGGTATCATATAAAGTGATCCTTTTTTCTTTCCCGAATCCAGAGAAATAGGCATTTGCCTTCGTACTGCGCTTAGAACCATCTATTATAAAAATATTATCTAACTGAAAACCCACGTTCTTGGCATAGGCTTCAATTTTAGATCGCAGCGATCCATCTTCTAATGGGGATTGCTTATTGAAAAGTGGCACAATGAGTTTTGCGTAAAACATATTGGTAAATACTATGAAAACCGTAACCAGGAGCCAGGAATACCACCAAAAGTCTGTAGAAGTTAACTGGTAAAACCAAACGATCAAGGCTAAAATTCCTCCTCCAACAATGATCATTAATGCCCAGGATTTTAATTTGTCCAACACAAACAATTTTTTTGTTGTTTTATTAAATCCATATTTTTCTTCGATCACAAAAGTGCTGTAATACGAAAAAGGAAGCGTAAGGATATCACTAGCAAACATAATGATCCCGAAGAAAATCAAGGATTTATATATTGGATTTGCGGTGATTCCACTAGCAATTCCATCTACATAGGCAAAGCCATCCAAAAAGAGGAAACCCAATAAAAGTAGCAGGGAAAATACTGAAGAAGCCACTCCAAATCTGTACACTTCTTTCTTATAATTCTGGGATTTTCGGTATTCGGCATCATCGTAGACATCTTCCAATTCCTTTGGGATTGGATCGTTAAACCGACTTGCATTTAGAGAATCTACAATCTTATCGATTATAAAATCGATTAAAATTATAGCGACAATAATATAAAATAAGGTTTCGGCACTCACGTAGGATTGGGTTTTGAAAGTTTGGGATTAATATAGGTTTTATCTACTGAATAAAATTCAAAATTTGTTCCAAATGCTTTATTTGGCAGTTAAAAAGCATCATTTAAAGCCCCGCTGACGTTTGGCTTCGAAAATTAGAATTCCAGCCGCTACAGATACATTCATACTATCTATCTCCCCGTTCATTGGGATTATGATATTTTGGGTGGAATTATCTAGCCATTCCTTGCTTAAACCTGTGGCTTCGGTTCCCACAACTATTGCAGAAGAACTAGTGAAATCTATTTCAGAATAAATTTTTGAAGCCTGCAGTGCAGCAGCATAAATTGAAATATTCTTCTGCTTTAAAAGTCGTATTATTTCTGAAGTAGTACCAACGCCAATATTATTTATAAAAATACAACCCACACTAGACCTAATGATATTGGGGTTAAAAAGATCTGTTTTAGGATTGGCCATGATCACGGCATCTACCTTCGCAGCATCTGCAGTTCTTAAAAGCGCTCCAATATTTCCAGGTTTTTCAGGAGCTTCGGCAACCAAAATCAATGGATTTTTGGAGTCTAATTTTAATGAAGCCAGTGATAATTCTTTAGATCTAAAAAGAGCCATTACCCCTTCTGTGCTGCCTCGATACGCTATTTTTTGATACACTTCTTTAGAAAACTCTGTGATCAAAGGATGGTTTTCAGGATTCGTGTTTAGATCCTTCAAACCTTCGGCAGCAAATAAAGAATCACAAAAAAAGAGTTCCTCGCAAATATAATTTCCTTTAAAAGCAAGCTGAATTTCCCGAACACCTTCAACTATAAAAACCCCTTCTTTTTTTCGGTTTCTGGATTTTTCCTGAAGCTGAAGCAGCCTTTTAACTACTGGATTTTGCGCGCTGGATATTTGTTTGATCATGTTGTAAAAATAGGTACTTATTGATAGTTACAAATATAAAACCTCTGAAATTATCAGAGGTTATATATTCAATTTGAATTTAAGTAAATCGTCATGCTGAATCGACCCATCGGAATCCCGCTCAAACTTGACATGTAGGGGTTCTTCACTCCACTTCGTTCCTTTCAGAATGACAGTTGCTTTTTTATGGTCACTTCGAGCGGAGTCGAGAAGTCTTTAATGTGACAAAATGATTTCATTGAGATTCTTCAATCCGCTGTGCTCCTTTCAGAATGACAGGGCTGGGTTCATTGTCATTCCGACGAAGGCGGAATCCCGCTCAAACTTGACATGTAGGGATTCTTCACTCCACTTCGTTCCTTTCAGAATGACAGTTGCTTTTTTATGGTCACTTCGAGCGGAGTCGAGAAGTCTTTAATGTGACAAAATGATTTCATTGAGATTCTTCAATCCGCTGTGCTCCTTTCAGAATGACAGGGCTGGGTTCATTGTCATTCCGACGAAGGCGGAATCCCGCTCAAACTTGACATGTAGGGATTCTTCACTCCACTTCGTTCCTTTCAGAATGACAGTTGCTTTTTTATGGTCACTTCGAGCGGAGTCGAGAAGTCTTTAATGTGACAAAATGATTTCATTGAGATTCTTCAATCCGCTGTGCTCCTTTCAGAATGACAGGGCTGGGTTCATTGTCATTCCGACGAAGGCGGAATCCCGCTCAAACTTGACATGTAGGGGTTCTTCACTCCACTTCGTACCTTTCAGAATGACAGTTGCTTTTTTATGGTCACTTCGAGCGGAGTCGAGAAGTCTTTAATGTGACAAAATGATTTCATTGAGATTCTTCAATCCGCTGTGCTCCTTTCAGAATGACAGGGCTGGGTTCATTGTCATTCCGGCAAAGGAGGAATCCCGCTCAAACTTGACATGTAAATACTTCTAAAAATCAGTCCTTATTCCGGCTTTCATATTTATCTGAATACCTATGGTATAACTCAGTTTGATGACTTTCCAAACTCAATTCTCTTCCTTGTATAAAAGCTTTACTCAACTTGTTTGTTCGCATATCCAAGGCATCCCCTTCACTAATAAAAAGTGTAGCATCTTTTCCTTTTTCCAAGGTTCCCAACCTGTCATCTATTCCTAGGATTTTTGCATTGTTTAAAGTAATCAATTTTAGGGCTTCTTCTTTATCTATTCCACTTGCTGCAACGGTTCCTGCATAAAAAGGCAAGTTTCGGGTACTAGCACGTTCCATTTGTCCGCTGCTTTCCAATCCAACTAAAATTCCTTTATCTGTAAGTAACTTGGCAAGTTTGTAATTATAGTCATAATCTTCATCATCTTGATTCGGTGTTTTATGAGGGCGAGGCGCTAACACCGCTATGTTTTCGGCTTTTAGAAGGTCTGCAACTTTTACAGCATCGTAACCACCAACAATTACCATGTCTTTTAAATTTTGGTCTTTTTTAAACTGAATGGCATCCATAATCTCACGTTCTCCATCTACATGAACAAATACTTTTTTTCCATTATTGAAAACAGTTTCCATAGATTTATAAGGCAAATTTTCTTGCTGTTGATCTCCCGCTACATAGGCTCTGGAATTATTAAAAAACTGTGTTAGTTTTAAAACCTCTTCGGCATATTTTTCATTTGGTTTCAATCCTCTTTCTTCACCTAACCACCATCTTCCACGTTTAAAACTATTTGGCCAGTTAATATGAAGACCTCCATCTTTCTTAATTGCAGCATCTTCCCAGTTCCAAGCATCAAACTGAACAACTGAAGAGGTTCCTGAAATTGTTCCTCCCCTTGGAACTATTTGCCCAATTAAAACGCCATTTGGCCTCATACTTTCTACAATTTGGCTTTCAGCATTATAGGCTGCCAAACTTCTAATATGTGGCAACATTTCACCTATTTCATCCTCATCATCTGTAGGTCTTAGAGAAGCTATTTCTACTAAACCTAATGTAGTGTTAGGAGCAATAAAGCCGGGATACACATGTTTTCCTTCAGCATTTATAACAGTTCCCCGGTATTGCATTTTGGTTGTGGTAGCATCCAAAACCTGTGTTAAGATTCCGTTTTCAAAAATTATAAGACTGTTTTCTATGACCTCTCCATTTCCAATATGAGCAGTCGCACCTACAATAGTCACTGCTTCATTTTGAGTAGGAGCAGGGGTTTGCTGTGCATATATTGAACTAGTCATTATTAAAATTCCTAGTAAGAGTGTTATTTTTAATCTTTTCATCATTTCCATTATTAATAAGTTTCCAAAGTGTCACAATGCATTTTTTGATCTTCTTTCTTTGTAGCAGGTTGTGTTTTTGCTCCACCATTCTTTGCGCTTAGCATTTGCCCGGTCAGCATATTCTTTTGTTGAGCAATTTCATTCCGAAGTTCCTTATCTTTTTCAATATCAAAATAAACCGTTCCTTCTATAAGTGTTTTTTCGGCTTTGCTATAAATAGATAATGGATTTCCGGACCATAAAACTACATCCCCATCTTTGCCAGTTTCGATACTTCCAACTCGATGCTCCAAATGCAACAGTTTAGCAGGATTCAAAGTGACAAATTTCCAAGCTTCTTCTTCCGAAACCCCTCCGTATTTCACACTTTTCGCCGCTTCTTGATTCAATCTTCTGCTCATTTCCCCATCATCACTATTAATAGCAACAGTAAGTCCTGCATTGTGCATGATTGCTGCATTGTATGGGATAGCGTCCTTTACTTCATATTTGTAAGCCCACCAATCTGAAAACGTAGATGCTCCCGCACCATGTTCTTTCATTTTATCGGCAACTTTGTAGCCTTCTAAAATATGGGTGAAGGTATTGATCCTGAAATCAAAGGCTTCTGCAACTTTCATAAGCATATTTATTTCACTTTGTACGTATGAATGACTACTTACAAACCGATTCCCATTCAAAATTTCAACAAGAGTTTCCATTTCTATATCCTTCCTGTAATTGCCGGTTTTCTTAGCTGCTTCGTAATCTCTAGCCTGACTAAAATAATCTGTAAAGACTTGTTCCACGCCCATTCTGGTTTGTGGAAACCTGCTTTTACTGTCCCAATTGGATTGTTTTACATTCTCACCAAGTGCAAACTTTATAAATTTGGGTGAGTCCGGGAAGATCATATCCTTCGCATTAGATCCCCATTTTAATTTCATGATCGCAGAACGCCCTCCAATAGGATTTGCTGAACCATGTAATAATTGAATTGTGGTTACGCCCCCTGCAAGGTTTCTATAAATATTGATATCTGTAGGATCTATAACATCTTCCATGGTAACTTCGGCAGTAGAGTTTTGCCCTGCTTCATTAATGGCGGAGGCTCCAATATGTGAATGCTCATCTATAATCCCAGTAGTTAAATGTTTCCCTGAAGCATCGATAACTTTCGCTTTTCCCGCATTTAAATTGGTGCCCACCCCGGCAATTTTTCCATTCTTAATTAATACGTCTGCTTTCTCCAAAATTCCTTTGTCGGTATTCGTCCAAACGGTTGCATTTTTAAATAAAATATCTTCTTGCTTAGGAAGTTCCTTAAATCCGTATGCCATATTTGGGAAGCTTAATGGTACAATTGGATAAATGGTTTCTTTTTTATCTTCTTCTTTTTTCTTAGCTACTTTTGTTGAATCAGAAGCTTTTGTTGCAGTGAAAGAAGTCTCCTGCCCATTGCTTAAAATAGCTCGGCCATTTATTTTATTAGTATCATCGGTCACTTTTGCAACCAATCTGGTGTATTCTGTTTTGGTGGAATCTGGCGACGATAATAGTAATTGCATCCAGGTATCTGTATAAGATAGTTTAGATTTTATCTTAGCATCGCCTAGTTTTACTTCGGCTTTGGGAGCATTTGGTTTTCCCGTAATTTCCAGGTCATACTTCTTTCCGTCTACCGCCAACGTGTATTTCCCTTCAAGGTTTGCAGTATTCATATTGTCAAGAACCACTTTTTGGCCTTGTATCCAATTTTCAAATAGGATCGTTTCTTTATCAAAAACATCTCCTGAAGTGATTAAAAAATTCGCCCAAGCCCCTTGTTTGATCACTCCCAATTTATTTTCCTCTCCCAAGAATTTTGCCGGGGTCGTGGTTAGCGCGGCAAGTGCAATGTTTTTATCCAAGCCGTAAGAAATGGCTTTTAGAAGGTTCTCTTTGAATTTTTTTTCATCTTTTAAATTATGGGTTGTTAAAATAAAAGGAATGTTATTTTTAGCGAGCTGCATTAGGTTAGATGGAGCCTGATTCCATCGCTTCATGTCTTGCAAACTCACATTATTTGCCATAAATGGATTTTCCACATCGTATGCATCCGGAAAATCCAATGGAATAATAAACGTGGCATCGGTATTCTTGATTTCAGCAATTCGTTCAAATTCATTTCCGCTACCAAAAATCAAGTATTGGATCCCATTTTCGTCCCCAACCTTATCGGCCCTTAATTCGTCCAATAAATTATCTGTCTTGAAGATCTGGACTAAATTTTTATTTCTATTTAAGGCCTCTAGAGCGAGATCTTTATTAGTGATATTTCCTTTTTCGTACCAAGCGGCATCGATATAGGTTTGCCTTAACAATGCCATTGCGCCCATGATTGATGTAGGGTAGGATTGTCTGGATTGGACACTTTTATCGAAGGAAAGAAAATTAGCCGATCTGTCCTTTAAAATTCGATCTCCCTCAGACCCTTCAGCATTCAAGCTTACCAACATTCCGGTTCCGCGCATAATTCCATCTGCAAGATGCGTGTTCACAACTCCAAATCCGTTTTTCTGAAATTTCTCTGCTTCGGTCTTATTAAAAGTGAAAGATTCCAATGCGTTTGTTTCGGGACGAATATGATCGTTCCAATAATAGCCTTCCCGACTTGCATTATATTGCGGTTGCCCATTACCGCTATTAGCTTTTGTTGGTTTCTTCATTCCAAAATCACTATAGATTTCAATAAAGGATGGATAGACGTCTTTACCTTTCAGATCTATTACAATACTGTTTTTAGAAACAGGAATGCTTTTGCCCACAGCAGTTATTTTACCTTCTTTCACCGCGATCATCCCATTTTCTATAATCGTTGTTGGATCTACGTGAATTTTAGCATTTTTGAAAACCGTATAATTGGTGTTTTCAGATTTTACACCATCATTGTTTGGAAAGTAATCTTGAGCATACAAGTTGAGCCCTGAAAAAATCGCAAGGCAACAGAGTAGAAGTTTTAATCTCATAAAATCGGTAGTTTTAAAAGTGATAGTTTTTCAAAATTAAGAAAGTTGAATTTAAGAATATTTTATGGATTTGGGAATTACTTAAAAAGCATTTTCCACATCATCAAAATAATTGACCAATAATGCCACCACATAACTGTAGCTTTTCATTCCTTCAGCTTGATTGTTGGCTTTTAAAAAGCCATTATAGGTAACCTGAAAAATAGGCTCTAAAGGATTTTGATGCGTTTCCCAAAAATCCCTCACTTCTTTGTAATTGGCCAAGATCCCGGGATGAATCTTCTTTAAAAGTTCATCTGCTTTAGCCTGATCCCGCAAATACAGTTCGTTTAAACAATATCTTAAAGCAAAGGTGAATCCCGAGTATTGAAAATATGGATCTGGATGGTTTATGGTAGCTAAACAAGCTATAAAATTTGCTTCGTTTTCCTTTGCAAAGCCCAATTGATGCCCAATTTCATGACTGGCAGTGGTTGGGATTTTATATTTTACGATCTGCGTATTTACCTGGGCTTCATTAGTAAGTGGGTTTAGATATCCATTAAACCCCATATAAGTTAGTGGAATACTATAAAGCGACCTTTTTAAGCTCTTGCCTTCATAAGTAAGTTTAGGATATTTAGTGCTTAAGCTCTCATAACCTTCAATGGTTTTTCTGAAGAGTGACGTTTTTTTAAATTTATAATCAACTTTAAGAGAATCGTTATCCACTAAACCCGTATGTACCTGATTGGACTTTTTAATAAGCGTTTCGGTTAATAGCACCAATTCTTCAGTAGTATAAGTATTTTTTATTTTTAAAGTTCGGTGGAGTGGAAGCCTGTAGTAATTGAAGCCCCAAAATATATGAAAACACGCATAGATAATAGAAAAGGCAGCAAGAAGGTGCAAAGACCATTTTCTAAAACCTCTGAACTGTGTTTTAAATCGAATGTATACCCATCTGATTATTGAAATGATAAAAAAAGTATATAAAAGATCTCCTATGGAAAATGGGAATATCCCCAATGAGAACCGCATTATTTTTGCGATATATGGATAAATCCCTGTGCTATACCATGTTTCTATAAAATTTGGGAAAGCCGAAATAATCTTAATGACAACAATTTGTATTGGCAATAAAATGGCTAAAACAAGAGTGGTTCTATTTCTCACTTTTCAAATTAATTCTAATAAACTACAACAAAATTTCATGGTTTGTGAATTACCAATATCTTTGTGAATATAGCAAATATTAATACTATGAATGAAGAAATAAGAGCACAAGAACCCAAAGTTTTATGGAACAAATTCGCCGATCTTAATGAAATTCCCCGACCATCCAAGAAAGAGGAACGGGTAATCGAGTTTATGAAAAGCTTTGGGAACAAACTCAATTTGGAAACGCTTGTGGATAAAGTGGGGAATGTAATTATCAAGAAACCGGCAACGGCTGGAATGGAAGATCGAAAAGCGGTGGTTTTACAGTCCCACCTGGATATGGTGCATCAAAAAAACAATGAGACACAATTCGATTTTGATACCCAGGGAATCGAAATGTATGTGGATGGCGATTGGGTAAGGGCAAAAGGAACCACTTTGGGGGCCGATAATGGGTTAGGAGTTGCCACCATAATGGCGATCCTGGAAAGTGATACCATAGAACATCCCGCTCTTGAAGCCTTGTTCACTATAGATGAGGAAACGGGAATGACTGGTGCCAAGGGTTTAGAACCGGGATTATTAAAAGGAGAGATCCTTTTGAATCTGGATACCGAAGAGGATGATGAAATTGGAATTGGCTGTGCAGGAGGAATAGATGTAACCGCAACCAGAAAATATACCCAAGAAGAGGCTCCCGAAGACATGAGTGCCTTTAAAATCACACTGAATGGATTGCAAGGTGGACATTCTGGCATGGACATTATTAAAGGATTGGGAAATGCCAATAAATTAATGAATCGGCTATTGTATGCAGCATCAGAAAATTTCGGGATTCGTATTGCTGAAATAAATGGAGGCGGACTTAGAAATGCCATACCTAGAGAAAGTGTTGCATTGGTAATGGTAGATGATTTTCAGATCAAAGCTTTTGAATCTGAATTGGTGCAAGATTTTGAGGCCATTAAAACCGAATATGCGAAGTTGGAGCCAAAAATGAAGCTAGAAATAGTAAAAGTAGATACTCCTACAAAGGTGATGGATTCAGATATTCAGGAAACCATTTTAAAAGCGATCTATGCCTTGCACAATGGGGTGTTTAGAATGAGCCCCGAGATCGAAGGTTTGGTGGAAACATCAAATAACTTGGCAAAAGTTGAAATTAAGGATGGAAATATCAATTTAAAATGTCTTACAAGATCTTCTGTAGAATCTTCTAAAGACGATCTTACAAATTCTTTAAAAGCCAGTTTTGAGCTTGCAGGTTTTGAAGTTACTTTATCTGGAGACTATCCTGGTTGGGCACCAAATAGAAATTCAGATATTTTAACCGTATTGGATAACCTATATTCTAAACTATTTGATGAAAAAGCAGATGTGGCTGCATGCCACGCCGGATTGGAATGTGGGATTATTGGAAGTCATTATCCAGAGATGGATATGATCTCTTTTGGTCCAACAATTCGGGGAGCACATTCGCCCGATGAGCGAGCAAGTATAAAATCTTCTCAGAAATATTGGAAATTCGTTTTAGAGGTTCTTAAAAATATTCCGAAGAAGTGATTTTTTGAACAGAATGTCACATCGAGTGGAATCGAGATGTTTTTGTTGCCCCTTCGATGTTATTTCTGTTGGGACGTTCAGGAGAACAAAATCTCAAGATGAGTTCATTTTTAAGTCTTAGGAATAAAAATTGATTCAATAAAAAATCCCGTTTCCTATAAGGAGCGGGATTTTTAATATTATCCAATTTAGATTTATTTCTGGATCTCTACTATTTCTATTTCAAAAATAAGATCGGTATTTGGAGGAATTATTCCCCCAGCTCCTCTTTCACCATATGCTAAATGGGAAGGGATAAAAACCACAGCTCGATCCCCAACATTCATGGCAGCCAATCCATCCCTAAATCCTGGGATCATAGGAGCATCTGGTCCATATTTAGTAGGCATTGGTTGGTACCCATTTTGGTTCCTTTTAGCAAGATTGAGTGCATTATTTTGCTCTGCTACTTCTTGCCAACTTGTGTCAAACAAAGTTCCATCCTCAAAATAACCTGCATAATTCACCATAATCATAGATCCCGAAGGGATTTTAGTTTCTTCACCTCTTTTTAAATAATGAATTTTAACTCCACTTTCCAATTCCTCAGTTTCAGATTTTAAGGAGTCGAATCTACCCGCATTTTCTTTCTTGATTGCTGCAGTAGCTGCTACCTTTTTTTCTTCTTCAATTTTAGCTTCTGCTAATTTAGTTTCGAAGGTCTTCACTGCTTTAAAATCTTTGGCATCTTTTCCTTTACGAATGATTTTTACATTCTCTAAAACAACATCTTGTTCCGGCTTGTCCCTGGCAAGGGTCTTCACCATACCAATACTATCAACAACGGTTTGCCCCTCTATTACTTTTCCGAAAACGGTGTGTTTTCCATCCAACCAAGGCGTTGGCGCCAATGTGATAAAAAACTGACTTCCATTGGTTCCCGGGCCTGCATTTGCCATGGATAATGTTCCCTTGGTAGCATGACTTAAAGTATCTACTATTTCATCGGGGAATTTATATCCGGGGTCTCCACTTCCTGTTCCTGTAGGATCTCCTCCTTGGATCATGAAATCTTTGATCACGCGGTGAAAAATAAGTCCGTCGTAATATTTTTTTCCTTTTGAGGTACTATCTACCATTTTATGGCTATCCCCTTCAGCAAGGGAAACAAAGTTAGCTACCGTTGTTGGTGTTTCTTTGTAATACAATTCGGCTATAAAAGAACCTTTATTGGTGTTGAATTCGGCATAAAGACCGTCTTTAAGGTCTGGATAATCTTCTTTACAACTTACTAGGCCAAGTAGAATGGCACAAACCAAAAGCATGCTTAATCTTTTCATATTATTTAATTATCAGATTTATTAGTGTTTATTTCTTGGGTAATCGAGTGTAATGTAACTTCGGTAATTATAGGAATGTTCGTTCCAATTCTATCTTTATCCCCATAATATCCAAATGCTTTATGGGACGGAAAGATAAATGTAGCCTTTTCTCCTGCTTTCATAAGTTTTAAGCCTTCCCGTAAACCTCCAAAAAGGTTTTCCCGGTCCATAGCATATCTCTTGGTTGGGATTTCACCAACATCGTAGATATAATTGCCATTCAAATCTTTTATATTATAATCGAACCTCACAACATCGCCATATTCCGGCATTTCAGTATTTAAAGAATCGGTGGATTGCTCGTTGTAGTAATACCAAAAACCATTACTGGAAGCGATATAATCCCGGGTAGAATCTTTTTCGATCATTTTCAGAATAATTGCCTCTTCCTTGGCAACCAGTTTTTTATTCCTTTTGATGGATTCATTGATAAAAGAACCCGAATTTTGTGTGACAGGCCTTCTTGCTTCTGGGGATTTACATCCCATTGCCCCTATTATCAATACTGTTATATATATAAGTTTTAGCTTCATAAACCTAATTTTTCCTTGTATTCTGGAAGCACGGTATTAAATTTAACAATAGTGTTTTTTAGCGAAATGTCGCTTTTTCCGCCCGCTGCATTTAAGTGGCCTCCACCATGAAAATGAGCTCTGGCAAATTCATTCACATTGAAACTTCCTTTAGATCGAAAGCTTATTTTGATGATTCCATCTGTTTTATGTTCTATAAATATAGCTGCAAAAATAATTCCTTCCAGGGATAATCCATAATTTACAAAACCTTCGGTATCTCCTTTTTTGAAATTGTTCTTATCCAATTCTTCTTGAGTAAGGGTAATATAGGCAGTTCTTAATTCTTTATTTACTCTAAGATTTTGAAGCGCTACTCCCAATAATTTTAACCTGCTTTCTGAAGAAGTGTCATAAACTTCTTGATGGATTTTTGCGTTATCTGCTCCTTTTTCAATTAGATCTGCGATGACTTTGTGGGTTTCACTAGAAGTAGATCTAAATCTAAAGGAACCTGTATCTGTCATTATTCCAGTGTATAAACACGTAGCAATTTCAGGAGTAATACTTTTAACCGCTCTTAATTTTTTGATGAATTGATACACCATTTGGCAAGTAGAACTCATAGTGGCATCACTATAGGTGTGATGTGCATAGGTAGAAGGTTCTGGATGGTGATCTATCATTATAAAAGTAGCTTCAGCCTCTGTTAATGGATCCTGCATATCCCCGGTTCTGGAAAGATCGTTGAAATCTAAAGTGAAGATAATATCTGCATTAGTGATCAATGGCTTACATACTATATAATCTTTTTCATAGATTAGGATGTCTTCCTGTCCCGGTAGCCACTTTAAAAAGTTAGGATAGTCATTAGGAGCGATCACATTTACATGGTGTCCTTTTCCTTTTAGAAAGTGATACAATCCAAGAGACGACCCTATGGCATCGCCATCTGGTCCTTTATGTGGAACTATAACTATATTGTTGGCCCTAGAAAGGTCCGAGGTGATTTCTAAAATGCTTTGTTCAATCATATTTATTGCCAATTAAAGCGAGCTTACAGCAAACTTGAAACTTTTTAAGGGTGGCTGTTAATTTAAACTTTAAATTCGAGCGTGAAATTACAAAATATATATTTTATAAAATGAAGGAAATAAGGCTGTTTAATATTGTGGTCCAATAAGATTGCTGACAACTCCTATTCCATTTACTTAAAATAAGAACCAGTAAAATATCATCTACAAAACTGTTTTTCCTTTTAAAGAACGTAAAACGCGAAGACTTTTAGTAAAGAAACTCCTATAATGATCATAAAAAAAAAGGATAATCTTGCATAAACTGTTCAAATACGTATTTTTGCAAAAAATTAAAAACCATAACATGGCTAAGAATAGAACTTTTACAATGCTTAAACCCGATGCAGTAGAAAACGGGAACATCGGTGCGATCCTTGAACTTATCAATACTTCCGGATTTAGAATCGTTGCAATGAAATTAACCCAGATGACTCGTAAAGATGCTGAAACTTTTTATGCAGTACATAACGAACGTCCGTTCTTCGGGGAATTAGTAGAATACATGACAAGAGGACCTATTGTTGCTGCTGTATTGGAAAAAGATAATGCAGTTGAAGACTTTAGAACTTTAATTGGAGCTACAAATCCAGCTGAAGCTGCAGAGGGAACTATCCGTAAGAAATATGCTGCTTCTATTGGGGAAAATGCAGTTCACGGAAGTGATAGCGATGAGAACGCTGCTATTGAAGCTGCTTTTCACTTTGCAGGAAGAGAATTATTCTAGATATAATTTTAGATAGAATTAAAAAGCCGTTTTAGAAATGAAACGGTTTTTTTGTTTGTAGAATGAATATTACTACCTCTAAGTCATCCTGTCCGGGTTGGGATCACAATAATACAGAGTTGTCATTCTGAAGGGAACGTAGTGGACTGAAGAATCCCAATAAAACAGACTCAATTTCACTAGAGATCCCTCCTAGCGTCGGGATGACATAATTACCTAAGCACCAGCTTGGTTATCAATTCCTTTTTAAGAGCTTCATTAAGGATCTTTACTATTCTATCTTTTCCGTAACTCAACTCTTCCCGTAATACAGAAGAACTAAGTTGAATAAATAAGGTGCTTCCTTCCAATTTTATCGCAGTGGTATATTTTACAATGCCAGGTCCCATTTGTTCGTTCCAAACATCTTTCACGTTTACCTTGTCCAGCCCTTTCTGAAGCTTATTTGTAGAGACAAAATTTTCCAATGCCTCACTCAACTTCATGTTCTCATTCATTCTCTTTTTCATCCAGATCTAATTTTAAAGGTTGGTACCGCTTGTAATGATAAATGATGCCCCGCTCATTTTTTAAACTAAGTTTCTCTTTACTTGAAGCTACAATAATTTCTTTCCATTTATTAAAAGGAGTGGAATAATATAAAGCCACTTTTTCATCTTCAATCTTTACTATTATATCTTCCGGTTCCCCGGCAGAAATATAAGTACCGTCAAATTGTGGTTTTACTTTTGTCCTGAAGCCTATACTATCAATAATTTCGATATAATCTACAATTTCATTGATCTTAAAATCCCGAATAGAATCCTTGGTGAATTCAACTTTTTCAATTCCCCAATACCCGTTGATATATTCTAATTGCTCTTCAGGATTATTATTGCAACTAGTTAAAAATATCAACAGCATTATTACGGTACCAATTCTCCTCATAGTTTAAATATTTTAAAGGTTTGCTTGCTTTCTTTCATCACTTTTTCGGTTCTGTCTGCATGGGTATCGCTAATAAAAATCTGTCCGAGTTCATCGGTGGCAACCAGGGTAATAATATGTGCAACCCGCTGTTCATCCAACTTATCGAAAATATCATCCAATAATAGAATCGGATTTACCTTGCTCACTTTCTTGATAAAGTCGAATTGTGCCAGCTTTAATGCGATAAGAAAGGATTTTTGCTGCCCCTGGGATCCAAACTTTTTAATAGGATGTCCATCGATCTCAAAACTAAGATCATCTTTATGTAAGCCTACGCTGGTGTATTGAAGGATCATATCTTTTTGAAGATTTTCTTCCAACAATGTAGAAATAGATCTTTCAAATAATTTGCTCTTGTACTCTAGGCTCACTTCCTCCTGATTATCGGATATTTCTGAATAGCGCTTATTGAAGATCGGGATAAATTCAGCTAAGAATTTTTTTCTTTTTTCAAAAATAATATTTCCAAACTCTGTAAGTTGCGCATTATAGATCTCTAAAGTATCTCGTTCAAATTTATTGTTGGCAGCAAAATATTTGAGCAATGCATTTCTCTGGGCGAGCACTTTTCCGTAGGCAATTAAAGCGTTTAAATATCCCTGATCACTCTGCGAAATCACGCCATCCATGAATTTTCTTCGGGTATCGCTGCCTTCGATTATAAGGTCCCGGTCCCCGGGGGAAATCATTACTGCCGGTATAAAACCAATGTGTTCACTGAATTTCTCGTAGGGTTTGTTGTTCCTTTTAATTACTTTTTTCATGCCTCGTTTGGCACTTACCAAAATATGTTCTTTCCGTTCATATTTTTTTAGTGAGCCTTCAATAACAAAAAAATCGGCGTTGTGGTTGATGTTCTGACCGGTAATTGGGTTGAAATAACTCTTCCCAAAAGATAAATGATAGATACTATCTAAAATATTGGTCTTTCCAACGCCATTTCTGCCTACAAAACAATTTATTTTTGAGTCGAAATCGAAACTGGAGGAACCTAAATTTTTATAATTGACTAAGGTAAGCGTCTTTAAAAACATAAAATGCTGTTATTCAGCTAAATAATTATTAATTTTGAATTGCTAAAGGTAATAGAATCGTGCCGAAAGTATTAAAAAATAAGAAATAATTTCCCTTTCAAATAAGAATAAAAATTTTATTTTTGCGACTCATTAAACCAACTTTATGGCTACGTACAAGAAAAAAGGTTCTAAACCGTCTACCAAGGAAGAAAGAAAGAATCAAGTAGAGGAAGAATCTACAACCGCAGAAGTTTTTAACACCTTGGACGAAGGTGCCGGAAGAACAGAAGAGTGGGTTGCAGAAAATCAAAAATGGATCTACATTATTGTTGGTTTGGCCGCGGTTATAGTTTTAGGATATCTAGGATGGCAACGTTTTATTCAGGAGCCTAAAGAATTGGAAGCTTCTAACGAAATGTTTCAAGCGCAACAATATTTTGACACTGCGTTGGCTGGAACAGGTGTAGAGAGTGACTCTTTATACAACATGGCATTGAACGGTGGGGAAGGAAAATATGGTTTCTTGGATATCATAGACAACTACGGAAGCACAAATGCAGGAAATTTAGCTCATTACTACGCTGGGTTTGCATATTTAAATACTAATAAGTATCAGGAAGCTATAGACCATTTAGAAGATTTTGATGGGGACGATGAGATTTTATCTGCTTTAGCTGTTGGTGGAATGGGAGATGCATTTCTTCAATTAGATCAGCCTAAAGAAGCACTTAATTATTACGAGAAGGCTGCAACTATGCGTTCTAATGAATTCACTGCTCCTAGATTTTTGTTAAAAGCTGCGATCACTGCTATCCAATTAGGAGAAGGTGAAAAAGCCGTGGAATATTTAAACAGAATTAAAGATGAATTTGCGAATACTCCAGAAGCAAATCAAGTTGCCATCTATTTAGGGAAAGCTCAAGCAATGAACTAAAGATTTTCTATGGCAACACAAGGAAAAAACCTTAGCAAATACGATAAAAGCCAAATGCCGGAAGCCAAAAACTTTCGGTTTGGTCTTGTTGTGGCCAAATGGAATGAAAATATTACGGAAGGCCTATTTAAAGGTGCCTTTGATACCTTGAAAGAGAATGGCGTGATCAACGAAAATATTGTTCGTTGGAACGTTCCCGGGAGTTTCGAACTTATTTATGGGTGCAAAAAAATGCAGCAAAGCTACGAGATGCTGGATGCTATTATTGCCATAGGAAGTGTGATCGAAGGGGAGACCAAACATTTCGATTTTGTGTGCCAAGGGGTCACCCAGGGCATCAAGGATTTAAATATTCAAAATGACATTCCTGTAATTTTCTGTGTGCTAACAGATCAAAACATGCAACAAGCTATAGATCGTTCCGGAGGTAAATTTGGGAATAAAGGTTCTGAAGCTGCGGTTACAGCCATTAAAATGGCACAATTAAGAATAGACGCCAAGTTTTAAAACAAGCTTCTTTCGGCATTATTCTTGTTCTTTTCTTTTTGCTTGAGCAAGCTTTCTATTCTCTCGCTTTTTAAGTAAATTTGAAATTCTATTAAGAAACAACAAGTATTTTGAAATTCAGTCTTTATAAATCCAAGAAGAACACCCGCTATAATTACACGCCACGTTATTATAAAGGAAAAGACACAGGAAATATTTATGATTTCGATTCTAAATTCTCAAAATATAAAAACACCACAAATTCTATAGATTTCGGTGCGCAATGGGCAGATGCTAGAAGTGCTAGTAGAACTAGAGGTAATCGTGAAATCAATAAACGTGTGATCTATATTATTATCGTCTTGATATTAATTTTCTTGTGGATCATAGATTTTGATTTATCCATCTTTTCGAATTAATTTTCCATGACCGATGTTATTCATCTCCTGCCAGACCATGTGGCTAATCAAATTGCTGCGGGGGAAGTAGTACAAAGGCCTGCTTCTGTAGTTAAGGAATTACTGGAAAATGCAATAGATGCGAAGGCATCGAACATTCAGGTATATATCAAGGAAGCCGGGAAAATCCTTATTAGTGTGATAGATGATGGTTCTGGGATGAGCATTACCGATTCCAGACTTAGTTTTGAGCGCCATGCGACTTCTAAAATTAAAGCTGCCGAAGATCTTTTTCAACTTCAAACAAAAGGATTTAGGGGAGAGGCTTTAGCCTCTATTGCTGCAATTGCACATGTGGAACTAAAGACCAGAAGAGAGGAAGATGAAGTTGGAACCTGCATAAAAATTGAAGGCAGCCAGATTACTTCTCAAGAGGTTTGTGTTACGGCAAAAGGAACTTCTATAAGCGTAAAGAACCTTTTTTATAACATCCCTGCCAGAAGAAACTTTTTAAAGTCAGATACGGTGGAGACCCGCCATATCATAGATGAATTCCAGCGGGTCGCTTTGGCACATCCTACCATTTCATTTTCGTTGGTACATAATACAGGGGAATTATTTAATCTGCCTGCTTCTAATTACCGGCAACGCATCACCAATATTTTGGGTGGAAAATCCAATGAAAAATTGGTTCCTGTAAACGAAGAAACAGAAATTCTAAAAATTTCCGGATTCGTTGGGAAACCGGAATACGCAAAGCGCACTAGGGGAGAACAGTTCTTTTTTGTGAACGACAGGTTTATTAAAAGCCCATATCTCAATCATGCGGTAATTGCTGCATTCGAAGGGCTTCTGAAGGACAGGGCATATCCTAGTTACTTTTTATATCTTCAGGTAGATCCCAAGAGCATAGACATTAATATCCACCCTACCAAGACCGAAATCAAATTCGATGATGAGCATGCGTTATATGCCATTTTAAGAAGTGCTATAAAACACAGTTTAGGACAATTTAATGTTGCCCCTGTTCTGGATTTTGAAAGGGATCCTAATTTGGATACGCCCTATAATTATGAAAATAAACGAGCTTCTACCCCTCAAGTAGAAGTAGATAGGAACTTTAATCCTTTTAAAAATGAAGCGTTTACTTCCTCTAACTTTAAAACTGGTTTTAAGAAGGAATCTGCTAATTGGGAAACTTTATATACCGGTTTGGAATCTGAATCTATCGGAAATAATGTGGATGTTCGCCAGATAGAATTTGAAAGCGAGGAAGTAACGGGGAACCTTTTTGGTGCTTCTAAAACAGAAGAAGTTCAAAACACCACTTTTCAGCTAAACAAGAAATTCATTATCAGCACCCTTAAAAATGGGATGTTGGTAATAGATCAGCATAGAGCGCATACTCGAATATTATACGAAGAATTATTGAAAAGCATAACAGTATCGGCGGCTGTAAGTCAGCAGTTGTTGTTTCCGCTAGTGCTTCAATTCAATCAGCAAGAAACCGACTTGTTGAAAGGCATCAAAGATTCGCTGGAACAAACCGGATTCATATTTTCGGAAATCACCTCCAGTTCTGCGGAGATCATTGGAATCCCTACTTCAATTTCAGAAAGTGAAGTAGCAATGTTGTTGGAACAACTTCTGGTGGATTTTCAGAATGAGGTGCCAGAAAACAATTTTTCCCATACAGATCTGCTAGCCAAATCTTTAGCAAAGAGCATGGCCGTAAAATCTGGAAATTTGTTGAATGCTACCGAACAACTGCATATTGTTAATGGATTATTTGCTTGTAAAGAGCCGAGTTTAACCCCTTTTAACAAGCCTGTTTTTATTACCTTGCCGGTGGAAGAACTGGAAAAAAAATTCATGTAAATGGGAAGAATTACAGATACTGTAAAAATACTTATAATCATAAATGCCATATTTTTTATTGGTACCATGTTCGTTGGCGATTACACGTATAAATTATTTTCGCTTTGGTTCTTTCAGAACGATAATTTTGGGGTTTGGCAAATTGTTAGCCATATGTTCATGCATGCTGGGTTTATGCATATCCTATTTAATATGTATGCATTATGGGCATTTGGAAGTCCTATCGAGCAAATGTTGGGCAAGAATAAATTCATTTTCTTTTATTTTTCTTCCGGAATTGGAGCTGCGATTATCCACTCGCTAGTGAATTATTTTCACGTTCAATCTGGTTACAATGCTTTGTTGGATGCCGGTATGAATCCTATTGACATTCAGCAATTATTGGAAACGGGGCAGTACAATACTTCTATCTTAAGTAGCGTTTCCAAAGATACCTTAGAAAGCATGTTCACTGCTTTTAACACCCCTGCAGTTGGTGCTTCTGGAGCAATTTATGGAGTTTTAGTCGGTTTTGGTATGTTATTTCCAAATGTTGAATTATTTTTACTATTCGTACCAGTTCCAATCAAGGCTAAAATATTTATCCCTATATTAATAGCGATAGATCTATTCTCTGGCGTTACCGGATACTCCTTGTTTGGTGGGGGGATAGCTCATTTTGCCCACGTAGGGGGAGCCCTTTTCGGTTTTATAATGATGTGGTATTGGAAAAAGAATCAGTTTGAACAAAATAGGTGGGATTAATGGGACCGGCAGATAAATTTAGATATAAATTGCAAACAGCAACAGTTGTGGAAAAACTGATTGCAATAAATGTGTTGGTATTTATCCTCTTTTTCCTGATCAAGACCATTGCCTTTCTTTTCAACCTTCCTTCTGGTTTTATTACAGAATGGTTGGTTTTTCCCAAAGAACTGGGGGAATTTGTTTTTAAGCCTTGGTCTATAATCACCTATTCTTTTCTGCATTCAGGAATCTGGCATATTCTCTCGAACATGCTTATTCTATATTATGCAGGGATCTATTTTCTCAATTATTTTTCTTCAAAAAAACTGTTGACATTTTATTTTCTGGGGGTCATAATTGGAGCCTTGGTTTATATGTTGAGCTATAATTTATTTCCTGCTTTTGAAGCCACAGGGAAATCGTATTTGGTTGGAGCTTCTGCAGGGGTGATGTCCGTTTTAGTTGGAGTAGCAACCAAGGTTCCAAATATGAGGATTCGGTTGATGTTTATAGGAACCATAAAATTCTGGTATATCGCCGCATTTCTGGTGGTAATAGATGTTATCCAAATCCCTTTTGGAAACGCAGGCGGCCATTTCGCTCATTTAGGCGGTGCTTTCTTTGGGTATATGTATACAAAGCAATTGGCACAAGGCAATGATATTGCAAGCGGTTTTGAGAAGTTTATAAATTGGTTCATTGCATTGTTCGATTCTTCCCGAAAGCCAAAGCCAAAAATGAAAACTGTTTATAAGAAAAAAGGAGCGAGCCCTTACAAAACAAAAGTTTCAATTACCAATAAAAATGAAAAGCAGCAAAAAATAGATGCTATTCTAGATAAGATAAGCACTAGTGGGTATGATAGTTTAACAAAGCAAGAGAAAGATTTCTTGTTTCATGCCGGTAAAGATAAGTAGATGAAGGAGCTTGGCTTTTTGGATAAATTGATATTTATCCTGAACTCGTTTATGGCATTTGCGCTTTTGTTGTCTTATTTACTGCCTTACGTGCCTCCAAAGACCTTTCCCTTGCTATCTGTACTCAGTTTAGGAGTGCCAGTGTTGATTTTGTGTAATTTTATTTTTCTGCTTTTTTGGGCTGTTCGCTTTAAGAGACAGCTATTACTTTCATTGATTGTTTTAGTGCTGGGCTATAATTATGTGCTTTCCTGGATCCAATTTTCGAATGAGCCAGAATCCAAGGGAGATAACAGTATCTCCTTGATGAGCTATAATGTAAGGATGTTCAATGCTTATAAATGGGTGAAAGACGATAAGATCCCGGAAAAGATCACTGGTTTTATTACTGAAAAAGATCCGGATATCTTAGGGACACAGGAACACTTTGTTGGAGTTTCCGGAATAGTGAAAAGCTATCCTTATAATTTTATAAAGCTGAAGGATGGCGGCTCCGAGTTTGGTTCAGCGCTCTTTTCCAAGTATCCTATAATTAATAGCCATTCTGTAGATTTCCCTGAAGATGGAAACAATAATGCCATTTTTGTTGATATAGTTAAGAATGAGGATACCCTGCGAATTTTCAATGTTCATTTTCAATCCCTAAATATTAAACCGGGAATAGGTGATTTGCAAAAAGAAGATTCCAAAAAGCTATTTGGAAGAATTGGCTATGGGTTTAAGCTTCAGCAGAGACAAGCCGAAATGATGATGGCAGAGGTCGAAAAATCCCCTTACAAGACCTTGATCTTGGGCGACTTTAACAATACGGCCTTCTCTTATATCTATAAACTGGTTAAAGGAGATCGATTTAAAGATGCCTTTCTTGAAGTGGGCAGTGGCTTTGGAAAGACCTTTAACCTAAGTTATTTTCCACTTAGAATAGATTTTATGATGATAGATAAAGGCTTAAAAACCCAGACTTTTGAGGTATTTCCTGTTAAATTATCAGATCATTATCCAATATACTCCACTATAAGTTGGTAGTAAAATTACATCGCTTTTAAATATGCTACCGCATTTGGACCTTCATTAAAAAGCAGGTCCAGGATACAAAGATTGGACAAGAACCCATATTTTTCTTGAAACACCTGTATATATTCTGGAATTTTCAATGTGCTTTTGGCATTGATTAAATTTCGAAGGTCAACTATGTTTTCTGGGTGTTTGTCGTATTCAGAAGTATGTTCAAACTCCAATTCCAACTGAAGACATTCCAAAACGGTTTTAAAACAATCCTGATTGAATTCATAGAGGGTTGGATATTCTTGGCTAAATAAAGGGGCAAGCTCATCTTCGTAAAATTCAAAAAAAGGAGAGGTTTGGTAAGCAGTTTTCAGGGATTTCCAATGTGTGTTTTGCCATTTATCATCATTGTCTATTTTAACCCCGTTATATTTTTGGTGCACCTTGACCTCGGTCTTTGGCAAATGTTTTATAGGGATGTTCAAGCTTAATTTTCCGTTCGCTCCATAGACATACATTCGGTTGCGATATGTTTGCTTTTGGAAATTATCTTCTTTCTCTATCCAAACTTTAGTGGTATCCACCAATTCCTTAAACTGAGAAATAGGCCCAAAATAGGGGAGGCTTACTAAGATCTCTTTCATGCGGATTAAAATTATTTATATATCCATTATTTATACAAAATGACATTTGAACATCTCGTCACCCTGTCCCGAAAGCTTTCGGGATTGTTTCAGGGTTACTGAGATGCTGAAACAAGTTGCCATTGACGTATTTTGAATGCTTTGTCATCCCGACGCTAGGAGGGATCTCTAACTGAATTGATTTCGTTTTATTGAGATTCTTCAGTCCACTACGTTTCCTTCAGAATGACAATCCTTTTTTATTGTCTTCCCCGCGGAGGGATCTGCTCTGAGATCCTTCAACAGGCTACATTTGAGGTAATTTTAACCACGTCAATTTCCTGCGCTAGATATTTTTTTTTACTGGTCTCAGCATGACGACAAGTTGGGATATAAATAGTTAAAAGTGATTATTGGCGCATAACGAACAATCATTTCAATTATCTATGAATCTCTTTTCTTCTTAAAGAAATTATAACCAAATAGAACCAGTAGACCAATTAAGAAATATGGCAAATAGGAGGTAGGCTCCTTATCTCCACTAACTGTTGTAAATAAGCGTTCCCAACGGATCTTGTTCATAATCCCAGTTCCATTGGTATCCCAACTAAACCAGACAAATACAGGTTTGCCCACTACATGATTTTCCGGTACAAATCCGAAATAACGGCTATCTAAGCTATTATGGCGGTTATCTCCCATCATCCAGTAATAATCCATCTTAAAGGTGTAAGTCTCGGTAGGTTGTCCGTTAAGCAACACCTGGGTTCCGTTAACGCTTAGTTTATTGTTGATTCCCAATTCAGATCCTTCATATACTTCAATCAGCCTCTTGTAGAATGGTAAGGTTTCAAGATTTAACTTTGTGGTTGCTCCCTTCTTTGGAACAAAAATAGGTCCCATGTTATCTTGGTTCCAATTTAAATTTTTGGACTTCGGAAATAGTCTGGTGTCCTTATTTCCAATAGAATCGTTTAATTTTTGAATAAATGCAACATTTGGATGATTCTTGAACTTGTTATAAGCATCTTCCGTAAGATTTATTCTAAAAGAATTGGTTCCCGGATCATAGCCATAAGGATCTGTAACATCATAACGCTCATATAAATACCTGGGGTCAAAAGCTTTCCCTTTTGTAGTTCCTATGTAATTATGTTGAAGTTTAGCTCTTCCCGGTAGTTTAAGTGGTTCAGCATTAATAAAGATCCTACCATCTATTATCCTCAAGGAATCCCCTGCAACTCCCACAGCACGTTTCACATAATTCGTTTTCTTATCTATTGGTTTATAATAATATTTATCGGTAAAATACATATTGTTCATAGTATCTACCGGCCAGTTAAAAACCACGATATCTGAGCGTTCAATTTTTTCGAAGCCCGGTAATCGGAAATATGGAATTTGGGGTTTTTCCAGATACGATTTTACTCCCAAAATTGGAATGGTATCATGAACCATAGGAAAAGCTACTGCTGTTAAAGGAGTTCTTGCACCGTAATGGAACTTGCTCACAAACAGAAAATCACCCACCAACAATGTTTTTTCCAAGGAAGAAGTAGGGATCGTAAATGGCTGAATAAGATAGGTATGCACCAAAGTTGCCGCGATCACTGCAAATAGAATGGAGCTTATCCATTCTCCAGTAGCAGTTCTGGGGGTTAAACTTCTATCCTTTATATAAGTTAACTCGGCAGCATAGTTCAAATAAAAGATATAGAGCCCGAAAGTAACCAATACCAAAATAGTATCCATCAGTTTATGCTTCCCAAAACTTCTTATGGTTTCTATCCAAACAACAGGAAACATAATTAGATTAACAATAGGCACAAATAATAAGATGGTCCACCACCAAGGCCTATGGATGATCTTCATTAAAACCACCGCATTGTAAACAGGAATTGCAGCTTCCCATGCCTGTCGCCCTGCCTTAACGTACAATTTCCAAGTTCCTAAAAAATGAACAACCTGAACGATCAGGAAAAACAAGAACCACTGCGTAATAGTCATATATCTTAAGTTTAGGGTATAGGTGTCATAGAAACCAATACCGTTACATATAATTATGTCAAATTTTGAAGGACATCCTTCATGGAAAAAACCCCTTTTTTATCTCTGATCCATTCAGCAGCAATAACAGCACCTAGTGCAAAGCCTTCTCGGGAATGCGCAGTATGCCTTATTTCTATAGAATCAATATCAGATTTATATGAAACCGTATGGGTACCGGGAACATTTTCTTCTCTTTTTGCTGTAATCGGAATTTCATTTTCTTCAGCGTGATCCAGTTGCCAACCCGTTTTTCTGGAATTTCCAATAATCTGTTGTGCCAAACTAATTGCGGTTCCGCTAGGGGCATCCAATTTTTGAAGATGGTGTATTTCTTCAATTTCCACGGAATAATTTTGAAATGGATCCATGATCTTTGCTAATTTCTCATTTAGATCGAAGAACAAATTCACGCCAATGCTAAAATTTGAAGCATATAAAAAAGCTGAATTTTCAGCTTCACAAAGTTTTACTGCCTGCTCATAATTTTCCAGCCAACCCGTTGTTCCAGATATTACTGGAAGCTGCTTCTTTATGCATGTTTTTATATTTGTAAAGGCGGCTTTCGGGATGCTAAAATCTATAGCCACATCGGCTTCGCTAAGATCTTCGTTTTCTATATCCCCCGTAATTTTATGGGTAATGGCATGTCCTCTTTCCAAAGCTATTCTTTCAATGGTCTTCCCCATTTTTCCATATCCTAAAAGTGCGATCTTCATAATTAGAAATTAAAATTTAAAGATAGTCCGTATCGGGTTTTTCCTGAAAATTCATCAAAATTCACCGCAGGTTTAAAAGAAAGGTCTTCCCTCACATTAAATTGCTGAAGATGCGCATCTACATTGGCATCTATGATATTTAAAATATAGATTCCTGCAGTAACCAATAAAGAGACCTCTTTGTTGCGCTGCAAAGTTTTTTGTGCTCTAATTAACCCATCTGTAGTAACCCTGGTTACACCATCTACAATGAATTCATCGTCTTCGAATCCAGCAAGCCTTCTTTTATAGGCATTTCTATACCGGTCGTATTGTTTGTCATTGTCAAGATAAAAATAAATCCCAATCCCAAGACCTGCGTAAGCAATAGGGATTTTCCAATATTTCCCATTGTAGGCCTGGCCTAAACCTGGTAGAACCGCAGAAAAAAATGCTGCTTTTGCGGGTGCTAGTGGGTTGTATTCTTTGTAATCCTTTTTGGGTTCAACAATAGTGTCCGAAGTCGTTTTAACCTGTAAAGTGTCTTTTTGGGCCACTGCCAGTGTAGTAGCTAGAAATAAGAAAAAAATGGTTAAAAGAGACTTAAGATTCACCCTGGATCATTTTTTTGATTCTGTTGTAATCTTCTTCTGAATTAAAGGGAATAATCAATTTTCCTTTTCCTTTTGAAGCAACCTTGATAGCTACTTTGGCTCCAAGATATTCAGAAAATTCCTTGATTCCTTTTTTATATTCTTGTGAAAGGTTCGGACTTTTGGAAACAGGTTTTTTAGTGTCTCCTCCAGATAGTTCACGCACCAATTTCTCCGTATCCCTTACAGATAAGGAGCGTTCCAGAATCTTTTCGTAAATATCCAGTTGAATTTGCGGGTCTTCTATATTGATAATTGCGCGTCCATGCCCCATAGATAAAAATCCATCCCTCATTCCTGTTTGAATGATTGGGTCTAGTTTTAATAATCTTAAGTAATTTGCTATTGTAGATCTGTTTTTACCTACACGCTCGCTTAATTGCTCCTGGGTAAGATTGATTTCATCGATCAATCGTTGATAAGAAAGTGAGATTTCAATAGGATCCAGGTCTTGGCGTTGGATATTCTCTACCAGTGCCATTTCCAATGATTCCTGATCGTTTGCAATTCTTATATAAGCAGGAACAGTTTCCAGCCCAACCAATTTTGAAGCTCTAAACCTTCGTTCTCCCGAAACCAATTGGAATTTATTGAAATCCAGTTTACGAACGGTAATTGGTTGAATAACTCCCAATTCTTTTATGGAAGATGCCAATTCCCGTAAGGCTTCTTCATTGAAACTTGTTCGCGGCTGAAATGGATTCACTTCTATTGAAGCAAGTTCCAATTCAACTATATGGCCCACAAGTTTATCGGCGTGTTTATCTTCAGCAGATTTTATATCGTGCTCGGGATCTTTCAGAAGCGCTGAAAGTCCGCGGCCCAATGCTTGCTTTTTGGTAGCTTTCGCCATCGTTTAACTGTTTTTCTTGATTATTTCATGTGCCAGGCTCAAATAGTTACTGGCTCCTTTGCTTCCAGCATCATAATTTATAATGCTCTCCCCATAACTAGGGGCTTCACTTAAACGCACGTTTCGTTGAATGATTGTGGTAAATACCATTTCATTAAAATGCTTCTGAACTTCTTCTACCACCTGATTGGAGAGTCTTAATCTGGAATCGTACATGGTCAATAAAAGGCCTTCAATATCCAGTTTATCGTTATGGATCTTCTGAACGCTTTTAATGGTGTTCAATAATTTACCCAAACCTTCCAGTGCAAAATATTCACATTGGATTGGAATGATCACAGAATCTGAAGCGGTTAAAGCATTCAGGGTCAATAATCCCAAAGAAGGGGCACAATCTATAAGGATATAATCGTAACTATCTTTTAAATGACCAATAGCCTTTTTAAGCATGTATTCACGTTCCTCTTGGTCTACCAATTCTATTTCGATGGCTACCAGGTCTATATGGGATGGGATGATATCCAGGTTGGGGGAACTGGTCTTTACGATGGCTTCTTCAGCCTTGCAAGAATGTTCCAATAGTTGATAAGTCCCTAATTCCACAGCTTCCACATCGATCCCTAAACCAGATGTTGCATTGGCTTGAGGATCTGCATCTATAAGGAGGACTTTTTTTTCAAGAACCCCGAGGGAAGCCGCTAAATTTACTGAAGTAGTAGTTTTACCAACTCCTCCTTTTTGGTTCGCAATAGCAATGATTTTGCCCATTAATTGTATTCTATTTTAGAAGGTAAAAATACAATTTATTATAGGTTAATAAAATGATTTTGTTAACAGCTTCTACAATGTTAAAAAGATTGAATCCCTCTTTGAGGGTTTAATTCCCCGGTCTTGCCTGGAATTTTTTAAAAGGATTTTCCTATTCATACCTCCTGGCTTGCCCCCTATATTCTTGATTTATATTTTTATTTGCTCTTCTTAGATCGAATCATCGTTTCCAATTGATCCCACATTTCTTCAGGAATTGCTTCCAAAAGGTTGAATTGGCCTGCTCCTTTTAGCCATTCCCCACCATCTATAGTGATTACTTCTCCATTTACATATGCAGAAAAATCTGAAAGCATATAGGCAGCAAGATTCGCCAATTCCTGATGTTCTCCAACCCGTTTTAAAGGTACTTTTTTGGCAAGATCGAATTTTTCTTTTAAATTTCCAGGGAGCAATCTGTCCCAAGCTCCCTTTGTCGGGAAGGGTCCAGGCGCAATGGCGTTGGATCGAATCCCATATTTGGCCCATTCTACTGCCAAAGACCGTGTCATTGCCAATACTCCTGCTTTTGCAGTGGCACTGGGCACTACATATGCTGAGCCTGTCCAGGCATACGTGGTCACAATGTTCAAGATAGTTTTATCTATTTCTTTTTTATCTATCCAGTATTTTCCAAAGGCAAGGGTACAGTTCTTACTTCCTTTTAAAACAATATCTATAATGGTATCGAAGGCATTTGCGCTTAATCGCTCGGTAGGAGAGATAAAGTTTCCTGCTGCATTGTTCAATAAGGAATCTACTTTCCCAAATTTTGCTACGGTTGCTTCCAACATAGCTTCAACTTGAGCATATTCTCGAACATCACACTGCAATGGTAAACAAGTTCCCCCGGTTGCTGCCTCTAATTCCTTTGCGGTATTTTCTAACTTTTCCAGATTTCTGGAAGTAATTGCTACATTAGCGCCTAACTCCAGGAAATAACTGGTCATCGCTTTTCCAAGTCCGCTACCACCACCGGTAACAACGATCGTTTTTCCTTTCAAGGCATCATCACGAAGCATTTTTTTAGTGTAATCCATAATTTCAGTTATCAGTTATTGGTTATTGGTTATTGGTTATCGGTTATTGGTTCATCAGTTAACAATTAACAGTTAACTGTTAACAATCAACAATTATCGGTTTCTATAATATTTCTTCTTCATTTCCAGTATTTCATATATATCTTCCCACAAATCCTGTCTACTGCCAACTTATTTTATTCGTCTATTAATATTTCTAAAAGCTGAATGGCAGCTTCGCTAATTTTAGTCCCGGGGCCAAAAACGGCAACTGCCCCGGCATCGAATAAGAACTGATAATCTTGAGAGGGAATAACCCCCCCCACAATTACCATAATATCTTCCCTACCATGCTTTTTTAATTCTTCTATTACCTGTGGCACCAATGTTTTGTGTCCTGCAGCTAAAGATGAAACCCCTAAGATATGAACGTCATTTTCCATAGCTTGTTTTGCAGCTTCCGCAGGAGTTTGGAATAAAGGCCCTATATCCACATCAAAACCAAGATCTGCATAGCCTGTGGCAACCACTTTTGCTCCACGATCATGGCCATCCTGCCCCATTTTTGCGATCATAATACGAGGACGTCTTCCATCTTGCTCCGCAAATTTATCGGCTAGCTCCCTGGCTTTTATAAAGGATTCATTATCTTTCATCTGTTTTGAATATACCCCGCTAAAGGTTTGGATTTTCGCTTTATACCTTCCGTAAACTTCCTCCAAAGCATCGCTTATTTCTCCCAGAGTAGCTCGTTCTCTAGCAGCACTAATGGCTAAAGCTAACAAATTGCCATCCTTATTTTTAGCGGCTTTGGTCAATACTTTTAGTGCAGATTTTACCTTTTGGGAATCTCTACTTTCTTTTATTTGCTGCAACCTTTCCAATTGCTGTAAACGAACAGTTTGATTGTCAACTTCTAAGGTAACTAGTGGATCTTCTTTTTCTAAACGGTATCTATTATTTCCAACTATGATATCGGTTTCACTATCTATTCTTGCTTGTTTATTTGCTGCAGCTTCCTCTATACGCAACTTGGGAATTCCAGCTTCAATTGCTTTTGTCATTCCGCCTAATGCTTCTACTTCTTCAATTAACTTCCAGGCTTTTTGGGCAATTTCATGTGTTAAGCTTTCTACATAATAACTGCCCGCCCAAGGATCCACCGTTTTGGTGATATTGGTTTCTTGCTGAAGATATAACTGCGTGTTTCTGGCAATTCTTGCAGAGAAATCTGTGGGTAGAGCAATCGCTTCATCCAATGCATTTGTGTGTAAAGATTGAGTTCCTCCAAAGGCTGCTGCCGCCGCCTCTATACAGGTTCTGGCAACATTGTTAAATGGATCTTGCTCTGTCAAACTCCATCCACTGGTTTGGCAATGTGTTCTCAAGGCCAAGGATTTCTCACTTTTCGGGTTGAATTGTTTTACCAATTTTGCCCAAAGCATTCTTGCAGCTCTCATTTTGGCGATCTCCATAAAATGGTTCATTCCTATTGCCCAGAAAAAGGAAAGTCGTGGCGCAAAGCTATCTATGTCCATTCCCGCTCCCAATCCTTTTCTAATATATTCCAATCCGTCAGCTAAGGTGTATGCCAATTCAATATCGCAAGTTGCTCCTGCTTCCTGCATATGATATCCTGAGATACTAATGCTGTTGAATTTTGGCATCTTTTCTGAAGTATATTCAAAAATGTCAGATATTATCCTCATGGATGGAGCAGGAGGGTAGATGTAGGTGTTGCGCACCATAAATTCCTTTAAAATATCATTTTGAATGGTTCCAGATAATAAGGAAAGATCTACACCTTGCTCCTCTGCAGCAACAATATAAAATGCCATAATTGGAAGCACCGCGCCATTCATGGTCATGGAAACCGACATTTTATCTAACGGAATCTGATCGAAAAGGATCTTCATATCTTCCACAGAATCTATGGCAACCCCCGCTTTTCCAACGTCTCCGACCACCCGTTCATGATCACTGTCGTAACCACGATGCGTTGGTAGATCGAAAGCTACTGAAAGTCCTTTTTGGCCTCCTGCTAAATTACGTCTATAAAAAGCATTGCTTTCTTCAGCCGTAGAAAAACCAGCATACTGGCGAATGGTCCAAGGCCTTCTAACGTACATGGTGCTGTAAGGACCACGTAAATAAGGAGCGATTCCCGCTGCAAAATTTAAATGTTCTGCCTCTTCAAGATCGCTTTTTGAATATGTTTTTTTAAGCGGAATATCTTCTGCTGTCATAAAAGCGCCATCCGAATTGCTTTTCGAAGAACCGGGAGAAATCTCTTTCTTAAGTTTTATATGTTGAAGGTTTTTTCTGGACATTATGCTTCTTGTTCTGTTTTCAGTCTTTCCTGTTCATATTTTTCTGATAGCCGTTTTTCCAAAATTGGTTGAAGCAAGGTTTTTCTGGGGTTCATTTTTAAGAACGGATATAATTCCAAGTCATCTTTCATTTTATCCTCTGGATTTTGGAATTTATTGGTTCCAACAAGAATGATCTTTCCTGCATCGAAAAGTTCTTGTTCTTTTCTTGCACTTTCAGAAATTTTTCTCTGAATAATTCCTTCTTTTAATTGTTTTAAAAATCCGCCCCCGTTCTCAATCTCCTTAAAGATCTTCAAGGCTTTTTCAGCAAATTGTTGCGTAAGTGTTTCAATATAATAAGCGCCATCTGAGGTATTGGAAACCTTATCGAAATAACTTTCATTTTTCAGCACTAATAACTGATTGCGGGCAATCCTGTCTCCAAACTCATTGTTTTTATGGTAAATGGCATCGTAAGGAGCATTGTAAACTTCATTTGCACCTCCAAGAACCGCACTCATGCTTTGGGTGGTGGTTCTAAGCAGGTTCACATTGTAATCGTACAAGGTTTTATCCCTTTTTGAAGGCTGTGCCAAAATATGGCATTTTTCGACCTGCTTATATTCTGGAGCTAAACTTGAAAACAATAACCTAAGTGCTTTCAATTTCGCAATCTCGAAAAAATAATTGGAGCCTGTAGCAGTTAAAAATTGAAGCTGGGATTCAGGTTTATTATTCTCTTTATTGTTGAAATGATTCAAATATTCGTTTGCGTGGGCGAGCATATATGCCAATTCCTGCGGAATGCTTGCCCCGGCGTTTTGATACAAAGTGCCATCTACACTAATTATGGATTTAAACCCTTCAGCTTTCCCAACTATTTTGTTCAAAATCTCATGATCTTTTTTCAGGCCATGATACCAGTTTCCTGTACGTGCTAAATTCCCAATGATGTCAATCTGCAAACTTATATTATGGTCCTTTCCGGCTAAAAAAGTGCTTAATGAATTAAAGGCTCCTTCAGAAAGGAATTCTGAAGTTATATATATAGGGACAGTGCTAAGCTGGATATCTTTGAACAAGAGCGTGTAATCGGTTTCTTCTGAAGAAATAACGAACCATAAGCTTTCTGCCCCTTTTTGTACTACTTCCAGTGCTTTTTTATTGCTTTTTATTTCAGAAACCACATAGATCCTCTCACAGATATTCCATTTTTCGGGAGACTTAATAGTCGCTTGCTCTTTAAGATCTTCAGCATTATAAAAGGGTTTTATTGAAATTCCATCTTTGCTATGAAAAACAAGGGTTTCATTATAATCTGCTCCTTTCAAATCGAACTGAATTTTCTGCTTCCATTCTTTGGCAGAAACTTCATGAAATTCGTTGAACAAGGTTTGATTCATAATAGATTTTTTTTAAATAAAATACGTGCAAATAGCAGTTGCTCAGTCTAAGGTATCGTAATGGATAATGTAGATATCCTCGTTGGCCCGCTTCATATAATAATGTTGTCTGGCGTAGCTTTCCAATTCAAAAGAGTCATTCAATTTATCAATTGTAGCCTTATCTTTTGAGATCTCTTTTTGATAATACTCCTTGTTAACTTGAAGCTTATCTACCTCCTCATTTAATTCCCTGTGCACCAACCAGGAATTACTATCTAAAAAAAGCATCCAGCCTCCAAAAATGAGCAACAGCAATACATATTTATTACTAATGACCTTAAACCATTTTTTATTGCGAAGTTCCTTTAGGCTCATAATTTTTAAAGATACAAAATTACGTCAATCTGTCCTTGATGATGGTCTGTACAATATCTACGGCAACATTGTTATACCTGTTGGTCGGAATAATAATATCTGCAAATTCTTTTGTGGGTTCGATAAACTGTTGGTGCATAGGTTTTAAGGTGGTTTGGTACCTCCATAAAACTTCGTCCAGATCCCTGCCACGATCGTTGATGTCGCGTTTTAACCTGCGAATTAACCGCTCATCGCTGTCTGCATGAACATAGATTTTTATATCGAACATATCGCGAATATCGGGATTGGTAAGGATAAGGATCCCCTCTACAATAATCACTTTTTTAGGTTCAATGGTAACAGTTTCCCCCGTTCTATTGTGTTCTTTAAAGGAATACACCGGCTCCTCGATGGAATTGCCACTTTTTAGCTCTTTAAGATGCGAGATCAGCAGGTCGAAATCGATGGATTTTGGATGATCGAAATTTATCTTCACACGTTCTTCCAAAGATAAATGGCTGGTGTCCAGGTAATAAGAATCTTGAGAAATAACAGCTACATCTTCATTGTTTAGCTCTGCAATAATTTGACTCACAACCGTGGTTTTACCACTCCCGGTACCACCGGCTATTCCAATAATTAGCATTTATAAGTATTTTGGCGCAAAGTTAATTATTAGTTTGAAATAGGGGAGCAGTCATGAAATTTTATTGAACTTGAGGTTGGCACTTTTTTAAATCAACTATATAAAAAAGTACAAGATCCTATTTAGAGATGGATTGCACCTCCTCTAAAGTCACTTCTTTTTTAGAGCTATTTCCCCAAGAATTAGAGATATAATTCATAATATCCACCACTTCCTGATCGCTCAGGCCTTGTGCGCCCATCACATTCTCATAAGATTCCCCATTTACTAGGATAGGTCCCGAAAGCCCATATTTAATGGCTTTAATGCTTTCATATTTTTTATTGGTCAACCAATCTGAACCAGCTAAAGGCGGGGAATTTCCAGGAATTCCTTTTCCATTAGGTAGATGGCAGGTCAAGCAAAAATCTGAGTATACTTCTTTTCCCCTTTTATAGCTTTCAGAAACTTTCTCTTGTTTGGGAAAATCTGAAACACTTATTTTTTCTGAATTTAAAATGGATTGATCTTTCTTTTTATGTGAACTACAAGCTATAAAAAATATAAGAATAAAAACCAAATATATTGTTTTAATAAAATTAATTTTCATTTTCAATAAGTTTTACAATACCAAGACCTTCCACTGCCACGTAGATATAACCATTTGGACCTTGTTTTACATCCCTTACTCTACCAATTCCGTCCAGTAAACGTTCTCTTTTTACCACTTTTTCGCCTTCCAAAATGTCAAGTTCCAAATATTGAAATTTTAGTGAGCCGACTAGTAGATTGTTTTTTAAATGTGGATATTTATCTGATGTAACAAATGCCATTCCACTAGGAGCAATAGATGGGATCCAAAAATAAATAGGATCTTCCATTCCGGGTTTTGATGTTGCTGGGGTTATAGAAGTTCCGCTATAATTCAAACCATGGGTAACCACCGGCCATCCATAATTTGCGGCTTTTTTAATGATGTTAATTTCATCTCCCCCTTTTGGGCCATGCTCGTGTACCCAGATTTCGCCGGTAGTTGGGTGAAGGATCATGCCTTGTGGGTTTCTATGTCCAAAACTATAAATAGCGGCTTTAGCATCAGGTTCGTTTACAAATGGGTTATCCCCTGGAACAGAACCATCATCATTTAATCGATAGATTTTCCCGTTATCCCTGGTAATATCCTGCGGATTTATATCCCGCTCTCCTCTCTCACCAATAGAAAAATACATGTAACCTTCTTTATCGAATGCCATGCGGGAACCAAAATGCTGTCCCTTGGTAGTATTAGGTGTTGCCTTATATAAAAGTTCTTTTTCTGTAAGCTGATTATCTTTTACCTTTGCACGCATGATTGCCGTGTTCCCGCCATCTTCATCACCTTCCGAAGAGGAATAGGAAATATAGATCCAGCCATTTTGTTCGTAATTTGGATGCAGTACTATATCCATTAAGCCACCCTGCCCTCGGTTATAAACCTCGGGAACACCACTAATAGCTTGTTTTTCTCCATTTTTAAAAAGGATTAAATCTCCACTCTTTTCAGTAATTAACATCCCGCCATCGGGAAGAAACGCCATGCCCCAAGGAATTTGCAGATCACTAACTATTGTTTCATAGGAATAAGATGTGGAACTCTCATTGATACTGGTATCTTTTTGGGCGCATGCCGTAAATGACAAGGCTGCGAAGCCGATTATAAATAGATTGATTTTCATGGTTATTTTTTTTTTTGATCCCTCAATGAGGGTTTCGTTATATTCGTTATATAGGTTTGCCCGAATCATTCAAGCGGGCTTGTCTCGATTAAAATACTTTTTCAATCTCGCAACTTCTGCTACCGATCGGGAGGGCTTGCTCCAAGCATATTGATTTTCTAAATATGCCAACAAAATACAAAACCATTGTTATAAAATCCTTTTATGAAAAGTTAAAAATTATTATTGATTTTATTAAGACAGTACGTAGGTGGAATAAAAGGAATTGTTATATTTGCAGCCGCTATGAAGTATAGACGCTTTTTGTTTATCCAAAAGATAACCCTCGGGGTGTAGCGTAGCCCGGTGGTTATCGTGTCCCGCTGCGGCGGGAAGGCCGTAGGTTCCTTGGGAACTTTATGCGGCAGGGTTTTGGAATACTGAATAAATTTACACCATACGGGGTGTAGCGTAGCCCGGTTATCGCGCCTGCTTTGGGAGCAGGAGGCCGCAGGTTCGAATCCTGCCACCCCGACCAAGACCATTACTAAATGGTATCAAAACCTTGTTAATCTTATGATTTTCAAGGTTTTGTGATTTTAGGTCATTCATAGTATTTGATGCTAAATCATATAAAATGAGTCCGATTCGGTGACCTCTTATTATTTTGGGCTATTGCCCTGATTGTTGATTTGACTTTCGTTTTCACGCATTTGTTTAACCTGAAAACGATTATTATGAGAAATTCGGTGACCTTTGGGATCGTATTTATCCCAAAATCCAGTAAAGCCAAAAATGGCAAAGCTCCCCTTTATGCTAGAATTACCTTAAACGGTGAGCGAATTGAACTGAGCCTTAAACGTAGAATTACCCAAAATCTCTGGGATGAGCGAAAAAGCCGCCTTAGAGGTTGTAGCGCAGAGAGCATCCAAGTGAATGGTTCCTTGGATAGAATCTATAATAAGATATACGAGTCCTTCCGCCAGCTTCAAAACGAGAACAAGCTTTTAAATGTTAGCGCTATAAAGCAGCGCTATTTAGGAGCAGATGATTCTTTTAAGAAACTCTCGGAGCTTTTAAATTATCATACAGAAAATATGAAGTCCATATTAAAGTATGGTACAATGAAGAATTACTATACTACCGAGCGGTACTTATATAAATTCCTGATCAAACTGGGTATTCCGGGGTAAACTGGACACCTGATTCCTGCGCAAAGTGAACAGTCCATTCCTGCACAAAGTGAACACCTGATTCCTGTGCAAAGTGAACAGTTCATTCCGGGGCAAACTGGACAGTTTTTGATGATGGTTTTAGGTTATATTATGCGATTTAATCACAGCATAGTATGGCCAATAAACCGATAGGATCAATTATGATACGAGAAATCATCAGAATGAAAAACAATGGATTTTCCAATATCAGGATATCCAAAAGCCTTGGTAAATCGAGGACAACCGTAATTAAATATCTCAATGCTTTTGGGGAATCCGGATTTAGCTTCAATGAACTCCTGGAGCTTTCTGACAATGATCTTTTGGAGCTTTTTGAGACTCAGGATACCCTTTCTCCCAACGATCAGGATAATACACATTCTGAACTTTATGCCTTTTTCCCTTATGTAGAAAAGGAGTTAAAACGTGTTGGGGTTACCCGCCATATTTTGTGGAAAGAATACAAGCAAAAATATCCGGAAGGTATCATGTACAGCCGTTTCTGCTACCATTACAGCCAATGGAGCCAGAAATCCGAAGGATATATGCCGGCTGTTTATAAAGCAGGAGAAAAGGTCTTTATTGATTACGCTGGGAAGAAACTCCATATTATTGACAGGGAAACCGGGGAAATGATACCCGTGGAAGTGTTTGTAGCAACGCTTGCTGCAAGTCAATACACTTATGTGGAAGCCTCTTTCTCCCAAACGATCCCGGATTTTATCAACAGCACCCAGAATTGTCTTCATTTTTTTGGAGGTGTTCCGGCTTGCCTCATCCCGGATAACCTTAAATCGGCAGTAACCAGGGCAAATAAATATGAGCCTTTCTTAAACGAACAGTTCGCAGCTTTTGTTTCCCATTACAACACTTCGGTAATGCCGGCCAGGTCATTAAAACAAAAGATAAATCATTGGTTGAAGGCGCTGTAAACATCACCTACACCCGTATTTATGCGGCTCTTCGGGACAGGGAATTTTATAGCCTGAAGGAACTCAACACCGCCATCAGAGAGTTGTTGATCTCCTATAACAATGCTCCCTTTCAAAAGAAAAAGGACAGTCGCACGGAGCTGTTTCTGGAAATAGAGAAGCCAGAGCTGAACCCTCTTCCAATAGAGCGATATGAGCTAAGGGAATATAAAATGGCGACGGTTCAGAAGAACTGCCATGTCTATTACTCCGGTGATAAAAATTACTATAGCGTACCTCACAATCTTATAGGAAAAAAAGTAAAACTGATCCTGACCCAGAACATGGTGGAAGTTTATCATGCCCAAACCCGGGTTGCCCTGCACCAGCGCAGTAGAAAACACTATGCTTATACCACTTTGAAAGAGCACATGCCGGTGAACCATACCTATAACAGCAACTGGAGTCCGGAATATTTTATCAATTGGGCCAGGAGCATCGGTTCCTCGGTAGAACAATGCATTAAGATCATACTCGACAGAAAACAATATCCCGAACAGAACTACAAGAGCTGTATCGGTGTGTTAACTCTGGCAGGGAAAACAAGCAAGGAGCGTCTGAACAATGCCTGTACCAGAGCCTTGGCTTATGACGCCGTGGGATATAACCAGATCAAGAATATACTGGAAAAAGGACTTGACAAACAAACATCACTGCTTGACTCCATAGAAGTCATCCCCGTTGAGCACGAAAACATAAGAGGATCAAATTATTACGCTTAATCTTTAAACATAAAAACAATGAACACAAACGCTACTATTGAAAAGATGCAGCAAATGCGTCTGCACGGTATGAAACGAGCTTATGAATCTTCGTTTGAGACCAGAAACCAGGATACCTTCACCAACGATGAATTCATCGCCTGGCTCATCGAATCGGAAGATAATCAACGCAACAACAGCAGGACAGAACGACTATTGAAGAATGCCCGCTTCCATTACCAGGCATCCCTGAAAGAAATCAACTACAGTCCAGACAGGGAGATCGACCGTAACCAACTCACCCGGCTCTGGGATTGTTCCTTTGTAGACCGCTATGAAAACATTATCATTACCGGATGTACAGGAACGGGAAAATCATTTATTGCAACAGCCCTTGGTTATCAATGTTGCATCAAAGGATACAAGGTACTTTATTACAATCTGGGGAAGCTCTTCAATAAATTATCAATGGCCAAGGCCGATGGTACCTATATGAAAGAACTGGCAAAAATAGAGAAGCATGATCTGCTCATTATTGATGATTTTGGCCTGCAGGCCATCAACAATGAAAAACAACTCATTTTAATGGATCTCATCGAAGATCGAAATCAGAAAAAATCTACCATCTTTTGCTCACAGGTCCCTGTTAAAAACTGGTATGATCTAATAGAAGAAAAAACCATTGCGGATGCAATTCTGGATCGAATCATTCATACCGCAATCCGCTTTGAACTAAAAGGCGAATCTATGAGAAAGAAAATGAAAAACAAGTAAAAAAATTTATCTAATTTTACCAACAAGAAACCATCAAAAATCACCTGTCCAGTTTAGGCCGGAATAGGGTGTTCACTTTCCCCGGAATATTCATCAAACAGTTTAAAGCCGAAGACATTTACCTCAAACAGATCAATTACCAGTTCATAACAGATTTTGAACATTTCCTACGAACGTATAAGCCGAAAAGGGCTAGGAAAGCACCAACGAACAATGGAGTGATCAAACATTTGGAGCGTTTAAAAAAACTACTGAACCTTGCTCAAAGATTAGAATGGGTGGACAAAGACACCTTCGCCAAATTCACATTGAAATTTAAAACATCTGAGAGAGCATTTCTAAACGAGACGGAATTAAAAAGGATAGAAGATTACCATTTTAATAAATTAACCCATCAGCAAACCCGGGATGTGTTTATATTCTCCTGTTACACAGGCTTATCATGGATTGATGCAAAAAATCTAAAACAAAAGAATATTGTAATTGGAATTGATGGGCGGAAATGGATATTTACCTCAAGGGAGAAAACTGCAAAACCAGTCAAAATACCAATTCTCCCAAAGGCTATGGAAATAATAAAGAAATATGAGAAGCATGCTGAGTGCTCCGGATATTTGTTGCCTGTATATTCCAACCAGAAAACCAATGAATATTTAAAGGAGATTGCCACAAGTGTAAAACTCAAAAAGAAACTGACCTTTCATGTAGCTAGGCATACCTTTGCTACCACCGTAACGCTTTCTAAAGGGATACCAATAGAAACAGTTTCCAAGCTTTTAGGACATTCTAAGCTTTCAACCACCCAGATTTATGCACGGGTTTTAGAAAATAAATTAAGTGAGGATATGATGCTACTGAAAGAAAAACTAGGATCATGATTTTAAATAATTTTGATCGAGTACGAAATCAAGCCCCGTATCTACCGAACTAATACTATGAATTGTTTGGGATATTTTATTAAATGAATATTCTATTTTAGAAAAATAAAAATTAAAGCAATTAGTCTTTTAAAATCTTCGCAACCTCAGGGCGCAAATCAAGATTGTCATGACAATCTTGATTTGTTGATATTTAGTGTAAATTAATAACTAAGTTATTGATCTTTTAATTAATGCAAGTGGCGTGGAATAGGAACACGTTCTTCTTGGCTTAATTTTTTTTTATTTGGTATCTAAAATATCGATTTTTACTGATAGCCCACTATTTGCGGGCAACCTACTTAAGCTGCGTATAGTTTTTTCTAGTGTTTTATAATCAATTTTTCAATCACCCGCTCCTTACCGTTAGATAAGTGTAAAATATACAACCCATCCTTGAGCATGCTCACATCCATCTTATGGTTGACTTCTTTAGTCGTTGTTCTAAAGAACAACCTTCCATTGAGGTCAAACAATTCTATTTGGAACGCCGGGTCTTTTTTATTTTCAACAACCAAGGAGTTTGAGTTGACATATAGCGTTTGGTCAGCTGGGTTGGGATGTAAAATTGTGTTGCTCGATAGCGAGTTGCTTAGAGGAGAAGGTGGCCCTCCAGAACCACCACAGGATGGGTCATTGTATCCACAATCACATAAGGTGGGCTTATAAACAAGGACGGGATAGGACTGAGACCACCCGCAATTGTTCCTTATGCTTATGTACACGGTCGTAGACTCACCATCTTGTAAGTTGTAACTGTCCGAAGAAAATTCATAATAGGCAGAACCTGATTGGTATGTGGTTGTTCCGTTGTGGTATATTTTGAATTCCAGTGCGGTATCAGGATAAGTAGCACTGATTCTATAATTAGGCTCATAGCAAGAGCCAAAGGTTGTTTTCGTTATTTTTGCTTGGCCTACCCAAACCTCTTTTCTTACTGTTCCAGCGGGTAAAACGGCATCTATAAATCCCTCCCCATTTCCATTTGCCTGTACGGTTATGCTATTACCATTGGACGATACAATTTCAAGATTTGATGAAGCAGTCCAATTATTAACATTTGTAGTACAATTAGCAATATTATAAGTAACAATTGTTGAGCATACTGTTTTGGGACCATTTATTTGCTCATTCGGATTAATTTGAATATTAGGGGATCTTTGAACCCCTGTAATTTCATCAAAAATAAAATTTGCATTTTCAGAATTTAAAGCGATATGTTGTTCATTATCATTCGATGCAGTAAAGTAACTATCAAAAGGTGTTTCTCCTGTGCATACCAAGTTCCTTGTTGAAAAATCCTCATATAAATCTTGGTTGTTCCCTGTGTATGCCAGAGAGCTTTTTACTGGGATAAAAGAAAACCTAGGAGTAGAAATTTCAGCTCTTGCTTGGTAAATAAATGCTGTTAATAAAGTCTCGTTGGTGTTGAAAACTCCATCTGAACCAAGAAATTGATTAATTTCATCTTCTACTGTAAAAAATCCACCAGGACTGTTTTCATAACTTCCTAGGGCAGCATTAGTAGTAACCTCTTGAAATCTTCTATAAACGGTAATGTAAAAGGCCAAAAACCTGATTTTTGCCTTAAAATCAAAAACTTTATTCGTTTGGTTTCTCTCTGGGCTAAATTTCATTTTAGCATCGGCTCCTATCCCAATTATAGGGAAATTTGCTCCCGTTTCTATTTCCCCATTAAAATAGTTTTGGTTAGGCGCATTGATTGCTGTTCCGGTAGTTATACCATTTGATACGGCAATATTACGGGTTTGCTGAGGAAAGCCGATACTATTCAATGTATTATAAAACCTGTTATGAAAATTGGGTGCCCCAGCAGGGGTTTTGGAATTTGCCAAATAGTGATGAACCAGCATTTGTTTTGCAGCCGGGGATTTTAAGATTTTATCTCCTATATCAATGCTCGCAATATCTTCTATAAAATCTGCAGCTTCCTGAAGCCCCGTTGGAACTACCGCTCCGTTGTGGGGTGTATCTACCGCTACAAATAAATCTGTATTATGGGGGATGTTGTTTTGTTCCATATACCTTAGGGCATATCTGCCAATTAAACCACCCATACTAAACCCGATCACCTTGATTGGTTGAACATTGCTCCAACACGAGGAATTGTTAATGCGTTCAATAAGTTCCACCAATACCATGGCGTTACGCTCCACATAATCTGTCCCGCCATTGGTAACAGTACCATCATTTTGCTCTCCTTTAATGAAATTTAACGGGATGATATCGAAACCTTGACCTCTTAATTCTAATCCGAGATTATTTGCACCATTATTAAAAGATAAAAATTGACTATAAATATCTTCCACATTGATACCTTCATCAGTTCCCTCAAAAGGATCAAAACCATCCAATACAATTACTGGCTGATCATATGCAGCACCTCCTAAATAAACATTAAAAGCCCCAACGCCATTGTAAGCCATGCTTTCATCATATCCCTGAAAAGATCTTGAGGCTGTAATGGTGTCGTTATAACAAAATTCTTCTGTAGTACGGTTTTTTGTGATGTTCTCAGAAATTTTAGTGATGGGCGGGGAGGAGTTTACCCTTATTTTAGCATAGGTATATTTAATACTACCATTGGAAAGAGTAACCTTAAATTTAAGGTTGTGTAAGCCTGTATTATTAAATGTTACACTTTTTTGACCAGATAAAGATAGGCTTTGATACCCCTGACCATTATCAAAATCGGCTTGTACACTCTGGATGCTTATATTGGAAGCAACTATGTTAAGGTGGGTTCTAAAAATTCATTTTTTTGATTTTTTTACAAAGCAATCCCCATTGGTTTTGTAGAAATAATTTTTTCGTCAGCTAAATCTCAATATATTTTTGACCTGACACCTCTAAAAATTCATTTTTAAAACAATTATCTCTTTGATTTTTAGTTTTTTATAGGTAAAATGTTTAATCTGACTACTTGTTCATATCGGAATAAATTATAGGTTAAATTGATCAGTCCGATTATTCCAGTAGCTCTTGCTATTCCGATTGATTTCAATTTTAGGCCATTCATACTTTGCTCCATAAACCCAAAAACGTGTTCAACCCTGGCTCGTGTTCTTGATCTCTCAGTATTGTTTTCCTTTTGCTCCTCTGTTAATGGTTTGTTTTTATATCCTTTCTCGTGAACTTTATTTATCATTTTATATTTTGCAATTGTTTCTTCTTGCTTTTCTCCGGTATAAGCACTGTCTGCATACAATTCTTGATCTTTATCTGTTTCCTCTAACAAGTCTTCGGTGGCTTGCGAGTCGTGGACCGAGGCACTCGTTACAACAAAAGTGTTGATGAATTTGCTTTTGGCATCCACTTTTGCGTGGTTTTTATAGCCAAAAAAATTCTCGTTGTTTTTCTTGGTCCAACGGGCATCAATATCTTTGTGTGATTTTTTGTGGGGTTTGTCGTTCCATAAACCATCACCTTCTCCTTCTTTGATCTTTTTATTTTCCTCACGGGTATTGCGCTGGCGTGGCGCAATAGTAAAACTGGCATCTATCATTTGCCCCTTGTTCAATATCAGTTCCTTGGTCTCTAAAAAACTTTTGAATTGTGTGAACAAATCTTCAATAAGACCAGATTTTGTAAGGATCTCTCTAAATGCCCAAACGGTTTTTTCGTCTGGAATCTTGTCGCCAGTGTCCAGGCCCAAAAAGTTTTTAAAACTTGTCCTGTCCAATATTTGGTACTCTACCTGCTTATCTCCAAGTCCATAATAGCGTTGTAAGATCAAGATTTTGAACATCAAAACTACATCGAAGGGTTTTGCTCCGGCATTATTTTTCTTGGTAGAATTTAGAAGCTTGCTCTCCAATAAAGCTCTAAACATTTCAAAATCAATAGCTTTACTGATTTTATCTAACGGATTACCAATTTCTGATAATTTTTCAGCAGAAAATTGCTCGTCGAATAATGACTTCTTTCCTGTGGATTTGTATATCTGTTTATCCATGTTTTTATCTGTGTTTTTGAAGTCATAAATATACGGATAAATACTTGAAAATCATGTATTTAATTTTTAGAACTCCCCTTAAAACTATTGTCCAATTTAAAATTAACGGTTTTGCCCTTGGTATCGGTAGCAAGGGTACTTATTACCAGTGCCTTAGTTTTAATATAAGGGCTTCGGGACCTGTTGGGCACATCTACCAGTAAACTGTCTTGCCCTTGGATATCCAAAAGATTATCAGAAATTGCCTCCTCGTCCAAGTATTCAAAATCCACATTTATAATTCCTATTGGAATCGAAGTAGTTTCGGCTTCCGCATTGGCTTTAAATGTTTGGATAGGATTCCATCTACTATTATAATCGGCACGTTGCAGTTCATGATAAGCTTGAAAGAAGTGATTTATATGGGAGGTGTCATTAGCTAATTGGTTAAATTCCACAAGATTGGCCAAAGGGAAAACCCTGTCGTACAAAATATCTGTAGTTACATAGTTTTTGTTTAAGAGCTGTAGCTTGGTATCTACCTCGGGCGTAATATCCTGGGCAAATAGGGTCGATGTAAAAAGTAGGCATAAAAAGAAGTAAAGTTGTTTCATAAGTAGGTTGTTTTGAAATTGGTTAGTCTTTATTTAGGGTCTCTTTGTTTATATTTAATTTACCATTAGTAAGGGTGATTATTTCATTAGGATTAGTAGTAGACTCTAAAACAATTTTGTCAAATTTGAGGATTAATTTTTCACCACTTGTAAAACTTAGAACATCAATATTTTCTGAGCCGGTAATCGATGAATATTCAATATTATTTGCCCTGTCTCGTAATTCAATAACGGTATTTTCATCATACAAGAAGTCTTGGTCTCCATCACTACTAAATACTTTATATTTCCCGGTATGGTCAATTTTTTTTATGAATAGATATAATGTATTGTGTTCATTACCTAATGTTATAATCCAACTATTATCTTCAAGAATATTAATTAAATAACCATGTAAAGGTATAAAACCACCATAATCTTTTGGAATAAAAAGTTCCCCATCAATGTTACAGGAAAAAGTGTTTTCGGCTGTAATTGGGGGTGCGGGGGCATCGTCATTTTTATTGCAACTGCAAAAGCCAAGGAGAATGGAACTAAATAATAAAACAAGATTTTTCATAATGTGGAATTTATTAAAGAAATGTTAAGTTAAGAAATTTAATTTAAAAGCTCTGTTTTGCCCTTGGTATCGGTTGAGGGTACTTATTACCAATGCATTTGTTTTAATATAAGGGCTTCGGGACCTGTTGGGAACATCCACCAATAAACTGTCCTGCCCCTGGATATCCAAAAGATTCTTAGAGATCGACTCCTCGTCCAAATATTCAAAATCAACATTTATAATTCCTATTGGAATCGAAGTTGTTTCGGCTTCCACATTGGCTTTAAATGTTTGGATAGGATTCCATCTAATATTATAATCGGCACGCTGCAATTCATGATAAGCTTGATAAAAATGGTTTATATGGGATGTATCACTAGCTAATTGGTTAAATTCCACAAGATTGGCCAAAGGGAAAACCCTATCATATAAAATATCTGTAGTTACTTCGTTTTTGTTTAAGAGCTGTAGTTTAGTATCTACCTCAGGCGTAATACCCTGGGCAAATAGGGTCGTTGAAAAAATCAGAAAGAATAATAAGTAAAGTTGTTTCATAAGTAGGTTGTTTTGAAATTTAGTTAATCTATATTTAGGGTCTCTTTATTTATATTTAGTTTTCCATCTGTTAGAACTACAATATCACTGGAATCTTGAGATGATTTTAGTGTTATTTTATTAAAATTTAGGATTATCTTTTGATTTTCAATATAACTTACTACTTCAATTTCTTCGGAATTATTATAGGAAATGTAAACTTTGTCTAATGTTTTATCATATAATTCGACGGCTGTTTGAAGATCTTGTACGAAAAATTGATCACCATCACTTTGAAAAACTTCGTAATTTCCTTCTGAATTAACTTTCTTCAAAAAGAGGTGTAATGTGAGTTTACCATTACTTAAAGTAATTCTCCAACTGTTATCATCATAAACATTCACGAGGTAACCCTTGAGCGGAATAAAACCACCATGGTTTTCTGGTACAAAAAGTTTCCCATCAATTTTACAGGAAAAAGTGTTTTCGGCTGTAATTGGGGGTGCGAGGGCATCATCATTTTTATTACAGCTGCAAAAGCCCAGAAGAATGAAACTAAAAAATATAACAAGATTTTTCATAATGGGGAATTTATTAAAGAAACGTTAAGTTAAGAAATTTTAATTTAAAAGCTCTGTCTTGGTATCGGTTAAGGGTACTTATTACCAATGCATTTGTTTTAATATAAGGGCTTCGGGACCTGCTGGGCACATCTATCAATAAACTGTTTTTCCTTGGATATCCAGAAGATTCTTAGAGATTGCCTCCTCGTCCAAATATTCAAAATCAACATTTATAATTCCTATTGGAATCGAAATTGTTTCGGCTTCCACATTGGCTTTAAATGTTTGGATAGGATTCCATCTAATATTATAATCGGCACGTTGCAATTCATGATAAGCTTGATAAAAATGATTTACTCATTAAAAAGACGAGCAAGAGAATAGTAAAAATTTTTTTCATAATGGTTAATTATTATTTAGTCTACAAAAGATTTAATTATTGAAATATCACAGGCAAATCACTTTTTGGTATTTTAGCTATATAATATGGTTGTGTAATGATATCTATTACATTTGGACCTGATGGCGATTCAAGTTTAATTTTTACAAAAACATTATTAGGTTTTTTAATTATTTCATCAATGCTAAGATGAAATTCTCCTGAATTTTTTACTTCTTCAAAAATTGCGATTATATTGAATTTAGAGAAATCTATTGCTGTTTCAGAAAAAGATTCAGTTGTATTCACATTTGTATTCATTTTCGTTTTTAGGTTATTCCAATCAGTTTCATTTTCTATCACAATATTTTGTTTCGGGATTCCTTCAGAACCTTGTCCACCAAGAAAACCTTCTGCTATTTCTGTAAATTTAATGTTGGTGTTTAGTGAATTATTATCATCACTACAGCTTAGTGATATAACTGTTGTTAAAATTAAAATAAATGCTTTCATAGGTTTAAATTTTTAATGTTATATTCATTAGTTGCAAAATTTTATAATGGTTGTTTATACCTAGTGTTATGTTAAGTTGTAATTGACGGGTAGAGTCTTTTGAGTTTTATACGTGCCTGGTCATTTGTAAACTGCCAATTGATTTTTGAGGTTTTGTTGTTTCTGTGATTTTGCCACGCATCCACTTCTGATTTTATTTCCTTCTCGCTGGCAATATGACGGTTTAAGCATTGGCCATTGAGTACATGCAATTCTATTTCTGCCATGTTCAGCCAGCTCCCGTGCTTAGGTGTGTAAACAAATTCAAACCTGTCCCGGAGCCTTTTGGCTTCCTGCGGTTCAAATGTTTCATAAAAGGCCGATGCATCATGCGTTTTGAAATTGTCCATCACCAGTTTTATCTTTTTAGCCTGTGGGTACACCTCATCAGCTATTCTCTTGATAAATTTAGCCCAGTCTGTTTTTGTTTTACGCTGGGTAATTTCAACCAGCCTTTTACCCTTCAAGGGTTCATTGGCCATAAAAATATTTACCATACCATGTCTGATGTACTCATAGTCCATCCTGGCCTCCTGTCCCGGCTTGATGGGCGTTGAGGCTACCTCTTGGATTAACTGCTTGGGCGATTCGTCCATGCAAACAACCGGAAAGTCTTCATCGTATGGCATTTTGTATACGTCTAGCACATATTCCATATTAGCTACAAATTCACTGCTCTGCTCTGGGGGAATGACCCAGCCTTTTACTTTCCAAGGCTTAAGTTCGTTTTTTTTAATACCTGGCCCACTGTGACGTGCGATATGTAATCGATATATTCCAATTCCACCATCCTGTCCGCCAAAAGTCTCAATGACCATTTCGAAAATCCTTCTGGGGGCTCACTGCAACAGAGTTTAACCAATTTAGCCTCAATATCCCCATCTACCTTTTTTGTGTAATTCTGGCTTGAAACACGTCGTTCCAAAACACTTTCAAATCCTTCTTCAATGAACTTCTTCTTTACCCGGCCTATCGTTCGTTCACCTATTTTGAGAACTTTGGTAATCTCCGCATTCTTTATCGTGGTATCATCGGAAAATTCCCCTTTATCGCAGTTTAACAAAATGTAGGCGGTGCGAAAGGCCTGAGAGGTATGACGTCCTTTACTAATAATTCCGTTAAGCTCTTCAACTTCCGTTTGGCTCAACTTGATGGTGTAGTGTATCATTGGCTTGTTTTAAGGCCAAGATATAAATAATAACCGTCATATCATAATTAACTTAACACTAGAATAAATTTTAATAATTGAATGGAAATAATTCTTTTTAATCATTTGGGATAGCTGGATTTACAATTAAATAAAAATTCCTGAATTTATTCCTAGGACGTCTTTTTGCAATTGGAGAAGTTCAGAATAGCACCTATAATCATAACAAATTGTTTTTTATTTTAAATATAAAATACATTATTATAGAGATGCTTTAATCTTTAAAAGGTTTCGAAAAAATATTGTTATTCTGTAAATTTAGTAATAAATATAGAGAATTCTTTTTAAAATGCCTAATTATTTACTTTCCTTTGCAACCCCTGGGCGCAAAGCAAGATTGTCATGACAATGACACATCTTGCTTTGCTAATTTGAATCGTCAATCAATTATTAAAGTTGACGGCTTGTATCTAAAAAGCCAACTACTACAAATCCTTAAAATATAGTTAGAAAAATTACCCAAAGAATTTTTTAGTAGATTTTGTCGCAAAAATAAGCTTGTTTACAGGGGATTTCAAGGCATTTGTCGCAAATGCAGTAAAAAAAATAAACTAAAATATTTTAAATAATTAACAATCAATGAATTAGGAATACGTAACATCGCGCTGCGTGTTACCCTCTTGCTATTCCTAATTTCATTTTTAACCAAAATAAAAACGGAATACTAATTGAAAAAATAACCTCACGGTGCTCCATACAATTTACTTTTTTTATCCTGAGCACTTTCCTTTTTTGATAAACCTCAAATTTTTCTGAAAATAAGTTCTACCTAACTATTAAATCAATTTACTTCTTCCAGAGCCTTCGCTACTACCTTTTTTTGATGCTGTTCCTTTCAAGATTTAGAATTAGGAAGGGACTTATAAAAGGGCAAGGTATGAAGCCCGGCTTATGCAGTCCGGCTAACTTCTAAATCTTGTCCATTTGCATCTACTAAAAAAAGTAGCAGGAAAATGGAAAATTAGTTTTTAGGAAAGTCTATTTTAAAGAAAATCATATCTTTATAGCACAAAGACGATCAAATAATATGAAAGCTCTTTGTTTTATGAAGTTTGGTGAATCATTCGGTGAAACATCAAATTGATTTTCAGTGAAAGTACTGTGGATAGGGCGTTTGTTCTTGAATAAATTATCCTGCCACCCCGACCAAGACCATTACCAAATGGCATCAAAACCTGTTCATAGTATGATTTACAGGTTTTTTTGTTTTTAAGAATATCATAAGAATTGATATGTTTTGATTAAAAACGTCAACAAATCGGATAACAATTTGAAAAATCAAAAAGTGTTGACCAGATTTACAGCCAACGGTCTGCTAATCAATAAATAAATGTATCTTTATAAGTGATTTGACTTTCGTGTGATAACAACGAATTATTGTTAACTAAAAGACGAAATAATGAAAACATCTTCCACCTTCGGTATTTTGTTCTGGGCAGACTTCTCCAGAGCAAAAAATGACCAAGCATCAATTTACGCAAGAATTACGGTAAATGTAAACGAGCAACCATCAGTTTAAAACGAAAAGTTTTAGTGTCTGATTGGGATGTCCATAAAAACAGAGCTCGGGGAACAAATCAAAAATCAAGAATACTGAACAGTTATTTAGATGAAACCTACAACCATCTTTTTAAGTGTTATCGTGATTTAATGTCCGAACATAAATTGATTACTTCACAAGCTATTAAGGCAAGGTATTTTGGACAAGACGAAAATAATCAATCGATTATGGATATTATCAACTACCATAATGAGGATATGGCCGGAAAGCAAAAATGGGGAACACAAAAAAATTACTACACTACACAAGGTTATATCTCCAAATTTCTATCGAAATTCTATAAGACCACAGACCTTTATTTACGGGAACTCGATTATCACTTTATCATAAAGTTTGAGAAATATCTTCGAGACTACATACCGGAAGACCATCAAAAACCAATGGGCAATAATACCGTAATGAAGCACATTGAACGGTTTAGGAAACTGATAAATCTATCACATAAGTTAGGCTGGATAGAACGCGACCCTTTTATCAATTTCAAAGCTAAATTCATTAAAAACGAAAGAGGGTTTTTAAGTCTCGAAGAGCTTCAAGAGATAGAAAATAAACAATTTAGCATTCACAGATTGGAATTGGTTAAGGATTTGTTTGTTTTTAGTTGCTATACCAGTTTAAGCTATATCGATGTCATTCATTTAACTGCGGATAATATATGTATAGGAATTGATGGCGAACTTTGGATTTATTATAAACGGGAAAAAACAACAAAGCCCATCCGAATACCATTGTTTCCAAAGGCATTACAAATCATTGAAAAGTACAAGAGCAATCGAAAATCTATTGCCCAAGGAAGTATATTTCCTAAAATCTCAAATCAAAAACTAAATTCCTATTTAAAGGAAATTGCGGATGTCTGCGGTATTAAGAAGAACCTTACTTTCCACATTGCTAGACATACGTTTGCTACAACGGTAACATTGAGTAACGGGATGCCCATAGAGACGGTTTCAAAATTGTTAGGTCATTCCCGAATATCCACTACCCAAATTTACGCCAAGGTTATTGAACGTAAAGTTAGTGACGATATGCAAAAATTAAGGGCCCAATTCAACGAGATAGAAAACAAACCTATCTCAAAATTAGCATCACAAAATTCATAATATCCTAAATAGAAAGACAATGGAACTATCGATAATAAAAAATAAAATCCACAATATTCAAGGCAATAAAGTAATCCTTGATTTTGACCTCGCCGAACTATATGAGGTGGAAACCAGAGTGCTGAAACAAGCTGTTAGACGTAACCTTAAACGTTTTCCGGACGATTTTATGTTTCAGCTTTCAAAGGACGAGTGGAAAGAGGTTATCACAAATTGTGATAACCTTCCAGAGAACATCAAATTTAGTCCTGCCACTCCTTTTGCCTTTAGCGAGCAAGGTGTGGCAATGATTTCAAGTGTACTCAATAGCGACAAGGCCATTGACGTAAATATATCCATTATGCGTGCTTTTGTAGCTTTAAGACAGCATCTTACAGATTATAGCAATCTGAAAGAACATATTGCCCAACTCGAAAAAGAAATGAACATAAAATTCAAGGACATTCATCAGGCAATGAATTATTTGTTACAAAAGGACAAGGTACAAGTGAAACAGCAAAACAGGGAACGAATTGGTTTTAAAACTGACAGGAAAGATTAATAAATACTTCTCCAATATTTCAATATCAATAATTTTGTGAGTTGCTGTCCAATGGTTTTTCGTAATACTTTTTGCGCAACCAAAAAGAAACCCGAACCAATAAAATCAATGCAGGAACTTCAACCAATGGTCCAATCACTCCTGCAAATGCTTGTCCTGAATTCAGTCCAAAAACTGCTATTGCAACTGCAATAGCCAATTCAAAATTATTTCCTGCTGCCGTAAAAGCTACGGAAGTTGTCTTGTCATATTCTGCACCTGTCGCCTTGGTAACGAAAAATCCAATGATAAACATTAAAGTAAAATAGATAAGCAAGGGAATTGCTATAATCACGACATCCATCGGAATTTTTACAATGAGCTCGCCTTTTAAAGAAAACATTATTACAATCGTAAATAAAAGTGCAATCAAGGTAATTGGCGAAATAGTTGGGATAAACTTTTGGGTGTACCATTCTTCCCCTTTAAGTTTTACCAAAATCAGTCGGCTCAAAATTCCCATAACGAAAGGGATTCCCAAATAGATTGCAACACTTTCGGCAATCGTCGCTATCGAAATATCTACAATAGCACCTTCAAATCCAAAATAAGGCGGAAGGACGGTAATAAATATCCAGGCATAAAAACTATACGCAAATACTTGAAAAATACTGTTCAAGGCAACCAATCCTGCGCCATATTCGCTACTTCCTTCCGCAAGGTCGTTCCAAACCAAAACCATTGCAATACAACGAGCCAAACCAATCAAAATCAGTCCAACCATATATTCTGGATAATCACGTAAAAATATAATTGCCAAGACAAACATTAAAACGGGACCAATTATCCAGTTGAGTATAAGCGAAATGGAAAGGATTTTTGTATTCCTGAAAACTTTCGGCAAAAGCGAATAATTGACTTTTGCCAAAGGTGGGTACATCATTAAAATCAAACCGATGGCAATGGGTATATTGGTACTACCACTACTGAAGGAATTGACTATTTCTGGAAAGGATGGCGCAAAATAGCCGATGCCCACGCCCAATGCCATTGCTATAAAAATCCATAATGTTAGGTAGCTGTCGAGAAAGCTTAATTTTTTATTGGCCATATTATTTTTCGATATTTTTTTGATAGTCCTCTTCGCTCCAAAGATTTGAAAGTTCTTCCAAATCCTCATTTTTTATTTTAATCATCCAACCTTCCTCAAAAGGTTTATCGTTTACAAGCGTGGGGTTTTCCAGTAAATCCTTATTAATGGAAGTCACTTCGCCCGTTAAGGGCATAAACAAATCGCTAACTGTCTTTAATGCCTCTACAGAGCCAAAAACTTCGTCCTGGTTAAATTCATCGCAAATGCTTGGCAGGTCAACATAAACTATTTCCCCAAGCTCGCTTTGGGCAAAGGGGGTAATCCCAACCGCTCCGGTATCGTTTTCAATTTTTATCCAAGTGTGCTCTTTCGAAAAATATAGATTGTTAGAGGTTTCCATTTTTACAAGGTTTTAATATCCGTTTCTCAAATTGTCTGCATAACTGTTTGGCAAAATACTGTCTTCAATCGCTTTTGCTGCTTTTTCAATATCGTATTCAAATTTTACAAATTCCACCGAAATACTGTCCTTGTCCAAAACAGAAGCGTTTTCGTTGATTTCCAAAATAACATAGCTACCTCGGTTATCGCTGTCTTTTGGTTTGCCGATAGAACCTAAATTGATAGCGTGTCTATAATGTGGTGTGCTTTCATCTGCCGAATTGAAAATTCTGTGGTAAGGTTTATGGGTATGCCCAAAACACATAATGTCCGCATCGGCTTGTTCCATTATCCGCATCATACTTTTTTCAGCTCTGTCCTCAAAGAGATATTCGTTTATTTTTCGTGGACTGCCGTGCACCAACAATAAATTCAACTGGTCGTCATTCAGTTTAAATTCCACTTTAATGTGTGCTGGAAGCGTTCTTAAATAGGCTCTGTTATCATCGTTTATCAATTCATTGGTCAGCGAAATGGAAACCGCACCATTGGCTTTTTCTTCATCTGTCTTGTAGGCACAACCGCAATCATCACTTTTTCTGCCGATACCAAAATCATAGTTTCCTGCAATTGTTGGAATTTTTCTTTTTCTTATTTCTTGGACAACCTCATTTGGCCAAATATTGTAGCCCACTAAATCGCCAAGACAATAAATGGCGTCTGCATCCCTTTTATCCAAATCGTTGAAAAAGGCCTGCAACGCAGGTAAGTTTGAGTGAATATCACTAAACAGGATAATTTTCATAACTATTAATTTTTTTAAGTTTAACAACAACCGCTACCTGGTGCGCAAGAAATTGCGGTTTGAATGTCGGATAATTTCATTTTAGGTTTTTCTGTAGGAATACCACATTGGTCTTTAGCCAAACAGTCGGTTTGTTTGGATGTCAGCAAGAAATTCTTTCCGTCAAAATCAAGTCCGAATTTTCCAATTGTATCTGCTTGATATTCTACTTCAACTTCCAAATCGCCTATTTCCAATATTTTTTCGGAAAGCTCAATGATGTTCAACAGTTTGCTGGGGTGCAATCTGTGGTTATAATCATTCGCGTTCCACAGTTGAAAATTTGCAACTTCCTCTTTTCTTTCGGTTCCGCCACAATCAATGAAATGATTTGTGATTTTGCCCACTTCGGTAACGTGGAAGTGATTTGGGACCAAATCGCCATTTGGTAGTTGGAAGGCGATTTTATCCAACTGCGTAAGTTGGGCTTTGATTTGTGATAATTTCATAAAATTAATTTTATTGTTTTGTTTGCAATAGATTGTTTATTCGTGTTGCCATATAGAGCATTTCTCTTGGAATGCTTGATGTATCTGAAAAAAGCAATTCAATGTTGTTTTTAGTCTCGTCGTCAGATAAGTTTTCCAGATATATATTGAAAGTAGTCTCACTGCTTAAATTTAAGGATTGGAAAGACTTTGGATATACAATCCAATTGCCAGAACCGAAGTCAATCTTATAGGATATTGGGTTTTCCCCGCGCGTATTCCTTATACTAAAACCATATTCCTTTAATTCCGCAAGTTTTGACATAGGTTCAATTTTGGGCGAAATCCCTGCGGATTGGATATTGAACCTATCGCTATAGCCATAATATAGCATACCTGTTTGAAGCCATATCATTGCAAGTTGGCTAATTTCTTGATTGGTCTCATCAAGAAATAGCACGTCAACCTTTGTGCTGTCTTCTAACTTTTTGAATACTAAAAAACTAACTTGGTCAAGATATTTTAGTCTGTCCATTGGGATTTCAGGGAATGTATCGCCAATTTCAACCACGGATTTTTGAATTTTGCTCTTGAGCGTTTGTGCCTGAATTACTTGCTGAAAGCAAAGCAAAACTACCACGATTGGGATTGCTATTTTTGGTTTCATTACTATGGTACATTTATATATTCTTTTATCGCAATAAAACGATTAATTTGTTTAAATTTTTTTAGCAACATTCATCTTTTGGCAACAAATCCTGCCCTAAAAATTCGGACATAATCTCTTTCATTTCTGTCCAGTTTTCGGTGTTTATGCAATAGCAAACGCTTGTTCCGTCAACTGTTCCTTTGATTAATCCTAAATATTTTAGTTCCTTAAGGTGTTGCGAGATTGTTGGTTGTGCCAAACCAATTTCCTTGACCAAATCGCCACAGAAACACGTATCGATTTTAAAGAGGTGTTGCAGGATTGCCACTCTGGCGGGATGTCCAAATGCTTTTGCAAAAACCGAAATTTGGTTTTGTTGGTCTGTGAACATTTCTGTTTTGGCTAATCCCATTGTATTTTATATTGTTTCATTGCAATATTATGATTAAAGAACCGATTAAAAAAATAATTCTAAACTTTTCTAACAACAGCTCTTGTTTTCTTGAATTGGCGGACAAGGTACAGTTCCATAAGAGCAATAAACACAACAATCCCCTTCATTTGGTTTCAGAACTGTTTTACAATTCTCACACTCGTAAAAGAACTGACAAGCGTTTGTTGGCATATCTTCTACTTTCTTACGTCCACAGTTTGGACAGGTAATTTCTGATTTTAATATAGTTCCATTCAATTTTTTTTAGAGCATATGTGGTATGTCCGAAGCCAATGTTGGATATGAGAAAATCATTGTTCTAATATCATTAACCTTCATCTTTGTTTTTATGGCCATTGCGAAGAGATTTATGGTTTCTTCTGTATGTGGTCCAATTAAATGCGCTCCCAAAATTGTTCGGGTTTCCTCATCAATTATAGTTTTGAACGCATATTCTTCTGCATTCAAGCGTTTGGCATTGAACCAATTGCCAACCTCCTTATAATTTACCCGAATATTGTAATTAAGCTCTTTCGCTTTTGATTCTGTATAACCTACGGAAGCCATAGTAGGCAATGTGAAAACTACCGTTGGCATTGGCGGATAACTTATTTTCTTATGATTGCCTTTGATGATATTTGACGCAACGGTGTGGCCTTCCAAAACTGCAACTGGCGTTAAGGGCAAACCTTCTGAATCTGCTGCATCGCCTGCTGCATAAATATGAGGGTTTGAAGTACTTTGAAGGAATTCGTCCACCGTAACACCTTTTTTTGTAAAGGCTATCATTGCTTTGTCTAAATTCAAATCGAATATTGCAGGTGGTCGTCCGGCAGAATTAAATACGGCTTCGGCCTCAAAATATTCTGTTTTCTCTGCGGATTTACCTTTCACTCGATACTGGTTATCCACTTTCTCAATATCCGTTACTTCTGTATTAAGAATGAGTTTTACACCTAATTCTTTTGTGGCAGCAACAAGATGCTTTACTATATCCTTTTCAAAATTTTCCAAGGGGATTTCTCCACGATGAACAATAGTTACTTCTGCTCCAGATCGAGCCGCGATATGTGCAAACTCAAAAGCAATATATCCGCCACCAATGAACAATAAGGATTTGGGCAATTCTGCTAAATTCAAGAAATCGGTACTGGATTTGGCAAAATGACCACCTTCAAATTCTAAAACTCGTGGCTTCGAACCCGATGCGATTACAATTTTGTTAGCCTTTACTTTGTCGTTTCCAACTTCTAATGTGTTTTCTGACAGAAATTTTGCTGAACTATGAAAGGTGTCTATTCCGTTTTTTTTATATCCTTTTTCAATTTTTGGTGGCATTTCATCCACAAAGGATTGTTTAAAGGCCATTATGTCCTTCCAATTGACTTTAGGTATGGTATCAATGCCATTACCTTTAAGCCGTTTAGCAAAATCGCGAACCTCTGTTGCGCCAATGATTATTTTTTTTGGGTCACAACCTCTTAAAGCACAGGTGCCGCCATATGGTAATTCATCTGTTATCCCAACCTTAAGGCCTTTGGAAGCACATTTGTTGGCCACGGTCATTCCTGCCATTCCTGAACCAATAATAAATACATCATATTCTTTCATACTAATTGATTTTTTAGGCTCCGTAAAATCATCATTATGGCGATTTCATCGTACCAATTTTTAACTCGCACAGCAACTCAATTTAGAAACATCTTTTCCAAAGGTAATTGCTGCTAATTTTATGCCTTCACCCAGTGTTAAGTATGGGTAAAAACTTTCTGCCAAATCTTTTACTGTAATACCAAATTTAATAGCCATACTCAATTGTTGTATCAATTCGCCTCCTTCTGGTGCAATCACTCTTGCACCTATTAATTTATCGGTATCTGTATTTCTTATTAATTTTATAAACCCTCTGGTATCTTGTGCTGCCAAGGCTCTTGGAACATGTATTAAATCCAATTTTGATACTTCGAAAGGAATCCCTTTTGCTTCTGCTTCAATTTCGTCCATGCCTGCTCCTGCAATTTGTGGGTCTGTAAATACAACCCAAGGTAATGATGCATAATCAACACTGTTTTTCGACAATGAAAAGGCGTTATTGACTGCTATGCTACCTTCTTTTGCGGCAGTATAAACAAAGGCCGGTGTATTGGCGACATCACCTGCTGCATAAATAGTGGGAATATTGGTTTCCATTTTTTCATTGACTAGAATATGGCCTCTTTCGGTTAAATCAATATCAATGTTTTCAAGCCCTAATCTTGAAGTGTTGGGCTTGATGCCTGTAGCTACCAAAATCTTGCCTTTTTCAATAAGCTGCGTTGTCGTTCCGTCTGGACATTTGCAATGGATAATCGTGTTATCGCCATCTTTTTCAAATTTAAAGGCTCTGAAATTTGGCAAAAATTCAATGCCCTCACTTTTCATTTGAGCTTCCAATACATCGGTAATATCCTTGGTTTGGTTGCGCAATGGCCTATCGGTAAATTCTATGATACGCACTTTTACACCTAAACGATTGTATGCCATCGCAATTTCCAATCCAATATAACCAGCTCCCATTATGGTCAGGCTTTCCGGTTTTTCCTCTAAATCGAATAAAGACACATTGGTTAAGTAGCCTACATTTTTTAATCCTTCAATATTTGGGATATTTATGGTTGCTCCTGTGGCAATCAGGATATTGGTGGCTGTAAAAGTATCTTTTTCGTCTACAAGAATAGCATTGGTATCAACAAATTTTGCCCATCCTTTAAGCATGGTCAGGTTTTTAAAATCACTTACCACATCCATATATTTTTGCTGTTGCAGTGCAGCGACCAACTCTTTTTTATCTTTGATAACTTGCTTAAAATCAATCTCAACTCCTTTTGTTTTGATACCTTTAAAATTAGAGTGCGTAGCATGATATACTGTTTCGGCAGCCCGAATTAAATTTTTGGAAGGTACACAACCTACATTGACGCAAGTTCCGCCAAAGTCAAGACCACCATTTACCATTAGGGTTGTCAGTCCTAAACTTTCGGCTTTTATGGCTGCTGAAAATGCCGCAGAACCACCTCCTATGATTATTAAATCGTAATTGGTGTTCTCTTTGGAATTGTCTTTTTTTGTGGCATCGTCTAAAGTTGTTGTACTAAAATCTTCTTCTTCAACATCATTGACAACCGAATAATCACCGATACCATTAACAGCATTTATTACATCTGATTTGCTTAACTTATTGGTATCAATTGTAAATTCCCCAATCCCGGTTTCGTGATTTACGGCACTGCTTAAAAAGCCCTCTTTTGCATTTATTTCATTTTCTATACGTGACGAACAGCCACTACAGGTCATCCCGTTTATTCCTAATGTGATTTTTTCTATATTTTGTGACATATTTTTTTCATTTTTATTAGCAACACAAATTATTGAATAGTCCCTCATATTCAATTTTACCCATCAACCTATTCAAATAGTATTCAGGCTTTTCCTCAAAGGTGGAAATACAATGTGGGCAGCGACAAAATGGGATGTCCGTATCGTTATATGAAACCATAGTTGTCTGCTCCCTGCTTTTTTCCGCAAGACAAACCGGGCATACTACTATATCTTGAATTTCTTGTATATATCTTTCCGGATGCTCCTTAAAAATTGTGGCACATCCCGAACAGCAAAAGAAATACGATTGTCCATTATGTTCTATTAAAGCAGTGGACTTTTCCTTAATTCCCAATCTTACCAATGAACAACCACAAGTGGGACAAATTTTTGATTCCAATTTTTTCATTTTTATTCATAATAATTTAAACAATGAATGCTTTTTAATCCTGTTTTAGATTTTAAAACAGTTCTTTCAAAATAAAATGACAGAACCGTTTAGGTGCTAATTAATCAATTCCAATAAAAGAGGTTCTAATTTGAGGCCTAAACCTAATTTTTATGGAAAATTTCTTCATTTGTAGATATAGCTGAGCTTAATACAAAAATTATGCTTTATCCTTTAGTAATTCGACTTTATAGCCTTTCTTTTCTATGACAAGTTTTAAGGCTTCAATACTTGTTTTTGAATCATCAAACTCAATAACAGCAATATCTCCAGGATATTCAACTGAATGTTCTAAAACACCCTCCACTTCTTTTAAAGCATTATAAATTGCATTGGAACAACCAGCACAGGTAATCCCTGTGATTTTAAATTTGACCGTTTTTGAATTTAGTTTCTTTGAAGCAGCTTCCACAACTTGATTTGTGGCCTCATTACTTTGTGCTTTCACTTGAAAAGAAAACAGCATCAAAGCCAATATGGGTACTATTAATAGGTTTTTCATAATATGTAATTTTAAGTTTATTTATTAATCTTTTACAACTTTATATCCAGTTGAATTAATTGCTTTTTCTATATCATTTTTAGCCGTTTTTGATTTATCAAAAGTGACTGTGGCATTTTCATTGTCATAGCTTGCCGTAACAGAAATAATCCCGGAAAGTTTGTTCACTTCGTTTTCAACATGTGCCGCACAGCCGTTACAGGTCATTCCCTCAATATCAAAGTTTAGGGTTTCCACATTGGCTTCACTGACCACGACCACTTCCTTGTTATTATTATTGGGATAAAAGATGTGTGCATAATATGGAAAGCTAATTGAAATGGCTGCAAACAATGTGATCCCAATTAAAAACCCTTTGGTTTGATACCATTTTGGCTTTTCAATTTCACAGCAATCATCTACTTTTTTAGGTGTTAAATAAGCATACCAGGCGTAGCCAATGGCTATCACAGCCAATCCTATTAAATACGGTCTAAAAGGTTCCATCCAGGATAGCGCTGATGCACCTCCTCCCACACCTGCAATTAAAGCAATAACAGGTGGAATACAGCAGGATGATGCTGCAACAGCAGCAAACAAACCCGTATATGCTGCATTTTTTGATGTTTTTTCTGATTTCATTTTTTTAAATTTATGCTGTTTTTCTTTCTAATTTGATTGACTTAAAAATACTTTTCAAAATATCTGTTTCATCCTCGTTCAGAGAATAATAAAGCGTTTGGCCATCACGTCTCGCCGTAATAATTCCCGCGTCTTTAATTTTACGAATGTGCTGTGAAATTGCTGGAACACTCATTTTAAGAATGTCGGCTAAATCACAAGGGCAGAGTTCATTTTCCATATTTAATAAGAACAGGATTTTTAAGCGTACCTCATTGCCGGCAATGGATAAAAGTTTAGATGTGTTTTCAAAACTAATGTCCATACTGTTTAATGCGGACATACAATTAAACAGTTGCTTGTGGTTGGCTTCCGCTCGTGTACAGGTTATTTCTAATTTCATATTATTATGTTTTTTTATTATGTTTGGCGGGCAAATATATAATTAATTACGTATTTAAGCAAATACTTAAATATGTATTTTAAAATTTCTCGGAAAATTTTAGCTCTTTTGGTTTTTAGAGTGTTAGAGTAAGAGGTTGGGAAAAATAGATGCACTGTTTGTGGACTAGCTTTTCAACTTATAGTTGGTTTGTTTTAATTTGAACAAAAATGCTTTATTCTCTAAAATGAAATCATTAGACGATTTTTCAAAACCTTGTTTCTAAAACCACCTTTCGACCCCCTTTCAATTCCTTCAGCTCCTGCATCAGTTTTTCATTATCCCCTAAAACAAACTTGGGAAGCACATACACAAAGCGTTGGCTTTCCCCATCTGTAACGGATTGTGGTATTTTGTGTCTGTAAATCACTTCTTGTTGCAATCTTTGATAAGAAGCTTTGCGTTTGTTGTTCCCATTGGTTCTGTACACGTCGAGATAGTCTATTTCAAAATCGATTCCTGACTTGTTCTTGACCTCTATAACCAGATACACTTCAGAAGCATCAAAAGCAATTTTTTGCAATTGTACTTTGATGCCTTTTTTACGCTTGGTTTCAAGACGTTCAAAATTGGATTTTAATGAATACTCGCTGAATTTTTGAAAATGTGTTATTCTATTTGCATATTCGTTCAATGGCTTAAATTCTGGCTCCTGCTTAATCTTTATTGGAAGCTCGCTACCAATGCTTTCATTTTCGTTGATAAAATAATTCAGTTCTGGAAGTTTTTCAGAATACTTCAGAATATAAGAATAAACGCTACCATCACTTGAAACGGTCAATAGGTTGCTTTCCGTTCCAGGCTTCGCCTGTAACAATCCAAAGTATTGTTCCTTCTCACGATTGTATGTGAATACGAAATGGGAAGCTCCGGTGATGCCCTGTCGTATGGGATTGGGAAAAAATAAGGCAACGTTCTTCTGGTCGTTGGCGTAAATGGTGTCCAGCTGTTGCTGTGCTGAAATTGACATTGAAAAAATCAACGATAAAGATGTGATTAAAATTTTCATAAGAGTACGTTTTAACTAATTGCCCTTTAAGGGCTTTTCATAATAATAGTAAGTTTAATAATTGCCCATTAAAGGTTTTCCTTGGTATTTGGTTTTAGGCATTCTTAAAATGAGTTTGTAATTATCGGTTATCGTAACCTTTACGTTTTTGTGGTTACGTTGGAACATTTTTTTGAAACCGCTAACTTGCGGTACACCTGTAATGTTGATATCGTCCACCATATATCGCCAACAATTTCATTGGTAACTTCTGCTCTAAAACTGTTTTCAATATAAATTCCTTTACTACCATCCTGAAAATCATAAGCCTTTAACTTTACTGGCTGATGATTGCTGTTCTCAATGTCTATGATTGTGCGATTGGGCTTAAAATCAATAAATCCGTAAATGGGTGTGTTTTTGGAATAATGTTGCCCATAGACGGTAGCATCCTTTAATAATCGCATCTGTAAACGATAATTGGTTTTCACGGTCTGTGTGCCATCTACACGTACATAAATAAATTCATCTGTGTTTTTTGAATTCAAATCATCATTTTCAATGGGATGCGAGGCAAAAAAAAGTTGATGCTCCAAAGCACGTTCTTTGGCCTCAACATTCGTTTCTTTTTCTATAAAGGCATCCGTTGTGTCTTTTTCCTTCTTAACAGGTGGTTTTGGTGGATAGTATCTGGGATTGATATTTTCAAACGTTCTATCTGAATATCAAATCTGCCCTTGTTGGTAGATGCTATCTACCATCTGCATTTTTTTCTTATCCAATAAATTAGGGTCATATACGCCTGTGGAATCCAACAGCCGTTCATCATAAATACTCGGTGCATTGGTCTCCCTTACTTCCTTTAAATCGTTTAGGGCATCCAATTTGGAATCGTATTCCTTTTGGTCGTCTTCCAGTTCCGGTACGGGAATCTGGTTGTTTTCAATGGTCGGTTCTTCGTCTTTGCCCATAACGAGCATTGTATATCCTCCTATAAATAGCAGGATGCATACCAACACAATGGAAAAGACTATTTTATTTTTTCTACTTTCATAATTTTCTAATTTTCGTAAGGTGCTTTCAAAAAAGTTGGTAATCAGCAGTCCGTGGGTATTGTTTGGAAATTTTCTATCAACCTGAATCAAATTTCCAGTAGTGGTCAATTCATAGGTATCTGTAATAGTACCTCGATTGATTTCAAAAACGGTTTTGGTCTCAAACTTGCAGGGTTCGTTTTGAATATCAACTTTTGATTCAATATTCAATACTTTTTGAACTAACGAATACTGTAACAAACGGTTATACAGGCCATCGGCTTTTTTCTGTCAATACAAAGCATCTACGGAACTATTGCCCAACCATAAAGCTTTCTCCAAATTCTTTTCATAATTGCTGGCATCTATGTTGTAGAAATAGGTATGGAACAACTCCAATTGTGCCAAGACTTCAACTTTTATATTTTCTTGTTGGGATACCAGTTTGAGCGGAATAACGCTTCCTTCCGTATTGACCACAAAGGCATTGTTAACCGTTTCTTTATGCAGTTTTATGACCATCAATACGGAAATGATACAAGTCAGTACAGCTCCGATAACGACTGCTAACACAATAAAGCGATTGAGCTTTAATATGTAGTAAATATTCTTATATGGTGTTTTCATTTTTTGTATGATTGGTAATTGATAAATTTGCTTTAAGCACTTATCAGCCTGTAAAGAGTTTAAAAGTGAATGATGTTGCTCGTTTATATAATTTGAATTTCAGCAATACAATAAAACCGATAGACCCTAACTGAAAAAGCGGTGCGAAAAAATTACTACCCCAATCTGTACCAAATAAATCGCTCCAAAAATTGGTGTTGATTTCGGTATAGAGATTATTCACGAAAACATTGACCAGAAAAAAGGCAGGAACTAACATATAAACACCTGCATAAAGTTTGAAAAAGTTGTAGGCCAATGACCTGAACTTTTCAAAAACAGCCAAACTGATGACCAAAGGAAAAAATGCTTGCATTATGCCCAATAAAAAGAATCGCTCTGCAAGGAATAAGGGATAAATGAACAAATCCAGCAACCAGAGAAATATTCCGGCAACAAAGGATAGTATTTTTAGACCATATAAGGGTGTGACCAAAGCTTCGTAGAGCATCGCCATTGCTTTGGTGGCGGCATCCCAAGCACTTACATCCTGTTCGATGTCAATATCTTGCATCTGTAAAGGAAGGAGTGCGGGTGCCGTGTCCCGATATTGGTTTTCAATGGCCATCAAAATGGTGTCGAAAACACCCACTACCTGTGTAGAAAAAATCACTAAAATTACTATTGCAAAGTTTTTTGCCAGTTCCGCAGGGGTCCAACCCCAAGTGTAGCCTTCATTATTGGCAACGCCTTCATTGTATTTTTTTAGGATATTGATGAGAAAGAACAAGATGGCAAGGGTCTTCATCCCTGCAATAGTATATTGTGAGAAATCACTATTTTTTATCGTTTGAAAAATAGTGGCCACATATTCTAACCCTATGCCTAAAAAAATACCTGACATTAGTAATTGGTTTCTTGGTTTTTGATTTTGTGCTGCATTTCCCTAAATTGAATAATCTCCCGATAGCGTCTGGTTTTTGCCTCAATTTAAGCTACCATTTGCTTGGATTCCAATTCCTTTTCTTTGAGTACTTCTGCTCGTTCGGCATCGGTCACCTTCATATTGTCGCTGGACAGTATTTGGTCGATATATTCCATACCTGCCATAGAATTTTCAAGGATGGCATCAAAGGATTCTGAAATACGAGTAACTTCATCTGGTTTGATAAAAGGGGAATTGAGTATTTCCCTTAAATCATCCTATACAATATCAAACAGGCGTTGGTTATTTCTTGCCAATTCCCGAACTGCTTTAAGTTGTTTGATCACATCGTTTACCTTATCGATATTCTCTTTTTGGGTTTTAAGGAATTTTACCGTCTTCATTAAATTGGCGGTCTGTTTACCAGATTCCAACAATGATTTTACAAAAGAGATAAAGTTTGTATTGTCATACACAGGCATCCCCTGGGCCGAAGCGTTACTTCCAATTAGCACTACAAATAGTGCGGATAATAACTAAGCGTTCGTGTGGCCGGTACGGCCTAACATGAACGCCCTGTTGACTAAACCGGTTCTTTGCCGATTAGCCCTATATGGGGATTAGTTTGTTTTGAGGGGGTAAAGTTTGTTAGGTAGGACACCTAACTGGATGTCGGGTTATTGTTATTGACCGAAGGTGCAACTCCTTTTTGTAATGTTTTCCATAGCACTTTTGGTATTTCATGCTATTTTGATCGGATTAGGCCATAGGCGTCCTATTACGCCTTTAAGGATCATTTTTTCATATTCCGTTTTGTTTTTGCTTTTTCAATTTTTCCATCCAATATTCTGGTGGACCACGTGCCGTAAAGATGTTAAGGGTCACTAATGTTCCTTTCTTGCAAACCAGGCACAGCCGGTGTTGTAATGGTTTTTGTTTTTGGAGTTGTACCCGCCCCAGGCTTTGCCGTAGCTGGGTAAGCGTGATTTTCTTGTGGTAGGAGCTCAAGATCCCGTAATGGCGGATGCGTGCAAAGCCTTTGGGGAGGACGTGCAGGGCGAACCGCCTGATGAACTCTTGGTCGGACAAACGTAGTAAGGACCTCTTTCCCCCGTGCCGGTAATCCTTTACGGCAAAAGTAACGCCCTTGTTGTCCAGCTCTTTTATGCGATGGTTGCCAATGGCGATCTTGTGGGTGTAACGTCCCAAGTATCCCACCACTTGAGAAGGGCCAAAAAAAGGACGCTTACAGTAAACTGCCCAATTGCTTTTGAACAGGCTTTCATAGAAGGCAATGGATCGCGGCTTCAGTTCCTTGCGCAGGGCAGCTACAAAACGAGCCCTAAATACGGTGCTCCTGGCCTTTACCGGAAACAAGTATGTGCCTTTGCTCCTGGCCGACTTCCATTTGCCGGATTTGGTAATGCCTCCACCGGGAACAATGCAATGCAGGTGTGGGTGTAGGGAAAGGTTTTGTCCCCAGGTATGCAGGATAGCGATCATACCGGGATTGGCCCCGATGAACTTTGGGTTTGCAGAAAAACCTTTTATTACCTGCCATGCTGTTTTGAACAGTAAGCTGTACATCAGTTTTGGTTCATACAGGCAGGCCCGGTTAAGCTCAGGGGGAAGGGTAAACACCACGTGGAAGTACGGCACGTTAAGTAATTCTTCCTCCCTTGCCCGTATCCATTCTTCCCTCTTGTGTCCCTGGCACTTGGGACAATGACGGTTCCGGCAACTGTTGTAGCTCAGGTGCAGGCGGTGACAGCCCGGATTGTTGCAACGGTCAATGTGGCCGCCAAGGGCAGCGCTGCGGCATTTGCGCAAGGCGTGGAGGGTACGAAGTTGCCAGCTATTGGCACAATAACCGGCCAGGCCTTCCCTGTTGCGTTCCAACACCTGGGCTACTTCGTAAGCAGCACGTTTCACGCTTGCTCTTTGCAAAGCCGCTCCAGTGTGGATATTACGGTTTGAATCGGGTTCTTCGTCACTTTTGGTGAAAAAATCATTAATTATTTACACGATCTAATCGAGTGGGACATACCCTTTTCCGTTTTGGGACTCCAGCCCAATCTTTTCAAGTAATTTATATATAGTTGTGGCTGTAAATTCGGTTTTATATTCTTTATTGATCCATTTCAAAAGTAAAGGCCCTGTCCATCGCTTGGATGTGTACCCATATTCAGATGGAGCGGTATTCAAAATAGTCTGCCGAATATGATCTAATTCTTTTTTGTTTAAGCTAGCTTTTCTACCACGCCCCACTTTGTCTTTGAGCCCTTCTATTCCCTGATGTTTAAATCTATGTACCCAGTTTAGCACCTGTTTAAAGCTTACCTGATAGATATCGGCCACCTCTCTGCTGGATTTTCCCTGGTGGATCAGGTAAACCATTTGCAACCTTAGAGCTACTCTATATTCTTGTCTGCTTTTGAGAATATTTTTGATCTCTTGAGGGTTTAATTCTTTCGGGTCTAACGTGTTTTTTGCCATTATTTTTCTTCTAAAAGAATATAAATATACACATTAATTGTGTAATTTAATAGGGTGTTTTTAAACTATGTACTATGCTTTCCTGCAAATTAAAAATTAAGCAAATTGCTGTATTCCATACTGATACAAAAATCATTTTCTCTATTCTTCCAAAACAAAAGCGCAGTAGCTGCCCTTTATGTAACAAATATGGCAATCGTATTCATAGTCATTATGTTCGAAGTTTAGCAGATCTTCCAATATCAGGAAAATTGGTGCAATTACAGCTCAGGGCAAGAAAGTTTTTCTGCCGTAATAAAAGCTGTCCGCGAAAAATATTTACAGAACGCTTTAGCCAGGATATTCTGCCTTATGCAAGGCGCTTATGCCGTTCCATTGATGTGCTGCGTAGCATAGGCCTGGAAGTAGGTGGAAACAAAGGGGCATTGATTAGTCGTATTGCAGGTAACCCGGTGAGTTCCTCGACCATCTTGCGCCTAATTCAACAGTTGGAAATAGAAGGGACAACTACTACTTCTGGAGTCATAGGAGTGGATGATTGGGCATTTAAGAAAGGAAGGAACTATGGGACCATCATTGTAGATCTTGAACGTAAGAAGGTTGTCGACTTATTACCGGATAGAGAAGCAGATACGTTGAAGCAGTGGCTTCTAAAGCATCCAGAAATTCATACAGTATCACGGGATCGCGCCAGTGCCTATTCGAAGGGAACTAAAGAAGGTACCAAAGAGGCCATCGAGGTAGCTGACAGATATCACCTCCATGTAAACCTTAGGGATGCTTTTAAAAGGGTACTTCACAAGCACAGTACAACTTTGAAAGCGGCCTTTATAGCTTTTAGCCGTCCGGGCAATAGAGAACCTCTATTGGAAGAAGAAAAGGCTCGTTCACTGCCAACACCTAAATGTACATCAAACTCACAGCGACAAATGAAATTTGAAAAGGCAAAGGAACTTCATCAGCAAGGATATAGGATAAAAACAATTGCCAAAATGCTTCAAGCCGGCCCCCGAACCATCGGGAAGTACATTCAGCATGATGAATTCCCGAAACGACAAGCGCCTGTACCACAAGTAACTATGACTAATTTTCATGAGTTCAGGGAATACCTTCCGAAATTTTACGGGAAACAGGACTATCCAACCTTATACAAAAATATCCGCGATAAAGGGTTTAATGGGAAGTATACCCAATTTTGCAGTAATATGAATCAGTTTATTAAGCCTGACTCTGACAATATTTTTTTTGCCAAAATTATCACCAATAAAAACCTGGTCAACCTCGAAGATTTCCTTTATGGTATTACAGCCAGAAGACCGATTAAAAAAGACGGATCAGGCTTTTCTGAAATTCCTGTATAACAAAGCGCCGGAAATTAAAGCCGCCGTAGAAATGGCCGTGCAATTTAAAAGCCTCTTCAAAAATAAAGAGGAAGGACCATTAGAAAGTTGGTTAACCCGCGCACTGCAACCTGAATCAGAATTACGGAGTTTTGCCCAAGGGGTCAAACACGATTATAGTGCCATAAATCAAGTGGTAATATCAGTCATAAGTAATGGGCAGGTGGAAGGACAGGTCAATAAATTGAAAAATATCAAACGAATGATGTATGGCAGAGCCAACTTTCCGCTTCTAAAGAAAATGGTATTACATGAAAGTATGGTTCACCAAAAGTGACGAAGAACCCAATAAGGCTCGAAACCACCCCGGCTCTACCTTTTTATACCATTACCAGGAATATGTGCAGCAGGCTAAAGATCCTTATGGCTATACCAGTTTATGGAACATTATTGGCGTAAATATGCCAGGGAGAAAGGCTCGATGAAGCTTGAGCATGACCCTGGGAAAGAACTATTTATTGATTTTGCAGGCAGAAACTTCATATTATTGATAAGGAAACCGGGGAGGTGATCCCCGGTAGAAGTATTTGGTATACAGCCATTACAACAAGAATTGCCAGCATCAATAGGCGAAAAAGCCTGAACAGCTGGCATAGTCATTAAAAAAATTACATAAAACGATAATATGTAAGCAATCAGTTTCATTAATTTTCAAATATACTAATTAAAGAAGATACTTATATCTAAAACCCCCAATTCATTATCTTGAGCCAATACCTTTTATAAAAGAACAAAACTAAAAAGCAGTTTATCTACCTTCTCAAATTCACCGAGATGTTATCTCGGGAGTAAATTTTAGATTGACTCTACTACAGCGTTAATTTTTCTTATCTATAAATTTCCAGAGAAGATAAACTAAAAGGATTGCCACAAAACCCATAGAAACATCATAATCATTATTTTTAATTAAAATCAAATTTGGATTGTCGTATTTAAACAAAAAAACGGAAATTATTTGATGAGTTTCAATACGGTAGTTTAATTTTTAATCTCCAAGTAAAAGGTTTATAGAATTTTCAACAAAAAAAATACTATCAGCGGTCTCTATGGCAACATCGCTTCACAAACTAATCTATAACTAAAACATATTGATACAAAATCATTTATTTCAAATTCACAATGGGTAGCAAGAATTACCTAAAACGAAATGACTTTAATTATTTTTAATGGTCTTTAGTTCTGGCATCCTAAATTTGATTACCATTGCCGAAACTATGGTTATGGCACCTATAGACAATATTGCCATCGACACACCGAATAAATCCGCAATGATCCCAGAAACTATTGCTCCAATAGCATATCCCAAATCTCGCCATAGCCTAAAAGTACCTATGCTTTCGGCACGTTGGGCTGGGCTCGTGGCAGCTGCAATTGTAGACAAGAATGTAGGGTAGACCAGCGCAGTACCAATCCCCAACGCAAAGGTTAAGGCAATTAGCATTATGTAGCTCTCTGTAATGAAGGGTAAAATTAAAATGGCAAAACCTTGCAAAAGCATTCCCCAAAACAACATCGCCTTTTTTGAATATATATCTGACATCCTACCAGTAAATAATTGTCCCAATCCCCAAACCGTAGGGTAGATAGCTGTTATAATCCCTATATTTTGGGAATCATAATTGGCTTGAAGCAAAATTATGGGCAATAGCCCCCATATCATTCCGTCATTAAGGTTTGTTCACCAGACCTGCTTGGCTCACTGAGCTAAGTGTTTTATCTTTTAATGTGGTTTCCCAAAATATATTCTTTAGTTCGGTTGAATTATCATCTTTACTTTCTAAGGCAACAAATTTGCTCGTATCATTTATAAAAAATAGACTCAATAAAAATCCTATTATAGATATAACTATTCCTATGTAAAACGGATAAGGGGTAATACCATATCGGTCTGCCACGTAACCTGAAAGGAATGCCACTATACCGATGGCAAAATAACCTGCAAATTCATTGAGTCCCATTGCCAGACCGCGATTTTTCTCTCCTACAAGGTCAATTTTCATTACCACCGTACTGCTCCAAGTCAGACCTTGGTTGATTCCTAAAAGAAGATTGGCAACTATTACCCAGTTCCAACCGTTTGCGTTCATCAAAATAAAAGGAACAGGAATGGCAAATAACCACCCAATAACCAATAAATTTTTCCGACCTATGGCATTTGCCAAACGCCCAGTAAAGTAATTGGTCAGAGCCTTGGTAATTCCGAAGGCTGTTATGAATGAAAGTATGGCTGTTTTTGATTCAATCCCAAAAACTTTTTGTGCATATTCAGGGAATATGCTGCGTTCCAACCCTATCATACCGCCAACAAAGGCGCTTACCAAAACCAACAGCGAAAACTGCTTCCAGTTCTCTCTTAAGCCTAAGCGAGTATCCATAGAAAACTATTTAAATTTTTCGATATCATCGCTTAGGTCATATACCTTAGTTCCAGGAATCTTATTTTTGAGTATGCTACTTCCTGCGGCACTTCTATAACCGCCCGCACAATGTACCACTATAGGTTTTCCAGTTGAAATTTCATTTGCCGTTTTCCGTAAATCATTTAAGGGATGGCTCAAGGCATTTTTAAAGAACTTGCCTTCCTCTACCTCGCCTTTATTGCGTATATCAACGATTGTATAGTTATCAGGGTGTTTTTCAAAGTCATTTAAGTCCAATGATTCCATCGTTTCAAGATTCATAGTGTCTGACGTGGCGACGGACAAAAGATTCACTTCATAACCTATTACTGCCACCCTTTCAAGTATTTCCTCTAAATCTTTTGGATGATCGATGACTAAATTAAATTTTTCGTCAGGTTCAACGATGGCTCCTAACCAAGTCTCGAACTTTGCACTTTCGGAAGCTGCTTGAATGTTTAAACTTCCTTTTATATGTCCTCTTTTAAAGGTTGCTTCATCCCGAATATCTATGACCAATGCTCCGTTATCAATGGCTCCATTTAACTTGAACGGAATTTTTGCAAGTGCATTACGCAAGATGGGGGCACCTGTTTTATTGGTGTCAACATTATAGCCAAAATAGGAGGGGATGAATGGTTGACCATCGAGAAGGGAATCGATGAATTTTTCTTTGGTCTCTACTTTGAACGCCCAGTTGCCCATACGCTCATTAGTACTACTTTTATCGCTACTTATATAATTCCCGTGAGTTGGGTAAACCAGTGCATCGTCTGGTAATCCTGTAAATTTATCCTGTATTGTTTGAAACATCATCTCGGCGAGCTCTCGACGTTTAGCTTTCATATTTCCAGCTTTTTCCCTTAGGTCTGGTCTTCCTACATCTCCTATAAATAGCGTGTCCCCTGTGAAAAGTGCCACCTTTTTTCCATCTTTCGCTACTATCGTTATGCTATCAGGGGAATGGCCTGGGGTGTTAATGGCGGTAATCTCAATTTCCCCTATTTGTAAGGTATCCCCTTCATCAAAGGGACGATGTGGGTAATCTGCTCCTACCTTGTTACTTACATAGATTGTCGCACCCGTTTCTTTGTGCATCTGTAGGTGCGAAGAAACAAAATCTGCGTGCGGGTGTGTTTCAAAAACAGCAACTATTTTGGCATGTTCGCTTTCGCGAAAGCATAATATTTCATCGGGTTGCGCTCTGGGTCGACAACCACCATTTCTCCATTGCTGACAATAGCATATGAAAAATGCGCTAGTGGTTCGTATTCAAACTGTTTAATTTTCATAATATCTAATTTTTACTCAAAAGTAAGATTTGAATGGGCTTTTTCAGTAACCTATGATACATAAGTACTTATTAACTAAAATGATTTTTTCGCTCGCTCATTCTTTCCGGTAGTTACTGTATTTAGGAAAAAAGGGATAATTTATCTGCTCATTAAAGGTTGTAGGAAATTCATCGCCATCTTTAAAACCCAGTTTGGACTTGAATAAAACTTCGGTGTAACGATATTTTATGTTCCTGTTCCATTTTTTTTAGCAAGCGTGAAATTACAACTCTGCTCGTATGCAAATCTTCAGCAATTTCTTGATGCGTAGTATGAATATGATTGTTGTTGAGTATTGCTATTTTGTTTTGAATATAATTTTTCAGCCTTTCTT